>CAYWWY010000001.1:0-355995 GCA_964462525.1 uncultured Thermotogaceae bacterium
CGATTTCTGTGAGCGAATTTACCGAACCATCCGAATTTGGTGGAGGAGACGGCAGCGAAAGCCAGCCATATCTAATTTCCAATTGGGAACACTTGCATAATGTCCGGAACAATCTATCCGCGCATTATCGGCTTGAGAACGATCTGGATGAATCTTCCCCCGGGTATGATACGTATGCCTCGGGAACCGCCGATGGAGGATACGGGTGGATGCCGATCGGTTCTCTCATAGCAGCGGGAAACTATTCCAACTCCTTTATCGGTGTTTTTGATGGAAATGGAAAGACAATCAAAGGGATTCGAATCAATCGCCCTACTGAGGGAAACGTTGGATTGTTCGGTCATGTGGGCAACAACAACGAATCTCACGTAACGACCATCAAAGACTTGGGTATTGAAGATATCCAAGTGTCCGGAGCCAGAGGAACAGGCACGCTAATTGGCCGCGTGACGGGCACGATGAACACGACTGTGATCAATTGCTATGCAATCGACGGAAACGTTACTGGAGATGGCGCAGTTGGAGGACTCATCGGTTCGTTCAACAGCTATGAAAGCAACCCTGCAAATGCCCCGGGTCGCAGACCGAGATTGATCAGGAGTTATGCGAACATTGAGGTGTTCTTCTCGGGATCTGGTACCGGCAAGGACAAGTTTGGCGGTCTGGTTGGTTGTTCTCAGAAAGGATTGATCTCCAACTCTTACGCGACTGGCCCCGTAACAGCTGATGGATGTCAAAGAGTGGGCGGTTTGGTCGGATGCGTCGAAAACCGAGGGTATTTGGAATTCTGCTATTCAATAGGGAAAGTACAGGGAGATGGCTCAACGCTAATTGGCGGATTTCTGGGATTCCTTGGCACTTCGCATCCTGGGAATGTCGTCAACTGCTATTGGGACACGCAAACTTCGGAATGGACCACCTCCGCCGACGGAATAGGAAAAACAACGGCAGAGATGACCCAAGGCGCACCCAGTCCAGCCATATTCACAAATTGGGATATTGGCGTTTGGAGTTTTACACCCACAGATGCGTATCCCTGGTTGCTCTGGCAAGGGGTCGCAGGAGAACATAACATTCCATAGGATTGTAGTGCATTCTGTTTTGGGTATAAGGTTTGTGCTTTTCTATGCTTTGTTTTCCCAGTATAGGGCTTCTGCCTGAGCGGTTTTTCTGGAAAACATGTTTCGGACTTCACAATATCTTTTTTTGCTTCACAAGCGTAGCCTATTGTATACCCAAATCTTGATGGTGGATTTCCCAAAAGGGAAGGAGCCCTTTAGGGATTGGTTTTTTGATCTTACGGTTGTTTTTTCGAAAGAGAAAACCCCCGGGCCTGCAGAGCTTCTATCAGATCGTTGGGCGACTCCATCCACTGGCCCCATTTTCGTGCGATATGTTCAGCCCACCCATAGTCATCGTAGGTAAAAGGGTCTTGACTCCCGTTTTCCAATCGGATTTTAGCTTTCTGTTTCTTATAATACCCTTGATCGATGTATCCGTTGTCCATTACCTTCATAGCCCTATGAACTTCTTCATCTTTTAGTTCGGGATATCGATCCCGAAACAGGGTGAATTCCATAGGGTATCGCGGGCGAATCGGACACGATTCATCCGGATATCCCATAACGAGTTCCACCATTGGTAAAACCCGATTGGGGAGATGTAGTTGCTTAGCAAGATGAGTAATCCTTTTCGCGTTGATGCTTCCTTCGCCCAAAAAACAAGAGCCCATTCCCAAACTTTCCGCAGCGATCACCATGTTTTGGGCCATGTACGACGCATCCTGTATCCCAAATAGCAAAAGAGTCAGATCATTGGTGACGATCTCCCATCCGCGTAGCTGCATAAATCGCTCCAGTTTGTGGGCATCAACGCAGATTAAAAACCACAAAGGAGCGCCAAAGGCGAATTTCTTGCCAGTTTGATAGACCACGCTGGATAATTGAGAAGCGAAAGGGGCTTGTTGACCCGCTCGAACAACAGTTTCAATGATTTCGTGGTCCGGCGTTGCATCTTTATACTTACGCAAGGATTTCCTGTTCATCAGACAGTCGATTACTGGGTTATGATGCATGCATTCTCCTCCTTCTTCAAGATAATTGAATCCAGATTTCTATTGAGAGAACCCCGTTGCAAAGGAGTCCATCAACCATCAGACGGGAATGAATCTAGATATCATAAAAGAATATCAAACTGTTTGGCCTTTTCTTTTGGCAAGCCCATATCAGTGTTCAAGAATAGCGGGAACACAGAATGAACATAAATCAGCATCAACCGAAAACCCCAATGACGAATAGAGATATGTTGCTGAACTATTGCCAGTTTCGACCACCAGAGAGATTTTTTGAATTTCTTTTTTTTCAAATGAATGATTTAGAGCATGGTTCAACAAGGTTTTTCCAAATCCTTTTTTCCGATAAGGCTTATCAACAGCTAGTATTTCAATAGTCCTTTCTGTTGATCGGTTGGATTCTTTGATCACAACATATCCGATTATTCCTATTCCATCGGCCAAGCAAAAAACCGAGCGATCGGTTCCCAAGGATTGTAGAATATCGGAACCAGATATGTACACACCGGGAAAAAGAGAATCATGAAGTTGGACCCACTGACCGAACAATGACGGAGGCAACGGAATTGTTCCGGGTTTTTTCGTGGGGATCCAACGGTCTCGTTCAAGCGCCATGATCCATTCATTGCCATTGTTGTGAGCTTTCGCGATTTGCATCAATTGAAGGAGGTCTTTGTTTCTGCAATCAAAAAAGAAATTGAACTGATATGTGTGTTTGAATAAGGATTGCCCATAACGGAAGAGTTCAGTAGCAATATCCACTGAACTGGGATGGGAAGCAAACGGGCCTACGCAGTCCACTCGATTTTTTGCGGGATCGGCGTATAGTCCCAAAACTCCGACAAGGTGTGTGTTGTCAAATGACCCTACAACAAAATGCGTATCTTGTTGGATCAATTCTTGAAAGCTTTTTTCTATCGAGTCCCGATCTTTTTCGCAATAGGCGGAACTCTTTTCGGGCATTTGATTTTGGAGGAACACGAAATCGCAAATATCATGAACGTCATCTATGGTGCATATTCGAGGCATATCAGCTCTCCTTTCCGTACATAAAAAAAATCTGAAAGCTCCATGGGGGTCGGTTGCTGTATTCAAATAATACGGAACCCCATCAGGAACACAGGTGAATGATAAAGGTATTGTATCATAGAAAGCCGATTTGGGACTCATTCGACCAACAGAGTCTTTTGCCGGTTCCCTTATAAAGATTTGTTCTGATGGATCAAGGTTCTATGCATAGGGACGCGAAGAAGAGAGTTTCCAAGTTTGATGGTTCGCCTGCAGAGAGATTGACCAATTGCACTCGAAGAACAAGGAATCTTTCATAGCGATTCGTAAAAAGAGCGGATTTCGGCATTAAATTATGGTTTTTTGATGAAGTATGATACAATCAGTGTAATCTTTGGAAAATGAGGATCTCTATTGAAAATTACTTTTTTGGGCACATCAGGAGCCATACCAATGCCAAATCGGTCCAATGCCTCACTGCTTGTTCAGTCGGCCAATCACTCCTATTTGATTGATTGCAGCGGGAATGTTTGGGCCAATCTGATGAAAAATGGAGTGGATCCTCATTCCTTAGACGGGTTGATCATAACTCATGGACACATCGACCATATCTATGGTCTCCCTTCTTTAGTTGAAGGGATGCGCCTTTGTCAACGAAAAAGATCGTTTGAACTATATGGGGAGAAAGAAACATTTCCCAAGATTGAGAAGGTGTTGGACGCTTTCGGGTTTACTGTCGAGGAGCTTCCTTATTCCATCCACCTTACCCCCTTGGATCAAATGGAGAGGGTGTTCTTTCGCGGAAAGGGTCTATCCATAGCTTCATTTCCATTGCGTCATGTGATACCGAATCTAGGGATCAAGATGAGCGATGGAACCCATTCAGTCTGTTATGTAACCGACACAGAACCTTTTGCCCAATTGGGTCATTTCATTGGAACGACACAGGTTCTCATCCATGAATGCATCAGCTGCTATGCCTTGCGAAATGCAACCCCAGGGCACAGCCTCGCTCGAGACGCAGGCATGCTTGCAGAGGCAGTTGGAGCTGATCGACTTGCTTTGATTCATATTTTGCCTGAACTCGATCAGCATCAAGATCTCGGCATTGAAGAAGCCCGCTCGTTTTTTTCTGGAATTGTCGAGATCCCAAAAGATGGAGATCAGATCAATCTCATGGTATAATTGTCTTAGATTGTTATACTTTAAGCGGATGCCAAACCCCGTTAGGGTGAATGGGAAAGGAGATGTTATGATCTGGATTGTTACGGATAATACCAACGATCTTCCACAATCAATGATTGATGAGCATCAGATTCAAGTCGTCCCGCTCCATTTAACGGATGATATGGACCGTCGAATAGAAATCGAGTATGACGAGATGTTGGAACGGATGGCAAAGTGGGAGATGTTCAAAACCTCGCTTCCAAGTCCGGGCCAGTTTTTGGAAACCTATGACCGAATCTTTGAGCAAGATTCTGAGGCGGAAATTGTAGTGATTACAATCGCTTCCGGAATCAGCGGTACGAATGGCTCGGCAAACACAGCGGTTCCTCTCTGCAAACATCCTGATAAAGTCCATGTGTATGACAGCGGAACTTCGTCGTTGGCTTTAGGCTTGCTGGTGCTTAAAGTGGCAGAAATGGCCAAATCGGGTTCGGGATTTTCTGAAATTGACGCTTTTTTGCAGGAACGAATCGACAAAACCTTTATCGTCTTTATTGTTTCAGACATCCGATACTTAGAGCGGACGGGTAGGGTAAGCCATATGGCTAGTATAATTGGCTCTCTCATCAAGCTTAAGCCAATCTTGCATAGCCGGCATAAAGAAATTCATTTGCGGAAAATGGTCCTCGGTACCAAAAAGGCCTTGAAAGAATTGGTCCGCATTGTCCAAGAAGAACCGGTTTTGGATCGGAGGATCGGAATTACCACAGCAGGGCCGTGGCATAGACAGGAATTGATCGATGCGCTTAAAGACCGTTTTGAACTGATCGTATCGAATATGAACCCGATCCTAACAGCCCATGGAGGACCGGGGGTCGCATCGGTCAACTTTATTTTGGAATAACGGAGGAACCATGATGGACTTATCCAAGATCCATGCATATCATGAGATTATTGCTCAAGAACAACACATTCTTAGAATCGCCCAAGAAGAGGAAGAGCTTGGTGGCGGATTATTCCAATTGATCCGACGACAAGCGCCCAAAGCCATCCACTTTATCGGGTGTGGAAGCTCCTATTTCCTTGGATCCGCTCTTCACGAAAACCTTCAACGGATTTCTCAAGGATCGATTGAATCGGGGTTTGCTTCTGGATCCGAAGTGATTCTCGGTCTTCGGAAGTATACAAAAGACACATTGGTCATCGCTCTTACTCGATCGGGTAATTCGACCGAAACTTTAGAAGCGTTACGCAAGGCGAAAGAACAATTTGGCGTTATGACCGCTGCCATAACATGTTCCAAAAACTCGGCTGTTCAGAGTATAGTCGACCATACCGTGGAAATGCCTTTCGTGGTTCAAAAGTCTGTCGCCATGACCGGTGGGTATACTGCAACCGCCTTTATTGCTCAACTGATCTTCCTTCGTTTGTTTCAACCCGAGCTGATCCACTTGGCAAAACAAGAGATTCCTACTGCTGCTAAAGACATTCTGAATGAAGCGCAGTCGGTGATCCAAGGGATTCCCCATGAAACGATAGATCGCCTTCGACATTTTTCTTTTTTGGGGTATCAAGAGGATTATGGGGTTGCTTATGAGGGAGTAATCAAACTAACTGAGATGGCATTGGCGGACGCCGATGCCTATCAACCCTTGGAATACCGCCATGGTCCCAGAGCCAAAACAGGCACACATTCTCTTGTTCTTTTATTTGGCCACAGCAAAATGTCATCTATATTAGCGCCATTGGTTTCAGAACTGCGCCATTTAGGCGCATTGGTCATTTCAACAGGCAGATCGATTGACGGTTCCGTTTCCATTTCTGTACCTGAACTGCCAATGAACTTGGAATGGTTTTTGAAGGTTATCCCCATTCATTGGTTGGGATTGGTTGTGTCCGTTCGGCTAGGGCTTAATCCGGATGAACCACAGAACCTGACTCCGGTAGTAGAAATTGACCCTTCCACGTTCTAACTTTTTTTGATCCATTGTGAATCCGTAATTATGGTCTATTGAATATGCGGTATCGGGTAGAGAAAAAGAAACCCTTAACCATTTCCTTAAGCTGAAAAGGTAAGGGTTTCTTTTGTTTTTTTTGATTTACTTTGGAATATGCGTGCGAGTCTGAAGAATGATCAGAAGTGCAAGCGATTAACGATCGATTTCTCTATGGCGATTTTCGATTGGAGGGTACACAATGATGGGTTTCTTGCTTCCCGCGGTTTTTTTTGGTTGGTCTTTGGGCGCGAATGATGCGGCCAACATCTTTGGAACAGCCGTAACGAACGGTGTCGTGCGGTACCGGACAGCTATTGTATTTTCCGCCATGTTTGTTATTATCGGAGCTGTTCTTCAAGGTTCCAGAGGGTTGAGCAATATCGGAGAACTGGCGCAAGCAAGTTTGATGAGCGGAGGAATCGCAGTTTTGTCTGCAGCGATTACGATGACACTCATGACAATTTTATCGATCCCGGTTTCTTCGTCGCAGGCTTTGATAGGAGCAATCATCGCCATCAATATCTCCATGGGACAAGAAATCCAATGGGGTATTCTGAGCAGCATCCTCTTCGCTTGGTTTTTAACGCCTCTTCTTGGAATGTTTTTTGGTTGGGTGTGTTACTTTCCCATCTCGTTTCTCTTCAAACGGATCAACAACGTGTTCCTTCAGGATCAGTTTCTCCGTTATGCAACGCTTGTTGTTGGATCATACGGCGCTTTTGCCTTGGGAGCAAACAATGTAGCCAATGTCACTGGAGTCTTCGCCCCGATGATTGGTGTTCAGGCTACTGCTTGGCTGGGCGGGGGAGCAATTGCCTTAGGGATTCTTACATACAGCAAACGGGTTATGTATACCGTCGGAAAAAAAATCCTTCCTTTGGACTACTTTTCATCCACAATTGCCGTATTGGCGCATGCTTTGTGTATTTGGGTCTTTGCCCTAGTCGGAATTCCCGTTTCCAGTTCTCAGGCTATTGTGGGGGCTGTAATCGGCGCGGGGTATGCGAAGGGTTCTCGATTGGGTAACAAAAAGGTGCTTTTCCGAATATTTTCCGCATGGATTAATACCCCCATCGTTTCAGGAGTGATTTGCTATGGGATGGTTTTCATGATCCGTACCTTTGGGGTTGAAATTCTTTAATAGGAGGGGAAACTGCTCATTCTTTCCAATGAAGCGATCGTTCAACGGCTTTCTTCCAAATTTGGTACCCCAACTCCACACGATCATCTTTTTTTCGAACGATCCGGGAGGCTGGTTGCCAGTGCTTTTTGACATCATCGGTAGAGTTCCAAACACCGACAGCTAACCCTGCGAATACTGCCGCGCCGAGGGCAGTGGTTTCTGAGTTGGACGGGAGTACAACCGGAATTCCAAGGAGAGTTGATTGGAATTCGTGGAGAAACTGATTTTGTGATACGCCTCCGTCGATCCTTAGCTCTTTCAATGGTGTTGGAATATTGATGAACATAGTATCGAACAGTTGTCGGACGCCATAGGCGATGCTTTCCAGCACTGCACGGACCATATGGTTTTTGTTTGTGGATTGGGTCATGCCAATGAACAATCCCCGCGCATCCGAATCCCAATAGGGAGCTCCCAAACCGGACAGAGCGGGTACAAAATACACCCCTCCATGATCGCGAACAAGATAGGCCATTTGCTCGGTTTCAGAAGGAGACCGGGCGAGGTTCAATTCCTCAACAACCCAATCCACAGCTGCTCCGCACATGAAGAGGCTTCCTTCCATTATATAGGTCGGTTGTTTTTCGATCGTCCATCCCACAGATGTAAGCAGACGATTATGAGAGAGAATTGCTTCGGAACCGATGTTCATTAGTAGAAAAGCGCCAGTTCCGTAAGTGCATTTGGCCATTCCTTCATCGATCGCCATTTGGCCAAATAGCGCGCTTTGTTGATCTCCCGCTAAGGAAGCAACGGGGACTCCTTCTGGAGTGTATCCAATGACAGACGATGTGTCTACGATTTCTGGCAACCATGATTCCTGAATGCGGAAGAGTTTGAGCATATCTGAATCCCATTTCCGTTGATGAATGTTAAAGAGCATTGTGCGAGAAGCATTGGAAGGATCGGTAACAAAGCTTTTTTTTCGAGTTAGGTGGAATGCAAGCCAACTATCAACGGTTCCAAACGCCAATTCTCCATTTTCCGCCGCAATCCTGACTTTAGGAACATTTGTATACAACCATTCCATCTTTGTTGCCGAAAAGTACGGATCTACCACTAGACCTGTTTTTTCTATGATTTCTTGCTCCATAGATCGCAAGGCATCACATCTTGAGGCAGTTCTTCGACATTGCCATACGATAGCCGGGTATAAGGGTTCTCCAGTGCGGCGGTTCCATGCGATGGTTGTTTCTCTTTGGTTGGTTATCCCGATCGCAGAGAGATCGTGTATGTTCAAACCCGCTTTTTCAACGGCATCTTCAAGGGTTTGTTTCGCTGATCCCAAGATTTTCTTGGGATCGTGTTCAACCCATCCGTCTTTTGGATAAAACTGGTCAATTGGAACTTGAGCAATGGATACCACATGAAGATGGTCGTCAAAGACGATGGTTCTTGAACTGGTTGTCCCTTGATCAATCGCTGCAATGAATTGACTTTTTGGCGTCATTTCAATCCTCCCTCTTCAACTGCATTGCTCAAACACGTGTCGATAATAACTCGTACGGCCCGTTTAAGTGTGTCATAGTGAATGGATGACGTTCCGGAATGGAGAGCAGCCTGTTCCGGTGTGTTGGGAATATGGATGAATCCGGATTGTTTGGGAACCCTCTTTCTCATCGCATAGTGCAGGCTGAGGTACATCGCCTGATTGCAGATAAAGGTACCTGCTGAATAAGAAAGCTCAGCAGGTACACCGGATTGGTGAAGTTGGGTCAGAATAGTCCGGCAAGGAAGAGTTGAAAAGTATGCAGTTTCTCCAGATTCGAGGATGGATTTGTCGGTATGTTGGATTCCATCATTATCGGGGATTCTCATATCCAATAGATTAATCGCGATTCGTTCGATACGAACCTGACTTGCCTGAGAAGCCAGGCCAAAGTGAAGGCAGATGCTTGGTTGGATCTGATCAAGCAATTGAAATAGGGTTTCCGGGATTTTGGATGCAGAGACTGGAAGCACATGAGTATAAATTTCTTCCGCATCTGCTGTCTTCCACGGTTCTTGCGCAATCCACTGAGACGGGTTTTCTGAGAATCCACCAAATGGCGCAAATCCCGTAATAAGAATCCGGTTTGGTTTCCGAAGATGAGCCATAGTTGGCGCCCCCCTCATAAAGGATAAATCACCCGTTGAATCGTGATTATTATACCATAGATGAGCTTTTCGCCCATCATTATTGAGAATGATATGGGAGAGGGATTGTCTCTTTGAAAGGTTCGGGATTGGTGTATCAGCGTTGGAATGAAAAAGAAGTGATAATTCCGCAAGGATATGGGAGGTAATGAAGGATATTTATCCAGTAGAGTAACTGAAGGCACGTATCGGAATTTGAAAAAGGGAAGGAAATCGTGTAGAATGGAAACGTTTCCATTTGGAAAAAAAAGGAGTCTTGGAGTTTGGAAAGAATCACTATTAGAGATGTTGCCAAAGAAGCAGGAGTAGGGATTGGCACTGTGTCTCGGGCTTTGAATGGCGGTGTAATAAAAAAAGAGACACGGGAGAAAATTCTAAAAGCGGTAAAAAAACTAGGATACGCGCCGAATTGGTATGCGCGAATTTTGGCGGGGGGAAAGACCCGTAGAGTCATGCTTATCACTCCGGAAATCCGAACTGAGTTTCATTGGCGCGTGATTAAAAGTTTCGACGAGTATCTTGATCAGCTTGATTTTGAGACAGTGATCTATCCGATTATCTCCGAAAACCGGATTGCGAAGATCCGATCTGGTTCATGTATTACCGAAGAGGTCGATGCGGTTGTTTTGTGTACCCTAACTCTCAACAACGTTTTTGGCTCGGAATATGAGCCGATCAAACCGATGGTTCTATTGGAAACTGCACAGGAAAATTATGACAGTATTGACTTGGATAATACGCTTGGTGGGGAAATGGCCGCAAAAATCCTTCTCAGTCATGAGGCAAAGGACTTTTTTGTTCTCCATACTCGGGAAAAAGACCCATTCAGAATCAGCCAAAGTATTTCGGCCCGGTTGGAGGGGTTTCGATCTGGTTTGAAAAAAGCAGGAATATGTCTAAGCCCTCAAAACATCCTACATTCTGAGATCTTCAGTGGTCCTTCTCATGATCAGATCGTTCAAATATTTGAAAAATACCGGAATCCCGCGATTTTTGCCCTTATAGATAATTTTGCCTTACCGATCTTGGATATTGCTTCTTCGCTCAAAAAGATTCCCGGCAAAGACTTCTTTCTTGTTGGATATGACGATCAAACTTGGACGGAAGAAGCTGGCCTGACCACGATCCATCAACCAATCGAAGAAATGGGCATTCAAGCCGCTCAATTAGTTGTGCAAAAGCTTCAAAACCCGGGATTGAGCGCGCAACAGATTCGATTGGCTCCGAAACCTGTGATCCGAAATACTGCTTGATCTGATTGATCAAACCAAACATGATTCATGTAAAGGGGGGGCTAATGAAAGGAAACGCGTTATACGCTCAGTCTGGAGGGGTTACTTCGGTCATCAATGCATCGGCTTATGGGGTTATCAAAGCTGCTATTCAATCTCCGGTTATTCACCGTGTTTTTGGAGCAGTAAATGGGATCAATGGTGTTCTCTCGGGCGAGCTGATCGATGTGGGATCTCAGGATCCTGTTCAGATTGCGCGGATTCCTTTTACCCCCGGAGCGATTTTCGGGTCCTGCCGGAAAAAGTTGACCGAGCAGGAAGAATTTGCGCGATTGTTTCATACATTTAAGCAGTATGATATCGGATATTTCTTCTATAATGGTGGCAATGACTCGATGGATACTGCTTCAAAGATTGCTCGCAATGCTCAAGAGATAGGGTATCCGCTTCAAGTCCTTGGGATACCGAAAACTGTGGATAATGATTTGGAAGGGACAGACCATTGTCCCGGATACGGTTCTGCCGCAAAGTATACGGCAGTATCTGTGATGGAAGCAACCCGAGATGTCCTTTCGATGAGCGCTGATTCCACCCAGGTTTTCATTTTGGAGTCGATGGGCCGTCACGCAGGATGGTTGACGGCGGCCGCCTCTCTCGCTTTTTCCTATGAATCGAATGGTGCATTGATTCTTCTTTTCCCCGAAGAACCATTTGATGAAACCCGGTTTATTCATCGTTTGGAAACCGCTGTTGCTGACCATGGATACTGTACTGTTGTCGTGTCCGAAGGGTTGAAAACAAAAGGAGGAGTATTTCTTTCAGCCTCTTCTTCTTCAGATGCTTTTGGTAATGTTCAGCTTGGAAAGGTATCCGGTATTCTCGAATCCATAATCGAAGAGAGGCTTTCCCGAAAAGCCCATGTATGCATTCCGGATTATCTTCAACGGTCTTCTCGACACCTTTCCAGTTATACAGACTGGAAAGAGGCAGTTGAAGTAGGACAAGCAGCTGTGGATTTCGCAACCAAACAATCTTGTTTGGGCCTTATGGTGATAATTGACCGTACAAGCAATCAACCGTATCAGGTCCAATACCGGACCATCCCTCTGGAGAAAGTAGCCAACCAAACAAAGGCGTTTCCGGAAAGGTATCGAGTACCGGGAGAGATGATGGCGAATGATTCATTCAAAGAATACGCATTACCGCTTATACAAGGCGAAGCGCCCAATCTATGGATGGAGGGGTTGCCCCTTCATGCCAAACTTTCATTATCTTTTGATGAATGATCACGTTTTTTTGATTTCTATTACTCCTCGAAAAAAAGGATACTTGTCTTTGAGTGCTTGCGCAAATTATTGCATACTTCTATTGGAATCAATACCACTCTCTTGAACCATACCGGGTAAACCATTCCTGGATCAAGTGATCCAGCGCATTGAACCTACGGACAAACAGCGCATACGAATTGATCGAGCGATCGCGTGATGCTCTTTTTCAGATTCCGTGGATCTGCTTTTATTGAATAGGTGCGTCGAATAAAGAGAATCGGTTAATCCTTACAGTTCCTTCCATCCATTGTGATATAATACGGACAAAGGCATTGAATCCATTAAGGATTTGCCTTATAAGCGGGTTTTCTGCACATTAAATTCCTATGAAGGGCGGGTTCATGAACTCTACAATAATCAGCAGGATAATCGGGCCTGTATTTGCGGGTTTGATCAAGAAGGTCTTTGTTCTTTTTTTATGGTTTCTGTCCCCTCTTTTGCATGCTGCAGATTTTTCTCATCAGTGGGAGCGTACTCTTTATCCTGTTTTTTTTGACACACAGGCAGCATTGGCTGAGAAAGAAATGGGATCCTCTCGCGATCTTCTAACCTTTGCTGGTTTCCCAGATACGATTGTAATGATTGCTTTTCTAATTGGAAGTCTCATTGTGATCGCCTTTTTGATTACCCGGAGACTCCGTAGAAAATATAGGAACCAATCGGATCGAGAACCGCAAGTTGGTCAAATTATCGATACAGCTCCGTTCGCATTCTTTCAAATTCTTGCCTCTGTACAAGGGGAATTGCGTGTTTTGTATGTTAATCCCTCTTTCGAGAAAACGATGGGTATCTGCCTAACTGAATCAAGGGCTGGAATAGACAACTTTTGGGATATGATTCATCCTGAAGATCGAGATGCCTTTCGGAATCGGCTCAGTATCCGAAATTCTTTATCTGCTCCAATACAGTTGCAGCTTCGGATCAAGATCAGGGAAACAAATAATTGGTTCAAAGTATGTATGGCTGCTGAATCTCTGAAAGATGGGCGAATTCTGTGGAATGGGTTTTTTCGCGATGATACGGAGTCAATGAGAGTAAAGAAACAGCTTCAAGAAATGATTGAAAACAACCCGATTCCCATTCAGATCGTGGATAAAGAAGGGATCACTCAAACAATCAACACTTCTTACCGAAGGCTTTTTGGGCTCCTTCCCTCTCCCGAAATCTCCGTTTTCTCTATGCTCGAAAAGCAATTTCCTGAGCATCGGAAACTCATATGCAAAGCCAAGCAAGGTGAGGTTGTTCATTTTCCCGATTTAGATTATTCTGTTTATCTACCCGTTAATCGGCCTGTGAACGTTCCCTTATGGATCCACATTGTTATTTTCCCATTAAAAGATGCAGCGGAACGATCTGAATGCTTCGTGCTGATGTATGAAGACATATCTCAACGAAAAGAAATAGAAAACCAATATCGATCCCTTTTTGAGAATACAGGATCAGGGATCATTGTAATTGAAGAAGACACAACAATCAGCTTGGCAAATGAACAATTTGCGAAAAGTTTGGCTTTTTCTCGGGAAGAAATCGAAAATCAAATGAGATGGACCGAACTTGCCTATGAAGATGATTTGGCTATGATGCAGGAGCAACATAGTCTGAGAAGAAATGAACCTGCGCGGGCAAAAACGAACTATGAATTTCGGTTTCGAAATCGAAATGGGGAACTCAGGGATTTTCTTACATACGTATCTATGATTCCGGGAACCAAGAAAAGCATCGCTTCCCTAATCGATATAACAGAGCGAAAACAAGCAGAAAAGGCATTAATGGAAAGTCAAGAGCATAATCGAAGACAGCAGGGAAAGTTTCAAAAAGACCTTTTGCTTTCAATCATTCAGATTCTTGAGCTGTATGATCTGTACACGCGGGGGCATTCTGAGAACGTTGCACGGTATTCCGCTCTGATTGCAGAGAAGATTAAACCGGACCCTGAGTGGATTCGAAGGGTGTATTGGGCTGGTCTGGTGCATGATATTGGAAAGCTGTTGGTCCCAACTCATGTATTGAACAAGGTGAACCGGCTTACAGAAAAGGAGTTCGAGCTAATCAAAATGCACCCAATATGGGGGGCGAAAGTGTTAAATACCTCCGAACAGCTTTCTGATATCGGGCAGTATGTTTTGCATCACCACGAACGATATGATGGTCAAGGATATCCGGATGGGTTGTCTGGGAAGGAAATCCCGCTTGCATCTCGCATCATCGCAGTTGCAGATGCTTTTGACGCAATGACCTGTGAGCGGGCATACCGGAAACCATTTTCTGACAAAGAAGCATGCTTAGAGCTGAAAAAAAGTTCAGGAGCTCAGTTCGATCCGGACATCGTGGATTTGTTTATTTCTCTAAAACTTCCGATCGAAAAGGATCAAGATCAAGGAATTGGATCGTAATTGATCGTTTCGTTAGAGGTTTTTACGGATCTGTTGATCAGTGTCCAAAAAGGCATTAATCTCTCCGGACATCACGATTAGCAGATACCACCAATAGATCCCAAAGGTTATAATGGTAAGTAAGATAAAAATCCCGATATTTCTTGATTTGATTTGGTGTAAATTGCGCATATTTCCTTGGCTGTAAAACGCGTAAAATTTGGCTTTGATGTCTTGGAGCTTCTTGGAAAGGCTAAATACCATTTGCAAGTACACAGCCAGAAAGATAAACCCTAGGATGCCCAAAACAAAAACTGCTGTTGCCGGGACGAACAGCTGTATGAAGTACAATCCAAGGTAAACCCAAAATGCCCAAGGTTCTAAACGCATATTACTGATCTCTGTGTTCATAATTTGAATATCTGCTAGAGAACGTTGATCCGATTTTACGCTCTGCATCCTTTGAAGTATCGTTTGAGTGTTCTTGATATTTCCGTTCAGTGTTTGGGACCATTGAAAGATGACTAAAGCTTGGAAGACCATCACAAGAATTCCAATCACTACGGAAAAAAACAAAATTCCTGCTCCTGCGGCAGCCCCTGCAAGAATGTTCCCTGTTGCAAGCGTGCTGATCGCGTAGAAAGACCCTACCCATATTAGAACGATATTCACAATCCCCAAAAGCAGTGCTGCTATGGCAAAGTTTTTGCTCACCCTTTTCTCCTCTGAGAAATCCAAAAAAGCACTTTCCCGGAACGAACCCGTTCTTTCTTGAAACGAGCCCGAATCTTCCACAAGGGTTGAACCACAACTAATACAGAACTTCGCGTCGTTTTGGTTTTCTTTTCCGCACTTGGCACAAAACATCGATTTCACTCCTCTCCGGTCTTTAGATAAACGGATCTACCGATTGCTCAGGTGCGCCGTTTTCTCCTCGTTTTAACGAAGAACCACACTCACTGCAGAATTGGTCATCAGCCTGCACGATGGCTCCACAGCTTTGGCACTTTGGCATTTCTTCGGTAATCGTACCTTTTTCTTCTACGGAGTTTTGATTGTTTTCTTCGTGATCACTGCCCCCTCGGTTTTTCCCAGGAAGAGGTTTAGGAGGCGGTTGTAACTCGTGGATTTTTGCAACGACTTCATCCATTTGGTCGGTTAGATCTTTTCGGAATTGAAAGGTGGATTTTTGGGAAGTATGTTCGATTTCCAGAGTGCCTGCAAGCCAATTGGAGTCTTTGGTAATCTTCGTGACCGATTCATAAGGAATGGCATCGAAATTGAGGTGGAAAGATCCGTGATGACTTAAAAAGGCTGATAGTCCCTTCTTGAATATAAAAACCCGATGAGTGGTGAGAAAAAGAAACTGAGATTTCCAGCTTCCCGATGCAGACATGTGAATCATTTCTTCTTGAATCAAAGACGATTGAAGCTTCTCAATGGTTTCTTTATCCGTAACCCGCTCACCAATCTCAGGAAAGATGTAAAACCGTTCTTCTTCGATTTGTTGAACGGCATCTTCCCAGATGAAATCCAACATTCTTGTTCGTTCTGGATCGCCAGTTTGAGCGATTTGCTCATGAATTTTTTCTTTGGGCTGATTCTGGCGAATCAGAGACTTTGCTTCTTCAAGGATTTCTGACTGCTTGTTCAGTAGATCCTCCCACACCTGTTCAGCGATTGGCGATAACTCGCGTGCTAACGATCGACTAATCAGGTTAATCGACTTCTCTCTTTTCTCTCGCTCAAAGAAGTGGGTTTTCACCCATTCAGGGATCTGACGGATAATCTGGATTCCGTCCTTTTCTAAATCCATTGTTTTATCCCCCCTTTTCGATTATGAACCAATTCTTCCTTTGCTACAAAAAGTGAAACATGCTGGTACTAAGATTATAGTACAAAGGTGCATTGATTGTCAATATCCCGAATGTGGAATTTGAGTCTCTTTGGAATAAGATTAAGAAATGAGTGCTAATGTCAATGGGTCTAAGGAGGTGGATTGTCTTGAGGCAAGAGGGAAAGGATATGATTGCATAATCCTTCCAGTTGAGAAACACTTGTTTTTCCAACGACAGTTACTTCAAAAAGACCTTTTCGCTTCTGATAAACGGTGTAATCCTGGGGTACTTTGTCTTCCAAACGAAGGGGTATGTTGTGAAAGCTCATTCCTTCATACAGTTGGATAATCGTTACTCCAACGGGAGCCTCCATACCTGTATCGATTGTAAGAAAAACTGCGCGCCCATCTTTAAACTCCAAAAGGTCTGTCTGGATGATCGAGTATTCATTGGCAATCCGATTAATATAGGGTACTTGGGAGTCAATCATTGACAATTGTCTTTCAGCCAATTCCGCGTTGATTGATTCGGATTCTGTTTCTGCAATTTCCTCAGCGAGAGGAATGGCTTCATACCAATTGATCTGGCGTTGAAACTGTCGTTCTTCTGCATTATCGAGATTGTCATATACCATGATGGAGAGGAGGTCTGTTTTCTGGCGTTCAATCCGGATTATTTGAAAGCTTTCCTGAAGCACAATCGCACGGAAAAGAGAATCATCGTGAAACTGAACAAATAAATAATAGGCAGGAATCCCAGTATAGTTGATCTCACTGTAATTAAAATCCAGAGTTTCATTTGCGATCCGCTCTAGAAAGACATCTTCAAGGTCTTTCAAAACAAGGCTCACTTCTTCTCTCATCCCATATTGGATGATATAGCCAACATTGCCTTTCCGATACCAGGTGAGTGAATACGGCATTTTCAATGTTACGATCTTGTCTGTTCCTTGGCGAAGGATAAACTCGTATCTGTATCGAATATTGTTCCCGGTCTCCATAAAAATACGAGTACCTTGGATGGTACTTTGATGATAACTTTCTATAATTTTGCTAATGAAAGGGTCCAGACAGCCATAGTCGTCAGGAGAGGTTCCACGGAAATCGTAAGCAACAGAAAAAGAGGGAAGCGCAATTAAGATTACACAAATGACAAAAAGAATTCTTTGGTTTTGAGAAGGAAAAGGAATAGGCATGAATACCCAACTTAGGTCTATTCGCCGTCGTGAAGCAATTTGATGATTTTGTCTTTGTTGATGGAAATGTCTGCAGTATTTGGATGAAGATGTGTATAAGATGCATCTGCTGTTTCCGAGGTGCGAATCATTTCCATGCTCTTATCGATAATCATCCGATAGCGATTGTTGGTATTATGGATATCTATAAAGGCGTTCACACCAAAAAACCCGATGACAAATGTTGCCGCAATGGCTCCGATTTGATACGGAAGAGATTTCCTGCGTTTGATTCTGCGGATGAAACGATCTTTTGAAAGCTGGCTAGAAGCGTAATGAATCCGAGACTTCTGATAACTCACATATTGATGATATACGCGGAATGCGCGCGCGCAATCCGAGCAATCTGCAATATGCAAACGAAATTCCGTAAGCTCATCTTTGGAAAGAGTGTGGTCGAAATAACGGTTGATCCAGTCTTCACGTAATTCATTGCAATCCATCCTTGAATTACCCCCTTTTTCCACTGGGTCGGTCACTGCATTCCTTTAGCAATGCTTTGGATTCGTTTTCTGGCATAATGAATTCTGCTTTTTACCGTGCCTAAAGGCTTTTCAACGATCTCGGATATTTGCTGATAATCAAGTTCCTCGATGTCTCGGAGTGTAATGTATAATCGGTCTTCTTCTGATAACTGTGAAAGGGCTTCGCGAAATTGCTCGATTTCAAGATCTATATCCATCTTGCTTTCTATATCCTGCTCGACGGGTTGGGTCTCAAACTGCAAGCTCTGCTCTTCTTCTTCAAAATCAACAAGTTTTTCAGAACGCCGTTTGTATTTCTTAAGCATATCTTTGCATGCATTTACGGTAATTCGATACAACCAAGTGGAAAAGGTAGAATTTCCTCTGAATTTCTTTGCACCTTTATATACACGAAAAAAAACTTCCTGGACAATGTCTTCAACGTCATCGACATTCAGGTAGGATTTGGCAATCCCTCCTACAATATTTGAGTACTGGTCGTATAAACGCTCAAAAGCCCACACTTCCTTCCGCTGTAGCGCGGAAACGAATTTTTTCTCCTGAGCATTTATAAAGGATTCCTTTTCAGTCGGAACCCCGTCCTCTTTGATCACCCATAACCCCCCTACATATATTTTGACCACTGTACGGCAAAAAAGTTCAAAAAAAGAGGATAAATAATCAAACTATTCAATCAATAATAGATCTTTACCACTCGATTTTGATGGAAGCACTTTAAAACGCAAGTCATGTTCCGCAACGATTCGGCGTACTGTTTGGCTGATAGACCGCATCACAATTGAGTGCGTAGTGACTTTGCTTCGTTTATAAATGACACCTCGCAAAAAGTCTCCATCGGTGACCCCTGTTGCAGCAAAAATAACGTTTTTCCCACCAGCAAGGTCTTTGGTAAAGAATACCCGGTCCGTTTTGTGTCCGTTTTCATTAAGATGATTGGCTTCAGCTTCATCTTGAGGCCAAAGAGTCATCTGGATCTCGCCTTCAAGAGAACGAAGAGCTGCTGCTGCAAGCACGCCTTCTGGAGACCCTCCGATTCCCATATAAAGGTCGATTCCGCTTCCTTCAACAGCGGTTGCTATCGAAGCGGCAATATCCCCATCTCCCAGAAGTTTGATTCTTGCCCCTACTTCCCGCACGTTATTAATCAGCTCCCGATGCCGTTCGCGATTCAGAATGGCAACCACCAATTCAGTAACATCGACACCCAAAACGGCTGCGGCAACACGAAGGTTTTCTCGAACTGAGGCATTAATATCCAATTTTCCTTTTAATTCTGGTCCACAAGCGATCTTATTGCAATAGAACGTTGGAAGAGACGCCAAGCCTCCTTTGTCTGAAGCTGCCACAACGCTTATTGCATTTGGAAGCCCAAATGCAACCAACCGCGTCCCATCGATCGGATCAACCGCTATGTCAACTTCCGGTGAGTTGGAATCCCAGTTTCCCACTTGCTCCCCCAAAAAAAGCATCGGGGCCTGGTCCTTTTCTCCTTCTCCAATCACGACAGTTCCTTGGATGGGAACATAATCCAACATTCCTCTCATTGCATCCACTGCTTCACGGTCTACCGCTTCTTTATCCCCGCGTCCCAAGAAAATGCTGGATTTTAGGGCAGCTGCTTCCGTTACTCGAACCAAATCAAGGGTTATCTCTTTTTCCATCGAATTCCTCCACAGCTCTCATAGAATGAAAAAGGGCAGGTACCATACCTGCCCTTTTTATTTGCTTTCAATCAGGATTCTACATCATCCTCTGATTGGTCTTCCGTATCATCTTCACCCGAATCTTCGTCGGTAATATCTTCCTCTTCCGCAGAACCACCCATTTTGTCATAGATATAGTCAACAGCGTCTTCTACGGCTTTGATCTTTTCAGTGTCTTCCTCATCGATTTTCACCCCAAATTCATCTTCCAGGGCCATGATTAAGTCAACAAGGTCCAAGGAATCAGCACCAATATCTTCAACAAAGGTTGAAGTCAACTGGACTTCCTCTTCTTCTAAGTTAAATTTTTCTGTTACGATTTTCCGAACTTGCTTGAATACTTCGCTTTTCGTCATCCCAATCACCTCGCTCAGATTTTGAGTGGATTATAACACATAATTCGAGTATTTGATGAAATCTTCTTTATTCTCCATGAGAAGGAACGATACAGATGAACTCAAATTCCTCTTGACTGGATCGGTTCAGAAATTGGTGTAAGATCCCTGGAGGAACCAACGCAACATCGCCAGGAGTTAACGGATGTTCCAGGCGGGTTTCCTTATGGGTTACAAGAATCCCTTGCCCACGTAGGACAAATACTTCATGCTCCCAATCATGGGCATGAAAAGGGGAATGTCCTTCTGGGTTGAGGGTAAAAACACGCATATAAAAATTGGGAGCTTGCTGTTCAGGACCAATCACAACCCGTTTGGTCACACCCTTCACCTTTCCTTCGACATCAATGAATTCTCCCGAAATCTCAGTGTACCTTTTAACAAATGCTTCCATGGGTGTCTTTTTCCTTTCTTTTCCGTTTTTGTTTTATCGAAATCAACCGATTGTGGCTTGGTTCTATCACAACAAAACGGTATGGCTCGAGTCCTTTGGAATAGCTGCGAATCCCTTTGATTTTCTTTATGGATTCATGAACAATTCTTCGTTCAAAAGCAAACATTGGGTCCAAATGGATTCGTTTCCCTGAAACTTGGACTTTCTGGGCGCAGTGGGCAGCGAGCTGAGTAAGAGTTTGTATTCTCCGTTCTTTATAGTTCCCGATCTCAATTAAAACAGTTACTTTGCTGTCCGTTAATCGATTCACGAAAATATTGGAAAGGTGTTGAAGCGCGCTTAGTGTTTTCCCATGCTTTCCGATCATTCTTCCTAAATGAGCCCCTTCGAGTTGAATCAAGATCTTTGAATCTTGTGTTTGATAGGTAACTTTAAGGTCCGAATCCAAATCCTTTGAAAACCGAAGAAGGCTTTCGATAAAAGAAGCCGCTTTTCTTGCGTAATAGATATTTTGAATGGAAACATGGATGACTGCGTCCCGGGAACCGAACTTTAAGAACCCTCTTGAACCAGGGTCTACAACTTCGTAGGAAAACTCATCTGAGCTCAAATGGTATTGGTTCTGAACTTCTTCGATTGCCTGTTCAACAGATTTGGATACGACTTCAAATCCTTTCATAAAGCCTCCTATGATTTTCTTTTGAAACTAGCAAGAAACTCTTTCAGAGGGATTCCCTTCAGATTATGCTTTCGATAGGCCCAATATGTAGTAGCCAATCGAATCAGACTGGAAGTAACCCAATACAACTGTAAACCAGTCGACAAGGTAATGAACAAAAACGGAAAAAAGGCAAATAGCAACCCTTGTCGGGCTACACGTATTTCAGGGGCAGTGATCAAAGAATTGAAGACACTGATGAAAACTGAAACCAGAACAATTCCGAAGTTCTGGGCGAAGCCTCCGATCGACAAATCCTGCCAAAAGAGAAAAGGGTTTGAAAAAGCAAACACTTCGCTCTCATAACGGATAACCGCGAAGAGCAAAAAGAAAATGGGCAAGGGAATAAGCATCATCAAACACCCACCGCCGGGATTCACTTTCTTTTCTTTATATAACTTCATCAGTTTCTGTTGCTTTTCTCGGGGATCTTTAATCAACTGAACCTTTTTAAACTCTTCATCCATCTGCAGCATTCGCTGCTTGATCATGGATTTGTTCTGCGCATGAATGAGCGGATAAAGGGCAAGATAGATGATAATGGTAAACAGGATGATCGCCCAACCGTAATTTCCGGTGATCATTTCCAACCAGTCCAAAAGATAAACAAACATGTAAAAGATCGGGGTATGCCATGTTGACCCACCGGGATACGCGTTTATGACACGTGATAGCCAAGTATAGTCTTCTGGAAACACATGCCGGATCAACGTCAGTTTGTTAGGACCGATGTAAGCGGTGATCTGAAGACCCGAATAAGGAACATCGAGTTGATTTGCAAGATCACGGTCTCTTGAGGAAAAAAGAGTATTGGGTGTATTGATGCGATAGATGGCTAAAGCCTGCGTTCGATCATAAAAGGAAACAAAGACTTTCCCAGAATCATCGATCTGATCCGATGCCGCAAATCCCGTTCTTGGCAAAGAAAGCCGAACATTTTCGGGCACTTGACCCGTAATCGATAGTTCCATCTGATAATGGGGACCATGCAGAATAGTGATGGTCTTTTGAAAGGCCGGATAGATCAATTCGACATATAAATCCTGACCTTCGAAAACCTGCGGGTCGGAAAAAGATGAGACAGATCTGCCATTTATGCGGATATCAGTTAGTGGAATCCGTTCGCCATCTTGGAAAAGATCGAACCCATCATCCATGTGGGCGAACACATGGGTGGGCTGATCGGTCATCAAGAAGATAATGTCTCGTAGATACCCATGCCGAGTGTCGAATGCGATATCTAGAAGGCGTGTCTGAATACGAAGCGTGTTGTCGGAGTATCCGACAGTGATCTCATTTTTTGCCAAACCTACAGAACTTATGATGGCAAAGATCATGATGACGATCATGATTTTCATCGGTGCATGTGATTTCATTGTCCATGTTCCTCCTCTTGGGGAATAATTTTACTTGTTCCGGTACTGGATCTTCTCCCCCTCTGCAAAAAGGGTTGCATCGAAGAATCCGCCAACAAGCAATCAACGACCCTCGAAAGAAGCCGAATTTTTTGAAAGCGGAGATGGCATAATGAGAGCAAGAAGGATTAAAACGACATGAGGGTCTTGTATAGGGAGAAATTCCCTTTTGATACAAAACCACGATGCCTATTATGCTATAAGAGGGGATTTTGCTTAAATTGATCCACCATTTTGCCAATTTGTTGCCTCACTTCATTGAACGGAATCGATCCTTTGTTATCCGCCATCTTTTTTCTGGGGATGATCACTAAGTCATAACCGGAAATCATTGGTTGGATGTCCAACCGAAAAACCTCACGAATCCACCGTTTGATGTGATTCCTATGGACAGCTTTCCCGAATTTTCTTCGAACTGAAATGCCCAATCGAGAAAAGGAATACCCGTTAGGCAAAAAGAGGATTACAAACAACGGGCTTACAACAGCTTTCCCCTTTTCTATGACTCTTTGAAAATCGGATGATTTCCGGATTCTGTTGTGCTTCTGAAACAGGTTGTCTTTTGAAATTTTGGGCAAATCACTAGACTGCCAACCGTTTTCTTCCATTCCTTCTTCGGTTCGCTAGGATTCGTTGGCCACCCCGGGTTTTGGATCGAGTTAAAAAACCGTGAGTTCTCTTCCGTTTCGCTCTAGATGGTTGATACGTTCGTTTCATCTCGTTTGCCTCCTCTGTCGATTGTCAAGTTATGGGTATTTTTTTCGTTCGATTATATCCATTTCACTGGCAAAATGTCAAGCACATCAAGGTCTTTTTCCAACCGAAGCGAAAAACCCCCGACCTTTAACATTCTTGCCCTTGAAATCCTTCGAGAAAATTGGTATGATATTCCTGCTGTCCATTTCCAACACCTACCCGTCATTCTTCTTTCTTTATTTTATCCGGAGGTTTGTATGAACCCTTTCGATCCTGTACTGGAGGAACAACTGAATCGTTTTTTGGAGCAGAGAATCCACCGGAAAAACTGGGAAATGTGGTTTTCCTCTTTCCGAATCTCAACAGTCTCCACTGATCAAAATGAAATCGTATTTGCAATAGGCAACCTTTTTTTGAGGGATTGGGTGATCAATAAGTACTCCTCATTGCTCTCCCAAGCAGTTAAAGAGGTTTTTGGCGCTGACTTTCGATTTCGTATCGAGTATGAGACCGTTCAGAGTTCCATAGAAGATCCCACTCATGAGCAGTCTCAAATAGCGGATCCAGCTCCGGTTGTAAAAAAAAGACCGCTTAGCCTCTGTTTTATGAATCCGCAATTTCAGTTTCAGCATTTCATCCCGGGCGAAGGAAACCACTTTGCCTATAATGCAGCTATGGAAGTTGCTAGCAACCCAGGAAAGTACAACCCATTGTTTATTTACGGTGGCGTTGGTCTTGGGAAAACTCATCTGCTCCAAGCTGTCGGCCATTTTGTCATGAATCATCAACCACAGCAGCGGGTTATCTATCTTTCCAGTGAGCAATTTCTGAATGAACTCGTTGAGTCAATCAAATCCAACAAAACAGATGCGTTTCGTGATAAATTTCGGAAGCAAGCCGATATTCTTCTCATCGATGACATTCAATTCTTGATTGGAAAAGCCGGCATTCAAAATGAGCTCTTTCACACGTTCAACGCTCTTTTTGATCAAGGCAAACAGATCGCTTTTTGTTCGGATCGGACCCCAAACGAACTGGGAACATTCCACCAACGACTGATTTCTCGATTCCAGATGGGTTTGGTGGCGGAAACAACCCCACCTGATATGGAAACCCGAATCCGCATCATCCAATCCCTTGCGCATAGAGAATCGCTAGAGCTGGATTGGCCGGTAATTCAATACTTAGCGCTTCATGTCACTGATAACATTCGGACAATTCAGGGTTTACTCGTTAAGACGGTGATTGCAAAAAAACTGGGAAAAACAGATTACGGGCTTCCACAGATCCAAAACGAACTAAAAAATCTTATGGGGATTTCTCCCGAATACAGACCCTTCAATCGAAACCCAGAGCAAACCTTAGAATATCTAATCAAAACACAGCTCCCTCATACCATAGAAGAACTGGTGTCTGGCGCGCGTACGAAGTCTATTTCTGACTCCCGGAAGGTTGCGATGTTTATCGGTCATAAGCAATTGGGAATCAACATTATGAGAATCGCGCAGATCTTTGGAAAATCTCATTCAACAGTAATATATTCAATCCAGAAGGTAGAAGAAACCCTAAAAAAAGGGAATACTAAGCTTCAGCGTTTAGTGGACCAAATGATCGCTCAAACATCACCCAACGTTGGTTCTGATTCATTTTGAGGATCTGCAAATAACCTTTTCGGAGTTTCTAAAGAAAACCTCCCCATCCCCCCTTCAGAAAACTGCTTGAGCCAGTAATCCAAAGCCCTTTGCACATCTGGCATCCCTTTTTTTGAAAGAAATCCTTTTTCCAGAGCTGATTGCTCAATGAAACTCCGTTCATTCTTGGTCGCTAGCTCCCAAGTCAACATCGTTGCTTTCATTTCGCCCGGATACAGATTTGCTATCGTCTGAATCCCATACTCGATGGACTCTTCCAACCAGCCATGAGCGGGACGAACACAGCCACATAAAATCAGTTTTTTCGTGATATGAGGTGCGTGAAGGTCTTTGTAGAGGATTCCAGGTGTGTCCAAGACCATAAAGTCATCGTCAACGATCATCCATTGAATCCCGCGGGTTATCCCGGGGAAATTACCTACTGCAGCCTTTCCGCCTTTTTTGATGGCATTAACGAGAGAGGTCTTCCCTACATTTGGTATTCCAACAATCATCGCTTTTCGGATCGCACGTTTGGTGGGAATTGAGTCGCGGATCTTTTTCAGATCGGCAACAATCTGTTTGGGTTTTCCTAGTAAAGAAATAGGAAGAGCCATCTTCCCCTTATTTCGATAATAATGGATCCATTGATCGGTGACGGAAGGATCCGCGAGATCTCTCTTAGTCAGAACGATCACCGTTTCCTTATTGGAAAACAGAGATTTCCACTCGTATGCTCTTCCCGAATAAGGAATCCTCGAATCAATAAGCTCAAAAACAACGTCAACCGCTTTAAGGTTGCGGTTGATTTGCGCTTTGGCTTTTTCAATATGTCCAGGATAAGAGATTGCTTTCGCCATTACTACTGATGAAGGGTACCAAATCTTGGAAACGGCCAAAACCGAAGCAGCGGTCCTCCAACGACATTTTCAACAGGAACAAACCCAAAAAAACGACTGTCTAGGCTTGCTGGGGAGTTATCCCCAACAAAAAAGTAAAACCCTTCTGGAATCCGCACTTGAACCCGCAGGGTATCGCTGTTGGTCCATGCATATTCCTCGACAGGAATATCGTCCAAATATCGTTTATAATAGGTAGCATAATCCAAAACTCTATTGTAATACATAAAGAAATTTTGTTCAGAGTCCCGTAAACGGAAGCTGGAAGGATATGCCATTTTTTTATAATAAGACGGATCGGTAAAAATACCGTCGATTTGATAGACGATCTCTTCCAACCGATTTGGAATAACCCCATTAATGGATAGATGATAGCCTGTACCTACGCCATTGGGGATCATTTCAAGAATATCGCCGGGTTTACCGACCAAACGTTTGACATATTTCACGTGTCCTCGAAACTCAGCGGGAGAAAAAAAGTCCATGAACCGATCAAAAGGACCGAGCATCTCTGAGGCTTGTTGATCGATAAAAGGAGTCCAAAATACAACGATTTCTCCGTAATCTGGTTCCCTAGCTTGGAAGGTAATTCGTTCCACGAACAATCGATCCCCAGGCACAATTGCAGGAATCATTGAACCTGTTGGAACCATCATGGTTTCAAAGACAAATAAGCGGATAATCAAAACGGCAATAACGGCATAGCCAAAGGCTTTAATCCACTCGAAGGTCTCTTTCGCTGCTTTGTCCTTTAAAGTAGGTTGATTTTTTCGGGATGATTCTTTCACACTGTCACCCTCGCTTTCAATTAAGGAGTTACCAATTCCTTCGGGGCTTGATCTTAATGGTGCCAACAACTTTCCTCAAATAGTAAAGCTTGGCTCTTCGCACCTTGCCTTTTCGAACGACTTCAAGTTTTTCTAGAGCGGGA
Source organism: uncultured Thermotogaceae bacterium (assembly GCA_964462525.1). GTDB lineage: Bacteria > Thermotogota > Thermotogae > MWEM01 > MWEM01 > CAYWWY01. The sequence continues at coordinate 26,834 of CAYWWY010000001.1, forward strand.
CAATGAACAGGAAAGACCTTCTCCACCCCAATTCCGTTTGCACTAATTTTCCGAACAGTAAAGGACTTGCCCATCCCGCTGCCGCGTTTTTGGATCACAAATCCCTCAAAAACTTGCACCCTCTCTTTATTTCCTTCCCGAATCCGATGGTGGACTCGAACGGTATCGCCCACCCGAAAGTTTGCAATTTCCTTTTCGTGTTCCTGTTCCATTGAGCGAATCAATGCGTTTGACATATTTCTTTCCCTCCTGTATGGTTTTCATCATATGGCACTCGTTCTCCTATTAACCGTTCCAAAATGATTGATACGGCGCTTCGTACAGAGAGATGATTAAAGGAAGCGCGCGCGCGTACTGGTTCCAAAGCGTAATCGCATTGGACCATCACTTCATCAGCCAACCCCCATCCAGTTCCGAAAAGGACAAGAATGGGTTTTTTTTCCTCTTGTATGCGTTCTCTCATGTATTCAAAGGTGGTTCCATTATCTCGGTGTTTTGCCGATGTGAATACGACCAGCGGTTTTTTCCCGGTTCGTTGCTGAATATCTTCGATCACTTCTTCCCAATAGGGTTTTAAGCATACATAGCTTAATGCTTTGCACCGGTTTGGATTGTAATCCTTTCCTTTTCCCGTTGTCCAATATCGAATGACTCTCCTAATGATTTCTTGCTGAGCGGGTAGGTTTGTAACCATATAGTATCTCGCAATCTCGTAAGTTCTGCAGGTTCGGGCGATATCGTGGACATCTACATTCGTAACCGCTGTTGAGATAATTTGCCCCTGCCGACCCAGACAGGGATAATGGAGCAAAGCTACATAAACCTGATCAAGCATCTGTATTCCCCTTTTTTTTCTTCTGATGGATAATGGCTCCGATGACGATATCCAGGATCCATTCTCGTTCTTCTTCGGTGAACTCCTTTGATCTAAAGAGATCGGGCCGCTTGGCCATAGTTCGTATGATCGATTCGCGTTTTTGCCTTCGGAATATCTTTTTGTGATCTCCGCTGAGCAATGTTTCGGGCACTTTCATGCTTCGAAACTCCGCTGGCCTTGTATAATGGCCATAATCCAGCCAGCCATGAGCAAAAGAATCATTTTCGACTGAATCGGCATTCCCCACAACCCCTTCCACAAATCGACTTATTGCGTCAACCATAATCATTACGGGCAATTCTCCGCCGCTTGTGACAAAATCTCCAAGAGAAACCTCTTCGTGTACCAAAGTCATCACTCTTTCGTCCAAACCTTCGTACCGGCCGCATATGAACGCGATATGGTCCATCTTGCTCCATTTCCTAGCTATTTCCGTGTCAAAGGGCCTTCCTTGAGGAGAGGGAAAGATAACCCAAGGAGAAAGTTCTGAAGCCTTTTCCCGATCCCACCACTCAAAAATGGGTTCTGGTTTCATGACCATACCTGGTCCGCCTCCGAAGGGATAATCATCTGTTGTACGATGCGTGTCATGAGTAAAATCTCTCAATTGAGTCGCTGAGAATGTGATTTTTCTGCTTTCAATCGCTTTCCCGAGAATCCCCCATTGCGCGATAAATTGAACCAGTTCGGGGAATACTGTCAATACGGAAATTTTCATGATTGGTACCTAGGAACGCGCATGTGGATGATCCGGTTGACATAATCTGCTTGAATGATATAAGCTTGAACAAACGGAATCAAGATCTCCTGAGCATCTTCTTGACCAGAGTCTTCTCGAATCACAATCACATTATGGGCACCCGTTTCAAGAATATCCACCACAATGCCAATATTGATTCCCGATTCATCGATAACAGAACAACCCAATACTTCATAGAAGAAATACTCATTCGGTCCTTTTGGGATCAATTCTTGGATGCTGGTCAGGATTTCAAAACCCATGAGCCGATGGGCTTCTTCTAAGGCTGTATAACCCTCCCATTGGGCAATCAATTTGCTCCCAGAAGGACGAATTCGGTTCAGTGTGGCGTAAAAGTACTTTTTCTGTTTGGAGTGGAATAAAATGAATTGCTTTCCTACTTGGAAGTTCTCAAGATCATCGGTATAGGGACGTATTTTTGTTTCCCCATTCAAACCGTGCGCACCCAGAATTACACCAATTTCAATCTGATCATGCAAAAGCGCCTGAAGGGTCTGGATCAAAAAAACGTCACCTCAACACTTTCAAGATAAATTTTTCCTGCTTTTCTCCAGCGATTGCGTTGAGTAAGATGTTGATCGACTTGATGGTCCTTCCATCCTTCCCAATCAGTTGGCCAACATCCTCATCCGCTAAACCAACCTGGAAAACAACCCCTTGATCTTTTGGGATCTCTTCGATCCGTACGGAATCGGGATTCTTTACGATCCCCTTGATCATAAATTCAAGGGTTTCTTTCACTATTCTTCCGCCTTTTTCTCTATAGGGGCATTTTTGATGGCGTGTAGCTTTTCCATCACTCCGTGTTTTCTGAAAATACTCCGTACAGAATCAGTAGGTTGAGCGCCTTTTACCAGCCATTCAAGGGCTCTATCCAGATCCAGTTTGGTAACCGCAGGGTCATTCATCGGATCGTAAAAACCCAGAGACTCGATATAAGTACCGTCTCTGCGTTTTTTTTGGTCCATAACCACGACCCTGTAAAAGGGCATCTTTCTTTTTCCCATTCTAGTCAATCGGATTTTTACCATGTACCTTTCTACCTCCTCTATTGTGTTGGAACCGCTATTATCCTTTATCCAAAAGGAAAGCCTTTCATACCTTTAGCACCGGTTTGATTGATCCGCTTCACCATTTTCTTCATTTGATCAAACTGATCCAATAACCGAGAAACCTCTGAAAGAGGACGGCCCGACCCCAAGGCAATCCGTTTTTTGCGAGAATAATTGATTACACGTGGATTTGAACGTTCTGCAGGAGTCATGGATTGGATCAAAGCCTCTACGTGACGGATGCGGTTTTCATCCATTTGAACATCCTTTAGCTTCGAGGCTCCGGGAAGCATCTCCAACAAAGAAGCAAAAGACCCCATTTTTCGAATTTGCCGAAGTTGATCCAAAAAATCATCGAACGAAAACTCGGCCTTGCGGAACTTTTTCTCCATCTTTTTTGCTTTTTCCTCATCCATGGTCATTTCCAGCTTCTCGATCAAGCTAATCATGTCTCCCATACCGAGAATCCTGGAAGCCATGCGATCCGGAAAAAAAGGTTCCAATCCATCCGTCTTTTCGCTCGTGCCAATGAACTTAATGGGTTTACCTGTCACTTTTCGGATAGAAAGCGCCACTCCACCTCTCGTGTCTCCATCCATTTTGGTCAGGACATATCCACTAACTCCGAGATGATCATTAAAGGTCTTTGCCGATTGAACCGCGTCTTGACCAATCATCGCATCCAGGACCATTAAAACTTCGTCAGGATTTACTTGTTGTTGGATGGCACACAATTCGTTCATCATCATCTCGTCGATATGTAAGCGTCCAGCTGTGTCTATCAAAACAACATCCGTATTGGTTTTTATTGCTTCTTTCATAGATTGAGAGACAATCTGCAACGGTTTTTTCCGATCTCCCGTACATACCGGCACATCAATACTGCGTCCTAGTGTTTCTAGTTGTTCAATTGCAGCAGGACGATATACATCGGCGGCGACAAGCATCACTTTCCTTCCAGATCGTTTGATCCAGTGAGCGAGTTTGGCAGACGTAGTTGTCTTTCCACTTCCCTGTAAGCCGACAAGCATAATCGCAGAAGGTTTCCGAACAAAGTCGAGTTTCTCGTTTTTTTCACCCATCAGCTGCTGGAGCTCAAGATTGATAATCTTGATGAATTGCTGATCGGGAGTCAAACTGTCCAATACTTCGCTACCCAGAGCTTTTTCCTTAACCACTTGAATAAAGTCCTTCACAACTTTGTAGTTTACATCTGCTTCAAGAAGGGACATTTTGACCATCTGGACGGCATCGGTAATGTTTTTCTGGGAAATTTTGCCCTGCCCTTTCAGGGTTTTCATTGCCCGGGCGATTTTTTCTTGCAGGTTTTCAAACATGAGAATACTCCTTTATTGCCGGTCGAGTATACCGAATCAAGGGCTCAGTGTCAAGTTCTATTAGATGTATAAAATATTACATATTTGTGATTCGCGCGGTGAATTCATCCAGATGAAGATCATAAAAGAAGGATATGGTACAATCGGAATATCATAAAAAAGGTGGCCATATGAGCAACGAATTCATCTGGTTTGGTTTTTTGATTTTGGACCTTAGCGTTTCTTTGGTTTTCGTCTTCTTTTTTGGGAAACAAGGTTTGTTCTTCCTGATCGTAATGAATATCATTTTGTGCAACATCCAAGTGCTGAAAACGGTTGAACTGTTCGGGGTAACTGCAACTCTGGGGAACATTCTCTATGGGGGGATTTTCTTCTCTACTGACATTTTGAGCGAAGTATACGGGAAAAAGGAAGCCAGGAAAGGAGTGATTCTCGGGTTTGCCGCTCTGATCTTGACAACACTCTATATGCAGATTTCCTTGGCTTTTCATCCTGCCCCGTCCGATTTTGCTCACCCCCATTTTCAAGCCCTATTTCAGATATTGCCTCGCGTGGCTTTGGGAAGCATATGCGCCTATGCTCTTTCCCAGTTTCATGATATTTGGGCATTCCAATTTTGGAAAACTATAACTAAAGGGAAGTATCTTTGGCTCCGCAACAATTGTTCCACGATTGCGAGCCAACTAATCGACACCACCGTTTTTTGTCTGATCGCATTCGCTGGGATTTTCGATTGGCCGGTCTTTTGGGAAATCTTTATAACCACTTATTTCTTGAAAGTGATCGTTTCTGTCTTGGATACCCCGTTTCTCTATTTAGGCAGGAAATTTGCGCGAATGCATATCCAGATCAAGTCGAATGCAAATACCCAACAGACAATATGAACCTATGATTTTTTTCTGATTCGAGTCACCAAACGATCCAGGGAAATGTGCAACAGATATCCCAAAAAAGAAGATACGCCCAAAAAGATCGTATGGTTTATCAATAATTGCCTTTGAAGAGCTCCTTGCTGGAACAGCCAGTGCCCGCCAGCTATTGTCAAAGCATATAGAGTTCCCGCCCAAACAGTATGAATCACACCTCTATGTCGGGGCATGAAATGAGTAAAGATCAGAGTTGCGAATACTCCTACTAGCACCGCAATGAAAAAAGACAGGCTGATCAAAGGGACCTTTTGATCAAATGACTTATGGCGATTCCAGTACTCATAAAGCCGGAAGAAGACCATTATTGTAACAACAATACCTACGAGCAATCGGGCAATCCGTTGAACGATGGAATCCGGATGATCGATATCCGGCGCATCAGCGGAAAAAACAAATACAGCATAACCTACAGCGATAATCACTGGGTCAACTATCAACCATTGGAGAATCCGTTCGTTTTTGATATTTAACCTTGCCAACTCGTGAATGAGCACAAGAAAAGGGTATAGTCCGATACCAGATCCAATATGAGTCTTGAAGTTGGGCATCCAACACTCCTTATCGATTGCCAAATGTTTTGTCTTTCTGATTGTATCATACTTTCCTAAAGATAAAGATATCCAATCGATGAGCCTTCCATGGTATAATAGTAAGGTAATAGAACCAAAAATGCGTTGGGAGGTTTTTTTTTGACGATTTCTCCAGCATCCCGATTGTGGGTTGTAGCAGGGTTTCGTATTTTTGTCACCTTTACCTTCGGTATGCTTCTCCAAGCACAGCTGAGAGAAATCGGAATCAGTGTTTTTTGGATCAGTATGTTGTCCACAGTGCGTGGTGGTACAATGACTTTGTTCAGTCCAGCATGGGGCGCATTGTCTGATATGCGCAAGCGTAGAGTCCCAGTGCTGTTCATTACGCTCTTGGCACTCTGCTTTTTATACCCTCTATACAATTTTGTCGATCAAGTCGGCGGATTTATTCTGGTTTCTGTGCTCGTCGCGATGTTTTGTGGTGGGTTCGAACCGATTTCAATGGCACTCACTGCCGATTACACCCAGATCTCTTTGAAAGATACAGCGCGTTCTTTTTCTTTTCTCAACGCTTCTACTTCGATTGGTATGTTCACGGGTAGAGTTGTTCTTTCTGTTTTGTTTATTTGGCTCAGTCCGCGGAATGCGATCTGGTTTTTTGCCGCTTTTGCATGGCTTCCTGCCTTGTTATCTCTACGAATCCCTGAGGGAAAACGTGAAGTCCGTGTGCATCAAGGTGGCGGTTTTCTCTCTCGGTTTTTTCCCTTAATCAAAGACCCAAAACCGCTTAAACAGAATGGCTTATGGGCAATCTATCTTTCAAGTTTTCTCCGTCAGATGGGGATTGCGGGCGTTCAGTCAGCCATTTTTGTCTATATCACTGAAGATGTGCTTCTTTCAGCGTCTCTTGCTGTTATTCTTTCTTCCATCAATCCGCTGCTTCAGATCCCTTCGCATCTATATGCTCGAAAACTCATTGCTCGGTTTGGATCAGTTTGGAGCACATTTATCGGGATTTTTTTCAGCGCGATCGTGCCGATATGGTTTTTCTTCGCTCAAAACGCGGTTTTTGTAGGACTTGCTTATAGCTTTCTTGGATTGGCATTTGGTGCTTTTTTTAATGGAGCTTCAACCTATATAACAACCCATAGTCCGCACCATCGTCGGGCCGAATTCTTGGGATTTCTGCACGCTTCTCGGTCTTTCGGACTACTGATCGGTCCATTGGTTGCTGGATTACTCTCTCTGATCTCTTTTAAGATAATGTTTCTTACGATGGCCATGATTATGCTTTCTGGAGCCTTAACCATTTGGATGTTTGTACCGAAAGACCGCCCGGTCCAGTCGAGGTGAGTTGGGCTACTGTTCTCGGGTCGGGTAAACGGACCAAGGAAAAAGGAACGTAGATTTGAAAAGACGATCAAGATCCGGTATAATACAACAAACGAATGGAAAAGGGATTTGTGATGAGGTGCATCGATGCAGAAATTGCTAATATTGGATTATGGTTCTCAATATACACAACTCATTGCTCGGAGAATCCGGGAGTTTCACGTTTATTCTGAGGTAAGCGCTCCAGATAGCCCTCTAGATCTCGAGAATGTTTGGGGGATTATCCTTTCTGGTGGGCCAGCTAGTGTAAACGATTCAAATGCCCCGGACCTTCCTCCAGTTTTTTCTCAGATTATCAAAAAAAAGATCCCCGTCCTGGGGATCTGTTATGGGTTCCAATTACTTGCCAAACGTTTTGGTGGCGTAATTGCTGCTTCCAACAAGCAAGAGTATGGAAAATGTGAATTCCGGGTCTCCAAAGAATCGCCCCTTTTTGAGGGCTTGCCGAAGCACTTTCTGGTCTGGATGAGCCATGGGGACAGTGTGATAGATCTACCTTCATCATTCCCGATGATCGGGGATTCCGAAGAGGGAGGCGTATCAGCTGCAGAATATACCGAAGGTCCGATTTATGGCATTCAATTTCACCCTGAAGTTGCTCATACCCACTATGGGAATCAAATTCTCGAAAACTTTCTCTTCCAAGTGTGTTCGTTTTCTGACCGATGGGAACTACAAGATTATATTATGGATACAGTCAGTCATTTGCGTAAAACGATCGGAGACCATTCACTGGTCAGTGGTTTTTCCGGCGGGGTTGATTCTTCTGTAGCATCTGTTCTAACCCATCGCGCTGTTGGGAAGCAATTGACCAATATCCTAATCGACACGGGTTTCTTGCGAAAAAATGAGGCCAAAGAGGTCAATCGAGTGTTCTCAGATTCCTTTCAGATGGAGATTCGTACCGTTGATGCGAAAGGAGAGTTTTTTCAAGCCCTGAAGGGCGTTGTTGATCCTGAAATAAAGAGGAAGCGGATTGGAGAGACTTTTATTCGAGTCTTTGAACGTGAAGCGAAAAAAATCCCCAATCATCGGTTTCTGGTTCAAGGCACGATCTACTCCGATGTGATCGAAAGCGCCCACTCGAATTTAGGAAATGCTTCTCAGATCAAATCACACCATAATGTGGGAGGACTTCCCAACCAAATGTCCTTGGAGCTGATTGAGCCGATTCGTTATCTGTTCAAAGATGAAGTTCGCAAAGTAGGCGCCTTTTTAAAAATTCCCGAATCTATGCTTCAAAGGCATCCTTTCCCCGGACCCGGGCTTGCGATTCGATGTTTGGGAGAGGTAACGGAAGAAAAGATTCGGATTCTTCAAAATGCAGATGCCCTTTTTCTTGAAACATTGCGAGAAATGAACTGGTATGATCAAACATGGCAGGCTTTTTCAGTCCTTTTGAATAGCAAAAGCGTTGGAGTGGTCGGAGATAAAAGAACATATGGGTATACATTGGCCCTTCGAGGAGTGAATAGCATTGAAGGAATGACAGCGGATTGGACAAGGTTTCCTTATGACCTTCTCGACCGTGCCTCTCGAAGGATTACCAATCAAATCCCTGAAATCAATCGCGTTGTTTATGATATCACTTCGAAACCGCCAGGAACCATTGAATGGGAGTGAACCATCATATGAGAAATCGAGCGCTTATTGTTACAGATCTTCAAAACGATTTTATCCATCCTCAAGGAGCCTTATTCTCTCCAGGATCTCGAAAGGCGTTGATGCCTTCTATATCATTGATCGAATCGTTTGCTGCAAAAGGTCTTCCGATTATTACGACCCAAGACTGGCATTGGGGGGAGGTTCGTGAGTTCGAACAATTTGGTCCCCATTGTATTGCAGATTCAAAAGGCGCTCAGCTTGTGGAGGAAGTTGTTGGATCGCTGAAAGGGTACAATCGGTGGATTAGAGTATATAAGCCACTCTTTTCAGCTGTGGAACAGACACCCTTGGATCATCTCCTCAGGGAGATGAAGATTCATGAAGTCCATGTTTGCGGAGTGACGACCCATATATGTGTTTTATATACAATAGAGGGCTTGTTTTATCGGGGTTATGATATTGTCGTTTATCCGGAAGCCCTGGGTAGTTTTCGAGAAGAAGACCATCGATTTGCCTTACGTCAGATGAAAGAAACCTTTCATGTTCATTTTTCGGAAATTCCGAAGAAGGGGGCAGAATGAACGATCCAATGATTTTGAAGGACTTTTGGGTCTATACAGGCGGCGTTCACGGAGAGTTTTTTTTTGGCGGGGTAGTGATTGAAGATGACCAGATTGCTCACGTATTTCGTGGGCAACCTCCTCATGAATACGAGGTTCAGGGCGGAACCATCCGAGGATATGGGAAGATCCTTATGCCTGCGCACACCAATTGCCATACACATGTCTATTCAGCTTTTGCGCGGGGTCTATCGGTTTCACCGTTTCATCCCGAAAACTTCCTTCAGATCCTGGAACAACTGTGGTGGAAGTTGGATCAAAAGCTTAACGAACAAGACATATATTATAGCGGTTTGATAAGCGCTCTGGATATGATTCGAAATGGGGTTGGATCGTTCATCGACCATCATGCATCACCGAGTTGTATTAAAGGAAGTCTGCAAATCCTACATCAATCCATGGTAGAAGTTGCAGGGTTGCGTGGAGTCTTCTCCTATGAGACTTCGGATCGATACGGTAAAGACAAGACTCGGGAAGCCATTGAAGAAAATTGGGGATTTCTGGATTGGATCCAGCAACGAAAACAAAGCAAAATGACCAACGGGTTAATGGGTCTGCATGCAAGTTTTACACTGGAAGACTCAACCCTCAAAGAGATCGCTGATATACCGATCCCAATTCATGTTCATGTAGCTGAAGGCATCGAAGATGGAGAATTACACGTGGATCGCTATGGAATGAGCGCAATTCAGCGACTCCATCGGTATGGATTGATCCGAGACTCGTCGGTGCTGGCGCACTGCATCCACATCAACCAAGAGGATGGTTTGATCATTCAAAGTCAAAAGGCCTTCATAGTCGTCAATCCCCAATCCAACATGAATAATGGGGTAGGACTGCCCCTTATTAACCGATTTTGGAGTTGGGATATCCCCGTGCTATTGGGAAATGATGGTTTTGGTGCAGATATTACTCGCGATATGCGCACTCTATTGCTTAGCCAACACCATACGGAGAAAAGCCCAATCGGCTTTGGTCTGGAGGATCTGTATCGAGTCGCTTGGGAACAGAATTCAGATATCCTTTCCCGGCTTTTTGGTATACCGATTGGAAAGATCGAAGCTGGATATGGAGCCGATTTGATCACATATGATTATACCCCTCCCACTCCAATGGATCAAAGCAATTTTGGCGGCCATTTTTATTATGGAATCATGGAAACGGAACGGCCTAGAGATTTGATTGTTGCAGGACATTTTCTGCTAGAGAATGGGGAGTTAATCCTTCCTTTGAGAGACATATGCGCTGAAGCCCAAAAATGGGCCCAAAAATTTTGGCAGAGGGTTCAAGAATAACAGAACGAAAGGAGATTTGATGGTTCTTTTTTTCACAAAGTGGTTTATATCAATGGGAATGTCTGATCTTTTGGGGAACGTGTTTGCAAACATATTGACTTGGATCATTATTATCGCTTTAGCCTTACTTTCCCGTTATTTGTTTCAGTGGATTCTTATCCGACCATTGGAGCAAATTATCAGCAGGGCCTTTCCGAAGTGGACAAAAAGTCTGAAAAAGAGGGGTGTTCTTCGAAGATTGGCTTTGTTGATCCCTGGAATCATCGTCTATGCTTTTGCCCCCGTATTTCCTGATATTCAGGGGATTATTCAACGTTTATCCTCTGCTTTTATGATTCTTGTCGGAGCGATCGCCCTAGATGCGATCTTGGATACGATCACCGATTCCTTTCAAGAAAAAGACATTGCTCGTGACCGCCCGATCAAAAGCTACGCAACGGTTGTCAAGCTGATCATGTATGTGGTTGTAGCCATTTTGGTCATTGCCAATTTGGCTGACACTTCACCATGGGGCATCTTAAGTGGAATAGGAGCTATGACGGCTGTGCTACTCGTCATTTTCCATGATACGCTTTTGGGCCTGGTTGCCAGTGTCCAGATCACAAAGAATGAGTTGGTGGCAGTAGGAGACTGGATCGAAGTGCCTAAATACCAAGCGGATGGCGATGTGATCGATATTACACTGACTACTGTACGGATCCAGAATTGGGATCGGACTATCACCACAGTACCTTCATATGCGTTAATTTCTAGCTCCTTTAAGAACTGGAAAGGGATGTTTGATTCAGGTGGGCGAAGAATAAAGCGCAGCATTTTTCTTGATATGACAAGCATCCGTTTTGTGGACGATGAATTGTACAGTCGGTTGAGCAAGATTCAACTTATTCAACCTTATTTGCTTATGAAGAAAAAAGAGATTGCCGACTATAATCGAGAACACGAAGTGGATGAAACCGTTGATATCAATGGGAGGAGGATGACCAATCTCGGGACTTTTCGGGCATATGTGACTGCGTATCTCAAGCAACATCCTGGAATTCACAAAGGGTTAATCATGATGGTTCGTCAGCTTCAGCCGACAGAAACCGGTATTCCTCTTGAGATCTACGCGTTTACCCGAGATACCGCTTGGGTGAACTACGAAGGAATCCAATCCGATATTTTTGACCACATGCTTGCAGTTTTGGCTCATTTCGATCTGCGGGTGGTCCAGATGCCAACGGGGAATGATCTGAAATCTTTGCGGGATTCACCATTACCCAGATAAATCCGAGATTGCTGGTTCTTCATCTCTTTAGCCGAAGAACCCTTGAACATTGAGGATATAATCAAGGATTGATTTGAATTAAGGCCTGATCTACGTTCATGTAGATAGAAAAGATCTCAGAGAACCCAGAGATTTCGAATACATCATAAACGCTTTCATTAAGATTGCAAAGAGCTAGAATACCCGATTGCCGGTTTGCTTTTTTTACCGCAGAAAGAAGAACCCTCAGGCCTGCGCTGCTAATGGAATCCAAGTCTTGCATATTCAGAAGGATTCTATTCTGGCCATCGGCAATCAACTGATTCAGGTAGTCTTCCATTTGTTGTGCAGTACCTGTATCCAATCGTCCTGTAATGCTTATGATCTGAAGGCCTTCTTGTTCATTTCGATTCATATTCATGAAATCTCTCCTATGCTCAGACGAAATGATCCTGGGATCCGGTTGTCTTACATAATATCGGCAACCATTCATTTCCTTCAGGATAAGATAAGTAAGGGGACTTCCATTTCCCACCGGGAAAGAGCTCCATGCTTTCCTTTCAACGTCCGTTCATTACCCGTATACTTGTAATTTAATGAATAGGCTTCTTTTGCAATAGCGGTAAATGAACCTACTCGATCCACATGCTCTTCGGGGATATGGATCGAAGGTCCAAAAATCCCTTCCCTGATGAGATCCGCGCTATCGTAGAGTTCAAAAAACTTACCATACATTGACTCAAAAGAAGCACGAAAGCTATGCAATTCTTTGGGATATAGATAGAGCGCTCTTGGTTCTCCTGCAGGGGGCACACTAAGGATTTTTGACAGAGGGTCATGAACTCCAAACCAATGTTCATCTCGATAAGAGGTCTCAAGTTGCCCGTGATCTGCAGTGATGAAAAACAGAGTTTCCCGAAGGGTTTTTTCTGATAATTGATCGATAACCTCTCGAAAGAACATAGACAAAAGCCAGTATATGTTTGATTGGTATTCATTTGAAGACGGGCCGTACCGATGGGCGTATGTATCGCTTAAACCCCAATAAGCCATAAAAAAGGAGTCAGATTTTTCTTTTCCCAATAACTCCCTAAGAGAAGTATTCATTTCCATCATATCGGAGTACCCTCGGAAAGCAGAGCCGTGGTGGTGCATCCGACTTAATCCGGAGTCTTTGAACTGATTGGATGTGATAATCCAAGGTTTGATTCCCGCTTGATGCAATTTTTGGAAGATCGTATCACAAGGGATAAACTTTAGGGGGTTTAACCCATTACCAATCAAGATATCTCGTTCCAGACCGGGGGGGCAAAAGTCAATCATATTCACCAAAGAGTTAAATCGTTTTAAAAAGAGAATATAGCCAAGCATTCCATGCTCAATTGGAGACAGTCCCGTGCATAAACTTGTCAAAGCTGCAGTTGTTGTCGTCGGGAAGACACTTTTTAAGGTAAGATGCAGAAATGGCTCTATAAGTTTTTCGATATCGGGGTTGGCCTTACAGGCTTCCAACAAGTTTTGTTCCCCCACAGCATCCCAAAGGATCAAGACGATCTTTTTTTTTTGATGCAAACTCGGGACAAAATCGGATAACGGGAACGGAGAGTGATGAGTTGGTAGTCCATAATGCCTAAGAATAGCATTGATCAAATGGATTATGGAATGCATTTCCATTTCAACTTAACGCTTTTGCGTACAAAGGTTTCTGAATCCGGACTTTTTTTTCTGTGGACAAGTCTAGTTCAAAGGGTGTACCATCGCGAATAACTGAAACCAAAGGATGAGCAATATAACCATACCGATTTCCAATAACGATTGCTTCTTCACCCGAAGACAACAGAACTTTTGATCCGGGACTGTGCAATCCAAAGATCCGAAGAAAAAGATTCACCAACTCAGGATCGAACATATGGCTGGATTCCCGAACAATATACTGTGTTGCTTCAGAGGGAGGCCATGCGCATTTATAGGGTCTATCGGAAGTCAGGGCATCATATACATCTGAAATGCTAATGATACGAGATACGAGAGGAATCTCTTTGCCTGATCGACCTGTATTGTACCCTTTCCCGTTCCAACGTTCGTGATGATAAAGAATTGGATCGAGGATTTCTTTCCTATGGATACCGGACTCTTCAAGGATCGAGCAACCAAGAATCGGATGCTGCTTTACAATCGAAAACTCTCGTTCGGTAAGTTGTTCTGTATTCATAAGGATTTCCTGGGGTACCATTGTTTTTCCCGCGTCGTGGAGAAGACCCGCCAAAGCGATATCTCGAATCCGGTCCTTATCATTTGGAAAGAGGCGCATTGAAATTGAAGTTGCGATAATCGACACGTTAATCTGATGAGTAAATGTGTATTGATCCATTTCTTTCAGCTGGGTCAACGAAGGGATGATGATTTCACTAAAGTTGTCAATGACTTCTTTTGCAATCTCTTTCCCCAATTGCTCTGCGGTTTCGCAATCGACCCTCCCTTCTTCCATAATTTGATCATAGAGATCGTTAACTTCCTTGAGAAATTCATCGAGCTGAATGGGACTGACCATCGGTTTATGAGTGTTCATCTGGTTCGGATCGATTCCCTGAACACATACCCATTCTACACCCCGATAACACAGCGTCTCTCTTTGATCTGGTGTGATTCCCTGTCCATAGCGAACCAATATATCTCCTGGTTCGTTTCCCATGATTGTTTCACCCATTACATCACGGAAAGTGAGTTCTTCAGTTTTTTTCCATCGTGTCAAAACCCAACACCTCTGTGATATAAAGATTGGAAACCTTCTCCAGCTCGATTTCTTCTCCTTGAACAAGCAAGATGGGCCGCGCTACCGACCCATCCCCTCGAGAAATGACTTTCCCTGTTCGCTGATCATTTAATCGCACCACAGTCCCTGTGGGATATACGCCTGCAATCTCAACAAAAGCACGCACCATATCCGGGTCAAAGACGCTTCCGGCGTGAGAAATGACCCATCGTAGTGCTTCATAAGGATGAATAGGCGTTTGAGAAGTGTGTGAGGAAATTAGAGTGTCATAAGCATCAGCAACTGCCAAAACACGCGCAAGGAAGGTTATGTTTTTTCCTTTGACCCCAATAGGAAAACCAGTGCCATCATACCGTTCATGATGTTGCATAACCGAAGTTTCGACATCTTTTTCCATGAATGCGGCATCGATCGTCCGAATCATTTTCACACTGATTATGGGGTGTATAAGGATATTCCGAGTGGCTCGTTTGTTGTATTGTTTTTCGATATCCTCTCCGACCCTCAAATCTTTGTACCCTCGTGAATAAATCAGACCGATATCATGAAGCAGAGAAGTTTTTGCTAGCTGAACCAAAATATGGCGGGGTTGCTTGAGATGATGAGCAATGGTGATACTCATAATTGCTGTATTCACCGAGTGTTTTACTAGGAATCCGGCGGGAAGAAAGGCGACGAAGTTCAGAATTTTTGGATGGGATCGAGCTACTTCGTTGACTAAATCATTGGATAGATTGATCACTTCTCCCGGATCAATGATACCGTGATCCATCATCTTCCCGGCAAGATCGTGAAACCGACTAATCGATTTGTGATAGACTTCTTCTGACAAAACCAAAGGCAGTTCAGGAGCCAGCAGGGCGTTGGATTCGTAAATTTCGGATTCAACCGTTATCGCAGAGTCTTCATCCAGTTCGTTTTGATCGGGCTGACCGATCGGAATCCAAGTTACTTGACGAGATTTCAGGAATTCAAGGGTCTTGGAATCCAGGATCGTTCCTTTTGCGATCAAGAGCACGAAGCTGTTTGGATCGAAAACGTCGTCGCCTGAGGTGTCCCCAGGAGATACCTGACTGATTTTCTTCCAGAGGATTTTCAAACTGAGAACTCCTTTTCCAAAACATGGGAGATGTTCGGTTTCTCCAAAGCAATTTTGGGAACAACGAGGCTCGTCACCCATACCGAGGAAAAATAAGATTTCAAGATTTCGTTAATCTGATCCAAAGAAACGCTTTGAATCGTGTCTTCGATTTCTTCAAGGGAAACACTGCGCGAATGAGCAATGCCGTTATCCAAATTCCGCATCATTGTTGTGTAGGTGCTTTCTGTTGACAACAGCAGTTTTCCCATCAGTCTCTCTTTTCCATAAGCAAGTTCCTCGGGTTTAATCCCTTGTTGAATCAAGGTATTGAATTGACTTTTCAATTCTTCGATCAGCCTTTGGTATTTTTCGCAGGCAGTTGCCGCGTAAAGAAAATAGACCCCACCAGCAGGATAGGAGATTAGATCGCTTTCGATTGCATAGACCAAACCGAGTTCTTCCCGAATTCGATGGAATAGGCGGGAACTCATTCCACTCGTTAATAGCGTATTCAACACTTGAAAAGGATAGTAATCAGGATCTTTCCTGCTCGGTCCTTCGATTCCAAGGATTACGTGGATCTGTTGAATGTCATCCTTGATTTCCTGGACTACGGTTTCCTTTGGTAGAAAACTTAGCGATTCATGATTCGTAATGCTTAGTTCTGTCTCCAAACAAGAAAGCTTTTCAATAAGCTCTTCGCCAAAGTTGCCAGAAATAGAAAAGACCATCCTTTGGGTTGAATAGTTTTGCTGGTAAAACCGCACCATTTCATGATGTTTCATGTTGCTTATGGATTCTGCCGTACCAAGGACGGGGCGACTATAGGCGCTTCCTTCCCAAACAGCGCGGAAGAAGTTCTCATATACCGTATCTACAGGATCGTCTTCCGAAGCGCTGATCTCCTCTAAAATCACTTCTTGTTCCAAATGATACTGCTCCAGAGGAAATGCAGCGTTCGTTACCAAATCCAACAAGGTATCGATCGCGCACGCACTATAAGAATCGGGTACTCTGCAAAAATAGACGGTATTCTCTTTGCCAGTGAAAGCATTCAGCGTACCCCCTACCCGTTCAATCGGCTCTTTTAACTCGAAAGCACTTCGACATCGGGTCCCTTTAAACACCATATGCTCCGTAAAATGGGCTATTCCCGATTGATCCAAAGACTCATAAGCAGATCCCACCCGAACTGCTAATCCGATGCTGCATGACCGTAGCCCGCTCATAGGTTGGAGATACACTTCAATACCGTTATCCAGATCAATTCGATCCATACAGTTGATCACCTGTTCCGGGAATCAGAACCTCGGTCTCTCCGAGTATCAGTCCTTCGATTTCGATAACTCCCCTTGTTATCCCTGTTATCCCGAGATTCCCTCGGTTTCTTCGGGGGCATAGGTTTTTCGCTCCCGTCTTCATTGTATAGGATCCGGTGGAGTTCATATTTCCCATCTTCGATTTTCGCAACTCGAACCGTGACCGGATCTCCAATTTTCATGGATTCAGTCGGATCTTTGACATACTCTCCCATGTTTGAAACGTGTAAAAGACCTGATTTTCCCGGTACCAACTCAACAAAAACCCCGTATTTCTCGACGCGAACAATTTTCCCTTCAAAGACTGCGCCAGGCTCGATGGGAGATAACAACCGATCAATAAAGTCTTTCGCCGCCAGGACTTTGAGAGAATTCTCTCCGAAAATCTTGACTCTCCCTTTTTCATCTTCGATCTCGATTTCCACATCAAATTCAGCGCTGATCCTTCGAATCATCTTTCCACCAGGGCCGATTAACTCACCGATTGATTCAGTGGGAATGTCTGTTGTTTCAATCATTGGCGCGTAGGGAGAAATTTGATTTCTCGCCTGTGGAATAGATTTCTCCATAATACCCAAAATATGAAGGCGCGCCTCTTTGGCCCTGCTTAATGCCAAAGCCATTATCTCGGAAGTAATCCCGCTCACTTTAATATCCATTTGAAAACCTGTAATTCCCTCTTTGGTCCCTGCGACCTTAAAGTCCATATCACCAAGGTGGTCTTCCATTCCAAGGATATCAGTAAGGATTTCAACCCCATCCGGTTCTTTAACCATACCCATGGCAACTCCCGCCACATGCTTACTGACAGGAACGCCGGCATCCATAAGGCTTAAAGAAGCTGCGCATATCGAAGCCATGGAAGAAGATCCATTTGATTCAAGGATTTCTGAAACTACCCGAATGGTATAGGGAAACACTTCTTCAGATGGTAAGATAAACTTAACGGATCGTTCGGCTAAGTGGCCGTGTCCTACTTCTCTGCGGCTCAGTCCACGCATTCCTTTCACTTCTCCGGTACAAAACGGAGGAAAGTTATAATGCAGCATAAACCGTTTGGTACTATCTTCAAAAATGGTATCGACAATCTGCACATCAACTCCAGCCCCAAGGGTGACCAATCCGAGAGACTGGGTCTCCCCCCGAGTAAAGAGAGCTGATCCATGCGTTCTTGGCAGGAGAGAGAGTTCGCATGTTATGGGCCGTACTTGATCTGGTTTTCTTCCATCGGCGCGCATCTTCTCTTCAATAACCATTCTACGCATAACAGTTTGAAGGATGTCTTCAAATACTTCATGGACCAACGGAGCTTTTTCTTGGATTTCTCCTTCTTCCGCATCTTCGAAAAACCGATCGATTATCTCTTCACGGTAGAGGTTTAATGCTTGATTTCTCGATTTCTTTCCTGTTTCAAGGATTGTTTCTTTCATGAGTTGCCGATCGATCATTTGATCAAATCGGTTCAAGTCTTCTTCGGAGAGGGTAATCACTTCAAACGCGATTTTGTCCTGGAGTTCGATGTTCTGGATAATTTCTTCCTGGAACAAGCATAGTTCTTGAATCACATGATGCGCTTTGTCTAAAATGTGGATCAATAATTCTTCGGAAACCTCTTTTGCTTCTCCTTCAACCATAACAATTGCTTCACGCGAGCCAGCAATTGTAAGGTCGACGATGCTTTCTTCCAGTTGTTGCATTGATGGAAATACGATCACCTCGCCGTTGACATAACCAACTCGAACACCAGCAACCGTCCCGGAAAACGGGATGGATGAAATATTCAATGCCAGGGAAGCTCCAAAAATGGCAAGGACATCTGGGGGTTGATCCGGGTTGACCGAAAGCACCGTGGAGATGATCTGAACCTCATTGCGAAACCCTTTGGGAAACAGAGGCCGAATTGGGCGGTCTACTAACCTTGCCGAAAGGATAGCCGTGTCTCCTGGTCTTCCTTCCCTCTTTAGAAACCCACCGGGGATCTTCCCGGCAGCGTAGAATTTTTCTTGAAATTCTACTGTTAACGGTAAAAAATCACCGGGCCGTTCGTTCGTAGATACATTGGCGTTGACCAAAACGACTGATTCACCGTATCGTACCAATACCGATCCGCTGGATTGTTTTGCCATTTTTCCCTGCTCCACAGCAAAACAGGTTCCTCGGATTTCTTTCTCCCATCTTTGATAGGGCATAATTGTGACCACTCCTGTCTTTACAGAATCTCTTCTAATGTAGATTGATTATATCATATATAACGAGAAAAGCAGGTAGTTTAAACTCCGTGGCATTCAAAAGAATGATAGGTTTCTTTTGTGAGACTCGGTCGATCATTGTAATATAACCGGTAACAGTACGCGCAGCCGCTGGTAGAAAAGACCTTAGGGGGGGCCTTTTCCCCAATCTGGTCTTCGATCGTTCCCATTAGGGTGCCATATGAGGTAAAAGATACCTGCTCGGATCTCAATCGTCGTAGATTCATCCAATAGAGAAGGCAGAGAAGCTCCCGGTACTGAGTTACAGGGGGTGAAGGTTTGTTTTCTAGAGGAGTTCCGCGGACAGGCGTGAAAGGAAATAATCCAATTGTGATCCTGTGGTCGATGAGCCGTTGCATTAGCTCTGCCCCCTGTTTTTGCGTTTCTCCCAAACCAATAATTAAATGCGTTGTCACCTTCTCTGGAAAATCACTGGATACTTGGAACAAAAGATCCAAGTCCTGTTTCTGGTTTCCTTTCCGAATTTGCCGATAAGCGATCGGATCTATGACATCGATGGAAAACCCCAGTCGATCGATTCCCATCGAGAAGTAATAATGGACTTGTGATCGTTCAGTAATCCGTATGGAAAGAGAAACCGGGATATCCAGACCAACCCAGATGGGAAGCATTGCAATCAATTCGGATTCCACATTTTCCGAGGAAACAACCTGTAAGCAGATCCGTTTGAAGGCTTCTTTCTTGCGCTTGATCGCATCCATGATTGTATCCAAAGAAAAGGGAATCCATGGAATGCGGGAAAGGTATGCACCATCGGCATTAGATATTGCCGATTGGGCACAATATCCGCACGTATAGAGGCATCGTTCGCCCACCATCACAAAAAGAGTCTTCATCGGCATCTTCATCCGAAAAGGGATGAGTTCGAGAAGGCTTGCAGAACCATATGATAATCGAACTAAATCGGAAGAAATCTTCATAACAAAAGTATATCACATCATCGGAGAAAACTTGCCTTTCTCTTCGGTGTGTTATAATTCGAAAGAGGAAACGAATGATCCACACCAAAATTTAATGGATAAGGGAGGGCGTATGATGAGAAGAACTGAATCAATCACCTATTTTGACAAGCCAGGACCGGAACACACCCAGGAAACATTGCGCTTATGCATCGAAGAATCATCAAGACTCGAATCTAAAACCTTGGTTATACCATCGACAACCGGGAATAGCGCTTTAATGGCAATGGATATGCTTTCAAACCGAACAGATATCCGCTTGGTTGTTGTCGGCCACAGGTATGGTTTTCGAGAACAGGGTAAGAACGAGATGCCCGACGAAGTCATAGAAAAGATTCGGAACAATGGGCATTGTCTTTGGTTGGGGACGCATTTGCTAACTGGTTTGGAGAAGGATTTTATCAATCTGTATGGCGGGTTGATGCCCCATCGATTGATTGCAGATACCTTCCGAATCTTTTCTCAAGGGGTAAAAGTGTTGTTTGAAGATGCGGTCATGGCTGCAGACGCAGGAATGGTGCCCATTGGAAAATGGATCGTATCTGCTGGTGGAACGGGCAGAGGACTGGATACGGCAATGACGATCCGTGTTAATCACTCCGACGGGTTTATGAAATCCAAAATCGCGAAAATTCTTTGCATGCCTGCGTCTTACGAGTTGTAAGAATCAGAAAGGGTTTGAGTCAAAAATCCTTAAACCTATATTCCTTCAATCTTGTTAATGATCTCTTTTAGAAGCGCCAAGGTGGCATTCCACTTATTCCAACCGATTTTTGGATTGAGCGCAAAAACAAGTCTCCCTGTTGGTTCCATTTGGAATCCGCTATGGATCAACCGATCAATCAGAGCGGCCTGGTTTAGCTCGCGAAGTCGAGCTAGAGTATGATCTGTGATTGTGATCATGTCTTGATAGGGAGAGACAACCGAGTGTGTATAGGTGCGGGGGAACAATTCAAAGAGAATATCTCCTGCTCCTCGTTCGATGGCGATGCCTACGTCATGATCTAGGTTTGGAGAGAGTTCGAATGAGAATTCGATCATATTGAGGATCTCGCGGAAAAACTTGCGGTTGCTTGGGTTCATTTCAAAGTAGACATCTTCCAATGATCTTGGGGATGATTTCAAGGTTGACTCGAATGCGGGAATTTGCCCTTGCGCATCAAGGTATACCGGGACATTTTTTAACGTGTCAATCCCTTGATAGAATAACGTTTTAAATACCTCTTTTGAGGGTGCACTGGGGAATAGATTCTTTGCAAGTTTCTCCAAACCGTCAAACCATCGTACATCACCGATAAAATCCATTGCTGCGCTTTCCATTGACTCGACTTTACGACGTAAGTAAAACCGGGCGATCCATTGATAATCGAAAGGTTGTCCAGAAGGAATGCCTGCTTCCATCGCAATATCGGAGAGGATTCGGAAAGAATAGGCCAATGATAAGTCCTGAATCAATTTCCCAATGGCCGGGTCAGAGAGAATATCAGGGAAAAAAGCTGCTTGCAAACCTAAGTCACGGAGTCGAAAGAGGTCGGATTCAACAATATGGTGGAAGTATGCGCAAGCAATATTGCACCAAAACACGACCATACAACAGTCTGTCAACACTTCTCGATCATTGCGGGTATCGGAAAAACCTATCTTAACCCTTCCAAAAAGGACATGGCTTTCCTGTAGTAAGGAGTTTTGAGCAAAATAGATTCCATATTCTTGAGGGTGTAGGGAGAAAGGCCGGTAATGGAACAGAAGGGTTGGTTGAAAGGTGGTCGGAGGATCTTGTTTTCGCAGATTCTTAACCAAAAGCTCACTTAGTAGCGCAGCTTCAGTCCTAGCTTGGAACACTCTTCGCGGTCCTGAAAGACTTCGGATTTCCTGTTCGAACGAATCCTCCATCTTTCCACTAATCCTACGGGCAAAACTCGCAAAAGGGTTCTTTGCCTGCAAGGTGTATCCCTCCCTATTGTTAATGTTTGAAATGGTACCGGTGAAGCCGGTTCAGAAACCGGCCACATGCAAAACCTGCTGAAGCGCATATTATCGTTATCAACCAACTTTCGACCCCGGTAAGATTTCCTTTTACCATCCATAGGAGCGCTAAAGAGCCGATAACCATTCCCGTGAGTAGACTGTAGGTGCCATTTTGAAAGCGATGCATTAGTTTCCGGATCAAAACAGCGCTCACCCAAATCCCAAAACAAGCCCCTATAGCAATGATCAAAACGGGAAATACACGAAAATTTGCTACCGAATCAACGACCAGAGGATACATTCCCAAGATCACAAGGAGCATTGAACCAGAAACTCCAGGTATCAGCATTGTCGCTGCAGAAACTAACCCGGCAAAAAACAGAATTACGTACCCTTGGAACGGGCCTTCAGCTCCAACGGAAGTCACCGATTCATGGATTTCTGGATTTGTTGTTGTTATCTTTAGAAAAGAAACCAACAGAACCAATAGAAACCCCAATCCCAGCCATACCCATGTTTGGACTTTTTTCCTGTCGATTTGCTTCCAAAGCGGGTCCAAAGAACCCAAAATGAGCCCAAAGAAGAACAGATAGACCCAAGCAGATGAAATAGATAACAAATGTCCCATAAGCTTAGCCATGCTCAGGATCCCAACAAGAGCACCAGCGATAAGAAGGAGGATTCGAGAAAGACTATTCCGATCTAAACCGAACATACGCTTTTTTAGGGAAAAAGCCGATACCGCTTCGATTACAAAAGAATGGACACCGAGTAAAAGGAGGAAAGTACCTCCACTGATTCCTGGAACAACATTAGCTACGCCCACGAAGAATCCAGCAAGCAGAAAGGGCGTCATTCGTACACGATTTCATGGGTGATATCAGTCGCTTTTCTCAACATCGCTTGAACAGCGCAATACTTTTCTGTAGAAAGAGAAACTGCTTTCTCAACTTTCTCAATGGGAGGATCTTGGGGGAAATGAAAAAAATACCTTACGTGGATCGAGTCATAGGTTTTTGGGTGGTCTATGGAAGAAGAATGGTGAATCTCAACGCGAAAATTATAGGGTCCGACTTTCATCTTTTCAAGAATGGAAACCACATCCATACCCGTACATCCACTCAAACCGACAAGAAGCAGTTCCTTCGGACGGGGCCCCAAATCATTACCACCCGAATCAATCCCTGTATCCATGATCACTTCTTGACCCGATGGCGCTACGCACCGAAAGGTCATATTTCCTTCCCAGTAGGTCACAAGATCCATTTCAGACTCCTCCTCCTTTTCTGGTTATGTGTTATTCAAGTTCGGGTTGGTTCTTGATTCATTAGTTCTGTCAATACGTCAACCAGATGATCCTTTTGGATGATCTCAAGTTTTGTTTCCCGTAAAGATTGGATTTGATCCTTGGATAGTACTGGTGTGTAGACTTTGAGGAATTGAAGACGCTCTAACTCTCGAATTCTCTTGATCGGATTTGCAACCCTTCGTATTTTTCCATCCAATCCGACTTCCCCAAAAAAGGCAACAAGATTGGGTAATGATTGATCAACAAAAGAGGAATAGATGGAAACAGCCAACCCCAATTCTATCGCCGGATCATCGATCCGTAATCCTCCCAAAAGGTTAACGTACACATCATTACGGTCGACCGGAATGTTCAACCGTTTGCTCAGCACCGCGCACATTAATGACAAGCGTTCCATGTCAATTCCTTTGGAAACTCGTTTCGGAACGCTGTATGGGGATTGCGTAACCAGGCTTTGTAACTCAACAACGAGTGGCGTCGTTCCTTCCAGGGCAACCACGATGGTATTCCCTGGATAAACGGAATTGGAATCGTAAAAGCGTTCGGATGGATCGATCACTTCTTGTAACCCTGTTTCACGCATCTCAAAAACGCCAATTTCGTTGGTTGGACCGAATCGGTTCTTCATACTCCGGAGGATCCGCAAGTCGGTCGACGATTCCCCTTCGAAATAAAGGACAACATCAACTAGGTGTTCAACCATTTTGGGACCAGCAATTTGCCCAGTTTTTGTTATGTGAGCAACAAGGAAAATTGGAATCTGGTGCTTTTTTGCAAAGGACGTAGCGATTCCTACGGATTCCCGCAACTGAACAACACCACCTGGAAGACCCGGAGCGCTGTGAACTCTCATCGTTTGAATTGAATCGATAATAACAAACCATGGGTTTGAAGTAATTTGATCCGTAGAACGGAGGATTGATTCCAAGCCTTGCTCAAGATGGCTCGTGGAAAAAAGAAACATTCCCGATGGATCTTTACTCGTTACTCGAGAAGCTCTCATCCTGATTTGATCCATGGATTCTTCTCCACTGAGATAGAAAGAAAGCCCGGTTGAAAGTGCGATCTGTGTCATCAGGGTGCTCTTCCCAACACCAGGATCGCCACCGACCAATATGACGGACCCAGGGACGATGCCTCCCCCAAGGATTCTATCTACCCAATGATAACCGCTTGATATCCGTTTGCACCGATCAGTTGGGATTTGAGACACAGCAATCCAACCTGTTTCAGAGCCTGATTCCAATAAGGGTTCCTTTTCCGTGCTAACTTCACGAAAGGTATTCCAATTCGCGCATCCGGGACACTTTCCAAACCACTTGATTGACTCAAATCCGCATGCATCGCAGACGAAGATCTTCTTGGGCTTCTGGCTCACTTCACACTCGCGAGAGTTTTTCCTGATTTGCTCACTCGTTTGCGGGGCGCGCCTTTTTTGAATACAATCTCCCCCTTTTGGTTCGCAGAGATGACAACCCGATCCAGACTTTGGAATCTTTTCTGAAGTATGGCTTCAGATAGGGGATCTTCAACAAGTTTTTGTATGATTCGTTTCAAAGGCCTGGCACCATAGATTGGATCAAATCCTTTTTCCATTAAAAGCTCTTTCGCATTTTTGGTTAGGGAAAGAGTCATATTCTTCTCTTTCATTCTCTGCCCTACTTCGCTTATGAGAATATTCACAATCGCTCTCATATGGTCTCGGGATAGTTGGTGAAATACAATGGTTTCGTCCAACCGGTTTAAGAATTCAGGGCGGAAGGTCTTTTTAACCTCTTCCATCACTGTGGTCTTCATATCGCGGTAGCTCCCGTCGTCTGAATGATCGATCCCAAAACCCATCGTGTGTTTTGACTTGCTGATGATCTCTCCGCCTATGTTGCTAGTCATAATCAGTATAGTGTTTCTGAAGTCCACGATTCGACCTTGGGAGTCCGTAAGTCGTCCGTCGTCCATGATCTGAAGGAGAATATTGAAGGTATCAGGGTGCGCTTTCTCGATCTCATCGAGAAGAATGGCAGAAAAGGGTCTCCTTCGAACCGCTTCAGTTAAAGTGCCTCCTTCTTCATAACCAACATATCCAGGAGGAGCCCCAATGAGACGGGAAACAGAAAATCGTTCCATATACTCAGACATATCAAAACGAAGCAATGCCTTTTCATCACCAAAGAGGTATTCGGCTAGGGTTTTGGCCAATTCAGTCTTTCCGACCCCTGTTGGGCCCAAAAATAGAAAGGAACCAACCGGTCTTTTGGGATCTTTCAATCCGCTTCTTGCTCTTCTGATCGAACGAGAGATCGCTTCGATCGGTTCATTTTGACCGACCACTCGAACATGCAAAGCTTCCTCCAATCGAAGCAATTTCGCCATTTCATCTTGGGCTACACGAGTCAATGGGATTCCAGTCCAACTAGAGATCACTCTTGCCACATCGTCCATCCCCACCGTTTCGATACGTGAATCAGCTTCAATCTTCCATGCTTGGTATTTCTGGTTATATAATAGGGCTTTTTCCCTTTCTTCTTCCTGCATTTTTTTGGCACTAAGAAAGTCCTGTTGTTGTGCGGCTATTTTTCTTTTGTTCCGAAGCATCTGGAGGTTTTCAGCATCTGATTTTAGCTCTTCGGGAATGGTAACAGTCATAAGCCGCTTTCGGGCACCCGCCTCATCAATCACATCTATTGCCATATCCGGAAGAAAATGATCGGTGATGTATGCTTTTGAAAGCTTTACAGCATCTTCTAGAGCTTCTTGGGTGTATTGGACTTTGTGGTGCAGTTCATATTTCTCTTTGAGCCCTTGCAAAATGTCCAATGTTTCTTTGGTCGTCGGTTCTTGGACATAGATCTTCTGAAACCGCCGTTCTAATGCCGCGTCTTTTTCGATATACTTCCGATATTCGTCTGGAGTCGTAGCGCCAATACATCGGATATCTCCATTCGCCAAAGAAGGTTTCAGTATGTTCGAAGCGTCAACTGCACCCTCTGCAGCCCCTGCGCCAACGATTGTATGGAGTTCGTCAATAAATAAGACAATATTGGGATCTTTTTTTACAATCTGGATCATCTTCTTTATTCTTTTTTCAAACTCACCCCTATACTTGGTTCCCGCAACAAGAGAAGCAATGTCTAAAGAAAAAACAACCTTGTTCTTGAGCATTTCTGGGACTTCCTCTCGAACGATCCGCTCAACAAGCCCTTCCACGATCGCGGTTTTACCCACTCCGGGTTCCCCCATTAGAACTGGATTGTTCTTCTTCCGGCGAACCAACACTTGCATCATTCGCTCGATCTCTGTGTGCCTTCCAATTACGGGATCTAAAGATCCTTTTTTTGCAAGTTCGTTCAAACTCTCTCCATAATCCTCCAATTGTTTGATCAAAGCAGCTGTTTGGTTTGGAGACTGTGTTTTTTCGTTTCCAGTATCCGGATTCAGTCGAGACATTAACTCACGGGCGACAGTTGTCGAATCAACATTCAGTGATTGAAGGGCGCGGACAATGCCGTTTTGCCCGTCCCTAAGAGCAGCTAGGAAAATGTGCTCCATGGCAATATGAGATTGACCAAACATTTTTGCTTCTTCAATGGAAAGCTCCAAAATCCTTCTCATGGAATCCGATACAGTTGGTGACATGGCCAAGATATTCCTCATTCCTCGACCCAAAGTTTGGATCACAGAATTCCGGATTGCTGTATATTCAATTCCATATTGACCATGGATAATCTCTGTCACCATATTGTTTGGGTCTTTCAAAACAGCCAGTAAAAAATGTTCGGGATCAATTTTGGAATGACCCAACGCTTCTGCTTCTCGCTGAGAATTGAGAAAAGTTTCTGCAGCTTTATTCGTGAATTTGTCAAAAAACATGATCGAATCACCTCCAATAAAAACCACGCAAACGTGAATCATTTGCTCTGTATTAGCATTTGTGACGCAAAGGGCGATGTGAGAATTCACATTATCTGCCCGTATTATACCACGCAGGACGATGTTTTAATGAGAAAATGGGCCGATCATGAATCTGAGTCAAGATCGGAAGCATCGAAGATGGTTAACTGTTGATCGGAAATCCTCCTTCGTGTTCGCGCGCTTTTTTTTACGTGTTCAAGCTCTCTTTCACCCAAAACACGAACCCTCTCTTTTAGATGGTTTTCTCGAGTGATAGCATCCAAAACCTCTGCAGCTCTTTCCACTACATGAGAAGGCAAACCAGCTATTCTCGCAACTTCGATTCCATAACTCTTATCTGAAGTTCCAGGTTCTACCTGGTGAAGAAAGATCACTTCTCCTTCCTCCTCGAGAACTTTAACCCGCATATTGACAATCCCAGGATAGACTGTTGCCAATTCAGTCAACTCGTTATAATGCGTCGCAAACAAGCAAAAGGGGGAAAGGACAGAATGAAGGTATTCCGATACAGCCCAAGCAATGCTGATTCCGTCATACGTACTGGTACCTCTGCCTACTTCGTCTAGGAGAACGAGAGACTGCTCAGTTGCGTGATGCAAAATAGCAGCGGTTTCACTCATCTCCACCAAAAAAGTGGACTTTCCGGATGCAATATCATCACGTGCGCCAATTCTTGAAAAGACTCGGTCGACTACAGGGAGTATGGCTTTTTGCGCGGGGACAAAGCTTCCCATTTGAGCCATTACGCAAATAAGAGCGGATTGGCGAAGAAAGGTAGATTTTCCCGACATGTTGGGACCTGTAAGGATCACAAACCGTTCCTTCCCGCACATTAGAAGATCATTTGGGTGGAAGTGTTCTTCTTCAATCTCCAACACCGGGTGGCGTCCTTGATGGATTTCGATTTTTGGAGTCTGAGTGAATATGGGTCGGCAGTAGCCAAATTGCAAAGCGGATCGAGCAAAGCCTTGAAGAACATCAATTGTGGCTAAGGCTGTGCTTAGTAGATACAAAGGTTCGTGATATGCCGTGATTTCCGTTATTACTCTCTCAATGGCAGTATGCTCAAGGCGAGAAACCCATTCACGTGCATGGGTAATCTTCTCTTCCAACTCTTGAAGGTTTTTTGTGGTATACCGTTCATTTGAAACCAAAGTCTGTTTTCGAATGTAATCGTCAGGGACTCTTGCCATCTGAGCTTTTGAAACCTCAATATAAAAGCCATAAACATTGTTATGACCAATCTTCAAAGAGGAAATTTTGGTTCGAGCGCGTTCTGCAGATTCCATTGAAAGAAGTCGTTCATCGGTTTTGATCATAAGGTCCCGATATTCGTCTAATCCATCGTCAAATCCGATCTCGATGGTTTTCCCATCCCCCAAATGACCGGAAGGGTCCTGCTTTAGCGCCGTTTTGAGATATTGAGATAGCTTAGGCATAGGATCTAACCAGGAGATGAGAGAACGGTGCAAAAACGAGTAGGATGGATTATAATCAAAGAGCGTTAGCATTGAATCATGAAGCGCAGGAACCTGAGATAAGGTCTTTCTCAGAAAGACCAAGTCTTTTACTGACGATTTATTCAGCTGCAACCGGACAATGATCCGGGCAAGGTCATAGGTCTCCTCCAGAGCTAAAGATATTGAGTCCAACCCTTGGGGATTCTCAAGAAACCCTTGAACAAGGTCCTGTCGCTCCTGGATTTCCGCAAGATCCCGAATAGGAGCGTGGATCCAGGTTCGAAGAAGCCGCGCTCCTGCAGCAGTTTTACACCGATTCATGTGTTGAAACAGGCTTCTGCCTTTACCGTTGCCTCTTTTTTGAGGAAGAAGGTCAAGGTTTTCTTGAGTTGCTGCGTCGATCCCCATAAACTCATCGGAACGGATTAGTTTTGGGGGGGTAATCGTTGTACTGAGGCTTAGTTTTTGGTAATCCATGTATTTTACAGTGGCAGCTAGAGCAATAAGTGCTTCTTTGGGATACTCCAAGAAATCAGTGTTATGCAAACGGCTTCCCTTGGAAGAACATGCTTTTCGCACCTCTTCCGAGGCTTTGGAAGGATTAAAGTACCAACTGGGAAGGAGTTCGATAAACATTCCGGGTAAAGCCTTTGATAGATGGTCTTTGCGATATTCCCATTGCCTCCCTTCCGATAAAAGAACTTGAGAAGGACGGTATTGGCAAAGCCGATCGATCACTTCTTCCCAAGTTTCATGGATAAAGATCATCCCGTGATTCTGAGAAATATCAAGAAAAAGGATTGAAAAGCAGTTTCCTTCTACAATGCAAGCCAGAAAAGAAGCGTCTCCTTGTTCAAGAAGACCATCTTCAATAACTGTCCCTGGGGTGACAACGCGTGTTACATCCCGTTTCACAATACCCTTTGCTTGCGCAGGATCTTCAATCTGATCGCAAATAGCCACTTTATACCCTGCAGTGATGAGTTTTTTCAAGTACGGATCCAGAGCATGATAGGGAATCCCAGCCATTGGGATGGAGTTTCGAGAGGTGAGAACCAATTGAAGCGTTCTAGATAGGATATTTGCGTCTTCGAGAAACCCTTCGTAGAAGTCACCTAAGCGAAAGAGGAGAATACTGTCGGGATACCGTGCTTTGATCTCATGATACTGGCGCATCATGGGTGTCAGTTTCAAACAGCCACCCCTTCCATAATGCTTCCATACAATGGTCCAGCCGTTGTCTTTTCGATTCTCACGCGTACGCGTTTTCCCGCTTCTTCTGGCGTGGCCGGGAAAATGACGATTTTGTTTTGATTGGTTCTTCCGTAATATAAACTGCTTGCAGGTTTAATCTGTGATTCGACCATTACCTCAACAGAAGCACCCAAAAATGGTTTGTTGGTTTCAGCGTTGATGGATTTTTGAAGCTCAAGGAGAAAACGGAGCCTTCGATTTTTTTCACATTCTGATACATCGTTCAAATACTTTTCTGCAGCTACGGTTCTAGGCCGGGGAGAAAACATAGCCAGATTCAATCGTTCAAACCGCGCTTCTCGAACTAGGGAAACGGTTTCTCCAAAATCGGATTCGCTTTCCGTGGGAAATCCTACTATTACATCGCTACTGATCGATGCATCAGGGATCCGATTTCGAATCGACTTGAGGAGATCTAAGTATTCCAAACGGGAGTACCGTCGATTCATCTTCTTCAAAATGGAATCACTCCCCGATTGAACAGGTAAGTGAATCGAACGAGCGATTTTTGGGATTGAGGCGATGGTATCGATTAACTCTGATGTAAAGTCACTCGGATACGAAGTCATGAACCAAATGCGCTCAATCCCTTCAATTTTGGAGGCTTCTGCTAATAATGTGGAAAATCGCGCATTGTCCTCGGGGCGGTCTGAACCATAGGCGTCCACGTTCTGCCCCAGAAAGGTGATCTCCTGGGTACCTTCTTTGGCCCAACGGGTTACTTCACAAAGAATATCGCTCATTTGGCGGCTTTTTTCTCTCCCTCGGGCGTATGGAACGACACAATAGGAGCAGAAACGATCACAACCATGGATTATCGTAATCCAAGCATGGTGTGGGCTTTTCCGAAGCCTAGGAATCTGCGATTGAATCTCTGGCACCCCATCCGCCACGGAGAATGACTGTTTCCCCATGGATGCTTTCGAGATCATCCCGGGAAGTTGATCCAAAGATCGGGTACCAAGAGCGAAGTCAACTCCTTTTCGTTGAAGGATCCGTTCCTTTTCAATCTCTACAACACAACCTGTTACGCCAACGATTGTTTGAGAACGAAGCTTCTTTTCATGATAAGCTCTCCCAATCATGCCATATGCCTTATTCACCGCTTTTTCCCTGATCGCGCAAGTGTTGATGATGATCAGATCAGCTTGGACAAGCTTGTCGACTGGGTGGTATCCCATATTCATTAGGATGCCTCCCATGACTTCCGAGTCATGGACATTCATTTGGCATCCATATGTTTCAATCCAGAACCCCTTAGACAAAACGGGCGTTCACCTTTTCACCATCTCTTGAGGAAACATATACCCGAACTTTGTCCAAGTCATGATGGGTGATTATCTCCTTAATTACTGAAAAAGAAAGCTTATAATGTTGCTTGTTGATCTTCACAGAAAAATCTTTACCCCAAGAAAACCATTTCCCTAGGAATATTAAGAAAAGAGGAATTCGCACAGTTATTTCAGTACCCGAAGCCTTTTCGTCAAGATCAAACCGAAGCGATCGAATCCAAGTATGAGACCTTTTCGACAGAAGATACTTCATTTTTTCCGCCAATCCTTCCAAATCTTCGGTCTTCTCAACTTGCTCCAAAAGATTATAGATTTCAAGGTCGGGATCATTTTCATAGTTGAGCACATACTTGTACAGGAATAAAATACCGAGATAAATCACAAACCAAAAAGACCCCGTCCCCCAACCGAGCAAAGCGAGGAATAGAATACCGATGATTGGGATAAAAACAAAGCGAATAATCGTCGAAACATTTTTGCCTTTATGACGAATGCTTACACTACATTCAATCGCCCAATATGCGATGAGAAGAGCCACTTGGACAATCCAAAACAGGATTTGAAGGATAATGATGAATACTTGCATACCTTCCCCTCCCTTTCTATGGGTTGTTTTTTCTTTCGTTCTCTGCTTCTATCCGTCCATTAACGGGAAATAATTGATCTTCAATGAATACCATGATAATCCGGTCGTGACCAGGAAGATAGGGAAATGCTGCATAATCCGGAAGGTCCCATAGAATCAAATGGGCTTTTTTCCCTTCTTCTACCGTTCCGTATGATTGCGAAATTCCGAGTGCTGCAGAAGCATTGAGCGTCATCGCAGTGAGAATCTCTGCGGAGGTCATTTGAAAGTGATTGGCAGCCAAGTTGGCGATCAGAGAAGGGGCAAGAATTGGGCAGGAGCCAGGGTTGAAATCAGTAGCCAAAGCGACGGCCGCTCCTTTGTCGATTAGTTTTCTCGCAGGAGCAAAGGGTTTTTTAAGAAAGAAACTGGTTCCAGGAAGCAAGACAGCGACAGTTTGGGATTTTGAGAGCGTTTGGATCCCTGCTTCTGAAACCTGAATTAGGTGTTCGACTGATAATGCCCCCAACTCGCATCCGAGGATGCTTCCTCCAAGAAAAACAATCTCTTCTGCATGGATCTTTAGGTCGAAGCCTAGTTCTTTGGCTCGTTCCAAAAACCGTCGGCTTTGTGTTAGATTAAATACCCCTTCTTCACAAAAAATATCAACGCACATTCTTTGCGGGAAACGAGCCAATACTTCAGGGAGCATCTCAAGGATGACTGCATCTAAGTATTCATCAGCATTTAAATACTCTTTGGGGATTGCATGGGCTCCAAGGAAGGTCATGCATACCTTCTGAGGGATCATATGATCGATTCTTTGAAGGGCATACAATTGTTTGATCTCAGCGTCGGTACTCAATCCATAACCCGACTTTCCTTCAAATACAGTTACCCCATGATGAAGCATGGAACGAGCGAAAGGTAGGTTAAATCTAACTATCTCATCGATTGAAGCATTTCGCACTTGCTGGGTAGAGTTCAAAATGCCTCCTCCTGATTTCATAATCTCCATATAGCTCTTTCCCTGGGCTCTTTGGTAGAATTCCTTATGACGAAACCCAAAAAACGGGATATGAGTGTGGGGGTCAATAATCCCAGGCGTTGCGACTGCACTTCGCGCATCGATAAGTTGATAGTCCTTCCAGGGAGGCGTTTGGCTTTTGGTGGGAAGAATTTTTTGGATTAACCCATCTCGAATCCAGACATCTACATCGTTCCATTCTTTGACTACAGACATCTCCGGCCCATGGGCTGCTTTGCTTCCTATTGGAGTCACCAATTGACCAATATTTTGAATAACTATGCTCATGGATGAAGCGCTCCAAACACAGTTTTTCCTCCTTTGATCGTAGCAACTACAGTGAGATCCGGCGAGAGAATGGCCATATCAGCGGGCTGACCTAGATCGATCCATCCTTCTTCCAATCCCGCGCTGTTGGCAGGGGTTGCGGTTGCTGATCCAATAATCTTCGATAAAGAGAGGCCGGTTATTTCTCGTACATTCTTCAACGCTTGATCCATTGTTAAGGTGGATCCGGCCAATGTTCCATCGGCTAACCGACAACCGTCTGGGCCTACTTGAACTTCGAGCTCTCCCAAGGTATAGGTCCCGTGAGGTAGACCTGTAGCTCTCATGGAATCAGTAATTAAGACAATTTGATCTGGATCTTTCGCCTGGAAAACCAAACGAATCATCCCTTCACAGACATGAAGACGATCACAGACCAATTCCACAAACGCCTTAGTGAGCAATCCTGCTCCAGAAGCGGATGGTTCACGATGATGAAGCCCGCCCATTGCGTTGAAAAGGTGGGTAAACCGGTCGGCTCCTTGATCAATTGCCTGCAGACATTGACCATAGGTAGCGTTGGTATGACCAATCGATACATGAACTCCTTCTTTTCGGAGTAACGGGATCATCATTGAATTCTCAGGAATTTCTGGCGCGAGGGTAATAATCCGAATCAGATCCAAGTATTGAAGCAAGCTATTCCATTCATCTTGGCAAAAAGGACGGATCAGTGACTCCTGATGCGCTCCTTTCTTTTCGGGGTTTAAATAGGGCCCTTCCAAGTGCACGCCAACAATCGAAGTGTTTTCATACGCCTGCATATAAGCCCGTACCGTCTCAAGGATCGAGACGATCTGATCATGAGGAATGGACAAGGTTGTTGGAAGAAACCGGGTAACCCCCTTGGAGTATAAATAGTTTTCGATCTCGCGTAAAGAATCCTTGGTGTTATCGCAGGTATCATAACCAGCAGCCCCATGGATATGCACATCGACGAATCCGGGAACAAGGTAGTATCCATCCCAATCGGGGCCTTCTTTTAATGTCCCCTTGTACTTTTCGATTGTTTGGATTCGCTGATTATAAGTAACTGATACATGAGGGATTTCCATCCCTTTCTGGAGCAAGCAGATGTTTCGGATAAGCAAAAAAGACCTCCTTCAGATTGGTTTTTGTCGAGCTTTTCCGATGGATCTTGGATACTGAGGAGAAGTTTCTTTCGTCTTCTTGTAAACCAGCAGTACGCGTTCGAAAATTTGGTTCCATTTAAGTGTGTAGTGAATCTCCTGAACCAATTGATATTGAAAATGGTGAATACATCTCCTCGCTTCAGCTACCTCTTGCGGATAGTTTGGACCTTTGAAAGCGAAAACCAATCCACCCACTTTTACAATCGGAGCGGCATATTCCAACACAATCCGAAGCTGGTCAACTGCTCGAACAGCTACAACATCCATCGATTGTGGGCGTCCCATAGACTCCACACGTTGTTGAAGCACTTGAACATTATCTAACCCCAAACGGGATACAACGGATTTTAGGTATCGGGCTTTTTTTGTCTGGGATTCAATTAAGAAATAATCTGCTTTTGGGAACAAAAGACTCCATACCATTCCAGGAATCCCATTTCCGCTACCGATGTCAGCTACCTTCCCATTTAGAGTCAGGTTTTCTCGGACGATGGGAATCCATACATCGGCAATATGCTTTTCCCATATCTCGTCCCTGTTTTGAACCCGAATCAGGTTTTGACGGGAATTTTCTTCTTCCAAGCAATCGAGAAAGGGATCCAAAAAGGCTTTGAGTTGCTCCTTCTGATCTATGCTCCATTTGTTCGTAGAAGAGTATGGAGGATTCAAGCCCTTACTCCTCGACAATAAAGACCCAATCGCCGGTTTGTAACAATGCGGCATTGGCCTCATCGGTATCAACGTGGAATTCAAGGGCATATGTCTCATTCACGCGAACCAGAACATCGCGAAAAAGCAACTGTCTCCCTTCTTTTTCACATACAACGCTTACGAGGTCTTTGTCGCGAAGCCCATACATAGCAGCGTTTTCAGGAATCATATGTATATGTCGTTTTGCAACGATTAACCCTTCATCTAATTCAACAGTACCTGCAGGACCGATCAGAATGACACCGGGGCTTCCCGCCAATTGACCTGAATCGCGGACGGGTGGCGCAACCCCCAATCGCATTGCGTCAGTCACGCTGACTTCGACCTGAGTTTGTTTACGGGTAGGGCCAAGAACGCGTACTCCCTCAAATCGTCCTTTTGAGCCTAGAACCGTCACTTTCTCTTCACAAGCAAATTGGCCAGGTTGTCTTAATTCTTTCATTGGTGTTAGGGAATGACCCGAGCCAAAAAGACTATCAAGGTCTTCATGACTTAAATGCAGGTGCCTAGCAGATACGCCCGTTATAATTGGATTTTCTAATTTGATCAACGCTTTTCCTCCTCATGTCAGAAAGAATGATGCTTTATTATACAGGATTTATGGAAAGGAATCAATCCGCATCCAATGGTTTGATAATTGTTCAAAAAAAAGATGGATTTGTTGTATGGTATAATCAATCAAGGACCCTAAAACGGAATATGAGGATAGAAAAGTGAAAATCAAATTGATCATTGCTATGCTTGGTTTTGGTATTGTCGGGATCTATGCTTTCCTGACTTTTTGGGTCACAAGGCCCGAGGGTGTAGTTTTGAGCCTTTCTTTTGAACCCGTTCCCAACGGCCAATCATTTCATGCCCAATTCTACCCTGAAACTGCAGAAATCCTTTTCTTATTCTATCCTATCAACAGCGAGCCCTCTGTGACGATAAACGGGCAGACAATTCATTATCGAGGGTATCCTTACGCTCCTCTTTCCTCTTTGCAAGGGTTTTATTCGGTAAAAATACCTTTGATGGAAGAAATGCTGGAATCCTCCAATACCTTATCAATCCGGTTTTCTGGCGATGAGGATTTTTCGGAGCGCTTTCCCAGTCCAATTCTTATGACACAGTCCCAGTATCTTCGCCATGATCGGATCGTCTCCTTGATCAATGTCCATTTTTCTATGTACGCTACCGGATCAATGATTCTATTAGGTTTTATCCTCTTTGTATTGGGTAAAAGTGTAGAGCAGGGAAAAAGAAAAGCGTATCTGTTCATGAGCGCGGGAATTCTTGCGAGCGCAGCTTCCATAATCCCCGGTATTCTGGAATCGATCCATCTTTTTTCCGCTCATGGCGAGTCGCCAACCC
This sequence comes from uncultured Thermotogaceae bacterium, assembly GCA_964462525.1. GTDB lineage: Bacteria > Thermotogota > Thermotogae > MWEM01 > MWEM01 > CAYWWY01. The sequence continues at coordinate 63,187 of CAYWWY010000001.1, forward strand.
TGATTTATTATTTCCGGTACCTTGGATTCTCATTCAGTCTGGTGTTGATCCTGAAGTCATTGGGCATTCTCTTTTTTCATCCGGTTCGATTTTCCAGTCGGATTATTTGGATCATCCCAGCATTTCCAATCGTTATCTTCGCGAGCCCTGTGATTTCTATACCCACTCTGCTTCTCCCCATGAATGTCCTCTTTGCCTTTTTAGTTCTATTCATGGGGGTTATATCTTTTCAGATCCATAAAGGATTGACGATCGCTGTATTTTTTATGTTCGGGTGCATTATCTATTCGTTGATCCTTTACCCAGTTTTCTTCCGATTTTTGGTGTCTCCGCCGTTTCTCAGAGATCACGGAATTGCTGCGCTCATCTTCTCGCTTGGGTTCTTACTGGTTCACGATTACCGAAAGATCATGTCTTTGGAGAAAAAAGCGCGTGCGGAGCTGCGAGTTGCCTATGGAGAATTGAATCAGTCACACGAAGAGTTGGAAAATGCCTATCAAACCCAAGATCAAACCTTATCTAAGCTTCAAAGAGTTATCGATCTATCAGGTAGAATGGGATCATTTGGATCCGAAGACCCAAAGGTATTTGTTCATGATGTTCTTCAAATGACGCGCGAGCTGATCCCTGAATCTGATTATGCTTTCGCCCGATACTGGGATCTTAATGACTGGGCGGAAGAGTGGGCAGATCCATTCCCAGAAATCGACGTTTCCATTCGATCCGAGTATGCCTTTGATATTGGTGATGGGTTGATCCATCACCGATGGGAAACCAAGCACCCCTTGAATAAAGGAAAGCAATCCCACAAAGGAACGGTGTCGATTCATTTGCCTTCCTTTCAAGAGATCTATATCACAGTTCTTGACGAACAGGGGTCAAATCCTGGAGTCCTCGGTATCGGAATCAACCGTGGTTCTCCAAATTCGTTTTCCACCCAAGTACAGGAAGTCCTTCAGTCGATTCGGAACATAGCCTCGGCTTTTTTTGTATTTCAACGAATGGCATGGATGCAAGAAAGTTTTCACACTCAAATTATTCATTCAGTTGTGAATATTTTAGAAATTCATGATATTTCTTCCCGAGGTCATTCGGAATCTGTTGCGTACTGGTCTCAAAAGATTGCAGAACAGTTGGAAATGCCTCCCGATCAGGTGAAACAGGTCTTTTGGGCTGCTTTGGTACATGATATTGGAAAGATTCTCATCCCTCAAGCAATTTTGCATAAGATCAGCCCACTCACGAGGCTCGAGTATGAAGTGATCAAACAGCACCCCATCTGGGCGTATCAAGTCTTGAGCGAGAGTCCCGAACTCCAGTTTACACGCAAAGGCGTGTATCATCATCACGAACGTTTTAATGGCACAGGGTATCCGGAAGAACTTATGGGTGAAGAAATACCGGTTGTTTCTCGGATTATTGCTGTGGCAGATGCATGGGATGCAATGAGGAGAGAAAAACCGTATCGAAATGCACGAACAGATATCGAATCCATCCGTGAGCTCACCGAAAACCAAGGCAGCCAATTTGATCCTCGGATTGTGCAGGCCTTCCTCAAAGTTCGGAAAGGGGATGAAAATCACAAAACCTAATAGAATCCGGAAGAGGTAGAATCATGGAGACTCGACAAAACCCGCTGGAAGAAGTTGTGCCCATGAAACAACGCATACGGATTGCGATTGTAGTCACGGGGTTTTGTGGTATCGTGGGGCAAATGGTTTTATTGAGGGAGTTATTGATCGTCTTTTCGGGAAATGAGCTTTCCGTTGGTGTTGTTCTAGCCAATTGGCTAATCTTGGAAGCCTTCGGGAGTTATTTTGTCGGAAAACAGGCTGAAAGAGCCAAAAATGCTGTGATCACTTATGCTTTAATCGCTCTTGGATTTGCTATATCTTTACCAATCATGATTTATGGAACCCGTATCCTTCGATTGATTCTTGGGGCATCGATCGGACAAGGAATAGGTGTGGCGTCAATGCTTTTTGCTTCCTTTATCATCCTCTTGCCCGTGAGCATTTTTCACGGAGCGCTGTTCACTTTCGGATGCAAAATCTATTCTCAATATGTCGGGCATGACCCGAAAACGATTGGAAGAGCCTATACATATGAGATATTCGGCACCATCGCTGGTGGACTTGCTTGGACCTACCTTTTTGTTCCTTATCTCCATTCCTTTTCTACGGGACTCATTCTTTCGGTTTTGAATGGATGGATCGCTTTGTTTTTATTGATTCGGTTACCGAAGGAAAAAAACCACTCTCGACAAATTATACGGGCTTTTCTCCTCTTGCTTGTTATTGGCGCCACCTCTTTTCTTCTGATTGGAGCTTCTGATCGGCTTCATATAAATTCTATCAATACCCAGTGGACACCACAGAACCTGGTACATTATCAAAACTCTCAATACAGCAATATCAGTGTGATTGAAAAAGAAGGGCAGTACACCTATTTTTTGGATGGAATCCCTCATATTCTATCTCCGATTCCAGATATCATTTATGTTGAAGAATTTGTGCATCTTTCTTTTTTGGCCCACCCTAATCCAAGGAAAATCCTAATACTAAGCGGCGGAGCGGGAGGAGTAATCAACGAAGCATTGAAGCACCCGACTGTGACATCGATCGACTATTGCGAGCTTGATCCCTTGCTATTCAGTCTTCTAGAAAGGGATCCAACTGAACTGATTCAAAAAGAACTGAACGATGACCGGGTTCGAGTTCGGCTAATGGATGGAAGGCTGTTTTTGAAAATGACCGAAAATCGATATGATGTAATCCTTGTTGGATTAAGGGCGCTTTCTGACCTCCAGTCGAATCGGTTTTTCACCTATGAGTTTTTTTCTTTGGCCCAAAGAAAACTGACAGACGACGGAATTCTCGGATTCGGAATCCCGGGTTCGCTGACATATTTAAGCCATGAGCTGAGGGCACTCAATACTTCTATTTATCATACAGTGAAAGAAGTATTTGAGAATACGCGTGTACTCCCGGGAGAAGGAACCAATCTGTTTCTTGCGTCTCAGACGGATCAAGTTCTCCAATTGAACACGGAAATATTTGGCCAGCGAGTTCAAGAACGAAAACTGAGAGCCAGCATTCTAGTACCTAGACACATCGATTACAAGCTCCACGAAGGCTGGATCAGTTGGTTTGAAGACTTCATCCGAGAAAGCCCTCAGAAGATCAATCATGATTTTCGACCCATCGGGGTTTTTCATTCAATCTCTTATTGGAACACTCTTTATACTCCCCACATACGTGGCCTTTTTCGATGGTTTGAAGGCCTCGAAGTCGGATTCCTTATCCTTATCTCCTCCTTATGTATTATTGGAATACTCTTTCTACGATTAATCAAGGCTCCTTTTTTGGGGTCAGGAGTCGCGTTTTCCATCGGTACAACTGGGTTTTCAGGCATGATTTTCGACCTTGCTTTGATCTTTACCTTTCAAGCCATGTATGGATATGTGTTTGGGTGGATTGGTCTGTTGGTTACCTTTTTTATGGCTGGATCTGCGATCGGAGCCATCATCATGACTGCGATACTACCACGGATCCGAAATGAGATTCGGGTATTCATCCAGATCGATTGGTTCATTATGGGGTTCGCAATTGGATTGCCCTTTGTCTTCCTAATTCTCCAACCACATCTGAGTCATCCCACCCTCTTTCAGTCGGTTAGGTGGATCATTCTTGCTTTATCCTTAGTTAGCGGTTTGTTAATCAGCGCTCAATTTCCATTGGCGAATCGGATTATGCTTAAAAAAAAGACCAACCTTAGCAAAACTGCAGGGTTAATGTATGGAAGCGATTTAATGGGGGGCTGGATTGGCGGGATTATCGGCAGTGTGATCCTAATGCCGATTTTGGGTCTTCTGGGAACCTGTATTGTCGTGGTTATGCTAAAACTATGCAGTTTGGTGGTTATCATAACCAACCCCAGGACCTGATAAGCAACGAAAAGGAGGTGTTCAATCGTGGCACTGCGTGTGTTGATTCTTCTCGGTATCATTTTTTGGGGCGGAACATTTGGGTTCCATGGACTTATGGAAAATGGCGAATGGAGTTCTGGAGAGCTTGGATTTGCCCAGCATCCTGTAGAAACTTTTGAACCAGCCTATCTCTCTCTACACCGCTCAGGGGAACTCCAAGATCGCGCAAATCATTTGTGGTCAATAATGGAACGATGCACCTTGTGTCCGAGAGAGTGCGGGGCCAATCGGCTCCAAGGTGAAACGGGGTTCTGTCGCTCTCCCGGAACGAGGTTGGTCATCGCTTCGTATCATTCACATTTTGGTGAAGAAAAACCACTTGTTGGAAGAGGCGGATCTGGTACGATTTTTTTCAGCCACTGCAGTTTGAGATGCGTATTCTGCCAAAACTGGCAGATCAGCCATTCGGGAATTGGCTCAGCGATAACAATCGAAGAACTAGCAGATATCATGCTGAAGTTGCAAAAGGGGGGGTGCCATAACATCAATTTGGTAACTCCCACCCACTATTCAGCGCATATTCTGAAAGCATTGGATATCGCTGCAGGTAAAGGGTTGCGTTTGCCGATCGTTTATAATACAGGAGGTTGGGAACGGATGGATATTTTGAAAATGCTTGATGGTGTGGTGGATATCTACCTCCCTGACTTCAAGTTTTGGGATCCCGATATGGCTGATCCTTATTTTGCTGGGGCAACACTCTATCCGTCGATAACGAAAGAGGCTCTTCTGGAGATGAACCGCCAGGTCGGCGTAGCCAGACCTGCTAGCGATGGGATCATCTACAGAGGTTTGATGATCCGTCACCTGGTCATGCCCGAAAACGTCAGCGGGTCGATCGAGATTATGGAATGGATTGCCGAGAATCTTCCAAAAGACACCTATATCAACATTATGGCCCAATACCGGCCTTTCTACAAAGCCTATGATTATCCAGCGATTTCCCGAATGGTCACAGACAATGAGTATATTCGTGTTGTCCAAAGAGCAAGGGAACTGGGATTAACCAATTTGGACATTCAGGGTTATTGGTGGCTATTCTGAGAAGAAAACCCTTGTTCAAATACGAACAAATAATTCCAATCAAGCTTGATCGCCGAATCTTGCGGAAAGTCAATAACTGAACTTTTGAATATGATGATTCAGTTCTTCCGATAATTGGTTCAGGATCTCAGCGGTATGGGCCAAATCGCCAATTGCCTTCGTGCTTTCCTGAACGGAGTTGTTGAGCTGAGATATCGTTCGCTCAACGTCTCCAAACCGCTGGCCAACGTTTTCTGTTTTTTCTGATATGGTAACGATTTGGGTACTCTGAATTTGAATCTTATCCATAATTTCTTGAACGGAATGATTCACGGATCCAAAGGTAAGAACAAGGCTCTGGATCTGGTTGGTAATCTGCGCGACATCGCCTACGATCGTTTCCACTTTTTTCGCCCCTTTTTCTGCATCCTCTACAACATGATCTACATTATCTGCCATTGCCATTAGTTTATTGCCAATCTCAAGGGCGGTTTTATTTGACTCTTCAGCCAGCTTCCGAACCTCATCGGCTACGACGGCAAACCCTCGACCTGCTTCTCCAGCTCTTGCAGCTTCTATGGCGGCATTTAGGGCCAATAGGTTTGTTTGCTCTGCGATTGCACGAATTTGATTGACGAAATCGTTGACTTCATCGGTAATAACCTTTAGATCAGTAATCCCTGTTATGTTTGAATATACTTCTTTTCCGATTCCTGCGATCTTTTCGGACGTTTGGTTAATTGTCTGTTGGTCTTTATTGGCTTGCTCAAGGGTGGTATTCGCATTGCGGATCACACCGCCAACCTGCTTGGTTAAGCTTTGGCTTTCTTGCGCGAGTTCCGCGGTGTTGTTGGTTACTTCCATTAGTTGCGCGACAGAATCAGAAACATATCCATGAATTTGGTTCATGCTCGACGCGATCTCCTCAGAAGTTGCGGAATTCTCTTCTACGGATGCAACGATATTCTGAGCGTCAGTCCCTAGCTGGTTTGAGGCTTTCCCGACCCCAACTAAGGTCTCCCGAACGGATTGAATCATAATCTGGAAGGCTTTTTGCAGTTGGCCCATCTCGTCTTTGCGAAGCTTTTTCCGGAATTCTTTGGTAAAGTCCAATTTGGCTAACTCGCCAGAAAGTTTGATCATTTCTTTGATGGGATGATTGACCGATCGGAAGATGACAAAGAAAATGAATACACAAACGATCATCATGGTGATCATGAGCCACATGACTTGGCCGCTTGTTGCACGAACGACTTGCTCTGTTTCCGAACTATTCACCTTTGCAGTGTTGATTGATTCTTCGAGGTTTCTTCGTTGCGCCATCACAACGGGGTGCAGATACGTGCGAACCGCATCGATGGTCTGATTCATTTCGGTATTGATGTATTGGAGTGACAGTGCGGCTAAAGTCGCCAATCGCTCTTCCGTTTCTTGAACCGTGTCAATGGTTCCCTGTAAGGCTTCCTGATTGGCATTGATTCCAACCATATATCGAATCAGGTTTTGTATCTGAGAACGATAATGGTGAACCAACATTTTCATCGCAACAATCTCCACAACGCTGTGTCCTTCCAGTGGATCTATCTCCAGCATCCGATCGTATTCATCAATGATTCCATCGACAATCATAGATATTTCTTCTCGGCCATCGGACAACTCGATATTGTTGGTTAGCATATCACGGGCAATGATCTGAATTTCAGCCAAAGAAGCCATCAGAAGCTGATCAGAAAACACCTCTTCATTCCAAAGCCTCTCTGTCTCAAACAGAGTCAATTGTCCCAACCCCGATTGTCGGACTTGATCTTCTATGATTTGTAATGCGTTGTCTTGGAGCAATATTTCATTCTCTTGATCTTGAATTGCTTTAAAAGAGTCGGCCAATCTTTGGATTTTTTGCGTATCCCTCGTCTGCATGGTAGCCAAATTTTTCTGATTTGTTTGGAGTTGTCGTTCTTGACGAGCCATAATAATGGTCTGATATTGCATAATTTCCTGCATAATATCCAACTCTTGATTCTTCAAAGAGAAAAGGTAGTCAACATCATCATACAACTGGCGCAAAAGGGTCCTGAGGGTTTGATCCTGTTCTTCGGACAAAGAAAACTGGTTCAATTGCTGATGGTTAGCTTCAAAGATATCTCTCATAGAATAAAGCAACATCATATCTTGAACATATCCAAGCGTAAGCACATGATGGAGCATGTCATCCATTTCCATCTGGAACAGGGTTACAGAGTCGAATAGCTCGAATCCCCGTTCAGATTCCAATGCCCCGTGAGATATGCCTTCTGCTTGCTCGTGCAATTGATTCATGGATTGGTTGGTTACAAGGAAAATAACAAGGAGCAATGCAATGATCACAGAAAAGCTGATGAAGAGTTTCGAAGAAATTTTCAATACAAACACCCCTTTCCGGTTGTTCGACGCAGAGATCCGAAAGAAAACGGTCTGCTCTCTTATCGGAACATCGATCCGTTCCCAAAATAAAACGATGTAACAGAATCGGTGATGCTTCCTTTCGAGCATATTATACCGGTTTTCTCAATAGAAGTCCAATTCATTCGGTCTGTTTCCATCAAGAAATGGCTTCCTCCTCTATATTTTTCCGGAGATACAGCTCTTTCTTTTGAACAGAAGCTCGATAGAATTACTCTCTGAGATCATTTGCATACGTATCAAAATACCCAGAAATAACTATGATCGGAGTTCCTTTGTCTCCACTTCCAGAAACCAGATCACACAAGCTTCCGACCAGATTGCAAATCTTCCGAGGAGTCGTTCCTTGAGAGTTCATCTTTTCGTTTCTTGATTCTTTCTCCAAGATCATTTTTTTTATTTTCTGTTCCGTCTCATTCCGATCGAGACCTAGCAGTTGTGTATCTGCAATGTACTTTATTTTCAATTCATTGGGCATACCCTGTAAACCATCGGTACAATCAACACAAACCACGGGGTCAGCCAATTCCCAAATATTCGTATCGGGATCTTTATAGGCTCCGTCTCCATAGATCATCACTTCAACCCGCTGATTGATCAAACGGTAGAGTTGTTCTTGAATGGCTATCACATACCGTTGACCCTTTTCGTCTGTTTCACGAGGAAAGAGTTTTAGCTTATCCTCTCCAATTTTGTTCGATCCAAGAAGACCGTATTTTTCATTGTATCCTCCCGTTTTAGTTGGAGCATTGCATATATTCTTCAATCCGATCGCATTTGCGCCTTGATTCAATAGGGAACGGATGGTCTGATCAAAACTATGGATGTTGCAAGCGATGATATTTTGTGTATAATCGAGCATATGAGAAGAGTTGTTTGAAAGAAAGAACTCATATGAACCCCTAGATTCTTCGATGATGGTCTGATAATAATCAATATAATCAATACCCGTACATGGATGCAGAAAGGCTCCAGAGAGCCTATGATATTCGGATTGCGAGATTTTGTCCGCGTATGGATTGATCCTGTTGTTTGCGATAGTATTCACGTCAATCAGCGGGTTTCCTACTTCATCATTCGGATAGCCAAATTGCACGAATACTTCTGTGGTAGCTCTGCTGATTGCTCGAAGGATGTTTGAAAAGCGGTTCCTACTCAAAATCGGGAAAAGAACACCCAAAGGAGCGCGATCAAACCGCTGTTGGATTTCTTCCGAGATTTCGTCTGTAGTAACAAAATTGCTTTGTCCTCTGGCAATCAATGATTCGGTTATCCCAATAATGTCTCCTTTTTTCAGAGAGAGATGGTTTTGATCCATAGCTTTCATAATGGAATCCACGACGAACTCAACCAAAGGATCACCTGGTTTAACTATGGGAGTACGAATCGAATAAATTTTTGTTCCGATCAAGCTTCTTTTTCTCATATTGCCTCCTGTTTAAGGATTCGTGGTAGCATTCGAAATGCAAATTATGACCAAGATAAAAGTTTGAAAAGCTAGCAATCAAGGAAATCCATACATACATAAGGGTTAATCCGGTTCAATGATATCACATTCTTGATTGATCCGCAATCAGTTATTTCAGGTATTTCATGTTAAGCGATCCTGAGTAGATCGAAAGGTGGGTATCATGGATGTCGTTGTTGTTGGCGGGGGAATAGCAGGGACTGTTTGTAGCATCTATTTGGCAAGGCGAGGCGTTTCAGTCTTGTTGATTGACAGAGGGTCTCAGATTGGAGGGTTGGCCACCTTGGGTCTGGTTAATCCCTTTATGAGACATTGGGATGACAATGGTTCGTGTATCAAAGGGATTTTTCTTGAAATCTTGGAAGAACTGAATGGTATGGGTGGAATCATCCACAATTGCTTTGATGCGCAACTTCTTCGGATTCTGTTGTACAGAATGCTTCAAAACGCTCATGTGCGAGTGCTTCTCAACACCCAAGTCTGTGATGTGCGCGTTTCAGACGAAAAACTGATTCACATTCAAACATGTCATGCTTTGGGATATCAACAAAAAATCTCGGGTGATTTTTTTGTAGATGCTACTGGAGACGGCGTTCTGAGTTTTTTATCGGGCGCTCATTATCATTGTGGAGATCCTCAGGGATTCAACCAAGCAACAACCACAATGTTTACAATGGGTGGGGTCGCATTTGATCGTGTACGAGAGCAGATCCGTGCTCAGCCGGATAATTACTTCCGATGGGTGAACCCTGATCAGCCGATCCTTTCGGTTGCTGGGTATTTTCGCGAGATTGAACGCGCCAGTTCGGAGGGATTCAGTTTACCCCAAGATTATCTGTTTTTTGTGCAGCTTCCCGGTGTCGGAAGAATCACGGTGAATACAACTCATTATGGAGTGAAAACGACAGATATCTGGACAGTTAGTGAAGCAACCATGATCACCAATCTTCAAGCTTACGAAATACTTCGGTTTGTGAAACATCGGGTATTAGGTTTTGAAGATGCGTATTTAGAGAACTTGGCTCCGATGCTTGGGATACGAGATAGCCGGAGAATTGTAGGTTTCGATTGCTTCACAGGCAACGATGTCGTTCATAATACGCGCCATCCACAGGGAGTCCTTCGAGGCGTCTATGGAATCGATGTTCATCGAAAAAAACCTGGAACAACAGAAGAAGAACGGATAACCATCCCTAAAAATACAGGCTACTATGAGATTCCTTTAGGGTCGATGATTGTTCAAGGGTTTCGCAACCTTGCAGTGATCGGGCGGTGTTTTTCTTCTGATTTCTTTGGGCAAAGCGCCGCACGGATTATGCCAACGTGCGCAGGAATGGGAGAAGCAATTGGCACAGCAATTTTTCTCGCGCTCCAGCAGTCTCTCACATTACCCGATATCCAAGGGAGCGCAGTTCGTAAGGAAATGGGTTGGTATTCAGAATAATAACCACCAACCGGTTATCAATTGTTTCTCCCGGTTCTGTGATGCAATTCTTCTGGTCTTTGGTATCGGTTTGAGGATCATCCGATGATTCCGGTGAAAAGAGGTGTGGGCAATGGATCACGAAAAACGATTTCATCGCTATGTTCGACGTGTATTGATTGAATTGCGTCTTCCAAAAGAGAATAAAGACGGAATTGCGCAAGAAGTTATGGAGCGATTGCAAATGAAGTACTTCGAAACAGGGGTAGAAGATCCGTACCAGTTATTGGGTCGACCGAGAGTTGTTGCGAAAGAGTATCAAACTTCCTTTTCTCAGGGGAAGAAAAGCAGTGAGTCGGAGTATATTTCTTCGATGACACTCTTCGGAATCCCTTTGATTCATATCAACCGCAACCCAAATGGTGTAGCTAAAGGAGTGGTGGCAATTGGTACCTATGCCTTAGGCTTTTTCTCGTTTGGAGCAGTCAGTGTCGGTGTAATTGCGATTGGATCGGTAAATCTAGGCGTTTTATTCGGCTTTGGCGGGTTAAGCCTATCATTGCTCCTTTCTGTTGGCGGAATTGCCATTTCTTTGATAGGTGCATTTGGCGGGGTCGCCGTTGCTTATGTTGCGTCTTTTGGTGGTGTAGCAATTGCGAAAGAAATGGCGATAGGAGGATTGGCCTATGCAGATGTGGCTTTCGGAGATCGCGCACACGGAGTTATAGCTATCTTTCAGACATGGGGAGAAGGAAAGACCTTGATTCCAATGAACCGGCCATTTGTGGAAATCCAAAGAGCCATTGAGGTTCAAAAAGGGGATTGGATCCCATACTTAACTCAAATCCTGGAGTTTGTTTATCGCTTTCGTTGGTAAGTTACCTTCAAAACAAACCTGGTTATTTGCTGGCTTGAGGGATACTTAGGAGGAAGTTATATGAAAGAAATCTTGTTTATCAAACAGAAAAAGATCGATCTCGATCAGATTCGCGCTCTGTACGAGGATGCTGGATGGTCTACATATACGCAGAATTTCGATTGTTTGGCGAAAGGAATTGATCAATCTCTTTTGATAATAAGCGCGTGGCGTGGGGGAGAACTTGTTGGATTGGTTCGAGTTGTTGGCGATGGGTTCACGATTGTTTATATTCAGGATCTTTTGGTTCGAAAAACGGAACAAAGGAAAAAAATTGGTACCCAATTGGCGCGGATGGTCCAAGAAGAGTTTTCTCATGTCCGACAGATGGTTTTAATCGCTGATGATTCGGGTCAAAATACCCAGTTCTATCGTTCGATCGGTTTCGTCCCTGTGGGTCAACATCGAATGACGGCTTTTATCCGCTCCTAAACACACAGATAAATCAGTGATGCCTTCATAGTGTTTGCTCATCGTTTTCCTCCTGTGACCTCTGTATCAGTTTTCGAAAAACGGTTTGCTGATTCTTTTCCTTGAAAAAAGTGTTTTTGAGGATTTATGGTTTTTTCTGATTCATGTTATACTATCCACGAACCAATGAACATGCAAACCGATAAAGGGGGATCAGCAGTTGTCTGGGAATGTAGGAAGGAGTTCGCTCATCGACCGGATCATCGAAGAAAAAGGAGATTCTGCAATTCCTGATATGCTTGCAATAATGGTCCGATTTGCCGATGATCCCGAAGTATGCGAGATGGTTATGGAATACTTGCTCAAAATGGGTAGAAAGACGCTCGGGCCCATTCGTTTTATGCTGAACGAGTTTTCTCTTTCACAGACATGGAAGGATCCTGACTCAGAAGAGATTATTGAAGGGGATGAAAGACTCCGAAAATTACCTATGTTCTATCTTTCAGAGATCTTGGGCGAACTAGGAGAACCCAGAGACGTGCCTCTTTTATACAAACTGCTGGGACTATTGAATGAAGAGGCTGAGCAATTGTTTCTATATGAAGCGCTTGCTCGACTCGGTGCGGGGGAGGAACTCATTGACCTATTGGGTTTTTTTGTCCAGGAAGATGAAAACAGAGCGAAGTTGTTGGATCATGCAGTGATGATCTTATCATACATCGATCATGAACGTTCATTTCGATTGCTTGCGGACGCTCTTTTTCATGAATGGCTTGAGCAAAATCATCGGGAACTGGTAATTCGAGCAATCCGCAATTTTCTTCAGCTTTTTCCCCAACAGTTTCAACAATTAGCATTGCACTCCAAGAAAGACCGTATCATAGAGCTTATGGAACATCAACAGAAAGAAGATGAAGAAGGATGAACGAGCAGAGATTAACGAACGAGCGGGTTTTTATTGCCACGTGCGCCCTAGGAACAGAAAAACCAGTCGCTTATGAACTAAAAGCTCTTGGATTTCGAATTGCGGATCGAAATGATGGAAAAATTTCTTTCCATGCGGATGTTTCCGAAATCCCCAAAATGAATATTTGGTCACGCACCGCAGATCGATTCTTGCTTCAAATCGGGTCGTCGATCCAAGCCACAACATTTGATGACTTATTCGCAGGGTTGTATAGCATTCCTTGGGAAGAATGGATCCCAAAAGATGGTAGGGTCATCGTAGCAAAAGCCAAAACAAAAGGCTCCAAACTGACCAGCATTCCTTCCATCCAATCAGTTTCCCAAAAAGCGATCATTACAAAGCTGCAAGATCATTACAAAATTGACCGCTTATCCGATAATGGGCCACCCTTTCCCTTTTGGGTGTATCTCAACAACAATCAAGCAACAATTGCTCTAGATACTTCTGGAGAAGGACTGCACCGCAGAGGATATCGTTTGGTATCATTCAAAGCGCCCTTACGAGAAACCATCGCTTGTTCGCTCCTTGCCTTAAGCCGTTGGCAACCAAAAATTGCTTTTATTGATCCGTTTTGTGGCGGAGGAACGATTCCCATCGAAGCCGCTATGATCGCTATGAATATCGCGCCAGGCATTCGTAGGGAATTTGTCTCTGAACGCTGGCCATTTCTATCAACAGCCATTTGGCGAGAAGAACGCAGAATTGCGCGGAGCAAAATTACCCTTCGTAACGAAGCAATTCGGATTATGGGCAGCGATACCGATGGTGCAGCGCTTGATATCGCGAAAGAAAACGCCAGAAGGGCGGGAGTGGTTGATATTATTCAATGGAAGAAGATTCCCATGGAACAGGTGCGATCTGAGTGGGAATATGGGTACATTCTGAGCAATCCTCCTTATGGGGAACGATTAACCACACCCGACCATGTTCAAAAGTTGATTATGCAAATGAGGCACTTTCCGAAACACCTACCTACATGGTCTTTCTTTTTTTTGTCTCCAGAAGAGAAATTTCCTGTTCTTTTTCAGAAAACTGCAGCAAAAATGTACCCCATCCAGAACAGTACCGTCTCTGCCCGATTCTTTGCTTTTTGGGGTCCAAAACCGAAGAAAACAAGAGAAAGAGGGTAAAAGAAAGTGTTTCTTCTCGCCACAACCAACCAAAACAAAATTGAAGAAATTAGAAAAATCCTCCCGAATTTCCCATTTGAAGGTGTATCAAAGTTTCTCAATGAATGGTACGTCGAGGAAACAGGAAGCACATTCGAAGAAAATGCAATACTCAAAGCCGAAAAGGCGGCAGTATATTTTGGTATGATCGCAATCGCGGATGATTCTGGCTTGGAAGTTAAAGCATTGGATTCTTTTCCGGGAGTCCAATCCGCTCGATTCATGATCAATGCTTTATATGAAGAGAAAATGCGTTATATTCTTGACCGGATGGTTCCGTATCAATCTCTGGAGGAAAGAGCAGCGCGATTTCGAACTGTAGTGGCCTTTTTTGATCCCTTACGAAATCGAAAGCAATGCTTTGAAGGAATCGTGGAAGGTTCTCTGTCCTTCTCCATTAAAGGGAACCGCGGGTTTGGTTATGATCCGATTTTTATCCCGAACGGGTTTGAAAATACCTTTGGCGAGCTACCCGAAGAAATAAAAAACTCGTTTAGCCATCGCGCTCGAGCATTCAAAAAACTGCGTTCTTGGATGAATGAAACCAAATATTTGGATTGGATGGCATAATTGGAACCGGTGGCTTTACGGACCAAAGAAAACTTGAACCTTCGATGGGAAAAGCACACCCACTTTCTCATCTATTCGATAAAACGCAATGGGGTTTTCTTCGAAGACCCGGAATAGGAGTCCATCCAACCATAAACGATCGTTATCCAATCGATCAGGAAAAGTAGGGGGGGAAGGCGCTTGGGATAGCGCCAAACGTCGGTGAGATAGATATATTTCTGCCATCAATTGGGTTCGGGGGAAATAGAGAGATAATCGGTTTGGGTCGTCTTGATCTGTTGGAACTAGATAAAACCGATCATTTCCTGGTATTCTTTGTCGGAGGATTTCGGAATAGCCAGTTCGGATATCCACAATAACCAACTCGGAAAAACTCGTTAATATGAACGCAATATTACCTAGATGCTCATATGCGATAGGCACATAGTCAACTTTTCTTTCCCACATGAGCAAATGGTCATTCGGATGAAAAGCGCGGACTATTCCATCTGAAGTGTGAACGATCAAACCGTTTGGGCTTTCATATGCTGCGCAAATCGGAAACGAAAAATCCCATTGTTTTTGAAACGCAAAGTCAAACAGGGATTGTTTCAGCACCCATCCGCCCCGCCATCCGCGCAAAAATCCTTCGCTCCAGATAAAGCTTGGTTGAGAATCATCAGAAGAATAGAAAAAGGTCTGAGCCTGTGTTGAAACTATTGTCCAGTCCTCATAGAGCGCGATCTGTGTAAAAACGGAAGGAAGATGATATTCTGAGGAAAGCGCCCCGGGGATCCCTTTCATCTGAATTGAGCATCTAGTTTCTGCCCCGGATTCAATAACCGCATTAATTTCTTGATCCTGAAACCCCTCTGCTTTTGCGATCAGGGTATACTCTCCTGGAACCAATGACCATTCCCATATCCGTTGGGGTTCTTGAATAATGGGAAGTTCAGAAGGAGGTGGGTGGAAAGAAACTGTGACGGGAACTGATGATTCAATGACAAGAACACCCTGTTTTTCCGTTAAGTCATAAGATAGTAGAGTATCTTGATTAATAAGAATATAATGCCGTTGGTTTGCTATTTTCAATTGATGAACACCTTCCTCAAGTTCCGTATGAAAAGGAGTAGTACCTTTCTGATCGCCAATCGCAACAATAACACCTGATGGGTTTGATTCGATCAGAACTTGATGAGTGAATGTTCTTGCTTGCTGAAGGTGTAGGATAGGCTGGAGAGGGAGCGGATAATTCATTCGCTCTCCTCCTCTTTTTTGGACAAGAAGGTGAGGACCGAAGTGCAGATAAATGCTGAAATGGGGTGTCCGTGATAGGATTTGGGATTCAGGCAAAAAGAATGGCTCTGGATTGGAAACAATGATAATCCGAGGTAAATTGTCAGACTGGGTTTGGGGAAACATAGCGTTCCATTGCTTTAAAAGCCATTGAGAGAGTTCATTAACGAAAAAGAGTTGATGGTGGTTATTAATGGAACCATCCCGGTAACGGACTACTACAGAAATCAGCTGGTTTTCCAAATACCGTACCTGAATGTGAATCAGATCACCTTTGGGGTCTTCTACTATACCGAATGCTTCGATACTCTCAAGCACATAGCGTTCCAGAAGAGAAGGACCATCATAGAAAATGTTCACCCGGGGTACTTGCGACCAGTCTGCTTCAATCGAAATGGACTGGTTCAGATATGTGTACCCAAAATCGGTTATGGAAATCCCATCTGCTGAAAGTTTGGAAACATCAGGTCGTACTGAAATAAGCACTACGGAGAACATTACCTGATTGGAGAAAACAAAAAGAAGCCATATGAAAGCAATCCAAAGCATTCTGGCTTGAATCACTAAATGGACCCTCTATGTTGAACGAAATGATAGAGGATGGACCAAGTTCCTGCCAAAACTTTGAATCCAATCAATACATTCATGATCGGAATGACCGCTCCCGAAAAAATTGTACCCGCTTCACCCAAAGGAAGAAATCGTCCATATACGGTTCCCGTGATTAAATATCCAAGAATCCCAATGAAGGGGATCGCGAAAATAATGAACCGTTCGGCAGTATGAATATGGAGTTTTTGAAAATCGTCGCGAACTTCTTCCAGTTTTTTGGAACCAACCAAAACCAAGATACCTGTCCCAGAAATGACTCCTCCGACAAATCCACCTCCGGGCCCTAGGTGCCCTGTTATCATCACATAGATTCCAAATAACTGAGCAAGGAGGAAGATAATATTGCTCGCGGTCCGCAATCGAAAGGATAACCCTTCCTGAATAAGGAATAGGTTCGCGTCGTTTTCTTCTACCTCTTCATGGGTAATCGGTAAGTTCCCAAGAAACAAGCTGACACCGAAAGCGGCAATAAAAAAAACGGTAATCTCAAACAGAGTGTCATAAACGCGATAATTCAGATATATTGCGGTTACTGAATTGAGAGCGCCGCTTTCTTCCAGCAGATGAGTCACGTAATCAGGCCGAAATGTTGACTCAGGCATGTTCATCTCCCTAACGATGAGAATAAACAAAATCGAAAGGGAAACCAACGCAAGAACGGGAGCGATTCGTTTCATCCCAAATGCCTCTTTACCAAAGCATTCCACTCGTCAGTATTCTGAACCTGTTTGATGTATGTGTCGAAGTTTTTTCCCAAATCAACAGACGATGGTTCGAATACAAAGACATAGGTATCCTCTCCTAGGGGTTTGGGTTCGACATTTTTCATCTTATTCCGGACCAAAAGGCTTTTTAAACGAACAAGATCAGTCTGTTCACCATTTGGAAGCAAGAAGATACGAGTTGGCAAATACGAAACTAATAGATGTTGTTTGGAGAACGATCGGTTCGCACGTTCATAAGTCATTCCACAGGCAAAAACGCCGGTTTGAGGGGGTTTTTCAGCAAGATCTTGGTATGAATCCATCTCATGAAACGCAAGTTCTAAGTGTTGTTGAGCGGCAAATCCTCGAAGCAATTCGTACTCAAATCCAGTTAGGCCAATCGTCGGGTGAGAAAAGATCATACTATCTGTTGGAACGTAGTATATGTGCAGAACTCCCGCTTTTTTTATTGCAACTAGATAAACAAACGTAGTTAGGGCGGCTCCTAAAGCCATTGAAGTGAAAGAAACGTCTGGAGCCCCCATAAAAAGGTAGGCCCCAGCAACAAACAACCCAAACAAACCAAAGAGCAAGATCCCAGAATGCAGCTGTTTGGACAGGAGTAGGGCAAAAGCAGTGCAAAAACCCAAACCCCAAAGTACAATGGATTCCATTATTATCTAATGACAGTCATAAAGTGGGCATTGCCCTCGGCGTCCACACCAATTTGGCTAAACAGAGACGAAGGAAAAGGAAGACCTAAAAGACTGGTCAACAATTCCCCAATATCCACAAAGGCAAACGAATATCCCGTATTATACCCATATCGATCCACTTTTTGCCGAAACTGAATCCGTTCATAAAGTGGAGTTGATTTGGATAGATCCTGCATATAGCTTGCGGGAGATAAAGAAGTCAATGCTGCACCATGCTCGCTGATGATCAAAAAGATCGGGATTTCGTCATTATCGATAAGATAAGAGTCCACTCCGTACGCAGTGGTTAATGGTACGCCAAGCTCCTCAAGAAGGCTCTTCATACCTTGTTGGTTTTTTAACCCTGCCAACAGATGGAAGTCAAACCCAAAATCAAAACCCTCCATCACAAGATCGCCGCTCATGAGAAACTCTCCGTTGATGGTCTGGATGAATTCATGAATCATATGACTGAGCATCCCAAACTCTTCTTCATCCATGAAAAGCAAATCTTTCATTTCATACATCGCTTGCTTGGCGGAATCCCCATAAAAGGATATCAAACGGTCCAACTGCGCGAACTTCATCCCTGCGACCAAAACTCCGGGGGTGCGGATCGTTCTTGACCAATCACGAATATTTACTCCCCCAGAAACCATGATCTCTTTTAAAAGGGGGTCATGATAATCATACTTGTTGAACCCCGTGAGCACCAATGAATTTACTTCGTCCATTCTGCCCGTAAACCAGGAATATTCCATAGTAGCAGATTTTTCCAACAACTCGGACGGAAGCATTTCTGTAATCATACCCGACAATCGATCCATGGAAAGACCTAGGGGGAAATATCCGATCATCCAATTGGGTTCGGCCCAAAGTTTTGCAAAAATCGGATCATTACGGATTGAGTCCAGCTGAGCATTCATGGCAGAAATATACGCATCTTGGTTAGTCGGGACCAGGATGTAATTGCCTTCTTTGAGCAGAGTGATCCCAAGGTCTTCTATAGGAACACCAAAGGAGATGTTCATTCCAAGCAGCTTATTCAATGCATGTAACGCTTTCTGTGGATCGACGGTTGGTCTGATAATCAGACACGCTTCCATATCTTCACCCAAAGACTGAACAGTGTCCAACATTTCCGTCTCATCCATCAATAATGCCGATTCACCCATCATAGCAAGATTTTCTAAAGCTGAAAGGTCGAATGCTCCTTTCGCAAAAAAGGCGATATCTCCTTCAATTAAGGCCCAAAAGTGCTCAGGAACAAAGGTTTGATCCACATACTTCAAAGTTTCCACCTGCATGGAAATCAACCCTTCAATCCCTAAATCGCGCAAGAGAAACCCAAATATTCCAACCTTTTTCAGGTTTTCATAGTTGGTTGCATTATCTCTCGAAACAAAAACAACTGAAGCGTCTCTTGGGATAAAGTTGAGCACGGACGAAAAGAGAAAAGCCGAAAAAACCGTGAGAAAACACAATACCACCAAAGCCTTCTTCATTCTTTTCACCTCCTGAGATGTATGAAACATTTTTTTTATCGATTTACGATGTTCGTTGGATGAAAATCTCTTCAAGAGAAGGTTTCATCCATTCCAAGGAACGCAAAGGAATACCTGCATTATGGAGAAACTGAAGAAGCAATTCTGGATCCGCTTCATTGCTAATGCGTATGACGAAATCATGCTGTCCCTTATTTATGGATTGAACGTACGGTAAGTTGTTGATTTGGTTAACCAATGCTGGAGGAATGGGCCCTCGAACTCTCAGTTCGTAATTCTGTCTTAACTTGAAGTAATCATTATAAAACTGATCCATGGTGTTTAAGCCAACAAAGCGGCCCTGATGCATGATTCCGATCCGATGGCAAATTTCTTCCACTTCCCACATGACATGTGTGGTAAAAATGACCGTCGTCCCTTTTTGGTGGGTTTCTATGATGAAATCTCGGACAACTCTACGGGAAATGGGGTCTAGTCCGGTCGTTGGTTCGTCGAGAATCAGCACTTTCGGTTGGTGAAGAATGCCTCGAATGATGTTTACCTTTTGGGTCATTCCAGATGAGAAATTTTTCACCTTCTCATTCCTCCATCTCCACAAATCAAAAGCCGTTAAAAGGGTTTCAATGCGAGAAGAGGCTTTATGAGAAGGAATGGAATGCAAACTACTGAAGAGAATCAAGTTTTCCCAAGCGGAAAGGTGCTTGTATACAACTGGATTGGAAGGCACATAGCCGATTTCTTTCCGGATTTCCTTATGCTGATATCGGATATCTTTTCCCAATACAGATATCGTACCAGAACTTGGCTGCAGCAAAGTGGTTAGTATCCGGACAAGCGTTGTTTTACCTGCCCCGTTGGGTCCTACAAGGCCAAATATCTCTCCGGGGTATACTTCAAAGGAAATATTATCCAACGCTTTGATCTTTCGATACAATTTTGAGCAGTGACGAACCTCAATAACTGAAGGCATTATCGCTTTCGGATATTTTTTAAGTCGGGAATTGGGCCAGAAGCGACTTGAATTCTCTGGTTTGGTTCGGAACCAGAACTTTGCATCGTTTCCTTCATCTCTTTTTCAAATCGTTCCACATCTTTCCGAATCTCTTCTACATTGCTCGTGTACCAATTCCACAACTGATCGGTCATTTGCTGCATGGCTTCCATGGGGACGCTTTGATTCTTTTCGCTGATTCTCTGCAAAGCGAACATATGCTCTTGTACCGCATCATAAAGCTCTTCTTTGGTAAAGGATCCTTTTCTTCGAAGGACAACGCCCAATACGTTCGTGCGGATTCTGAGTTCTTCTACTGATTGCTCAAGGATTTCCATTCGAGACATCATAATACTCAAAAGCTGATCTAACGATACTTGCATCTTTTTGCCCTCTTTTCTCGTTCAGGATTCAATGGGTATTGTACCATGGAATGGCTGATGGGTCAATCGAACCATAATTGATCGGCTCCCTTTAGCAAAGGATACAACTCTGCTGGATATTTGGTATAATTGATGGGAAAAAGGAAAATAGCGGGACAGGTGGTTGCGGGATTTAATCCTGAGGAAAGTCCGGACTCCTAGGGCAGGGTGCCGGGTAACACCCGGGAGGGGGAACCCTTGGTAAGGGCCATAGAAATGAAAACCGCCTATTCAGGGCAAGGATGGAACGGTGAGGTAAGAGCTCACCAGCAGAAGAGTAATCTTCTGGCTTGGTAACCCCCACCTGGAGCAAGGTCAAGCAGAAAAGGTCATCAGACGGCCCGTCGAATCCTTTTCGGGTAGACCGCAAAGAGAAATAACCACCCAATGACAGAATCCGGCTTATCGTCCCGCTATCCTTTTTTAATCCAGACATTTTGGAGGCCATGTTGAAGTATCGATTATTGGTATGGCTTACAGCCATCTTTTGGGGGGGTTCGTTCGTTGCTACAAAAGTGGTGATTGCACAATACCCGCCAGTTTTCGTCGCAGCGATCCGTTTTGCCATCGCCTACACCGTTCTTTTCTTCATTCAACGCAAACCTTCCGGAGCCAAAAAATCGAGTGTACTTTGGGCAGGTTTATGGGGTATCACCTTATACTTTCTGTTCGAAAACTTGGGGATTTCTCTCACATCTCCAACAAATGCCGTATTGATTATTAGTTTGATTCCTGTTATGCATATGATTTTCTTTTGGATCTTTGGAAAAACCAAGATTCAAAGAGGACAGTGGATCGGAGGATGCATTGCTTTTATGGGTGTAGGAATTGTTATCACCAACGGGCAACTTACTTTAGGCGTTCATCCGATGGGTGACCTGCTGATGTTTGGCGCTTGCTTTTCATGGATTCTGTACACTTTTTTCATTATCAACACTCATCCGGATCAGAAAAAAAGAGAGTCTTTGAACACCATTGCCGTAACACGAGAAGTCACCTTCTGGGGCATGGTTTTTTTGATTCCGTTTTCTATCGGAGAAATGATCGTCGTTCAGCCGCCCCTGCAAACACTTGTCCCTACCCTTTCCTCGATTATGGGTTTACTTTTTTTGGGTGTTTGCTGTTCCAGCCTGGCATACATCTTTTGGAATCTAGCGATTCGACACATCGGTCCACAATCTACAACGAACGCGATCTATTTGATGCCTGTGGTTACCGCTTTTTTCGAAGCCGTGGTTCTGGAGCAAATGCCTTCTTTATTTACCATAATCGGAGGGTCATTGGTGATTCTGGGACTCATGGTTTGTGAAAGCAATAAAAAAGGGAAGGTTCGATTGGTATGACCCGTTACCAGCTCCGTAGGCATACAGTAGAAACCTTGGTTGAATTGGCTCAAGAGGGGATTCAAGAAGCGCTAAACACTTTAGTAGAAAAGTATTACCCGATGGTAGTTCATATTGCGAGGAATTATTATGGCAGTTGGGCCGAAGCCAGCGATATAATCCAAAACGGGTGTGTGGGATTGCTAAAAGCAGTTTATTATTTCAAAGAAGGAAAAGAAACACATTTCAATACATTTGCCTGGACAAGCATTGATTCGGAAATCAAAACTTTTATCACTTATTTAAATCGGAAAAAGAACCGTGTTTTGTCTGAGTCATATTCCTATGATTTTTTTGATACCTCTCAAGGAGAGGATGACGACGACGAGAGTGTTTCTTTTCACGAAATGCATACAACCCTTGCCCTGGGTGATGAGGAAACAGAACGAAAATATCTATTGTCCAAATGCATTCCTCAGATGAAAAGTCGATTATCCGAAGAGGAAGAAACAATTTTCGAGCGGTATTTGCTTCATTTCAGTTATCAAGAGATGTCAGAGCAGATGGGTTTGAAAACTAAAAAGATCGACAACGTTATTCAGAAGTGCAAAAGAATCCTAAAAGAGCTTTTTGAAGAGGAATATCAATTCGTCCGTCAAATCGATGATTGGTTAAGGGGGAATTCATAATGGCCTATATGCCTGGACAATCCGACAGAAGACGCGCGCACAAAAAAAACAACGAATTGCTTAAGGATACGGAGATCACAAAACAAGAGGAAATCCTTTCTGCACCTTCAGAACAAAACAACGAACCGCCAAAAAAGCAAATCCCCATTCCTGAAGAAAAGAAAGAGTCACTCTTGAGCGATCCCGAGTCAGCCAGGCAAGAAAAAAAGGAGAGTTCCAAACAACCAGCCGTTAGGAAAAAGAGACATACACCTCGCTTTTTGGTTCTTTTTCTTCTGACAGGCACAGTGATTGCGATACTCTTTGGAACTGTATCATTCATCCAGGTCCGGAATCTCGCCCACGAATTGGCCCGGACGCAAAATGTATTGACCAATCGAATCGTAGAAGAGACAAACGAACTGAAAAATACCATCCAAGATCATAACCGTTTTCTCGGGCCGAATGGGATTTTTGATCAATATCTTCATGCGCACAACTTAATGGAACGAAAGCTTGTCGATATTGAAGATATTTTTCTGGCTGCCGATCATAAAGACTTTTCCAAGGTAGGTTTTTTTCGAATCTTGATCACCGGATCGAGACCGGTTTGGGTTCAGATAGACGATCAAGGGAAACGCCCATTGAGTACCCAGTTATTCCCCGGACTATCGCGGGAAATGATGTACTACTACAAAGAGCCTCAGGTTCAGCTGGAAGGTACGACCATTTCTTTAAGTCGTAGATTTGATATCACCTCAGGAAACTATGAAAACACATATCTGGTTTTTTTTAGCTTTGGATCAGTGAAAGTTGTCCAAATGACTGCCCAAAAGGTGACCGATGTTCTCTCCCGATACAGCATCTGGATGCCCGCGCAATAAATAAAGGCGGGGAGTTAACCTCCCCGCCTTGTAAGCTTACTTGATTCCCTTCTACCTTCGAATACCCAATCTTTCTAACATTTCCTTATACACTTCGGGTTTCCGATCTTTCAGATACCGCAAAAGCTTTCTTCTCCGTCCAACCATCTTCATCAATCCGCGTCGAGAATGATAATCTTTGCTGTGGACTTTCAGATGTTCGGTTAACTGCCGAATCCGGGCAGTAAGTAAAGCAATTTGAATCTCTACGGAACCAGTGTCTGCTTCTGCCTGCTGAAAATCACCGATGATTTGCGCCTTGGCGTCGTAGTCTAATGCCATGATTCACCTCCATAATCCGCAAAGCTTAGCGAAGGTTATGGCGTATAACCTACCCAAGCCTAGGGTTTGGCCAATTGTACCATGGGTGCTTTAAGTTGTCAATAGTCTTTAGTTTCCCGGAAAATCTTGAATCGCCTGAACTAGCCTTTGGACAATCTGAACCCCTACCCTTTTCTGGGCTTCTTTCGCTGATGCGCCAATATGTGGAGTTCCAATAACTTGGTCCAACGAAAGGAGTTTTTTGCTCACTTCATCTACGGGAGGTTCGGTCTCGAAAACATCAAGAGCTGCTCCGGCAACCTTTCCA
The DNA here is from genome assembly GCA_964462525.1 of uncultured Thermotogaceae bacterium. Taxonomy (GTDB): domain Bacteria; phylum Thermotogota; class Thermotogae; order MWEM01; family MWEM01; genus CAYWWY01. The sequence continues at coordinate 87,267 of CAYWWY010000001.1, forward strand.
GATACTAAGGCTTGATACAGAGCATGGTCATCGATGATTCCTCCTCGAGCTGTATGAATCACGATGACACCGTCTTTCATTAGGGAAAAAGCCAAATCGTTGACTAGATGATGGGTTTCTGGGATTTTGGGAGCATGAATGGTTATGATATCGGATTGTCGGAATAATTCTTCCAAAGTCACAAACTGAACATCCAACCCATGATCATTAGGATAAAGGTCATATGCCAAAATTTTGCATCCAAAACTGATGAGACGTTTCGCAACTTCCGCGCCTATGGTACCAAACCCGATTACTCCTACAGTTTTGGTATATAGTTCTGTGCCCGTCAACGCTTTTTTCTCCCACAATCCCTCTTTCAACCCGCTTGTGCCTCTTGGAATAAACCGAATCAACGATATCATAAGGCCAACTGCTAATTCTGCAACGCTAATCGCGTTTGCTCCCGGGGTATTGATCACCAGGATCTTCTTCTGTTCGGCAGCTGCCATATCAACATTATCCAGTCCCGTTCCTGCTCTCGCGATAATCCGCAAGTCCTTGCCCGCTTCGATGACTTGTCTTGTGGCTTTTGTTGCGCTGCGAATAACCAACACATGGATGCCTGCCATACTCTTCACTAATTTATCCTGTTCCCAATGCTCCGAAGTGACTTGAGAGTTGGGGATTGCTTGGATTTTTTCTAAAGCAGAGGCTTCTAGTGGGTCATTGATATGAATTCTCCAGTCCATTGTCAACAACCCTCCTTCAAAAAGAACTCTTCCGCCGCTTTCACTCCAGCGCCCAGTTCAACAGAATGTCCCAGCTCATTCAGAGCCATTTCAATCGCTGAAAGTCCGATGATAATGTCAAACTTTCCCATATATCCCAAATGGGCCATGCGGAAGATTTTCCCTTTGAGGTGATCTTGTCCCCCTGCCATCGTAACACCATACCCGTCTCTCATCAACTTCGTCAGTTTTCCTGTGTCTACAGGAGAAAGAACTGCTGTGGTTACATTTCCCGGACGTTTCGATAAAAGCTCCAACCCCAGTGCTTGTACTCCTAGGCGGGTTGCATTGGCCAAGATTTGATGTCGGTTCCATACATTTTCGATTCCTTCGTCCATAACCATTTCGATCGCTTTTCTTAGTTGGTAGATCTGATTCACTCCTGGCGTCCAAGGAGAATCTGGATATCCTTTTTTATATTGCTTTAAATTGAAATAGAACCTTTTGGTGTTTGCGCTATCTACTTTTTTCCATGCTTTTTCACTCAAAGAAATTAAGGCCAAACCCGGAGGGAGCATAACCCCTTTTTGAAGACCTGTCGCTACTACGTCGACACCCCAATCATCCATTTTTAAAGGTTCAGCCAAAAGACCGCTCACAGAGTCTGTGACCAAAATCACATCAGTATTTCTCGTAATCTTTGCAATGTCTTCAATAGGGTTGACCGTACCCGTAGATGTTTCGGAATGGGTGGTGAATACCACTTTGGCATCCGGATGCTCACTCAGTGTTTTTTCGAGCTGTTCTGGTCGCAAATAATCTCCCCATTCAATATCGATAACGATCAGATTTGCCCCAAAGGCTTGACATAGTTTTCTCCAGCGTTCTCCGAACTTCCCCCCATCGGCGACAATAACTTTTTCACCTTCAGAGACCAGATTGACAACAGCAGTTTCCATTGCACCTGTTCCCGATGCAACCAGGCAATAGACATCTTGTTTCGTCTGGAATAAAACCTTGGCGTTGTTCATTGTTTCTTCAAGAATTTTTATGAACTGAGGTGTTCGATGATGAATGGTTTCTTGCGCGCCGGCAAGTAGAATCTCATTAGGAACGGGTGTCGGTCCAGGTGCGAGAAGGTAATTCTTTTTTAGCATACGTATCCCTCCATTATCTCCATTATGATGGTTTTTCTTCTATCGGTTGGCTCAAGAAGTCGTGCACATCTTTCATCAAATCAGGGATAGGCAATTGTTGAGGGCACTTTGGAACACATTCTCCGCAAGCGATACAGCTTGAGGCTCTTTTCCTCTCCGCCATAAATTTCTGGTAGGTGATCCGAGAATCGCGTTTTTGGTTAAAAAGAAAAGCACTGTTGTATACATCAAAATTATCCGGGATATGAACACCATGCGGACATGGCATACAATACAAACATCGGGTACAAGAAATGGATTTAATCGACTGAAGAGCATCAATCACTTTTCCAACGACGAATAGATCCTCCTCGGTTAGCTGTTGAGGTTTCACTGAATCAAAGGTTTTGACGTTTTCTTCTAATTGGTTTTGATTGTTCATTCCACTGAGGATCAGATGAACGTCCTTGAAGTTACCGAGCCATCGGAAAGCCCATTCTGTTGGACTCCATACTCTATTGGATGCTTGAAAAATCTCCCAAACTGAAGCGGGAGGCAGAGAAAGCTTCCCTCCCTTTAAAGGTTCCATTATAATCACGGCAATTCCTTTGCTTGCCGCATAATGCAATCCTTCGATCCCCGCTTGGTAGTTGGTATCCATGTAATTAAGCTGAATCTGACAAAAATCCCAATTATAAGCATCGATAATCTCTTTGAAGACCGGTAGTTCATCATGAAAAGAAAAACCTGCGAACCGGATTGCGCCTTCTTTTTTCTTCTGGTCCAAGAAGGAAAAGACGTCGAAAGATTGGATGGATTGGAATGATTTTGCATTGAGGGCATGCAGAAGATACATGTCCAAGTAATCCGTTCTCAAACGACGCATCTGTTCTTGTAGCAAACGTTCCATATCTTTTTGCTCATTGACAAACCAGACGGGTAGTTTCGTTGCAAGAAGGATCTTTTGTCGGAGCCCTTCCAAGATCTCCCCCATAACTGGTTCACTTCTTTGTTCGTGATACCCATAGGCTGTATCGTAGTAATTGATCCCATGTTCAATTGCATAATCGACCATTTTTCGGACTTGAACGATATCAATGGATTCAGGTTTTGCCGGGTTAGTCAATGGCAATCTCATGCAACCAAAACCTAAAGCTGAAACACGTTCCCCCGATTTCCCAAAAGCACGATACTGCATAGAACACTCCTTTCCCAGGTACTCTTGACAGATATGATTTTGTTTCTATCTGTATCATACCATGTTTTTGGTTATTATCCATGAGTCCTTTCAAAATGCCCAACCATAGTCCTCTGTTCCTTGTGATTTTGGAACGGATTGCCCTCCTTCTGAAGGGTTGGTTCAACGACTAGGGAAAAATAATTCACGGTAATTGATAAAGAGCAATATATTGCTCTTTATCTGACCTGATAAAAATGACATATATCCGAAAATATAATTTAATATATTTGTTAAAAGTTATAAGAGCCTCTGTTGATCGGTCTTTGGGAAAATCGTCCATTTGATCTCTTATTGGGAGCGCTTGGATTTTGCTTGGATTCCTTTATAATTGAAACGAATCGAAAAACAAGTGGGAGGTGATCGGTTGTGAATACACACATGATCGAATCCAAGCTATCGAGAATGGGAAAAAGGACGAAAGCAAGCATGATCAGAGATCTGCTTAAGACGAGTCTTATCGAAGGCATTATTTCCTTTGGGGGGGGTGTACCGGATCCGGATACATTCCCAAGAGAAATCTTGTCAGAGATCGCAAAAGAAGTTATCATGGATGAATACAAGGTATCGCTCCAGTACGGGACCACTGAAGGGGATATAGAGCTAAGAAAGCAGTACATTCGTTATTTGGAAGAAAAGGTTGGGGTTTTTGGGCTGACCCCTGAGAATATCCTTGTGACAACAGGTTCTCAACAAGCATTGGATCTTATTGCCCGAACGTTTTTGGATGAGGGCAGCATTTGTTCGGTTTGCGCCCCGGTATATTTAGGCGCTGCAAGCGCTTTTGAGGTTCGATCCCCTCAGTTCATCCTTATGGAAATGGACGATGATGGACCCGATGTCGATTCTTTGCGTAATCGATTGCGGAATTTCTCCAATGATGAGATGGAGCGGTTCAAGTTTATTTATGTCGTGAGCAATTTTGACAATCCAACAGGCATAACCGTATCGAGAAAAAAGCGGGAGCAACTCCTCGATGTTGTTGAAGAGTTCCAGTTGATGCTATGCGAAGATGATCCATATGGCGCTTTGCGATATGAAGGAGAACCAATTCCTACAATCTATGAAATGGCAGAACGAAGAGGACTTCAAGACAATGTCCTTCTAATGAACACATTCAGTAAAGTGTTATCTCCGGGATTGCGTTTGGGGATTGTCGTAGGAAACCCCGAAATCATTCGGCGCCTGGTCATGGGTAAGCAAGCAGCTGATCTATGCGGTTCAACTCTAGTCCAAAGGCTTACCGCCCGTTTTATGGAGCGATATGACTTTTTGGACATGATCAAACCAGCATTAAAGCTTTATGGGATCAAGAAAAATGAGATGATGAAGGCTTTTGATCGATATTTGGCCCCACTTCCTGGAGTCAAATGGACACGGCCACAAGGAGGGCTTTTCTCCTGGGTAACTGTGGAAGATCCGAAGATGGATACAATGAAGATGATGAGTTTGGCCATCGAGAATAAAGTCGTCTACATTCCTGGGCTATCATTTTTCGTAGACGGAAGAGGGACTGATTCCATGCGACTTTCTTACTGTTTGCCTTCGGTAGAAGAAATCCATGAAGGGACAAAAAGACTTGTTCACACAATAGAGGAGTATCTTAACCTTCAGACGGGGGGATGATGATGAAGGTCTTTGCTATAAATCCTGGCTCTTCATCAACAAAAGTCGCCCTTTTTGATTTTGGAGAGGATCCCATTCACCCAAGCTCGATGAGGAAAGAGATCATTCACGATCCAGAGCAATGCAAATCATTCCTTAGAATCATAGATCAGTATGAATTTCGGAAGAATGATATATTAACCTTTCTGGAAGAAAAAGCGGTTCCGCTCTCAGAAATCGACGCCTTCGCAGCGAGAGGGGGAATTCTTCCGCCTTTAAAAAGTGGTACATATACCATTGATCAGATCATGGTTGATTATTTGACCCATTCCTCTCCGGTAGATCATCCTTCGAATCTCGCAGCCATAATCGCTTTCGAGTTGATGAAGGTTTATGGAAAACCGGGTTTTACAACTGACCCGATATCCGTCGATGAACTCATACCAGAATCAAGAGTTTCCGGGATGGTAGATATTCCACGGAAAAGTCTATTGCATGCTTTGAACATGAAAGCAGCAGCCCGAAAAGTTGCCGTTGAGCTTCAAAAGCCTTATCAGAGCTGCAATTTCGTGATCGCTCATCTTGGGGGAGGGGTTTCTATTGGGGCCCAAAGAAAAGGACAGATGATCGATGTAAATAATGCCAACGATGAGGGACCTTTTAGCCCAAATCGAACCGGCGAGCTCCCTGTAGGTGATGTGGTACGGTGGTGTTATTCCGAAACCTCCAATTCGAGAGATGTAAAAGCGGAGTGCACAAAACGGGGCGGGCTTATTGCCTATACGGGGACGCACGATTTACGGATGCTTTTAGACAAAAAAACAGAGACTCCCGCTAACAGGCAAGTGATCGAAGCGATGGCATATCAAATTGGCAAAGAAATCGGTGGTATGTGCGCAGTTTTGCATGGAAAACTCGACGCGATCATTCTGACAGGCGGGATGGCTCAAAGTATGGAGTTTGTCGAGATGATTAAGCAGTATGTCTCTACATTTGGGTTGGTAGTGGTTGTTCCTGGAGAGTATGAGCTTGAAGCCCTTGCAAAAGGCGCGCATAGGGTTTTAAGCGGGAGCGAAGAGACCAAGCATATGGACTTTTCTCCCTGGGTGACACGAGCTGCAAAGCCAGATCACAGGAGGGAATGATCATGGACTCAATCATGAATCTATTAGCGGATCGAGCGAAAGGAAAAGGTCATATCATAGCGGTGGCTGCCGCTGAAGATGAAGTCGTATTAAGCGCTCTTGAAAACGCGCGGCAGTTGGGAATTGCTCAATCCATTCTTTGTGGAGATGAATCAAAGATCCGAGAAATCGCTCAGAAACAAGGAATCGCGCTTGAATCTTATCGGATCGTGCATGCGGAGCATCCTTTTGAAGCGGCGGAAATAGCGGTTTCTCTAGTTGCCAATAAAGAGGCAAGCGCATTAATGAAAGGCAATATCAAAACCGGGGATCTTCTCAAGACGGTCCTACGAGAAGAGTTTGGTCTTCGGACTGGTCGAACCATGAGCATGGTCGCCGCCTTTGAAATAACAGGGTATTCAAGAATCTTAATCCTAACTGATCCAGGGATGGTGATCGCACCGACCTTGGAGCAAAAAGTGGAAATGATTTACAATGCAATTCCAGTTGCGAAGGTTTTTCAAATTCAAAACCCGAAAGTGGCCGTCGTAGGAGCCATTGAAGTTGTGAATCCAAAGATGGAGGCGACGATTCACGCTGCGTTGCTTGCAAAAATGGCAGATCGAGGGCAAATCAAAGGAGTCATTGTCGATGGACCCTTTGCTTTGGATAATGTGGTTTCGGAAGAAGCAGCAAGGCATAAAGGTATCGATAGCCCAGTTGCGGGGAACGCAGACATCATTTTAACTCCAGATATTGAAGCGGGGAATATCTTGTACAAAGCCTTGGTTTTTTTGGCAAAGGCCCGTGTTGCAACAACAATTCTCGGAGCGAAAGTTCCGATTATATTAACGTCCCGGGCTGATAGCGATCGAACAAAGTTGGATTCCATTGCGCTCAATATGCTTTTGTCTGTAGAGATGGGAGAAACCTCATGAAACGCATATTAACCATTAATCCTGGTTCTACTTCAACGAAGCTAGCGATCTATGAAGATGATCATTTAGCGGATTCGCAGACCCTACGGCATTCTGTTCATGAGTTAGCTCCATTTAAAAGAATCGTCGATCAATACTCATTTCGGAATCAAGTGATTCAGTCATTTCTGCAACAGAAGGGGCGAAGAGTACAGGATTTTGATGCGGTGATCGGTCGCGGAGGATTGGTACGTCCGATCCCTAGCGGTACATACCTTATTCAAGAAGAAATGCTTGATGATTTGCGCAGCGGAAGGTATGGGGAGCATGCGTCCAATCTGGGAGCATTGATTGCTCATGAGATTGTTAAGGATACCGATATCCCGTGTTTCATTGCGGATCCGGTTGTTGTCGATGAGATGGGTTCCTTAGCCCGATATTCGGGTCATCCCCGTTTCGAGAGAAAATCCATCTTTCATGCTTTGAATCAAAAAGCCACAGCTCGTATGGCTTCACAAGAAATTGGGAAACCGTATGAAGCCATCAATTTGGTTGTTGTCCATCTTGGGGGGGGGATTTCCATAGGGGCTCACGAATACGGTAAGGTCATCGATGTGAACAATGCCCTTGATGGAGATGGACCCTTTTCGCCGGAACGCTGTGGCACAGTTCCCGTCACCCAACTGATCGATCTATGTTTCAGTGGCAAATATACTTTTGAAGAGATGAAAAAAAAGGTTAAAGGAGATGGAGGGATCATATCCTATCTGAACACTAATGACGGGCTTGAAGTGGGAAGGAGAATCCTTACCGGAGATGAGCAGGCATTGGTGGTGTTTAAAGCGATGGCTCACCAAGTCATTAAGTGGATCGGTAAGATGGCCGCAGTCCTTAAAGGGCAGGTACATGGAATCGTATTAACCGGTGGTTTGGCATACGATCAAGATTATATGGTTCCGTGGATCAAAGAAGGCGTGGAGTTTATCGCGCCGGTATTTGTTTTCCCGGGAGGAGACGAGGAGCGGGCACTCGCAATGGCCGCATTACGTGTGCTGCGTAAAGAACAGAAACCCAAAATATACCTGGAAGAGGTTTTCGATGATCAGCGTTGACACTCTGGACCAATATCGTGTTTTCTTGTTCTTCGGTATGTTTGGCAGCGGAAAAACCGAATTATCAATCAATTGGGCCCTTTTTCTGCGAAAGAGATTCAATCAAGTCGCTTTAGCCGATATTGACACGATTTCTCCCTATTTTCGGAGCAGGGATTACAAGGATGAGATGGAAACTCAAGGAGTGCGGGTAATTGCTCCGGCCAATCCTTTCATCCGAGCAGATCTTCCGATCATCGTCCCTGCTGTCGGAGGATACATCCAAAACCCAGCGTTCCGTCTCGTTATCGATGTGGGAGGAAATGATGATGGAGCTACGGTTTTGGGTTCTTTGCATTCATTCATCGAACAGGCCGCATACTGTAGTTTTTTCGTGATTAACATCCAACGTCCCTTTTCCCGTACCCCATCAGAAATCCGGCAAAATGTGGAGCACCTTTCCCAAAAAGCAAGGATTCGTGTTGATTACTTGATAAACAATACCCACCTTATCGGAGATACCACTTCTCGTTTAATTTTGGATGGAGAGAGAGTCGTGAAGGAAGTATGTTCAGAAATGGGAGTTTCTTTTGGGTTTTCAGCTTATGAAAAGGGACAATTTCCGGAAGATCCATTGCCCTATAAGGGGTTTCCGATTCAACGATATCTTACATCGAATTGGTAAGGAGGTCGAAAATGGCAAAACGTGCGTATATCGAAATTGATCCGGAACGGTGTAAAGGGTGCGGGCTTTGTATTAGCGCGTGCCCACAAAAAATCATCCATTTCAGTGATGTCTTCAATACCAAAGGGTATCACCCGGCTAAACCCAACGATCCTGAAGACAAATGCCCAGGGTGCGGTTTTTGTTATATGATGTGTCCGGATACTTGTATAACTGTTTATCGATTGCAACAAACCCCCACGAGAAAGGAGGTTGCTTCATGAGCGAGCGTTTGATGATGAAGGGAACTGAAGCAATGGCAGAAGCTGCAATAAGGGCAGGATGCCGTTTGTATTTCGGTTATCCCATTACACCGCAAAGCGAATTGCCCGAATACATGTCTCGGAGAATGCCGCAGGTTGATGGAGTCTTTTTGCAGGCAGAAAGCGAAGTGGCTGCAGTAAACATGGTATATGGAGCGGCTTGCACCGGTCATAGGGTGATGACTTCCACTTCTTCTCCGGGGTATTCGTTGATGCAGGAAGGGATTTCGTACATTGCAGGAGCGGAACTGCCCGGTGTCTTTATTAATGTCGTACGAGGGGGTCCAGGGCTTGGAGATATCCAGCCTGCTCAATCAGACTATTTTCAAGCCACAAAAGGCGGGGGCCATGGAGATTATCATGTCATCGTATTGGCTCCCTCAACTGTTCAGGAGGCTGTTGAACATATGCTGTTGGCTTTTGATCTTGCCGATCAATATCGAACACCTTCCATGATTATTGCAGACGGACTTTTGGGTCAAATGATGGAACCAGTTGAGCTTCCTGAGAGCCGAGGACTGAATTCCCTGCCTGACCATTCTTCGTGGGCGATGCAGGGTGCAAAAGGGAGAGAAAGTCATAAAGTTACATCCTTTGATATTGACCCATATGAGTTAGAAAAAATGAACCATAGATATCAGAAAACCTATCAGCGAATCCGCGAGAATGAAATTCGGTATGAAGAGTACCGAATGGAAGACGCAGAATATACGATAGTTGCGTACGGAACAACCGCTCGAATATGCAAATCTGTTGTAAATAGCGCCCGAGAATCAGGGATCAAGATTGGTTTGATTCGTCCCATTACCCTTTGGCCGTTTCCTTATGAGGTAATACATACAGCCGCGAAAAAGACCGGTTTTGTAATGACAGTCGAGATGAGCGTAGGCCAAATGTGGGAAGATGTGCGTCTTGCTGTGGAAGGTCATGCAGCCACTCCCTTCTTTGGGCGTACAGCTGGAGTTGTACCAACACCAACAGAAATACTGGATGCTTTTCATAAGGAAAGGAAGGTGAAATGATGCAAGCCACTCCTATTATGAAACGGCCGGAATCGTTGGCGCAAAAAGAGTTTACCTATTGCCCAGGTTGTTTGCATGGTGTTGCACATCGCCTTTTGGCAGAAATCCTAGATGAATTGAAGATTCGCGAGAAAACTCTTATGGTCGCCCCGGTTGGTTGTTCGGTTTTTGGATACCAGTTTTTCAATGTAGATGGAACTGTGGCACCGCACGGAAGAGCAACCGCAGTCGCTACTGGGATGAAAAGAGCATTACCTGATAATATTGTTGTAACCTACCAAGGGGATGGCGACCTTGCGGCGATTGGAACTGCTGAGACCGTTCACACAGCCAATCGTGGAGAGAATATTACAACCATTTTCATCAATAACGCCATTTATGGAATGACTGGAGGGCAAATGGCCCCTACTACCCTTCTTGGTATGAAAACCACGACAAGCCCCTACGGACGTTCATCCAAAACAGAAGGCTTCCCGATTCATGTTTGTGAAGTTCTCCAATCTCTCCCAGGAGTCGCGTATCTGGAACGGGTATGTTTGTTTACCCCAAAAGATGTCATGAATGCCAAGAAAGCTATGAAAAAGGCTTTCCAAGCACAAATTGCTGGGTTGGGTTATTCTCTTGTGGAAATAATCTCAACCTGCCCAACGAATTGGGGTCTATCAGCCATTGAATCGGTTGAATGGGCCAAAAAAGAGATGATTCGAGAATTCCCGCTGAAGAAGTTTGTAGATCGGGTAGGTGATCGTTCATGAGTTACCACGGAGCCATATTCGCTGGATTTGGCGGTCAAGGAGTTATGCTCATGGGACAGGTTCTTTCCTTGGCGGGGATGATCGATAACAAACATGTAACGTGGATCCCAAGTTACGGTCCCGAAATGCGAGGCGGTACCGCTAATTGCACAGTTGTGATCGATACCCAGTCAATCGGTTCTCCCGTTGTTGATCAACCTGATGAAGTTATTGCGATGAATAATCCCTCATTAGCCAAATTCGAACCAAGTATCAGAAAGAATGGCATTCTGATCCTAAACACTTCTGTCATCGATCAAAAGCCAAAACGAAAAGACATTCATGTGATTGAAGTCAAAGCGAATGAAATTGCCGATCAATTAGGAAACCCAAAAGTGGCCAATATGGTTATTTTGGGGGCATATATTCATGCAACCAAAGCAGTTTCTCGATCCTCTTTAGAACAGGCATTGGAAACAAAGCTCGGATCAAAAAAAGGCCATCTTGTTGAGGTTAATATGAAGGCGATTGATGAAGGAATGAAAGCAGCTACGCAGTAACTCAGTTTATTATCCCTGGATCAAAAGAAACCCGCCCATTTGGGCGGGTTTCTCTCAGGAGTGAGACGTTTGTATTTATCTTGATCTCGTTCGTCATTCTATCTCATTCCATCGGGGAGGAGGATTAATCTTATAGACGGTTGTTTTTTTCAAATTCTTTCAGAACCCTTTTTGGATCGCTTCGAAAAAAAACTGGATCTAGGAAGACCACACAAATCCCTAAAACTGATACCGAGCACCGATCCGAAAGGCCATGGTAAAGCTTTGTATCGGTAAGAGGTTGACGGTCGGAGCAAGTTCCAAGAACCCTTCAATATAGGTTTGATTGAAAGGAAACCGATGAAAAACCCCGAAAGGAATACGTATGCTAAGCAGGTAATGTCCAAAATCTTGAAATCCTTGAATTCCTAAATACCCAACCCCCACCCCAGCATACAGCGGGATGTTGGTTTTCCCAAATTGAAACAGCCGGGGAAAAATTTGGACAATGTCAGTGTGGATATAATACCCTCGATGAACCCAAAAAAAGGAATATGAGATACCAATATCCAGAGCCATTGTCTCACTAAAGCAGTATCTGGTAGTAACACCTGAGGGCTGTCCTAGCGAAAGTCCAAGAGAAAATTGGGAAAACCCAAGAGTTGCGCACAAAAAAAACAAAACAATCCACGCCAGAGTTCTGATTGTTTGGTCACCTCCCAAGAACCGAATTTCAACCGATAAAAGAAGCCCATTTCATAAGAAATGGGTGCTATGTTGGAGCGATTCTATCACAATGGGTGATAATTCCAAGAAATACACAAGATACCTGGCAAAAAATCATTCCTGAAGCAAACTCGGAATGGATCAGAACGAATCAGATAAGAATTCCCCTACAATAATCAGAGCAAATCGTAAAGAAACCAGAAATTGATCCGAATTTCATATCTTCTCAAACAGTGTTTGTGGAATCCCTAACGAAAGAATTCCTTAATTTTACTTTACTCTCTCTTTGAGGTCTTTTCCGGGGACAAACTTGGGAACACGTTTGGCTGGAATCTGGATAGGGGCTTTAGTTCTTGGGTCTACTCCTTTACGGGCAGCATTCATACGGACTGTAAAGCTCCCAAAACCAACAAGTCGCACACTACCACCTGAAGCCAATTCATTACCCACACTGTTGATAAAGGCATTTACAAACTTGCTTGCTACTTTCTGGGTGATGTTGCCTTCCTTTGCCAGTTTTTCAACGAGTTCTTTTTTGTTCACAATTATTCCTCCCCATTATCAAGTGTTTGCTACGCTTCTACTATACCATATTTTCCCATTAAGTGCAAGACCAGCATAACTCAAAAATGAGCAAATGTTCCCACTTTCTGCGACTCTTTTTTTGATTCGTTTGCTCGGGTATTTCTTTCCTTGACATATTTCGTGATCTTTATGATATAATACCGTGGATATTCACTTGAGATGGGTGTCAAAGCTACCCTGGAGGTGGTACCTTTTTCAGTGTCTGTATCATTCATGAAAAGGAGGGAAGACCCCATGTATGCGATCATTGAAGATTCAGGAAGACAGTACCGAGTAGAGGAAGGACAGATGCTCTACACCGAAAAACATCCACAGGAAACGGGAGAAAAAATTTCTTTTGACCGGGTACTTATGGTTGGAAACGGTGAAGAGATCCTTGTTGGTAGGCCTTATTTAAGTGGAGCCGTTGTGCATGCGACCGTAATGGAGCAAGTACGCGGACCCAAAATCCATGTGATCAAGTTTAAGCCTAGAAAGAACTATCGAAGAAAAATCGGTCATAGACAGTATTACTCAGCTTTAAGAATTGATCAGATCGTGTGTCCGTGATTGAAGTCTTGTTTTTCGAGTTGGGGGATGGCTTTTCCGGGTTCAAAGTTCAAGGGCATGCGGGATATGCGCGAGTAGGAACAGATATTGTCTGCGCTTCTGTGAGTTCTTTGACAATCTTTACGGCCAATCTTCTAATTCAGATGGGTGTAGAGATCAAACGAAATGATTCACAGGAAGGACTTATCATTGATGTCCAAGAAACAAGCGAAACCACCCAAATCGTAATTCGTGCCTTATATACAAGTTTGATTGATATTGCAGGTCAATATCCCAAGAATTTAAGAGTTGAGGTGAAACCATATGGGAATCCCAATGAATATTCAGCGATTTGCCGGAAAAAAAGCGAGCGGTGCGGGAAGAAACGGACGGGATAGTAATCCGAAGTACTTGGGTGTCAAAAAGACAGACGGAGCGTCCGTCATTTCTGGGAATATTTTAGTTCGACAGCGAGGCACCCGTCTATACCCAGGAGATAATGTAGGCATGGGCAAAGACTTTACTCTTTTCGCTTTGGTCGACGGAATGGTCCGTATTGAAATGAAAAACAACCGAAAACGAGTCAATGTTATCCCGACCGTTTCGGCATAACCTTTTTGATTGGATAGAGGAGGCACTTCATGGAATTTCAGCAAAAAACTTATAGACTACCCTATACTCAGAGAAAACAGAAATGGTATCTTGTTGATGCAAGAGACAAGATTGTAGGTCGATTGGCTGCCCAGCTTTCCCTTTTAGCAATGGGAAAAACTGAGGACACCTATGCTCCAAATGTAGATCCAGAAATTTACCTTGTAATTATCAACGCCGATCAAGTTCGATTTACAGGGAAGAAAATGGATAATAAAATCTATCGACGGTTTTCTAATTATCCCGGGCATATGAAAGAAATCAAAGCAAAGCATCTTATGGAGAAAAAACCGGAAGAAATTCTGAGGCTTGCCATTAAGCGGATGCTCCCCAAGAATAAAATAGGAAACCGAATCATTCATAACATCAAAGTGTATGCAGGATCAGAGCATCCTCATGCTGCCCAAAAACCTCAGCCTTATGAAGTCTAAAGGAGGATTGCATGCCAGAACTTATTGATTATTATGGTACGGGAAGAAGAAAGACAGCGGTTGCGCGGGTTCATTTACGTCCGGGTAGCGGAAAGCTGACGATTAACGGGAAAAGCTATCCGGAACTGAAAACATATTTATTGCGTGACACTTTGGTTCGTCATGCTGTCGAACCGTTGGTATTAATCGGTATGGTTAACCGTTTTGATCTGTTAATTAAAGTGCAAGGAGGAGGTGCGAGTGGTCAAGCGGGAGCAATTCGTCTCGGGATTGCGCGAGCCCTCTTAGAATACAATCCAGATTTACGTCCTACGTTGAAAAGTGACGGAATGCTTCGGCGTGATCCACGTATGGTGGAACGGAAGAAATTCGGACTCCGAAAAGCTCGAAGAGCGCCTCAGTACTCGAAACGATAACTAATTATTTCTGGACGCCTGGCTTTTACGAAACAATATTCGGGTTTCTCCGAAAATTGTTTCGTTTTTTGTCTTATTATACTTTGAGGTGACCTTTGGAGCGAAAAGAACTGATTCAAAAGGTCAAAGAATCCAATGACATAATTGAAGTGGCTTCTCTATACATATCCCTTCAGAAGTCTGGGAAAAGTCATAGAGCTTTATGTCCTTTCCATCAGGAAAAGACCCCTTCTTTCCACATGTACCCTGGCACTCAGAGTTATTACTGTTTTGGTTGTGGCGCCACAGGGGACGTAATTCGGTTCGTTCAAGAAATCGAACAAATTACTTTTCCGGATGCGCTTCGAAAACTGGCTGACAGAGTCCATATTCCGATCGAGATCGACAAAAAAGAAAACCCGGCCCTTTTTCGTCAAACGCAATTCTATCTGGATTTTTTTCGTTACTATCATCAGATTCTTAAGAAAACCCCTGCCGCATTGGATTATATTACCCATCAACGAAAATTGAACATAACCACAATCGAGGAGTTTTCAATCGGGTACATACCAAAAGGATCGGCATATTCCGAAGAACTACCTTTTTCAAAGGAATTGGCAAATCAATATAAGTTAATCGATCATGATGGACGTATGAGGTTTCATAATCGCGTTATTTTCCCCATTCAAGACTCGTATGGGCGAATCCTTGGAATCGCAGGCCGATCTCTTGAATCGGGAAAAGGAGTTCAAAAGTA
Source organism: uncultured Thermotogaceae bacterium (assembly GCA_964462525.1). Taxonomy (GTDB): domain Bacteria; phylum Thermotogota; class Thermotogae; order MWEM01; family MWEM01; genus CAYWWY01. The sequence continues at coordinate 102,442 of CAYWWY010000001.1, forward strand.
TATGAACTCTTCAGAAAACCAGTTTTTCAAAAAGTCCTGGCTTCTATTCTTAGAGCACAAAGCAAAAGGTCATATTAAAGAAACTGGTTTTGCCATTGTGGTAGAAGGGTACCTGGATGCGTTAAGTTTATATGCGCATGGCTTCAAGAACACAATTGCAATAATGGGAACAAGTCTCTCAGCTGTTCAGATCCGGAAGATCCGTTCATATACCGACAAAATCCTCCTTTTATTCGATAATGACGAAGCAGGATATAAAGCGCTCCTCAAGTCCCTTTTTCAAATTCCTCCTAATGTCAGCGTGGCAGTTGCCCAACTTCCGGATTCTAAAGACCCGGACGAGTTTATTCGTGAACATGGGCAGAAAGCCTTCAAAGATCAATTATCGCAAGCAAAGCGGATTGAAGAAATCGTGGCGAATATGACAGCAAAACAGTACGACCTTTCAAAGGCCGAGGGAAAGGATGGGTTTTTGGCAAGGATCCAACCTGCGGCTCATCATTTGAATCACCCAGATAGCCTTGGGCGGTTTGATTCGTTTTTGCAGCAAATCGCATCCATTGTCGATCTACCATTAGATAGGATTCGATTGTGGGCGGATCCTTCCGCGGGAGAAAAACCCAACCAAAAACCGGAATCAGAACCTATCCGTTTAAGCGAGATCGAGAACAAAAATGATGCAGAACTTCAAATACTGATCGTATTCCTTCTCCATCCTTCGATGCGTGCCGAGGTTAAAAAGGGTCTTCTATCGTTAGAACCGTTTCTATCGGAAGGCATGACGCGATTCTTTCGAGCGATCGGATCTCACTTCGATCCTGAAGATTCCGCTCAGCATCTTCGCGATTATTTTCCCACCCATTTTGTGGACCGATTTTTTTCTAAGCAACGAAATACCGATGTATCCTTGTTTCCTGAAAAAGCACTCAAAGATTGTTTCGGACAGCTTCTTATGCGGAAAATCAACCACGAGATCCAGGTGATTGATCAAGAACTTCGTTCTGACACAGATTCAACTCGAAATAAGGATCTTTTGGAACAAAGAATGGCTTTATCCAAAAAGAAGAGTCATATCCGTATGAAAGGGGGCTTTCCCATTGAGTAAAGAGCTCTCGAAAAAAACCACGATTAAGGATTCCATCATTCCCGGTGAGGAGTCTGTTCAGCAACCGGATTCTCCTTTTGGAGAGGAAGAGGAAAAGGGTCAGAAGACCAAGTGCTCCAAACAAACCCAACGAGATAAGGAAATCCAAAAGCGGATTAATGAATTGCTAAAAAAAGGAAAGAAAAAAGGGTTTGTAACCTATGACGAAATTGACATTGCCATTCCTCCTGATTTTGAAGGATTCGATTCCGGTTTTTTAGAAATGATCTACGAGAATTTTGAGAAAAACCGGATCAAAATTGTGGATAAAGATCCTGAAGAGGCAGAAGACGATTCTTTTGACGGATTGGATTCTGTTCTTATGGACAAACTACTGAGCGAGAGTGGACCAGCTATTTTTGATAACACGGCATTCAACAAAGATGGAGTAAAGATGTACCTAAAAGAGATCGGCCGTATTTCGCTCCTGACCCCCACTCAAGAACGTACCCTTGCTAGAAAAGCCCAATTGGGAGAAGAGAAAGCAAAACAACGCTTGGTCGTTGCGAATTTGCGTTTGGTAGTAAGCATAGCAAAGCGATACATCGGTAGAGGACTATCGTTTTTGGATTTGATCCAGGAAGGAAACATTGGTCTGCTAAAAGCAGTTGAGAAGTTTGATTGGAAGAAAGGGTATAAATTTAGCACCTACGCAACATGGTGGATCCGACAAGCCATTACCCGGGCGATTGCCGACCAAGCGCGCACTATTCGGGTACCTGTTCATATGGTTGAGACGATCAACAAAATCAATAAGCTGAGACGGGAGTACTTACAAGAGCATGGAGAGTATCCAGGGGCGGAAGTTTTGGCGAATTTAACCGGAAAAACTACGGAAAAAATCGATGAAATCCTTCAAGCAGATAAAGAAACAGTATCTCTCGAATCTCCCGTTGGGGGGGATGAAGATTCCTCTGTTGGGGATTTTGTAGCAGATATTGATACGATTAATCCTGAGGAGTCAGCAATGAGGATGCTCTTGCGGGAAGAGATCAACGAAGTCCTTAACACGCTGGGGCCACGCGAAGCCACAGTGCTCAAGATGCGTTATGGGCTTATGGATGGCCGACAAAAAACCTTGGAAGAGGTTGGAAAGTACTTAAATGTAACTCGTGAAAGAGTTCGGCAGATCGAAGTAAAAGCCCTTAGGAAACTAAGGCATCCTACTCGGAGCAAACACCTGAAAACTCTTTTAAATTATCTCAATAAATAAACTAGAAAACTCGTCATACCCAAGGGATACGTTGTGTTCATGAAAGGAGGAACCCTTTTGATTTTTACTTATTGGGGATCTTTGATCATTCTCATACCAGGGATCATTTTTACGATTTGGGCTCAAATGAAAGTTCGATCATCTTTCTCCCGATATTCACAGGTGCAATCATCCATTGGTACGACTGGGGCAAAAGCTGCTCGGTACCTCCTAGATCAATCAGGGTTGCATTCCATCCCGGTTGAACAAGTAGCTGGTCAAATGACGGATCACTATGATCCAAGAAAACAAGCCGTCCGTTTGTCCCAATCTACGTTTAATAAGAGTTCAGTCGCTGCTTTAGGGATCGTAGCTCATGAGATCGGTCACGTTCTTCAACAAAAAGATGGATATTTCCCCTTTCTCCTACGAAGCGCACTTGTCCCTGTAGCTCAGTTTGGATCGAACTTCGCCTGGATTGTATTTTTTGGGGGTTTAATTGCTTCAATGCCGATTATGATCAACATAGGAATATGGCTTTTTGTAGCTGTGGTCCTTTTTTCCATCATTACCTTGCCCGTAGAGTTTAATGCAAGCTCCCGGGCTTTGCATTTGATGGAGACCTCTTTGTTGATGGCGACAGATGAAAAAAAGATGGCCAAGCAAGTATTAAATGCAGCAGCTCTCACTTATTTGGCTGGGACGTTGATGGCCATTCTCAACTTGGTTCGAATGATCGCCATTGCCAGAGACTAAACTAAACCTGTTTTGGAGGTAAGGCCATGCAAACCGTACTAAATCGATTTCAAAGCTTGCTTGGACAGAAAGCAAGATACCAATTTCGCGTATCCAGTTCGATGATTTGGAGGGAAAACTCAGAGGTAACCTCCATCAATCTTCTATCAACAAGTGCTTTGTTTGAATCGTTTCATCGTGCAGGCCAAGAATTGCTTGAAAAGATCCTAGATAAAGGAATGACAAGCGCGATTGTGAGTTCGCAGATTGATCATCTCGCCGTCACACCAGCCGGTATGCAAGTCACATTGCAAGTAGAAGTGGTTGGAGTAGAAAACAACCACATTTTTTTTACCGGTGAAGCGTTTGATGAAACAGAAAAGATTGCTGTCGCGCAATTTGAACGAGTCGTTGTGGGATTGGATTTTCTGAAAAGGAAAGCTCTGGAAAAAGCGCGCTTCATCTTCTAGTTCTCAAGATGCGGAAACCGAGAGAGGCGCATTCGTTCATCGAATCAAAAATCGTGCAGTCCCTTGTTCAAACGGAAAACGCTTACTTTTTCTCTGATAAGCATTCAGAAATCAACCTTGCATTGATCTATCCCAATCGGTATGAAGTGGGGTCCTCAAATCTTGGATTCCATAGAGTTTTACAGATTACCCGGATGACTGATGGGATTCACTGTGAGCGTTTTTTCTTTCATCCCTCTTTCCAAAAATTCTATTCCTTCGATCATATGCGCCCATTGGATGAATTTTCTATATGGGCTTTTGCGATTTCTTTTGAAATGGATTACCTCAACGTAATCCATTTGCTGAATAAAAAAGGGATTCCCCTTCTATCAAAGCTCAGAACGCGGAATCACCCCATCCTCTTAGCGGGGGGTATGGTAACTTTCTTCAATTCTCGTCCCATGAATCCGATTATGGATATCATCTATCACGGTGATGCAGAGCCCCACTTTGCGCGTCTCCTTAGCGTTCTAAAAGAACAGATGAGACACAACGCATCTCGGGACGAGCTCCTTACTGAGGCTTCATCCGTTCCCGCTGTATCGGTCCCCCGGCTTGGGAAACGAGCCAAAATCCAAAAAACCACCTCCCCCCTTTCCCAAGGAGGTGCTCACAGCCTATTCACGAACAGTTGCGCTTCGCTTGGGAAAAGACACCTTGTGGAAATGGCAAGGGGATGCCCTTACTCCTGTGCATTTTGCATCAGCGGGCACATTCGTAAGCCGGTGCAGTATATTCCATTGGATCAGCTTTTGTCGATCATCGATTCTCTCATTCACCTCTCGGGAATGTCAAACTTTGGTTTCATTGCCGGCACACCAAATGATTACCCCTGGATCGATCAATTATTGGAGGAAATGGAAAGAAGGATGATTCGATTCAGCCTATCCTCTCTTCGATTGAACCGGCTGACTCCTTTACTATTACATGGGTTGATCCGTAGTGGACAAAGGTTGATTACCCTTGCTCCAGAAGGAGGTAGCCAAAGGATTCGGGATCTTTTTCAGAAAGGGATCAACGAAGAAGATCTGGATCATGCCTTTCAAATGATCGCTAAATCCGGAATCCATGATCTGAAACTGTACGGTATCTATGGTTTGGAAGAAGAACGCTCCGAAGATTTGGAAGCTTTTGGCCAAATTGCTGCTCTTGCTCAGAGAAGAGGCATCCAGAAGGTTGCTTGGAGTATCAACCCTCTAATACCGAAACCGCAAACCCCCTTTTCAGACCGAATGATTCAACCTGCAAAAACGTTACGCCAAAAGCAGAAGATAATCCGAAAATCCATGAATTCTCAAACAAAAGTTCATTTTGAAAGCATTCGAGAGTCCCATATCCAATTCAAGCTTGCGCAAGGAGATGAGTCCATTCTATTGAACTTCTTCCGTGGTATAATATCATAAATTCTGTTCCACACATTTCTTTGTGTGCAGAGAGGAGGCTCCCTTTCTATGAGTAGCAAGTACATTCCTCATGTTCCAAACGAGATCTCAGAAATGTTGAAGACCATCGGTGTTCAAAGCATGGAAGACCTGTACCAAGATATCCCCATCAAGAAACGAACCTGCTCGATTTCAATACCAGAGGGACAAGCAGAAGCAGATGTGAGCCGCAACATGAAAGAAATGGCTCAAAGAAACCAGAACACCCAAGATTATGCGAGTTTTTGCGGGTGCGGAGTTTATCATCACTATATCCCTTCTGTGGTTTCATCATTGGCTAATCGGGGCGAGTTTCTCACCGCGTATACTCCTTACCAACCCGAAGTGAGTCAAGGATCTCTACAAGTATTCTTCGAATTTCAAACAATGATCTGTGAATTGACGGGGATGGATGTCGCCAACGCTTCTTTGTACGATGGAGCTACGGCGTGTGCGGAAGCGATGCTTATGGCGTGTCGGATCAAAAAAAGAGATCGCTTCATCGTGTCAGAACTGATTCATCCTGAGTATATTCAAGTAATGGAAACATACGCAAAAGGGATGCAGATCACCCTTGATTACCTGCCCTATAATCATGAAACGGGAGAAACAGATGGCCAAGCCCTCTCTCACATGATCGACGATCGTACAGCAGGGTTTTTGGTTGGATATCCGAACTTTTTTGGTGTGGTTGAAAACCTTGAAGGACTGAGGCACTTCGGAAAAGACTTGTTCATGGTAGTTTGCGCTCAACCCCTTTCTTTGGCAATTCTCAAACCTCCTAGTAGGTACGGAGCCGATATGGTCGTTGGAGAAGCGCAATCATTCGGATGCCATCCATATTTGGGCGGGATGAGTCTTGGGTATATGTCATCTCATAACCAATACATTCGGCAAATGCCTGGAAGAATCATTGGGGAGAGCCATGATCTAGACGGCAATCGGGGCTTCGTGATGGTTTTACAGACCCGCGAACAGCATATCCGACGTTCTAAAGCAACCTCCAATATCTGTTCCAATCATGCCCATAATGCATTAGTCGCAACCATCTATCTTTCCTTGCTTGGGAAACAAGGACTACGACAAGTTGCCATTAACGCGACAAAAAAGGCTCACTATCTGGCTGAAAAGATCGACCGGATGGAGCGTTTTCGGAGGAAGTATTCCGGACCCTTTTTCAACGAATTTGTTGTGGAATCTGATTTTCCGACTGAAGAGATCCACAAGGAATTGCTTCCCCAAAAAATTCTCGGTCCTGTAAGTCTTGAGCGGGTTTACGGGAGCCCGTCTTTCCACCATCTTTCGGTCTTCTCTGTAACCGAAGCAAATCGCTTGGAAGATATCGATTTTCTTGCTGCGCGATTGGAGGAAATGCTATGAGAAAAGACAATCGGTTGATTTTTGAAAAATCAGTGCCTGGGAGAAAAGGCTATGACCTGCCCAAAGAGTCACTGCCTGATTATGACCTTAAATCCTTGATTCCTGAAGAATACCTCCGTGAATCCGATTTGAACCTACCCGAAGTTACGGAGTTGGATGTGGTTCGTCATTACACCAATCTTTCTCAACTCAATCATTCGGTGGATACAGGATTCTACCCTTTGGGTTCTTGTACGATGAAGTATAATCCAAAATTGAACGATTCAGTAGCCGCTTATGAAGGGTTTCATTCCATCCATCCATATCAACCGGTTGAAACCATACAAGGAGCATTGGAGCTAATGTACCTTGCACAAGAAGCCTTGAAAGAAATCAGCGGGATGGATGAAGTAACGTTACAACCAGCGGCAGGCGCGCATGGAGAATATGCGGGACTCCGCCTAATTCAGGCATATCATCAAGATCGGGGGGATCGGAGCCGGAAAACGGTTATTGTTCCCGACTCTGCCCATGGAACCAATCCTGCCACCGCTATGATGTGTGGGTATGAAGTCGTAGAAACGCCATCGAACCAAAACGGTACGGTAGACCTTGATGCCATCCGATCGAAGATGGATGATACTGTTGCCGCAATCATGTTAACCAATCCCAATACCTTGGGTCTGTTTGAGAGAGATATTCTTGAAATTGCCCGTTTGGCTCATGAAAAGGGAATCCTTCTATATTATGACGGAGCCAATATGAATGCCATCATGGGAGTGATCCGGCCAGGGGATATGGGATTTGACGTTTTGCATTTCAACTTACACAAAACTCTTTCAACCCCTCATGGTATGGGGGGGCCTGGAAGCGGAGCCGTAGGGGTCAAAAAATTCTTACGGCCGTATCTGCCGGTTCCTCAAATTGGAAAAGATCCGAATGAAGGTTCGTATCACATGGATTATGCGCTTCCAAAATCAATCGGGAAAGTCCGGTCCTTTTATGGAAATTTCAACGTAGTGATTCGGGCTTTGGCGTATATCATGAGCATGGGCTGTGATGGGTTGAAATGTGCAAGCGAGATGGCGGTTTTAAATGCAAATTATCTGAAAAAGTTGTTGGAGGAGGACTTAAAAATACCTTATGACGGGGTCTGTATGCATGAGTTCGTTGCAGATGGCAGCCTATTGAAGCAGTACGGTGTTCGAACGCTGGATCTTGCCAAACGACTGTTGGACTTCGGAGTGCACCCCCCAACGATTTACTTTCCGTTAATCGTTCCCGAAGCAATTATGATTGAGCCAACGGAGACTGAATCCAAGGAGGAATTAGAGCAGTTTGCCGCGATGATTCGTCAGATCTTGCGAGAAGCCAAAACAGATCCCGAACTACTGAAAACATCTCCAACACGCACACCCGTTCGTAGATTAGACGAAGTGGGCGCCACAAAAAAACCCATTGTTCGATACGTTCCAAAAGAGGATTAAAACCCGAATTTTCTTGGTTTTTTGATTTGTGGTGGAAAGGCGTTTTTCATGAAATGGATCAGTGTTTGCGCGATCGGAATCCTCGTGATATTGATCGGTACGTTCATACACCTGTCTCAGACTCAGGAACTAGAAAAAACTCGACAAAGGAACCTGATGAGGGCTGCTTTTTTTAAGGCAGAAGAATTGGTTGAAAACCGAATCAATCCAGAACTGGAGTATCGATTCATGCTTTATCATGATGATGCTGTCCTGAAAAACAGTCTGTATCAAGTCACTTCTTCTTTTTTCACGCAAAGCGCGCAGGGATTGTTGGTTGAGGTAGGGTTTCGTGTCCTCTTGGAATATGACGAAGAAAGCATGAGATGGGGACTGATCCATATGCTTTTCTTTGAAACGAATCAATAAGCGCCTCCATTCCAGAACGTTAGAATCCATCGAAACAGGACTACTAGCGCCAAAGCGGGCAAGAAATTGCCAGCTTTAATCTCTTTAATCTGAGTTAATCGAAATCCGATTGCCAGCAGAATCACCCCTCCCACGCCACTGAAGTCATTCAAATACAAGGGGTCGGAAAGAAAGGATAAAGTGGACGCGAAAGAAACCAACAATCCCTGGATTAAAAAAACTGAAGCCGCAGCAACCATGACTCCCAAACCAAAAGCGCTTGCCAAAACGATGGAAGCAATCCCATCCAAAAGGGATTTAATGAAAATAAGGGAGCTATCGTTTTGTAACCCGGCCTGAAAACAGCCCAGGATCGTCATGGGTCCAACGACGAACAGGACTGTTGCGGTAACAAACCCTTGAACAAACCGTGTTTGACCCGAACTCTTTTCCAAGCGATTGGCTATTTTTCCCAAGCGCTCTTCGATTTTTATCCATTGTCCGATTAAAGCGCCTGCGACCGAAGCAGCAAGAACCAGAAGGAATTCATTGGCTTGAAGCCCGAGAGAAACTCCGATTACGATGGTGACTAGACCAATGGCTTGCATGGAAAAAGCTCGGTACTCTTCTTTCCACCGTTTTCCAATCCAAAGGCCCAAGATACTTCCCAAGATGATTGACCCCGTATTGACCAAAACTGATATATGAAGCAAATCCTCCCCCCTTTTTTTCGTTGATTATTATACCAAAATCAAAACAAGAAAAGCATGTATAATATACTTATCGATCAGAAAAGGAGCGACTGTCTTGAAAATCATGGAGATATCTGCCTTAAGTGTTACGTGGAGACTTTTCATCCTACCTCTGGCAAAGAAATTGATCCAAAATGGCTTTCAAGTGGAGGCGTTATGTGATGATCGGGATCGAACCCTTCGGTCTGAAATTGAGCAAATTGCTCTGCCGGTCCAAGTAACTTCCGTACCTATTACCCGAAGCATCCGTCCTTCGCTTCTTTCTTCCTATAGAGCCATCTACCAAGCCATCCGAACTTCAAAACCCGACATCCTCCACACTCACACCCCAGTAGCTTCTTTTTTAGCGAGATGGGCGGCGAGAAGATTGAAGGTGCCATCAGTCATCTATACCGCGCACGGTTTTTTCTTTCATGAAAGAATGAATCCGCTGCTACGCAACATTCTGATCCATGCAGAAAAACGAATGGGGATTCATACAACAGATTGGATCTTCTGCGTGAACGAAGATGATTACAATCTTGCTCGTGCGAAGCAATTTGCCAAACCAGATCGAATTGTCCGGATTCCGGGTGTTGGAATCGATGTTTCCGAGCGGTTCGACCCTCACAAAATCAACGATGAGACTCGAAGTACCCTCCGCACTCAATTCAATATCCCGCAGAAATCTAAGGTAATCGTTTTTATCGGCAGAATGGTAGCAGAAAAAGGGGTTCCAGAATTGCTACACGCGTTTCAGAAGGTCCTCCAGGCATATCCCGATACCTATCTCTTGCTGGTGGGCGCGACATTTCCATCCGACCGAGATCAAAAAACCCAAAAGGTCGTTGAATCAATTCAATCAGAGAAAAAGTATGCTCAGAAGATACGGATTGCTGGTTTTCGGGAAGATATTCCTGAAGTGCTCAGTATCGCAGATCTATTTATTCTTCCATCCCATCGCGAAGGCTTTCCGGTATCCTCCTTGGAGGCATTAAGCATGGGCGTGCCTGTGATTGGGACACGGATCCGTGGTTTAAAAGAACAGATCGTCGAAGGAAGGACAGGGCTTTTATCGGATGTTGGGGATATTCCCAGATTGGCAGAGAATATTAAACGGGGGCTCGAATTGGGCCCCAGTTGGAAAGAAGACTGCCGGAGGGAAGTCGTAAATCGTTTTTCTCTCGAACTGTCCCTGAACATTCAACTAGATGTCTTCAATCGCATTCGGTTAGAAAGGAACGTATGATTATCCTTTTTGTTTCCGACGAGGAGCGATTTATTTCAAAAAAAAGGTATGATCGGTGTGATGTGGTGGTTGGTTGTGGAGACTTATCCCCTGGATTTTTGGATTACGTCGTATCCGAATTCCGACCCCATTTCGCGGTATCGGTTTTGGGAAACCATGACCATAGATACTTCCCTGATAGCCATGAACCAGTGAAACGGGGGTTTACTGATATCTATAAAGGGGTATATCTCTTAACAAAGGACTATGTGGATCTTCGAAAATGGGTTGGTTTAAACCTTACCATAGCTGGATTCTCTGGAGCCTATTCTCATGGACCTTTTCCCTTTCATTACCAGGAAAAAGAAGCACGGGCATTCTGCTCCAAAATGAAGCGGGAAAAGACAATTGGGAAAATAAAGAAGATAGATGTTATGATCAGTCATTCACCACCCCATATTCCGGGATACTTCCGAAACAGTGACTATTTTCACCGATCTTCTGTACCTATGGGACGATTGCTTTCCTATCTTCAACCGCCCATATGGGCTTACGGTCACGTGCATCCTCGATATGGCAGACAGGAACTCTCCTTTGAAACCCGGTTCCTCTCAAGGCGATCGTTGGTTATGAACGCGATACCCTATTGCTTTCTCGATTATGATGAAAAGAAAAGAGAAGTGAACGGATTGGTTTCTTTACATCCCATACTGGTTCAAACTGTTCATATGATTCCACTGAAAGAAAGGAGCAGATGATGTACAACGAAATTCAAAGAGTTGAAGGAACCCGTGAGTACCGGATTGCGCGAAAAAACGCGAAAAAAAACTTCCATAGCATGGTTTCGAAAGGGAAAAACGGATATCTTCCTTCTTTGGAATCCATCATAAAAAACTATACTTTAGTTGGAGAGCAGTCTTTGGGTGCGATGGAGATACCATTGAAGAAAATTACCGGCACATATGAATATTCTAGGAGCCTGTCCTTCTCACATAATTTTTTGCCGTTGTTGGAAGAAACCACAGAATTCTCGGAGAAGTGGGCCAGTCTGTATATGGTCCATATTCAGGAAGGAATCCGGGACCCAATCAAGGCATACGAGTTCATGAACTGGTTCTATGTCTCTGAAGGCAACAAACGGGTCAGCATCTTCAAGCACTTGAAGGCATATTCCATCAGCGGGAATGTGACTCGGATCCTCCCCAAAAAAGATCTTCATGATGAATCCATCCGAAGATACTACCGCTTTTTGGATTTTTACAAAAAAACGAAGATTAATCTAATATGGCTTTCTGAAGAAACGAAGTACGACCTCCTTGAAAATCGAATTATTGAATACTTCAATTCTCAGCCAGAAAAGAGTAACCAAGCCCTCCACTTTGTGAGTTCCTATTATTTGCCTTTTCGGAAGGTGTTTCATGAATTGGGCGGTGGAGAACTGGAGATGACAACCGGTGATGCCTTCACCCGATTCATCGAACAATACGGATTTTCTGAGAGCACCTCCGGTAAGGTATTCCGCCAAAAAGTTCGGGAACTAGTGCTTAAGTTAAGTCCACCCAATCATGCCGATGTTTTCCCCTGGAGAACAATTACGGTCGATCTTCCGAAAAAAGTGGTGTCTAGCATCACAAGTATCTTGCCCCAATCTATACCCCTTCACGTTGCTATGATCTACCCTTCAACGATCGCGTCCATGGGGTGGAACAGCGGGTTTGAATCCGCTCGTAAGCACCTTCAAAAGGTCTTCTCAAATTCTTTGGATATCCAAGTGATCGAATCTGTCCCACCAGAATTGTTCTTCGAACGGCTTAGAACGCTGAGTACTACTCAAACCTTTGATTTGATTATCTCAACCAGTTACAAATACTGGAACCAAGTGATCCAGCGGCCCAAGATATCCTCAAACGATCCATTGTGGGTATGCTGCGAATACCTTTTTCACGGCAATCGCTTTCATTTGCTGGGAAAAGCCTTTCAACCCCGTTTTTTGTGTGGGATGATTGCCGGGATGATGACACTTTCCAATCGGATCGGTTTTATCGCGACCATCAAGCATCCTGAGGCTTATCAGAACATCAACGCTTTCGCTTTGGGAGTACAAAGCGTGAATCCTGACGCCCGGATTAATCTGGTATGGACCAATTTGACGAACGAACCCTTCAAAGAACACCTCGCAGCCGTCTCACTGGTCAAAGATCATATCGATGTATTAACGCACCACCACTGTTCTTCTGAGGTTCTTAAAGTCGCCGAAGAGTATGGGGTGTACTGCATGGGGTACGGAATAGATGGCAGGTTATTCGCCCCCTATTCTTGCCTTGCGTCGGTTCTATGGAATTGGGATCTCACCTACGAAAATCTTATCCGATACATGCTCCAAAACAAATCTTTCCCTGATGACCTTCCAACTTGGGGCATCTCGGAAAAGGTTTTGGACTTGAGTCCCATTTCTTCACTCGTTCCAAAATCAGCCCAACGGTTAATTCAAATGATTCATTCCGATCTTTCTTCAGGGCGATTCCCAGTATTTTGCGGTCCGTTAACTGATCAAAAGGGCATTGAACGGCTTCCGAATGGGCAGAACATTGATTCAAGAGGTCTAGAAAAGATGGATTGGTTGTTGGATAACGTCGACCTGTTCGAAGGAGAGCGCGACTGGAATCACAGCCGCGATCAAAACCCATGAAAGACTATGCTCCAGGATGGTAGGAAAGATCTAAAATAAGCAGAAAAAAGGAGTAGGAGAGAATCCAAATTCAATAATGGGCCAATCAAGAAAAAGGAGAGAACTTGCATGTTGAAGAAAACAATTTTGTTGGGATTAATGATCTTTTTTTTGGTCGTTTTTGTATTTGGAGATCATATCTATCTAAAAGACGGTTCAAAATTAGTGGGAAAAATCGTTAATTATGGAGAAACGCTTGTTGATATTCTTTTAGATAGCGGTCGATTGGTGACAGTGAGCAAAAATGAGATCATCCGTTTGGAAACACTAGATCGAGTGGACCAATCGCGCGTTGTTGCGGGTGAGAGCCTAATTCAAACGCAAACGACAGGAATCAAAGCTGATGGAACGATGGTACAGGCAGGAATCGGATCGCCTTCTGTTCACTTTGGAGCGGAGGTTCCTGTTTTTTTGGGTGATCCAGAGCTTGAGCTTCGTAAGCGGATGCTTATGTATCATGATATGAAGAAAGAGGCTTGGATTGCTACTCAGATGTCATTGTTCATTCCAAGCGCCGGCCATCTGTATACAGGAGAATGGGAAAGAGGGTTTCTTTTCCTTGGGGCAAGAGCTGTGTTCGGAGGCGTTGCGATTTGGGGGTTCATTCCTGTGGATACAGGTGATGTCGATGATAACCTGAATCCGATCATGGCCCCCCAAAACATGACTATCGGCGCAATTGCCGCAGGGGGCTTTGCATTGTTCACTTTACTCGAAGCGGTTGACGCCTATTATTCGGCAGAACGACACAATCAATTGCTTAGAATCCGATTGGGAATCGAGCAATTCGATCCGATGATGCTGCCATATTTTGGAAGATAGGGGGGGACCCTTTCTTATTTGAGGGGTTTTTTCGGAGACGCGCATTCGTCCGAAACATCAAGAGAACAGGCTTCTGTTCTCTTTTTTCTAGTTGCCTTTTTCCCTTGTTAGCAAAAAAACCCAGCCAAAAGTATTCTCTCACCTATTTCAAGCCGTTTTCCTCAATCCATTCCCACACTTCCTGTTGGTTGATTGTTGCCAAAGCGATATAATTATCTGCTCCCCCATAGTATACATTGAATTGTCCATGGTATTCTACTATGGAATCGGAAAATACCACATTGGGCACACCACCGAAGATCTCCCATCGTTCTTCGGGTTGGAGGATCGGTTCTTCCGATCGAAGGAGTACTTGTTCGGGGTTCTCGCGATCGAGCAAGATGAATCCCAAGCGGTACGTGGGTCGATCGGGAGTGGGAAGGCTTTCTACGCCATGATACAGAAGCAACCATCCATATGGGGTCTCGATGGGGGGGCCACCTGCACCGATTTTCAGGTTGTCCCAATACCCTTTCCGGGGAGAGGCGATTGGTTTAAAGTCATCCCAGTGAAGAAGGTCGTCTGAATAGGCCACCCAGATGTCGGGCGGAATCCGGTGAAGCATCATGTACCGACCTTGGATCTGTTTGGGGAAAAGGGCCGCGTCTTTATTGGGATCCTGAGGAAGAACGATACCGTATCGGTTCCAATGAAAAAAATCCCGGGTGGAGGCCATAGCAACTTGAACATTTAGTGGGGAGTAAGCAGTATAGAGCATGTAATATGCTCCATTGATCCAGGTAAGACGCGGATCTTCCACTCCGTACAGCTCTGATTGAGCTTCGGGTTCGAAGACAGGTTTTTCCATGCGGTTAAACGCCACTCCATCCACGCTGACGGCATACCCCATTCTAGAAACCATGTCCACTCCTTGGGCGCGATAAAGCATATGAAAGAGACTTCCGTCATATACCACTGCAGGATTGAAGACGTACTTGGATTCCCACGGGTGCTGAAGATTGGCTCCAAAAAGAGGGTTTTTGGCGTGTCGGCGTAAAACGATCTGCTTAGGCATAGTATCCTTCCTTTCTTATTTTAATGACATGGAGATCCCTTTGAGGAAATACTTCCTAAAGAACAAGAAAATCAGAACCATCGGAATAGTCTGTATCACAGAGCCAGCAAGTACAGGTCCCACGTAACTTCCATACTGGTGATTGAAACTGGCAAGAAGAACAGAAAGCGGCATCTTGTCGTAGTCTTGAATCACCATCAAAGGCCAAAGAAAATTATCCCATACACCGATAAAGGTAAACAAACCAACGATGCTGGCTGTGGATCGCGCCAGAGGGAACATCAAACGAACCACAACCCACATTTCCGAAGCTCCTTCCACTCGAGCTGCTTCTATATATTCGGTGGGTATCGATTTGAAACTCTGTGAAAACATAAATACCCCCCAAGCTCCGAAGAGGCCGGGAACGATAAGAGCCGCTAAAGAATCGATCAGACCGAGATTTCGAACGACCACAAAAGACGGGATGGTAAACATAAACCCCGGAAAAAGCATTTGGAAGATCGTAAACCCTTTGAGGAATTTGCTGCCCCAAAAGTGGATCTTTGCAATCGCATATCCAACAAACCCTGACGTAAGTATGACGCTGAACGTTACAGTGGTTGATACAAAGATGCTATTCCATAAGGCACGGACAAAGTCTCGATCCATTCGATCAGAAGCGACGAATATAAATTGAAAGTGCTCGAATGTAAAGCGAGAGGGAAAGAAACGGGTATATATTTCATCCACCGGTTTGACAGAAGACAATGTTAACCATATGTAAGGATACAACCAAAACACCGCCAGACCTCCCATAACTACTTCTAATATAATCAGCATAACCGTCTTTTTTCGAATCTTCATATCATCTCCACATCCCTCTCCATGATTTTTCGGATTGCAAAGATACAGCTAAAGCTCAAGGCGGCTGCTAGAATACTAATTGTGGCTGCGTATCCGGGGCCTGTGGTGGTAAACCTTCGAAATGCGTTATCGTAAATAAACATCATAAAGGTATAAGTTCTTCTCATCGGACCGCCGCCGGTGATCATGTATGGTTCGGTGAATATCCCGAATGAGAGGGTGATCGCCATGACTATGACCATAATCATAGAAGGGTTTAACAAAGGAAGCGTGATCTTGAAAAACTTTTGCCTTCGATTGGCTCCATCCAATTCTGCTGCTTCATAGAGCGACTTAGGAATCCCCTGAATTCCCGCCAAAAAAATCAATCCATAATATCCAATAAACTTCCAAGTAACCATAAGTGCGATGCTGAATATGGCCAGTTGGGGTTCAGAAAACCAAGGTATTGTGAAACCAAAGCTCTGCCAGAGGAACCGATTGATCGGCCCGTTTTCCGAGAAAAGCTTAGTAAAGACGATTGAATAAGAAACCCCACTGGCCACGTTTGCAACAAGAAAAGACAAGGCAACAAATGTTGTTAGGTACCGTAATTTGCTCAGGCCCATCGCAAAAAGGATGGATAGGATCAACACCATGGGAATGTAATATGCGATAAAGTTGAAGGTATTCCCGACAACCAACCAAAAGGTTTGGTCATTGAAGAGTTGAACGAAATTATTCAATCCATACCATTGAGGTGGAGAAAGATAATTCCATCGGTGAAAGGTGAGAAACACCAACCATAAAAGTGCGTATCCGAAAAATACAGCTTGATGGCCTAAATAAGGAGCAATCAAGAAGGTTCCATTGATCGATTGCCTCCGTTGCAATGTCTTTGGTATACTCTTTCGGTCAATTTTCGGGATTTCTGTCATGATGATCCTCCTAAGCTAGCAAGTACGCTTCGTGATCCCTAACCTGTCCCAATCAATGGTTTTAAAAAAGGATGGCATTGATTTCCCGAACGACTCGCCGAAGAATATCGTCAACAGTACCTCTTTGCAAGGATAATGGCTCTGTCATATAAACGGTCATCGCATCCTGTACTTCAATGGTTCTTGGTGTCAACGCTGGAGGAATGGCATATGGGATTGCTTCGGCGTAGGCTTTTAGGCCGGGGTTTTTTTCGAGTATATCTTGAAACAGGGGATTAATGGCAATATCAGAACGAACTGGAGGCATATTGGTCATTTCCATCCATAATCGATCATACTCTTCGTTCGAAAAAACCCATTTGACAAAATCCCAAACAAGATCGATGTTCCGTGAATTCTTAAAAATTACCAACCCTTTTGTATCTGCAAAGGTGTACACAGGTTGATCCTCTGGATAATCGTCAGGGACAGGAGGCATGCTCATCCAAATATTGCCCGGGAATACTTTGGGGAATATTTGTTCTGCCCGAGGCATTTCCCACGGGCCTTGCAATTGTCCCAGGAGATGTCCTGTATATAAGGGGTTATCCATCATATCCATGGAGGTCCAGCCTTTTTGAAAGAGTGTCAATCCAAAGGTAAGAATCTCTTTTCCCCGGTCATCACCGAACAAGGCTCGATTCCTGTTGATGTCGATATATGGCTGCCCTCCTGTTGCGGCATAAAAAAAAGTAACAAAGTCGAACCATCGATCCCACCAGTTTCTGCCTTTCAGGAATTCGATCGCGAACTTCTCTCTAGGAACTGCAAACCGTTCAGCCAAATCATAGACTTCAGAATAAGTTCTTGGTGGTTGATCATACCCTAGATCTTGAAGAATATCAGATCGCCACCAAAAAAGCATGGGATTCGAGTAAATGGGAAACACATAGGATTTTTCTTGAAACTGCCACCCTAGGATTGCTTCTTCCATTTTTCGCGTGGCGATAAGATCATGAAACCCATCCAATTTGCTTAGCTCAACCAGCTGTTGGGCTTCGATCAGCTGAGCCGCGAATCCGCTGAAGATGTTTGTGCATAAGTCTGGACCCCTACCGGTTGCGATCGCGTTTAAAATCGCTTCTTCCGAACTCGCTGCCGCTGGGATGGTACGCCAGTTGATGACCACATCCGGTCGTTCCGCTTTCCAATCCTCGATTACACGCTTCCAGAAAGCTTCTTGATTGGGGTTGGGCGCTGTCCAAAAGGTAAAAGTTGCGCTCCATAAACTTGCGCAAAGAAAGACGAGGACCAGAGCAAACACTGTTGCCATTTTCATACAATCACCTCCTAAGGATAGTTATTCACTGCTCTTCCGTTCGATATACTTAGTGTATAAGGACATGGTAATCGGGTGGATATTTTCAAGATAGAGAAGCTGACGCATTCGATCAACCGCGAGGCTCCCCATTTCATATTGAAAAACCTTAACGCTGGACAGAGGCGGATGTGTAGTCGCTGAAAAACTCAAATCATCAAAACCGACCATCCGGATTTCTTGGGGGATGGGGTATCCCATTTGCTCCAAGGCTTCCATAACTCGATATGCGATGGGATCATTCGAGGTAAAAATGGCTTCGGGTTTTCCCGACTGCCGGAAAGCTCTTTGAACCGCATGGATGATGTCTTCCGGTCCTTTGGCATGTCCTTGTTCGTCATACAAATCATCGCAATCGTACGTCAACGGAAATAAGCCATGCGACTTCATTGCTTCAACATATCCTTCGTATCGAGATTTAAATCCATAGTGCGTCAAAGGACCATGAATATGAATGATCTTCCGCGCTCCTTTGGCAATTAGGGAATTGACCGCATCAACTGCTCCGTTGAACCCGTTTGATACTACGCAATCTACACCCATCTCAGGAATGTATTGATCTACTAAAACAATAGGCTTTTCAAGGCGCTTCACCTGTTCTATCAAACGGGGAGATATATCTCCTCCAATCAAAACGATTCCGTCAGCGGTATATTTCTTGTCGTCAATGACCGAATCGGTCGAAAGACCAATTCGCCCGATTGTAAACCCAAAGTTCTTCGCTGTTTCCATCATGCCTTGGAAAAGTATGGAATAAAACTCACTTGTCCGCGATTTTTGTTCATTCGGGCATAGAAACCGAGCGATGCGAGATGAATAGAACATACCTAAATTGAACTTCTTTCTTCTTGCTAGATTTCTCGCTGCTTTTGAAGGAATATATTCCAATTCGGACATGGCATCTTCCACATATTTTTTGGATTTCTCAGACACATATCCTTTCTTGGAAATCACACGGGATACTGTTGCCGTGGATACACCTGCCCTTTTTGCTACTTCGTGAATGCTTGCCAATTGGGAATACCCCCCTCTTAAGATATGATACCGTTTACACAAAAGTATAGTCCTTTTTTTGTTTTTTTGGAAGTCCTACGCGAGAAATTGATGCTTCCTGTTCTTCAAATAGATCGAAAAAACTCAGGATATCTCCTTTTTTTACACCGATTCTTCGATTCAAAGCACGATCAAATCGATATTCAAAGAAATACATCATATTTCTAGTATATCCGGACCCTGTGATCGATAAAGCCGAATATATACTCAAATTTCTCTCTAATCATTCATATTAGGGTTTTGGTTCTAGAGAAGTTTCCGTTATCATATTGTGTAAGTGTTTACACATATAGAATCCCATACCACCACCATGAAGGAGGGAAAAGGAATGAAAAAAGCAGTATTGCTGGTAGTTTTGGTTTTGTGTGTTTCAATTGGTGCAGGAGCAACGGTTGAATTGGTCTTTACGGCTGATAACCTAACAGACTTGCCAGCTCTGTATTGGGAGGACATGTACAACCTCTTGGATTGGGTCGGCGATGATTTTGATGGAAACTGGGACTCTTTGCGAGTGTATGATGCCAATGGCAACGAACTCCCATACCAATTCTTGGATATAGACGGTAGTGGTCGGCTTTCTGCCCTCGATACTTTGATCTTTACGTTTGATGACTGGGCCAAAGTAGTTATCAGTGAAGATTGGAGCATTAAGCCCCCGGAGTATGCTTCTGTCTTTGTGTTGGATGAATCAGAAGATTCCCTGATTGTATCTCTCAAGGACCAACCCATAGTTATTGAAATTGACCGGTACGGGATGCCTACCTATATTAAGCATGGTGAGGTTGAAGGAAGACTTTTCTCCGAGCTTGGAATTGCTCGGGTGGCTGGTTGGGTAGGTAGTACCTGGTGGGCTGATGGGGCTATGGGCCGTCATGACGAAAAAGTAACTCCGCACTTTCGTGTGGTGGACCAGTATGTTACTGGAAATGGCCCGGTCGCTTTGGGTGTAATGACTGTACTTGAGTCTCCAGATTTTATCGGTCTTCAACAGATTCTGGATGTAATCATCCTCCATACAGGGGAAATTCTAGTGCAGAACGAGTTTGTGTTTAAGGGATATGTAGACCTAATGAAGCTTCAAGTGCAAGCCACACACCCTTTGACCGATATGGATCGTGAGACACTATGGCATGTAATCCCGATGTTCCGGAAAATGCTTTGGTCGGATCAACTCAGTATCACTCCCTGGGAATATTGGAAGGAAAGAGGAGCGGCGAAGATTGTCGATCAAGATCCTTATATTGTTTTCCCGGCCAATGATTCTATGAAGCCACTTTGGTGGGGTGCTACTTACATTTTCACTTCCGAAGAGTCTTGGAGAGCGAACTACTCCGATACCCTTAAGTTGGCTGCTGTAGAACTCGACCCCATCATGCGACCAGTAGTTTTCTCCAATTTGGAACAGTTTATGTTTGGAAACACCTGGGTGTACGAATCCAACGAATTTCGAAGCGGAATCTTCCGTTGGTTCCCTGGTGAGCTGGAAGCCTCTTTTATCGGATTGCCCAATGATTTGAACGAGACGTATCGGTTCATTCCAGGAATTAAAAATCCCTTTGCCACAACCCAAGGAGCCGTAACTTCCGTTATGGAAGAAATGCCCGCACGGTATATTCCAGGTGATGTTGTATATGTGCCGAAAGTATATGGGTTATACTCTTTCGAGTCGGTGGAAGAGCTTATTCGTTTTGCGCATTTGAGAAGCATAGAAATTCAATCATCCGATTTCGCTCAGTAAAAAAGGTTTGATCATCGAAATATAAATGGAGAAGCGGTTCGCGCTGTATTCCTGCGGACCGCTTATCTTCTTTTATGGATCATTTTTCTTCTTCAAAAGAATTGATGGAAAGTCTTCGTCGGTACAGAAAAAGGGAGGCCTCGCATGAATAAGACATTTTATTCGATCACCATATCCATTCTTTTGTTTTTTTCCTTCTCGTTTGCATTCGTTCAACCGATAGAACAATACGAGCAGCATTTGATGTTTCTTCGTGACTCGTTCTCTGTGGAAGGAGAGCCCCAAATTGGTTATTGGATTTACGCTGACGCTCGTGGCCTGGACTTTATCCACGCACCGGCTCCTGGAGAAGGAGTTACATGTATCGATGACGTGGCTCGGGCTGGTCTGTATTTTCTGTACAGATACCGCAATACTCATAACGAGCAATACCTTGATCTTGCCCTAGAAACCATCAACTTTACTCTTGCTTTGCGGACGCCTAACGGAGATTTTTGGAACTTTGTTCTTGATAATGGTCAGATTAACCGTCATGGAATCACCAGCTCCGCAACAAGGAATTGGTGGGCACTCAGAGCTTTGTGGTTGTTGTCCGAAGCAGTCTTGATTTGGAAAGATATCGATCCGCACTATTCCCATCATCTTTTTTCCCTTTCTATGACGACAGCGCGGCTTCTATCCGGAGATTTGGACGCACAAGGACTCCTTCGCGGCTACACGGATATCTCAGCTCTCTTTGTCCTTGGATTATGCAATCTCCGTCAGTCTGGTTTGGGGCAAGAAGTGTTCTTAGATACGCAAATCCGTCAAGTATCTGCAGGTCTTGTCAGTAAACAGCTTGATACCCCCCCTTGGTTCGGGTTAATTGATGAAGGAAGAGAGCATTTCCATTGGAGCGGTTGGGGGACAAGGCAGGTGCACGCGCTTGTTCGAGCATATCAGATCACAGAAGAAGAAGGGTTCCTTGAATCGGCCAAGCAAATGGCGAACCACATATACCCGATCATGTTGGCTACAGGACCCATATATTCTATATCCGATTTTGTGTATAGAGAGTATGAACAGATTGCCTATACCGTCGAAGCGATGATTACTTCATTATATCACCTCTATCAAGCGACTGGAGAAGAATCGTATGCGTGGATGGCCTCTATTGGGATGGGATTTTTCTATGGCAACAATCAACTCCTTATTCCGATGATAACAGATACTGGGGCTGGATTTGATGGACTGGAACGGATTTTCATCAATAGAAATGCTGGGGCTGAATCAACCATCTCCTATCTATTGGCTCGCGCCCTCGTGGAACGGCTACCCGAAGAAGTTGTAGGAATTTCAAAAGCAAAACCAATCCTGTCTTCGGGGGTTCGGTCGTTTTTTTCCCACCAGATGGATCCAGGTCTTTCCGTGATGGAAATGATTCGGATGGATGGAGAAGAAGGAATGCTTTCGCGCAACCTTCGGCTGCGGACTTCATGGACCCCATATTCCCCGAGTTATCGGGTAACCCTTACCGGACGATTTCCTACGGGACTGGAGTCCAATGCCATATTTGCCGGTGTTTATGCGGACCATTCGCTCTTAGCACATCCTGGATGGATTGGTCATCTACCTGCAACACCTTTCAATGAAGACCGCTTGACCATCACCCTCCGAGCACCTCAAGATTTTTATCTCAATCAGATTCTGCTTATACCCCATGTTCCCTATCAGATCCTTGAATGGGGCGGTTCCAGGTTTATTTGGATCGCAAACATCCATGAAGCCCATGAAACGCTTCATTTGGGTGATTGTTCATTCGTGTTGGAACCGGGGCAATTCATCATCCAAACGATTCAATCGCATTGCATTCCCACAGTTGTTACTCAAGAAACATATGAGACAGGATCCAAATACGAAGCTTCGATCAGAAAGAAGGACCACTTTTCCTTGTTGGACTTAAGGGATGGCGGGAACGCGAGAGGGTTTGGGATTCCCAGAGACCCAGCGAATTTCGATAATTATGGAGCGCCTACAGGGGCATACTATCCGCTCGAAGAGCTTCAGCCTCGATTGGTGGATGCCGTTCTCCCATTATCCATTCCCTTTTGGATCCCAATAAGCGATCAAACAGACCATGTAATTCCTATGAGCCAGAAATGGAGCTTCCTACCTATAAAGGCAAAATTTCTCCATTTCCTTGGTTCGAGCGATCATGGAGATTATCAAGCAATGTTTATACTAGAATACGCAGACGGATCAAAAGAATCTGTTCCGATTGGGTTTTCTGACTGGTGCGGACAAGCAGTCTATGGAGAAGAAATCGGCATCGAATTTCCCTTTCGATACCTATCGAATCATCAAAAAGAATGGATCCGGCCGAAACTGTTCATCCATACGATTCGGTTGAAGGATCAAGATCTCGTATCGGTGACATTTCCAACAGTAAAAACCATGCATATATTTGGACTAACAGTTGAATAGGCAGAAGATCCGTTGCATATTCGGAGAAGAGTACTCACTATATGAAAGAAGATCAAAGATCATTTTCTTGGCTATCAGAGTTTGAAGAATCCAATAATGCTCAGATACGCTCGGCTTTTCAGGAGATTGACCGGAAAGCCTTTATTCCTGAGCAGTATCATTCCTTCGCGGAAGAGGATGAGGTAATTCCTACCTGGACAAAAGGCTTCCGGACGATCAGTACGAACTCCCAGCCTTCGCTTGTCGCCAAAATGATTCAATGGTTGGATGTGCAGTCTACCCATCATGTGCTTGAAATAGGCACGGGAACAGGTTACTTGACGGCTTTGTTGGCACATATTACAAAAAAAGGTCAGATTACTTCCATTGAGTATGTGGAAGAGCTCACTCAAGAAGCAAAAAAAAACCTGAATCGATATTCATTCCAAAATGTGCGACTATTCTCGGGCGACGGGTATTATGGGTTCCCCAATCATGCTCCCTACGATCGGATTATTTCCAGCGTCGCAATCGGCAATGTTCCAAGCCATTTCTTCCATCAACTGAAAACAGGAGGAAAGCTTATTCTCCCATTGATCGTGAGCAAAGGGTATACACCCGTCTTTCTTTTCAGGAAAGTTTCTGCTTCAAAGCTAAAAGGAATAATGAAGACCGGGGCCGTCTTTATCGCAATGGATAATCATGATGTTCCATGGTTGCGCCATCATCCTCCGGAAGAGGAAGGGATTGAGATCGAGTTTTGATAAGATTGATCAGTCAGCAAAGGAAATCGTTCGATTGTCCAATGAACTGATTTGAATCAGACCCAAAACAGGGGCTTGAAATTCTTTTTCTAGCAAATCCCTGCCCCCTTCGAACGTTTTTTCTATGACGGTGCAAATTCCAACCAGGTTGGATTGGAAAGCTCGGACAATCTTCCCTAGAGCTGCGATTGTTTGTCCTGAAGCCAGAAAATCATCAACTATTAATACCTGGTCGTCTTTTCTGATCATCTCTTCGGATACATATAGAGTGACAAGTTCGTTCTTTGTGTGCGAAGGGGCTTTCTCCATCCGAAATGAAGTCATGGTGATGGGTTTCTTTTTCCTTGCAAATACCAAAGGCGCATTAAATGCGACCGCTGCTCCAAAAGCAGGAGCAATACCTGAACTTTCTACCGTCAAGATCTTTGTTACTTTCTGCTCAAAGGCCGATTTCATACACCTTCCGATCCAAAGCATTGTCTCTGGATGAACCTGATGGTTTAAAAAAGCGTCCACTTTTAAGATGTTGTTATCCAGCACTTTCCCATACGCGCGAATCAGTGTCTTCAGTTCTTGGCTGCAGTGGATCTGTTTGCTGTGATGAGAACGCAAAACGATGCCCTCCTTAGGAAGAGAAATAATTAAGGAAAAAATTAATTCAAAATAATGAGCGGTCCAGGGGAACCGCTTCGGTTTCATTCGTCTGTCTTATCCAATTCTTCCCGATCCAGGGTAAGGAACACCTCTATTATGGAGGGATCAAACTGGGTGCCTGAATTTCGTACCATCTCTTCTTTTGCTTCGTCGATACTAAATGGTTTGCGGTATGACCGTTCGCTTGTCATTGCATCGAATGCGTCCGCAACAGAGATAATCCGCGAAGCCAAAGGGATTTCAATACCTGAAATCTCATCTGGGTACCCTTTCCCATCCCATCGTTCATGGTGGAAAAGAACATACCGAGAAACAGGTCGCAAAGAATCGGATGTTTGCAGTACCTTTGCGCCCCATACTGGATGCATTTTGATCATTTCATACTCATCGGCAGTCAGTTTTGATTCTTTGTTCAAAACCTGCGTGGGAACGAGAAGTTTTCCAATATCGTGCACCAACCCCGCCCAATAAATCGCATTGATTTCATGCGACGGTAAGTGAAGTTTCTCAGCAATAAGCGCAGAAAGATAAGCGACCTTTTCGGAGTGGCCTTTTGTGTATAAGTCATATAGTTCCAAAATGGCAATCATCGATAGGAGCAGCTCTTTCTGGAATCGTCCCTGTTGAATAATAAACCGTTGCATGGCCAAAAAAGCGGAAGCGATATTTGCAAATCCTTCCGCGATACGCAAATCCTCCTCAGTGAAGATCGTTGTTCCGTTTTCAGCTATGTCCAAAGCAATGTCTCCAAAATCCTCTTCTCCAATTCGGAAGGGGACGATGATGGAAGAGCGGATTGGCAATATGGCTTGCGCCAGCGCTTTGTGGATTTCCGGCCTCATAAAGGGAAGGTTTTCTGTCATTAGGTTGTCGATTTTGGTTGGTTTGTCGACTTTTATTAAGTCCGTTTTGAATAAGTCCAGTTTCTTAAGGTTGTCTATGTTATGTCCGATCGCGTGAACAAAGCGCCGCTTCTCCCCCTCAAAAACCGACAGGCTTCCATAGTCTGCATGATCTACAAAGTTAATGATTAGTTCCAACAAATCTGTGAGAAAACTGTCGGGTTTTCCTAATGCTGATTCAGAGATTTTTGAAGAAATTTGGATAATTTTTTCGAATCCATCGGCCAGATGTTCGAATTTTTGATAGAGCTTTTCCAATTCCAGATTTTGAGCAATCAGTTGTTCATTGATCGCCTCAGTTTCTTCTTTCGCTTGCGCCAGTTCAAACTCTGTGTGCTTAAGGTCGGTAATGTCCTGGCTAGTCCCAACAAGTTTTTGCGGCATTCCCATAGAATCAAAAACGACTTGAGCCTGCTCCAGAATGTGACGGACATCACCTGAAGGCAAAACAATGCGGTGTTGGATATGATACGGTTTGCCTTCAAGGGCTAAACTCAAGTGTTCTTCGAGAATACTTCTGTCATCGGGGTGGATGGATCGAAAAAACAGACTTGATGTCCGTACCTGCAGATCGGATTTGTACCCAAAGATCCGATAAAGCTCTTCGGACCAATAGTCTTGATCACCCACCAGGTCCCATTCAAAATATCCGTAATGACCAATTCTTTCTCCTTCTTTAAGTCTGCTCTCGTTTTGACGAGTCAATTGCTGGTGGTTTTCTATGGATGAAAGCAAATCGTTGACCGCGAATGATAGATAGGCAATTTCATCTTTTCCCACGATTTGAATCCGTTTGCCGAACTGACGATCTTCTTGAACCTCTTGCAGGAGAGAACTCAGAAGGGAAATCTTGGACAAAAACCCCTTATTGAGAAACCAAAAGATCAAAGCACATAGGATGGAAAGCGAAATGGCTGTAAAGACCAAAAGACGCCGATGGGCAAAGAGTCCTTTTTGGTATAAACTTCGATATAGATTAAGCTCGATAATCAGATCGTTTGCAGGGATTTCTGTTTGAATAGAGCGGAATACACGCATCTGATGATCGTTATCAACCTTGATTCTTGACTCGTTTTTTTGAATATCTGACAAAAGCCAGGGGACAGACGAGACAGCAGCAGTATGGGCTAGGATTTGGAAATCATATCCTCCAAGCAACCGTTGCATTCGGGTTTGTGTTTGCTCATCGATGTACCGACCCCATGCGATCCATCCTGTAGAAGGGCCCTCATGCTCACTTGTCAGAACCTGCTGAATGGAAAAAACCATCGGAGGATTAAAAGCGACGATTCCGAAGATGCTTTCGTCTTCCAATACTTTGTCAATGAACAATGGGGACTGAATAAAATCCCAAATTAATCCTGGGATTGGATCACGCAAGAACGTATCGGGTTGAAAGTGGTCATAGTGTACAATTTCCATCTCGGTGTCAAAAAAAACCATCAAGTGGATGTTTTGCTCTTCAAAGGACCGCAATCCTAGATTCCGATCAATATATTCCTGGGAAGGGTCTTCTAAAAATGAATAAGTTTCATCCCAATTTGACCATTCAAACACAAGATTGTCTAAAGTTTGGATCTCATGGCGGATGATGTATTCTAGTTGCTCGATGATTTGGGTGGATTGGTTCTCTTCGGAAGCAGCAAAACTGAGCAAGGTCGTATATGTGGAAAAGACCCACAATACCAATAGAATAGCTAGGATCAGCGACAACAACATCCATAAAGCCTTCTTCTTGATGGACATAATCACCTTTCTTTCAAAAAAGGTATACCAGTACTTTTCAACACCATCAAATTAGAGCGCTGTTTGTAGAATTTTGAGAACATCTTGTTTATGAAGGGGCATGAATGAGCCTAACGGACCATGCTCGGTGCATTTTTGAGCCATTTCTTCCAATCGAGAGGCGTCGATTCCTGCTTCTGTAAGAGAAACAGGCATTCCAATCTCAGAAAAAAACTGTTTGGTCCGAGCAATCCCTTCATGGATCATATTCGTTTTGCTGAAAAAGTCTGGTGCCACATCCCATACCCGATAAGCATATTGCATAAACCGTTCGGGTACTACTTGATAGACGTACTTCATCCATGCCGGGAAAATAATGGCCAAGCCCGCCCCATGCGTGATATCGTAAATTCCACTCAGTTCATGTTCAATACCGTGAGTGGCCCAATCCGAAATCCTTCCGGTACCCAAAATACCATTGTGTGCTATGGTTCCTGACCACATAATTTCAGCGCGGGCATCGTAATTATTCGGTTCTTTCAATGCTTTTGGGGCATTGCGGATGATACACTTCAATGTAGCTTCGCAAAGCCTGTCTGTTAAGTCTACATTGGGTTCTGTGGTAAAGTAGCGCTCAAGGATGTGAGCCATCATATCTGTTATTCCCGCAGCAGTTTGATAAGGAGGGAGGGTGTAGGTCAATTCGGGATTCATGATCGAAAATACTGGTCTCAATAGATTGCTTCCGATGGCCCTTTTGTACCATCCTTCTTCTTTTGTGATTACTGAAGAATCGCTGGATTCGCTTCCCGCAGCTGGAATCGTTAAAACTACTCCAAGCTTAAGGGCTTTTTCAATTCTTTTACCCGCAAAGAAATCCCACACATCTCCGGGGTATGGAACCCCAGCAGCGATTGCTTTGGCTGAATCAATGGGGCTTCCGCCTCCAATTGCAAGAATAAAATCAATCTTGTGCTCACGGCAGAGTTCGATGCCTTTTTTTACCATTGAGAGTCTGGGGTTGGGTTGAACCCCTGCCAATTCAACAAACCCTATCTGTGATTCTCTTAGGCTTTGAACGATTTGGTCATATAACCCGGTTTTCTTTATGGAACCAGAACCGTAGTGAAGTAACACTTTGTTTGTGTGCCTGCTGACTTCTTTGCCTACTTGTGTATGAGTCCCTGCTCCAAAAAGGATTCGAGTAGCATTTTGGAAAATAAAATTTTGCATTGTATACCTCCTTCTGTATTATAATTGGCGATGTAACACTTTTGCAAGCTCAGGAACAATTTGAATGGAAACCGCTTCCCCTTGAGAAGGGATCTTCTTCTGAGCTGGATTATCGATCTGGACAAGGATTTCTCCCGTTGATGTGGAAACATAGGATTCAACGCTATGACCAAGGTAAATATTAGTGATGATTGTTCCGTCAATGATTCCTTGCCCGGGTTGAGCAAGAACCATAGATTCCGGTCTACACATAATTACAGCTGAATCGCCAGGGAGAATCTGGGGGTCGAATCGCTGGATCGTGATTTTCTTCCCTAATGATTCAACTGTGCAGGCATCTCGCACTTCAAGAACATTGGCTTGGAAGAAAGCTACTTTCCCGATAAACCCTGCAACGAATTGAGAAATAGGTTCTTCATATATTTGTGCGGGGGGTCCGATCTGGACAATTTTCCCGTCATTCATTACTACAACCCGGTCCGAAAGGCTCATCGCTTCAACTCGATCGTGAGTCACATATACGGTCGTAATGTTCAAGGATTGCTGAATCCTCCGGATTTCAACGCGCATTTGTTCGCGTAGGAGCGCATCTAAATTTGATAAGGGTTCGTCCAGGAGGAGAACTGACGGTTCAACGACCAAAGAACGCGCAAGTGCTACCCGCTGTTGCTGTCCTCCTGAAAGGCGAGATGGTGCTCGATGAGAAAGGTGACTAAGCCCCACGATCTCCAAAACCTTGTGCACCCGTTCCTTGAGCTGCGCGCTAGGAATCTTCCGGATCTTAAGACCGTAAGCTACATTCTGAAAGACATCCATATGGGGAAAAAGACCATAACTTTGAAAAACCATAGCCGTATCCCGTTGATTAGGAGGCAATTGCGTTACCTCACTGGATCCAATCATAATCGTGCCTTTGGTAGGTATTTCGAACCCGGCAATCATCCGAAGCGTTGTGGTTTTCCCGCAACCCGACGGACCAAGCAGGGTAACCAATTCGCCGGGTTGGATTTCAAAATCTGCATTATCAACGGCAAGGACCTCTTTTTTCGATTGGGGGTCTTTAAATATCTTTGTAATGTTGATCAACTGGATATTCGAAGCTTTTTTTGTCAAAGCCACACCTCACTTGCTCGAAATAGTCTTCCGAAGATTCTTGTTTTCTCTCACCAATAAACGCATCAGGCCGAAAACGCCCAAAACAATTGCGATGAGTGTGGTGGCAAGAACGCTAGCCAAACCAAAACGCAAATTTTCAGAGAAGTTATATATTTGCACAGTAATGTGATACCAACGCGCCGATATCAGAAAGATCACAGCGCTAACAGCGGTCATAGACCGGACAAAGGTATAAGACATACTTGAAATAAAGGCAGGCCTAATCAAAGGCAATACAATGGTTCGAAACACAGTGGGAACGCTTGCTCCCAAATCTTGCGCCGCTTCTTCTATGGCTGGGTCAATCTGTCGGAGCGTTGCGACTCCTCCTTCCACCCCAACAGGCAATTCACGGATTACATAGTTGATGACAATGATGGCTGCTGTTCCAACCAGAATAAAGGGGGCTTTGTTGAAAGCAAGAATAAAGCTTATCCCGATCAAGGTCCCGGGAATTGCAAAAGGGGTAAGTATGAGCATCTCCAACAGTCTTTTACCCCAAAACTTTTTCCGAACAATTACCAATGCGGCCAACATAGCCAAAATACCCGCGATTGGCGTTGCTGCCGCTGATAAAGTAAAAGTGTCTAAAAGCGCCTTACCACCTCGTTCCAGAGCTTCTCGGAAATTGTCAAGTGTAAATGTATAATCGATTCCCCAGCTTTTTACGAAACAACCTGCCACAATGGTTCCATACAAACTGACTAAAAATACGCAAATAACCGAGATCAAACCGACAAGTACGACTTTTACCGGTTTTGAAACCAGATCGTTCAATCGCGAGGAAGGTTTCCCCGTTACGGTCACATACGATTTTCTACTGACGACAAATCGTTGAACCAGAAATGCAGTTAATGTAGGCAAAAGCAACAACAAGGAAAGGGCCGCCCCGTTTCCAAGTCGGTTCATTCCAGTTACTTCCAAATACGCTTCTACAGAAAGGACCCGGTAGCTGCCTGCTAGAAGCAGTGGATTGGCAAAATCAGCAAGAGAGTTGGTGAATACAAGAAGCCAAGAGCTGAGAATCCCTGGAACAGCCAAAGGCAAAGTGATGGTTCGAAAGGTTTGAAACCGGGATGCACGAAGATTCATTGCGGCGTCTTCCAGGGTAGAGTCAATGGCTTGAAGAACCCCGACCATTGTTAAGAAAGCGATTGGAAACATACCCATCGTTTGAACGATCGTCAATCCGCCAAGCCCATATATACTGAAATCTTGCCAGCCAAAAAGCTGTCTTGTAATCAACCCATTATTTCCGAATAAGAGGATAATCGAAAGAGTTAGGGAGAAGGGAGGAGAAATGATTGGGAGCGTGGCCATCGCAGTCAGCATTTTTTTCCCAGGTACGGTCGTTCGTGTGATCACAAAAGCAAATAAAAACCCCACCAATGTGGATGCTGTTGCAGTGAATATGCCAAGTTGAATGCTTCCCCAAAGCGCTCTCAAGTATTGATTGTTTTGAAGGACCCGAATCCAATTGTTCAAGGTGAATCCATCCAGGCCTGTGAAGGTTAGGCGAACTGCTTCCACAAGAGGATAGGCAACAAATAAAGCAACGATTCCAAAAAGCCCCAAGATGATAAATCCAAGAACAGAATCCCGTGAAAAGCGAATTAGCGAAAAGACAATAGCAAATCCTCCCCAAACTAGAAGGATTAGTATAAGGATCAACCCCTGATACTCTTTTCGAGAACCGGTATCGAAGGCAAAAAAAGCGATTCCAATCATATCATAAAAAGAATAATCCATAATGGGTGAAACAATCAATTGGACTTCGCGATCACGGATTTTGTATGAAAGAGGCGAGAAGTAGGTTTCTTCATAGAAGGCATGATCAATTGCTCTCTGAAAATCCCGTGAGTTTTCTTGAGCCAAAAAAAGGTCTTTCATTGATTCTGAGGAATGCAGGAATTTGAGTTCATCAAATCCCGGCACACCGTGGATTATTGTGATCGACAGATCAGTATGCCTTGTCCGAAGGGACTTCATCCACGCCTCAATTGCATCATATTCATGAGGTGCTGATTGAGAAAGAAGTGTAGCCGTATCGAACAGGTGTTCTCGGTATAATCGATCAAACGAGCTTTGAATGGTCTGATTCAACCATAATGCAATACTTAGCGCAATACCAAGGGTTAATGCCCACGCGATTGCCTTTTTCTTCGTAAACACGCCTGTTTCCTCCGGATCCATAGGGTACCTAATTGTACCATATCAAAAGCAAACCCACAACTAGATTCCTTACTTTTTTCCCGTAATTGGATGACGTTTCTTGCCTAGGGTATAGACACATTGGATCTGTAAGGTTTCTTTCTTGATTACAAGGATGTTTGCCCACCCACAGACTTTTAATTGCCCCACACCTTGATCCAACAAGCCGAAGGTTTGGCCGACATTTCGAGTGAAAGGAAGAAGCGCTTGTTCAATGGGAATCCTATGATCTCGAATCAATGAAGCAAAGCAAGGGAATAGGGTGTCTACATTCGCTATATCCAATCCAATGTATTCCTTACGGTGATCAAATTTTGGCATGCTACCCAACCCGTCCGTTGATACGAGCAGCTTTTCAATCGGAACCGATTGGTTGCGCAGATCGGCAATTTGATTTGCTGTTTCCGGACCAGCTGTGAAATCAATCGCGCCTCCTTTTTCTTGAACCCATCGCTTTCCTTCTTCCAAGATCCGTGGATCGCGAGCAATATGGGTGGGCAAGAGTTGTTGGGGAGGCAGCGTCCCATTTGACACTGCTTCAAACAGGGGAGATAGGCCTTCTTTTCCATCTCCCATGTGCAAAACAACCGTTCCGGCTTTTTTAGAAAGCATCCCAGCCCTTCGAGCATCCAAAGCCAAGCGTTGTAGTTCTGTACCCGAAATGCCTGATCCTCTATGATCGCTAACCGCAATCTCGCCAATACCCAAAACCTCGGGAATGAGCATGATGTCTTCTCCAATGTCGCCTGTGATGGTGCGGGGAGGATAATGATACGATCCAGTGAGAATATATGTTAACAAGCCTTCCTCACGGAATGCGCGGGCTTTCGCCAATAGAGAGCGATGGTCTCGAAACAAACCATCTGTTCCCAAAAGCCCAATCACTGTAGTCGTACCTGTCTGAAAAAAAGGAGAAACCGTTCCTTCTGGTGTTCGAGTGGCAAACCCTCCTTCTCCCCCCCCACCAATAATATGAACGTGTCCGTCAACGAACCCAGGAACCGCGTAACAGTCTTCGCACAATTCAACCTTAGTAACAATCTCCTCCGAGATCTGCTCTGAGAGTTTTGGACCGATTCCTAGAATCGTTTCACCCCCAATCAGGATATCTTGGATCCCAATGTCTTGAGGGGCATAGCAGTGGATATTTTTTAACAGAATCATGCTCCAGTCCTCGCTTTCTGAGGTCTATTGATACACAAACCGAACAATCAGTGTTATCCATTGGTAAAACTGTGCATTCGTTCCATTGACCTCCGCTTCTTACGGGACTTGTTGGAGTAGCCGTGTAATCCATTGAATTGCTTTAATGTCCGCTGGAAGGAAGGGGAATGATCCAATCTGATCGATGGGAACCCATAGAACCTGATCATGGGCCTTTAGCCTAAAATTGGTCGTATAAGGCGTGCACAGATAAAAGAACAGGTGCACTTTTCTTCTGGGGTATTGATAAACAGTCTGAAATGTCAAAGGACCAACAGAGACTTTGACACCCAACTCTTCATAGATCTCTCTTACTAGGGCATCTCCATTGGTTTCTCCAGGCTGTACTTTCCCCCCGGGAAACTCCCAAAAACCCGGAAAATCGGAGCCAATTGGTCTTTGAGCGATTAATACTTCTCTCTTCTTGTTTTCCATAATCGCAGCAACGACAGGTATTGATGGAGTGTCGAAGTGGTATGATCTGTCCAAATTCCTTACTTTTTGAAACGCGACAGGAATGGCGTATTGATCCATTTCTTGATCGCAGACCCATAAGCATTCCTCTTGGGTAGGTGCTTCAAAGCAATCCTGGAGTTCGATTCGATAGATATCCATGATCCACTCTTTGTGGGTGAATCGATGTTCTGCTTGTCCCAAAAAACGAAATGCGAAAATCGAGGGGGATTTCCCAAGTTGGCTCAAATAACTACGAATCAAATCACCCGGAGATTTATCTGGGGTTCGTTCAACAATAGGGTATCCCCAAAGATTCGATAGAATCCCCTCCCCTTTTCTTTTTTGTATCAGGATTTTGTTTGAGTGATAGACCATTCCAATCTCAACCCATTCAGTTTTTCTTTGCTTGGTTTGCTTTCGTACGGGAATGTCATCGATTCGTTTCTCCTGATATGCCCTACATTGGTTGATTATTGGGCATTGTCTGCACGATGGATTCTTTGGAAGACATAAGGAGGAGGCCAAATCCATACAAGCTTGGTTGAGGAATCCGGGCAACAGCCCCCTTTTTTTTGCTCGTTCCATGCACCGATTTCCATGATCGCGAATGGTTTTCTGCACCTTCGCGTTCAGGATATCTTTGTCAGAGGCAACAATTCGAGAGATAAGGCGCGCAATATTTCCGTCCAGAGCCAAATAGGGTTTTTGGAAAGCAATGCTGGAAATTGAGCTGGCCATATACTCTCCGATTCCAGGGATTTGGATTAAGTCTTCCCGAACCTGAGGGATTCTACCACCAAAACGCTCAAGCACCTTTTGACAACCTTTTTGTAAGAATTCTGCCCGTCGATAATACCCCAATCCTTGCCACCGCTTCATTATCGATTCAAGAGAAGCCATCGTAAGGATTTCCAAAGTAGGAAATGCGTCAACAAAAGGCTCGTAGTAACGTAGGACTGTTCCAACACGGGTTTGCTGAAGCATAACCTCAGAAACCCATATTCGATACGCGTCGTTGGTTTCTCTCCACGGGAGAGCCCGAGCGTTCAGGCCATACCAATGGTTCAATGGTTCAAACCAAAAACAATCCGTGTCGGAAAACGGATTGTTTATCATTCAAAGAACTCGGTTTCTGGATTGCGCAAGGTAGCACCTTTCTTATAGAGGGTATTGATGAATATAGCTAGGTCGATTCCATTCCGAACGCAATAACCCCATAACATATTCATCAAAATATTGCCCATGTCGGAAAATTTGCATGCGTAAAGTACCTTCCAACTGAAAACCCAGTTTTTGGTAAGATTTCATGGCGCGACGATTAAACTCATATACACGCAAGCATGCCTTATTCAAATTCATTTGGGAAAACATGAAATCGATCAAAGCTCCAAGCGCTTCTGTTCCATACCCTTCATTCCAGTAAGGTTTTCCGAGAAAAATACCCACAACACCCCATCGATGTGTCCACTCGATTTCATTGATCCCGCATCCTCCCATGTACCGGTTGTCTTCTTTTCGGATTATGGCAAAGTTTTTCTGGTCGGCTGCTTTCGATTGGTTCTGAAGCCATTGCCGTTCCGATTCACGCGACACGGGGTACGGGATCCCTGGACAAAGAAACTGCCGAACTTCCGGATTGTTGAATTGAGTAGTGACTTCATCTAAATCATCCATTTCATATGGTCGTAGGAAGACTCTTTTGGTCTCTAGCATGAGACACTCCTTTCTATCGTCATTCGTTACGCGAAAAGTCCCGATATATGTTCTATTAGAACCGTCTCGATTTTTTTCTGAAAGGGTTTAAGAATGAGTGGAATTTTTGCTTGAATCTCAAGAGTTTTATGATGAACAACCAATAAGCCTTGAATGGCCACACCACTGGATTCAAAGCGAAACTCAGCTTCTGTACCTCTCCATTCAAGAGATATGCTTTGAGCCTGTTCGGGGTTTTGCTCTCGCTTTTTTTTTATATACCCTTTCAATCGACAGACTGCTTCTTCTTGCGAGATCGAAAAGGGAATAGAAATGTTCATCGGTCGCCAGCATCCGTATCTGCAATGCTTTTTTGCACCTGATCGCTTTCTATGTATGGCAGAATATCGTCTAGCCCCAATTGGAAGAGCTCGTAAAACTTCTCGGTGAGGCTATATGCAAAAGGTCTTCCCGGGCTTTTGACCCTCTTTCGCTTGATCAGTCCGGTTGGAAGGAGTTCGGCGATTTGCGAGTCGCAGCTTTTTCCTCGAATCTGCTCCATTGTAGATTTGGTTACGGTTCCTTTTTTTGCCATGATAGCTAGGATTTCAAGTTGGCTGGGTGTGAGGCGGTCAATGCTCCTTCGGATAATCTGTTCGACAGCTTCTGCATATTCCGCTTTTGTGTAAAAGATGTATTTGCTTCCAACCTGATGGATGGAAACGCCATGATCTGGATCATTATAATGGTTTTGAAGCCGAGCGATTGTATCGATAACAACCTCTTTCGGGATCTGAAGAATGGTCGCCATCTGAGCGGCTTCGATCCCTTTCCCAGATGCCAAAATCAACGCTTCTACAGCTGCAACAGGATTCATTCGATTCCTCCAATTGATCGGATTTTCGGAATAATTTCTCCAAGCAGATTGCAAAATACTTGGATTTCGTCGTCGGTATTGTCGAATCCTGTGCTAACGCGAATCGATCCAAGCAGGCGCTCTTTGTGATATCCCATTGCCTTAAGTACATGAGAGATTTTGGATTCTGGGGAATGATGGTGAGATGCGCAAGCGCTCGATGTGGATACGGCGATTCCTTCAAAACTTAGGGATGCAGCAAGAGCTTCCCCAGAAATCCCCGGAAAACTCACATTAAGCAGGTTGGGTATACCCATCTCTACAGACCCGTTTACGTGGCCCTGCAGGGAGTGAATGATTTCGAGTATCTTCCTTTTCCATATCACATACTTCTGATTCCAACGGACCCGGTTGTTTTGACATATCTCCAATGCCTTTGCCATACCCATGATCCCAGCGACGTTTTCTGTTCCACTGCGGAGGTTTTTTTCGTGGCCCCCGCCATGGATGATGGGGTGAAGTTGTACCCCTTGGCGGCAAAAGAGAAACCCCACTCCTTTAGGTCCATAGAATTTATGGGCAGAAGCGGAAAGAAGATCAACCAACGATAAGTCAACAGGGATTTTCCCAATTGCTTGAACCGCATCGGTATGAAAAATTATTTTACGCGCTTTCAATTCTTGAGAAAAAGCTTGTATGGGTTGGATAACCCCGGTTTCATTGTTGACCCACATAACGCTTACCAAGATCGTATCTGATCGTAGCTTTTTGCAAAGTTCGGAAAAAGGAATCACACCGTTGGAATCGGACTCCAAAAGCTCAACTTCAAAGCCTTGCTCATTCAGATATCGGGCGGGGGACAGCACTCCTTCGTGCTCAATCGAAGAAACCAGAATATGATTGCCTTTCGAGGCATTCTTTAATGCATATCCGATGAGCGCGGCATTATCTGCCTCCGTTCCCCCAGAAGTGAAGATGATTTCATCTGACGCGCATCCTAGTATCGAAGAAATTTTTGCTCTCCCTTCTTCCATCGAATCTTTCGCTTCCTCTCCAAAGAGATGCAAACTGGACGCATTCCCATATTTTTCCGTCATATATAGGCGTACCACTTCAGCTGCTTCTGGATGAACCGCGGTTGTGGCGGCGTGATCTAAGTAGATGCGTTCCATTCTCTTCCTCCCAACGGATTATGGATTTTTAAAACCGATCCACGAAGCAATATCGGTTGGTTGAAAACTACCTTCCCAGTTCGCTTGAGAATATCGGTCTGATGACCGAGCATGCAGATAGGTGCCACAGATTGCTGCGTCAACGGGAGATATTTTTTGAGCCAAAAAACCCCCAACCATTCCCGATAGCACATCGCCAGATCCTCCCTTTGCAAGCCCGGTATTCCCAATCGTTATCCAATATGTGCTTCCTTCTGGAGAGAAAATGATCGTGGTCGGGCCTTTCAGGATCAAGATTGCATTATTCTCTCTTGCGAATCGTTTCCCCGTTTCAACTCGATTATGAGCCAAATAAGATACGTCTTTCCTAATGAGCTGGGCAAATTCTTGGTCATGAGGTGTCAACACCGCAGGTACCCTTCTTTTTTTGAGCAATGAACCACGGGTCGGGTCTTCGCTCAACCATTCAAGGGCATATGCATCCAAAACCAATGGCAGACTTTCGTTCATCAAAGCTTGGGAGCATAGACGGTGAGTCTCATCAGACGCCATCATACCCATACCAATAACCCAACTATCCATTTCCGTCCAGTCCACTGGTTCATGATAAGGGATTGTAATCCATTGGGGATAGTTTGATATCATTAGTTGATCAATCGGAGGTGTCGTTTGAACAAAGACAAGACCGGTTCCAACTGCCATGGCGCCTGTCGCTGCAAGAATTGGGGCTCCTTTGTATCGGTTGGATCCCCCAGTTACCAATACTCGTCCAAAACTCCCTTTATGGCCCCATGGGATTCGTTTTGGAAGACGTTTATTCATATCATCTTCGCTGATCCAATTCTTTGGATTCGCAATGGCAGAAAGTACAACTTGATCGTCAAAACCTATATCAGCGATCTGTAGATCTCCCACAAAGGCTCGGCCAGGATAGAGAAGGAGGCCGGTTTTCGCATACCCGATGCATATGGTCATGTCAGCTTGGAATGCAGTTTTCCCTAAAAGTTGCCCATTAGTTCCGTCAATGCCTGTGGGTTGATCGATCGATATTCGTTTGGCATTCAGTTGATTCAAGTAGAGAAAAAGATGGGACAACACTCTGCTTGTTGACTTTTTGGACCCCGTTCCGTAGATCGCATCAATGATCCAATCAGAAGAGGAAAAGGATGAAAGGAAATCCAAATCAGGAAATCCCGAACAGTCATCGATTGCTCCCTCCGTTTGTATAAAGGACCAAGAGATCGGCAACTTCTGGATATCGATAAGCTGATGGATAAAGGCTTGAGATGTTTTTCTGAATCCGTGGAGAAAAAAAACCCATGTTGGGATTTTCTTCATTGCCAGCTCACGCGCGATTACCATACCGTCTCCGCCATTATTGCCAGGTCCACAAAAAACAACGGCTTTCGATGGCAACCCCCACTTTTGATTCGCAAGCTCAACAGAACGGCACCCCGCTCTTTCCATTAAGGCGAGAAGATTACGCCCCCCACTGATTGTAACTTGATCGATTGTCCTCATTTCTTCCGGATACAGAATCGTCATGGTTGTTCCTCCGTACCAAATTATATCATGAAACTGTCATTTTCCACTTGCGCAGAATCCACTTTTCAAGCTCAACAACAACGAAAACAAGCATTCCAATCGAAATAGGGAAGAACCAATAGGCACCACCAATCGGGGTAGTGCCGAAAACAGTGTTCATCGTGGGGAGATAAGTCAAGGCGATCTGTAGGATCAATAGAATCCCCGAAACGATCCATGCGACTTTATTCCGAAAAAGGTCTTTCGATAACGCCGGAAGTTGAAGCGAACGGGAATTGAAGAGGTAAAACAATTGCCCAAACACAAGGGTATGGATGGATATAGTCCGAGAAGTGTCCAGATCATATCCCCCATTTCTAAGATTCTGGAAGAGTAGAAAGGTAAACCCTCCAATGAGAACCGACACGAAGGAGATCCTCCAGAGAAAATATCGGTCGAGGATCGACTTCTTTGGATCTCTTGGAGGTTTTTTCATCGTATCTCTTTCCATTGGCTCAAAAGCAAGAGCAAGAGCAAGGGTAATGGCGGTGACCATATTGACCCATAGAATCTGCAGGGGGGTAATGGGGAGCATCCGGCCTGACAATATGGCAAGGATAATCACCAACGCTTCAGCACCGTTTGTTGGTAGGATGAATAGAATAGCTTTTCGTAAATTGGCATAAATGGTCCTTCCTTCTTCGACAGCATTTACGATCGAAGCGAAATTATCGTCGACAAGGACCATTTCTGCGGCTTCTTTTGTTACCTCTGTTCCTTTGATGCCCATGGCAATCCCTACATCCGCTCGTTTCAAAGCAGGGGCATCATTAACTCCATCACCAGTCATCGCGCAAACACTCCCGTGAGATTGAAGCGCTTGAACTAGACGCAGTTTGTGTTCAGGGCTTGTCCGAGCAAAAATGTCATACTCCAAAACAACACGTTTAAGCTCTTCTACGGATAAGTCTTCCAACTCTGCGCCGCTGATGGCTTTGCCTTCATCCCCGATTCCCATTGCTTTTCCTATTGCTTGGGCGGTAGCCATATGATCTCCAGTAATCATCTTCACACGAATGCCCGCTTCTTTACACTCCCTGATGGCATTGATAGCTTCCGGTCTTGGAGGATCCATGATCCCAATCAATCCAGCGAAGATAAGTCCCTCCTGGAGGTCTTCATGGTCGAAATGATTTCGGTCTTTTTCAACTTTGCAAAAAGCCGCACCCAATACTCTTTGGCCTTCTTGCGCAAGACTCTGTATCTCCCCGGTCCAAAACTCTTCATCGAGGCTCTGGTTTTCCCCGTTGCTGAATTCTTGATCGCTCATCTCCAGAAGTCTGTCCGGTGCTCCTTTGACAAGAATCCATCGGCTATCGTCCCAATCATGCATGGTTGCCATGTATTTGTGTTCCGAATCAAAGGGAATGGTATTCAACCGTTTCGGTTTGTTTGGATTCATACCAGCCTTTATTCCAAGCGTAGTTAAAGCCCCTTCAGTTGGTTCTCCCAAAACCACCCATTCTCCCTCTTCATTTTTCTTGATATCCGCATTATTACACAACCAACTTATGAGTAGAAGTTGATCCAAATCTACTGGCCTAGCGTCTGGAGGTATCTCTTCCTTGCCAAGGTACAGTTTTCCTTCGGGTTGATACCCGACTCCTTCTACGGTGTATTGGCTGCTTCTTGTTATGAGGGATTTAACCGTCATTTCATTCTTAGTGAGTGTTCCTGTTTTATCCGAGCAGATGACCGAGACGCTGCCCAGCGTTTCTACGGAAGGCAATCGGCGTATTATCGCGTTTCTCCGGGCCATACGCTGAACACCCAATGTCAAAGTTATGGTTAAAACAGCCGGAAGCCCTTCCGGAATTGCTGCAACTGCCATTCCAATGGCCGCGAAAACCATATCGTTAACCGAGTAATCCCTTAAAAAAAGGCCGATGAGAAAAAGCAACCCGGTTAAACCCAAGATGCCGAAGGAAAGCTGTTTCCCAAAACGGTTGATCTGTTGAATCAAAGGAGTCTTCAGCTGTTCCACTTCCGAAATCATCGTACTGATCTTACCAAGTTCTGTATGGCTACCTGTGGCAATGACAACAGCGGTCGCGGTCCCATTACGGATATTGGTTCCCGAATAGACCATGTTTGTTCGATCTCCCAAAGGGGACTTTTCTTTTACGACATCGGGTTGTTTTTCTGCTGGCTCGGATTCTCCTGTAAGGGCTGCTTCTTCTACACGAAAACGATCCGCTTCAAGAATCCGCGCATCCGCGGGGACTTTATCACCCGAGCGGAGCATCAGAATGTCGCCCGGAACCAGTTCTTTTGAATCCACTGCTTTTCGAACCCCATTTCGAATGACTTGTGTTTGCAGCGACAGCATTTTTTTGATACCTTCTAATGCCTTTTCAGCTCTGTTCTCCTGAATAAAGCCGATAAACGCATTGATTACTACTACCCCAAAAATTACCCAAGTATCGATCCAGTGATTCATAAAGGCTGTTATAAGTCCTGCGGTGATCAATACATAAATCAGGACATCATGGAAGTGACTCAAAAACTTCACCAACCAAAAGGTCTTTTTTCCTTCCGGAATTACGTTAAAGCCCCATTCCGATCGTCGGTTTT
Source organism: uncultured Thermotogaceae bacterium (assembly GCA_964462525.1). GTDB lineage: Bacteria > Thermotogota > Thermotogae > MWEM01 > MWEM01 > CAYWWY01. The sequence continues at coordinate 143,776 of CAYWWY010000001.1, forward strand.
GTACTTCTCGGGATGAGAGTCCCTTCTCACTTGTTTCAAGCATATTCAGGATTTCTTCGATTTCGATTGAGTGCCATAGTCTTATGGTTGAAGCTGTTTTGTTGTCGCCCATATGGTCCTCCTTTAAAAGGATGGTCGTCTTCACTCCGTATTGTAACACATACCCATAGCCATTTGTGCTATAATACGTGTCGAAAATGACAATGCTGAAACAGGAGGGTATGCTATGCCAATCTACAAGTATCAATGCGTGAAATGCCACAAAGTCCTCGAGGTGATCCAGAAGATCACAGACGAACCCCTGCAAACATGCAATGATTGTGGTGGAACCCTAAAAAAAATGATTGGAAGGGTAGGAATCAAATTTACGGGAAGTGGCTTTTACATAACCGACAAAAAAGGGTCGAAGACGCTTCCATCAACCACAAACAAAACTGGAGAACAAACCGGTGGAAAAGCCGAACCAGCAGAATCTCGTTCAAATGATGGGAAAAGCCAAGAATCTCAGGAAAGCACTCCAAGCGGACAATCAGACAAAAAAGAGGCCGTATAGGCCTCTTTTTTTGGAGCGGCCGACGGGACTCGAACCCGCAACACTCAGCTTGGGAAGCTGATGCTCTACCGTTGAACTACGGCCGCTTTTCAGTACGTATTGTAACGTAAATCGATTCAGAAGTCAAGAGTGACTTTGATCCGAGAAGCGAATCCATAAGGAATTAGAACGCTCTGATTGGTTTCAGTGCGCAGCACAATCGGATGACTCACATTCCGGGGAAGAACAGTAAACTTTTTGCCTTCTTGGACTCCTATGCTTACCATTTTTCTTTGAAATCCTTTCCCACCGACGAGGGATGCAATGATGATTCTTTGACCGCTTTGCCCAAATTGAAGAGAAAAGGGTTGTTGGATTTCGACCATGATTTGGGACGTGATTTCTCTGCGCAAGGTTACCGTTGTCCCTCCAAGGCGATAAATAACGGGATCTCCTAAAGGAGCCTCCTTAAGGACTTCTACTTTTTCCCCAGGAAAGAACCCCATACCTTGAATCCGTTCGGCGTACTCATCAGTAATTTGGATTTCTCTAATTATCCCATGATCCATTTCTTCAAGCATGGATAACGGGAACAAGAAACGATTATCCATGCATCGGTCCCCTTTCTACCGGGTTTTTTAGCGCATATTTTCCAAGGACCAATGATACGACTCCTATGGTTATAATGATCAGAAATAAGAGATCCCAGGAAAACAAAGCCTCTCCTTCTTCCAGCCACGCGCCAAACCACTTGCTGACTGATCGCAAAAATTCATATCCTCCCACAAAAAGAGAAAACAACCCACCAACAAACAGATGGGCATAACCCCTGGGCAATTGATGGTATATATCACGAATCCCCAAAAAAAGGATTGAGGATGCCAATGCCAAAATCAAACCGGTTGGGATATTCGCCTCAGAAAAAACTCCGTAAATAACAAGAGCAGAAACTGTCCCATTAGTGGCTGCGCCGGTAATTCCAGCGATTGTTAACACTATTTTCTTCCTCATGAACCAATCCCCCCAAAAACGCGGATCAATAGAGCTAGGATATAGGCCAATCCAACACTCATTACAAATGATACCAACGACCAATGCCAACAGCCCGCTTCATTCTTGATCACAACAAGAGTCGCAAAACAGGGAACATACGCCATAACGAAGAATAGGAACGATAAAGCTACTATCGGCGAAAAATGGTTTTGTAGGGTTATGGAAAGGGTTTGTGCTTCTTCCCCAACTCCGTATAAGGTAGCTAAAGTCGAAATAACAACCTCTTTGGCAGATAGTCCGAATATCAAGGCAGTTGTCGCTTGCCAATCAAACCCAAGGGGTTGGAACATCGGCTGGATTGATCGGCCCAACATGGCAGCATAACTGTTTTCGACCTCTCCCCCTGCGGGAAAAAAGGTTAAAACCCATATGATCATTGTAGCAACGAGAATGATCGTTCCCGCCTTTTGAAGGAAATGCTTTCCCTTTGACCACATGTAAATCATGATGTTCCTAATGTGGGGGAGACGATAGCGAGGCATCTCCATTATTAATGGGGAGGTTTTGCCTTTATACAGAAATTTGTTTAAGAAATACGCAACTAGTGCGGTTACTGCTACACTTGCGGCATAAATGCCTGCCAGCACCATTCCAGGGTTTCTGGGAAAAAGAGCCGCCACGAATATCGTGTAGACAGGTAATCGCGCGCTACAGGATACAAAAGGAATGCTAAGGATGGTAACAATACGTTCTCTTCTGCTTTCGATCGATCTTGTGGACATGATGGCCGGTACAGAGCAACCAAATCCCAGAATCATCGACATAAAGGATCTACCGGAAAGCCTAAGTCGAACCATCATGCGATCAACTACAAATGCAGCTCTAGGAAAGTATCCCGTTTCTTCCAAGATTCCCATAAAGATGAAGAGCACAAATATGTTGGGAAGGAAAACAAGCACCCCACCCACCCCTCCAATTAATCCATCAGAAACAAAAGATTGAATCATCGGCTTCCACGAAGAAAGAGATACCCATCCAGCCAATTGCTCAAACGATTTTTCCAAAAGGACCATCAACGGTTCTGCAACCACAAATGTCAATTCAAAAATCATATACAAAAAAGCGATGAAGATTGGAATACCAAGAAACTTATGAGTGAATACATGGTCCAAAGCGTCGTTAATGCTCCATATCGAAGACTTTCCCGATTGAACGGCTTGCTGAAGCACTCCACGAATGAAGGCATACCGTTCTTTGACAATAGTTTGTGACACTTCCTTTTGAAAAACTGGAAGCCGTGTTTGTATGCCTTCCTGTTCCAACTGTCTTTTGACTTCTGGATCTCCTTCTAACCATTTGATAGAAACCCATCGTGCGCGGTAGCTCTTTAGAGAAGGTGTCTGAAGGATCTCTTTTTGGGCGGTCTCGATCCATTGTTCAACGGGTTCGGAATACTGAAGAGCAAATGGACGAAGCTGATGGTTCGGAATATTGACCATAATGTCAATCGTCTGTTTCAAATCTGAAATGCCTTCCGAATGAATCGCAGTAGTGAAGACAATCGGTATTCCCAGCCGTTTTTCCAGTTCTCCTTTGTCAATCGCCCATTGATTCCTCTTCGCTTCATCCATAGAATTGATTACAAGCACAATACGAGAACGCAATTCCATCATCTGAATCAGAAAATATAGGCTGCGTTCCAAGTTTAAGGCATCGCTAACGATGACAACAACATCTGGTGACGAGTTGAGAAGGTAATCTCTACACACTTTCTCATCGATTGTGCGCGCACCCAACGTATATGAGCCCGGGAGATCGGTAACCTGAATATCTACGCCATTATGATAGTAACTACCTTCCTTTTTTTCAACAGTTACCCCTGGCCAATTCCCTACGCTTTGCCTCATGCCGGTAAGCGAATTGAACAGCGTTGTTTTCCCCACATTTGGATTTCCTGCCAGAGCTATTCTGGACATAGACTGTAAACCTCCTCTAAAGGAATCAATAGTATCTCGTCCAATCGAAAGGGGTAATTTCGTCTCCGAAAATCTTCGGGAAAAGGAGGGGTTTCACAATCCTCCAACTTCGCGAAAAAAGCCTCAACGGTAAGCGAATCATTGCTTGTGGATCCACTTCATGACCGGTTTGAAAGAAAGCAAGCCATTCGTTTTGATTTTCCAAAGCGTTCAAATATAGAAATAACGATCGACCAAACAACTCATGCAATACTGGAATGGAAATATTCCACAAATAATCCGCGCTTTTGCTGTTTGGATTGTTCGTTTCATTGCGACCCATCCCCCTTTTTCTGCATTCTTCGCGGAAGGTTCGGGCTAGGGAAATGCACTGAACCTTTGCGTATCGTGCGAATTCTCCAAAAGACAAAAGTTTTGGTACCTCCCAACAGGAGTGCCAATCCTTTGATCCAGAGGTTTTCTGTTGCAAAGAACATCACAATCAGCAAAACCCAGACTGGGATCAGTATGGTTAGTTTGGCTGCAACAGTCATCCCCTTTCGTTCGATCATGGCCCCAACTGTTTTTTTATAAATGCCTTGGTTCTGTACCCATTGATGCAATCGATCGGAGCTACGCACATAGCATCCGAGAGCAAGCAGAATAAAAGGAGTTGTTGGGAGGAACGGGAGAATCACGCCTAGAACACCCAGGAAAAAAAAGACGCTACCTAGCACCTTTAAAAGAATTTCGTATAATCCTTTTTTGGAAAGGAATTTCATGATGCCTCAACTCTCCGTACCATATCGACAATAATGAGAATGATTCTCATATTTGAATCAATTATACCGGATTTTCGAAAGTTTGTCAAGCTTGAGATTGGCTCAAATGAAATACAGAGGATTCCCTCCTTTTTCGGGAATAGTCATGGTATAATTGCAGTGGATGATCCGACAAAACCGAAAGAAAGGGGTGATGGGAATGATTCGGAACCCAATTGTTTCAGATGTCTTCTACCCGAGTCATCCTCAAAAACTAACCGAAACGATCCGAGGGTTGTTTACCCATCAACTGGGCCCTGGGACGATTCCCCCTTTAAACAAGAAGAAACTGGATAAAAGCGTAGGATTGATCTTGCCCCATGCAGGATATATGTATTCAGGACCCATCGCCGCGTGGGGTTTGTCTGAAGTGATGAAAATTGGCACACCAGAATCCGTCATGCTAATTGGTCCTTCTCATACGGGGATGGGAAAACCAATCAGCATATGGGATAAAGGGAGTTGGAAAACACCCCTTGGTGAACTTCAAATTCACCAATCACTGGCACAAAAAATGCTTTCTTCCTATGAATACGCGCAATCGGACTTCAATGCGCACCTCAACGAACACTCGCTTGAGGTACAGTTGCCTCTGCTTCAGTTTTGTTTTGGCACAGATTTTTCCATTATCCCGATTGCAATGATGGATCAAAGGAAGAACACAGCCCGAGAATTGGGCCAAGTCATTCATAACATTGCCGAGAAAGAATCCCTGTTGATCATCGCATCTTCCGATCTCAATCATTATGAACCACACGATCAAACCATTATGAAAGATCAAGAAATCATCGATTCGATCTTAACAGAGGATATAGATGGACTTTATGCGGCAATCAAGGAAGATCAGATCTCCATGTGCGGATTTGGAGCAGTAGCGGCTTTAGTGGAAGCGCGCATCGGAACCCCAAAACTTTTACAACACGCTTCTAGTGGAGATTCCGGCGGAGATTTCTCACACGTAGTGGGCTACGCATCCTTGATCATTCATTCTTAAGGTAGAGAACCGGTTCATGAATGATCTTCTTTTGGAAGAATTGGCAAACTTTAGTAGAATAAAATCGCTTAAGATCCATTATTGGTTTGTTACCATTTTTTGGGTGGGTTTATTGTTGGAGGGGCTTTGGGTTTGTGGTTATGGAAGATACTAGCTCCAATGGTCTACAGTCATCTGAGGGAAGATGGGATCCATCATGCCTGGATTCAATGGGTATTTTCAGGGATTCTTGGATTGATCGTGGGTGTATTGATATTCATATCTCTTGAAAAAACTATCTCTCTCATTTCGATGTTTCTCGGAGGATTCACGATCAGTATTCTTTTTTTTTTTGGGTATTGATCCAAATCCAACCCCAATGGTTCGGAGATTTCCAAACAGAGCCTGAATTGCTCTTTCATTGGAAGCTTGCGGGCGTTGCCGTTTTCTTTGGAGTCTTTGTAATCATAGTTTCTTTTGGGTTCAAAATAGGTTTCGGAAAAAAAGAGCGGATGCATCATAGAGAGGCGAATGGATTTCAATGGGTATGTTCCAGAAATTACTCCTAATTAAGGATCAATCCGAATGGACGGAAGAACATAAAATAGCGCAAGGAATGAAGGCGTCAATCATTGAGGGGATTGGTGCAGTCGTTTTTTTGATTGTAACACAAGGCGTCTACTTTACCAAGATCGCTCTCAGTTTTGGAGCTGACGAATTCACTCTCGGGCTTCTCGGTTCGATCCAATTCTTATCAATGACATTTCAACTGATTGTTCCTCGAGTTGTGGAACGATTGAGCCGAAGAAAGCAATTCACGCTCATATTGAGTGTGGTGTCGCGGCTCATATGGTCGTTATTCCTGATTTTCCCTCTAATCGGAATAATGAATACAGAACTCTTTATTGCCACAGTATCAATTAGCTTCATCTCTGGATCGATGGCTAACAACGCTTGGACCTCATGGATGCGCGATCTTGTCCCAAGAGAAAAGATGGGGAAGTTTTACGGACGGCGGAACCTGATCTTATCTTTTGTTTCCATGATGACAGTATTGCTTTACTCGAATATCTTAGATCAAATGCCTGGCGAAACGGGAATACGAATCATATTGGTGCTCTCTCTTTCTGGAGCGGCTTTTGCTGGTTTCTTCCTCTCTCGTCAGTATGAACCACCTCTCAAAGAATCCAGTTCATGGTCGGAAATTCGCGCTGCCATTCAAAATAAAAACTTTCAAAAACTCTTGACATTTGCCTTTTTTTGGAACTTTACCCTATTGGTTTCCGCACCTTTCTTCTCTTTTCATATGATCGAAAACCTTCAACTTCCTTTTACCCTTATGGGGTACTTGGCGATTCTTTCCAGTATAGTTTCTATGATCTTTTACATCATATGGGGTAAGTTATCTGATCGAATAGGACATAAAAATATCCTAAGAGTTGGCATTGGTTTAGCATCTTGTCTTGCATTGCTATGGTTTTTCATGACCCCAGAGACAATGGCTGTTCTCCTTTGGACAGATAGCATCATTACTGGTGTCGCATGGTCTGCGATTAACTTAGCCATTTTTACTGTTCCCCTTTTAGTCGCAGGAAAGTCCTCTGGTGTATATCTATCTCTGTTCGCAGCTCTATCAGGTTTGGGAGGCTTTTCTGGTTCTTTGATCGGCGGAATACTTGCCAAGCAACTCTCTGAATATCGCTTTTTCCTCGGTCAGATGCCCATGTATGGTATTCAAATCCTTTTTTTGCTCGGATTTGGAATGCGTATTTCTGCGTTATTATTACTCAATCGAGTTGAGGTAACTGGACATGTCCGTCTAAGAAGCTTCGTGCTGAATGGGTTTCTGCTGCTTAGCCGGAAAACGACGCTTGAGCATTTCGACAATCTCAATCGGGCAAAATTTGTGGAACCGCCTTCTGACAATCCGTAAGAATCTGCTCCTCAGACAGAGTAGGATCACATTCATACTTGAACTTGTATGGAAAACGTAGTATACTATCCACGAAAACACCAAAGGGGGGAGAATAATGTTCTTATCTCAAAGAGCGAGAAATATGCAATCTTCACCGATCCGAAGATTGATTCCATTTGCCGAACAAGCGAAGCGGAACGGGATTCAAGTCATGCATCTCAATATAGGTGATCCGGATATTCCCACTCCTAGAGCATTTTTTGATTCGATCGCTTCTTTTCCTGGCACAGTGGTTCCTTATTCTCATTCTGCGGGACTGATTGAACTCCGTGAAGGGTTTTGCGATTATTATCGTCAATGGGGATTTCCAGTAACACCGGAAGAATTGATTGTTACTGATGGCGGTAGCGAAGCAATCATATTTGCTTTTGCCGTGATCGCGGATCCTGGGGATCAAGTCATGGTGATTGAACCGTTTTATGCAAATTATCGGAGTTTTGCGGAGATGATGAGCTTGGGGATCGTTCCAGTTCAATCCGATCCCGACAAAGGGTATTCCATGCCCCCAATGGATCAATTTGAACAGGCGTTGAATCCAAAAGTAAAAGGTTTGATTCTCTCAAATCCATGCAATCCGACTGGTGCTGTTTACTCCATAGATGATATAGAAAGGCTCCTTGCTTTCGCCAAGAAAAACAATCTGTATGTGATTGTGGATGAGGTGTACCGTGAATTCGTCTTCGATGGGAAAAAGCCCTTTTCTGCCATGCAATTTTCAAACTATCATGATATACTAATTATGGTCGATAGCATATCAAAACGCTATAGCACGTGCGGAGCACGAATCGGTGTTTTAGTGACGAAAAACAAAGAAGTCATCAGCCAGGCAATGAAAATGGCTCAAGCGAGGTTGTCTCCTCCGACAATGGCTCAGTACGGAGCTTTGGGCCTAATAAAAATGGATAGAGAGTACATCATGAGTGTCCGGGATGAATATCAAAAAAGAAGGGATATTGTATATGAAGAACTAAGCAAGGTTCCCGGGTTATCATTTCTTAAACCACAGGGCGCCTTTTATGTTTCCGTAAAATTGCCCGTTCCAAACAGCGAATCCTTTGTCAAGTGGATGCTAACGGATTTTTCCTTTCAAGGAAAAACCACAATGGTTGCTCCGCTTAATGGGTTTTATGCTACACCCGGCGCCGGCGAACAGGAGATTCGTATTGCTTATGTGCTTGAGGAGTCATCGCTCCGCTTATCTTGCGAGATGTTGCGAATCGGGCTCGAGCAATACCCCCAAGGGAGGTAACGAATGAAAGAAGCGGATTGTCAGAACCAATTGCAGAAAGCTCAAAAACAATGGGAACAAGAAAAAGAGCAAAGGAAAAAGAGACCAACACCTGAAAAATTCTCATCAAGCGGATATCCTTTTCAAGAGCTCTATACCCCAAATGACATTCAAGATTTCGACTATTTGGAGCATCTTGGTTTTCCTGGCCAATACCCATATACAAGAGGCGTCCAGCCCACCATGTACCGAGGAAGAGTATGGACGATGAGACAATATGCAGGTTTTGGAACAGCCGAGCAATCAAACGAACGATATAAATATCTACTCAATCAAGGTCAGACGGGGCTTTCCGTGGCTTTTGACCTACCGACCCAAATCGGATATGACTCGGATGATTCTTTGGCTGCAGGCGAAGTCGGCAAAGTAGGAGTTGCTATTGATTCGCTCGCAGATATGGAAGTTCTTTTCCGTGGAATTCCTTTAGACAAAGTGAGCACTTCAATGACGATCAATGCAACCGCTTCCGTTTTGTTGGCCATGTATATGGCAGTAGCAGACCAACAGGGGGTACATCACCACTTACTGAGCGGAACCATCCAAAACGACATTCTCAAAGAATACATTGCGCGAGGAACCTATCGGTTCCCCCCTCAACCTTCGATGAAGATCATTACTGATATTTTTTCATATTGTTCGCAAAACCTTCCCAAATGGAACACCATCAGCATCAGCGGATATCATATCCGTGAAGCTGGTGCTACGGCTGCGCAAGAAATTGCATTTACCCTTGCGGATGGGATTGCCTATGTGCAAGCAGCAATTGATACCGGACAAGATCCCAACGTTTTTGGCCAAAGGCTCTCTTTTTTCTTTGCCGCCCATAATGATTTGTTCGAGGAAATTGCGAAATTCCGTGCCGCTCGCAGACTTTGGGCCAAATTAATGAAAGAGCAGTTTGGTGTTACCAACGAAAAAGCTATGCAGATGAGGTTTCACACCCAAACAGGCGGATCAACATTAACAGCGCAACAACCGGAAAATAACATAGTTCGTGTGGCCATACAAGCTCTTTCTGCCATTCTGGGTGGTACACAGTCGCTTCATACCAATTCCTTTGATGAAGCGCTTGCGTTGCCTAGTGAAGAATCGGTACGCATCGCTTTGCGAACACAGCAAGTGCTGGCCCATGAAAGCGGTGTCACGAATACTGTTGACCCGCTTGGGGGTAGCTATTATCTGGAGCTCATCACAGATCAACTAGAGAAAAAAGCGATGGGATACATTTCAACCATTACGAAGATGGGCGGAATGGTGAAAGCAATTGAAGATGGGTATGTTCAGAGAGAGATCATGGAGAGCGCGTATCGGTACCAAAAGGATATAGAATCTGAAGCATCAGTTATTGTGGGTGTCAATCAATTCCAGGTCGAGGAATTACACCACAACAGGCCCCTTTTGCGAGTCGATCCGGAGTTAGAAATTCATCAAATCCAACAGCTTCAGGAAATCAAAGGAAAAAGAAATGCTTCCAATATCAAGGATCATTGCTCACGCTTGAAGGTTGCGGCAGAAAAAGGAGAAAATATTATGCCCCATATCTATGATGCAGTACGCTCGTATACCACGTTAGGCGAGATCTCTTATACGCTTTCCAAAGTGTATGGAGAATATATGGAGGCCCCGGTTCTGTGAGCCCTAATGAACGATTGAACCCAAGCCTCTTCAAGATTCCTATGGATCGAATCCGATCTGGGTACTATTCCGACAAGTACTTCACTCGGTTTGTGGAGGTACTAAAAAAAAGGGGGCGCCACGCTTCGGTGGTGTACCAGTTTTTTCCCAGACAAGATGCATGCATTGTCGGGCTTGATGAAGCAATCGCTATTTTGAGAACCTGTACGGGGCGGTATCGAGATGAAAAAAAGGCGCACCGCATTTTTCAATCTCTTTTAGAGTCGGAACGAAAGGTCCAAAGCGCTGCCTACGAGATGGACCGAAAAGAGAGCGAGTTCGCTTTTCAGACAAAAATGGACCTAAGAGAGCAACTGAATGATCTATGGGAAGATCATTGGGGAAAAATTCAGGTGAAAGCCCTTTTTGATGGTGAAATGGTTTTAAGCGACGAAGTGGTGATGACCATAGAAGGCGATCCTACTTTTTTTGGCTATCTTGAGACCGTACTCCTTGGGGTAATGGCTCGCGCTTCAAGCACAGCAACGGCTGTGAGAAAGGTCGTTTCTGCAGCCCGAAGGAAACCGATCCTTTTCTTTTCTGCTCGGTTTGATCATTACTGGCTACAAGCAACGGATGGATATGCCGCTTTGAAAGCTGGCGCGTTTGGTGTTTCAACCGACGCGAATGCGGATTATTGGGGCGCTGAGAGTATGGGGACCATTCCCCACGCCTTAATTTCTACATTTCATGGGGATACATGTGCTGCTGCGATGGCTTTTGACGAATGCATCGATCCAACAGTAAACCGAATCGTCCTTGTCGATTGGGACAATGATTGTATCGGAACAACCAAAAAAGTACTCCATGATTACGTCGAAAGACTAAGTGCCAATCGTAACACAATGAAAAAACCTGACCTTTCTGCGATCATTGGGCCCGGAAAAGGCAAGATCTGGGGCGTTCGGTTTGATACTTCCGGTTCGCTCAGAGATCGTTCCGTACCCCCTCAGGATTCAAACTCCTTAGGAGTTTGCCCCGAATTGGTTTGGCTTGCAAGAAAAGAGTTTGACCGGATCGGCGCACATGATCTTAAGATTGTCGTTTCAGGAGGGTTTGATTCGGAAAAAATCACTCTTTTTGAAACCTTGGAAGTACCCGCTGACGTATATGGGGTTGGAGCGAAGCTGTTGAGAGAAAAGGTTGATCTCACTGCGGACATTGTAATGGTCGATCATAAGCCATGCGCGAAATATGGCCGAACTAAAGGGAACTTTGAACGATTGAGTGTTGTATCATTGGCATAGGAGGGAACGGATAATGCAACAAAAAGGAACATGGACCGTTAAAACAGGATTCGCGGATATGTTTAAGAACGGAGTCATCATGGATGTCACAAATGCTGAAGAAGCAACTATAGCTCAAGACGCGGGGGCAGTAGCTGTCATGGCATTGGACATGGTCCCAGCAGATATCCGGAAAGCGGGTGGTGTCGCGCGAATGGCCAGTGTCTGTGTTATTCGTGAAATTATGGATGCCGTAAGCATTCCGGTTATGGCTAAATGTAGGATCGGTCATATTGCGGAAGCGAAAGTTCTTGAAGAAATCGGAGTCGATTTTATCGATGAATCGGAGGTATTAACTCCCGCTGATGATCGATATCATATTCGAAAACATGACTTCTCTGTACCATTTGTCTGCGGTTGCCGTAATTTGGGAGAAGCGTTGCGAAGAATCGCGGAAGGCGCTGCAATGATTCGGACAAAAGGAGAGCCAGGAACTGGCAACGTCGTTGAAGCTGTTACCCACGCGCGTTCAGTTCTTGGTGAGATTCGAAAAGCCATGACGATGCCTACCGAGGAACTGGTGTATTATGCCAAAGAATTAGGTGCCCCCGTACAACTCGTCGAACAAGTCAAAGAATTGGGACGGTTGCCTGTGGTGAACTTTTCTGCAGGTGGTGTAGCCACACCAGCTGATGCTGCTCTGATGATGATGCTGGGTATGGATGGAGTCTTTGTGGGTTCCGGGATATTCAAGTCGGATAACCCAAAAAAGATGGCTTCAGCCATTGTACAAGCGGTCTTGCATTGGGATGATCCAAAAAAGCTGGTTGAAATCAGCGAAGATATTGGCCAACCGATGAAAGGATTGGATAAAGAAGAACTGGAAATACGCATGCAAGACCGGAGTCAATAGCATGCGTATCGGGGTTCTTTCAATGCAAGGAGGTATTGAAGAACACCTTCGGGTTTTTTCTCGGATCGGAGTGGATGCCCATCGTGTCAAAACCCAAGAACATATCGCACTTTCGGACGGTTTTATCTTTCCGGGCGGGGAAAGTACAGCAATGATTAAACTCATTGAAACCAATGGATTGGAAGAACCCTTACGGAAACGAATTGTTGAGGAAAAAGTCCCTGTTTATGGGTCGTGTGCCGGAATGGTCCTCCTTTCTCGAAGGATTACCAATTATCCTCAACAAAAGACTTTGGGATTCATGGATATCGAAGTATGCAGAAATGCGTTCGGCCGTCAGCTGGATTCATTTGAAGAAGATCTTGTCCTAGAGGGATGGGGCGGCAATCCAATTCGTGCCATTTTTATCCGCGCGCCGATCATTGAACGCCGTGGGCCCCAAGTACAAATCCTTGCGAAATCAACAAAAGGGGCTGTAATGGCTGTTCAAGATCAGATGCTTGTTACTTCGTTTCATCCGGAATTGACAGGAGATTATCGGGTTCATCATTTTTTTCTTGGGATGGTGGAGGATTGGCTAAGTACGCACAGATAAACAGCGCTGTCTTGCTTGGACTGAACCTATATCCCGTTATTGTAGAGTCCTTTGTGGATTCTCGGGCGATTCAGCATGATATTGACATCGTGGGTTTAGGCGATACCGTTGTTAAGGAGAGCAAGAAGAGAATCAAAAGCGCCATTTATGCAAACAAACTAAGCATCCCAACGGGAAAGGTTATCATTAATCTTGCCCCCGGCGACCTTCGGAAAGAAGGTACTTCTTTGGATTTACCGATGGCAATTTCTATGCTGGGGTGTGATGAAACCAACGGGTTTTTGCCCATGAATGATCATTTTTTCTTTGGAGAATTGGCTTTGGATGGAAAACTTCGGGCAGTACGAGGAGTAGTGCCTTTGCTTCAAGGGTTATCCAAATCGCACCCTACCCCAAAAGTAATTCTACCGGTAGAAAGCGAGCATGAGGCTTCACTGATTAAAGAATGTAATGTTTACTTGGCTGAGAATCTTACCGAAGTGATTTCGTATATGAAAGGTCAATGCGTGTTACGGTCTCCAAATGGAGGGGCAAATGAAACTGTTATCGGGTTTGATGTTGATTTTTCTGAGGTTCACGGACAATATATGGCCAAAAGAGCCTTGGAAATAGCAGCAGCCGGTGGGCACCATCTATTTATGAAAGGACCTCCGGGATCAGGAAAAACGATGTTGGCTCAAAGGCTTCCCACCATTCTTCCTCCTCTCTCGTACGACGCTTTTTTGGAAACATTATCCATCTACAGCATTTCGGGAAAGGTGTATGGAACCCATAATCAAAGGCAACCTCCATTTCGAGCTCCTCACCATACAGCTTCAAGGGCAGCCTTGATCGGAGGAGGACCCAATGCACGACCTGGAGAGGTAAGTTTGGCGCACAATGGTGTGCTTTTTCTGGATGAAGTTCCTGAGTTTCCCAAAGACGCTTTAGAGTGTTTACGGCAACCTTTAGAAGAAGGAATGGTTCAAATTTCTCGGGTTCGAGCGACGTTAACCTACCCTGCCCGTTTTTCGCTCGTAGCTGCGCAGAACCCTTGTATGTGCGGGAATTATGGAGATCCGAAGAGGACGTGCAATTGCAGTCCCAGAGATATCATTCGTTATAATCTAAGGATTTCGGGGCCTTTGCGCGATCGAATGGATATCATGATTGAGGTTCCGAGATTGCCCTATGAAGAGATCCGTACGCAAATTCAACAAGAGAGTTCCGAATCAATACGGAACCGAGTGATGCAGGCAAGAGAAATCCAAATCAACCGCCAGAGTGAAGCGGGGTTTTCTCATCAGTTGAATGCTTCTTTGTCAGGGAAGACACTGAAAAGCGCGTGTATCCTGGATCAAAAAGGAGAAGAATTGCTTGAGATGGCGATTAACCGATTTCACTTGACTGGCAGAGGCATTAACAAAATCCTCAGAGTTGCTCGAACCATAGCAGACCTCAACGAAAAAAAACAGATCGAACCCCGACACGTAGCGGAAGCGATTCAATTCCGAGAAAAAAGATGGGAGGACAGATAAATGGATGTTAAGATCATTAATGCAGTTCTTAAAAATATGACAAAGGTTTTTGCCGATGCAGCCAATGTGGAGGTTCAACTTCAAAAGCCATCCATTACCCGACAATTGGCCCAAGGATACGACATTCTCACAATAATTGGTTTTAATGGAAGTTTTGAAGGAAACTTAATTTATGCTTTGCATCGACCGTTAACCTTGTTGATTGTAAGTCAAATGACAAACATGGACTACGATCAAGTAGACGATCTTGCTCTTAGCGCAATTGGGGAATTGGCCAATATGGTTTCGGGTCATATCGCTGTCAACTTAGAAACAATTGGTAAACCGATCAGTATTACCCCTCCATCTGTAGTAGTTGGAAAGGAAATCAAAGTAAATGTGGATGGGTTAATCCTCAAAGTGCCTGCAACCATTCATGATCTTGCCTTTGAAGTTAATATGGTCATTCGAGAATGAAAAAAAAACCAGATCCGAATTCTGGTTCTTGGACAGAGGATCTCAAGAAGCTCAATATTGTCTCCTATTTTGGGTTTACGGTAATCGGTAATGTTCTTGTTGCTGGAGTGATTGGTTATTTTCTGGACCAATGGACATTTCAGAACCGAGTGATTTGGATCATTTTTCTTTTTTTTGGCGTTCTATCCGGGTTGGTTCACGGAATCAAAGGCCTTCTTTTGGAAGAAAAGCGGATAAGAAGCAAAGAGGAATCCGGAACGCAGAATAAGGGGCAATCTTGAACTACGGTTCTTTTATTAAACCTGCAGTTTGTGGTATGATATGCATAGTTATTGCCTTAGGCCTAATTGGGGTATTGATGGAAAGATGGTTTTGGGTTTGGGGTTCGTGTTTGGGTGGTTTAGCGGGTTTTTTTTCAATCTGGAGTTATTATGAGCAAGGAAAAGCAGTGTTTGAGCATCCTGAAATAAATAAGACCAGAAGCGCCTTTGGCTTCCGTTATCTGATTAATGGTAGTTTCATGGCTTTAGCGGCTTTTTTATCGCTTGAAACTCTTCTTATTGCGTTTCTGTGTATCTATTCTGTACGCTGGATCCTCTTTTTTTCAATTCGTAAATTGTGATCGGCAAGGAGGAAAGAGATGACCCTAAGCAAGAAAGAAAAGGGCTTCGTAGGGACGATCCTGGTTCTGATTCTGATTTTCTGGCTTCTATCTCTTCCCAGATCCCCTGGAATGGATCAACTGGGACAGATCGGGATCGGTACCAAATGGATTTATACCATACCTGTTATGGAAGATTTCGGCTTCTGGAGTCGGATTAACTTATTAACTGTCGGTGTAGGCGCCGTTATTGTTTTGGGTTTGATTCTCTTCGCCCGAAGTGTAGGAAAAAAGTTTTCTCTTATCCCAGATCGGAGACAATCGTTTGTAGAACTTCTTTTGGAATACCTCTACAATACGGTGGACGATACTGTTTCTCGCAAAGAGTTTGTCAAACCGATCTTTGTCATCTCAACGACCCTCTTTTTGTTTATCGCCGTAGCCAATATCATCAGCGGTATTCCTGGGATTTCCGTATCGGTAATTGACGGACGACCAGTATTTAGCTTTTTTACAGATACCTGGGCTACTCCAACGGCTGACCTCAACACGAACGCCACGTACGCGGTCATGGTGTTACTGATTAGCTACGTATTTGGGATTAAAGCAAAAGGGTTCAAGAAATGGGCAAAATCTTTCTTTGAACCGATACCCCTCATGTTTCCCATGAATCTGGTGGGCGAAATTTCGAAGCCCATTTCTCACTCTCTGCGTCTATTCGGAAACATATATGGAGGAGGCATTCTTGTTTTTATTCTGAGTTATATGGTAAAGTATATGCTTCTGCCGATCGGTCTTTGGGGGTTTTTTGGGATGTTCATTGGTCTCATACAAGCCTTAGTGTTTTCCATGTTGGCCATTGCTTATATCAGTTCTCAGATTGAATAAGATTTTTACTATATCATTTTTTTATGAAAGAGGAGGCGGATCTTGTTATGGAAATAACAGATGCCATTGTACAGGCAGCAAAGTTTATTGGCGCGGGTTTATGTATGGGAATTGGAGCCATTGGCCCCGCGATCGGGCAAGGGAATGTTGGTGGACATGCAATGGATGCTATGGCTCGTCAACCAGAAATGGCTGGTACTCTTGTCACAAGGATGCTTTTATCCATGGCCGTTGCTGAGTCAACCGGATTGTATTCTCTTCTGATTGCCTTTATCATCTTGTTTGTATAGTGTATCTTATACCCTGAAAAGGGGGGACCCAATATGGAAATCCTTGAGTTTAATTTCACAGCGGTTGTCATGCTGCTTCAATTTATTCTTCTTGCTTTTTTCCTTTATAAATTCCTATATGCGCCATTTTTGCGTATGACTGCTCAACGTCGGAAAAAGGTAACGGAAGAGCTGGAGAATGCCGAACGCATTCGCCAACAAGCGCATGAAACTGAGATTCAAATCCAACAGAAGTTGAAAGAAATCTCCGAACACGCAGACCAGATGATGGAAACCGCCCGTAAACGCGCGCGGGAATTTGAGCAGGAAGAGAAAGAAAAGGTTCGATTGCAAGTTCAAAGATCTCTAGAATCAGCGCAAAAAGAGATAGAATATATGGCAAAAGAAGCAAGAGAAGAACTGACCAGAGAAGTCGCAGGCCTCTCTATTCTGATTGCTTCAAAGGTCCTGGAACGGAATTTGGACGAAAAAGCTCAGATGGAATATATTTCAAAAATGCTTGCTCGACAGAAAGAACGTGAGGAAAATTGAAATCCCCATCGCCCATGGTTGGGAGGACATACGCTAAGGTATTGTTGGATGAAACTCCTTCGGATTCCTATTCCACTTATCTTGAAATGCTCAAAGGAATATCCGAAGCCTTTCATAACCCTGACTTCTCTGAAGCCATGGGGAATCCTGTTATACCAACGCAAGCAAAAGAAGAAGTTTTGTGCGCAATGATCGATACATTCAAGATCTCTGCTGATAAGCCTTTTCGAAATTGGATTCATTCTGTCACACAAAAAAAGAGAATTGCAATCTTACCAAGGATATGGATCGTATACGAGAACCTTTTATACGATCGAAAGATGAAGATCAAAGCGCTAATGGTCACTGCTTTTCCTTTTCCTGAAGACGGTAAGCGATTTTTGCACAAAGAAATGGAACGAATCTGGAAAAAACCGGTAGATATCGAGTATCGTTTGGATCCTTCAATTATTGGAGGGCTCAAAATGTTTACCGAAGATCAGGTGCTCGATATTTCCATGATTGGACAGTTGAACGAAATTCAAGATCTACTGATTTCTGAAAAGAGGTGAAGGATGAAAATCGCACCCGATGAAATTTCAAGAATCCTGAAAGAGAAAATCCAGGGTTATGAATCCACCGTCAATCTGGAAGATACGGGAAGAGTGATTCAAGTTGGGGATGCAATTGCTTCGGTATATGGGCTTCGGAATGTAATGGCCAATGAGTTGGTTGTGTTTCCCAATGGAGTTCAAGGAATTGCCCTGAATCTGGAAGAAGACAGCATAGGCGTAGTGGTTCTTGGTGAATACCGCACCATCAAAGAAGGCGATGTTGTCAAGCGTACAGGAAAGATCATTTCAGTTCCTGTAGGAGAAGCCCTCATTGGAAGAGTTGTCGATCCCCTTGGAAACCCATTGGACGGTAAAGGACCTGTCCGTTCCGACCAAAAGAGAGAAATTGAACACAAAGCACCCGGCGTCATTTTCCGAAAATCCGTCGATACACCCCTACAAACCGGGATCAAATCGATTGATTCAATGATTCCGATTGGACGGGGTCAAAGAGAACTCATTATCGGGGATCGGCAGACCGGTAAGACCGCTATTGTTTTGGATACCATCATCAACCAAAAAGGCAAAGGGGTTTACTGCATCTACGTTGCTATTGGACAGAAAGCTGCTGCAGTTGCGAGGATAGTCGACCAGTTGGAAGCTTTTGACGCCATGGATTACACAACAGTTGTCTTTGCAAGTGCAAGCGATCCTGCATCATTGTCATATATCGCTCCATATGCGGGTTGCGCTATGGGAGAATTTTTTCTTTTTTCTGGAAAAGATGCTTTGGTCGTATATGATGACCTAACCAAACATGCTACCGCATATCGTGAATTGTCTCTATTGCTTCGAAGGCCCCCTGGTAGAGAAGCATATCCTGGAGATGTCTTTTACCTTCATTCCCGTCTTCTAGAAAGGGCTGCGCGGTTGAGCGAAGAGGAAGGCGGCGGCTCACTTACCGCCTTGCCCATCATTGAAACACAAGCCAATGATCTTTCCTCATACATTCCAACCAACGTTATTTCCATCACAGATGGGCAAATCTACTTAAGTAGTTCTCTTTTTTATTCCGGATTCCGTCCTGCCATTAATATTGGACTCTCTGTTTCTCGAGTTGGAGGGGCCGCACAGGTAAAAGCCATGAAAAGAATTGCGGGAAACCTTCGGCTTGAATTGGCTCAATATAGAGAGCTAGAAGCTTTTTCTCAGTTTGCCAGCGAACTTGATGAATCAACAAGAGCCCAGCTGATCCGGGGAGAAAAACTTTTGGAACTACTAAAGCAACCACAGTTTCAACCCATTCCTGTAGAAGAACAGATCATAGCGATATTTTCCGGTGTACGAGGGTACCTAGACGATATCCCTACAGCTTCTATACCCAAATTTGAAGATCAGTTAGTGAAAAGCATCAAAGAAAAACATCCGACAATTCTGCGTACACTTTCTGAAAAAAAAGACCTAACCACAGAATTGGAACAAGGTTTAAAACAAGCAATCGAAGAATGCAAAAAGACATTCTTACCCTAAAGGAGTGAACCGCATTGGGTAGAGGAAAGCTCCATTCCATCAAGCAACGAATCGAGTCGACAAAATCGACACAGCACATAACGCACGCCATGGAGATGGTAGCTACCGCTAAGACCGGTAAAATGGTTAAACTATGGAAGGAATTTGACCATTTTTGGAAATCTTTGGACCAACTTATGGAATTGGTGTATGAGCAGGGGTTAGAAGAACCTCACCCGTTTTTCTCCAACGATCACACTTCTTCGGAGAAAACAGCAGTTGTACTGATTACTTCAGATATGGGTTTATGTGGATCATACAACCTTGATCTTTTACGGGCAGCAGAAGAACAAGCCGATCTGCTGGACAATCATTTTGCCGGATATCTGGTAATTGGATCCAAAGGGTTGTCCTATGCTCGCTATCATCAGTTGCCTCGGCTGTTTTCTGAAGAAAAGCTATATGATACCCCGCGGTTTGCTGTTTCTGAACTAGTCAGCAATCAGATTCTGAATGTTTATGAACGAGAGAAAGCCGACTCGTTTATCGCTTTGTATAGCCAATTTGCTTCTTCGCTGATCCAAAGGCCTGCTAGTGTTCAATTGCTGCCATGGATGAAAAAACAAAATACTCCGTCTACCGACCGGAAAACGGAGTATGAGTTTGAACCACAACCCATGACACTAATACAGACTCTAGTACCACTCTATCTTTCAGCAAGAGTGCATTCCCTCCTATTGGAAAGCAAGGTAAGCGAGCTCTTTTCTCGTCAGAACGCAATGAGGAATGCTACCGAAAATGCACGGACACTCATCGACCGATTCACACTGGAATTTAACAAAGCGCGTCAAGCATCGATTACTCAAGAAATTATAGAAATTGTCAATGGCGCCGAGGCGCTTAAAGAGGGGTAATGGAATTCCAAACCCGGATCGCTGTCGCCCGGAAAATTATCGAGGACTTTCCTCGAGAAATTTGTTGCAAGGATCCGTTCCGGGTTTTAATCGGTACCGTACTGAGCCAAAGAGCCAAAGACGAACAAACAGAATTGGCCGAAAAGCTTCTATTTGAGCGATACTCTACTCCGCAAGCGCTGGCTCAAGCCCGAGAATCTCAAATATATCCTCTCATTAAAAATTCAGGGATGTACCGTCAAAAAGCGAAACGAATCATCGAGATCGCGCAGATCCTGATGAATGATTATCAAGGAATCGTTCCCAGCCATCTTGATCGGTTGCTTTGCCTACCCGGCGTCGGTCGGAAAACTGCAAACATCGTTCTTTATGTTTGTTTTGGGATACCCGCGTTGGCTGTGGATACCCATGTCCACCGAATTGCCAATCGGCTTGGATGGCTTCAAACGAAGACACCCGAGCAAACTGAAATGCGATTGAAGCCTTTAGTTCCTGAAACTCTTTGGGGACCGTTGAATGGATCAATGGTCAATTTTGGTAAGGCAGTATGCAAACCGATTAAGCCCCTGTGCCAGATTTGCGCTTTTTCCGATCCGTGTCCTTCTTCAATCCTCCAAAAAAAGCGGCCATGATCAAAGGAATTGGAGTTGATATCGTGAGTCTTGACCGCTTGGACAATGATACAATCAATCGATTGTCGAAAAAAATATTATCAAACTCTGAAACAGAAGAAATGATGAATATTGTACACCCAAGGAGAAAGAAAGAGTTTTTTGGAGGTCGGTTTTCCGCAAAAGAAGCCTTTTTTAAGGCATTGGGGACAGGCGTGCGAATCGATTTTTTGCCCCAGATCACTATTTCCAAAGATCAGTATGGAAAACCATCGATTCAGCTTGACAGAGACGCAGCAGAAAAATTAAACCTGTATGATCAAATTGTTCATCTATCCATATCTCATGATGGCATTTTCGTAGTTAGTATGGTTGTAATTGAGGAGAAACAAAAACCATGAACCGATTTTCTGGATGGCTGGCCCAAGAATTGGGACAAGATCCGAAAGCCTGCTCATTTATCGAGCAAATTGATAGCAACACGCACATTGTGATTATCGATTCACATTTCCGGCCTTCAGATTGCATCATGTCCGGGGCTCCTTCTCTCCATTTTCTTATTGAAATGAAAGATGAGCATTGGGTTTTTCTAGTTTATCTAGATACAAAAAGCACAACGGTAACCGGGGGGTATTCAAGATCAAAAGAAAACCCGCTGTTTCACTGGGTGAAGGACAACGTTTGGGAGGATACTCAGATGTATCATTCCAGTGGAGCCTCCATCCAAGATGTTTTGGAAGAAATCGAGTTTTACCAAGACTTTCAAATCCCCATCTTAGGTTTCGGGGTCAGTTCGGAGCAGCAGTTCGAAACGATTCAGCAAATGTGCGCGTCTTTACCCTCCGTTTTTACAGAAGAAGAAACCGAGCGATTGGGTATACAAACAATCCTATCCAATATTGTTGCTGTAGAAAATAAGAAATATTCTGAAGATGCCTCTCTGCTAGATCACTATATCATTCCGAACGTTGGTATGGGCGAATGGGAATTATGGTTGGGTACGAATCCGAGTTTTTTTGTTCAAACCATCGGAGATGAAGATACCCAATCATGCAAAGTAGCGAAGAATCATTTGTTTCATATGGTTTTTTTCCGGTTTTGTCATTACCTATCTCAAAAGTATGGTATGATCGTTCAACCGATTTCCAAAATAGAAAAATCATTCGATATGTCGGGTATACCAATCGATAAGCTTCGATCATTTTTATCCGATTTATATCGATTCAACCATAGCGCGATTGGTTTGTTCATATTGGATATGAAAGAGGTTTGCGAGACGTTAGGAGATCGTCTTTACCGTTGGGTGCAACGATTTGATCGTTTATCGGCTTTTTACAATGACACCAACCTGATCTCCTTACTGGTCTATTCTATTTCCGATGAGGATCCGAATTATTTCGGCATTTCCACCGAATGGATCGAGCACGAAAGCAAGGAGCTAAACGCAGAGATCGCAAAAACAGTCGGTTTCATCGACGAAAAAATTAAAACCATCATGATGTGAGGAGAGGAATTATGGATAGCGGAACCGAACATCAAAGGTATAGTGTAGCAATAGTCAGCACAAAAAGCTTTGAGCCTGAGCAAACGGAACACTTAGTCAGTATACTGGAAGACAATGGATTAATCGTGGGAGCGGTTTACGAAGTGACTCGGGATCTAGAAAAACTAAAAGAAAAGCTTTTTGATTTGTTTATCGCCAAGCATGGTTTAGTGATTACATTAGGCGCTGTCGGTATGGAGGAAGATGATATCGTTCCGGAAGCCACTGCATGCGTAATTGATAAACGATTAGAAGGACTTGAAACAGCGATTCGATTCTCGTTGATCGAAAAGGGGGTATATTCGATCCTCAATCGGGGAATGGCTGGAATTTACCACAAAAGCATCGTAATCAACTTGCCGGGAAATCCTTCATTAATAAGCCATATTCTCAACACCGTACTTCCTTGGGTACGTGAGGGATTGGCGAAGCTATAAAAAAAAGCCGCTTTGCGGCTTTTTTTGGAGGCGACGGTCGGATTTGAACCGACGAATAGAGATTTTGCAGACCTCCGCCTTGGGCCCCTTGGCTACGTCGCCATAATTTCCAGCTCGATTATACCAGAAAAACGGATGGGATGCAAGTTCAAACGAATTAGAAGGAGGGATTCCGTGAAAGCAATCATCCTTGCGGGGGGATCTGGGCAACGCTTTTGGCCATTGTCAACCGCGGAAACTCCCAAACAATTCCTTCCATTATTTTCGAAACGATCTCTGCTCCGAAACACCTTTGATCGCTTGAATCAAAGGATTCCCACAAAGGATATCGCTATTGTCACCGGACATTCCCAGATATCGAGAACGCAGAATGAAATTCCAGAGCTTCCTAAATCTATGATTCTTGGCGAACCCGAGCAAAAAAATACAGCTCCTGCGGTTCTTTTTGGGATGTTACCCTTCGCTTCAGACGATCTAGTGGGCGTCTTCCCAGCCGATCATTTGATCATTGATATTGATGCCTTTTGGACTACCATGGATTTTGCCCTACGGGTCGTGACGGCATATGATGGTTTATTTACTTTTGGTATGATCCCCTCCCGACCAGAAACAGGATACGGATACATCAAGACCGGGCAAAGAATTCAACCCGGCGCTTTCAAAGTAGACAAGTTTGTTGAAAAGCCTTCATTAGAGGAGGCAACAACCATGACTAATACAGACGGTTTTTTTTGGAATGGAGGGATGTTTCTTTTTCCAAAGAAGACCTTTCTTAGGGAAATGCAAAAGCACTGTCCTGAAGTCTTCGATCCCATAAGTCAATTGCATTCTCCCCGTTTAGAGCTTATCAAGCCAATATACCAGCGTATTCCTTCTATCAGTATCGATTATGCGCTCATGGAACGCTCTGATTCAGTTTATATGATCGAATCTGGTTTTCCATGGTCGGACGTTGGAAGCTGGGATTCAATCGCAGAACTTGAAGACAAACAAAAAATAAAAACGGATCAAACCCTTATCGAATCTCATAATGTTTATATCAGAGATGAAACGAATACCCCAACTACGATTATCGGGGTTAACGATGCGATCGTTGTTCACACAAAGGAAGGATTGCTTATTTGCAAAAAGGGGTTGGCCCAAAGAGTAAAGGAACGGTTTATAAAGAAAGGGTGAAGCACCGATGATCCGTAGGAGTTTTTTGATTTTTGCCTTTGTTCTTACCCTGGTAACCCACATTACCCTTTTTTCGTCACACGTCTTGCTTCTAGTCAATGGAGCTCTTGGGGACCGATCCTTTTTTGATTCTGCAGCCGAGGGGATCCGCATTCTGAATTCCGAGATGGATCATCAAACGACGATTATTGAGATGGGTTACAATCCCGCTGATTGGGAACCTGTATTTCTTGAAGTTTCAGCCAGTGGTCGTTATGATGTAATCACTGTAGGTGGTTGGCCATTTGTTGAGATATTGCAACGACATGCGCCTTCCTATCCACACATCTCCTTCATTTTATTCGATACTGCATTTCCTAGAGACAACGCCCGATTTGAAAATGTCCAGTCCTTTCGATTTCATCAAAACGAAGGGGCATTTCTTGTTGGGTACTTGGCATCCATGATCACTCTATCAGAAGGTATATCAGGTGTAATCCCAGATCAAAAGAAAATTGGATTCCTTGGCGGGTTGGAAACTCCGGAAGTCCTTGATTTTCTTGTTGGGTATCAAGAAGGCGCAAAACACTTCTCGAAAGATGTTGAGATTCTTGTGGCGTTTGCCGGCAGTTTCAAAGACCCTGTAAAAGGCAAAGAGATTGCGCGATCCTTGTACCATCAAAATGTTGACGTGATTTTCGCTGTTGCAGGAGAAACGGGGATAGGGGTATTTGAAGCAGCAAAAGAAACCAATCGTTTGGCAATCGGAGTTGACTCAGACATACAGCTCCTTTTTGAATCAAAAGACCCGGAAATTGTAGCCTGTGTAGTAACTTCGCTTCTAAAAAGGATCGATCTAGGAATCATCGATGCAGTTAAGACTATATCTCAAACGGATCAGGTATTTGGAATCGACCGTTCTTACGGGATCTTTGATGGGATGATTGGTTTATCCGATAACCGATACTTCGAAGCCTTTTTAAACCAACACCCATGGATTCGCGCGAATCTATTAATGGTAACGGAACAGATTCTTCTTAACGAAATCGTTATTCCTACAGCAATACCCTAACCCTTTTCCTTACGCAACTTCCAAAATCCCTTCCGCTTATCCGTAAAACTTCTTTTATTAATCACATATATTACACTATTACCGATATACTATATTATACTTATACTATATATCCTATTATATTATATACCATATCGCACATATCGCTTATAGATATACTAGTGATATAGTATATCTATATATGTTCTTTATGCTCTATACGAATTTGCTCTGTATTTCTCGCTTGAATCCATTATTCTTATTCGCAGTTCCGTCTCCCAAAAAAAACCTCAAGGCTTTCATCCTTGAGGGCTCATCTAGACCAGCAAAAGCTTTTCTTATCTACTTTGGTTAACGCACATAATGGTTTTTTTATTTGATCAGTTGCTGTGTATCTGGAGTCGTCTTTGGAATTCTCCGCCCCCACCTTTAAAAGGTTTGATTTCTCCAAATCATTCCGGTGATTTTCCTTGATTCGACCGTACGATTTCCGTTTACGCAACAAAAGGACCCCTTTTGTTGCGTATAATATCGCCAAAACCATCCGTCTGGAACTACAGAGGGGTAAAATCCCATACTATTCCAAAGGCGTCCTCAAAACCTTTATCCGCTCCTTTTTCAAATTAAGGCAAAAGAATCTTAGAGCGGATCTCAGGTTTTCTCTCTTTTTCATATCTGTAAATCGGTTCCTCGTGTGCTTCCTGCGAAAAAAAGGCACTCACTCTTTGGATTAAATCTCCTTCGTTGTGGATATGGGAACAATCCAGCTTGTCAAAAGGAAAACAAGAAATTAATGCACGAACTATGCTTGCTTTGGTAATTCGTTCGTTGTCGCTGCTTGACGCTCTGGTAGCTGTTACTTTGGCTACTGCTTTCGATAGGACTTCAAGTTGATCCACAGATACAGGGATGTTCAGCTTGACCAATTTAGAATTATCCATAGTCCCTTTCCTCCTATTATAGTATATAGGTATATATGCGTTATAGGCATCCTGTATTATACGCATATATACATGGGCTATTATACCATAACAATGTATAGAATACCTACTATATATCTATTATACTATATATCATTAATGGCTTTCTTTTTTCCAGTTCAATGATCGTTTTGAAGAAAAATTTCCTTCTGCAGTTCTGCTCAAGGAGAAAGCAGAACGGATCCCAGATCGTTCCATCGAAATCTGTGATATAATCCCCAAGAAGGGCAGAGAAGTGTTTCTTTTTCAAAGAATCGCTCCTTTACAGATTGTAAAAGGCGGTGTGATTGTGGATGATTGGAGAATCCAAGATATACCTCATAATGATCCATTCTATACAGATCAAGCCGTCAATCTTCTTTACAAAGGGTTTCATACCATAACCGATTCATATCGGACAATCGAATTAGCGTATGAGGAAGTTAAGGACTGCATGGTAGATGAACGAATCAACCGATGTGTCTTGGATCGGAACAATCGAATGATGGGTTGGATTGGAGCGTTACCGCAATACAATGGGAATGCTTGGGAACTCCATCCTCTAATTGTCGATCCCAACTTTCGAAATCTGGGAATTGGTCGTTTGCTGATAACTGATCTCGAACATCAAATCGCCAAGCAAGGGGGGTGTGTGATCTATCTTGGAACAGATGATGAAAAAGGGCTTACCTCTCTATACGGAATCGATCTCTTTCAGAATCTCTGGAATCACATTCAGCAAATTCGCAATCCTGGGAATCATCCGTATACATTTTATCAAAAATTTGGTTTCCAGATTATTGGTGTTCTTCCGGACGCCAATGGACTAGGAAAACCAGATATTTTCATGGCTAAACGAATCGAACATGAAGTCTTGAGGAGCAGGTAATTCGCTTCGTTTCTTCCATGGTATAATAACTCATCTTAAACCAATGTGGAGGCGAATTTTTGACTTTTGATCCATTGCATTATCATTATAAATCAAAACGGACGGTTTCTTATTCATGTAATGGGATGGTTGCAACATGCCACCCCCTTGCAACACAAGCGGGTTTGGATATGCTAAAAAGGGGTGGCAACGCAATTGACGCAGCTGTCGCAACCGCCACTGCTTTGACCGTGCTCGAACCAACGTCCAATGGGATTGGAGGTGACGCTTTCGCGCTTGTAGATTACGATGGATCGATTTATGGACTGAATGCAAGCGGACCGGCACCTATGGCAATTTCTGCGGATGCAATTGACTCAATTCCTCGATTTGGTTGGCCGGCTGTTACCGTACCTGGGGCCCCAGCGGCTTGGATCGCTTTGATCGATCGGTTTGGTTCACTGCCTCTGAAAGTGGTCTTTGAGCCAGCCATTCGGTATGCGAGAGAGGGTCATCCCATTGCTCCATTAGTCGGATACTACTGGAAAAAAGCCTTCGAAACCTTTACCCATACCTGTTCGGATCCTTATCATCAACATTGGTTCGACACATTTGCCCCACATGGGAACCCGCCTAAAGCGGGCCAGATCTGGAAAAGCGAAGCTCATGCCCGTACACTCCAAGAGATTGCGGAAACAAATGGAGACAGTTTCTATCGAGGTAATTTAGCGCAACAGATTCTTTCCTTTGCCCAAAAGACCGGCGGGTTGCTGTCACAAGAGGATCTTTGCCAATTCTATCCTGAATGGGTGCAGCCGCTTTCGGTTCAGTATCGAGGATTTACCGTCTATGAGCTTCCACCCAACGGTCAGGGGCTGATCGCATTAATTGCGCTTGGCATCCTTTCCAATCTTTGCATATCACATCGACAGCCTGAGCAAATCCTGCATCATCAGATCGAATCCATCAAAATCGCTTTTCGCGAAGGCCTTCGTCATATCACAGATCCAAAGTTTATGCATATGGAACCAAAACAACTGATCCAAGAGGATCAATTGCGCTGTTTTATGGCAGAAATCATGAATCATGCGGTGTCTAGAGTCGAAGGAGACCCCATGGATGGCGGTACTGTTTACCTTACAACCGCCGATCGCCATGGGAATATGGTTTCCTATATTCAAAGCAATTATATGGGATTTGGCAGTGGCCTTGTAGTGCCGAATACGGGAATTGCTCTCCATAACCGAGGATGCAATTTCTCTTTAGACCGCTCTCACCCAAATTTCCTTGTTTCGGGAAAGAGGCCATACCATACCATTATTCCTGGATTCATGAAAGCAGTCGATGGGACAAAGGTCTCTTTTGGAGTGATGGGCGGTTTTATGCAACCGCAAGGACATATCCAGATAATCGGAAACCTGTTGGATCACTGCCTAAACCCTCAGGATGCTTTAAACGCTCCACGGTGGATGTGGACCCGAAAAAACAGAGTGCTTGTTGAGAAAGAATTTCCCGCAGCTCTTCGTTCATCTCTATCCAAAATGGGGCATGAAATTGAAATCACTGAATCAAATGGAGTGTTTGGTCGAGGCCAGATCATCTGGAGAGACCGAAATGCCGTTTACTGCGGAGGAACGGAGCCTCGAGCGGATGGGAGCATTGCGGTATGGTAATCACAGAGGATTAAAAATGACACAGATCAATGAGTGGACACGTAAATGGCTAGTTGTCCTAAGTGCGATTGGACTCGCGATATTGCTTGGGACTATCTTGTATTCCATTGCTCGACCTCAAGGATACATATTCGACCAATGGGAGCTTGAAACTCCGACAGGAATTCAAGATATCCGATTCCCCCTTTCATTGCGGATCCCTAAAGGACAGTTGTATCGCTTGATCACCACCTTTCCAAAAGTAGAAGCCGATCACTTAGTTTTGCCCAATACAGAAGTCCCGATCAGAGTTTATTTAAATGGATCGATCCTTTTTGACGAGTTCGATTGGGCTGCCTACCGGGAGCGGTGGATCGCACTTCATTCAATCCCTATAGAGCCTTCATCAATCGGGCTCGAGAATCGTTTGGTTCTTGAGTTTCTGAGTGATCATGCTCCCTATGTCGAAATTGAAGTCTATGACCCCCCACATATCAGCGGAGAACTCCAAGTCCAGTGGCGCCGTTTCTGGCTCAAGCTTTTTGAGTATGATTTTTTTGTCTTCAGTTTGGGCGCTACCTTCTTCCTCGGTATTTTGCTTCTCTTTCTTGCGAACGAATCAAAAGAAAACAGAAGGTCCTTCCGATTGATTGGTGTTTCAAACCTATTGGCTTGTTTTTATATTGCAGAAAAAATCTTCCCATATATACCAATCTCTATTGATCCCTATGGAATGCCTTCGCTTTTCTATATTCTTGGTATAACATACTCCTCGTTCTTCGCAATGGCAGGCGTGGAACACTACCATTACAAACGCTTTCGAATTTCTCGGTTTGTTGGTTGGATTCCTATTCCTTTGATCGGGGTTTGGCTTTGGGTAAAGGATAGCATTCCTATTGTCAATGTGTTGATCCTGATCTATATCATCTCTCTATTAACCATTGTCATGATCCAGTCTTTTCGAACCAAAGGAACTGCCTTTATTTTTCCGTTTACCTTTCTCTTGGCAACAACTGTATATGATCTCATTGGAAGCTTTGGTCATATCAGTACCTTTCGGTTGATTTCGCTTCAAGGGTATGGATTATTTGGTATGAGCATAGGAATCGCGTTGGCTGTGGTTGGTCAATACCGGAAGATGGTTACCACACAATACGGGACAAATATTCGTCTCGAAGAAACCTTAGATGAGCTTGGCACTGCCCATGAAGAGTTAGAACGATCGTATCTGAAAGTGGATTCCGTCAACACGAAATTAGAAATGATTATTAACCTATCCTCCAAGATGGTTTCCGTTTCCGCAGCAGATCGAGAGATATTTCTGTCCGAAGTCTTGGAGATGGCTAAATCCTTGATTCCAGAAGCGGATTACGGAAGCGTTTCTGTTTTGGAAAATGGCAAATGGAGGTTTATCCATGCCATTGGGCATGATGCCTCAAGGCTCCGAATGCTTGATTTGACTGAAGAACAATTTGTTCCTGCACAAGTATTTAACGGAGCCAAAATTTTCGCCGGGAATGTGAGTATGATCAATCATATCATGAATCACGGGAAAGACTCTTACTCAAATCAGATACTTCATCAAATGAAAGAAGCGACTCAGCCAATTAAGCAAACCTTGTTAGCAGATTTAGTCATCAGTGGGCAAAGAGTCGGACAAGTCGCATTGGATATTGCCGAAGCCGCTAATCGCTCTTTCTCGGATTCATCAGCGCAAATTATGAGCGCTTTTGGGAACATTGCTTCTGCTTTTTTGGCGTTCCAAGAACTATCGATCATGCAGGAAAAAACCCTGCGAGAAATAGTCTTTTCTATGATTCAGATCCTTGAAATCCACGACTCCTTTACGAAGGGCCACTCGGAACACGTCGCGAAACTTGCTGCGGATATTGCGCGACAGATGGATTTATCTGAACAATCGATCCACCAAGTGTACTGGGCGGGAATGGTGCACGATATTGGGAAAATCCTTGTTCCTCAGGCCATCTTGAACAAACCGTCACGGCTCTCTGCTTTGGAGTATGAGATCATCCAACTCCATTCCACTTGGGGGTATGATGCCCTAAAAAACTCATCGGAATTACGATCCATTGCACGTATTGTGAAACACCACCATGAGCGATATGACGGGAATGGTTATCCCGATGGGATATCATCTGATCAAATCCCACTAGCGTCACGAATCATTTTTGTTGCTGATGCATGGGATGCCATGATTCGAGATCGATCCTTTCGCCAATCTCTTTCATTTGATCAGGCGCTAAAAGAAATTACTGTAAATTCAGGAAGCCAATTTGATCCAATCGTTGTGAATGCCTTTTTAGTGATTGTCGAAAAAGAAATGAATACGGGAGGGATTTTCTCATGAAAGGAGTCAAAGTCGTTTCGGGAAAGTACTTCGATAGCATCACATTGATGTTGCTTTCCCAAAAAATTGCTGAAATCCCAGGGATTTCTGAAGCGTCCATTACCTTAGGGACGGCCTTTCATCTTCACATCCTTGAAGAAGCAGGGTATGATTGCCGTTCTCTGAGTCCGAACCCTGAAGACTTTCTTCTGGCAATGGATGTTGAAGGAGAAAATTGGGCTTTCTTTGAACAAAAGGCTTTGGAACTACTGGAACGACCCGCAAAGCCCCCTAAAGATCTGTCTGAAAAGGATCGTCTGTACACCAGCCTTTCATCAGCAATCGTAGGTCATCCTGATGCAAATATTGTATTGATTTCCATTCCTGGACGTTATGTATTCTCAAGAGCGATGGAAGCGCTCCAATCGGGATTGAACGTCATGATTTTTTCGGACCATGTTTCTTTGGATGAGGAAAAGAAACTGAAAACATACGCTCATGAACAAGGTCTTCTTGTCATGGGACCTGATTGCGGCACATCAATCATTCGGGGCGTGGGCCTGGGTTTTGCCAACCACTGCGCGCCTGCACCGGTTGGGATCGTTTCTGCCAGTGGAACAGGATTACAGGAAGTCCAAGTTCAGCTGATCAGAAGAGGCGCAGGAATCCTCCATGGAATTGGGACGGGTGGTAGAGATGTACAGGAAGCCATAGGGGGAATTACTTTTTTGGATGCCCTAGATCAAATGCTCCAAGACCCTGAGATTGAAGTAATCGGGTTAATAGGTAAACCACCCGCTCCGAAAGTATGGAAATCGATTCAAGCAAGGATCGACGAAGCCAGAATGAAAGAGAACCCCAAAGAAGTTGTGCTATGCTTGATCGGCTCCAAATCATCGAAAGATAAGGCTTCGTCTTATTCTTGCGCCGATTTTGAAGAAACAGCCAACGTAATCGCAGCATTGCTGAATCAGAGTCAATCGATTGAAACCGTTCGAAAGGACTTGATCCAACACAGGGAACAAATTAAGATCCAAGCGAAACTGATGGGAAAACGAAAAGGATCACTGCGGGGTTTGTTTACCGGAGGAACACTTTGCTATGAAGCCCAATTAATGGCCTTGCCCATCCTTGGAGTCGTTCATAGCAATGCTCCCGTCGATCCGCAAATGCTTCTTGAGGATCCTTTGAAACCGTGCGGTCATGCGATGGTGGACTACGGAGATGACGCATTTACGCAAGGAAAGCTTCACCCAATGATGGATCCTTCCTTTCGCTCGAAAATGATGATCCAACAGGGATTGGATCCGAATACGGCGGTGATCCTTTTCGATTTAGTACTGGGCTATGGATGTCACCCGAATCCTGCTGAAAGTCTATCTGAGTCGATTCAGAAGGTCAAGGAGGCTCGTGGAGAATCTGTCCATATAATCGGTTCGATTTGTGGAGTGGAAGAGGATCTGCAAATCTGTTCCAAGCAACGACAACAACTCGAATCTGCAGGAGCCATCATTTCAGCCAGTAATGCGGAAGCTGCCCTTTTGGCTGCATCTTTGGTGGAGGTTGACCCCTTATGATGAATATAATGAAGCAGAAACCCGTTGTAATCAATCTCGGTTTGGAAGTTTTCCATGAAGCTTTGAAAAGACAGGAGATCGAAAGCCTCGCTGTCCATTTTCTCCCACCCATAGCATCAGAAGAACTTTTAGATAAGATTCGTCGATTGCGGGAAAACAGCCCTTCAAAAGAGAAGGTTTCAGAATGAAACAGGTATTGATCTTTTGGATTCTGTTTTCGGTTGTTTTCGGTATTAGTGGGATGGGAATGAGGATCGTTGTAACCATCAATCCCTACTATCTAGTTTTGAATGAATTGGCGGGGGATTTGGCAGACATCCATCTTCTGATCGGCCCGGGTCAAAACCCACACCTTTTTTCGCCAACTATTCAGGATGCTCGGGCATTGAATCAAGCTGATTGGATTATTGCGAATGGATATGGATTGGAAAGCTTTCTAATGAATCTTTTTGAAGATCTTGGATCCAAAGGAAAACAGGTAACTTATGCGGGTATGTTGATTCCTGAGACACAGCTTTTTGCCAAATACTCTACCGATTACTCATACCCTGATAGCCCTCATTCAAAGGATCATGATCATGGTCCAATCAATCCTCATGTCTGGGTAGACCCCGTTTTCATGGCGGAGTATATTGTACCAGAATTTGCGGATCATCTTTCCAAGATGATTCCTCAGTCTGCCCCTCTGATTCTCGAAAGAGCCAAAGCGATTATAGAGGCGCTGGAAGAGTTCACAATCGTTGCGGATGCTTTTTTTTCGCCTTATCAGGGCAACACCATTGTAATGAGTCATCCCAGTTTCACCTACTTTTTTCGACGATTCGGAATCGATGACGCAGCAGTTTTTTTAGGAGAATCGACCGAGCCGACTATCGAGGATATTCGAAGAATCATTCGAACCATTCGTGAGCAAAAGGTGCTTGCAATCTTTGGAGAACTCCATATCAGCCCGAAAAGTCTTGAAACGATTGTACAGGAAACAGGTATGCAATCGCCCCGCCAACTGAATACACTTGGTTGGGAGACAGAAACAATCGCGGAACTGTTTGAAACGAACTTTCAGATCATGAAGTGTCAGATTCAGTAACTCGCTTGCTGAGATTTCAATAATCAATCAGTCTCCTTTCTCATGACCGGCTGATTCCATCAAACGCACGTTACTGATTCATCCATTCATAAGGAGAAGGCCGTTTTGAAAAAACACAAGCCATTGCTAGAAGTGGAAGGATTGAACTGCGCCCTTTCCGGTCAAACCATTTTGAAAGACATTACTTTTTCTATGGACAAAAACGATTTCATTGGGATTGTTGGTCCCAATGGAGCAGGAAAATCTACCTTGGTCCGGATCCTAATCGGGGAGATCCGTTCATATAAGGGGATTGTCCGATTAAATGGTCGTTATGGTTACGTACCTCAGATCAGAGCTTTTGATCGGGATTTCCCAATAACATCCGCAGAAGTAGCTCAAATGGGGTTGTATCGGATCAATCCCCTTTCTTTTTGGAAAAAGCGGATGGATCGGCGGATGGATCAATTATTTGAAAAAGTAGGAATTGGACCTTTGAGGCACAAAACGGTAGGAACCCTATCGGGCGGGGAATATCAACGGCTGATCCTCGTCCGAGCGATGCTATACAGACCAGATATTCTGATCTTGGACGAACCCGAAGCAGGTATTGACGAGATGGGAAAAGCTTCTTTCTATAATTTGCTGGATGAGTATCGCAAAGAGTTGAATGTAGCTATCTTGATGATTTCTCATGATATTGGTATGATCTTCGAAAAGTGCGATCGAATTCTCTGCCTCAACAAAACTCTCCATTGCCATAAACAAGCTAAACAGATGTCTGTAGCTGACTTGAAAGAAATCTTCTCTCCCGATTTTGATTTGCTTATCCGGGGAAAAGATCACTTTCATCAGGCTCATCAATAAGGCGAGAGGTATGCATACCTTTCTTCAAGAACTAATCGAATTCGAGTTCATGCGGAACGCCCTTTTTGGGGGTCTTTTGATAAGCATTGTATGTGGTGGATTTTCGACTGTTGTGGTTCTTCGAAAGATTGAGTTCATCGGTGATGGGATAGCGCATGCCACCTTTGGTGGAATTGCTTTGGGCCTCTTGTTGGGCATCTCAACCAATTGGATTGCTTTGATCACTTCATTGATACTGGCAATCTCGATCAGTCTATTGAGTCGCTCGAAAAAGATCAGCGAGAATAGCCTTATTGGTATGTTTCTCCCTCTCTCTATGGCTTTGGGTATTATCTTGTTGTCCTTTGTGCGGGGCTTTGTCCCCGATGTTCTCGGCTTTCTCTTTGGCAATATTCTCTTTGTGACAAGAACTGATTTGATGCAGCTCCTCGTCGCTTTGGTTTTCTTCATCGGTTTCTTCGGTTTTTTTTACAAAGGGATTCTATACTACTGTTTTGACGAACAAATGGCTCGTCATTTCGGTGTGCCTACAGGATGGATCCATCTTTTGGTACTTGTTGGACTTTGTTTAACCATTGTTAACTCTGTCAAAATTGCGGGTGTTGTTCTGATCGCTGCCTTAATCGTAATTCCAGGAGTCAGCGCAAAAATTCTCTCTCGGAACTTTTTGCAAATGGTCTTAACCTCAATTGCGATCAGTGTTGTGGGAACGCTTTTGGGAGTCATCACGGGTTATTTCCACAACCTGCCTCCTGGTCCTATGGTTGTTACCTTCCTTTTCGCCATTTTTCTCGGAATATCCGTGATTCGCTGGATTATGGTTCTTCTCAGGAAAATGCATAGGTAAGTTATAGAAGTGAATTAGGTCAAACGCATACAGGCTTTCTTGTGGTATGATTGGGCAAGAGGAAATCAGAGTGACATACCTAGGAGGGAACTGACATGAAAGGATGTACGGCAACAACGGTGATCGCTGTTCGCAGAGATGGAAAAACTGCAATCGGTAGTGATGGTCAGGTCACCTTGGGTAATAGCGTTGTGAAATCCACTGCAAAAAAAATCCGGAAATTGGGGGATGGAAAAATCCTGGCTGGCTTTGCAGGTTCTGTCGCTGACTCCTTTACTCTTTTTGAGAAATTTGAAGAGAAATACAAAAAGTACAATCAAAACCTTACAAGGGCGGCTGTTGAGCTGGCGAAAGAATGGCGGATGGATCGAATCCTCCGTAGATTGGAAGCCTTTTTAATCGTTGCGGATTCCGATAGCCTTTTTCTGATTTCAGGCACAGGAGAAGTCATACAGCCCGATGAAGAGATTGCAGCAATTGGTTCTGGGAGCGGTTTTGCTTTGGCGGCGGCGCGCGCCTTAATTCAGAATACCCATCTCGGCGCATTAGAAATCGTTCAGAAATCTTTGGAAATCGCCAGCGAAATTTGCATCTTTACCAACGATCAGTTTACCCTTGAAGAAATCACTGGCGCCTGATCATATCGGATAATGGAACCGATTATCAGAAAACTGATTTCTAGCCTAATAACGCTGCTGATCGTTGCGGCGATCTCTTTTACCCTTTTTCAGTGGATTCCTGGCACGCAAGTCGAAATCATGCTGGGAATGGACGCTGATGAAGCCGCCATTGAAGAGTTGTCTCGGCAGATGGCCCTGAATCAACCTGTTGTTGCTCGGTTTTTTATGTGGATCTCCGGGATCGCGCGCGGCGATTTCGGACAATCAATTATTTATCGTCAGAAT
The DNA here is from genome assembly GCA_964462525.1 of uncultured Thermotogaceae bacterium. GTDB lineage: Bacteria > Thermotogota > Thermotogae > MWEM01 > MWEM01 > CAYWWY01. Next base: position 179,845 of record CAYWWY010000001.1, read on the forward strand.
GTGCTTCATTTGGTTGCAGATTCATTTCCCCCAACCTTCTCTCTCACCTTGGTAAGTTCTATCATGATCCTAATTTGCTCGATTCCTTTGGGCTTGATCGCGTCGCGTTTTAAAAACAGATGGATTGACCGAATAATCACGCTCACGTCGCAAATTGGGATTGTTCTTCCTTCTTTTTGGTTAGGTATTCTGCTTTTGCGTTTCTTTTCTCTTCAATGGGATTTCTTTCCCGCGTCTGGCTATATCCCGTTTCACACAAACCCTTCTGGATGGTGGAACTCCGTTTTTTTGCCCTCTCTTGCGCTCTCGCTGATTGGGATTTCCGTTATGCTTCGGATCCTGAGAGGTTCCATCTTGGATATTGTTCATGAAGACTACATTCGTACAGCCAGGGCAAAAGGGCTCCCTGAGCATAAGGTCGCGTTCCGTCATATCCTAAAGAACGCCCTTCTTCCTTTTATCACACAATATGGATTGCAGATCTCATCGATTATGGCAGGAACGATCCTTATCGAAAATGTGTTCTCGATCCCTGGCACAGGAAGGCTACTTTGGTTCGCAGTCCAAAGGAGAGATCTTCCTTTGGTTCAGGGATGCGTTATTTGGATTGCTTTTTTGACCATCATAATTCACTTAGTGACCGATATTCTTCACACAACGATCGATCCAAGGATTGAGCGGGTATGAGAATGGTTTTCCGTCGATGGGTTCGCAAAGCGATTCGACATCAGGGCTTGATGATCGGTTTGATCCTTACGAGTTTGGTTATCAGCCTGGGTATTATCAGTCTTGTTGTGACGCCCCACGACAGTTATCAAATGGATTTTTCCCAACGGTTGGTGGGTCCCAATCCGCAGCATTGGTTCGGAACGGACGATTTCGGGAGAGATCTCTTCTCTCGCTGCATGATTGGCGCGCGAGTCGCGCTTTTGGTAGGAGTGATTTCAACCGGGATCGCCTTGGTGGCGGGCTTGTTACTTGGATTTGTAGCAGGATTGGGTTCCCGATGGGTGGATGAGATCATCATGCGGATGATGGACGGTCTTTATGCTTTTCCCGCACTTCTTTTCGCAATCGGTATCTTGGCGGTTTGGGGGCCGAACATCTACCATGCCATGATCGGGATAGGGATCGTGCGGATCCCCATTTTTGCCCGACAAATCCGGTCGAGCACTCGTTCGGTGAAAGAGAGGGAATTCGTGAAAGCCGCTTATGCTCTTGGAATCCACCCTTTAAAGATCTCTGTGGTTCATATTCTTCCCAATATTCTTTCTTCCATCCTTGTTCTGGTATCGTCTAATTTCGCGTTTGCGATCCTTTCCGAAGCAGGTCTGAGCTATATTGGTTTAGGTACGCAACCCCCCATGCCCAGTTGGGGAAGAATGCTATTGGAATCTCAGCGGTTTATCGAACGGGCGCCGTGGCTCTCTTTTTTTCCAGGAATGATGATTGCTATTACCGTACTCGGTTTCACCTTACTGGGAGATGGATTGAGAGATCTTCTCGATCCAAATGTTTAGCCAGGAATCGCAAATGATGAGATGGTTTGGTTGCCCAACATACTCCATTGAGAATGCTGGTTTTTCTGTACTCCAGGAAAACAGGGTTCCCAATCGAAAGGCTCAGTAGATACGATGATGGTGTCCTCGTTTTCGGAATGATACAGAGAGTAGTATTCCCCATCCCCATAGTGAAACCTTGATACATAGAGATTGGTCCCATCGGTCATCAACCAGTTCAATGCGGAAATCTGAGCACAAGCGCTTTCCAATTCTTGAACCGTCATCCGCATAGCGTCTTCAGTGGGATACCCTTCCATTATCAATTCCATCACTCGCTCAAACGCAATCTTCGAATCGCAAATGTTCCCTGCATTCAGTTCTTCGATATGCCTTCCGTACGCATCAATGTCCTTGATCGTGCCGTTATGGGCAAAAAGATAATTGCGTTCTTCCAATTGATCAGAGAAAGGATGAACATTCGCCAAATCCACTTTTCCAATCCCTGCTTTTCTCGCATGGAGAATTAAGATATTCGCTACTTGGTTCGAATCAGCGAAAAACCTTATGGAATCCAAAGGTTTTGCGCTTCGGGAAAGATGAATTCCGCCATTACAGAAGAACCCCACACCGTACCCGTCCCCATGAGGCGCATGATTCCCATATTGCGCTTGAATAGAAAGCTGCTGAAGAAAAGGGGTAACTGAAACGGGAGTTTTGGAAATCACGCCGATCATTCTGCACATGCCAAAATGCTCCTTTCCAACAAATGCTCAGGACGTTGATTGGGATTAACGCCCATCATGAAAAATCCCCCGCTTCCGATCGAGAATACGGGGTTGATGCCTTGGGCTGAAGCGATGATGTCTATAGTAAGGTCAAATTGAAGCCAGTAATGAACCTGAAAGTCGAAACGAAACCCAATCCCTCCCGCTATATACGGATATCTGGGCGTCAATTCCAGCATGGATCGCAATGCGCATCCTTGGAACTGAAACTTTCCTTCCGAAGTGCCTACGGCTGAAACAGGCAAAGGGGTCCATACAGAAAGGCCAACAACGGGTGAAGAAGATTCATGAATTCGAAGATAGCCGATGCCAAGGCTTTCAAAGGGGAGGACAAAACCCTTTCCTACGTTGGCGCCCATTCCTTTTTCATACAAAAAGGAAGCGAAAAGACTATTAACAGCGATTGGATTGTTTGGCAGATGAATCACGCCAAAGCCCAAATCAATCCCCATTGAAACCCATGCTTTCTCCGGGCTTTGCGTTCCCAAAAGGTCCAAAGAAAGAAAACCCAGATGAGGGTAGATCGTCACGTTGTCGGTTTTCGAGCGCTCGATCAAGGGAATGGCCAGTTGGGCCTGCAGCATTGCGTTATGATCATTCCCGCTGCCGTGAAGATAGATGTTCACCGGACTACCCCGTTCGATAAAAATCAATTCCCAAAGAAATTCTGAACCATACGTTCCAACCGCTCCATAGAAAATGTTTTGCTTGAGATCATCCCAACCCAACACTCCGATTCCAGGCGCGATCGCGCCTCCGGCCAGAACCAATGGGCTCCATGCCCTGGGTTCTATGGATGGCGCGTATGCAACCGAATGCTGTGCCAGAAGCTCTGCGTCAATCATGTATTCGGACCGAACCGGCAGCACAAAATCCGATTCGGTGATCCCATCGGCTTTGCATAACGGAGGACCACCAGTAAGCGGTTTGTCACAATACGGAATGACATACAGTGCGTAACCGAAGGAATCGTACCCTCTATAGTACAGACGATCATCGACAACAAGCGGTTGGAATGCGCCTGTTTGTACAGAGGTATGCTGATGGAAGGTCAGCTGGTTCAGATCAATGGAATAGATTTGGTATATTCCTTCCAGGTCCCAGGAAAAAAAGAGAGATGATTCGGTTAGGAAAGGATCGATCATCGCGTGATCAGAAGAATGGAGGCATATGAGCGCGCCATCCTCCCAAAGATACAGGTGTGTCTGTTCGTTGAAGGTAATGGAAAGCCCGATTCTTGGGCCGTTAACGGAAATTCCGTTGATCCAAAAGTCTGGATTGCCATGCATCAGAGTTACTTCTTTGCTCGTATCGATCGTATGAACCATTAGGCTCGTTCCGCCTTTATCGAGTTTCAGGTAAAGGATCGTACTTTCGTCCAACCACCGAACCTGGATGACCCGACCCTTTTCCGAAGCTTTACGCAAGACCCCATGATCGTCTTCAAGAAAGAGTTCTTGACTGTACTGCTCCAAACCGTCGCCAAAACCATAGACTGCCGCAACTCTTCCTGCAGGGGAAATGTCAAAATCGATGGGCGTTGGATCCAGGCGAAACACTCGACTCGTTCCATCGGGTTCGATCTGAAGCCACCGGGGCAGCATCTGGTCTGGCCTGTCAATCACCACGACCGAATTCCCAAACAAACGAGCCGTCCCAGAATGCGTTCGGCCCTTTTGAACTGGTTGTCCTTCATAAATAGGGTCGGGGATTGAAGCCTTTACGCGGTCGGATACCCATACCGCCCATTCTATAAGAAAGTCAGCCCAATCCATACCGGTAACCCCTTTTATGGCTTGAAAGAGGTTGTACCGATACTGAGTACCGTAGGTTTGAAAAAAAGCCCGATATGCTTCGATCCCAAATCGGTCAATCATAAAGGCGAAAAAAAAGGCTCCATAAAGATAATTGTCTCCCACCGGTGTATATACAGGAGTCTGCATCCCCCCCGCCAGTTGGAGACCCCGAAACCGTTCATCAAGGATGGCTGCTCGAAGGAACATTTCGAATCGGGAATCGTGAAGCCTCCCTTGATCAAAAAGAAGCGTTTCGGATACGATCGATCCGCCTTCGTGCATCCAGGATGGGGTAAATGCTGTATCGAAAAGCGTAGCCACAGGATTTCCGAATATCCGAAGCTGGTCTTTCAAGACACCCGGTTTATCAGCAATTAAGATATGGGTCAATTCGTGGGCAAATACATAAGGAACCCACCATTGATAATGGTTTTTCCCAATCCGAGTATCTGATCTGTTGACATAAATTGCCGTCATATGAGAAAAGATATCTGCGTAAGCGTTGGCATAGTCCCCGTCATCGACTAGATAGACGCGTACCCTCCGATGTGGTTCAAATCCGTAGAAATCGCACAGATATTGGTAGATGCCAGGCCCCTCATGGTACAACTGCAGAGCGAAATCTTCCAACCCCTCTTGGTAAATGATATCAAAGGGTTTTGTCCAGATTCGATAGTATTGGATCGCAAATGATGCAGTAAACGTCATCAGGCATACGAGAAAAAGGACCCATCTCTTCATTCGCGTCTCACCTCGCAATAAAAAAGCGGGCTTGCGCCCGCTCTTTTAGAATTCGCTGTATTTATCCAAGGATAGAAACGTTTGCAGCTTGGGGTCCCTTGGTTCCATTTTGTACTTCGAACTCTACTTCTTGCCCTTCTTCGAGCGTTCGGAATCCATCCATATTGAGGGCGCTGAAGTGGACAAACACGTCATTGCCGTCGTCCTGAGAGATGAATCCGTAACCCTTCTTGGCATCAAACCACTTTACCTTACCTTTTAACATCTTGTTCCTCCTAGAAACTTTGTTTTCCGTAAATACGGTTCCGAGGCATATCATACACGAAAAAACCCTCCTTGTCAACCCCTTGGATTTTTTTGAAACCGTTTGACGGAAATGGTGAACACTCAGCCAGACGGATCGTTAAAATGTTTTGGAATGTCCGGTATCCTGAAAAAAAATCAAGCTCATATTCAGGGGGTAAGCATTCGGTGAATTCGTACTGACTCGAAAAAAGGAAAAAGGCTAAAAATGGGTCTTTGCGATACGAAAGCCCCGGTTATTTTGTGAATTGCCTAGGGACCATTTATGAAACCGGTAAGCCAAGCGACAGTCGCCGGCATTGTTGTTCCAATGGCCACCTCGGACCATTTTATTCGAGTGGTGATCTAAGTGGCCAATAGGATTGGTCTTTGTTTCGGTTGTGTAGACTTGATAGGAGTCATGACACCATTCCGTTACATTACCGGTCATGTCGTACAATCCCAATTGGTTCGGCGCCTTTTTTCCTACGGGTTGGGTACTCCCTCCAGAATTGTCCGTAAACCAACCCACATCATCGATATCGTCGCCTCCCGCGTACAGATACCTTGGCGGAATCGGTAAAGCCAAATTGCCACCGCTCGCCGAATACTCCCACTCGGCTTCTGTAATCAGCCTATATCCAACTACTTGAGTAATATCTTCTGTTTTGGATCCCGCCGCGTCCAAAAAACTCCCTTGTTCTGGTTCGCCCTCTAAAATATAGGCAACAGGCAATCCTTGTTGTTCGCTTAACCAATTACAGAAGGCGATCGCATCCCACCAAGTCACATTAACTACCGGACGGCTGCCTCTTCCCCAATCTTCATCACCAGGTTTAGCTCTATCCGTATCATCGCAGAAAGCATCGTATTCATAAAAGGTCACTGGATACGTTCCCACCCAAAAATCGTACGTCAGGTGAACGGTATGAGTAGGTCCAGACTCGTGCAAATCTCCCTCTTCGTCACCCATTTGAAAAGTTCCTCCATAGACCAAGATCATTTCTGGGGGTGTGACCGTAATCCGTTTTATGCCTTCCACTCCGGAACCATCTTTGGCGGTGGCTTTTACATCAACTATTCCTGTTGTCAGTCCCTTAAGAATACCTGTTTGGGTTATCTCGGCCCGATTCTCTCTGGGGGAGATCCCTCCAACATTTTCCACAGACCATGTGACCTCTTTGTTGGTTGCATTCTCGGGATTTACCTCCGCGATCATCTGAAGGGGTACCCCTACCCCAACAGATACTCTGCCTCCTTCTCCTGATACGGTAATGGCCGTTACAGGTTTATGAAAGGTAGCCACCAAGGTCACATTCTTTGCGGGCATAACATAGGAGAAGTTTTCTTCGACGCTTACTAGCTCCCCTCCGGACGTTCCAAACGTCCAATGGACAAAATCAAACCCCTCTGCGTCATCCGCACGCACCTCAACCTGCGCGCCGGCAGGGTAATTCCCTGCGCCTTCTAAAACACCTACACCTTCCGGGTTTCCCTTCAAGGTCAAAGCAAAGATCTGTTCGAAGATGGCCAATAGGGTCACATTTGCCGCTGGCATGGTGAAGGTGTGGGTAGTGTCTGTGCTGACCGTGCTTCCAAAGCTATCTTCCCACTCAACAAAGCGATACCCAGCATTGGGTGTTGCTGTGATCTCTACCTCTGCTCCCGCTGCATAGGTGCCTCCTCCGGTTACCGTGCCCCATGTGTTGTTGTTTCTATTCAATGTTAAGGTAAAAGCCTGTTCGAAGATGGCCAATAGGGTCACATTTGCCGCTGGCATGGTGAAGGTGTGGGTAGTGTCTGTGCTGACCGTGCTTCCAAAGCTATCTTCCCACTCAACAAAGCGATACCCCGTATTGGGTATGGCTGTGATCTCTACCTCTGCTCCCGCTACGTATGCTCCTCCTCCGGTCACGGTACCCCATGCGTTGTTGTTTCTATTCAGGGTCAGGGTGTGAGCATCGGGTGGCAACTCTTCAAAATTTGCTACCAATGTCACGTTTTCTGCCGGCATCATGTAGTTGTAGTTGGCTTGTGTGCTGATTACCGAACCACCGTGGGTCCATTGGACAAAGCGGTAGCCTGCTGTTGGTGTGGCCTGGATGTTGGCAACCTGTCCAGCTGCATAGGTTCCTCCCCCAGCGACTGTTCCCCAAGCGTTGTTGTTTCTATTCAGGGTCAGGGTGTACAACTCAGCAGGTACTTCTTCAAAATCCGCTACCAATGTCACATTCTCAGCAGGCATCGTGTAGCTGTGGTTGGCTTGTGTGCTGATGATCGTACCACCGTGGGTCCAATGGACAAAGCGGTAGCCCGCTGTTGGTGTGGCCTGGATGTTGGCAACCTGTCCGGCTACATAGGTTCCTCCCCCAGCGACTATTCCCCAAGCGTTGTTGTTTCTATTCAGGGTCAGGGTGAATGGCTGCGTTTGAGTGTTAAAGGTCCACACATCGCCTTCTGTCAATTCTCTTGGTTCGCTGGTTCTCCCGTCATCAGCGTCGACTCGCCAGAAGTATTGAGTGTCGTATGCCAATTCGGGCAGAGGGTGGTTCGTTTCGGTGGTTGTGGCGATCCATTCCAAATCGTCTTCCTCTGTGCTTAGGTAGACCATGTAGGTAAGTGGGTCGCCCTCAGGATCACCACAATCCCATCGCAAGACGACCCCTTCGATGGGTTGGTTTTCTGCGCCATCTTCCGGCTGGGGGTTGAATGGCTTGAGTGGGGGTTGGTTGAAGACTTCTATCCATAAGGTTGCTTCTTTTGTATTGTCATTTCTTGGGTTGATTTGATCGGGCGGGATGAGGGTGGCGCGGGTGGCGCGGATGATGACCTCGTAGATTCCCGACGCCGTTGCGCTCACGTCGATTTCGTAGACTAAAACGCCATCGACAAGCTCAGTGGCTTGCGCCTGCTCTCGGAAGATGACGGTGAACTCGACCCCAACGATGGGGGTGATGGAAAAGGAGAAGGTGTCTTCCCCCTCCAAACTGAATGGGGAGTTTTCGTCGATGTGGTCAGAGGCTGCCGCATCTCCGTCGCCTGTAATAATCTGCACCAACGCGTCCAGGACTTCGGGATCTTCCAGATTAGGAAGGACGATCTTGGGGATATCTCGGCTTACGCAGGAGAAAAGAAGAAAGACCATTATCAAGACCAGTGTCAGGATCGCAATCCGTTGTTTCGTGCCCATACATTTGCACCTCCAGAGCATGATTTGTTTAGTCACGCATATGATGGAGGATTTGTGGACTACAAAAAATCCGATTGCTGTATATCATAGGAACGAAAGGGAATAGAAAAGAAAACCGCTACAAGAATGAATGAGAAATAAGGAGCTTTTTGCTGGAACTCGAATCCTCACCGCAAAATCCCCCTTCTTTTCATCTTTTCATTTTACCATTTTGTGTACCTATTGTCAAGGATCCGAAATGCTTCATAAATAAAAAGTACCCAAAATAGGATCTATTTTGAGAGCAGGGGACCGAGGCAAGGAGGAGCGTGTTCACATGGGGGAAAAATCCGTATGGGAGAAATACGGGAAGTTGTTGAGAAGAGTGCGAAAAGATATCGAGAAAGCAATGACAGGTCACCCAAAACACAGATTTTGAACGAGTGTGACGAAATGACGGGGTGCGAACGTCATTATGCAGCAAAGAACTTTCGTACAGAGCATTTGAGGCTTCGAGGGTTAAAAGGCGAAAAAAGAAGCCCAAAAGGGCAAAAGTCCAAGAAGATCCACAGGCATTTACAGACACCATATCACCGATGGCTGGAATTATCTTGGACCTCTCTAGATAAAAAAGAAGGGCTCCGCGGGGAAAGATTTCAGATAAGTAATATACTATATAATACCATATATTCATACGAATCATGTCATATGGTATGGGTGAAATAAGATCAGATGTCCCTCCGTCAATAATATTGGAAAATCAAAATCGGAGGTGAAAGGTATGTTGGTTCGAAGGGTACAAAGCGATTGGGACAACTTTTACAAACCGTTCTTGTCGATGCAAAGGGAGATTGACAATCTTTTTTCCAACTTTCTTTCTGGGGAACGAGGCGCTAGTATCGATCGATCTGGTTGGAGGGTTCCCAGCGTAGATGTATATGATACTGAGAAAGAGTTTGTATTTGAATTTGAACTCCCGGGTTTTGACAAAGAGGATGTAAAAGTCAACGTGCAGAACGATGTGTTGACCGTGGAGTGTGAAAAAAAACTCCAGAGAGACTCCAAGGAAAAGAACTATCACCTTACGGAACGCCAAGGGCTTTGTTTCAAGAGGCAGTTCAATCTTCCAGACACGGCAGAATCTGACAAGACGTTCGCGCAATTTGAAAAAGGAGTTCTAGAGATCAGAATGCCGAAAAAAGAGGTTGCTCAGCCAAAAAGTATCGACATTCAAGTGAAATGACCCATATCGCAAAAAAGCAAAAGGGCTGTTGATGACAGCCCTTTTGTTCTAGTTCTCAAAAATAAGAGGAAAGGGATCTCTCTAGAATGGAATCCAATAAGCACGACCATCAGGTGTTCGTTGCAGAAACCCATATTCGATCAAGTATCGGCGCACCATGACATAATCATCAATTACGTTCATCAGAATTCGATTGATTTCGGATTCCTCATATTTGATCCCTTTCTTCAAATGTTCCTTTATTATGTGTCTCAAGATGATCCATTTAGATTTTTGCTTGTTTGGAAAAACAATGATCTTTCCATTTCGGTCAACATACTTTTCTATCATTTTCTGCGCCTCTTCTTCTGTCACCGAGTATCGATCATCGATCATAGTTGCAGTTTTTGGGTATTCTACGAGCTTGTCTTCTCTTTTTTCCAATACTTCCACTAATTCCCACAGGGCAAGGAAAATCCGTGCCTGTTTCGCTTTTTCTCGGAGCCGAAAGCGGTGATTTCGGACAGTGGATTCGCTTACCTTCATCTCCTGAGCAATATCCCGATTGCTTTTCCCATCATGGAGAAAAGTAAGTAAGACCGTTTGGGTTTCGCTCAACACTGAAAAACGCTGATCTAACTCCAACAGAAAGTTCCACGTTCCTCCGTGATCACATCGAATATGAAGATCGATTGCCTTTTCAGCAAGGTATAGATCACCTTCGACCTCATAGACCTTCCCTTCTTCATATACTCGTCCACAGACCAGGCAGATCCATTTTTTCTCTTCCGGAATCCAAAAACTTCCTGCTTTTAGATCTTCAGCAGGGACCTTCCAAAACCATTCATTCAGATCCATCGTACCACCTCCATGGTCTGATTATATCACATAACATAAAATATTACAAACGTATACAGATAATGTCTACATATATAGATCATATTTCTGGATATGTTTGACTATCACTAGGCATTGGATGAACTGAGAACTGGATCAAAGACGGCTTAGCCGGGGAAGCAAACAACAGGGGGAAGATGGAATGGCGCGGAAGGGACCATTGTGTCTTTCTTCGGTTTCGAATTTCGGGGATGATGAAACACTGAATCGCTCAAAAACCTTTTGTCATGGTATAATCATCGCAGAATTTGGTGACGAGATCCTTAGATATTGGGGGTACTTATGAAAAACAGAATAGCAGCATTCATGAACAGCCTATCGAGACCCTTTTCCTTGGAAATCTTCCCGCCAAAAAAAGAACATCAAAAAGCTTTTGAGTTTGTCTTGAGAACGATCGAAGCCCTCTGCCCCACGAACCCTTCATTCATCAGCGTAACTTATGGTGCAGGCGGATCGAATAAAGGAAAAGTCGTGCAGATCTCTCACGAAGTGCTGGAAAGAGGAATCCTCCCGCTCAGTCATTTGACAGCGGTCGGATTTTCGAAGGAAGACGTCCGACTGGTTCTTGACCAGCTGCATGAAGCGGGAGTGCGCGCGATTCTCGCTTTGAGGGGAGATATTCCGAAAGGGGTTACTTACCCAGATGGGGCGTGGAAAGACTTTCACCTTGCCATAGACTTGATCCGGCTCGTGCGAGAAGATGGCCGATTCTGTGTGGGGGCTGCAACCTATCCGGAGGGCCACCCTACCCATCGCGATCCAGATCGCTCGGTCGAGCATTTTGCTATCAAAGCATCTGCTGGGGCTGATTTTTTTATCTCCCAAATGTTTTTTGACAACTCTTGCTTCTACCGTTTCGTGGATACAGTTAGAAAGCGCGGGCTTTCTCATCCAATCATTCCCGGAATCATGCCTTTGGTAAAAAAGATCCAAATCCAGAAAATCCTCGAATTATCTGGGGCAATGATTCCCAAAACTCTGCTTGAATCAATTGAACGGTATCAGGATGACCCAGAAAGCTTTTGCCAAGCAGGGATCGATTTTGCAACTCAACAGGTCCTCATGCTCAGAGATCAAGGAATCCCCAATGTTCACCTCTATACAATGAATCAACCTGATCCGATTCTGAAAATACTCACACAAGCAAGTCTTTTGGATGAAAAGGAGATCCACAATGGATAGAGCAGAGTTTTCGGACCGAATTCAAAAAGAAGTGATTCTTTTGGACGGTTCATATGGCGCAAACCTCCAAATCAAAAGGTCGGATGCCCGCGCAGTGGAAATGTACAATATCAAAGACCCCGATTCTGTATTGGACCTTCATAAGGCTTATGTGCTCGCTGGGTCCGATCTGATCCTTACGAACTCCTTCAGCGCAAATCCACTTAAGCTAAAGATGCTTGGATTGGAGGGACTATTCGAACCAATAAATCGAGCCGCTGTTCATATAGCGAAGAAAGCTACCCAAGGAAGGAGTTGGGTATTTGGAGACATCTCTTCTTCGGGGCATTTTGCGCAACCATTTGGAGAGCCTTCTTTTGAAGAGTTGGAAGAATGCTTTTCTCAACAAGCCCTGGTTTTATTCGATTCTGGAGTGGATGGAATCCTTTTGGAAACCTTTACAGACATCAAAGAACTGAAAGCTGCTATTTCTGGTGTGCGAAAGATCGCTCCCCATATCCCTTTAATCGCTTCGATGACCTTTACCGAGGAAGGAAGAACAGTATCGGGAACACCGGTTCACGGATTCGGGATCCTAATGGAAGATTTGGACGTGGATGTGGTCGGGATTAATTGTACGCTTGACCCCAAGCAAATTATCCCGATTGCGCGTTCTCTGATGGAAGCAACTTCAAAACCCATCTGCGTCCAACCCAATGCAGGGAAACCGATCACGATTGGCCAAGAATCTCGATACGATCTGAGTCCCGATCAGTTTCGGCTTTATATGGAAGATTCTCTGGATTTGGGGGTATCTATGGTTGGTGGCTGCTGCGGAACAAACCCGAAGCATATCCACGAATTGCGGTTGCTCCTCGAGATTTACCATCGAAGCGAAACTAAGAGATTGGTTCACCCAAGGCTTTTTGTCACATCACGAACTTACTGTATTTCACCTGCCCCGTTTATGATAATTGGAGAACGGATCAACCCTGCTTCTCGGAATGATTTTCAGAAAGAGATTGCGGAGATGGATATGAGAACAGTAATCCGTGAAGCAGCCAGCCAAGAACAAGAAGGAGCCGACGTATTGGATCTGAATTTGGGAATTGAAAAAGGCTTAACGCCTGATCATATACGAAAAGCAATCTGCGATTTGGATCGGGCGTCTTGCGTACCTCTTTCCATTGATATCCAAACGCGGGAATTACGGGAAACTGCATTGAGAGAATACCCAGGTCGCGGAATTATTAACTCCGCACGGATTACCCCAAAAAGCTTGGAATTTGCTATTCATTGTCTGAAGCAGTACGGAGGGTTAGTCATCCTATTGGGTATGGGAAAAACAGTTCCCGATACAGCCCTCGAACGGTTTCAATTGATCCTTAATGGGATTCAAGAAATGGAAAACGCTGGCATTTCTCGTGACCGTATCTTGGCTGATCCCTTGGTCTTGACAATTGGAGCGGGAAACAAACCAAAAACCACGCTAGAAGCAATCCGATTGTTACATGAACAAGGGATTCGAACTACATTAGGTCTGTCCAACCTGAGTTACGGGATGAGAAATCGGAGCCATATCAATGCCGCCTTTATTTCTCAAGCCATAAGTGCTGGATTGGATAGCGCGATCATGAATCCAGCGGAAAAAATCGTCATGAATGTTTTAGATGGCAGTTTAACCCTACAAGGAAAAGAACGAGAAAACACCAATATTGGCGTGGATGACCCATTGATTCGGTCTTTGCTGCATGGAGATCTTCATACTGCCGACCGTTTGATCCAAGAAAAGCTTGAAACTGGCCGTAAATCGGATATTGGTCAATCGGTTCTTGGAGAATCTCTTCAAGAGATTGGAGAGATGTACGCCAACGGAACCTTGTTTTTGCCTCATCTTCTTATGGCTGCTCAAACCGCAGCACCAATCTTCGACCGTTTGAACACCCTAGTAGGAAAACGGAGTCGGGCGATTGGCCGCGTTTTGCTGGCAACTGTTGAAGGGGACGTACACGATATTGGAAAGAAAATTATCGGGACTGTTTTGCAGAGTGGAGGATTTGAAGTGGTAGATATTGGAATCGACCAGTCGTCTCAGGAGATCCTTGATGCGGTTCTTAGGGAAAAGCCGGATATTGTCGGTTTATCAGCGATGATGACGACCACTATTGGAAAGGTCGAAGAGTTTTCCCGACTCCGCAAAGAGGTTCATCTTTCAATTCCCTTAATCTGCGGCGGGGCATCTCTTAATGGAGAGCTTGCCAAGAGCTTTGGGTGCGAAGGATATTGCGCCAATGCCTCAGGTGTAGTAAAACTGTGCAAGCAACTCCTTGGGAAGGAAGTGGTTCCATTTGATTGAACTCGATCAACTTTCTTTTTCTTACGAACGAGAATCTCCATTAATCAACAATTTATCTCTCGTGATTTCTTCTGCGGAATTTTTTGGGATCATTGGCCCCAATGGTTCAGGAAAAAGCACATTGCTGAAGTTGATCTGTGGGCTTTTACGCCCTGATAAAGGAGAAATCCGAATCGACGGAGCAAGTACTGCCCGCACTTCGAGAAAAAAGCTTGCTCAAAATGTTTCTGCGGTATTGCAGGACTTCTTGCCCGTATATGATTTCGCCGTTCAAGACATAGTTCATATGGGACGGATCCCTTATCACAACCCTTTCTCCGAGCAACGATTCGAAGACTATCAGATCGTCCGAAAAGCGATTGAGCAAACCCAATTGAATGGTTTTGAAAAACGACGGTACTATACGTTAAGCGGGGGAGAAAAACAGCGAACGATCATTGCAAAGTGCTTTGCTCAACAAACCCCGGTTATTCTTTTGGATGAGTTCATTGCTCATCTCGATTTGGGGCATATACAGCAGGTTCTGCAAACTGTTTCATATAAGAATGACAAAGAGAAAATCACTATCGTCGGGGTTTTTCACGATATTAATATAGCCGCTCTTTACTGTGATCGGATCTGCGTCTTGAACCATGGAGATCTCGAATGCATAGGGACTCCAGAAGAGGTGATTCAGAAAGAACTCCTGCAATCCGTATTTTCTGCTCAATGCGAAGTGATTGATCACCCGGTTCTTCATAAACCCCAGGTGGTCCTTTTGTGAATGATTTGATCGATGCGTTGTATGACGCGCAGTACTTACATCGATTGCATGACTTGAGAGCGAAAAGCCAATGGGCTATCGATTCTTTATCGCAGGCACGTCTCAAGAAAATGGATGATTCGGGGTTTTCCTATATCATTAATAAATTGGATAATTCGTTAAAAGAGAAGCTTCGAGGAGTAGACCTTCTTACGGTTATGTTCGCATGGGACAAGCTTTTCTACGGTTCTGGAAAGTTTTCCGATCGCCTTGAAGCGTGTTGTGACTTATTGGATCTTTCTGATTGGGATTTGGGGTTTTTGCTCTTCTTTACCGCTCCAAAAAGCTTTTTCCCCCCTAACCCTTTGGTTATCGCTTATTTTCAAAAGATCAAATCAACGATTGCGGAAACCTCTTTCCTTCAGTTCACCCAGACAGCCTCAAAGATTTGGAAGACCCGAAGAGACCATGACGTTTTTCCATCACCGATGGAACTGTATGCTGCGTTATTGACTATGAGGGATCGTTATGAGAACCCGAATCCTTTTAGTTCTTTTGTAGACACGCATGATGAACGACTTTTTTCGGAACTCATCGATAGCATACGGAATCTGAGCTTGTATAGACTGAATCCAATGCAGATCACCTGGATTAGAGACTTATGCAGCGACTTTTCGGATCCGCAAAGATTCCGTCTTATGGAACGGATGCGCCAGGAAAACATCCATCCCTATATCCGAAGGATTATAACGAAGCAACCCAAACAAGGAGCCATCGTTGACGGGAGCAACATCATTTTTTCCGGTCTTTTGCAACCAGATCCCCTTCGACTCAGAGACCTAATGAATGCTTTGGGCGCTTTCCCCACCCTTTTCTTTCCGATCCGCTTTGTGTTCGACGCCAATGTGGATTACATCATCCCAACCAACCATGCATTTTGGAACACCCACTTTCGAAGCAATCCTGAGGTTGTCCGTTTTTCTCCAGCGGACGAATGGATAATCCAAACAGCATACGAGCAAAAATACGCTGTCATATCCAATGATCAGTATCGGCAGCATCAGAACTTGGGGTTGCCTATATACCCCTTTCTTCCTCATCAAGTGCGCCTTTGTCGGAAAGAGGACGCTAGACCAGGTACGATATCAAAAAAGCGGTCAAACCGGTAATTGCCAAGATGGGCGCCATCCGGATCAGGGTTTTATACAAATCCGTTTGAAAGTAATTCACAGTCAGTACGATACACAGATGAACCGGAGACATTAGGACTCCAGCTACCGCTCCAAAATACAGCCACAAAGGATCTGCGCCTAAAACCAGAAGCAAAGGGGCAGAGATTCCGATAGCGCTTTGAGTGATACCTGTTGCAAGCCCAATTAAAAAGGGTAAGAGGAAGGTAAGAACGTTCAAGTTCAACCCCAATTGTTGTAAGTCTGTTGCGATGTCTGCAGCAAGCTGAACGTGTTCCAAATAAGCTTTATAGGCAAAAAATGAAAAGAGCAAAAAGAAAACAGGGAAGCGTTTGGCGGTTTTTTTCATGGATGGGATCAAGGAATGGTATCGTAAGCAAAAATAGACTCCTACCGTTATCAACAGAGCCAGATACCCCTCCATCCGAAATCCGAGAATCAACACCCCTGTGATCGCAATCACCAACAAAACCCACAATCCCTTCAGGGAATGCAGACCGGCTTTTTTCATTTTGGGCAATGAAATTCCATTTAAGTAGATCCACCCGCCTACTACTGCTGTGAGAAAGATTGGGAAGGCCTTAATTGAAAAGGACGCCATATTGATTGACGCCAAAGAACAAATAATAATCAGAGCAGGATACAAGGGCCAAAAAAACTCTACAGCGTGCCGAAACCAGAAGTTGGCCAGCACAAGATACTCGTTGGAGGAATCTTTCCCCACCATTTTCACTATGGGCGCTGTAAACATGGCTCCGCCAGGCATTGGCAAAAAACCGATCATTAATGGCATAAAAGCAACAGATGTTTTTGGATCAAATAGATTTTGAACGGAATGGGAGAATTTTTGGTCATCTCGAGAGTGTGACAAGCCTTCGCTGAAAAGAAAGATCAGAAATACCGGAATTACCGATCGATATAAAGCGATATCGGAAAAAGGTTCAATCAAACTCAGGAAAAGGGCATTACCATCCCAACGAAAAACGATCACAATCATGATTGCTGCGAATACTGCCATAAAGATCGATCGGCTCAATTTCTGAACCAGTACAAGAACCAATAGAGACACCAAAATGATTGCGAAAGACAACAAAGATCACCAGGCCTTAGGCGCGTTCACGAATAACCTCTTGTAGTAGAACAAAAAAGCGATTCCATAACTGATCTTTTGGGTAAGCGGCGACGACCTTTCCTTTACGAAAGATCACTCCCCCGTGTTTTGTTCCAGCGATTCCAAGATCCGCTTCTTTGCCTTCCCCAATACCGTTTACAGCGCAACCCATTACCGCTATGGTTATCGACACATCACAAAAACCAAGAAAGGCTTCGATTTGTTCGGCCCATTCTTCAACAGGAGCATCGGTTCTTCCACAGGTGGGGCAAGCAATGACGATTGGACCCTTTTTCAACCCCAAAGAACCTAGAAGAATCTTTGCTGCACGGACTTCATAAATTGGGTCCCCTGTGATCGAATAACGAATGGTGTCTCCTATGCCTTCCTGTAATAGACTTCCAATCAGCGCACTGGACTTTATTAGTGAAGAGAAAAGGGTACCTGCTTCTGTCAACCCGATATGGAGGGGATATGAACACTGGCTTGCAACTGATCGGGTCGCTTCCAGAGTCTGTTGTATATCAGAAGCTTTTACCGCCACAATGATCTGGTCGAAACCGGCTTCTTCCAAAATACGCACTTCTCTCATTGCAGCTTCGGCTAGCGCTTCCGCTTTGAGTAAATGAGCAAGGTCCTCAGGAAGCGAACCTGAATTGGCTCCAACTCGTATGGATACTCCCATTCTTTTGGCTTCAAATGCGATATCCCGAATCCGTTCAGCGTTTTTTATATTGCCTGGATTCAAGCGGATTTTGGGGATCCCCTGATGAATAGCTTCTATGGCAATTTTGTAATCATAATGAACATCAGCAATCAAAGGGATTGGATCGGTTCGTTCCAGAACTTCTGGTAAGAACTCGAGCGATTCTCGATCAGGCAATGCAACCCGTACCAAATCAGCCCCACATTGATTGAGCTGGTGAATTTGGGCTATACAAGCAGAGGTGTTTGATATAGGTACTGTGCACATTGACTGAATCGCAATCGGGTGATCCCCTCCGATTACTATGGATCCTACTGGAATTGGAATGCTCGATCTTCGCTTCAAAAGACAATCATCATCCTATACCCTTATGGCCTAGGGTTTACGAGGAATATGCGGAATTCAACAGATACCTGTCGATTTCTTCAGTCATTTTTTCGATGATCTCTTCCAATGGCTTTGGACCGATATCCGTTCCGCAACGTAGACGCACCGATGCTGTTTGGACCTTTGATTCTAAATCTCCCACAACTAGCATATAAGGGATCTTCTGCAGTTGCGCTTCCCTGATTTTGTAAGTGATTTTTCGAGGTTTGTCATCCACCTCAGCTCGGATGCCCGCTTGTTCCAATTTGCTTTTGTAAGCATAACACTGCTCGTTATGTCGATCTGCTATGGGTAAAAGGATCGCCTGTGTTGGAGCCAACCAAAGAGGAAAAGCGCCTGCAAAATGTTCGATCAGAACCCCGAAGATCCGTTCTAAAGCGCCTAATACTGTTCGATGAATCATAACAGGGCGTTCTTCTTCATTATTACTCGTGACGTATGTAAGATCAAACCTCTGCGGCATCTGGAAATCAAGCTGGACCGTTGCGCACTGCCAAGTTCTACCGATGGAATCACGAATATGGTAATCAATTTTGGGCCCGTAGAATGCGCCATCTCCTTCATTGACTCGGTATGAGACGGACGCCTCTTCAAGAGCTTCTCTAAGCGCTTGTGTCGCGATATCCCATTGCTCGATTGAACCCATGAAGTCTTCGGGACGTGTACTCAGTTCAACTTGGTAGGTGAATCCGAATACCCGATATATCCGGTCAACAAGATGGATAACTCCCAAAAGCTCATCTTTCATCTGATTGGTTGTACAAAATATGTGGGCATCATCTTGAGTGATCGCCCGAACTCGAAAAAGGCCATGTAGAACGCCGCTGCGTTCATAGCGGTGTACTTTTCCAATCTCAGACATTCGGAGCGGGAGATCTCTATAACTTACCGTGCCATTTTGATAGATCTGAATATGCCCAGGACAGTTCATCGGTTTGATCGCATAGGTCTGTTCGTCTTTTTCAACGAAATACATGTTCTCGCGAAAGTGATCCCAATGACCGGATTGGTGCCACAACTTCTCGTGAAGAATCAAGGGGGTCATTACCTCTTGATATCCCGCCTCTTTGTGCGTCTTCCTCCACATTTCCAGCAATGCCTGAATCGCGATGACTCCTTTTGGTAAAAAGGTCGGCATACCCGCTGCCGTATCAGTATGAATCATAAACAAACCCAGATTTGGCCCAAGCTTCCGATGATCTCTCCTTTTGGCTTCTTCCAGCATGTCCAAATGGGTTTCCAATGCCTCTTTGGATGCGAAAACAGTCCCATAAATCCGCTGAAGCATGGGCTTTTTCTCGTCTCCATGCCAATAGGCTCCTGCAAGAGAGAGCAACTTGAAGTGTTTAATTTTCCCTGTTGATGGTATGTGTGGACCACGGCAAAGATCGATGAATTCTCCTTGCCGATAAAAGGTAATCCGTTCGCCTTCTGCCAACTCATGAATCAACTCAATTTTAAAAGTTTGGTCCTGATCCTTCATCAATTGGAGGGCCTCTTCTTTGGTAAGCTCAAATCGTTCCAATGGCAAATCTTCTTCGATGATCCTCTTCATCTCTTTTTCAATCAGAGGTAGGTCCTCTTCTTTGATCTTCCCTTCCGTCAGAAGAATATCGTAGTAAAAGCCATCTTCAATCGTTGGACCTATTCCCAAACGGACATTGGAAGATCCAAAGATTCTTTCTACAGCTTGTGCCATGATATGAGCCATCGTATGCCGGTAAAAAGTAGTCGCTGCTTCATCCTCCTTCTTCAACAAAACAAGATCCACAATCTCGTCAGGGCCTTTTTGCTTAAAAGAGCTCATGGGTCGGAAAAGATCCCCAGGTTCTCCATTGATCAAGGCGCCAATCACGCTTTTTGCTAGTCCTTTGGAAATCCCTTCTGCAATCGATAAGGGTGTTTCTGTTCCTTCATACATACGGATTTGTCCGTCAGGAAATCGCACTTTTACTTTTTGGGACATGTGAACCTACCTCCTTTCCTCAATGATGAGAATCATCCGTATCTTTTTTCAAATAGCTGTCTGATTTCAAGGTTTTCTCTAACGATATCAAGTGCGTATTGCGCATGTTCTTTCGCATATCCATTACCGATGATCATTTCAAGATCTTTTCCAACGCCTTCCGCTCCCAAAGCGGCTTTGGTAAAACTCGTCGCCATGGAAAAGAAATAGAGCTTTCCATAGTTTCGCGTTGAAAGAATACAGCCCATCTCAGAATTTGGTGCATTGACCACGTTGATTGTTACATCCGCCATGTTTTCCGAAGTGGACCGTGCAACTTTTTCGTAAACTTCCAGTGCCTGTGTGGCATCCGCCGTTAGGATCTGATCGCAAATATGAAGTTGCTCCAGTTCTTCTCGGTTGTCTTGTTCATGGATCAACCCGATTACACGGCCGATGGAACCGGTCATTTTCTTGGCAATATAAGAACAAAGAATGCCCGATTTACCAGCAGCACCAACGATCAAGACGGTATCCCCTGGACGGACCATCCGGGCGGTTTGAATCGGCGCGCCTGCGACATCCAAGATTGAAAGGGCCAAAGCCTCGCTTAGATCTGATGGGAGCTTTGCCAATACTCCACTCTTAAAAAGGACCGCTTTGCCTTTGATCTCCACTTGATCACGGTCCAGGTAGACTTTCTGTATTTGATCGATCCAAAGGGGGGTTAATGAAAGCGACACCAACGTGGCCACTTTATCTCCAATCGAAACCCCCTTTTCCACAGATAGCTCGGGAGAAATCCGAGAGATTTGACCGATCAGCATCCCTCCAGACCCAGTTACGGGGTTGTGCATTTTCCCACGGGTATGAACGATTTCTTGGATTTTTTTGCCCACAAGGTCTTCCAACTCTTTATCTGGGAAAACTTCACCACATTCTTCTAGGATTTGCCGAAAAGAAGCGGAATCGATGTTTAACCGACGAACATCAATCAAAATCTCCTGATCAAAATCATAACTCATATCATTGTCCAGTTTCCAAGCCGGTTGAGGCAATACTCCTTTTGGTTCGACAACGCGGTGGGTTCCAAAGGGACAAACGTTCATCGAAATCCAACTCCTTTCAAAACCTAAAATAAGATCTCAATCGAGGCTATATCTATATAATAGTCAAACTCGTTTTGCAGCCATTGTTGCCAAAGCATGAATCGTTTTTCCAAAACGATTGCTTCTCGGATTTCTCTCTCTACGTTCTGTTGACTAGATTCTCCTCCTCTCAAAGCTTTCGCTTTTAAGATATGATAACCCAAGGGTGTTTGGATCGGTCCGACTACAGTTCCCGCAGGATAAGAGAAGATCACATCAAATTGGCGAAAGACGCCTTGTTCCATCCAGCCCAAATCCCCACCTGAACCTTTGGTGAGTTCATCCTGTGAATAGATTTTCGCTGCTTCTTCAAAGCTCATCTCATTCAAGGCATCCATCACTTGAAAGGCATCGATATGAGTCTCCACCAAGATGTGATAGATATGAGCTGAATGAACCCCAACGATCTGATCAGAGTCATGAGCGAGGTATTCATGGATTTCAGCTTGAGATACCTCAGGTTCTTGGATCAGGCTTTCCATTAGCCGTATGTTGGTCAAAGCCAATCTTCGTTGGAATGCAAGATACATCTTATAGTCATCCAAAGACTCATATCCCTGGAGCATCATATAGTTTTCAAACTCTTTTAGAGTAACACCTGTCGCATCCAGTACTTCATCTAGGTAGTTTCGAACAAATGACTGAACCTCTTGTTCGGATACTCCGACTCCTTTGGTTTCAGCCAAATCGAAAAGGACGTAAGCACGGATGATTTGGTCCAAAATCCGTTCTTTGTAAGTGAGGAGAAGGTCATAACCCTGATCGGATCCGAGAAGCGTCTCGTAAAAGGATATATTGTCTTGTTTGATCCGTAATAAAGTGATAGGCAAGCGAGCTTCCACTTCCAATAATCTTCCTGTGATTGGTCTACCGTTCACGGTTGCGACGATCATGTCCGGCGATACACTTAGTTTTCCCGGATCAGCGATCCCTGATCCAGAGATGAATAGCATCATTAGCAACACGAAAAGAGGGGTTGCATTCTTCATTTTGTGCCTCCTTTACTACAATCGGTTTTGCGCTTGATGTAATGCTTCCATAATCTGCTGGTATGTTATGGAGTCGTTCTGTTCCTTGGTCAGATGGTTTTGCCTCCAACCATCTAAAAAGACGATTTCAAACTCGCGTCGGTTTTCCGCGGATTCATATGTGCGGATCACTTGGCTAAGAAACTCGTGACGTTTTGCTCGAATATCTTCATAATTGCGAAGGAAGAGTTGAAACTGTTCCTTTTGGTCGTTGCTCAAGAATGGGTTTCCAACGGCAGCTTCCTTCACAACGGAGTGGATGGGCTCCATCATAGCAACAATATCATCCAGAACCGTTACAGCTTCCTGAATCAAATTTTCCTTTACCAATGCATCCGCGATTTGCCGATAGATGGCGATGATATCATTCGGAACACCATCCCTGTTTTGCCGAATCATCCATTTGCTGGCCCAAACTCTTTTTTCCGATACCTCTTTGACCTTGAGGTACACTTCCGAAATCGGCTTGGCGCCTACCAAGTGTTCAATATACTCTCGGTATATGTGTTCCTGGTCGGCAAACATATTCCAGTTGCCCGGCATAATAAAAATCGCTTGGTCAAACCATTCTTGGAATGATTGGAAGTATTCTTCCGCCAACAGAGAATGCTTTTGCTGCAACACCCCGATATCATACACAAACTCCGGATATCT
The DNA here is from genome assembly GCA_964462525.1 of uncultured Thermotogaceae bacterium. Taxonomy (GTDB): domain Bacteria; phylum Thermotogota; class Thermotogae; order MWEM01; family MWEM01; genus CAYWWY01. The sequence continues at coordinate 202,667 of CAYWWY010000001.1, forward strand.
CGATGCGATCTGTTTATAGGTATTGGATTGGTTGATCAATATGTTCCGAAGGGTCAGGAATGCTTGCCCAGCCATTTTATAAGCATTCTTTTCGTTGAAGCTCAAAAAAGTGGTCTCCAAATAGTCAATTTGATCGCGAAACCTTTGTCCATCAATCAAATTAGTAACCCGAAAATCGGATAAAACTTGTTGAAGAGGATATCCAGCCTGAACAACCCGATCAATTACAGACAGATCGGCCATAAAAGGGAACTCACGAAATTGGGGTTCAATGTAGCGGGTGTCATCCCATCCGGTCCAAATCATTTGATCTAAGACAAGCAGGGGATCAGACGCTGTATTGAACGCATTGAGTATTTCTTCTCTACGGGTGGGTGAGACCATCAGTAGGGAGAGATAGAAGGTGCTCTTGCCATAACAGTGTGTTGCATCAAGACTCTTAAGGAAATACGAGCGCGCCTTATGAAACATCTGATGCGCCCCTTGAACCATTTGAGCAATTTCCCGTTCTGACTCCGCCAAGAGCCCGCGGAGTCTTTGTTCTTCTTGTCTGATCACATTCTCCAGTTCTTGGAGGAAGTTGATTCGTAATTGGGCTTCACGGGCTTCGTCGATTACAATATTCGGGTTTTCTTGCCTGACGCGTTCCAATCGATGCGCAATATAAACATCTGGTTGAAGAACTGCATAGTTTTCTGTCCGAGATTCCAGGAAGTTCATATGGGTTTCAATCTCTCGCTTTTTATCCAAAGCCTGCTGATAGAATCGCTGATATTGAGAGATCCCCGAATAGTAGGAGCTTCCTTGTTTAAAATACACTTCAGCGGATACACTCTGCCATTTTAGGATCGTGGCGGAAAAACCCACAATGAGAAAAAGGCAAAAAACCCCCATCATAAAAGGGTATTTCAGGGCAAATACCTTGCCAAGTCGGTTTTTTTTGTTGAAATACCGACCCATGCCAACCCCGCCAAAGATAATCGCTAAATATGCGTTAGGCAACAAGTGGAGAGGAAACTCTGTTGCGCTGTGACCAAGCATTTGGATAAACCCGACTGCAATCATTGCCAATAGGATTGTATCGTCCGGATTCTCCAAATCCCTGCGCATTTTGAAAAACAGCACCACCATGCCAACCAAAGTCAACACGACTGAAATGATTCCAAAAAGCCCCATCTCGCTCAATACTTGGGCATAATCATTATGGGTTCTCTTAAAATTGGACCAAGCATCAATAAACTGAGGGAAGTCCTGTGTAGCAGCGCCCATGTAGGTGACTGCATGAAGCTGATAGGTTCCTATACCCTTACCAATAAAGGGCATTTCCTTCCATTGATAAACCGAAGAAAGACTGGCAAGAAACCGATGATTCCCACCAGTCACTTGAAACCCATGCGCGTCGAAAATACTGAGCGTTCTTTCGGCAACACTGTATCCACCGGCAATGGGATTGTTGGGTATCGATAAAATACCGATGAGCAATACAGCCAAAACAACTATGACCCACCTGAACGCATGACTGATCTCTTTAAGAAGAACAGCGGCTGATTTGGATTGGGAGGAGAGTTCCCGGTAGTCGTCGGAATTCGGATCTTGATCTGCGTTTCTCTTATTGTTTGTAGTAGGAGCAAGTTTTTTCGAACGAAAACGGGGAATGAGGAAAACAAAACCAACGATCAGAAAACCAAAAATGAGGGAAAGAAAGACCCCGCGAGTTCCCGATAACAGGACAACGATAAGGAACATCGAAAAGCAAACCAATGAAAAAACCTTAACTCCAATAATCCTTGCCAAATACCCTCGAATTCTTTGCTTGGACTGATTCTTCCAACCAAAATTATAGCTGATGGCGAAGTACACTGCGACGGGCAGAAGAGAGGCGAGGTAATCCGAAACAAAGTTTACATTTCCAATGGCAGCCTTCATTGCCATCTTTCCCCCTTCGCCATATGACCCAAGAAAAAAGGAGTGTCCGGTATAGTAGTTCATAAATGCCTCTATCGCAACCAAAAAACCAGAGAACATCGCAGCTAATAAAAGGTGCGTTACCTTTCGTTTGGTATCGACAGCGTTGGAAAGATAGATGACCATAAAGACGGTGAAGAATGCATATAACCCTATTTCGAGTGAGTAACGGAAATAATGAGGGTTTTGGGAGTATACTGTTAGGGTAGAAATCAATGCTGAGAGCCCAAACAATACCCATCCCCAATGCGGAAGAGCCATTTGGATTTTTAAGTCTGAATTCTTCAGCACATGACGCAGAAAGTAGATACTGATGATGATCATCATGAAAATGAGTAGAAATCCGTACTTAGAGGTGCTGAACTCATATGTCAACAATGGATGTGCGAAAACAGATATGAAGACAATGCTAAAATAGAGAAACAGTCTTTCAATCAACTGCATAATACCCCCCCTTTACAATTGATCCTATTGTATCACAAAACTTAGGATGGAAGTGATCAGCAAAAGAAGAAGAAAGATGGTCAACCATATGTTCCGGTAGGCAATATATGGTGTGGAGGGAAGAGGATCAACGGGAACCTCAAAGACATCCCATGAAGATTCAAAGGGAGGAAGCCGTTGAATGATTCGACCATACGGATCGACTAACCCTGTGATTCCGTTATTGGAAACTTGAAGCATCCATCTTCGGTTTTCCACAGCCCGAAAGGGAAGAAAAGCGAAATGAGTCTCTAAGCCAATTAGATTTCCAAACCAACCATCGTTTGTTACCACAACCAATATCTCAGCGTGGTTTTGATGAAATGCTGAGAAAACTTCCGGATACAAGGACTCAAAACAGATCGGAAATCCGATGGAACGATTCGCAACTTCAAAGACTGTAGCATCGGGGCCTTCTTCAAAATAGGCATAGAGCATGAGGAATTCAAAGGCTCTGAACAAATCCCCATAAGGAAGGGTTTCCACAAAAGGCGTTAGTTTCATCTTTCCATAAAAGTCTGTGCTTAGGCCCGAAAAGGGATATACAATCCGAACCGCGTTATAGTACCTTTGGTCTTCGATTTTCGGATGAGGAACAACAATCGGTATGCCGATTTCTCGCGCTGTTGCCTCAACCACTTGAAGGGTCATCGGTGACTTGGCAATATCGTATTGAAAGTGAGATTCAGGAAAAACAATCAGGTCCACATCTTTTCTGGTTTGGATGAGATCTGATATCGATGCTTCAAAAGAACGAATGAAGTCAAACTCAGAATAACGATACTTTTCACGTGGTTCGACCCAGGGCTGCATGACAGCAATCTTAGTCTTCTCGGCCATGTGGGGTTGGGTTGGAGGGATGAACGCAATGATTAAGGAATTGACTAAATAGGCTGCCCCGATACAAAGCAATCCAATTCTCACCGCATTCAATCGGAAAGAGGGAAACCCTCTTCCCCAGGCATAGGCGACCCAGGCATTGGTGAATCCGATGATCCATAGTAACAGTTCATTCCCCCCGAATGCAGCGATTTGCAGCAAACCGAAATCCCGATAAAGGCTGTCTGAGAAACGGTATCCCGTAAACCCCATGGGACCCCATCCGCGAAGTAATTCCGTGAATACAAGCAATGAAGGGATAAAAAGGAGAAATAACCATAAGCGTTTTTCGATCTTTGGGTAAAACGCGCAATAGATCGCACCAAACAATCCAAAAAAGAAGGATTGGATCAAGCATAGCAATAGATAGACAACAATACCCACTTCGCTTGGAAACCGCTCGAACATATTCGGTATCTCATTATAGAAAGTAGGGATGATCCAATGAAGGCAAATGCCAAAATAGATCATACCGAACAAAATGCCCCGAATGAATCCCTTCCAAGGAGAACACCTTTTTAAGATGATTAAAAAAACGGAAAACCCTACCCATATAGGGAATGAAAATCCAAATCCAGGCATACATACGGCCAAAACACCGGCAGAAGCGATCAACATTCCCCATTGCTTCAAAGCGTTTCCACCCCTCGCTTTACCCGATCGACCACGTACTCCTGCTCCGCGGAAGACAGTTGGCTGTGAAAGGGCAGCGCTATCGTCCGAGCCGCAATAGACTCCGTTATGGGAAAGACGCCTGGTTTGTATCCAAACATCTTTTGGTATACCGGTTGGAGGTGAATCGGCCGAAAGTATTCACGACACCCCACTTCTTCTTTTTCCAAAAAGGAGAGCAGTCGATCTCTTGGAATATGATGATCTAAAAGAATGACATAAACAAACCAACTCATTCTTGTCGTAAACGGTCCAATGATGGGCGTTTGTACATAGCAACAGTCTCGAAAAAGCTGATTGTATCGATTCGCAACCGCTGCTCTTCGTTCCAGCAATTGATCCAACCGGTTTATCTGCTGGACTCCCAAAGAAGCAGAAAGCTCATCCATACGAAAATTATACCCCAATTCAACATGATTCAGCCATTGTTCATTAATGCCTCTCCCTTGGTTTCGCAGAGACCGCGCCATTTGGTAGAGGTCATGGTGATCGGTCACCAAAACACCGCCCTCTCCAGTGGTCATCTGCTTGTTGGGATAAAAGGCAAAAGCTCCGGCAATGCCGAACGATCCGCATGGTTTTCCTTTATAGGTTGCTCCAATTGATTCACATGAGTCTTCAACGATTTCAAGCCGATGTTTGTTACAGAGAGCAGTAACAGCATCCCAGTCCAAAGGCTGTCCGAAAATATCAACGCCAATGACCCCCTTTAGGCGATTGCTTTGGTAATGTACCCTTCCATCACCAATGGTAAGTCGACCTTGTATTACTTGATTAATGGTTTCAGTAAGAGCCGATGGGTCCATGTTTAGGGTTACGGGATCAATATCCGAGAAGATCGGAATCGCCCTCTCATAGAGAACTATATTGCTTGAGGTAACAAAAGAAAAAGGAGTCGTAATCCATAAATCTCCTTTTTGGAGATTCAGAAACTTCATGATAAGCATAAGTGCACTCGTTCCGCTGTTTACAGCAACCGCAAACCGCACGCCCGCACGTTGTGCGCTGAGCCGTTCCAATTCTTCCACGTGTGGCCCCATACTAAGGGTACCGCTTCGCAAAACGCCGACCACTGCGTCGATTTCTGCTTGACCGATGTCTGGTCGAGATAAGGGTACTTTCATGAAGATATGACTCCTTCCGATGCTTTGGTCAATTCTTTGTCAACTCCTTTTGCGGCAACAAGCAAAGCGTTTTTGATGGCCTGAGCATCCGAGCTTCCATGAGCTTTCACAACTGGCGCTTTTGTTCCCATAATGAACGCGCCTCCTGTGTTGCGATAGTCTAGTCGTTCTCGAAACCCATTTAAGGATTTTCGGATGAGCCCCCCTCCAATTTTTGCTCCCAATCCTCCTTGAAGAATCGATTCTTTCATTCCAGAAAGGATAAACTTAGCCAATCCTTCTAAGGTCTTTAAAACCACATTCCCCGTAAATCCATCAGTTACGACTATATGGACTTTGCCAAGGTTGATATCTCTTCCTTCAACATATCCCACAAATGAATCGGGAAAGAATTCTTTGATCAGAATGGATGCTTTATGGAGTTCTTCTAGCCCCTTCTCCTCTTCTGTTCCCACGTTCAGCAATCCGATTTTTGGGGAATGGACCCCGTTCATTTCCGCATACGCTTTACCCAAACGGGCAAATCCCAAATAGTGTTCCGCCTTGCACTGAGTATTTGCTCCGCTATCAATCAGGATCGTCCATCCCAAAACGCTAGGGATCAAAGTTGCAATCGCAGGTCTGGGAATCGTTGAAAGACGGCCAACCACAAATGTTGCGACCGCAAGAAGACCACCAGTATTCCCCGCGCTAACCAGCGCTTGTGCCCTTTGCTCGCGCACCTCCTGAGCCGCTTTGTACATCGAAGCGTCTTTGCGTTTTAAGATCATTGATGGCCGTTCCTCTGTACCAAAAACATCAGGCGCGTGAAGAACGCGAATCCTTTTCGGATTCTTATACTTGGCCAGCAAGGGATGAAGATCCGATTCATTTCCTACGAAAAGAATCGTATGGGTAAATGTAGGTTCATCAAGCGCAAGAATGGCTCCCTCGACAAGAGAGTGGGGAGCGTGATCCCCTCCCATTGCATCAACCGCTATTGTAGCCATGATTATCGACTCCTTCTTGTTGATTGATCACGTATGCCCGAAACCCGCGCATGAGCTCTTGAGTAATCGGGCCAATTGATTTAGGAATCCCTTGAATTGCACTTATGGGCACAATTTCCGCCGAAGTGTGGGTTAAAAAGAGTTCATCCGCGTCGAAAAGCTCAATAAGTTCGATAAACCGTTCCTCAACGGGAACCCCAAGTTCACGAGCAAAATCTATGACAATTTCGCGAGTAATCCCGCTAAGGATTCCTGAATGAATCGATGGGGTCAAAACTACTTGGTTTTTCACGAAAAAAACATTGCTAAAGGTACCTTCAGCCACATGACCTTGGTGGTTCAGCATCAGTCGATCATAAAAAGGGGGATGAATCTCTCTTCGCGCGATGATTATGTCTGAAGCCCCCGATAGTTTTACCGCTGCTCCATGTTCGACTGGTACATATCGTCGAATCCGAGAAAGAGCTACTTGAACGCCATTTGTTTCAATCAGAGGATCTTTGGGCTCTAGTGGCTTGAATACAATGACGATCATTGGCGTCAAGCCCTCTTCACGCATCTGGTAATGACCTTGGCCTGCGCTCAACTGGATTCGGATATTGGCCTCGGGCAAATTGTTGCGGTAAACACCTTCCTCGATTACTGTCCTGAGCGAATCCAAGGAAACAGGAACTGGAATACCCAATACACCCGCTGAATAACAAAGTCTGTGATAATGACGGTCAACGGCAAAAGGTTTTCCATCATAAGTACGAAGAGATTCATAGACTGATTCCCCAAATAGAAAACCCCTGTCCCAGAGAGATATTCGCGCTTCTTCGCTATCCTGCCACTTCTGATTCAGATATACCCACATACTCCGACACCACCCGACCCATATACAGTTCATCAAAAGAGCGAATCCTGCAATTCATGATGAATTGGTTTGTCTGATTGTCAACAGGCAAACCCTCTTGGATGGCAATCCAGTGTTCGAGATAGTATTCATCGTGGCCTGTCATCCAACCCGCTTGTTTGCGCTCAAACAAAACTGGACGAATTTCGTTCAAGTGGAGTTTCCTATAGCGAACCGAAGATTCGATGGCTTGTGCATTCAAGAACCACGAACGGTCTCTCTTCTTTCGTTCGTCCACTTGTCCCGTCATGGCTGCTGCTTGTGTTCCTTTTCGCGGTGAAAAGCGAAAAATGTGCGCTTTAACAAACCCTATGGATTGAACCAAACGGACTGTTTCTAAGAAATCTGTTTCTGTTTCGCCCGGAAACCCAACGATGAGATCGGTCGAAAAACTGAATTTCTGGTTTACTGAGCGCAACCGGTCTACCCACTCATATACTTTGTCGATGGTATACTTCCGATTCATTTTCCGTAAAACTTGGTTGGAACCGCTTTGGATGGATAGGTGAAGATGAGGGCACATCTTTGTGTGTCGGAAAATGGGAACCCATTTATGGGATTCACCCTCGGGGTTTAGGGAACTGACTCTAAGGCGAAAATCCCCAGGAATACATAAAATTTGGTCGATCAGAGAAACCAAATCCGTTTCGTTTCCTTGAAACGAATTGTCTTTATACAATTGAAGATTGATCCCAGTTAGCACGACTTCTTTTACGCCTTGGTCTACCAACCCCTTTATTTCTTGAACGACCCTTTCGACCGGTTTGCTATTTGGTGTTCGACCACGCGCTAGAGGGATAATGCAATATGAGCATGCTTGATTACACCCTTCTTCGATCATTACACCTACTCGATGATGAACCCCATTGGGGCAAAGGCGATGATGGAGAGATCGTGTTTGGTTATAATCGAAAGGGATAAAGGCTTGGGTCGAGATTGAATCGTCTTCGATAATCTCCAAAAATCTGTCTTTATATTGATTGCCAACGATTCGATTGCACTCGGACCAGAACAGATGAGGGTTTAACTGAGCCAAACATCCTGCAGCTACGATCTTTGACTCGGGATATCTGCGTTTCATTCTTCGAATCATTTGAAGAGACTTCCGTTCGGCTTCATTTGTCACCGCACACGTATTAATGATAATGCAATCACACTCCAGATCAAGGGCTTCAGTTACACTGTGACCCTGCTGTCGAAGTATTTGAAGCATCCACTGTGATTCGTATTGGTTCACTTTGCATCCAAGAGTCATCACTCGGACCTTCAAAGGTTTTGTGCGCTTCCTTCCTCCGAGCGGATTTCCTGCATGACCCCACTGAGAATTTGCATCCGGTTTACGATTCCTAACAAAGAACCTTCTGAACTAATCACTGGTAAAGACAAGAATTTGTGTCGGATTAGCAAATCGGCCGCATGCAATAAGGTATCGTTCTCTTGGACTGTTACGATGGCTTGATTCATGAACTTTTGAATCGGTTCATTCCGAATTTCTCGAAGTTTCCTTTTGAGTTGATTGGTATCCGGAATGAACGAAGCAGATTGAAGCATTCCGAAGTAGGAAGGCATTACTGCATTGACAATGTCGTTTTCACTGATGTAGCCGACCAATCTCATGTCGTCGTCAACGACAGGCATTCCACTCCTCTGGTGATTGGAACAGATCCGAACGAACCGTTCCACTTTTTCATCTTCAAATACTGCTGAAACATCTTTGATCATAATCTCTCCAACGACCATCCATCCACCTCAATTCATCCGTTCAATGGCAATATGATCCATAGTTTGGTTGATTTCTTCCACTGGAGGCATCTCTTTTTTGATCCTGTGAGTCTTTGCAAGCGCTGAAGCCATTCCAAAATGAGCCATTTTGAGATAGTCCAAAGCTTCCGTTTGCTTTCTTTTTAAATAGTAATAGATCATACCTGCCATAAAAGCATCCCCAGTCCCCAATAAATGCGAGAAGTCAACTTCCTCGTCTCGAATCGAAAAAACCCAATTTCCTTCCCTGGTTACAATAACATCTTGAAGGGTTTTATAGGAAATAACAACCAACTGAGCGCCTCTTCGAATGAGTTCTTTTCCTGCGTCAAAATAGTCGTCCAAACACTCCACATGCTGACCGAGGATTTTTTGATCACTACGCATGTCCGGACGTACTACCATGGGGCATGCTTGCATACTTGATTGCGTAAGTAGTTTTCCCCGGGCTTCCATGAATACGGAGTTATTCCTCTCTTGAGCAATTTGTGAGAGGGTGCCATAAATATTGAGAGGAATGCCCAAAGGCACTGAACCAGAAATCAAGATAAGGTTGGAATGGGAACAGAACGAATGATACCTTTTGAGAAAATGCTGAAGATCATCTTCAGAAACTTGAGGGCCAGGAGCATTTATCTCAGTGATCGTATGTTTTTCCTCATCAAAAATGGATATGTTTTCCCGACTTTCTTCTTCCATATGAACAAAGTTGACTGTAATGGATCGATATCTCTTCCGCAGTTCTTCCGAGATAACCCGGCCGATATACCCTCCGATAAATCCCATCGCAGTAGAAGGAATCCCCAAACTCGCAAGCATCATCGAAACATTGATTCCTTTCCCACCAGGATCCATATTGATCTTATCTCGATCATAAATCCGGTGCAAGCTGTTCGCACAGAAATTTTGTATGATGAACTCTCGATCCAGCGCAGGATTAAGGGTTACTGTGCCAACAATCATTTTTTCTCCCTCCTTATTTCTGCAAATCGATCTCTACTTCATCCCCTTCGCATAAAGGATCCAAGAATGCCGCGTTCTTCCCATTTAGACGGAGAGAATACCCTCGTAGGTTGCTCACATCAAGCCTCATTAATGGGAAAATATCCACAATCTTTGCAGTACCTTCGATCGATTCGATAAACACATTCGATCCTTCGTACAGGGTGCTGTCCAATGTTCCTGGGGTATCATCGATCGTGATTTGGTAGGAGGTGACAGGGATTTTCGTTTCCTTTCCGTTCACCATGCACGTACAATATCTGATTCCGAAGTCTTTAAGGAGCATCCGAACGGTAGGCATCTTCTCCCGGGTTTTTGTGGTTATTACGGACCCCTCTACAAGGGGGGAGTTTGGATTAAGGGGGATCGCATCTTGGGAAGGGAGAATTTGGTGGCATTCTGTTTCTTTCCACAACACCGCTTTTGGCATGCCATTCATCAGTAAACTGACATACTCTTTATGCTGTAGGTTCAAGTGATCGAGAACATCTTGTAGGTTCACTTGACGTGAAAACTGGATTTTGTCTTTGTCTTGTACCTCGACATCTCCGTGTACTTCATTATCGTTTAAAAAGACCCGCGGCCAGATTTCATATACTGATCCGTTGACTAAAACCGGAATTTTATCAATAAACGAAGACAAGAATACGGTTGGGGTATGACCTTCTTCTCCCGGCTCAAATTGAATGATATCGCCATGTGATAGCCTTGTCCGAGTATTCGCTTCCTCTCCGTTTACTTGAATCTTGCCCGCTCGGCCTATTGTTCCTCGAACAAATTGCAGCGAACCGTTGACTTCAAAGGCAATGGCCGGGCCTGGTTTTCCGATAATATCTTCCACACGATATCCCATTTGAAGAAGGGCTTGCATGACTGTATTCTTCCCGTCAATCGCCATTAAGTCAGTTGGGACACCATTAACGGTTACTCGAACAAAGACACTCCCTGTATGCGTCCCAACGCAATTCGCAATTCCAACAGGAGTGATGTATTCGCTTCCTTGCAAAAGATGGTTCGGGTCTATAACTGTAGGCAGATTTTCGACCATCTTCAATGCTACGCGGCTTTGGGGAAGACCCAACTTTTCGGCAATCAGTTCAGAAAAACCTTTGACTTTCGCTCCTCCACCTACAATCAAAACGGCGGATGGTGGCTTTCCATTAAGGTTCAAAATTTCTGATGTAATTTTTGATGTGATTTCTTCCAATACCGGCATAACCATCTTTGTCCATTCTTCTTGATTGATTGTGACAGAACTATCTAAGATATCGGAAACTACGATCTCCGAAACCAAAGGATCTTTGCTCATTTCCCTTTTTACCTGTTCTGCTGTTTGAAAATCGAGTAAGTATTGCTCACATAAACGCTCTGAAATCTCGTCACCCGCCAACGGAACCATCCCGTAAGCAATAATCGTCCCGTCTCTTGAAATCGCAATGTCGCTCGTTCCTGCACCGACGTCAACTAAAGCGATGTTCAGTTTTCTTAGGTCTGTGGGAACCACCAAACTCATTGCTGCAATCGGTTCTAGCGTGATATGCCTCGGTGTAAGGGTCGTTTTTTCTAAAACATTCATCATCGCATTGACAATGTACGCTGGAAGAAACGCGGCGATCACCTTAACGGACGCTTCTTTTCCCCTTTGACCTTCGAGATTCCTTATCCACTCTCCATCAAGAGAATAGTAAAGAACGGAATATCCCACACAGTACATCTCGTGGTTTTGAACATCAAGTTTATCTATGGACTCACTAATCGCGTTCATTTCCAACATCCGAACAGAGTCGGAAGAGATCGCATGATCACTTGATACATCCAAACGGGCTTCTCCGAGAGAAGTTTTCAAAAACCGTCCAGCCATTGCAACGGAAACCGAATGAAGCGGAAACTTGCTTTGCGATTGGAGGTGATCGGTCACCACGCGTACGATTCGGCTTACCTTCTGAACATCATGAATCGCGCCATCAAGCATGGCTCTTTCCTCATGTTCCATCACAGCCACAGAAAGAATTTCTATGGATTCTTCCCGTTTGGCAACAATCAACCCTTTTACACAACGTGTGCCAATATCGAGAGAATAGATGATATTTTCTGTACTGTTTTCCTTTTCGATCAAAACCACTCCTCGCTCAGAAAGAGTTATCCTCTTCACTGCATGTATTATATCACGATTTTCGTTCTCAAAAAACGGCCCTAAAGGAATTGTTTTCCCCCAATCACCCGTTTTGATTTCTTCTCTGATCGGGGCATATCGGAACCATGCGAAATCTACGGAAGGCATGCGAATTCGAAGCGCCGCATACATGGAGAACTGATCTAGAATTCGTGGTATAATCTGGTCAAAACAGGGAAGGACCGGTACAATTGAACGAAACAATCCATTCCATTATTACAGAAATCCGATCTATTGATGCTCCCAGACCCGTATATATTGCTTTCTCAGGGGGAATGGATTCGACAGTCGCCGCGAGTATTGCCGTCGAAGCCCTGGGAAAATCCCAAGTTATCCTGGTGCATGTTTCATTTGGCGAGTATGCCTATAGCCAGACGCAGAGCAACGTTTTGTTTGTTGCAAAGCGTCTTGGATGCGAGCTGGTATGGGTGAAGGGAAAATCGAAACAGGAGCAAGTATTGAGATATGGGCCTTCATGCAATCTCTGCACAAAACGGGTGAAACTGGCCGGAGTACGTTCGGTAAAACCTTTTGAAGCTATTTTGATTTCTGGCGCAAATCAGAGTGATAGCTGGGGTACATATGGAAAAAAAAGGATGTTGGACACATATTCCCCTTTATTCGAGCTCGATAAACCCATGATTAAGCAGATGCTTGATCATTATGGGATTCCACTCGATCGAGTTCGCGCCGGTGAGTCAGAACACCGTGAGGGATGCACACTCAAACACTTGATGAAGATGCTCGCAGCGCCTGCGTATCATGGCTCAGCCGTATCGGAATCCAATGAAACCCTTCTTGGGATATTGCGCGAGAAAAAATTCCAGGCTTCCCTTGCAAACGTGAAAGTAATTGGTCCATTAAGCAGAAATATTGCTTTGGTGAATGTCCTTCCAACCCCAGATTCGTTAGTACGAGAGGAAATCTGCGAAAAAATCATGTCTATCAATACCATTGATGAAGCACATTGGTTGGATACACCCATCCATCTTGAAGTGATCGCCAACCCCAGTGTTGTTCGGACCAAAGAAGCAAGATATTGGTTAGAAAAAGGGAAATTCGCTCCGGAATTTGCAGTCCCTGTTCGTTGCAGTTGGCGAGAATCAAAAAACACAAAACTCAGGACCTATCAAGTTGTCGGTTTTAAAAAGCAGTATTCAGAAGGGAATGAGATCATCATGTGAGAGGAGGGGGTAAGATGATCCTTAGGTATTTGGATGCTTATCCGAAAATCCATCCATCCGTTTTTATTGCGCCCAATGCGACAATCATCGGAGATGTGACACTGGAAGAAGGGGTAAGTGTTTGGTACGGCGCAGTACTAAGGGGTGACATGGCTCCTATCTATATTGGGAAATCCAGCAACATCCAAGACAACGCAACGATTCATACTTCTGAGAACCATCCCGTTTGGATTGGAAAGGAAGTAACTGTCGGACACAACGCAGTTATCCATGGATGCAAGATTGATGACCATTCTTTGATTGGGATTGGCGCAGTCATTCTCGATGGAGCAATCATCCAAAAAGGAACTGTTATCGCTGCGTCTTCCCTTGTAAAGGAAAGAGAATCATTTGACGAAGATAGTCTTGTTGCCGGAGTTCCTGCTGTACAGAAAAAAAGGCTAGATCCAAAGTTTCGAGAATCTCGTACACTCCACGCGAATGTGTACGTTGAAATGGGCAATCAGCATAAGGAGTTAGTTCGTGAACATTGACCGTTTGAGACCCGATACCAAAATCGGCTCGCCTATATCAGCTCCCATTTTCAGAAAAGCGGGGGAGAAAGCGGTATTGCTGATCCATGGATATACGGGATCTCCTCACGATATGTGTTTTCTTGCCGATTACCTGAATACGAAAGGAATGACTGTGCATGTGCCCCGATTACCCGGGCACGGTACCAATTCCACCGACTTTGACCAATCAAACTGGAATCAATGGTTGCGCGCATCAATCGATTCCTATATCCACCTTTTAACAGATTATCAAAATCCAATGATTTGTGGACTGTCAATGGGAGGGTTATTGGCCGTCATTCTTGCTTCCATATTCCAACCGCCAAAAATCGTTTTGGCTGCTCCCGCGTTTGGAGTGAAAAGCAAAATCCTTGGATTAACCCCAATTCTTAAATGGATCGTTCCAAATCGCAAAAGGGATGAAGGGCGTATTCCCATTTTCCCAGACAATCCTGACTTGGAACACCTGTCCAAAGAATATTGGAGCACAGATAATCTGAAAAAACTATCGGATCTCGAGCGGATACGGAGAATAGCAATTCGCAGATTGCCAAAGGTTCGATCGGAAACACTAACGATTCTCTCAAAAAAGGACCGAACAGTTTCATTAAAGACCTCTGATATAATCGAACATAAGATTGGCGCATCCCGAAAACAAACGATCATCCTTGAAAATAGCGCGCACGTTGTTGTAAATGATTGTGAAAGAGAAGAAGTGGCCTGTACAATCGCTCATTGGTTCTCATAATCCAAATCGGTACGCCATAGGAAATTCAGACACTCCCATTCCATGGGTTCCATGGCATGGTATAATAGAATTCGAAGGGGTTCAAACGCGACGAAAAGGGGAGCAAAGATGGAACCGAACCAATTTCGCCTTGTAACTCGAAGTGATTTTGATGGGTTGGTTTGCGGAGTTTTACTGAAAGAACTGGATATGATCGAAGATATTCTGTTTGTGCATCCCAAAGACATGCAAGACGGAAAAATAGCCATTACTTCGCGAGACATTACGACCAATCTTCCCTACGTTAAAGGGGTTTATCTTGCTTTTGACCATCATTATAGCGAAACACTTCGTGTTTCGGAGCAAAAAAACCACATCATCGATCCTCAAGCGCCTTCTGCCGCCAGGGTTGTGTACAGCTATTTTGGTGGAAGAGATCGCTTTCCGGGAGTGTCGAATGAAATGATGGAAGCGGTTGACAAATCGGATTCTGCTCAGTTTTCGTTGGATGAAATCCTTCAGCCCAAAGGTTGGGTATTACTCAATTTTTTAATGGACGCTCGAACAGGTCTAGGACGATTCCGGAATTTCCGGATATCCAATTATTCATTGATGATGAAACTCATTGATTCCTGCAAAAAAATGACCATCGGAGAAATCCTTGAAGACCCAGATGTACAAGAACGATCTACCTTGTACTTTTCGCAACAATCCAATTTCAAGAACCAAATCCTTCATTGCTCCAAAGAATTAGGTATGGGAAGCCTTATCGTACTTGACCTTCGGAGAGAAGAAACGATTTATGTCGGGAACCGTTTTATGATTTACGCCCTTTTTCCAAATTCGAAAATATCCATCCACGTTATTTGGGGATTAAAAAAACAGAACACTGTCTTTGCCGTAGGAAAATCCATACTTGATCGTTCATCGACTGTAAACATCGGAGAACTTATGCTTCATTACCAAGGAGGAGGACACTCCAATGCCGGCACTTGTCAAGTCCCAAATGAAGATGCGGATGAACGATTAAAAGAGATCGTAGGCAAAATCCTTTCCTATGAAACATAACGAGTTGTTTCCACAATTTCTGATAGAAGGAACAGTCCGGACGATCCAGGAAATCTCAGACCCACAAATACCAAGCATGAACTGCCAAATATCAGGTGATACAATCCAAATCATTTGTCATCCCAGATTCCCACGACATCACTATTATCGGAATGCTGTCAAAGAAATCCGAAAGGTTTTGATCCGGAGCGCGAAAGCTACTATTTTGGATCGTGTTCATAAGGCTTCAATCAAAGTTCAAAAACATCCCCAGAACGTCTTTATCAAGTTTTATAAATCTCGTTGGGGAAGCTGTACCAATAATGGGGTCCTTCAGATGAATTGGTCTTTGATTATGGCACCCGTGTTTATTATTGATTATGTAGCAATCCACGAATTGTGCCACTTAACGCATATGAATCATTCTCCCCATTTTTGGCAGGAAGTGAAACAACATGCGCCCGATTATCCCGAATCAAGAAGGTGGCTCAAACAGAACGCATCTATGATCTTGAGCTTAGCGAATTGGCTGAATGATGAATCTCGATCAGCCTAATGGGGGAAAGCCATTGGATAACGCAACTTTGTTCCTTGTAGTGTTTGCTACCTTTGGGCTCTTAATCGCCATGGGTTTTTTATTCATTCGCGGAAGCAAGAAGAAAACGGAAAAGCTTTCAACCGACGTCAATGAATTTGAGACAAGAGTTCTCGATTTGATCGGACGATTCCAACATATATCAGCGAATCGATTACAAGCTTTAGAAAATCGGATTGCCGATTTCCAGAAAGTTTTGAAGGAATCCAATGAAATATACTTGTCTCTTTCATCGCTGGTTTCAGAGAGCAACAAACACATAACCGAATTCGAAAAAAAGATGGGAATGATACGCGAATTCTCACAGGACAGCAATGGGAAAGCGGCCCCCCTGAATCATGACGAGGGAAATCATGCTGAAGACATTAAACAGAATACCCGTGATAAAACCACGAGAAAAAAATCGAGTGTCGAAGAAGAGAAAAAGGAATTTGTCCTTGAACAGTCAAAGAAAGGAGATTCTGGAGAGAGAGAATCGTCTTCTTTTCCCTCCTTTGATATATCCGAAAGCTCGCTCGAACACCGTATTTTGAATCTTGCTTCTGAAGGCAGCGAACCCGAAGAAATCGCGAAACAATTAAAAATCGGAAAAGGAGAGGTTCTTTTGGTACTCGAGCTTTTTCGTCGAAAGACCGACTGATTATTTATGCGTAGCATATTACTGGAACGGTCCATGGATTTTTTCGACATTTTAAAAAAAGATCGGAAGGAATGGATGCATTTCTGGGAAGACTATAAAAGAAGGCTTCCGGGGATTATGATTCCATACTGTGCATTTTATCATTTAGACGAGCCAAGAGTGCGTCTCTCCTTGGACCAGTTTTCCCGTCCTTTTTTGGACAGGATTTATCAAAAGAATGAGACCATTCGATTTTGGAAAGCCAAAGCTGCGAAAGCCCTGTCGCACAGACAGGAAGAACTGAGATTGGTCCAAGAAGACTTCACGATCTACATGATTGGCGCATTAGGCTTGGAGGATAGCGCCTATTTCCCCAATACGGGCAAATATATCGGGATTATTGATATTGTGTCGGTAATTGCCAATGAACGCATCGAAGAGCTTCCAAGCATCGCAATCGGTATTGCGAAGGGAATTAGGTCATCGATTGATCGGGAAGAAAAGGCAACTTAGTCAAGGGGGAGAGCCAATGGGAATTCAAAAATTGGGAATATTGACAAGCGGTGGAGATTCGCCAGGGATGAATGCGGCAGTTCGCGCGGTTGTCCGCTACGGAATCAAATCAGGTATGGAAATGATTGGGATCCAGAAGGGGTATGCAGGTATCTTGGATGAGGAATTTATTGAGCTTCAGTATAAGGATGTGGCAGGTTTTTTGGAAAAGGGAGGAACAGCATTTCAAACCGCTCGCTGCCCAGAATTTAAAGTGGCTTCTGTTCGAGAAGAAGCAGCAGAGAAGCTGAGAAAGCGAGGGGTTCAAGCATTGGTTGTCATTGGTGGTGATGGTAGCTTAAACGGCGCGGCTTTGCTAAATGATGATCACGGAATCCCTACAGTAGGAATTCCAGGCAGTATCGATAATGACATCTATGGAACAGATATGTCCATCGGAGTTGATACATGTTTAAATACAGTGATGGAGAACATCCAAAAACTCAAAGATACCGCTGCCTCCCATGAACGGGCTTTTATCGTGGAAGTCATGGGTCGAGAAAATGGCTACATCGCAATGATGGCGAGTATTATTACTGGGTCTGAAGCCGCGATCATTCCTGAAGTACCTGTCGATTACGACAAACTTGCTGAACGACTTTTAGAAGAACGAAAAAGGGGGAAAATCAACTCCATCATCGTTGTGGCAGAAGGAGCAGCAAGCGCGTATACGGTTTCTCGCCATCTGGAACACAAAATTGGCTACGAGACGCGAATAACCATTTTGGGGCATATTCAAAGAGGGGGAAGCCCTTCTGCGTTTGACCGGATTCTAGCCACAAGAATGGGATTGCATGCCGTGAAAGCGGTTATGGAGGGTGAGTTTGGCGTGATGATTGGGCTTCAATCGAATTCTATGGTGCGTGTTCCTTATAAGACGGTGCTAGAGCAAAAGAAAACGATCAATTTGGATCTCTACGAAATTTCATATCTGCTTTCCTAGTCTCATAGATTTCGATACAGAAGGAGAGGCGAGTGATGAGACGAACAAAGATCGTTTGTACAATTGGAAACGTCACGGAAAAAGAGTCGATAATCGAATCCCTAGTTCAAGCAGGGATGAATGTTGCTCGGCTAAACACTTCTCATGGAAAGCCCGAAATGCATATTCAATTGATCCATCGGTTAAAAAAAATACGAGAACGGATGCGCCAACCTTTAGCGATTCTGCTCGATTTGGAAGGTCCGAAGATACGAACCGGTCAGTTCTGCGCGGATGAAATCCAATTGGAAGAAGGGCAGGAATTCGTGCTAACTTCTGACGAGATCTTGGGAAACGATCAATACGCATCGATTAGCTATGCCAATCTCCCGAAAGAAGTCAAATCAGGAGATTTGATCCTCGTCAATGATGGTTTGGTTGGTTTGAAAGTGCTCGAAACAAACGAGACTCAGATTAAAACCAGGGTTTTAAACTCTGGCGTCATTTCCCACAGAAAAGGGATCAACGTACCTGGTGTTGATATCGGATTGCCTCCGATTACAGATAAAGACCTCGAGTATTTGAAGATCGCAGTTGAAGAAGGAATCGATTTTATCGCGCAATCCTTTGTTCGAAAACCTGAGGATGTAGAAGAAACAAGAGACCATTTGCGAAGGATGGACTCGGTTATTCCCATCATCTCGAAAATTGAAACCAGTCAAGCTATGGCTTATCTTCAAAGCATCATATACAAAAGTGATGGCATTATGGTTGCACGAGGAGATTTAGGAGTAGAGATTCCAACGGAAGATGTTCCAATCGCCCAAAAAAGGATAATTAAAATGTGCAACGCCCAAAGCAAACCAGTGATTACTGCAACCCAGATGCTTGAATCGATGATTGTCAATCCTCGTCCCACTCGGGCAGAAGCCACAGATATCGCCAATGCCATTTTGGATGGAACAGACGCCATTATGCTCTCCGGAGAAACCGCCATTGGAAAGTATCCTGTAGAAGCAGTAGGAGTAATGCACCGGATCGCGCAACGAACCGAAACCGTGCAAGCTGACCTCGGATCCAAGGCATGGAAGGATCTTCCCCTTATGGAGAATTCGGGAGAAGCGATTGCAAAAGCTTGCGTGCAGATTAGCGAACAGCTCAACGTTGGGGTTATTGTTGCGTCAACAAGCAGTGGAAGCACTGCTCGGAGGATATCAAAATACCGTCCCAAAGCCTTGATCATCGCGACAACCCCTAATGAACAGACATTTCAACGAATGGCCTTGGTCTGGGGAACAATACCTGTATTGATTCAAAAAACCATGGGTACAGATGAAATGATTGAGTTATCCGTTGAGAAAACTTTAGAGAGGGGAATCGCTCGAAAAGGAGATCTAATTATTATAACGGCAGGAATTCCGTGGGGAATTCCCGGGACGACAAACATGCTGAAGATACACCAATGCTAAAAGTCACCCTTTTTTTTATGTTTTTTTTCAGCCTACCATGTTTGTTTATTGGCAATTCCGTGCGGTTTGTCCTCCATTACGATCCCGTATTGAGCTCTTCTTTTCAGTCAATTGCACGTGATATGACCGATGCGATCCAGAAACATCTCATTTCTGAAGGATATGCGATCCGCACCCCTGCTGATTATTCACTCACCATACGTTTTTGCTCCGAAGGATCAGAACTATTCCGATTGGATATTGAATTGGATGGGAAAAAGGGCAACTCATATTTTCTGAAATCCGGCGAACGCTGGGAACCAATTGCGTATCGAGCCGCAATGACTCTTCTGGAAATACTCGTATTGGAAGGAGTGCTCAATCATCGGATTGAAGCGGATACTCGCTTCACGCATTTCCTCTCCAGTTATGAATACGCAAGTTTTTCGCAAGATGGAAGGTTCTTCACCTATATCTCCGACAAACTTACAGGGAATACCAACCCAATCGTTATCAACTTGGAAACCATGGAGGAATCGATTTATGTATTGCCCGAAGCAAGCGAAATTTTCCCTTTGGTTATTGGTTCTTTGAAAAACGAAAAAGGCCCGTGGTTGATCTTTATTCAAAGTGGAGCAACTCAGTGGAAGCTTCGCGCCTTAGCAGTTTCGAAGCTAACCGGTATTCTCTCTGTTCAAGGATCAGAACTGATCACCCTAGATTACGGTGACATCCATTCCCCCTGTGTTGATCAAGATTATTTGTATTACATTCGTGACGGCAAGATCATTCAGATGCACCTGGACTCCATGAAAAGATGGATCCTTCATCCTCCTGTTCCTTATGGATTCCCTCAATCAATCGATGTTCGAGATGGGATCGCTATTCTCTCTTTACTCATGGGATCCCATTACAATCTGTTTTCTTGGGATCTATCCACCAATCAATGGACTTCGCTTTCACAAACCGATTTTAACGAAGTCGATGTTCGATGGTCTTTTGAGTCGCCATTTTTTGTATACAGTGCCAATCCAACAGGAGTCTATGACCTTTTTATCCGGACGGTAGAGGACGATAAACCTCAAAGACTCGATACCGATTCCGGCGATCAATTTTACCCTTTTTTCTCGCCATCTGATCGATTTGTGGGCTTTTCTTCATATACTACGAACCAAAAACCTGAGTTGTTCTTGATTCCGCTCCCGATTAAGGAATCCCCTTGATGGGGTTCAAAAAAGGATTCGTTACAGATTATGTCGTCCTCTTTCTGGGATGTTTCTTGACTGCGGTGTCAATAGCCCTATTTCTCGTACCCAATCGGATTGTAGCAGGTGGAGTAAGTGGCTTAGCAATCGTGGTATATGAGTTGGCCGGTTGGCCAGTGGGAATACAAATGCTTGGATATAATATGGGCTTGTTTGCTCTGGGATTTTGGATCCTTGGGGCTCGCTTTGGAATTAAAAGCATTGTTTCTTCGATCACCCTATCCCTTTTTGTGGACTTATTCTCATACATTTTGCCTTTGTCCCCTCCCGATCTTTCTAAGGATCCACTCTTAGCGCCAATTTATGGGGGAGTGATTGCGGGTATAGGGATGGGCTTGGTTTTCTGGAAAGGGGCTTCCACAGGGGGCACCGACATTATTGCGATGATTATAAAGCGCTTTTCCTCGATTAGCACGGGATTTGGGCTATTAATCGTAGACTCGTTGATCACTTTCGTTGCTATGATCATTCTTGGACCGATTATTGTGTTATACGGAATCATTGCTATTTTTGTTACGACGAAAGTTATCGATGGTGTTTTGGAAGGGATTGAAAATACCCGAAGTGTATGGATTATATCCGACCAATGGGAAGCAATCAAAGAAGAGGTCTTTATGAAGTTGGAACGGGGAGCAACCATAGTTCCCGGCATGGGCGCATACACACGAAAAGACCGTCCGGTTCTATGGATTGTAATCCGGAGAAGAGAAATCAGCCTTCTTCGCAGCATTACCCTAAAGCACGATCCTGATGCTTTTATGATTGTTCAACAAAACACTGAAGTTTTCGGAGAAGGTTTTAAGCGATTGAAGTTCTAGACTATTTCTGGCAAACCCTAAGCCGATCGAGTTGAAGGATTGAAGCGGCGAGATATCTGTAAGGAGGATAACATGGACATTCAACAGATTATGGAGATTCTACCTCATCGATACCCCTTTCTTTTTGTAGACCGGGTGTTGGAAAAAACGGAAAGCACCATTAAAGCTATTAAATGTGTCACGATCAATGAACCATTTTTTCAAGGACATTTCCCTTCTTACCCCATTATGCCCGGGGTGCTTCTTCTTGAAGGACTTGCCCAAACAGCAGGATTGATGCTCATTCATTGCGATCAGAATTCCACTGATGGAACTCGAGAGCTTCCCTTATACCTTGGTATCGAAAAAGCGCGGTTTAAAGAACCGGTTTACCCTGGAGACATAATTATCTACGAAATCACAGCTATCCAGAGAAGGGGAAAGATATCAATCGTGGATGGTCAAATCGAGAAAGAAGGGAAAAAGGGTTTAGTCGTTACCGCGCAGCTCATTCTTGGAACAAAAGAACTATGAACCGAGTGTGTATTTCCCGGATGGCTCGATATATACCCAAACGAATGGTAAGTAGTACAGAGATGGAGAAACAATTGGGTTTGGACCCCGAGTGGATCCAGCAAAGAACAGGTATTCTTCAGCGGTTTTTTTCCGATGAAGAAAACTCGGTAATGGCAAAAAAAGCCGTCCAAGAGCTTTTAGAAATCCATCCAGACGCTTTGGAAGGGATCGATCAAGTAATTTGTGTCTTCAGCGCATCGGAACAATCCTTTCCTTCGATTTCGGCCTATATACAAGGCGCTTTCAATCTCCGATGCGGTGGTTTTGACATGAACAACGGGTGTACTGGGTTTATCAACTCTTTAGAAGTCGTTTCAGCGTTAATCAAAAAGGGGATGTATCAGAAAATCCTCCTTATCACTTCCGAACGGTTTTCCCCTTTTCTCGAAGAGGAAGACACAGGAACATATATCGTATTTGGAGACGGAAGCACCGCTATGACCATTGAAGAAGATGGGTGGATGGAAATCGGCCTGTCTTTTAACACTCATAAGTATGACCATGATTTGTCGCTATCATTGAGGAAACCACTTTGGAAAATTCATATGGATGGGTTGCATGTATATCGGTTTGCGGTCAAAACCTTTGAAGAAATATTTATGCGATGTACGGAGATTGTTGATTTCAACCAGCTTTCCATGATCATTCCCCATCAGTCCAATGCAAGAATTATTGAAAAGCTTTTTCATACAGCCAGAAGATACACAAAAGCGCAAATATTATCGACGGTATCTCTCCACGGAAATACAGGCGCGAATAGCATCCCTTGGGCGCTAGAGGAGGTATATCGTTCGAAAATTCCAGTAGAAAACATTCTCTTAATGGCTTATGGATCCGGACTATCTTATGGAATGGCAACCCTGCATCGAATGCCAAGTTGAAGGCAAGGAGGAAAACGGTATGAACCGAATTTGTTCACTTCTGAAGATTCAATATCCGATCCTACAGGGAGGGATGGCCTGGGTAGGAACTCCAAATCTTGCTTCTGCGGTTTCGAATGCAGGAGGGTTGGGTATCATAGGTTCTGGAAGCATGACACCTGACATACTACAAAAGGCGATTCAAAGATGCAAAGCCCTTACTACTTTTCCTTTTGGAGTCAATTTGATTCTCGTATCCCCATTTATCGATGAACAAGTTGAGGTCGTTTTGAAAGAACAACCGCCAATCGTTACCTTCGGAGCTGGAAATCCTTCTAGATACATCTCAAGGCTCAAGGAAAAAGAGATTAAAGTGATTCCGGTCGTAGCAAGCGAAGGGATGGCTCGCATGATGGAGAGAATCAACGCAGACGCTGTTATTGCCGAAGGGATGGAAAGCGGAGGGCACATTGGAGAAGTTTCAACAATGGTATTAGTCCCCCGAATAGTCGATCAAGTTTCTATTCCAGTTATCGCTGCCGGTGGAATCGTCGATGGCCGAGGAATGGCCGCGGCATTTATCCTTGGCGCGGAAGGAGTACAAATGGGGACGCGTTTCATTGCTAGTTTCGAATCAGAAGCCCATGAAATCTACAAGAAAAAGATCCTTCGCGGGTCGATCCGCGATACCGAAATAACCGGGTTAAAAATGGGACATCCAGCACGCGTTTTGCGGAGTAAAATATGCAAAACCCTTGCAGACATGGAGAATATCGGGAGTCTTGCAGAAGCTGAGGATCTTTTAGTTGGGAGTTTGCGGAAAGCGTTCATGGATGGCGATCTTGAAGAAGGGTCCTTTATGGCCGGACAGTGCTGCGGACTGATTGATGAAATTAAAACCGTTCAAGGAATCATTGAAAGCACGTGGTTATTGGGTATGAAACGGTTTCAGGAGTGCTATCAGAAATTTAGTCATCCTGAGAACAAGGAAAAAAAGGAGAAGAAAGAATGAAAACAGCTGTCTTTTGCGGTCAGGGATCGCAAAAACTAGGAATGGGAAATGAACTTTACTACCACGTTTCCCGTTGTCGATCGATTATGGATGAATCTGAACGAATTCTAGGATACAGCTTGAAAGCAATTGTTTTTGGGGATGATCCCGAAATACTGACCGATACTTCACATGCTCAACCAGCCCTATTTATCACTGGGTTAATGTATGCTGCCGCACTGGAAGAAAAAGGGTATCGATTTAGAGCTTGCGCCGGTCATAGCCTTGGTGAATACACAGCGTTAGTCTTTGCGAAATCTCTTTCCTTCGAAGAAGGCCTTCAACTGGTTCAAAAGAGGGGATGCGCAATGAAAAAGGCAGCCGATGGAACAGGAAGCATGGCAGCAGTGATCGGATTCACACCCGAGGAACTAGATTCGATTCTTGTATCCTACCCGAAAGTACAAATTGCCAATATTAACTCAGATGATCAAATCGTGATCAGCGGAGAAAAAAACGAGCTACAAAGTGCTTACCAAGCCATTAAATCCATCAACATTCCTGGAAGACGAGTCCGAGTCATTCCTTTGAAGGTAAGCGGGCCTTTTCACTCCAGAATGATGAAAACAGCTCAAGCAGAAATGAGGCCGTATCTTCAAAACGCAACCGTACAGAAGCCTCAAATACCTGTAGTTATGAATGTGAGCGGAAATCCGGAGGAGGAACCAAATTGCATCCGAGAACTGCTAATCCGTCAGATCGTTGAACCGGTACAATGGGTAAAGACACTTCATTCGCTTGCTGCGCTAGGGTCTTTTGAGAATATTGAAATAGGACCGGGGAATACTTTGACGGGGCTTTCAAAAAAAACCCAAGGCGCTCCCAACACGATCGAATCCGATATTCTTCTAGCCCCCACTGGTATGGTATAATCACACAAGATGAACGAATATTCGGGGGTGAGACCGTGGACAGCCAGCAGTGGTTGGAATTTAGCCAACAGTGTATGGACGATCTTCAGAAAGGAAGGATCATCATTACCAGTGTCGATGCGCGTGGCAAACCAAACGGAATGACTGTAGCTTGGGGATTTTTCGGGTTCATGTGGAATGAACCCTATTTTATCAGTGCCGTTCGTCCGCAACGGTATACGTGGCGATTGATAAAAGAAACTGGGCGATTCTGTGTGAATTGCTTTTCTGATGTGTACCAGGAAGCATTGCGTTTTTTCGGAACTGAATCAGGATACAATCTAGACAAGTTTCAAACTGGGAGCCTCCATCTTGACAAGGTACCAGGTTTTACCGCTCCCATTCAGGAAGCCCACACGCTTTTTGAGTGCGCTGTTGTTACGACCACACAAATCCAACCATTTGAACTCCCTTTTGACTATATCGAAAAGAATTATCGCGCTGATAATGGATATCATACGCTCTTTTTTGGTCGACTTGAAAATGCGTACCACCGATAGGATTTTGGAACTAAGACAAATGAACGGAGATCCAAAGGTCGAACCGCGGATTATTATGATGGAAGACGGGGGAGAAGTTACAGTTCGTGAGGCCAATGAAAACGATGCCCGCGAGATTCTTGAATACCTTCACCGTAACGCAGATCGATTTCCTTTCATGATCAATACTGCTGATGAACTGGAAAAAAACCCAACGACCGAAATCCGTTTCATTCAAGCGCACCACCGATCCGAAAACTGCATAATGATTGTCGCAACCCACAGAATGAGGATCATTGGCCTTCTTAATTGCCTTGGAGGGCAAAAGAGAAGAACAAAACACGATGCAGAGTTTGGGCTCTCTGTTGATGCGGACTATTTCCGCAAAGGGGTTGGTTCAGCGATGATGGATACTCTTATGCATTGGGCCAAGAATCAATCGCCTTTGGAACGGTTAACTCTGATGGTGATGCACGATAATTGTGGCGCGATTGCTTTATACAAACGCTACGGGTTTATTCAGGAAGGGATCCGACATAGCGCTGTTAAGATAGATGATGCTCATTATCAGAATTTGATCATCATGGCTCGGTGGTTGAGGCGCAAGGAGGGTTAATGGATCGAAGGCAGGGAGTTGTCGCTCGGTTTCATTCGAACTTAGTTGATATCCGCGATATGGCAACTGAACAACGGTACCTTTGCTCACTTCGTGGAAGGTTCCGACTCCAAAACATTCGTCCGATTGTTGGTGATGTTGTAGAATACTCTCTTCAAGATGACCATCACGGAAGGATTGAAAACATACTCCCGCGTAACAACCTTCTTACTCGGCCCAACATCGCCAACCTGGATCATGTCCTGCTTGTTGTCACGTACCGTTACCCCGGTTTTTCCCCTTTGATCCTCGATAAGTTCCTTGCGCAAACAGAAAAAGAGGCTGTTGATACCTCTTTGGTGATTAATAAGGTAGACTTGCTCACCAAAACAGAACTGGAGAGTATGCGGGGACTATCCAAATACTATGAACAATACTATCCTGTCATCGAAACGAGTGCAAAGACAGGGCTAGGGATTTTGGATGTTCAACGGATTATGGCAGGGAAAATCTCAACCATGGCAGGTATGTCCGGTGTCGGAAAGAGTACGTTGCTAAATGCAATAAGACCGGGATTGAAACTCCGGACAAATGAGCTATCTGTCGCTCTCGAAAGAGGCGTACACACCACTACATACACGGAACTGATTCAATTGGGTCCAAGGACTTTTATTGCCGATACGCCTGGTTTTGCCCAATTGGAGCTGACAGATACCAAACCCCAACAAATTCGGTTTTTCTTTCCGGAGCTGATTGAAACAGGACAAAAATGCTTGTTCTCAGATTGCCTTCATCTTGATGAGACCGGTTGCGCGGTTCAAGAACATGTAAAAGCTGGAATTATCCTTAATTCCCGGTTTGAGAGTTATCAGATGATGGTGGAGGAAGCCCGAAACTTTCATATGCAGAAACTGAAAAAGGAACGGAACCGAAAATCCGATAAATCACAGAAGATTGGAGGCAAACCATGATTCGATTATCTCCTTCCATTCTAGCAGCAGACTTCGCAAACCTTCAGTCTGACATTCAGAAAGTGCAAAGCGAAGTGGATCTGATTCATGTTGATGTAATGGACGGTCATTTTGTTCCTAATATTACAATAGGAGTCCCAGTCGTTCAAGCGCTGCACAGAATCACAGAGCTGCCTTTAGATGTTCATCTCATGATCAGTCAGCCGGATCCTTTTATTGCAAAATTTGCAGAAGCTGGCTCATCCATCCTCACGATTCACTATGAAGCTTGTGTCCACCTGCATCGTTCCATTGAACAGATTCGGAGTTTGGGTGTCTCTCCTTGGGTTTCTATCAATCCACATACACCGGTTATGCTATTAGAAGAGATAATTCCATGGGTTGATGGAATCTTGGTAATGGGAGTGAATCCTGGTTTCACCGCTCAGAAGTTTATCTCTTCAACACTTCGAAAAGTACAGGAAGTTCGATCCCTTTCCGAACGGATTCATCCTTCCCTTGATATTTCAGTCGATGGAGGAGTATGTTTGGACAATGCGCGAGCTCTTGTCGAGCACGGAGCAACTGTGCTGGTCGCAGGGGCAGCAATATTTCACCAACCGGATCCCGCGTTGGCATCCAGAACTCTTAGACAACACGCCAACGGGGAGTGGTTTCGTTGAATACCCGTTCCTTTATCTTGCGCAACCCTCTGGTTTGGATCGTCTTGAGTGTAACAGTGCTCATGAGTATCTATGTAATGATGAATATGTATTTTGACAGTTCGCCAACTGCTTATCTAGACCCTGAAGATCCTTCTCTTAAGTCTTTTCAAAAAGTGGCGAATTCCTTTGGTGATGCTACCACGATTATCCTATTGTTTGAGCGGGATTCGCTTTCCCTTAGTGAAGCTCTAGCAGATATCGATCAGATAACCCAAGAAATCCAGAAGGTTGATTATGTTACCCATATCGAATCCATCATGAACGCCACTCGGATGTCCCGTTCTCCCGGTTTGTCATTGACGGTCCAGTCGGATCCATATGTTACCAAAGAAGATGGGCAATATTTCCTGGATGATCGCATTTTTCTTGACTCTCTATACTCTGGGACTTTAATCTCAAAAGATGGTTCGCTTTTCTTCCTCATGATCCGGAAAGATGATTCAAAACAGATCGAACCTCAGCAAATCGTACAAGATCTCAAAGATATTGTACATCCGATGACTCAAATGTCTTTTTCCATCCTTGGAGAACAAATCGTCAACTATGAAATTTTCCAATCTTTGAATGTCATGACCTTTACATATCCCCCCTTAATCCTTCTCATTATTCTCGTCTTGTACTTTTGGAAACTACGGAACCTGTATCTTAGCTTTTTAACCTTGATCCCACCCGTTCTTGGCTCCATATGGGTCTTGTTCCTCATGCTTCTGACCGGCAGAAACATGAACAGCCTAACAGTAATGATTCCTTCCTTTATCCTGATCGTGGGTACCGCATATGGGATGCACTTTTTGACTCGATGGGTAGAAAATGCATCCAACGGATTATCCCATACCAGTCTGGTTAAAATGACCCGAAAGGATGAGATGATTCCCATATACTTCTCTGCATTAACAACAACCGCTGGCTTTTCTTCCTATATTTTCATCAACTCTCAAGCATTCCGAGACATGGGTATCTTCGTATCTCTAGGAATCCTCTTTTCGGCTGTTTTTACTATTGGTCTTCTTCCGAATTTGGCCAATATTCCGAAGATTCCTCAATCGATAGCACTGAAAGAAAAACGGGTTTTGCGCACTTTTTTGCGATACAAAAGGCTTTTTTTCTGGGCAACGATCTTCGTGCTGGTCCTTTCCCCTTTCCTGATCGCGCGAATCCCTCTTCAAGTTGATCAATATGTTTTTTTTCGTAAATCATCTCCAACAATGCAAGCGTCAAGGAAAATGCGGGAATCGTTCGGATGGATCACCAACTATACCTTTATGGTGGAACGAAAAGATTCATCCTTCTTCTACTTGACTTCAGAAGAAGCCCAAGAACTCAAGCTTCTTCTCGACGAGATCGCCCAATTTCCGAAAATCGCTCATACACAAAGCATTTGGGATATATCGGATCGGTTAAACCTACCCGTACCTCTGCTGATAGGGGGATTACGGGTTTCGGCTGATCCCATGGCTCAATCGCTCTTGGCTTCAGATGCGATGCGGGTAATGCTCATGTCCAGTGAGAGTGACTCGATCAGCGCTTCTTTGACGCAAACTTACATTCTCGAGAAGATTGCAGAACACCCTTCCCTTTCAGAAACCTTTACATTCACCTTGGCTTCTGCAGCGCTCATTTGGAGCAACTTAAACGCAACGGTTGTCGAAAATCAAATTCAAAGCCTAGTAATCGCGTTTGCCCTAATTCTCATTCTCTTGATCATCATTTTCCGGAACCTAAAAATCGCTTTTTTATCCACCATTCCCATTCTTATTACAGTTCTTTTCAATTTTCTCTTTATGAGCCTGTTGCAAATTCCTCTTCAAATATCAACCGCCATGATTTCTGGAATGCTGATGGGGTTGATTATCGATTACTCCATCCATTATATGGTTTGGTGGCGCAGAGAAAAAGATGCGGAGAAAGCCTTAGCAAGAACTTCAACTCCAATCCTAGCCAACAGTTTAGCATTGATGGGGAGTTTTGCTCTGCTCCTTACAGCGCCTCTCCTGTTGTATGTTCATGTCTCGATCTTAATGATTTTGAGCATCGCTGTCGGGATGGGGGCCACTTTATGGTTTATGCCCGCCATGCTCCATCAAAAATCCGTGCCTTCCAAACCGAAAAACCAATAATACAGGAGGGATCAGGATGGATAAGCTTGAGAGAGCCAGTCGCGATATTCAAAATGAATATGAAATGCTCATCCAAGAGATCGAACGTCATAATGAAGCATACTTTCAAAAATCCCAACCAAAGATTTCGGATCAAGAATATGACCAACTCTACGCAAAACTCATTCAATTTGAGAAAGAGCATCCTCAAATCATCCGCCCCAATTCACCGACCCAACGAATCGGCGGATATCCTTCCGAATCCATGGATTCAGTGACTCATACAATACCCATGCTTAGTCTAGATAACACCTATGACTACCATGAAATCATCGCTTTTCATCAAAGAGTTAAAAAAAATCTGAATGATGACGGTGCCCTTAAGTACGGGAAATTATCGTATATTGTGGAGCTCAAGATCGATGGTGTCTCGATATCGCTCCGATATAAAAAAGGACGTTTGACCAAAGGGATTTCTCGAGGAAACGGGATCGCGGGCGAGGATATTTCACAAAATGCCACGATGATCGAATCGATTCCCCACACTCTTCCTGAAGCAATTGATTTGGAAGTTCGCGGGGAAGTCTTTATGCCTAAAGAAGCCTTTTATCAAATCAATCTTCAAAGGGAGGAAGAAGGTGCGATACCATTCGCAAACCCGAGAAATGCAGCATCGGGAACCTTACGGCAACTGATTCCTCATGTAGTTCGTAAAAGAGGGCTGGATGCGCTCTTTTACCAAGTGCTTAGTGCCCACGATTTCGGATTGAACAACCAACAGGAAGTATTATCCTTTCTAGGAAGAATGGGGTTTCGAATTCAAGACAACCCTCTTATTTGCTCTCATCCCGATCAGATCATTCAGTATTGGAAAGAAATGCTCCAAAAAAGGCATGACCTTCCCTTCGATATTGATGGCTTGGTCATTAAAGTCAATGAACTGCCTTTCCAACAGATTCTTGGGAGTACAACCCACAGCCCAAGATGGGCTGTTGCCTTCAAATTTCCCGCGGAAAGAAAACGCACACAGATACGGAATATCTTCTTTCAAGTCGGTCGTTCGGGTGTTATAACACCCGTTGCAGAACTTGATCCTGTATCCGTTGCTGGCACGATTGTAAAAAGGGCCTCTTTGCACAACTTCGCCAATTTGAAGGAAAAAGGGGTCCAAAACCGCGATTGGGTCTGGATCGAAAAAGCGGGCGATATTATTCCGCAAATCGTGAGTGTTGATCATGAAGCAAGAAACGGCACACAAAGACCTGTCAGTAGACCGCTCGCTTGTCCAGTTTGCAATGGAGAAGTGGGGAAAAATAACCCTCAGGAAGTAGCTTTTCGATGCATGAATCCCGTTTGCCCTGCAAAAATTCAGAAAACCTTCGAGATGTTTGCATCCCGAAATGGAATGAATATTGAGGGCATGGGTGACAAAGTGATCGAAGCACTTCTGGATCGGGGCATTATCAAATCTCTATCGGATCTGTATCGATTGACAGCAGATGAAATCATCCGGATTCCACGGTTTGGGAAAAAAATGGCTGGTAATTTGATCCATCAAATCGAACAAAGCAAATCTCAACCACTACACCGCCTTATTACCTCTTTGGGTATCCCTCTGGTCGGTAAAAAAACAGCGAAAGATCTCGCTTATTCTTTGAAAAACTTGCCTCGGTTGATGAATGCCAGTGAACAAGAACTTTTAGGGTTGCCCGGAATCGGCCCCGAAATCGCTCAGAGTGTGGTCCGTTTTTTTTCCCAACCAGGAACGAGGAAGATGCTGATCGAGCTTATTGATCTTGGTGTGAACGCCTTAGAACCGGATTCATCCCAATCCGATTCTTTCCAAGGGAAAACATTCGCTATTACAGGCACCCTTTCTGGATACTCTCGAGAGCAAGCACGCGCAGTAATTGAAGCCCACGGTGGCCGAGTGAACGAAAGCTTTTCCAAGAGAACTGATTTTCTCCTTGTGGGAGACAATCCAGGTTCCAAACTAGATAAGGCAAAACAACTAAGAATCCCCGTCATTTCCATAGATGATCTTCTTTCAATGATTCAGGAGTGATCGGACCTCTTACCAATCCGTTTTAAAACTCCATATGGGCAATCCCATTCTTACACTCTTGTTTAAGGAACTGAATCTGCTGAAGCATGCTCCTTTCAAAAAACGAATAAAAAAGCCCTCTAAGGAAACATAGGTGATTGGATTGCCCGCATTCGACTTGTTTTCTTTGATATAGATCCAATCCTGGAATACCTTAAGGAGTAAACCCCCTATTTTACACAACTGTCACTTCAATAGTTAGCAATAGCGGATTGACAAGGTGTATAATCCATATGGCATACTTGAATAAAAGGAACGGGAGGTGTGCGATGGACTTTTCCTTTCCAGAAGGTGTATATACCGATGTTCGCATAGAAGAGGTATCAAAGACAGAAATATTGCTTCACCAAGGAAAACTGGAAGGATATCGAGAACCAAACTACACAGCTGCATTCATTCGCCTCTTTGATGGAAACCGATGGTATTATGCGTCGACGACCGATCTTCGAAGGATCCCAAAAGAAATCGACTGTTTGTCAAAACTCTGCGCAAAAAACCCCAAAATATCCGAACACCCTTTAGTTAGAAACTTTGAAGTCCATAGGGATAATACGCTTCTCTTTACAAAAGCCGCGAACATCAATTCCGTTACTCGACAAGAAAAGATCGATCGCTTGCGTTCCTATGACCAGATCATGGATGAGAAACCTTATCTGCTGATGCGCAAAAGCCAGTACATTGACGAGTATGTAAAAAAGACCTTCATTTCCAGTAAAGGATCTTTAATCACTTTTGATTTCCAACGGGCCGGTATCCATATCCATTTCGAACTTGCGGACGGAGAACGACGCCTTCGAGAATTCTTTCAACGGGGAGGAACTCATTTTTCTCAATTAGAAAACCTCGACGAATCTTTGCTCTTTCGATACCAGCAAGCTTGTACTTTTCTCGCGAAAAGCGAACCTATTGAACCGGGAAAATGGACATTGGTTCTTTCACCTGAAGTTTCCGGTATCTTTGCGCATGAAAGCTTTGGACATAAAAGTGAATCTGACTTTATGGCTGGAGACCTTGGGGCTCAAGAAGCGTGGAAGATTGGCACTAAAGTAGGCAGCGAAATCCTTACGATTATCGATTCGGGTCAAGTACATGGATCCGGATATGTTCCTTATGACGATGAAGGGACCCGTTCGCGCTTCACTACCTTGATTGATAAAGGTGTTCTTTCTGGTAGGCTTCATAGTGTGTCTACAGCCACAATGATGGATGAATCCCTCACGGGAAACGCAAGAGCCGTCGATTTCTCATACGAACCGATTGTCCGTATGACAACCACATACATTAAGGAAGGAACCCAATCTTTGTATGACCTTATCTCCGATATCGATGATGGGATTTTGGTCGAAAGCGTACATGGGGGTTCTGGAATGAGCACATTCACGATGCGACCTTCTTTAACATGGCGGATTCGACGCGGGACCGTGGCTGAACCCGTTCGCGCCTCTGTCATCTCCGGTACAGTTATAGAAACCCTTCAACATATCGAAGGGGTATCAAATCGGCTTGAAATATCGGGCATGGTATTGGGCGGTTGTGGAAAAATGGAGCAATCGCCACTTCCAGTGGGTTTTGGAGGTCCGTACATTCGGGTAAGGGAGTTGATGGTGCAATGAAAAAACCCATCATCGAACATTGGAAGTCGGAAATGGAAAAAGACACAGTAAAAATCACCCAATCAAAAATTGAAGCAGTAAAGAAAACTTTCATTCATGCGGTAAGTGTGCGAGTATACGATGGTTCCAGTATCGGTGTTGCTGGCACATACGCACCTTTTGATGAA
Source organism: uncultured Thermotogaceae bacterium (assembly GCA_964462525.1). Classification (GTDB taxonomy): domain Bacteria; phylum Thermotogota; class Thermotogae; order MWEM01; family MWEM01; genus CAYWWY01. The sequence goes on from CAYWWY010000001.1 coordinate 236,447, forward strand.
CATGAAATAACACAGAAAGCCATGGATGTACTAAAACTCAAGATCGACTATCCGTGCGCCCCTACCTCACAAGAGACTGTAACGCGTTCCTATCCGTCGATCATTCCCAACAAGGAAATCTGGATCAATGAAGCAGAAGATTTGCTCGCTCACTTGGAGAGAGATATGACGACCTTTCAATTCCAAGGAGCCTTTCACCATTGCATCGAAACCACACAAATAGCAAACGAAATGGGGCTTGACCTAAAAAGCCAGATTGACTTTTGTGATTTGCTTCTTACGTTTAAATCCCGATCGAGCACTGATTTGGTCGATGGATATATCGTTGTGAAGACACCTGAATGGAACCCCAAAAAGATACACGAACTGCTGAAAAAAATCTGTGCTGCATGGGAACACGAAATCCCCCTTCCTGTTGGAAAGCAACCAATCATCTTCCTTTCAACCGAACCATGGCTTTTATCTTTGATGGTTCGAGAGCTCAATGCAGACAAAATGGGTACTGGAAGCTCCCTTTTTTCAGAGAAGAAGCACCATCGAATCTTCAATAACCGCTTCTCCCTTTATGCAACCAGAAACCCCGAAGATCATGCCATGATTCCTTTTTTTGATAGCGAGGGGGTAAGCCTTCCGGATGACCAAATCCCTCTAATCTTTGAAGGGCATATTCTTTCGCCTTTTAGCGATAAACGATCGGCTCATCGATATGGATATCCTTTAACAGCAACCGCAGGAGGCTCATTCAACGAAATCCCCCACATTGAAAAACCAGAGCTTCGAATCAAGCCAACCTCCAAATGCATGGAAGAATTGCTAAACAGCCACACTGGTATTTTGGTCTTAGTTTCTGCGGGGGGAGGGTATGCTCCTGACGGTGCGTTCGCCATTCCTGTATCCACGGCTTTCCTGTTCGATGGTCAAGAAATCGTAGGAAGGTTACCTCCCTTCAACCTCCGTTCGAATATTTGGAAGATCTTTGGGGAAGACTATCTAGGGACATTGGAAGGATATCTCTTCAAACCATGGGGGTATAGACCAACTGTGATTCAGATGGAGCTCTTTCCTGGCTGATTCTGGTTTTTTAAATTAAAAAATGCATTTGAAAGAAAAAAGCCCCACATATGAGGTTTTTTTCTATACCGATTTGGGACAATACCCAAAATCGGAAAATATGCTATACTATACCCTAGTTGAGGTTTGGGGATCCAATAACTCTCAACCCGCTTCTGAACGACCCTTATTCCAACATCGTAATAATGATCTAAGGAGGCTTTATGCTCCACAAAGATGTACACAAAATCAAACGGTGGATTCCGATCGAAGGGAAAACCGGGATCGTTATGGAAGGAAGCTCTTGGAGATGGGAGTACCATCACAAATCCCAGGCTTTTCTCTGGAGCAGTAGTTTTATTGATATCTTGGATAACCCCAATCAAGAGGTCGACGCGTCTCTGGATTCCTTTATCAAACTGATCCATCCCGAAGACCAAGAATCTGTACGTAAGGCCTGGACACAATCCATCCGCACGGAAGAATCTTATTCAATCGAATACCGGTTGAAAATTGCGCAAGATTCGTTTATATGGATCAGTGAGTATTGCCGTACGGAATTTGATAAAAATGGAAATCCAATCCGTTCTGTCGGGATTCTTCACGACATTAGTGACTGGAAAACCCAGGAAGAACAGTTGAACAAGGAAAAAGACCGATTGCAGGATGTTTTGTCATCGATCGGAGCAGGCACTTGGGAAGTAAATCTCCTGACAGGGGATACCAAAAGAAACAAAAACTGGTATCATGCTTTTGGATACAATCCAACTGATTCTCCCCCTCATCAAAATTTCGGATTATCGATCATTCATCCAAATGATCAAAAAAAAGTCAAAGAGTCGATAGATGCGTTGATCCGGGGCGATCAGGTTGTATCTGAGCTTGAAGTTCGATTGAAACATAAACAAAGAGATTGGATTTGGGTAATCAGTAGGGCGCAAGTCATCTCATTTAAGAACGGGATTTCCGAGCGTTTGTCCGGTATCGATTTTGACATTTCCGACCAGAAGAAAAAAGAGCAAACGCTTCAATCTTGGATTTCATTGCTCAATGCAACCCTTGAATCCATTGTCGATGGGATTCTAATAATCAATCGCTTCGAAAAAGTTGTGAAATGGAACCGAAAAGGTCTGATTCTTTGGAACCTTTCTGAATCCCTTGTCCAGGAAGGTCTTTTCGAAAAAGTCATTCAACACATGGCCCGGAATCTGGATGATCCTGCGCAGTTTAATGAGCAAGCTAAAGCGGTGTATGCCAATCCACAAGAATCGAGTTTTCGTCAAGTTCGTTTTGCCGATGGAAAAATTCTTGAATGGTATTCTAAACCACAATACATGGGAAATGCTGTTGTAGGAAGCGTATGGAGTTTCTGTGACATCACAGAACAGATTCGCCTTCAAACCCAACTTCAAGAACAGCAAATGCAGATCGAATATGCAATGAAAGAAATGCCTGCCTCCATTTGGACTGCCTCTCATCCCGATCATACTCCGGTTTTTTTCAGCGAATCCAGCGAAAAGCTGTATGGCAGATCGATGGACGATATCTTTGCAAATCCTGATATCGAGCTTGAATTCACTCATCCAGAGGATCGAGAAATAGCGGTGAAGGCATATGAAACCTTGGAAAAGGAAGGAGTTGCAGAATTTGAGTATCGGCTTGTTCACCCGGACCACTCATTTATTTGGGTCAATCGGAAAATGAGGGCAGTTAGGGAAAACGGGAGAATCGTCCGGATCCAAGGAATCGAAGTCGATATTACAGAGCGAAAGAAGTACGAGTCCCAACTCCTTGAAGCAAAAATGCAAGCAGAAGCTTTTTCAAAAGCCAAATCTGATTTTTTATCCAATATGTCTCATGAACTCAGAACCCCGTTAACTGGGATAATCGGTTTTGCTGATTCTTTAATGATGACTCCATTAAATGATGAGCAAAGGTTTCTTCTTCAGCATATTATTACTGCCTCAGAGGCGTTGAAGAATGTGGTTGGAAACGTGCTGGATATCTCAAAGATCGAAGCAGGAAAACTGGAACTCCATCCGCGTTCGGTTGATTTGCTTTCTTTATCTCGCCAGACTTTAAGTATGGTTCAGTACCAAGCCAAACAGAAACAGATCCAACTGTCTCTAACGGTTGATCCTCTCATTCCAAAAGTCATGATCGATCCGCTTCGAATTCAACAGATTCTGCTCAATTTGGTGGCAAATGCAGTCAAGTTCACGCCTGAAAGAGGTCGAGTGGACCTTACCATAAAAAAAAGAAGTGATTTCCCTCTCTGCGTGGGTTTTGAAATTGCTGATACCGGGATCGGAATCCCTGAGAATGAGAAGAAACGAATTTTCGAACCCTTTGAGCAAATTGATAGTTCTTTAACACGAAAGTATTCAGGAACCGGAATCGGTCTTGCTATCTCTCTCGAACTGGTTCAACGGATGGGTTCCGCTATTCAGGTCAAATCGGAATTGGGTAAGGGCTCGACTTTCTTTTTTGATTTAGAACTTCAACCTTCCTCACTTCATCGAAAAAAGGGGAAGTAGCATATAGGATCATTGTTGATAGAATGCCATTAATGGAATCTTATACAAACGGCTGGCGTTTACAATCACCTTTGAAAACTCAAAAGCAATGAGCGCATCTTTCGGATTCCGTGGTTCACGATCCCATTCCCGAATAATATCTCGATACAGACAGATCAGCACCTCTCGGCGTTTCATACGTCCCCCCCCCTATACTGAGCGGTATTTATGCTTCTCTCATGTTATATTATATAACAATTTATTCCTTTTTGTCAATAGTGATAAAGGAAGAAAACCAGAGGCATTTCAAAGAAAACCATACGTTCTGTCGAAAATAGCCCTACAATAAATATAACTCATTTTGATTTCCGATTAAACTGTGGTAAAATACAGTTATGAATCCAACAACTGAAGGTATCGGTACTCGCGTGAAAAAACGCAGAGTGATCATGGGATTGAGTCAAAAAAAACTATCCGATCTATTGGGTGTTGCTCAAGCTCATATTTCCAAAATCGAGCGGGGGAAAGGATATCCATCTCCTAAACTCTTGGTCAATATCGCTCGTGTCTTGAAAACGACTTCCGGATACCTTACTGGATCATTCTCCGAATCAGAATCTTCTCCATTCGAAACCGGGTTGGTCGAGTTCGATCGCGAAACACAACGGTATAAAGTTCGCGTAATTGGTCGTATTTCTGCAGGAGGTACCGAAAACTGTTCAATTGCTGCAGAAGAGGTTATTGCGGTTATCGAATCAGACAAACCCATGGACTATGCCTTATTGGTTCGCGGGGATAGCATGGAACCAAGGCTGTTTGATGGGGATGTTGTGTTGATTCAGAAGACTCCTGTGAGTGAATTAAAAAACCGCGATATGGTCGTAGTGATACGGAATTTTGAAGAGGGCCTTGTAAAACGGTTTTTCCAAGATGATTCAGGAAATGTAATCCTACAAAGCGATAATGCAAATTACCCTCCCCTCATTATCCCAGCTGACCAAATTGGTATTGAATGCTTTATTGTGGGAAAGGTAATCGAGATACGAGCTTATCCTGGTAGCCGTTTCTAGGAGGCGAAAAGCACCGTGTTTGTTTGCTGTTGCAGTTCAGATAAGCAATTTGATCTAGCTTTTTTCAAAGGCTTTATTTTCGCCGCCCTGTTCCAACAAAGATGGAGTTCTTGAAGGAATACAAGCACTTTCAAAGGTTCAATATTCAATGCGCCACCCCTTTTCCGTATCTTGTTCTCGTGTGTCCCGAAGATCTTCAAAGGAAAAAGGACGATCTGATTGACCGCGGGATCCCTGATCGGAACTAATTGCTCTTTCAACATTGGTTCGCATAAACGCATTCTGGTATTTTATTGAAACCGGAAGCTTTCATCGATAACGCAATCCTTTATATGATCTAGATAATGGATATTGTTAACTGATGCCCATTATGCCCTTCCTTACGTTATGAATACCATCGGGCAGCACTCTATCTGTTGGCGGAATTATATTATTTTGCTTGAAACTTCAATATACGAATTCAATGCATCAAAAAATTTGAAGGGCGTTGATTGATTGAAACCAATAAGAATCCAAAATTATAAAAGCAGGAGTCCCCTATGTCAATACTCGAAAAAAAACTGCTTGAACTCCAGACCCGAATGCACGAAATCATGAATCTCCAAAAAACCAACGCTTTACTGTATTGGGATCAAGCAACAAATATGCCCGTAGACGGGGGGTATAACGGAGCAAAGCATTGGCAACAATTTCTCGAATCATCCACGAAAAGCAAACAGATCCTGCAGTCGGCAAACTTTTGGACAATCCTGAACCCATGGTAGAATCTTTTCCCTACGATCATGACAATTCGGCTTTTGTCCGTATTGCCCGTAGAGATTTCGAACGCGCCATTAAAGTGCCCTCTTCATTTATTTCAGACGCTTCTAGCCATTTTGCTTCTACGTACCAGGCGTGGACAGATGCCTGCCTTTCTAATAAATTTAAGGGGATCTTGCCGATGCTGGAAAAAACTTTGGTTATAAGCAGGCAAATGGCGGATTTCTTCCCTGGGTACGATCATATAGCCGATCCGCTTATCGATTTTTCCGATTATGGCTTGAAAGCCAATAATGTCCGTAAAATTATTATTGAATTGCGTCAACAACTAATCCCTTTGGTACAGACGGTAACCGCACAAGAGATTGCCGATGATAGCTGCTTACACAAACACTTTCCAGAAAAAAAACAACTTGATTTCAGCGCTCAGATGATCAAAGCTTTCGGTTTTAATTTTTCTCGAGGTCGACAGGATCAAAGCCCCCATCCATTTACGATCAGTCTTTCAATAGACGATGTCCGGATTACAACCAGAATCATAGAAGGAGATCTGAGTTGGGGATTTTTCTCTACGACACACGAAGCGGGGCATCCTATGTATGAGCAAGGAATCAAGAGGTCCTTTGAGGACACTCCACTTAAAAGAGGCACGAGCTCAAGCATTCACGAATCTCAATCTCGGACATGGGAAAACCTGGTTTCACGAAGCCGACCGTTTTGGGAATACTTTTATCCACATCTTCAAAAGACCTTCCCCGAACAACTCAATCCTGTTTCTCTGGATTCTTTTTATCGAGCAGTTAATAAGGTTCAGCGGTCTGTTATTCGAACGGAAGCAGACGAGTTAACCTACAATCTTCACGTTATGATACGCTTTGAACTCGAATTGCAGTTGATGGAAGGAGAGCTTGCTGTCAAAGATTTGCCTGAAGCATGGAGAGCGGCATATCAGCGAGTACTGGGATTGTCCACTGATAATGATTCCGATGGATGTATGCAAGATATTCACTGGTTCTCGAAGATGATTGGAGGTGCTTTCCAAGGGTATACGCTTGGCAACATCATATCCGCGCAGTTTTTCGAACGAGCGCTTCAAGCCCACCCCGAAATCCCTCAGGAGTTTCGCAAAGGGGAATTTCACACCTTGCGGAATTGGTTAACAGAGCATATTTATCAACATGGGCGTAAGTTTACCACAACCGAGCTAATTCAAAGGATTACTGGTGAAGGTTTGTCCATCGGACCATATATTCGTTATCTCAAGAAGAAATTCAGTGAATTGCACAAAATCGAAAAACACTAGACCAATCTGTCTCAAATCTGAAGTTCGTTCTGAACATTCAAGCTATGGTCAACAATGGCTTCGATATATCCGATGGTAACAAGATTCATGAGGTCCATCGGGGCTTTGCGCATAAAGGTCAGACCTCCATTTCCTAGACCCTTGTTCCGAACAAGTGGTTCTATGTGAGATCCGCTTGATTGCTGCAAATTCAAGGCGGAATCATGGAAAATGAATCAAAGGGGCACTTGAGGTAAGAACAACCCCATTAGTCGCTACCAGTATTTCTCTCGAGCCCAAAATATGACTCATCTTTCTCAACGCCATCCGCCTCTTTCTATTAAATAATTGGAGAGGTAATCGGTTTTTTGACCTTTTTTTTCCAACGATATCATACTCTTGTCGTTAACCTCTTACTTTTCGCAAAGACAGAAGGGGGCACTTTTTTTGTCGCTTTCGCTCACACTTAAGGAGGGAAAGGCTATACGCGTATGAAAAACCACGATCACACAAAACATTACGTGTCTCAGATCAACGAAGTGCTGGACTATATTGATCGCAACTTGACCCGTTCTTTTACCCTTGAAGAGCTTGCAGCTATTGCAGGATTCTCAAAATATCACTTTCATCGGATCTTTACTGCCTTCCTTGGAGAAACCCTGTTTCGCTATATTCAGCGATTGCGGTTGGAAAAAGCAGCCCGTTTGCTTTTGGAGCGCAAAGAAGAGAGTATCACGCAGATTGCGATGGATGTTGGTTTTTCCGGATCAGCACCCTTTTCCCGAGCTTTTAAGGAAGTATTTTGCATCCGGCCCAGTGATTGGAAAAAGAAACACCGCAATTCATGCCATAATCTTAGCAATCCTGAGCAATCGTTTCGTAAGAATGGCAAAGACTTACCGAACAATCCCCTTTATCATTCAGTGATCTCATCTGAAATAGTGAGGTATGCGGAAAGGGAAACGATGAACAAAGGGATTGTTCAACCGATTGGGTCAGTTCGAGTGGAACGGATTGAGCAGATGACATTGGCATACATTCGATACATAGGACCGTATCAAGGAGATGAACTGCTATTCGAACGGCTTTTCAACCAGCTATCCCATTGGGCGAACCCGAAAAATATGATTCGATTTCCAGAGGCGAAGTGTATCATTGTGTATCATGATGATCCAGATATCACTCAACCAGAAAAACTCAGAATTAGTGTATGCATTAGTGTGCCCTCCGATACCAAGGTCCAAAAAGCAATCGGGAAAATGGTCATAGATTCTGGGAAATGCGCTATCGGTCATTTTGAAGTCAGAGGAGATGAGTTTGGGAAGGCTTGGAACTACATGTATGGGTTCTGGTTGCCTCATAGCGGTTATGTACCAGATGACCGGCATTGCTTCGAGTTATATCCGAAAGAAAAGGAAACTCATCCCGAAGGCAAATACACAGTGGATATCCACGTTCCTTTGAAATCGGCGGAATGATCAAGCGGTCCATCAAGAAAAGCTCTTACCTCGAAATTTGATCCATATCCATGCAACGAGCGAGATTCAGGATACGAGCTTGAAAACTCCAAGTCTTTTCTTACACCCAATTCTCGAGAAAAGAATGGTACTATTGGGTAAAGAAGAGAGAATGACTCGGAGAAAAAGATCATGCTTAATACGCGCGCTTTTCTTGCTGTCCCTCTCTTAATGGGAATGGGATTCCCTCCAACTGCGGCTGCAATGATCACTCTTCTTTTCAATAGCACATCAGTCGCTTTTGGAGCCGTTGGTACAGCGATAGTTGTGGGGATCGGCAATTCTATTTCGGGATCGTTTATCGCTTCGATCCTCTCTATTCTCCAGAAATTCTCCAATTTATAAGGGTACGCATTTTTCTGGGTGTGAGTTTTTTCATGAAGCAAAAGCTAGGATGCATGCGACAAGTTGAATCACCCAAAACCTACCGACCACAAGTGTTTCGGGCCATCCCAGCAGTTCAAAATGATGATGGATGGGGCTCATAAGAAAGATCCGTTTCTTTCTGATTTTGTATGAACATACCTGAAGCACTACACTAAGTGTCTCCATCCAAAAGACAAACCCGAAGACGAAAAAAAGAAAGGGGCTTTTCGAAGAAAGGGCATAAACACCCAAAATCCCTCCCAAACCAAGCGCACCAGTATCACCCATAATGATTTTTGCGGGTTTTGTATTGAACCACAAAAAAGCAAGTAGCACGGCCGCGAGAAAGAGTAGGGTAGGATCATGAACGTCCTGTAAGGTGAAGAAAACGAACGCAGCAACACAAGTGATTATTGATGCTCCTCCGGCAAGACCATCTAATCCATCTGTTAGGTTGGTTGCGTTGGAGAAACCCGTAAGGAATAGAAAGAAAAACGGGTAATACAACCATCCCATATCCCAAATCATTCCTCCGGAAAAGGGTATAGAAACTGATGAAGTGGGTTGCGTTGGATAAAGGATGAATAATACGATCAAACAGGAAAGAAACTGCAAGAATAGTTTGTAACGCGCAGGAAGCCCGCGCGCGTTTTTCCGGTTAATTTTAAGAAAATCATCCATAAAGCCAATACTACCGAAAAGAAGGCCCCCGTAAAATACTGGAAGATAATAAGGGGTCGGATGCCACAATTGATAGAAAGAATAGGCTGCAAGGAACAAAGGGAGAAAGATTAGCCCCCCCACTGATGGTGTGCCTTGCTTATAACCATGCATATCGGGTCCTTCTTCCCGAACGTACAAGACCAACTGTCTTTTTTTAATGAGAGGAATTGTAATTCTAAAGGCGAGGATCGTGATTGCGAAGAGAACTAGTGTGGTCCACAAGACCATGGGTTATTGCCTCCAATTGAAATTTCCGCGACGCTTTGAAAAAAAATACCGATTCGGTGCACTCAAGGTATTCTTCTGCAATTTTTTGAATTAAGGTATCCATTTGATTTGAAACATGAACAGGCGCGCAACGAATCGGCTTTGCCATCAGTAAAGCATCATCATGTCCATGAAAAAGATAGACCGATCTGGGGTTTATGGCATTTACCAGCTCGCCGATTTTCGTATGGATGGCACCCGATTCCGCTCCTAGTTCGGCAATCGGTCCCAAAATCAGAGAAAAACTTTTAATTTGAGATTCACTTTCCAATTGCTTCAACAGCAATAACGCATATTTCATCGATTCCCAATTCGAGTTATACATATCTTCAAGAATCCAGTTTTGTAGAAAACGCCGTGTTTCGAACCTCATCTTCGGTGTCGACCACTCGATCTTATTGAACTCAGCGATTTGTCCTTGCGGATTGGCCGATAACGATAGGCAAAGCGCTGCGGCCATATTATAAGCAAATCCATTGTGGAGAAGATAAGGAATCTGAATGGATACGGGGCTATCTATTTCCATAGATTGGAAGGTGAAATCCATTGTTGTAGACCCTTTTTTTGAATCCAACTTGGTCTCTATCTTTTCTATACGGACTCCATTTACACCCTTGGGAAGAGATTGCCCAAAAAACCATACCGATCGATCTTGGCATCGATCAGATAGTTGGCGAACCATCGGATCGTCGTAAAGAAGAATGACTGAACCATTCGGATAGGTGTTTGGAATCAATTCCGCTTTTGCTTCCAATGTTCCTTTGGTTGAACCGGTATTCCCCATATGAGCAGTTCCAACATTTAGTAAGACGCTGAACATCGGATGAAACAAATCAGAAAGCAGATTGATATCCCCTAGATGATCCATAGCCATTTCTAAAAGCGCATATCGATGGTTCGGATTTAACCCATTTAAGATACTTAGAGGCAATCCTGTTTGAGTGTTGCGATTTCCCGGCGAGGCAAAAACTGAGTCTTCACCATATAGTTTGACAAAAAGGTCTTTTGCCCATTCTTTGGTAGTGGTCTTCCCACATGAACCAGTTATGCCAATAACGATAGGAGCCACTTTTCGCAGATGAAGAGATGCCATCGCCTGGAGGGTTTGCAATGTGTCTTTTACAACCATCACATTCCCTTCGTACGTTCCTTCCTCTTGAACAATACAAAGAGATGCCCCATTTGCGAAGGCTTGGTTGACAAAAACATGCCCATCATGTTCTTCTCCCTTTAGCGCAAAGAACAGATCCCGATTCTGAACATCTCGAGAATCAATGCAGAAACGCATCCGCTCCATCATCGGAACCCCGGAAGCAAGCCAAAGCGTTTGCAACCATCGGACATTGCACCATTCATCTGTTTGAATCAACAGGTTAATCGCTTCATTTCCGGTCAGAAAAACTCTCTCCCATCTGTACAGGTTAATTGATTATGAAACTCTTCGTTTCAGATCGCGAACCATCTGAAAGGCTATATCTCGGTCACTGAAAGGCAGGTAGGTCCCACCTACGATTTGGAATCGTTCGTGGCCTTTTCCCGCAAGAATGACCATATCTCCTTTCCCTGCTATATTCAAGGCGGTTTCAATCGCGATTCTTCGGTCTTCGATCAAGAGATAGGGAATTTGATGACTTATTCCTTCCTCAATCTGACGGATAATCTCCATTGGTTTCTCAGATTTTGGATTATCGCTAGTAACAATAGCAACATCGCAGAGATCAGAAGCAATTTTTCCCATTATCGGTCTTTTCCCGATATCCGCTTCACCGCCCGCCCCAAAAACCGCGATAATCCGATTCCTTGTTAGCATTTTTGCGGTCTCTAGGGTTTTCTGAAGAGCGTCAGGGGTATGCGCAAAGTCGATCACTAAATCGATATCCTGACCTACTCGAGTATAAATCTCAAATCTTCCTTCGACCCCCCGAAACCGACTGATCTGCAACAAAATTTCTTCTAAAGGGATTCCTTCCCGTAATAGCAAAGCAATTACAGCAAGGAGGTTGGATACATTGTGCATCCCGATTAACGGTGAGTGGACATGTCCAATCTTCTTTCCTTTATAAAGAAGGTCAAAAGAAACTCCCTCCAAACCGATCTTTACACAATCAGCTGAATAGTCAGGCTTGTTAGAGCACCCATTCAAACCATATGTTACTACATGGACATCCATAGGCAGCATGGAGACAAAGCGAGATGCATAGGGATCCTCAATATTCAGAATTGCCGTTCCTTTCTCTTTCAACAATCGAAAAAGTTGGAATTTGGTCATAGCATAGTCGTCCATATTCTTGTGGAAATCCAAATGGTCTTGAGTTATGTTGGTGAGGATCCCTACATCAAATCGGAGAGATTCTACCCGTTTCAGCGTTAAGGCATGAGATGACACTTCCACACTCAGGAATTCTCCCCCTTTGTCGAGTGTTTCTCGGGCATATTGAGCAATATCCAGAGCTGGTGGTGTGGTGTTCACTGAATCTATAGTCCGATCTACGACAACATTGTTGACTGTTCCAACCAAAGATCCACTCTTACCGATCATATTCATAATAAAGTGAATCATTGTTGAAATGGTCGTTTTTCCGTTTGTTCCAGTAACACCATACACTTTCAGCTTTTCATGTGGAGACCCAAAAAAAGAACTCGCAAGAATAGCTTCTGCCATACGAGAATCCCGAACCAAGAAAATCGGTATATGTTCGATATTTACGGGTCGCTCTACTACAATAGCTTTAACACCTAAGTGAATCGCTTCATCCACAAGAGCATGAGAATCATACCGATATCCCTGCCGACAAATAAAAACAGACCCTTCTTTAATCCCTTTTGTGTCAATCGCAATTGACGCAACGTTTTGATCTTGATCCATTTCTAAATTGGCATAGCTAATTAGCAAATCATGATCCTTTAAGAGATCTCTGACTTCCTTTAGATTCATTCTTTCCGCCCCCCTTTCACAAACCCCACATCATCACAAGTTTCTTTCCCAATAGAAAAAGCCATATGAATGGCGTCAAAGTTCTCCTGAACATCGTGAACCCGGAATATGTGTACCCCTTTCATCACTCCTAAGACCGTAGTTGCCAGCGTGCCAGCCAATCGTTCTTGAGGGTCTTTTTGCCCGAGGACTGATCCAATAAAAGACTTGCGAGAAGAACCCATCATGAGCGGATAGCCTAAAGATTGAAAGGTTTCAAGATGATTGATTATTTGAAGATTGTTCCGAACTGTTTTGCCGAAACCGATTCCCGGATCAAGAATGATTCTTTTTCGTTGGAGTCCTTTCTTCTGGAGCAATTGGATCTTTTGTTGAAAAAACTGGACAATTTCTGAAACTACGTCCTGATACTCAGGATCATCCTGCATGTTTTCAGGTTCCCCTTGCATATGCATTACAACAATCGGAAGCTGATTGAGACAAACGAAATCGATCATTCGAGAGTCAAATTGCATTGCGCTGATGTCGTTAATCATTTGCGCGCCAGCCTTAATCGCGGCTTCTGCGACATGAGATTTTCGCGTATCAACCGATAGGATTACATCGATTTCTTTTGAAATTGCTTCAATAGCCGGAATAACTCGATCCAATTCTTCTTCGATTGAAATACTCTTTGCTCCGGGTCTGGAAGATTCACCGCCAATGTCCAGTATTGAGGCGCCTTCTTCTACCATTTCTCTTGCAAACTGCACAACTTCCTTAATTTGCTGTTTACGGCTCTGGGGGAAAAAACTGTCGGGAGTGGTATTGATTATCCCCATAACAACTGGCGGAACCAAAGGGAGCTCTTTTCCTCCAGGAAGCATAAGAGTGCGTTTTGAATGTTTCTCAGCAAAAAATACACCTCCAAAAGAAGAGTCACTAGACAATGGACCTTCGTTTTGGAGGTGTATGGACTTTCTATCATTTTGGGTGCAAGATTGATCGGTAGAAAAAGTCTCCCCATTATGAGATAACATATTAGCCCCCCACATCACAGCGGACGTACTCACATAAGATATGATAATAAAGAAACGATCAAAAAACCGAATAAAAGGGTATTAACGATATAGCTATAGTATACACGGAACCCAATATGAAAATCAAGTTTTTTTTCGATCTATATGAAAACGTTTGGAGAATAAATCTCTTCTACTTCCCAAATTCCTCTTGGTGATGGACGAAAACCTTTTGAAATGGAGAGCCACCAACATCCATAAGCCAATTGGTAAAAGGTGCAATCCCTTCCATTCCACCCCATGAATGCCCATCCAAATGAATTGATAGGCAAAACCCAATATGGGATATACTCCGTACTCAATACGGATCGAATGAAGAAACCAAAGCGAAACGTAGCCGATCAACGCAATGGAAACCGCAAGCCAAAGATCACTCCAAAGGAAGAGAATCCATACTGCTTGTATAAAAACCAAAAGTCGACAAGAAAAAACGAAATAACGAGCAAACCCCCAGATCCAAAAGGCAGTAGCAAAAGGGCTTATGAGAAAGGAATCGCTCCATAAAAAGTCCAAAGTGGCGGATATCAATAGCGTTGTAAGGGCAGCAAACCAAAAAAGAATGGTTTTCATTTTATTCGTACTTTTTGGAAAGCATCAAAAAGGATCAGCAAAGACATTTCAGGGTATGCTGCTTCTTGCTTCCAACGGTAATCCGTTTCCCACAATAGCTGGAGAAGGCCACTTAGAACATTAGCCGGATACTGATATGCCAAATTCTGGCTATTCTCGTCTCGAAAACGGAAGCCCAAAAGTCGAGCGATTAATGGGATCGGAAGTTTCATCTGTTTGCTCAGCGCAGCAACTTCTTCGTAGCTGTAGGAGGGCTTTTTCCTTTCGTCTAAAGAAAGCTGATATAAAATCATGGAAACTTTTATCACTTGATACAGAATCTGATTTTCAGAGAGTCTCGTTAAAATGCCTTCACGAAGCTCTAAGAGCATCTTTTCTCGATCGCCATTCATAAGAAAAAAAGTGAATTCTAAAGCCCCTTCAAAACTTGAGTCGTAGACAAGGTTTTGGAAAGTATCTAAATCGACTATCCCCTGCTTATCACGAACCAATCTCAGCTTTTTCAACTCCTGATCAATTCTCCATGAATCCAATCCAGTTCGATTGAGAAGAATATGGACTTGAGACCGATTCAGTTTTAAGCCCATATCGGCTGATTGCTCGTTGATTCTTGTTTCCCATTGGTCGAGTTTCCATGGTTTTGGGAGGAAAAACTCTCGAACAATGAAACCCATCGAGAAAAGCGGTTGGGGTTTCTGTGACCCTGAATAGTCTATTAAAAGTGTATGCTCTTCGATCTTGTGATACTCACTGAGCGATGGAATCCATTGTTGGATCTCTTTTGCCGAATCCAGTCCGGTCAATACCACAACATATTGGCTACCAAATAGGGAAGTTGTCCGGAATAGCGCGCTACAATCTTCACGAGCCCGCTTATCTTCGGCTTGAATCGAGACAAAAGTTGCCCCTGTCTTTTTTGCTTTTGCTTTGGCCCACTTTGCCTTAGAGAAGCTGTCATCCCCCCTCAGAATTTGAACCAACACGATCCTCCTCTCTGATCGTGCGATCTTTTTCGAAATACGGCGAGATAAACCTCTTCCAGAAGACTTTGAAGGTTAATCCAAAAGGAACCGCAATCAGAGAGCCCATCACTCCAAAAATTTGTGAAAACAATAGGATCAAAAGTATAGTAGCAACTGGATTAAGTTTTGCATATCCTTTCATAAGAAACAAGAAAAGAATGAAGGCTCCTGTATGGAGGAACAAGATGATTACAGCAATTAGGAAGGTGGTTTGGATTCCGAGGGAAAAACTAAGGATAAACAAAGGAATCACTTCGAAAACGACACCGACGATCGGGATCAGGTTTGTGAAAAAACCCCAAAATCCCATGAGTAAAGAATATCTCGATCCCATGATCGCAAGCATGATCCCGATTATTACCCCAACAATCATCCCAACAATTACGATGGAGAACAGAAACCTACGGATAAGGGTATACACATCGCGCAGGAATTCAACAGCCTGATCACGGCAATGGTTTGGAAACAAGAATCCAGCGTTAATTTTGAAGCTTGGGAGGTAGAAAACCAGATACACCATTCCCAAAACAACGTAAAATAGAAAGGTAAGGGCCGTTGGTGTAACACGGGTAGCATAATCAAGTCCAGATTGAACAAGCTGAAGCACTTTGGGTTGGATAGAAAGAACCATATCGGTAATATTTTGAGCAATCTCAGGATTATCTGGGAAAAACTGCTCCCATTCTCTTCTCTCAAAAAACTTTACGAGAAAAGAATAAAAGTTCCCTGCTTCTTGGATCAGAGAAGGCACGAGAAAAAACAGAAGAAGCAAGATCCCAGCAAAAAAGATTAAAAGTGTTAGTACTCCTGCTATCACCCTACTGATCGGCTTAAGGCGCATGATGAAATAAATGATGGGTTCTGCGATGATCACAAAAGCGAACACGCAGACGATGACCGCAAAAACAACGGGGTAAATGAAGGCGAGAAACAAAAAAGCAAAGGAGTAAATTAACAAAAAAGAGATCAACGTACGTTCTGGATTGTTTTCAGGGAAAAAGTACTTAAACATCTTTATTCACCTCGCATCACGCGCAGTTTCATCTCGATTTTTTTCGCTTCCAACAGGTATTGATCGTATTGACGGGTTAGTATTCGCTCACGCTGAATTAATTGGTCCACCTCTGCTTGAGTAACTCGTTGACGAATCAGGTCTTGGGTCATCTGATTTCTTAATGCTCGGACTTGTTGAATTTCTTGTTGTAGAAGGGGAATGTTTTCGTACAGAACATCATATTGAAGTTTCATCCTTCGGATTCGGACTTCATCCATCTGTTGGTTTGTTGAGAATGCTTTTGATGAAGAAAAGCAAAGATCATATCCGACTCCACCCATTAACAGTAATTTATCATTCCGAATATCGGATCGAATCGATACATACCAATCGTTCTTTTCGCCAGAATCAATGGGCTGTTGAACTTGTAGATAATTGATAATCGATAAAACCAAATCCTCTTCTCGAATTGGGGTTAGGCTGAATTGATCGATCGAATGTGTTTCTAATTCTCCAGATTCAATACCTGAAAGGGTTTTCAATTGAGATAGAGCATAGGCTTGATCAACTTGTGAACGTTGGTATTCGATGCGGTCGATGATTGAATGGGAGGGATCGATCGATCGTTGGTTTATGTTTTCTTGGATATATTGAAAGTAAAACTCAACAGCTTGAAGCTTTCTGTCCAAAATCATCCGATTGGCTTCTCGAAAATTCTGAAGGGAAAGAGAGTTGGGTCGAGAAAGGTATGCTTTGGCTCCAACAGTGATTTGAAATTGGTGAGATGAGGTTGCGTTCGGAGCTTCAAACACACCCCCAAACTGCAAATGGAAGTTTTCAAACATCTGAGCCTCAATAGAGCCATCAACCATCACATTCCCTGAATGGAAATCGTATCCTCCTTGGAGGTGAAATCCGAGCTGATTTATCCATTGCAGATTGGGTAAATGCATTTCATCGTACGTTGTCTTTTCAATACCGCGAAATACATCATTGATCGTAAATCCAAACAACATACTTGGGACAATCAAAAAACAAAGAAGGACTCGCACTATTGATCCCTCCTTTTTGGGCTGTAATCGGACATTTCAAATTCTCTTCGAATTTGCTGCACACTGAGATTCATTCCCAATAATACCATAAGTTTGATTCGAGCTTTTTGTGCAGACGTTTCATGGCCAAGGATTACGCCTCGCTCTTTCAGGTCCGCACCACCGCCCTCGTATGAATAGATATCTAGCACTCTGCCTTTGTAGCACCGTGACACAAGTACCACAGCGATCCCCATTTGGATGATTCGATCCAAAGCAGGCAAAATAGAAGGGGGAACATTTCCTCTCCCAAAGCCTTCCAACACGATTCCTTTACAGCCATTCTCCATAGCGGAATTGAAAAAGAATCCTTGATCTCCGGTAAATGTCTTAATAAGCGGAACATTGGATTCGATCCGGCCAGGACGATAACTAGTCCTTGTTAATGACCTTCGGAAAAAGAAAACGCCATCTTCATCAACAATTCCAAGAGGTCCGTAGCCTGGGGACTCGAAGGTAGCTACGTTACTGGTATATGTTTTGGTCACTTCCCGAGCAGCATGGATTTCATCATTCAAGCACACGACAACCCCCACTTCTCTTGCTTTTGGAGATGCTGCGACTTTTACAGATGAGAATATATTGCGGGGCCCATCTGTTCCTAATTCATTGATATTCCTCATCGCTGCAGTCAAAACAACCGGTTTATTCGTTTGGACAGTAAGATCCAGAAAATACGATGTCTCTTCCAAAGTATCGGTTCCATGTGAAATCACTACACCTTTCACAGAAGAACGGTCAATCTGTTTACGAACCAACAATGAAAGATCCCACATCAAATCGGGCGTCATATAGGGACTCGGGATATTGCTAAATTCGATCTGTTCGATTTTGGCTAGAGAAGCAATCCCTTCGACATTAGCGATCGGTACTTTTCGTGAAAGATTGACATGCATCCAATCTACCTTTCTCATTGATATCGTTCCGCCCGTGGTAATAATTACCACTGTTTCTTCCATAAACACCTTCCTTTCTTTTGCACTTCACAAACAAAGGTGTCTCGATTTTCTGGACTCACATTGATAATCCACGAGTCCTTTCTTGATTTCAAATCGGAGAAAAAGCGGGACTGCATATTCCGCATAACAACAATGCTTCGCCAACACTCATCTATCAGCCGAAAGACTTGGTATTGGAACTCAGGGAAGGATTGCTCCAAAAAACCCAATTCATCAACGACAAAAAGCTTTCTTTGCGCGCTGTATTGTTCCATAACCGCTGTAGCTTGCTTAAAACCGTTTTTTTCTGCTTTCATCTTCGGAAACCCATTCCCCTCTACTGCTACAAGAATCGATATAGACCCATCGTATGCCTTCCATCGCAGCGTTTTTTTAAAACCTGCTCTGGTAGAAAACTGCGTAAAAAACCCAACTGTTTGTGTATTCGGTAGAATCTGAGCGGCCTGCGCCCAAATCTTCTGATGCAAAGTGGTTTTACCAGATCCTGGAACTCCGGTGATCCATATATGCCGATATTCGTCCGGTTGATTACTGAATCCACAGTTCATACAAGAGGCGCTCCAACTCTTTTTGTAATTGAGCGATCTTTTTTGGGGACTTGCCCCCTGCTTGGGCAAAATCGGGTTTTCCTCCCCCGTTTCCATCCAGATACTGCGCTATGATTCTGATCGTCTTTCCAGCGTGGATTCCTTGAGCAACGAGATCCTGAGATACCTTCACAGCAATATGAACTTGTTCTTCTGCAACATTCATGATAATGGCAACACCCGATTGAAGGTTTGCAACGATCCGATCCGCGAGTTCTCGGATTACTTGCGCATCTAAATCATAAACGGTTGCAGGAACCACAGGAATATCTCCAACGATAATCCTCTGGTTCACCCGCTGTGGAATTTCCATAAAAGTTAGCTTTTGTTGCATACTCATATTCTGTTTCTTAAGCTCTTGTTGCGTGCTGATAATCTCTTTGCAGCGAGCCAATAGATGGTCGGAATCGGACTGCAGAATATCCGAAGCTGCGCGAATTAATACACGTTGTTCTCGATAGCTTTGTAAAACTACCTCTCCTGTAACTGCTTCAATTCTGCGGATCCCCGAAGCGACTGCAGATTCGGATTGAATAACAAAGCTTCCGATTTCACCGGTGTTTCGGACATGGGTTCCACCACAGAGCTCTTGAGATCCAGATCTGACACGAACCACTCGGACATCTGAACCATACCGTTCTTCAAAAAGCCCAATCGCTCCTGATTCTTTGGCTTGTGAAAACGTCATCAGATCAGTGGTCACATCCTCCGCTGCCATAATCAACCTATTGACCTTCTCTTCAATCTCATGAACTTCCTCAGTGGCCAAGGGCTTGTAATGAGTAAAATCAAAACGCAAACGATCTGGGCCCACCCATGATCCTGATTGGCGTACATGCCCGCCCAGTATTTCCCGAAGCGTTGCATGGAGCAAGTGAGTGGCTGTATGGTTGCGTTGAACTGCTAAACGTCGCTTCCGATCAACGGAAAGACTCACTTTGCCTCCTCGGGCAATCGTTCCGGATCGAACCACGATTTTGTGAACAATTAGGTCATGACAAGGACTGAATACATGGATGACTTCTGCTGTAAATCCTGAGCTTTCAACCGATCCTAAATCGGATACTTGACCTCCTTTTTCTGGATAAAAAGGGGACTTATCAACAATCACTTCGGCATATTGCCCCCGGGTAATCGATTGAACCGAATCTCCATCCGCAAACAATTCCAACAACGTTGACTCTGAAGAAAGGGAGTCATATCCAATAAACTCTGTAGCTCCATGAATCACAGCTGCATGATCATATATGGGGTCGAAATCACCAAATGATTTGTCTCCCCGTGAGGCGCGTGCTTGCACCTTCTGTTCTTCCATCAATCGGTGGAATCCTTCCCAATCCATTGATTGTCCCTTTTCTTTTAATACTTCCTCAACTACTTCAACAGGAAATCCAAATGTATCATAGAGCCGAAAGATATCTGCAGAAGAAAGCATTGGTTTCGATCGGAAAAGCTCGTCAATCATGATTAAGCCGTCAGACATTGTTTTCAAAAATCGTTCTTCCTCATTTTGTACAATCGCGCGGATGAGATCCCTTTTTTCTTTTAGCTCCGGGTATTCATGATGCATCACATCAATCACTGAAGGGACAATTCGATGAAGAAAGGGGTTCTGCACACCTTGGACCCATCCAAATCGCATCGCACGGCGAATAATCCGTTTAAGAACATATCCTCGCCCCTCATTTGAGGGCAGAACACCATCTGCGATTAGGAATGTAGCTGAACGAACATGATCCGAAATTACTCTTAATGCCACATCGGAATCATCGGATGCTCCATAGGTTTTTTGAATTAATTCTTGAGCCATTTCCATGATCGGATGAAACAAATCCGTTTCGAAGTTGGAAGATACCCCTTGAAGCACCGAAGCAATCCGGTCTAGTCCTGCACCAGTATCTATGTTTTTCTTTGCAAGGGGAGTGATGATTCCTTGTTCATCCTGGTTTAGTCCCGTGAAGACGAGGTTCCAGATTTCAAGATAACGGCCACAATCACAAGCAGGGCTACAATGATCTGGGTCTGAACACTGGATGCCCTCTCCTCTGTCGAAGAAGATCTCGGAATCCGGTCCGCATGGCCCGGCCGGACCGACAGGACCCCAAAAGTTATCCTTCTTTCCCAATCGCACAATTTTGGATGAAGACAATCCTATATCGTGCCGCCAAATCTCGTATGCGTCTTCATCTTCTTCGTAAATGGATACACAAAGCATTCCCTCAGGGATATCCAGTACATTCGTGACATATTCCCAAGCCCAAAGAATCGTTTCTTTCACATAGTAATCTCCAAAGGAAAAGTTCCCAAGCATCTCAAAAAAAGTATGATGCCGAGGAGTATATCCAACCTGTTCAATATCAACAGTTCGGACACACTTTTGACAGGTGACAATCCTGGGGTAAGGGGCTGATTGCTTTCCCCAGAAAACGGGTTTAAAGGGAACCATTCCTGCAACAGTAAAGAGAAGCTGCGGATCCTGTGGGACTAAAGAAGCGCTCGGTAAACGTTTATGATCTCTCTCTTCAAAAAAACGAAAGAAGCTTTCTCGGATCTGGTGTCCGGTCATCGCACGCATGACCAATCCCTCCATTTTTTTTAATTTCCGTGGAAGATTTTTAACAGGATTATGTATACCGGGATGGTGAAAAGCAGGGAATCGATCCGATCCAAAATTCCTCCATGACCTGGGAGTATGCTCCCCGCGTCTTTTTGGCTGTAGTATCGTTTCAACACAGACTCAAAAAGATCACCAAACGTTGCAGACAGTGCTAGAAGAATGCAGAACCAAAATATGTGGGGCACACTCATTACTTTGCGGCTGATGCCTGTCACAATCGCATCATAGACAAGAATGCAAAGAAAGGAAACAACAAACCCACCAATCACACCTTCAACTGTCTTTTTGGGGCTAATTGAGGGGATTAATTTGCGCCTTCCAAAACGACTACCGGCAAAAAAGGCCCCTGTATCAAAAAACCATACACACGTGAGTGTGAGTAAGGCGTGTTCCCAACCATAAAACCAGTAAATATACTGCATAAGACCCAGATTGAAGGCAATATAAAAAAGACCAAAAAACCCTTGTTGAATCTGACTGTGGATTAAGGATGGATCTCTCTTGATCACCATGCCCAAAGACATCATAAGGCAGAAGCCAAAGCTGAGTATGATCATAAACCAATAGGGATAAGAAATCAAAAACCCCATGGTTATGGTTAGCAAAGGGAAAATGAGCGCAAAGAGTATCGAACGAATGACTGGCGTATGGCTGGGAAGAATCATTCGAACAAACTCAAGACCTGCGATATAGGAAGCTAAGGCAACAAGTGCCATCAACGCTGGATAGCTGACGAAAAAGCTGATCACGATTGGTACACCAATTGCGCTTGATATAATTCTACGAAAAATCTCTTTTTTTGAAGGAAGTCCCATAGTCGTCTACTCCGCCAAATCTTCGATGTCGCGATGCATATGATTCCAAAGCTTCTTCCAAATGAGCTTTGCCAAACTCGGGCCAGAGGGTTGGCGTAAAATAGAGCTCAGCATAAGCCATCTGCCATAGGAGAAAATTGCTTATCCGTTGTTCCCCTGATGTTCGAATGATCAGATCTGGATCAGGAATATCGGGATGATACAAAAAACGACGCAACATTTCTGAACTCTCCCGTTCAAGCCCATCCAAATCTTTATCCTTGAAGTATCGACAGGCTTTGATCACTGCATCCCAAATCTCTTGCCGTCCACCATAGTTAACAGCAATAATCATATCTAGACGGTCTTGCCTGGTTGACTTTTTTTCGATCCTTTCCATCGTCTCGAAAACAGTTTTGGGCAAATTGCCTTTCTGTCCTGTAAACCGAATTCGAACTCCTTTTTCGATCATTTCATCCGATTTTTCAGTCAAGTATTGGAGGAGGATTTGAAACAATAGACAAACTTCTTCTTCTGGACGCCCCCAGTTTTCTGCTGAAAAAGCAAACAGTGTTACAAATCGGATTCCTAGATCCGCGCATAAACGAACCATGGACTCAGCAACTGCAGCACCCGCATAATGCCCTTGAGACCGTTTCATTCCTTGTTGCTGGGCCCATCTACCGTTTCCATCCATGATAAACCCAATATGTTGAGGGATCACACTTCAATAATCTCCTTTTCCTTCTCTTCATATAATCGATCCATTGCGAGAATGTGATCGTCTGTAATTTTTTGAATCTCGCCTTCAATCCGTTTTGCGTCATCTTCAGGGAGATCTCCATTTTTCTGGTCTTCTTTGATTTCTTTGATCACATCCCGTCTGATGTTCCGAATGGCTATCTTTCCCTGTTCCGCTTGGTCTTTGGCCATCTTAGCGAGCTTCTTTTTCTGTTCACCCGTTGGGGGAGGGAAGTTCAATCGAATTGCGTTTCCGTCATTGACAGGCGTTAAACCCAAATCAGAAGCCAATATAGCTTTCTCGAGTGTTTTAAGTATCTGTTTTTCCCATGGTCGGATGACAAGCATTCGGTTTTCTACCGATATGTTTGCCGTTTGGGGAATTGGAGTAGGCGCCCCATAGTATTCAATATGGACTGAGTCCAGTAAAGCTGGGCTTGGTCTGCCGGTGCGTATGTGTTTCAAATCTTCATCGATTTTGCCAACGGCTTTCTGCATCTTTTCTTTCGCTACCTTTTCATATTGAGTCATCATACATCCTCCTCTCATGGAATTCATTTGGCAGGATATTATAGCATATTCGCGAGAAAAGACCACCTTTGGCTTTTGAGGAAGTGCGCGGTGAGTTATTGAAAAGAAAACAGTTTGCCCATCAGACGTGGTATAATCTTAGTGGCCTCGGATCGAGTTTTCTATTATTCCCTCGGAAGGAGGTGTCCGGTAGAAACGAAAGAAAAGAGCTTCATCAATCACTATCCTGTACCACAAAAAAAAGGAGGGATTTGATGACAAACGGTAGAAGAAGTGTATGGGTATTCGTTTTGGTCATGATTCTTGCCATTTCTACGGTTTCATTCTCAGGAACGGGGAAAACTCAACATCAGCTTATCATAATGGGCACTACAGATATGCACCAATACATTATGCCCTGGGATTATATGGGCGATCAACCCAACGAAAGGGTAGGGCTTACCAAAATATATACCCTAATCGAAGAGGTACGCCGGAATTTTCCAAATACCTTGTTGTTCGATACGGGTGATTTGATACAAGGTAGCCTCGTTGGGGATTATGAAGCTGAAGTCAAACCGTTGGAAGGCTTTCAGTTTCAAGCGATCATCCGGGCATACAACGCTATGGGATACGATGCTGTAACAGTAGGGAATCATGAAACCACCGATTTTGGATTGGATTTCTTCTATCGCGCCCAAAAGAATTCCCTTTTCTCATGGATTTCAGCAAACATCCGAATGGTGGACAACCCAAATGAATTCTTAGTCGATCCATACGTGATTCTCCGTAGGCAAATCGACGGGATTCCTATCCGTATAGGGGTAATTGGGTTCACTCCCCCTCAAATAATCAATTGGGGAAGAAGGCATTTGGAAGGGAACGTGTTCACCCAAGATATCCTCAAGCAAGCAGAAGTGTATATTCCTTTTCTGAGAGACCATACGGATTTGGTTGTTGTCGTTTCACATACTGGGCTTTCGACTCACCCCATAGAATCGCAAATCGCCAGGGAAAATCCGGGATATTACCTGGCTCAAATTCAAGGAGTGGACGCTCTTATCTTAGGACATGATCATACCGAATTTCCTGGCGCTTTGGAAGGAATTCCCGGAGTCGATAATGAACGTGGCTTAATCCATGGAGTACCCGCGATTCTTCCTGGCTCTTGGGGTTCGCATTTGGGTGTAATCCATCTTGATCTTAGCTACGATTGGAATACAGGTGCTTGGGAAGTTTTGAGCGGTCGCTCAGAGTTACTTCCCGTAACCGCTGAGGTTGCATCCCATCCTCGAATCGAAGCCATTGTCGAAGCGAGACATCTTGAAACCATTCAATACGTACGCACACCGATTGGCTGGACAGATACTGAAATCACCTCGTATTTTTCCCGCATAATGGATAATCCCGTTACCCAAATAGTCAACGAAGCGCAAATCGCTTGGGCTATGCGGGAGTTCAGTGGATCAGAATACGAAGGGATTCCGATTCTAAGCGCAGCAGCACCGTTCATTGCAGGAAGACAAGGGCCTGGATATTTTACACACGTTTTTGGAGATATTACCATTGGTTCAATCACCGATATTTATATTTATCCCAATACAATCTACGTTGCAAAGTTGAATGGAGCCCAGATTAAGGCTTGGTTGGAGGCCGCTGCGTATAATTTCAACCAGGTGGATCCCAGTATCACAACTCCGCAACACTTTATCAATTATGATTTCCGTGCGTATAACTTCGATGTGATTGAGGGAATCGAATATGCTTATGATATCACAAAATCCCCAATGAATCGGCTTGTATACGCAACCTTCGAGGACAAACCTTTGGATGAATCAATGGAATTTCTCATTGTTACCAACAATTATCGGGGAAGCGGAGGGGGGAACTTCCCTTATGTTGCTGATAATATCATCCTTGCTACCACAGAAATCAATCGTGAAGCCATTATCCGTTACATCCAATCGGAAGGAGAGATCGATCCGGCACCAACCAACAACTGGCACATCCTTCCCATAGAAACTGCTGGCCCTTTGCTTTATCGTTCATCACCGCAAGGAGTCGGTTATATAGACAGAATGGGGATTCAAGGGGTGAATCTCCTCGAAGTTGATGAAGCTGGATGGGGTATATATGAGGTTGACCTTTTCGTCCTTACAGAATACCTAACAAAAGGAGCTTTGGTGAACAGCCACTAACGATCCCGTCCAAAGGTTTCGAACCATTTTCTCATCTATATCATTCTTTCCAAAAAAGGAAAGCATCCTCTGCGGAGCTTTCCTTTTTTTCAGCCAATTGTTAATATAATGGTTCAAGGGATTCTTTTGAACCCACTGGCTTTGACAATGTCGGTTTGATCATGTATAATAGTAAGGCACACGAATGATTGAGATCCGATTTCCTGCTTCTCGCAATGCTTAGCCATATCTCTCCTTTCATACTCCTCAGAAAACAAGCGTCGCAATGATGAGGCTTCTGGATGGCGATACAGCCAATGGAACTTAATTGGTGCGAATCGTGGGAATCGATCCAATATTCTTTTTTCTCTGAAAGGAGGCATTCATGGAACCATCAAGGAAGATTTCTCTAGCCCGTTCTGAAGAACTGAAGCATTACGTGGATGACTATCAAACTACAAAACAGAAGATCCCGTTAGGCCTGGATATGGGCCATTCCTTAAAACAAAAAAAAGCAAAGGTAATGGAAGTGTTGGGTGCAAATCCAGAGGATTGGGAAGATCATCGTTGGCAACTCTCTCAACGGATTAGTGATGTTAACACCCTATCCAAAATCATCCCGCTAACGGATCGAGAGTATAACGCAATCCAAGAAGTCGAAAAACAGTACCGTTGGGCCATATCTCCATACTATGCTTCTTTAATGGATCCAGAAAATCATGCTGATCCAGTTCGGATGCAGGCTGTACCAAGAATTTACGAGGTACAGATAGAAAGAGGCAAAGAAGATCCAATGGCGGAAGAGTACACCAACCCCGCCGGGTGCATTACTCGAAGGTATCCCGACCGTTTGATTATGAACGTAACAAATGAGTGTGCGATGTTCTGTCGCCACTGCCAAAGAAGAAGGAATTTCGGAGAACACGACCTTCCCCAAACACAAGAAATCTTGGAAGAATCGATCCGTTTTATCCAGGACAATAATGAAATTCGGGATGTTCTGATTACTGGAGGAGATCCACTTACGATGACGGATGACTATTTACAATGGATCCTATCTCGAATCCGTGGGATTAATCATGTCGAAATCATTCGAATTGGGAGCCGAATTCCGGTAACCATGCCTCAAAGGATCACTCATTCCCTTGTCGAAATGCTGGCTCACTACAAACCTTTATTCGTGAACACGCAATTCAATCATCCCCAAGAGATCACCGAAGAATCCGAAAAAGCTTGTGGGCGATTAATTGACTCAGGGATCCCAATGGGAAATCAAGCTGTACTCTTAAACGGAATCAATAATGACAAACATGTTATGAAGCGGTTGAATCACGGACTCCTTCAGATCCGTGTCCTTCCATATTACATCTTCCACGCAAAAAAAGTAAAAGGAACCATCCATTTCAATACCTCTGTTGATGACGGCATAGAAATTATGGAATACCTAAGAGGATATACCTCTGGTTTAGCCATTCCCACCTACATTATCAACGCGCCTGGGGGAAATGGAAAAACACCCATCTTACCTGAATACATCATTTCTCGGGGTAGAAATTGGATCATGCTCCGCACTTGGGAAGGGAAGGTCTTCCGATACGAAAACTACCCAACTCAAACCCTCCAATACTAGAATCGTTTTAAGGGAATGAGTTCGGAAATAGTCTATGAATCGTCTGACCCGAATGACCTTTTCTTGTGTACCATAAGGATTAGGAAGCTTCTGTGTTCTTTGAATGCGGAGGAAGTTTGCGATTCAGCTGATCTCTTTTTTTGCGAAAACCCTGTGCAGGTGGATCGCGTAGCCATTCAGCAATAAGGAATAAACAAAGGATCGCGATTAGAAGACCCGCATTCATACTCCGAGCGGCCAATAGATTGCGTGAAACATAAAGCCTGTACAAAACGATGGATAGGGTCGAGAAACCAGGGCTCTGTAAGGTCAAAGAGGCAGTTAACTCCCCCATTGCGATCACAAAAGATAGGATGCCTACACCGAATATCTCTTTCCGAAACAAAGGGATGAGAATCCATCTTCGAAGACCCCACCATCGGGCTCCATCCATATACGCCGACTCCAAGATGCCCGGTGCGAGAGCATTCCAAGCACTACGAAATGCATGGTAACTTAATGGGAAGGACAGAAATGCATAGATGAGGGGAAGAAAAAGGAAAAGTTTGTTGTCAGGAATGATTATCCGTTGAGCCAAAGCAACAAAACCAAAAGCCAAGGTTACTGGAGAAAACCCGGCCGCAAATACTGAAAGAAACTGGATTTGGGATCGTTTCTGCCGCGCGATCTCCATTCCAAAGAAAACCGAAAGGAACGCGCCAATAGTTCCCAATACTAAAGTGTAGAAAAGAGCTTGACCTTGGGTTGCCCCGAGAAACCGATCATAATCTATCGAAAACAATGTGCGAAACCCTTCAACACTCCATCGGAAATCAAAATCCTTGAACCCATAAAGAATAGAACTCCAAAAGGGGCTTAGGCCAAAAATGAAGAGGAAGCAAAGGTAAATCCAGCCCCATGTAGGAATCTGGATTTTCCGTACAAAGCTTGGCGATTCTGATTGTTCATGAGCTTTCTGAAACGGAAAGACAATAAGAGCAAACATTCCTAAAATACCTGCTTGGATTACGGTAAGAAGGACTGCCGCAGGGAAATCCAAAAAAACACGTAGATTCTGGTATATGGCAACTTCAATGGTTGAAAACCGAATTCCCCCAATAATCAGAACGACAGCAAAGCTGGTGAAGCAATAAAGAAAAGAAAGAAGGAAACTCAACAAGATGGGTGTAATAAGCAATGGGATTTCAATGGATCGGAAAGTCCGTAATGAACTCGCGCCGTCCGTTTTGGATGCATCCAATAGGTTACCATCAATTCGTTCCCAAGCATCTCCAACAATCCTCATAGTTACAGGAAAATTGTATAAAGCATGGGCAAAAACAACTGCGCCAAATGAATAAAGATAGCTCTTTCGTTCGCCACCAAATATCGTAAGAATACCCGGTATGAGCCCTTGTCTTCCAAGCAATTGAACCATACCCAAAGCCATGATCATGCCGGGAATCACAAAAGGAATCATGGCAATTGCTTTCACCCATCTATGAAGAGGAAAGCGAGTACGGGCAATTAGAAAAGCCCCGGGAAAGCCCATAACCACAGAGATTGAAGCAGAGAAAACCGCTTGAAAAAAGGTAAAAGAGACAACATCTTTCCCCCCTTGGCCCCACCAGCCTGAAATATCAAGTGATTGACCAGTGATCGCCCATAAAAGAGAGACCAAGGGAAGACCAAGAACAGTCCCAAAAAAGAAAAAGGCCACCTTCAAACTCCCCGATTATCAATGCCGAACTTACCCCATCGCATGATTCTTTCTATAATTTCGTTATAAAAGTTCTGATGGGACATATGGCTCAACGCATAATCTGTGCCCAACGTTGGATCCATATGCTTTGGCGATCTTGAAAAAAAGGCGTGTCAAATGATACGATATGGTCCACATGAGGAGCATACACATATACTTCGGGCAACTCTACTGAAATGACGGGGTACATCCATTGGTGCAACGGAATGTGTTTTTGAAACGGTTCAGTTAAAATGTAATCCAAAAAAGCTTCAGCGAGCACGCGGTTTTCTTTTCGGGTTGTACGTACGGCATATTCAATCTGAACAAAGGCCCCTTCAGACGGAATGATGGGTTGATAGCGTAAACTTTGATAGTGGTATTGACTGTATGCTCCATCTGTGGCATAACTAACCATAATCGGTGCCTCACCGGATTCAAAGAGCATGAAACTTTCACTCCAACCAGGCACGACTGTAAGAATGTTAGGTTGCAGCTGTTCCCAGAAAGCCTCCCAGTCTTCTCCAAATATGGCAATGGTCCACATGAGAAAAGAAAGGCCTGTACTGGACGTACGTGGATCTTGAATAATGATCGATCTTCGGAGTTTCGGTTGCAAGAGGGCTTTAAAACTGGTCGGGGGTTCTTCGAGCTCGTTTGCATCATAGAGGAGGGCCAAAGCCCCATAATCCATTGGTGTTCCGTATCCTTGAGGATCCAAGAGCTCTTTCCTCTCGATAGAGTCAATATTTGATGATACGAAGGGTTGGATTATTCCTTCAATAATCGCTCTTTGGAGCTGGAATTGATCAATCCCCAACAAAAGATCTGCTCTGGGCGCTTCTTTCTCAAGGATTGCTCGAGCCAGCATACTACCGGACCCACCAAATGAAAGAAATCGAACAGTACAACCCCACTCCTGCTCAAAAGAATCTGCAACATACCGTGCAGCTCCTGAGGCAAAACTATCGGAGGTATAAATTGTTAAGACGGGAGTGGAAAAGCCATATACCCCAATGATCAAAAAAAACCAAAAAAAATGGATTCTTTTCGTTCTTCCCATTGGATTCACCTCACTTTATCCCTTATGAACTGAGAAACCAAATGCTCTTTATCTCAAAAAAAGGTATTGTATTAACCATTGATACTGCTTTTTACCTACTTTCTTTCCATATTGAAAATAGAACGACCAACAAAGGGAATAAAAAGCAGAGAAATTCCAAGAAAAGCCACAATAATGCCCCAGTACTCACCGATCGCCATCAAGTCTTGTCCCAAAGAAAAGCGCATAGTCCTTGCGATGTGATACAAAGGAAGAACATTGGCAAACCCTTTAAGCCAATCCGGAAGGAATTCAAGGGGAACATATACGCCTGAGAAGAAAATCATCACATTTGTAACAATGTTTACTGCATTGCTGGCTGCGTTCGGTTCTCGAAACAGCAGAAGGAACAATCCCCCAAAAGAGACCATGAGGAGAGTGGACGCCAGAAATGCAACAGGGAAGAATATGGGATGGATTTGGAACCGAATTCCATACATCAAATTGGAAAGGATCAAAATTCCACAAGAAGAGATGGCTGAAAGAATGATTGTGTTGACCATATCTGCAGCAATAAAGGCGCCTGCTCGCGCGGGTGTTGCAATTATCCTCTTGAGAATCTTGTTTTTCCGAAAATACCCCAGACTGACAATGAGTGATGTAATCCCTGACATGGAAATGGAAACGGCCAAAACCCCTGCAAGAATATAACCAAATTGCGAAATGGTCTCACCAGTCAAAGAAACTTGTTCCGGGCGGGTGGTCATAATGTCACGAAAATCGATCAGGTACGTTTTTGCTTTTTGCGTGAATGTGGAACTGAGGGATTGGTATAAAGGATTTTGGTTTTCTCTACCAGCATTCAGAATTGTCGTGATTGCAAGCGACGCAGGATCTCCCTCAATCGCGAGCCCAAATCGAATCCCATCAGCGCTGTCTTCAACTCCCTTTTCCAACTCGGCGTATGATTTCGCGCGGAAGGGGGTCAAATGCATCAGTTGCATAAGGTCGATCAATTTGTTCTCTATCTCTATTGGAACTGATTGGGAAAAGTGGACACCGATGCGTGTAAATTGCGTTTTAATCTGTTCTGGATCCTGTGTAGTATCGCCTGTTCCAAATACGGCCCCAAATATGACCAAAAACATAAAAGGAAATGCAAAGCTCCAAAACAATGCGGCTTTGTCGCGATATCGGTTTCGTGCCATGGCAAGAAAGAGTCCGTTAAAGTGGCGGATCATTCAATCCACCTCCCATCTGAACTTACGGAGTGTGAAAACGAGCAAAACAGAGATCCATAGAACGGGAACAAGGTAATGCAAGAAGGCGGGATATGGGGAACCAACCAATTGCATTTCATGTCGCATACCTGTGCTTAGCCAGGTCAATGGGTTGATATACACAAACCATTGGATCGCAGGTGGAAGGTCAAACACCGGAAAGTATAGCCCTCCTAAAAATTGCATAGGAAAGAACAAGGCATTTCCCAATCCAGCTGCCGCTCGAGGTGTTTTTGCCAATGTCCCCAAAGCCAAACCGAAAGACAAACTGGTAACAATCCCAAGGATAACAAAGATCAGGGCTTGGGGTCTCAGAATACTGAAGGTTGCACCAAAAACCAATACCGAAAAGCTCAGGAGAATTAAAAAAGAACAGAATATCGTAACCAGCTGTTCGACGATCAAGCTGCTCATATATGTCTTGGTTGTCAGGGGAGAAGCAACAAACCGTTTTAGAACTCCTTCGCTTTTCAGCCAAGCGATATCCGCGCCTACACCGAAAAACCCAACAGAAAAAATGGACATGAGTAGCACGCCCACCAAGAAAAAATCCGGGTACGAAAAAGTCTCTGTTCGTCCTACGATCTGTGCACGGCTCTGGATTTCGGGTAAATCCCGGTTCATTCTTCTTGCTGCTTCTGCATTTACGCTTGAAAGAATCTGATCCATGATATCTCGGGCAGTACGAGACCCTTGACGCACGTCAATTTCATAGAGAATGATCTCGGGTGCAACAACACGATCCCCGAGAAAAGCGCCAAACAAGAGTATTTGATGAAATTTCTGGTTAAAATCTTCTGGGATTTCTACAATAAGAGATACTTTATTCATGCGGAGCATTTCTAAGGCTGCCTCGATGTTGTTTACTCGTTCAAAGGTGAAAAGAGCTGATTTTCCTTCGCCCGCATAAGACAATTCGTCGAAGATCGAGTGGATGATCTGTGTCCCAGTTCCTTCTTCTGCTTGGTCTAAAAGAGCCACTTTGAAATTGATGCCTTCAACCGCTCCAATATTGCCAAAAATAAGTGTAAGGACGGTGTACAGTATGATCGGAAACGCGAAAATCCAAATGAGAAGGTCTGGTGTCCGAAAAGCACTTCGTAGACGCATGGCAATGAATGTGGGGTTGATCATTCCCGCAACCTCCTCCCAGTAAGAGAAAGAAAGACATCTTCCAAGTTGGGTTGCCGAATATTGATATCACTCAGATTGTGTTCCTTCAAACGAGCCCAGTTCAACAACGCATCCAGAGTAAGCGATAGGGAACGAGTCGAAATATGGATGATTCCTGCTTCTGAATACACTTCATCTACATCCCATGCCCGGAAAAGCTCGAGATCATCTTCTTGCACCTCTCCTGAAAACTCGATGAAACTGAGCTCTCCCAATTGATTGATCAGCTGGAGAGGTGTCCCGCTGGCAATGATTTTCCCATGGTCCATAATGCAGACCATATCAGATAAGACCTGGGCTTCTTCCATGTAATGTGTGGTGAGAAAAACTGTTTTCCCTTTCTTCTTGAGCATCTCTATGAGCTCCCATACATTCCTACGTGCTTGGGGATCCAATCCGGTTGTAGGTTCATCCAAAAAAACTATATCGGGATCGTTAACAAGCGCACATGCAATGGCTACTCGTTGTTTTTGTCCCCCCGAAAGCTTATCTACTGACGCTTTGCTTTTTTCTTCCAGAGAAACAAAGCGGATCAAATCCTCGATCGGATACCTCTTTTTATAGAACGATGAAAACATCGATAAGGTTTCGCGAACGCGCAGATGGGGCATGAAGCTTGTCGACTGCAGACAGACACCGATTCTTTCTTTCGTTTCTGTATCTACAGTTTGCATCGCTTTTCCAAAGTATTCGATCTTTCCTTGGCTTCCTTTGCGAATTCCTTCAACAATCTCCATCGTAGTTGTTTTTCCGGCGCCATTTGGCCCAAGCAATGTAAATATTTGCCCTTTGCTTACCTCAAAAGATACTCCATCAACTGCCTTCACACTTCCATATGTTTTCCGTAAATCGTCCACCTTCAATACAACATCAATCACAATGATCCCCCTTTTCTTGGATAGCTTTGCGACAATTTTTACACAGACCGAAAAATTTGAGTTGGTGATCGTGAATCTCGAATGCATAACTGGTAGCGATCCGTTTTTCTAAATCATCCAGCCAATCGATATTAATCGGAATCACCGTCCCGCATTGTTCGCAAATTAAATGATGGTGTGAATGGCAGGATTGATCAGACAGCTCATAACGAGCCATACCATCTCCAAAATCCACCCGACGGATCAATCCGATCTCTGAGAATAACTCCAGGTTCCGATAGACTGTTGCTTTGCTGATCCGAATACGGTTTTTTTTCAACAGTCGATATACATCCTCTGCGGAAAAATGCTTCCCTGGGTTTTCGTGAAAAACCGATAACACGGTTTCCCGCTGAGGGGTAATTCGGTAATGCTTCATTTTCATGATCATTTCTAGAGAGTCTTCGGTCATCGTAAATCACCTCATGTTTTTTAAAGAGCGAGAAAGCAAGACAGTACCTACGACACCAAGAACAAACATAACGATCACCATATCCAAAACATACATTTCACGAGCGATTGTTCCATTGATAAGGATAAGCAGTAGTATTTTTGCAGTTGCTGAACTGAAAAAAATTAACAGCAAAACCTTTTCTCTGCTGAAAAGAGCATAGAGCGTTTGAATAATAATCAAAAGGAGAAGAGTCCATCGAATCACGTGGATCATCGCCTCACTTTGGAGCCACTCAAGAAATGGTTCCATTATTCTCCCCCCTGATAACTTACAAAATTGGAGGGGGTTTCATACACTCGGACTTCTTTTAATTCAACACCCAACTGCTGTATATCGTCTTGGATTTGATCCCAAATCCAGATCGCAATATTTTCAGCAGAAGGTTGAGAAAACTGCAAATTGAGGTCTGTATGATCCAAGAAAGTGATGACCTTCCGGTTCACAATATCTTTGAGAATAAGAAAATCTAGGACTAATCCTTCTTTCCCAACACAACCTTTGATTGAAACATCCACTCGATAGGTATGTCCATGGGTTCTCTCGCATTTCCCATGATATGAGGTCAGGTGATGAGCAGCGTCGAAATGAAAAATCCGCGTAACGGTCAATTTCGGTACTGGTTTCATCCTTCGCGAATCTCCAATCCGTGAGAAATGATGACCTCCCGGATCTCATTGATCGAATTGGTTAACTCATCTTCGGAAAAAGTGTGATCTTCCGCCCGAAGGACAAGCGTTAGCGTCACGCTTGTCATATCATCAGGAATATTCTTCCCTTTATACACATCCAATACTTGTACCGATTCTATGTTGGGTAGTTTCCGTAATTCTCTGAGAACAATCCCAATTTCAACCCCTCTTTTCACCAAAAGCGAGAAATCCTTTCGGCTTGGTGGAAAGTATTGCTGTGGAGATGATTGAATGGTTTGAAGACCTTTTTTCATTTCATCATATAAAGCTTCCAAATCAATCTCCCCCATATACAACGGTGTCCGTATATCAAATGCCTGAGCAATTTCTTGCCGGATCATCCCTAAGACCCCTATACTCTGTTCGCCGAACCATATGGAGGCACTTTGTGTCCGGAAGAACACCGGTATATGGTGAGGCAATATTTCTGATCGAAAATCGATTTTTTTCGGATCGATTTGAAGGTGATAGAGTACTTCTTCAATACTTCCTTTGACTGTATAGAAGTGGGATTCTCGTTTATCTAAATAATCCTCAGGATGTTCTTTGCCCACGACCGACCAGCCGAGTACCTCCTTCTCTCTATACTTCCCGGCTTCGGTCCAAAAAACCGTTCCAATTTCGAAAAAGCGTCCGTTTTTCTGTTGATGGCTAGAATTATAGGAGACAGAGCGAATCATCGTCAAAAAAGTTGATGGCCTTAACATTGATACATCCTCTGAAAGCGGCTTCAATAAACGGATCCCTTTTTTTACCCAAACGTGCTCTTTAGATAACTGAAACCGAGAAAGATCGATCGGATCGATCATCGTCAAGGGACTGATTTCATTGAATCCTTGAGCAAGCATCAAATCTCGAACTTTATAACGCATCCGCTGATATTCAGAGTATCCCATTTGACTCCCCTTCACTCGGGGTATTTCCGAAGGGATCTTGTCATACCCGTTAATCCTTCCCACCTCCTCGATCAAATCGATTTCCCGTTCTATATCAGGGCGGTATGTAGGAACAGTTACTATCCAAAAAGGATGTGAACTCTTCTTTTCATCTGGCTGAATCCCCATCCCCAAATTTTCCAAGCTAGTCACAATCGAATCTTGGGAGACTTGAGCGCCTAGGATGCTGGTGATCCGCTGTTGCCTGAGATGAAGAACTTTCGGAGGAACTGAAACTGGATTAACATCCACAAGTGTCTTGGCTACACCTCCCCCGGAGACACTTTGGATTAGATGCGCCAATCTTTTAACGACAATTAGGGAATCATTGGGATCCACCCCTCGTTCAAAGCGATATGATGCATCGGTGCTCAGATTATGTTGTTTGGATGTCTTCCGAATTCCCACTGGATGGAAATAAGCAACTTCTATAAGAATATCCTGTGTCTTGTCATCAACAGAGGAATGCAACCCCCCCATTACTCCAGCTAAAGCGATCGGACTGGCTCCATCCGTAATAAGTAATTCCTGACCAGAAAAAACACGTTCTTGTCCATCAAGGAAAATCATAGATTCACCCGGTTTCGCTTTACGTACGCGAATTTGGCTATGTTGGATCTTACGTAAATCGAAGACATGAACCGGATGACCCATCTCCATTAAAACAAAGTTTGATAGATCAACGACGTTGTTGATCGGTTGCATTCCAACAGATACGAGATGGCGAATCAGCCATAATGGCGAATCAGAAACTTGGATATTTTTGATGACGATTGAAATATACCGATAACACAGATCCGGTTCATCGATCGATACGTGAATATAATCGGATGTATGAAAATCAGATTGCGTATACTGGAGCTTTGGAGAGATCACCTGCCTTTGACCATGACTGATCGCCTGTATTTCCCTAGCAATGCCCATCATAGATAATTCGTCTGGGCGATTGGATGTGACTTCTAAATCAAATACCGTGTCGTTGATACCCAACCATTTACAAAAGTCTGTACCGACTGGCAAAGCAGAAGGAACCGAAAAGATCCGATCGGATTGGGCCGCAAACCCCATTTCCTCTAACGATAACATCATTCCTTCAGACAGAACCCCAGAAATCTCAGTGGATTCTAGGATATTCCCATTCCAAAGCTGCGCCTTAGGAAGAGCAACAACTACATGCATTTCTTCTTGAAGATAAGGATCACCGCACACAATTTGTTTGAGAACTCTTCCAATATCGACTTGACAAACACGCAATTTTGGGTTGTTCGGATGTGTTCTGGCCTCAGTTACTTTCCCAACGACGATGTTTTGCAACCCTTTCCAGGGTTGTTCAATCGACTCGACAGCAGTACCACTTAAGCTAAGTTGATTCGATATTGTTGCGTCATCCCAGCCATCTAATGGAATATATTGCTCCAACCATTTTCGGGAAACTTTCATAGCAACCCTCTCCTTTCAACGGTTCTGGCGGGAGAAACGCAAATCTCCTCGAACCAAATCGCGAATGTCGGTCAATCCATATTTTAACATGGTAACGCGTTCAATCCCCATTCCAAAAGCAAATCCAGTAAAGGACTCAGAATCATATCCAACTGCTTCAAATACGTGGGGATCAACCATTCCGCACCCCATGATCTCAAGCCAAACAGATTTTCCGGATTTGTCTTCCCATAAGATATCCACTTCAAAGCTGGGTTCTGTGAACGGAAAAAAACTAGGTCTTAAACGGATTTTCTTTTCTTTTCCAAACATAAAGCGTACAAAGACTTCGAGAGTTCCAATCAAGTGAGCAACTGATATATCTTGATCAACAAGAAGACCCTCCACTTGATGAAAGGCTGGAAGATGTGTTGCGTCATAATCGCTTCGGTATACCCTTCCTGGAGCGATGATTGCTATCGGAGGTGATTGTTGGAGCATGGTGCGTATTTGGACTGGTGATGTATGGGTCCTTAGCAGGATTTGATCGGGTAGAAGATAAAAAGAGTCGTTCTCATCTCTTACAGGATGCCATTGAGGTGTATTCAAAGCTTCAAAATTGTGAAATACGTCTTCGATCTCTGGACCTTCTTTCACTCCATACCCCAAACCAATAAAAAGGGTTTCGATTTCTTTCTGCACTCGTTTCATTAGGTGTTCCATTCCAATCAATCGCCTAGCTCCCGGAATTGTAACATCCAACCACAAAGAATCTTCGTGCTTTTTCTCTTCGTTCAGTTTTAACACTGAAATCCGATTGTGAAGGCTTTCTTGAAGAGCCTCTTTTACCCGGTTGACAGAATCCCCAAGAACTGGTCGATCTTCAGGAGGGTGTTGACCAAGCTTTTTTAGAAAACCGGTAGTTAAGCTGCCTTTTTTTCCAAGAAACAAAATTCGTAATTCTTCCAACTCCTTTAAACTGCCTGATTCTTGGATTTTTCGTAATGCTTGATCATGAAACTGCTGCAAGTCATCCAAAACGCATTGAATTGCACTCACTGCGTACACCTCCCTTAATTGGCAATATCATTAGTTAATAGCTGTTCAAGTATTCTTGTTGACGATCAGACAAAGCATCAATATGGACACCCATAGATTTCAGTTTGAGTGATGCCACTCCATAATCGATTTCATCAGGGAGTTTCATCAGTCGATTCTCGAGTTTTCCTCTGTTTTTCCATAAGTACAGCAAGCTCATGCATTGAATCGCAAAACTCGTATCCATGATCTCAATGGGATGTCCATCAGCTGCGGCTAGATTGACCAAGCGTCCTTCCCCAATCACATGGATGTGAACCCCATTGGGTAAGGAATATTCACAGACGTTTTGCCGGACTTGTCGAATTTGGCTGGATATTTCGCGAAGCTGATTCATCCCGATTTCAACATCGAAGTGACCAGAGTTTGCTAGAATGGCTCCTTCTTTCATCTTTAAAAAATGCTTTTGGGTAATTACATCAATATTCCCGGTGACTGTCACAAAAATATCGCCCAAAGCGGCTGCTTGATCCATGGTCATCACTTGAAAGCCATCCATCAATGCTTCAATCGCTTTTACAGAATCCACTTCTGTAACGATGACATTCGCTCCTAACCCCTTCGCCCGCATGGCTACCCCTTTGCCACACCAACCATATCCTGCGACAACGACGATCTTGGCTGCCACACCTGTATTGGTGTTCCGGATAATCCCGTCCCAGGTAGATTGCCCTGTGCCATACCGATTATCGAAGAGATATTTCATCATTGCATCATTTGCGGCGATTGCTGGTACTTTCAACATCCCCTTTTCTTCCAATGCCCGCAACCGGTGCACTCCAGTTGTTGTTTCTTCAGAAATTCCTACCAATTCTGAGAGGAGGTCAGGCTTTTCCATATGGACCATTGTAGAAAGATCTCCGCCGTCGTCCATGATCAAGTTAGGACCAAGAGAAAGGACTTTACGCGAATTCCGTATAAAAACCTCTTGGTCTTTCGTATGCTCTGCATGAACAATCATACCATAATGCTCTCGCAATGCTTCTGCGATTTCGTCCTGGGTAGAAAGCGGATTGGAACCCGCTACCCATACTTCTCCCCCCAACTCTTTCATCAATCGGGCCAGATTGCCGGTCTTAGCTTCCAAGTGACAGCAAACGACTATTTTGCACCCCTGAAACGGTTGTTCTTTCTGATAGTCTTTCTGAATCTGACGCAAAACGGGCATGTAATTCCAGGCCCATTCCATCTTTTTGACACCTATTTGAGCAGATCGATTCATATGATTGCCTCCTTCCCTGTTTTCGGCTCAATTTTACCATATTTGATGGAGATATGGTATAATCCGGTAAAAACCACAGAAAGGGAAAAAGAGAAATGAGACTGGATCTTTTTTTAAAACGCTCTGGGATAATCAAACGGAGGGCAATCGCTCAGGAACTTATCTCAAAAGGCCGCATAAAAAGGGACGGAAAAGCAATGAAAAGCGCATATGAAGTCAAAACCGGAGATGAATACGAAATCCATTTGGGCAACCGCCTTTTGCGGATACGGGTTTCAGATCTTGCTGGTACTCAGCCATCGTATGAAGTAGTATCCCAGATCAAGATCCCAGTCTTTGACAATTCATCCCAACCGAAAGACGTCCATTGACGTGTACGCCGCATATATAGGATTGGGAAGCAATTTGGGCAATTCGATTGAATTGATTCAATCCGCCATACACGCATTGGAGAAGGAAGGCTTATCGATTTTGCTCCGATCAACCATCTTTCAGAGCAAGCCTTATGGAGGAAAAGAACAACCAGACTATTTCAACGCTGTTATTGGAGCGTTATCCCCCTTTCCCCCAAGACAATTGCTGAATCTTTTGCTGAAAGTTGAAGCTCAGATGGGCAGAATTCGAAGAGAAAAATGGGAGTCTCGGCCCATCGATTTAGATCTGATTCTGTTTGGTGATTGGGTTATTCAAGAACCCGATCTTCAGATTCCTCATCCAGATTTCCGAAATAGAGATTTTGTTCTTCGGCCCCTCAAAGAAATAGGAAAGATGATTATTGATCCAGTAACTGGATTATCCGTTGACGAACTATACAACCGATTGGATACGGATACATGCACTCCAGTTCTGATCAAATGACACCCCCTCCCGCTCTCTGGATTGTAGGAACCCCCTTGGGGAACCTTGAAGATATTACTATGCGGGCTTTAAAACAATTGAAAGTTATACCCCTTATTATCGCTGAGGATACGAGAAGGACGTTGAAATTGATCAATCATTATTCTTTGGGTGATAAAGAGATGATCTCTCTTCCTCAAGCCAAAATGAAATCCAAAATCCCTTTTGTCATCCAAAGACTAATTATCCATGGACAAGGCGCGTACCTAACCGATGCGGGAATGCCAGGAATTGGAGATCCTGTGTCGGA
This sequence comes from uncultured Thermotogaceae bacterium, assembly GCA_964462525.1. Lineage (GTDB taxonomy): Bacteria > Thermotogota > Thermotogae > MWEM01 > MWEM01 > CAYWWY01. Next base: position 276,778 of record CAYWWY010000001.1, read on the forward strand.
TTTAGTTGTTGCTTGTAGGGCCGAAGGAATCCATATTGATCTACTTCCTGGGCCCAGCGCGCCAGTTTCCGCCTATGCAGTCAGCGGATTCCGAGGATCGTTTCTAGTTGAAGGCTTTCTCCCAAGGGACAAAAAGAGGAGACGGTTCTTTCGGAGCGTGCAAAACGAACCAAGGAATATGGTTTTTTTCGAATCCCCATATCGGATCCAGAATACCTTACAGGACGCCTATTCCATATTGGGGAACAGGAGAGTATGTATCGCTCGTGAAATGACAAAGAAGCATCAAGAGTTTTTTTGGGGAAATTTGGAGGAAGCAATTGGATATTTTAATCAACCCAAAGGGGAATTCACCCTTGTTATGGAAGGAGCAAAACAGAATGAACCACTTTGAGGATCTGGAACGATTGCTTCGGAAATTATCTGGTTGGGTCCGTACAGAAGGAAGGAAAGTCCTTAAGAGTGGTGATTACCAACTCACCCCTGCCCAATTTGATATTCTTCAGAAGTGTTATTTTCATCAAGATATGACGATGACTCAGCTCAGTATTGATCTCGGAGTAGCCAAAAGTACGGTTACAGGAATAGTTACAAAGCTTAGGGAAGCGAAGTACCTCGATTATGGAGTGAGTGAAGAAGACAAACGAGTGCGCAACCTAACAATCACGGATAAGGGTAAGACACTAATCCGAGAAGTCATTGAGGCTCGAGTCCAGTTTATTGAAGAGTTATTTTCTCAGGTTGATCCAATCCTTCTCTCGGAATTTCACCAGGTATTGAGAATCATTGCTAATACTTTAGATACATATCGAACTGATTCTTGATCTAACGAACACCAGCGTTATCGGTTGTTTCCGATGATGTGTTCGGGGTAGTTCGTAATTGCTCGAATTTCTTTATAGAGATTCTTCAGACGGGCATACATAGGCCGGTAGACATGGCGGTACAATTGTTTGTACAAATAATGGTGTTCCGCATCGGGAATGAACTCGTCACTTTTCCGGATCATAACTTTTTTTGCAGATTCAAACGAAGGATGAACGCCCAGACCGACAAAACATACTGCTGCGCAACCCAATATTGTAGTTTCATGTGTTTCATTCCTACGGATGGGTTTTCCGAAAACATCCGCAATGATTTGGCAGATTTTGTCACTCTGCGAACCCCCACCAGATACAGTAATATCTTCAATTGCAGGAATGCTCCCTCTTCGCTCAATCTGATGCAATCCATCCAGCATTGCATAGCTCAATCCTTCAATGATCGAACGATAGAGGTATGCTCGTGAATGAACCTCTCCAAAGCCGATGATCGCGCCTTTTGCTTCGGGATTTCTCAATCCGCCACCCCAATATGGTTGCATGACCAAACCATATGAACCAGGAGGGGTACTATCCAATAGCTCATCCAGCAAAACCTCGACTCGCTTGGCAGTTTTTTCGGCTGCGAGCTCTTCAATGTGCCCAAATTCATCCCGAAACCAACGGACCATCCAAAAACCCCGGAAGATTTCAATTTCTGGATTATAATAGTTTGGGCGAACAGATGGGTATGGAGGAAAAAAACGCCGAGGTTCAAAAAACCTTGGGGAGGTGGTTTGGACTGTAGCAGTAGTGCCTAAACTTAAATTTGCGCTGGATAAATCGATACAACCCGCACCAATTGTTTCGCACCCTTTATCTGAACCAGTAGCTATGATCGATATACCCGGTTCCATGTTCAGCGCTTCTGCCGCTTCTGTTGAAAGTTGGCCCAGGATTTCACAAGGAGGGGAAAGTTCGGGCAATTTTTCGGGATCGATTCGAAACATTTGACTATTCAGGTTATTTGGAGAAGCCCAACAATTGCTTCGATAATCAAAAGGAATCCTTCCAATTTGTGCTGCGTAGGAATCGACAAATCGTCCAGTCAGTCGATAGTTCAGGTAACCGGATAGCTGAAGCACCTTGTAGGAATTTTTATATAAATCATATTGATTCTGACGAATCCAGTTGATATGCGCATCTGTTTGCACAAACTGAACTGTTTCTGTCATACCAACGATTCTGTGACCAATGCGGACATACCATGGAATCTTCCCGTCTGGTTTGGCTTTCCTTTTGTCTAGCCATAGAATGGCTGGATACAAAGGATTTCCCTTTTGATCAACCAATACTAGGGTATCTCTTTGTACCGTTACGCTCACTCCAATAATATCTACCCAAGAATCTGCTTTCTGCTCCCGAATCTTATGAACAGTTATGCATAAAGCCTTCCAGTAATCGCGCGGATCCTTTTCCGCCCACCCTACTTTCGGGCTATGGTACGGCACATAGGGATGATTGATCATGGAAACAATCGCTCCCGTAGGATCGATCAAAGCGGATCGCAAACTTTGTGTACCACAATCAATGACAAGAACCAAAGGGGTTCCAACGATGGACTTATCTTTCTTTACAGGCATCTGCGAAACCAACCGATAATATCGTTTCTCATCCGTTCCCCATATTCAGGATCAAAGAATACTTCATGAAAGGCCCCTTCATACAGAACTTTGGTTTTCTCTCCTTGAGATAATTGTTCAAAAAAAGAGAGGGTACCTTCAATTGGAACTATTTGATCACTAGTGCCGTGAGAGACCATAATGGGAATTTGGAGGTTATCCACTTTTTCAAAGGCAATCGGAATATTTCGACACAAGTCATTGGCCAAAGCCAAGGATATCCGATCATGCACCATTGGATCTTCTTCATATGCCCGAATGATGGAGGGGTTCCGAGAAATATCTTTCGATTGAAGGCCACTATTGACGGTAAGCAAAGGAACCAATGCCATCAACCACCGGAGCTGCTGGATCCGCCTTTTCTTTTCATCAGCCATCGAAAGTAAAGGGCTACTTACCGACGCAGCATAGAATGATTTTTGGTTCTCTTGGAGGTATCGAATGCAAAGAAGCCCTCCCATACTGTGACCAAATAATCCGATTGGTGTCATAGGATGCTTTTCTTGGATCAATGAGACCATAGAATCGAGCAGTTGGAAAAAGAGGGGAAAACTCGCATAGCCTCGAATGCCTTCCGTTTTCCCATGACCGTTCAAATCAGGCATATATGAAGAAAGCCCGTGCCGAGCCATCTCTTCTTTCAAAGCCTCATATCGCCCTTTATGCTCACCCAAACCATGAATCATCAAAATGACTGCCTTCAATGGATCTCCAAGTGTTCGGTCATAAACAACTTTTCTTCTTCCCACTTTGATGGTACACTCTTCAGAATGGATAATTGGAAACGCCATGAACGGATCATATCCTTTCCTTTGGTTATTGGGTGTATTTATGATTGAAAAGAGTCATATTCTTTTTTTCTTCGGAACACATCTCGAATTACAATCACAAGAAGAACAGACGTTATTGCAAGACCCCCTTCTAATCCAAACCGATTCTGGAGCAACATGAATACAACAAATACAATTGGCATCCAAAAAAAAAGCATGAAAAGAAGCGTAAAAGCAGGGAATTGCTTGCGTCTATGGAAAAGAAGAATCTCAAGGGCACCAAAAAACGTAGAAGCCATCAACAGACTGATAAAAAGGACTATATGTTCTTGGGTCCATTCAGAGCGAGTACCGAATACAAGAAGCAATAAGAGAGAGAAGAAGAGGGTTACGGTAACAAGTGTTATTGGCTGAGACCCTTGTTTTGCACGGCAAGAAGCAAGAAACGCGAAAATAATAGCTATTCCGGAAATACCGGAAAGCCAAAGAGGGTATTGAAAGACAAAAACCAAAAACAGGATGAATATAACTCCGCCAGCAGCAATAGCAATCCGTATCAAAATGATCCTCCAACCAGATTTGTTGGACCATTATACCATATTCCGTACGCTTAAAGGAGGATTGTCTTTAGGCTTTCAACCAATATTTCAATCATCTTTCTTTCTCGAAAATTGACATCGTTTTCCAAATGGCTCAGTATTCCATCGAAATCTGTTTTATACTGCTGTAATGATCGTATTGTTTCCAGATAAGCGACCATCTGATCTATTTCTGATTGATCTGCGACATCCCCGTGACCACACACCAAGTGTTTAATTTTCTCCTTCTTCAACCGACGAAGAACATCCAACCAACGATTGATATCACTATCATAGACAATTTCTGGATGATACCCATGTACGACAAGATCCCCCACAATCCAAATTTGCTCTTTTGGCAACCAAACGATTGTCGAATCGGGTGTATGACCACCCACTCTTTCAATGTGAATGGTTCGGTTTCCGGAAATGTGAATATAAGATTCCGGAAATGTAAAAGCGGGCGGAATAATGGTTATGGTTTCTTTTTTTAACAAAGCATTCCTATTGATCACATTGCGAATATAAGATTTGCTCATTTGAAAAAAGTAACTTTCAGTTGACTCTGAGCAAAGGATTTGCGATTGAAATCCTGCATTTCCGAAGGTGTGATCCGGATGATAGTGTGTATTAATAATAAGCTGGATCTCACTGTTCATTATCCTTTTCAGGTATGTTTTTATCTGTTCTGCTTTTGAAGGGAACAGAGATGAGTCAACAACCACAGTACCTTCATCAGTTGTAATGGATGTAACATTGGATCCTCCGTATGGATTATCATACACGATGATTCCCGGTGCAATTTCCTTCAAATCAGCTCCACCATTTTTTGCAAGTTCAGGATTATACCTAAAGTCCGTTCCTCTCCATTTTTCTGTGTAGAAGTACGGGTTCCCTAAAAAAAGCAGGCTTTCGCCTGCTTTTTTTTGCATTTACGACCAATTAATTACTCAGGATCAATCATTTTTGCTACTTCTTGCGCATACAGAAGCGCATAAACACCTATTCCAATTCCAACTGCTCCTGCGACAACCCCAACCCATGAAACGATGGTGGGCATTTGGATTTGGGCTTCCAGATCTTGGTACATCGCATTCATCTTCAGGTTAAGATCCTGGATTTGCCGCGTGTTGTTGACAATGTCAGAGCTATTTTTGGATACTCGAGGCAAAATATCACTCTTAAACGCCTCATAATCTGCACTCACAGTCTGTAAACTCGTGGTATTCTTTTCCATTTGGGCATTAATGTTGGTCACTTGAAGGCGAACTGTAGAGAGAGAAGACTCGACAGTACCAACTCTGTTCGCTACATCAGAGAATTGCCTTTCAATGGGGGCAAAGTTGTCTCTCATACCGGTAAGCTCAACCCTCATATCGTTCACAGACCGACTCATATCCGAAACCTCTTTTTGAAGGGCTAAAACATTGACTCCACCTAATAAGTTCTCCATGGAACGAACTCGAGAACTCAATTCTGATACATCTTGCGTGGCGCGCGTTTGAGATGTCTTTACCGTGGTTAGTTCCGATTCGAGGGAACGGATTTTTCCGTCGAAATTGGATGTTTGTGACTGAAGCGTGGCAACAATCGATTTCATGTTTTCGACCTCGCTACGCGCAGAAGAAGCATCCCGTTCTACCGAATTGATTCTGCCTTCTAAATTGGATACGGTTGTTCGAATTGTTGTTACTTCTTGGGTATTTACCCGTAAACTTTCCACCTGGTTGGCTAGGGTGTTGTAACGGCTCCCTAATGTTTCTACCGTCATAGCGACCGAATCAACAAGAGACTTCATACTTTGGAGCTGATTCAAAAATCCAGCAACGTCGTCTGCTTTCAAATACGGTAGGGAAGACTTCATGTACTCGATGGCTCGATACAAAGCCACAGCAAGTTGATATCGAGTGGACGATGTGTTGCCTTGAAAAGTACCATCGGGCATGCCTCCCAAAATCCCCGCTTCCAGAAGATACTTGACTCCTTCATAGGCCCAATGATTGGCCGGCACATCACTGAGCGGTAACTGACCTACTGCCATCCCCCCCAAAATAACGAATACTACAGCATAAAGCAGAACTCTTTTCATACTCGAATTCCCCCTTTCTCGAGATTCACAAAATGGTCAATTCTTCCGAACATGATTGGTCTTTTTTTTCATTTATTGAATTATACCACAAAACCTTTGCTTACGTATGGAGAAGTCATCGCCCTCAATAATGCCCCGTAGCTCATTCGGAACCATAGGATATCACCAACATTGAGTTTCTTTGTATACTCGGTGCAATCTAATAAGGTATGGTCACTACTCGCGTGCAGTACTTCGATGCCGTCTTCGATCGGCACCAATCCGCCTGGAGAAATGTCTTGCTCTCCCATGGCAAGAATCACGCGAATTCTTGTACCCCGATCTTCAAAAGTAGGCACTCTTCCAAAGGCATCTTGGCCAATCGTACCGATCGGAACAGATGGTTTTTCCTTCAGTTCGACCACTTGCGCGCCGATCATACAGGCATCCTGAGTCGTTCCCGGAACTGTGCGATTTCGAGTCACATCTGTTCCTAAAATGATTGATTCCCCCAGTCGAAAGTGGTTCACTCCTTCAGGGAGCGTTCCGTCTTCGATTAATTTCAAAGCAGCTGTGTTTCCCGCTGATACTATGGGAAGGGCAAAGCGATTCGCAACTTCAACGGCTTTTTTCATGTTCACGGAATCAGGGAGGACCCCACCAAAGCAACCCAAGTTGATCCCAACACCAACCAAGCGATCATTTGCGACTTTCATGACTCTCATAATCTCGTCAGTTGCCGTGTCCATCCAAACTCCTTCACGCAGATCACCAACATCGACCATATAAATCAGCTTTGGCTGCTTTCCTCCTGGTAACTGAATGATCTCTTTTACCGTACTTTCTTCTGAAACAAGAACATAGTCCAAATATCGATTCACATCTTCTAACTCTGATCCCATTGGAATACGCAACAACATCATCGGATGATCGATTCCGTTCTCCAGCAAATGGACAATGTTTTGAATCCTTGAATCAGCGATCATTTGCATCCCAGCATGGATCATTTCTCGTGCAATTAATGGGTTCCCACACACAACTTTTGTCACACCAGCTACTTCTATTCCAGATTTTTGACAAAGCTGCTGTAGATATCTGGCATTTCCGTATATTTTGCTAAGATTAATCTCTAGTCTGGGATACATTGTATTAATTCCTCTTTTCATCATCCTAAATCGACTGAATTCTGAGTTTCACCTTGAACTCAAATGAACCCATGGGCGCAAGCTCAAACTTCACAATAGGCGTAATGCTGGAGGCTTGATAAACCCGTTCAAAGCCGGATTCCGAATATGAAACCGTGTAGACAGGAAAGAACCAGAAAGCCATTTCCCGATCCGGTTGAAAAGAAATATCCACTCCTTCATATTCGCTTCGCGCACCAAAGAAATGTGCCTTTACGATTCCTGCTTCCCCTAGGGTTTTTCGTTCAAACTCTGGACAATAGAAGTATCTGTCGGATGTATTCGGAGCCATTAAATTGATGTTGTATTCACTTCCAAAAGTAAGGGAAATTTTTTCTCCTGATTCATTGGAAATGCAATGATTCACAGAAAACCCATCATCCTCCATCTGGAAGATTTTTTCCACTTTAACAGGAAGCCACAGCGCACCAACCCAAACGTGCCCTTTTCTCCACATTTTGATTTCCCCTGTGTCCCTTCCCGTAATTTGGTATTGGTAGGGCTGGTTGACAAAATCCCCTTGCTCTGGATACCGACATTTAGAATATTTTTCCAAATCATGCCACTCTCCGAAAAAATGATCCAAAAGGGAAAATCGTTCATACCAATCATAGTGCAAATACTGTTCAAGCCCTTTTTCTTTGATCAACAATTCACCATCTTCGGCTTCATCCAACATCCTTGCTTTGGACATGCGTTCATGGTAAGGCTCGTAGCGACGCGTCAGGGTGTTATTAAGATTTAGAGATCGATCTTTGACATCGATTTCAAAAATCCTCCCTCCTATGGAAGGAGAGATCCCTACTTGGTAGTTCTTGGTTTGAACAAGGATTTCCTTATTCCCATCTAAATCGATATCTTTTTCTAAAACCTCGATATGATGAGGTTCGATGTTCTCATATTCATCGATCATTCTTTCTGCGTTTATTAAGTGAGAATAAACCGAATGCCTAAGGTTCGGAAGGTACAATCCCCCAAATACCCCATGCCAGTAAGCATCATTTGCTTGAGCCATCATAATTTCCTCAAGAATTTCTTCGGGCATGTTTTCGTTATACCTGTTGCGAACAAATAACATTTTTTTATGCATAAGGTTGGCTTCTGAGTATTTCGTGAGGAATCCTCTCCAAAACCCTCCTTTCAAGAACATTCCAAAGCGTTCCCATGTACCCTGTGACTGCAATTCATGCTCCAAGCGTTCCAAATGGATACGAGCTCGGCTGGGTAATGACCACTTCATCATCTCCGAGTAAGAAGAATCAGGAAGATATACGCGCCCTTTGGGTTGGTATTTTTTTATGTATTCTTGGAATGTTGAGGTTTTCAACCAGCTTTGATTTTGCACCAGCAAGTCAAAAAAACGGGCCAACCAACCTTCTTCGTACAAAAGCTTATGGGTACCAGGCCATAGTCCAAATTTTTCTCCATCATCAAACATAAGAAACATGTTATCGCCCATTTCCGTCGATCGATCCTTAAGAAACGCAATGGTTTCTTCCGGGGGGCGATGGGGAACAAGATAACGAAGACGTCTATTGATGGGGAAAGCTTTAATGGGGTACCCTTGTTCTTCTGTAATAAAATAACCAGTTAGTTCATCATCATAGTGACCAGCATTTCGGAAATGGGTATCGTCTAACACCGTGTACTCAATATTGCATTTCGCCAAAACTTTTGCTAGTTGCGGCTCCCATACGCGTTCAGCCAGCCAAACTCCTTTGGGGGATACAGAAAATGCCTTTTCCAGGTATTTGGTCTGCTTTTTGATCTGCTCACACCGGTCTTCTTCGGGGATTACCGTAAGGATCGGATCAAAAAACCCCCCAGTGAGAATCTCGACTTGCCCTGATTGAATCATGTTTTTGAGTTGATCCAAATATTCGGGATGGTTTTTTTGTAACCATTCCAAAAGAGATCCGGAATAATGCAGCGAAAGTTTTAGAACCGGGTATTTTTTCAGGACATCAATAAAGGGTTTGTAGGACTTTTGATAGGCATCTTCTATGACAAATTCAAAATTGCCTACAGGTTGATGATTATGGATTCCCATCAAAAAATGGATTGTCCTCATGGAAGTAACCTCCCCTTTCATGTCCTCATTTTTTGAACTTGATATCATACCCATTCGGGTCCATTCGATTAAACTCGATTACAACTTTCTTTCCGCTTGTATTTTGCGCTCGATCCAACCATTCTTTGCCCAAAAACCCAGAAAGATTGGGGTGTACTTTCAACTGAATTTCGAATATATGCTCCATAGAAGAGATTTGGACCATTTCGCGCTCAATCATTTTCAATACTCTTTTGGGCGAAAGGACCAATCCTTCCCCATAGCAAATGGGGCACCGCTCGAATATCAGGTCCTGTAAAGGTGGGGATGTCCTTTTTCGTGTCATTTCCAACAATCCCAATTTAGTAAATCCAAGAATCGAAATTTTGGCTTTGTCCTTTTTTACTTCTTCTTCGAATATCTTCAACACTGTCAATTGATCATTTTCCTCATCCATATCGATGAAGTCAATGATTATGATCCCGCTAAGGTTTCTCAAACGGATCTGGCGAGCTGCTTCTTTTGCTGCTTGAATGTTTGTTTCAAAAACCATATCCCGACTACATCGATTGTTAATATTCTTGGCTGAGTTGATGTCGATTATCGTTAACGCTTCTGTGCGATCGATAATTAAGGTTCCTCCACAATCCAGAGATACTTTTCGTGTATAGATCTGTTCGACTTGAGTATTTACACCGTGCTTTTCAAAGATATCTTCTTTGATGAACCGGAGTTTTCCTTTCACCGGCTTTTGATCAAACTTTTTAAGAATCCCTTCCAATACTTTATGTAGTTCGGAAGAGTTGGTTAGAACTTCATCTACACTGGTATCATATTTTTCTCGCATAATTTGTTCCAGAATCTCGGGTTCGGCGTATAACTCTTTTGGTTTTTTTGATCGAGCGAACCTTTTTTCAATTTCCGACCAGGTTTGCTTAAGTTGCTCTAATTCTTCGGCCAACACTGATAGATCCGCATTGCGCGCAACCGTCCGTACGATGACTCCTTCCTTTTTTGCGATAGAAGCAACAAAATCATGGAGCCGTTTGCGTTCTCCAGAATCATCGATTTTTCGGGAAACCCCAATAGTCCGCGAAAAAGGCATATAGACAAGTGACCTTCCAGCAATTCCCACATTGGTTGTTCCTTGAGGTCCTTTTGCGCCTAAAGAGTCTTTCTTAACCTGGATTATGAGCTTTTCCCCTTTTGAAATCTTTTCCATTTTGATGGTCTTTGTCTGATTCTGATGATCTTTGTCATTTTTTCCAAAAGCGCAGTACATTAGGTCTCTTGCTCTTAGAAATACATTCTTTGATTTTCCGATATTCACAAATAGAGCATCCAACCCCTGCACGATATTTTCAACACGCCCAAGATAAATATTCCCTGTGATGCTTTCGTTATCGATTTCCTCTAAATGCAGTTCCATGAGCTGTTGACCTTCGAGCACGGCAATCAAAATCTCTTCATCAAACTCGCCAACAAGAATCCGCTTAAGGGTGGGATTGGAAGTTACAATGATACTCACCACCTAAAAAAGAATAATGGTTCATTGGTACTCTACATGTCAAATTCGATCAATCCAATCCCTTTCGATTTTCTTCGGTAAATTAAATTTACTTCTTCCGTTTCCGCATTTTTAAAGACAAAAAAAGTATGGCCCAACATTTCCAATTGAAGCTTAGCTTCCTCTACCGACATCGGTTGAAGGAAAAAACGCTTGGTTTTTTCAACGTCCGTTTCTTCATCGGAATCTTCTTGAGATGGTGCAATCTGATTTGCAATATCTTCCCCTACCCCTTTCACCCCGGATTTATGGCGCACCATCCGTTTAGTCTTGAATTTGAGCAACTTTTTTTCCATCGAATCGACAACCGAATCAATCGACACATATGGGTCGTTGCTGTGTTCTTCAACCCGGATCACGCCTCCACGAACCTTTAGAGTAAACTCTACGATGTAATCGGCCCGTTCCTTTTCCATTTTTACATCTAGTTTTACATGGTCCCCTTCTGGAGCAACTCGATCCAATCGACTCATTTTCTTTGATAAATACTCTTCCATCGCCTCGCTGCTTTCTACGCCTCGAGTAACCAATCGATATTCCATGTCCGATCACCTCACTATTTAATATGACGGAAAAGGCGACACTTGATTTTGGCTATATTTTACCACATCCTTATACGGAATTGGCTCGGTATGATTCCCGAAATACATCCAATACCCATAAATTCGGAAAGGATTCTTTCACTGATGCCTCAAGTTCAATTGGATCAACACTATGTCGAACTCCCAGCGAATTGACTGCTAATCCCAAAAGATTGATGGGATGAATCACTCGAATCAAAATTCCAGCACGTTCCAAGCGATTATAACTTCTTGGGCTCAATAGAATCCGTGACCCATCTTGAACAACCAAAACCATCGGCCTCATCATTTTCCAAAAAGAGTGAGCGATTCGATCCGTTAAAACTCCTTCGCTAAAGACGATCGGTTTGTCAATAGATGGATGTGTCTGATGGAACTCTTCTAACCAGGATTTGCTGGAAATACTGCACTGCTTAAAATCCCGAGAGAAAACCATAGAACGAACCCTTGTTCCTCGGTTTTTTTCGATAAAACGCAAAGTACTCTTTGAAACAGGTTCAGTGGATAATGAACGAACCACGATACCGATATGCTGGACAACCTCTGCTACTTGAGAGGCGTCTGAAGGATTCGCGACAAGAAATACTCCATCTGCAAGACCAGCACGGCTATGCGCAATCCGGTTCAGAGCTCCGTCAACAAGTACCAAATCCACGAACTCAGATTTTTTTATAGAGCGGATGACTTGATCCAGCGTATCCATCGATCGAGGACCCACAAGTTCTACATCTACTTCCATCAATGCTTTTGCCATAATGATACCACTCTGTGAAGCTCCGATCGAAAAGCTTTCTTCGATTTCAAACGCGTGATATGGAAGGTTCACTGCAGTTGATGATAAGACTCTGTCACCGGGAAATACATGAATCCCGGGTTTTTCTACAGATGCGACAATGTCTCTCTTTTCACCGTCTCGACCTATCGTACACACCAAAACACGCATGTTCGGTCGGTCGATCTGTTGAAGGAAGTAATTGATCAAGGTTGTTTTTCCTGCATTTTTCGCTAATCCTACAACAGAAATAACCGAATTTTGCTTTACGATTGCTTTGAATGCTTTTGTTTCCAATCGTTCACCCTTTTTTGGCGCGGGGACCCTACGGGAATCAAACTTTTCCGTTCCCCTGTCAAGAGACTGGAGACACCTTCTCTGCTTTTCCGATCTTCCTGCAATACCTTGTCTGGGTCTGCTTGGGCTTTGTAATCCTTTGGTTCATCGTAAACAAACAAACCTCCTTCATAGTTTCGAAGAACGACCCGATTTTCACCATACGAGAGGAGATACTGCGGCATAACAGGGATTTTCCCCCCCCCATAAGGGGCGTCAACCACATAAGTAGGCACAGCAAATCCGCTTGTATGACCACGCAAATACTCGACTATTTCCAACCCCTTTGCGATTGTCGTTCGAAAATGCGAAAGTCCGTGAGAAAGATCGCATTGATACATATAGTATGGACGTACTCTGTATTTTACCAACTCCTGCACAAGCTTTTTCATAATTTCTGGATGGTCATTTACTCCTGCAAGCAATACCGATTGGTTCCCAAGGGGGATTCCAGCATCTGCTAACCTGGAAAGGGCTCCGATGGAGTCTGGTGTAATCTCGTTGGGGTGGTTAAAATGGGTATTCAACCAAATCGGTTGATAGCTTTTCATCATCTGAATCAGCTCTTCGTCGATCCGCTGTGGAATAACAACAGGCGCCCGAGAACCGAGTCGGATAACCTCAACCGATGGCACTGAGGCAATTTTTTGAATAATTTTTTCCAAATAAGCAGTGGACAATGTAAGGGGGTCGCCTCCTGAAATTAGTACATCGCGGATTTCCTTATGGGCTTTGATATAATCAATCGCATCATCAATATAATCGATTGGCATAGCCTTATCAGTTTCTCCGGCTTTTCTCCTCCGGGTACAGTGGCGACAATACATGGAACACATGTCCGTAACCAGCAAGAGTACACGGTCCGGATATCGGTGTGTTAATCCTGGTGCAGGAGAATCAACGTCTTCATGGAGGGGATCCAACATGTCTTCCGGTGCTATATAAAGCTCTTTAGAAGTTGGAATTGCTTGTTTACGGATTGGATCCTTGGGGTTTTCAGGATTGATAAGGGTAGCATAATACGGAGTAATCGCCATTCGCAAAAATTCCAAACTGTGGATGATTGCCTTTTTTTCCTCCTCCGACAAAGGCAACACTTGTTCAAGGGTCGAGACATCCATAATCCGGTTTTGTAACTGCCATTTCCAGTCATTCCATACTTCCGGTGAAACATGGCTCCATAAACCGATTGCCCGGTAGTCGATCAACGAAAACACCTCCCAAATGAGTTGCCCCATTATTACTTCTGATTTGAAAACTTTCTTCCAAGGTTCTTTTTTACAATCTCAGGCACCCAAAGATCCACATTACCACCATGATAATAAATTTCCTTTACTAACGTCGAAGAAATGAACGAATACCGAGTATCGGTCATCAAGAAAAAGGTGTCCAGCTTTGCGCACAGCTGTTTGTTGGCAGCTGCCATCTGCATTTCAAATTCAAAATCCGATACAGCTCTTAATCCGCGAACAACAGCATCCACTTGATGGGTTTGCACGTAATCAACCAGAAGTCCGCTATGCGTATCAACTTGAATACAAGATTCGTCGTGGAAAATTTTGGAAATAATGCTCATCCGTTCTTCCATTGTGAAGGTGTATTTCTTTTGGATATTGTTCATAACCACGATAACAAGAGATCCGAATACTGATGCTGCTCTTCGTGCCACATCGATATGCCCATAGGTTATCGGGTCGAACGTACCTGGATAGATTGCGCGTGTCATCTCTTTGCCTAACTATTCTTTTTGAATATTGATTCGCCAATTGGAAGCTGTATCTGGGTTTTCTGAATAGACCCTTTTCCCTTCGTGGCGAAAGCATAAAGCCGTTTCCCAAACCTCGCTATGATGCAAGGCACTCGCAAGGATTAGCTCGCTCTCCATTAACACTCTCCCTTGGTATTTACTGATTGGGTTCAATGGAGATGTTTCAACTTCTTCACCGTCTGATGATCTTAGGAGAAGAAAGACTTCAGAAGATTCTAGGAGGGGAAAGTCGCTGACCCAAAGAAGAAATCGCATTTTATGATCCGATCGAATCAGCAAAATGCTATCGGGAGGAGCATCAATTAACGACGTTCCATCTATTCCATAAATAATGATTTTCCCTGGTTGAACAATGGGAGGGATAAAACCGCTTATTCCTTCATCCGCTAGATCCGTTCCATGAAGCAATACGCGATATCCTACTTCCCGCATCTCATAGTCTTCCTGATCAATGGGCACATAAAACCGCATAGATGATTCATCTTCGAATAAGTGGACTTTCGGATGGTTTTGTGGATAAAAGTGGGACCCAACCTGAATCCATACACGATCGATTGCGCTTCTGTCAAGGAAGCCTACAAAAAGCGTGGCTACTGAACCCGTTTTCCATTCTTGAGGTTCGATGCCATCTAAAGGAATTACTGCACCATCTTTATCAAGAATAAGCCATTGGGGTGAGGGAAGAATATCGTAGAGCAATAGACGCTTCAAAAAGGGAAGCCATCGCGTATCAATCGCCATGGCCAATAGATTGTATGGTTCTTTATCAAATACATTCCATAGTCCACCGCGTACAGAAACAGGGAACCAAAATCCGATTCCGCCCGATTGGCCATAATCGCTTCGAGCATGTTTTTTTCCATCGCTCCATAATGGCTCATTATACCCCACCCAACGAGTTCGATCTTTCACTGATTCTAACTCTGCCATGAGCAATTCGCACAGCTCAATTCCTTGTTGAACCAATGAGTTTTGAGGATAGGAAAACCCTTCTATGTGGGAAAAAACCGCATATCCTTGCTCTGCGGTCTCTCCAGTCAGTATTCCGTGGATCTGGTTCGTCCAAGAAAGCAAATCTTTGTAATCGGGAAAATCAAAGCATAGGGTTTGCCATGATAATGTATGGGCCAGATCTCCACGAAGGGCATTTCTCAAAGCCCCATCAGAAAGCATCAATTCAAGATGAGCGATCAAAGTCTCGAATTGGCTGATAATGACTGGGACTTCTGAAGACTTGATCCATGAGGCACTGGCTCCCTTTTTCTGATCAATCAGTATACTTGAGTACTCTTCAATCTTTCGTTCCAAAGAATCCAAAGCAGACTGCGCATATTGAGATATCGTTTTCGATGGATTCTGAAACAGATCAAGGATTAATGATTCGGAAAAAAAGAATCCCTCTTCCGATGCGCCGCTTTCAATCCCGACGTAGTGCGAATAATGGTCTTTCAATTCATACAAAGTCTCTAAAAGTGTGCTATATGACCCCAACGAGACAAATACGTCAAACTTCTTTCCATCGAGCATTCGTTTCGCTTCGAGAGTTGAAAGCGTTTGTTCAAAGAAAAAATCAATGGGATAAACATCAAAGTCTGATCGAGTAGAACTCCTCCATCCATGTTTTTTGTCCACAAGAATAAACGCTGTTCTTTGCGCGGGAAAAATCCGTTTGCTCTTTTGTATTGCAAATGATAGGGAGAGGCAGGAATCATGATACGGACTTTCCCAAACGGGCCTCCAGCTTTGATCTTCTTCGATATAGGAGTATACATGCTGAGAATCCATCGTTATATAGGAAATACGGACTCCATTTTGGGGTTGAGGGAGCGAAAACCGATCTGGTAAGTGGAATGTGTTTTGGTCAAGAGAGAGAATAGTTATGTGCCAAATCGGGATATCTTCGGGTTTGAGAAATGTGGGGAGTTCTACCGCAATCACACCGCCTGTGGGAATTTCGACGGTCACTTCCCCTTCATACTCGATCCCCCAATCGTCAACCCAAAACCCGGTAATTTGCGCATTCCCAGCGGGAATTCTCCCTGAAAAGGTGCATTGTCCCTGTTCATTCGAAGTAAGCGTAGCTATGTCCGTTATCACAATAGTCGCTGAACGAGTGATCGGCAAACCGTCAAAGATTGTTGTAATATGGACAACAGTATTAGCGCGCCGCACACACGCTCCAAAAAGAATGATCAACCCAATCATACAAACGGCTAGTAAGAAGTACCCCCATCTCAACATATTGGATCCCCCCTTGTTTCTTTTTCCCCTCAGAAACGAATCATACTACAGAACCATAACCAACGCTTCCCCCAAAACCAGACTGATCCCTTCTAGATCGGTTACATTGGTTTCAATCTTTAACCGCCGTTTTTCGTCATTTTTTTCTAAAACCGCAAACCGATACAATATTTCTTGATCAATAGAAACTGGTCCACGAAACTGAACCGATTGTGAAAGATAGATCGTCCCTGGTCCTGGAAAATCGCAACCAAGGATTTTGGAAATGATCGATGCGACAAGCATACCGTGAGCAATCCGTTGTCCGAAACGTGTTTGCTTTGCATAATCTTCATCCAGGTGAATGGGGTTCTGATCTCCAACAAGATCGGCAAATCCTTTTACCATAGCGTCGGTAATTCGAATCTTTTGCTCATAGGTTTGTCCTTCGAAAAAATCATGAAATTTCATGGTTGATCCTCCAAAGCTCCGGGTTGCTGGTTGATATGGCTACAGCACCCATATTCAATATCGCTAATGCTTCTTCTTTTGTGTCGATCAATCCGGCCCCAATGAGCTTGGGACGGAATCCATTTGTAATCCGATCAATTACCCGAACGCCTTTGCAAAAAGCGCATCCAGGAAGGATCTCTAAGAAATCCGGTCGTGTATTCTTCAAGGTGTCTTCGAGCCTTGAAATGGATGTCGAATCCAAAAGAAAACTTCGCATGACTGTAGTCACTCCGAGTTTTCGAGCGATATCGACAACTCTCGGTTTGATGGTTATGATTCCATCGATTCCACATAGGCTCACATAACGAACCGAATACTCTTCTCCAGATAAACCCTGGACCAGATCGAGATCAACAAATACCTTTTTCTTCCACCTTTTGAGCTGTTTGATGTATCCTTGCAATGATATGAGGTCACAATTGAGCAAAAACGCGACTGTAACATGAGAAACATTGAGTTGATCTAGCGAGGAAGAAGGTTCCCAAACCGCTGCAACGATTTTGGGAAGCTTCATGAATTTGACTCCAAAAGCATAAACCGAACAAAAAGCTTTGCGATCTCCGGATCAAAGCGAGAACCTCCGTGTTTTTGAATCTGTTTCAGGGCCTCGGTCGAGGAAAGAAGACCACTTGAGTATTCAGTATCCACAGTATTTAGGACATCGTCATACCAATCAACGACAGCGAGGACACGAACCCAAAAGGGAATTTCATCGCCTGCAATTCTATCTGGATACCCCCTGCCATCAAAATGCTCATGATGACTTCGAACAAAAGGAAGAAAGTCATTCATAACTTCCAGAGTCGCTATGAAAACGGACCCTGCAATGGTATGGTCTTCTCCTGTTTCTTCAAAAGAACGCAATCGAGTTGGAGAATACAGCATAAGCTGCTCCAATCCGATTTTTCCAATATCATGAAGCATTCCATAAGCCTGATAAAGCGGTTCCATTTCTTTGCTTAACCCTAAGAATCGGCAAAAACGGACAAATAACCGCGTCACCCTCTGGGAATGAGAATACCCTTTTTCATCTTCTACTTCCATAAGAACAATCATTGGAGTAAGCAGAGAAACATAGCGTTGTCGAACCATTTTTGGCGAAAAAGCTGTTTGTGAATGACTTCTTTCCTGAAGAACAAACCAATGAAGTGCCATTTCTAGATCGTCATGAAAATTGCCTGTGTTGACTTTTAGTATAGATACGCCATCCAAGATCCCTTCTAAACCGCCGGATGGAATAATCAAGATCTGAGTTGGTTCAAACTCGAGCTTTTGATCGGAAATAACCAATGGTTTTTGAACTTCCAAAAACTGCATGTATTCAAAGACTAAATCCTGAACGGATTCTTTTAACTCTTGATTGCTGATGACAATGGTATAATTCTCTTTTTTTCCTTTTCTTTCCATAACCCCCCCAAAGAACTGAGTTAGCGAAAAAGCTGAGACAGCTGCATGATCAACTCTTGGAAATACTGTAATACAGGATCCATCATTTGCTTCATAATTCCCGATATGACTAAGACCAAAAGCGTTAACAAGCCATACACCTGAAACCGAATGACCCATTTCATATACCGCGACGTCGAGAAAAGCATAAACAAACGCGACGCATCCAAAGGAGGAATCGGTAACCAGTTGATAAAAAAAACAGTTAAGTTTACCAAAACAAAGTGTCCAAGTACATCTGCAAAATACATAACTAAAAAATTCCCTTCAATGGCGGAAGGGTTAAAAAAGAAACTGAATCGATTGATTCGAAACCCATAAAAGATCAGCCCACTAATTAATGCCAAGAGAAGATTCATCATAGGTCCCGTAATGACTGCAAGGCAAAAATCTCTTCTCTTTTGGCTGAACCGTGCAATATGAATGGGAAAAGGCCGCGACCATCCAAATCCATAGATCAGAAATAACGGAAATCCGATGGGATCCAAATGTTTGATTGGATTAAGCGTATACCGTCCCAAAAGCTTGGATGTATCATCTCCGGTCTTGATGGAAATCCATGCATGCGCCCATTCGTGAAATCCTAGAGCAAATAAGATACAGGGCACACGAACAATGAGCCTCCGAAGGAAGATGATCCAATCGAAGTTAACCCAATCGCCACTTTCAAAAAGGCTCAATTCATGCCTCCCGTTTGTTCTGAAAGATTAATGATTTCTTCTACTGGAGTCTTTCAAAGACTCCAGCCATTTTTCTTTTCACATCTTGGGCATCGATCTGAGGGTATGATCCGAAATAATAAACCCATTTGCCTTGAACCATAGTCGCTACGACATCAGCACTCCTACCCGAATAGATCAAATGGGAAGGAAGATTGGATAAAGGGGTATAATGAATATGGTCTAGATCAATGAATGTAATATCTGCTTCATACCCTTTTTTGAGAATCCCAACTGTTGGAAATCCTAATACATGCTGACCATCAATCGTAGCCATTCGAAACACTTCTTCTCCCGAGAGCAAACAAGGATTTTGATTCGCTCCTTTATGGATTAATGAACACAGATGCATCTCTTTCCAAAGATCCAAAGAGTTGTTGCTCGCAACCCCATCTGTTCCAAGACCTACCATTATCCCATTCTCTTTCATCTTCTGAATCGGGGCAATCCCATTGCCAAGTTTCAAGTTTGACGAAGGGTTATGGACTACCCCTACCCCATTTTGAGCCATAATTTGGATATCTTCATCGTTCACATGGACACAGTGCGCGCAAATCGTCTGATCAGAAAGAATTCCTTCTTTCTCTAAATCTTTCAATGAATAGGCATCTGATTCCTTGAGGGATTCTTTCACATGAATATGAATAAAGGTATCATTTTGTCGAGCTACTTTTCCCACTTCCCTCAGATATTCTTTCGAACAAGTATACGGCGCATGAGGACCAAAGCCCACGCGAATCCGCCCCCGATCGTGAAGATGCCATTTTTCGAAAGCGCGTATATTCTCCATAAGTCGGTTCCCATTTCCGTTTTGATCCACCAACCCACGACACAGAGACGCGCGCATTCCAAATTCGCTAATCGCCCTTCCCACGTTCTCTGTGTGCATATACATGTCAGCAAATGTTGTAATACCGTTCCGCGCCATTTCCATTTGAGCAAATAACGTGCTGTAATACACATCTGATTCAGTAAGCTTATCTTCCCGAGGCAAGATCTGATCGAACAACCATGTTTCGAAGCTCATATCGTCTCCGTAACCACGAAGAGCCATCATGCCGGAATGGGTATGCGCGTTGACAAATCCAGGGATTGCTAAGATATTCTTTGTTTCAAAAGATTGGAAGGTGTCTGCTTTCGGTATTTCATTCTCTCTTTTTTTCGCGGTTCCAATCTCGTGAACTACACCGCTTTCAATTAGGATTCTCCCATCTTGGATCCATTCTTCCCCTGTAAAAATCTGAATGCCAGAGATTATCTGCGTCAAAAGTCTATCCCCTTCCCGAAAAATCCCTGAGTTTTCGAAGCTCCTCGGATTTGGAAAGATATCCATTCATTGCTTTTTTCCCAGTATACATTTGTTCCGATTCCTTGTCGATTAGTTGTAGCAATCGTTCGTACTTTGAAAACACCTTTAGTTCCCATTCCTTTACTTCGTCATAGAGGCTTTTCTCTCGTTTCGTTTGAAAAGGGAGCGGGGCATTTCCCAATTTAGACAAAGCTTCTTCGCGTTCAACCATCCATTTTTCTATCCGATCCATCGATTCAGAAATATGAACTTCCCGCGTGCTTGCTTTTTCAAGTTCGCGATCGATACGTATTGTTTGTTCAAGAATGAATTCCAAAATTTTTTCTCTCATATTTCTTTTCCGCCATCAATATTATACCAGATTTTTCTAAAAATACTGCTTGGTTTAACGAAAACTGATTCGAATGATATTCCGGGTATAATATTCGCCAAATCGATCATCAGAAAAAACATATGGAGTTTGGTATTCTTTGGTTAATCGAAAAATCAATCGATCTGCATATTCTACAGTGCGACAACCCGAACCACTGGTAAATTCATCAAATGTAGGCTTTTCAGATCTGGGAAGATGCTTTCGGAATGAACGATCGAAGACCCAAACCAGAGGAAAAAAGAATTGTTCGGAATGCTCAGCAATGTAGGAAAAAACAGAAAAAAGAGGAGAAACGCTGGCTGAACCATGAAACCAACCCACATTACTGCCGTCGATGATCAAAGGTGAGCGAATTCTTCTCCTTCGGAGTGCTTGAATGAACTGAAAGTTCGCTAGATACTTTTCCCTTCGGAAATGAATCCACGCAAAACGGTCCCCTTGAGGAAAGAGAAGAAGCTTTCTTGGTTCAATAGGCTCCCAGAATACTCTCATTCTTTTTTGATCAGCAAAGGGAGTGATATGAAAAGATGCAGGCGGCATTCGTTGCGTTTTCCGTAGCACTTCCCCGATGGGTAGGGAAAGATTTTGCTTGCTCGAAACGAAAAATCGTTCATTTTTCTGTTTTGATGAGCTTTTCACGGGAGTAAAAGGGTATTCATCCTTTACTTTTTGCGTTTTCTCCGCGATCTTCCTGGGTATTAGGAACTTTTCAGCATATCGTCTTTCAACTTCAACGATCTGTCCCTTTCTCCCAACGACAGGATAATCCTGTACCAGTTGAATTAGCAGCTTCCTTGCCATCGCTCTTCCTCGCTTTATTGCGATTTCTATATATATTATATCATGCTTATATGGTACAATACCGGTATAGGGAAACCGGAATCGATTCAATTCGGAAAAGGGGGTTGGTCATGAAAAGAATCCTAACGATTGTGATTTTGCTTTGTTTTTTGCAGATGCTTGGTTACGGTTATTCCTTCCATTTGGTTTGTCTGAATGTATCAGAACAAGCTATTCCTACTCTTTATCGACTAAACACCTTATATCAACAACAATCATTTGCAGACCGCGCTTTCGTATTCTCAACAGGCGGCTTGTTTTCCCCTCAACCACTTCATCTCTACTCACATCTACAATCAGAAGGGTATTCCAACCCTTTGGGACGGATTCTTCACCTTTCAGGCACTGTGTTTTACGCCCCTTCTCAAATTGATTGGAACCATGGATTTGAGCGTATTCGAAAAGGGTTATCCATCGATCTTCCCATTGTAGCCACGGATGCTGCTGTGGGATCGTCTCTTTCTCATTGGGTTCATTCTGCAGCTGGAAAGAACTTATTATTGATAAATATACTCTCTCAACAAGCATTCGACTGGTATGATATTCTCCGTATTGAAGTGGATCTCAGCAGGATCGATTTAATCCTGATGATAATGGATGAACCTTCTTTGAGAATGGTTCCGGAAAACCTAAGAAGCAAAACAGTCGCCATCTCAAGGAAAACTGCGATGTACCACATTGATTTGGAATATGGGCTTTTGGTTACCGAAGTCCCTTTTAACCAGTCACAAACATCCATAGCAGAAGTCGAGCAAACTGTACAACAAATCAATCTTTGGAGAAGAGAAGAGCTTACTCTTGATCCCTCCCAGCATTCTTTCGTCAAGCAAATCTCTTTTTACGCGCAGCTCTCTAGGATGCTCAATCAAATCACAAGTGTGGATGGCATTTTATTCCACCATGAACCCTTACCTAAACTGATTACACCTGATGACGCAATTAGTTTTTTCGGGAATTACGTCATCGGTACCGTACAGATTCCCGGAAAAGAAGTGCGGTTTCTTTTAGAGCAAAGCGCGTCTATGTTTGAGTACAATGGGGTGGAGGTATCTTTTACCGATCGAAGGAATTATTACTCCTTCTTTGGTGAACCCTATTATATTGATCTGACAAGATCTAGAGGAAACCGATTGATTATGAAATCCTTCACACAACCTTTGATGATCATTGTTTTTGGTGAAAGAAGCAGATTGATTGCTGATTTTCCTGGCATTCAGATTCAATCCATGAGCGCTTTATCTTTTGCGTTTTGGGCCATGCATTCATACAATCCCTTTATCGATTCCAGTTGGAAAGTTACAATCCTCCCTTATTACCGGAATTATATCATCCAACCGGGAGATACCTTGAATTCAATCTCGAGCAGGCTTGGGATTAGCAAAGAAGCAATTATGAGACTGAACCCGGATCTTATCGAGCGTTATCTTCTGCCAGGAACGGTTATTACGGTTCATGTACCCTACAAAGTAGAATCAGAAAAGGAGAGTGAGGGCTTCTGAGCATTGTTTATCTCCTAATTATCCTAACCATCGTTGTGCTTATCCATGAAATTGGCCACTTTCTTTTTGCTAAGTTGTTTCATGTGAAAATCCTAGAATTCGGGATTGGAATGGGTCCGCGCTTATTTTCAAGGAAATCTAAAAGTGGAATTGAATTTCGGATCAACTTGTTTCCGATTGGCGGGTTTGTAAAGATGGCAGGAGAAGAGCCAAATGACACGAACCGATCCGACCCCAAGGAATCCGCGATGCTTTTTTCCAATAAGCCCGCATGGCAGCGGTTTTTTGTCGCTTTTTCAGGCCCTATGTTCTCGATTTTGGGCGGGTACCTTTTATTGGCTCTCAGCACTATGGTTTGGGGATTACCGGCCATTAGCATTGACCGAGTCGATATCCATAGCCCCGCATATGTTTCGGGGTTGCGGTCCGGTGATCAAATCACTCACATAAACGGACGACGGGTTCTAGAGCAAGCTGATTTTTCCAATGCGGTCCAATCTTTCGATCACTTTTCGATTACTGTTCATCGAGAAGGAACCGGTTCGATCGACATGACAATCAATCCTGCCGCTTTTCCTAAACAGGTTTCGCTGATCCTTGAAACTTCGAAACCCTTTATGGAACGATCAGGAGACAGAGTACAGAGGATTTCCGGTATACCAATCAACGAATGGTTATTATCTGACCCAAACCAATGGGTTGACAGGGATATTATTCTCGAAATGGAAGATGGACAATTCATTGAAGCCCGTTTGCGTGGCCTCCAACATGTAGAACCCAGAAAAGCCGTTGGGATTGTTTATGCTTCCATATCAAACCGTTTTCGTGCAGCTGCCCTTCCTTTTGAAGCAGATGATATTCTTGTTTCTGTGAATGGGATACCTATTGAAACTGGAGTGCATACAAGCTACGCTTTTCTCCTTTTGACTAATGCCCGTTCTAATGAGGCTTATCTATCCTATATCGAAATCCGGGGTGATACACTCATTGACTCCTTGACGATCCCGAGCAAACAGGAAGCCACATTTGGCGTGCTCCGAGAAGGGCAGTTCGTTACGATTCAAATACCCCTTGATCAAATGGAACCCGTTTTTCAGACCGCGATTTTTTACCCAGCGATGGATAATTGGTTTCCTGATCATGTCGTTCAAGCTTTGGGGTTGGGGTTTCAGAGAGCAAATCATCTCCTCTATATGATGGGGTCCGTACTCAGAGACCTATTTCAAGGACGAACGGGGGCTGGCGAATTTATCGGAGTTATTGGGTTGACGGGAATTGTAGGCCAAGCAGCTCGCGCTGGTATGGAAACTATGATCTTTCTGGTCGCCTTTATCACCTTGAACCTGGGTTTAATCAATCTTCTACCTTTACCTGCGCTTGATGGCGGGAGGATCGTATTTGCCGTTATTGAAATGGTATTTCGAAGGAAAGTGAACCCCACAATTGAAGGATATATCCATGCGGTTGGCTTTTTCCTTCTTATGGGGTTGATCGTATTTATTACGTACAACGATATTATGAGATTTATTCGGTAACAGCAGACAGTGTACAGAGGGGGGAGCAAAAGAATGAGCCTGTGTTTGAAAAGAACCATCCGGTTCGCGATCTTGGTATCGGTCCTGCTTAGTTCTGTCTTAGGCATAGCACAAGATGAAGAAACCATCCATCTAAAAACCCGACGATTTAAGTTCTTTGACGACAGAATCGAATTCTACGAATATACAGAAGTGATCAAAGGATCTTTCAAGCTAATTTCTGATGAGTTTGTGATCCGGCGGGAACAGGAAGAAGCAAGGTTTGTTGATGCCCGAAAAGGAGTATATATCGAGTTTGACAACGGGTCTGCATCCTCGGTTATTCTAGACTATGACCTTCAGTTGGAAAGGGGCGTTCTTAAAGAAGAGGTTGAAGCGTTTATTCGCACTTCGGGAAGTGATGAATCCGTTCGTATTCTTTGCGATGAAATGGAGATCGATACCCCCGGCCAAATCTATGAAGGGAGTGTTACCCGAGAATCTGAGAAGGTCCGGATTTACAAAGGAGACCTTTATGCAGAGTGTGTTTCCTTTCTCTATGACGGGAAAACAGAAATTATTACCATGGTTGGGAAAGTATACATAGAAGATCCGAAGAACAGCAGAAGGTTATGGGCAGAGCGAGCCACCCTATCCCTTCAGGATGATTCCTTGGAAGCGGAGAATGCTACTATGGAGCTGCTTACAACCAGAGGGAGAGAATAATTTATGTTGGATATTCGATGGATCCGGCAGAATCCAGAAATGCTGCGATCAGCCCTTAGAAAAAGAAATGAGGATGAGTGTATTGTGGACTCGATCCTTGAAATGGATGAGCAGCGTCGGATTCACATCGGACAGCTTGACTCCTTGAAAAGAGAGCGGAACGCTGTATCTAAGATTGTAGCCAAACACAAGTCCGAAAAAAACTCTTCTGAAGCAGAATCATCCATTGCAGAAGGGAAGAAACTAGGAGAAATGATTCGATCATTGGAAGAAAAGATGAAAACACTTGATGAAGAGCAGAACCGTATGCTTTCATTTATTCCGAACATCCCTTCAGAAAAAGTACCCATAGGGGTTGATGAGTCAAGCAATCACCTCATCCGAACAAATGGCACTCCACGGGAGTTTCCTTTCGAGCCGAAACCCCATTGGGAATTAGGGACCGAGCTTCAACTGCTTGACTTAGAACGGGCAGGAAAGCTCAGTGGTTCGAGGTTTTCGATCCTCCGGGGAACCTTAGCCAGATTAGAACGAGCCCTCATTCAGTTTATGCTCGATACGCACTCTCAACAGTATGGATATCTGGAAGTATCCATCCCTCACTTGGTGAAACGGGAGACGATGTTTTCAAGCGGGCAGCTTCCCAAATTTGAAGATGAAGCATACAAAACAACACCCGATGACCTTTTCCTAATACCCACAGCTGAAGTTTTTTTGGCAAGTATGCACAAAGACGAAATATTTAATGAAAGTCAATTACCCATCCGATATGTCGCATATACTCCCTGTTACCGGAGAGAAGCCGGCAGCTATGGAAAAGACGTTCGCGGATTGATTCGAGTACACCAATTCCATAAAGTCGAATTGCTTCAAATCACAGACAGTCAGAGCTCATACGACCGATTGGAGGACATAACAGGTCATGCGGAATCGATTCTCCAACTATTGGGTCTTCCATATCGAGTAGTTTCACTCTCTACCGGGGATTTGGGATTTGGAGCTTCATTTACCTATGACTTGGAAGTATGGTTGCCCTCATACCGAACCTACAGGGAGATATCCTCATGCAGCAATGACTTAGATTTTCAGTCCCGGAGAGCCAATATTCGATACAGAAATCGTCAGAACAAGCTTGAATTTGTACATGTGTTGAATGGTTCTGGCATAGCCGTTGGACGAGCACTGGTGGCGATTATGGAAAACTACCAAAACGCGGACGGAAGCATCGCAATTCCAGATGTGCTTCAAAAGTACATGGGGGGAGAAAAATCGATCCTTTGAACTTTTTCACTCTTGTGGAAGTCAAAACAGTAGAAAGAAGAAACCCCTCAAATAGAGAAATGAACCCCCCACATTAAAGCGGATCAAATCCGCTTTATTTTTTGGGTAGCTTCCATAAAGAGAGATCCCATTTTATCGTGCGAGGTGGATTATATGGAATATGGCATAAGTTATTTTGGAAATCGAATTCTGAAGTATGTCGAAAAAGACATGATTGACCTGAAACAGACAGGGTTTCAAACAGTTGTGCATACTTTCAGCGAAGCGGATTTTGACTTTTCCGAAAAATACATGGCCAAAATCGTTCAAGCCACGAAAAGAGCGGGGCTTACCGTTTGGATTGACCCTTGGGGTGTTGGAGGTGTTTTTGGCGGAGAAGCGTTTTCTGGATTTCTCCAGAAGCATCCGGAGGCATGGCAAATATCCAACCACGGGAAGATGATGGGTTCCGCTTGCTTAAACATGAACTCATTTCGTGCCTTTATCCGTTCATGGATCGATGCATGCGTAAATTGCGGAGCAGACACGATTTTCTGGGATGAACCGCATCTGTTTCTTTTCCAACCGCGCGAACGGTTTCCCGATGAGTGGACATGTAGATGTTCTGTATGCCAAAGCCTATTCAAAGACAAGTATGGGTACGTCATGCCCAATGAGTTAATCAGTGATATTGTCCAATTCCGAAACGACTCGATTCTTTCTTTCTTTACTGAAATGACATCTTATGCGAAATCAAAATCCATTGAGAATGCTCTTTGTTTTCTGCCGTTTGAATCAGATTATATTGGAATAACTGATTATGAAGGGATCGCGAAACTCAATTCTATCTCGAATCTTGGATCGGATCCCTATTGGATGGCTTTTCAAAAACCCATGCAGCCTTTTTTGAGTGAAGTCACTCAAAGGGTTTTGTCTCTTTCCGACCAATACCAAAAAAAGAACCATATATGGATGCAAGCCTTTTCCGTTCCCAGCGGAAGAGAGAGCGAATTGGTGGATGGGGCTCAAATAATTCAAGAACTAGGCGCTCAGTCGATTTTATTCTGGGGTGTCGGCGCATGCGCTCATATTTCTCGTATCGCGCCAGATGACCCAGAAAAAGTATGGAATACCGTTCAACACATCGTCAGAACAACCCAGTAACATCGTTCGTCTATTCTATGTTATAATCGAAAATGAGTCATCTTCGGTGAGAGGGGGAGTGCAAATGGTAGGATGGATTATTCTGATTATTGTCGTTCTTCTTGCGTTATGGGTAATGGCTGCATACAATAGCCTTGTCACACAAAAGAAACGGGTTGAGAATTCTTGGAGTCAAATTGACGTTCAGCTGAAACGCCGTTCCGATCTAATCCCCAACCTCGTTAACGCTGTAAAAGGCTACATGAAGTTCGAGCAGGATACACTAGAAAAGGTGATGGCAGCTCGGGCGAAAGCCTTAGGCGCAAAAGACCAACATGAACGGATGGAAGCAGAAGGAGAGGTAAGTGGGTTTCTTGGACGGCTTTTGGCGGTTGTTGAAAACTACCCCGACTTGAAAGCAAACCAGAATGTAATGAAACTCCAAGAAGAGCTGACGAATACCGAAAACAAGATCTCTTATTCCCGCCAATTTTACAATGACATGACAATGAAATACAATACAGCCATTGAAGTGTTCCCTTCGAACATTATCGCTAACTTGTTCAAGTTCAAAGCGTTTGAGTTCTTTACCATTCCCGAAGAAGCAAAAGAAACACCAAAAGTTGACCTGAACTTTTAACATTAATATTTCCCTTGAATCTCACGTATATCAAAAAGGGTGCCGCAATCGGCACCCTTTATCAATTATTCACATCTGGATTTCGTGAGCCGATGGTTCGAAGCCTGTTTTTTCTTTTTTTTTTGCTTTTTTCCCTTTACTTATCCTCTTGCGCTTGTTTTAGTACATAATCAATGCTTTTCCGGTGATCTTGGCAAACCAGAATCTGATTGTCTATATCAACTGACAGAGTCTCAATTTGATCAGCGACTTGTCCCAAAACAGCCTGAACTTCATTCGTCGATTGACGAACAACCAAAGATTCGGTAACCACGCTTTCAGCCCGTTCGGTTATACTTTGCACATGTTCTTGTGTTCGATTCATTTCTTGGTGCAACCAATTAACAAAGGGTTTGATTTTTTCAACCTCTAAACCAGTTTGCTCTGCTAAGGCTTTGACTTCTCCGGCCACCACTGCAAAACCTTTCCCGCTTTCGCCTGCTCTGGCCGCTTCTATTGCCGCATTAAGTGCTAACAAGTTCGTTTGCGCTGAGATGTCTTCAATTGTTTCTGAAATATCGAACAACTGATTGGATTTCTCTTTGATCGAAACGATAATATGGTTTGTTTCTCCAACCAGGCCTTTTGTTTCTTCAACATTGGATATCATCGATTCAATCTTTTCTACTACCCCTTCATTGCTTTTTGATAGGATTTTGGTTTCAGAATTGATTTTATCGGTCACAGAATTCGTGAACTCAATATGCTCGTTATTCTTTGAGGTATATTCAAGCATCATATTCAATGCCTCTTGGATTAACTCGAGTGTTTTGTCTCCCTTTCTTTTTTCATTCTGCATCTCTTCGTGTTGATACCAATGGCAGTTTTCGGGTTGATTCAGGTTGTTAAAGACTGCAATAGCCATGTTTTCACACTTTTGGTAACCGCAGGAATGACAGTTTTTGATGTCCTCATCCGAATACTTATGCATCTTTGTATAAACGTCTTGCAGCTCTTTCTTATTGGGGATTTTAATCGTGTAGTGTTTTGATTTATTGATATATTTTCGAAGATAGGTATTTAGACCTCCTGTCGCGCGCCATTCACGGTCAAGCATCTTTTGAAAGCGACGTACATGAAACTTCCCAAGAAAAAAGAGTCTTTTGTGATCTGTGTGGTATTTTTCCAGCTTCTCCCGCTTCCTCTCTTCGACCAACCATTCGATTTTATCTTGGGAAGCATGCTGGTTGAGCGTGCCTGGTCCGCCATTACAACCCAAAGCGCAGTTTAAACAATCAACGAGCAACGGATTATGACTTCCTTCGATGGACGATTCCAAGTCATTTAAATAATGATAGATATGTTCCTTCCCTTCGATTTTCCTCGTGCGGTTTTCGACACCTTGCATATCTCGTTGCGCTGTTCGCAACAATCCCCCTGGAGTGGAAAACAAAACAGCTCGTTCCGCTGATGGGTTATCATAATCAGATTCTTCTACAGATAGAGAATTCGGATGTTTTTTGAACCAATCGCTCAAAGACTTAAAGGTAATATTGTAATACTGCCCTTTGCCAATACAATCGTCGAATTCTCTCTTTTTTGCCAAACAAGGCGACAAAATAATAACTTTTGCATCCGCTAACTTCGGATACTTTTTCTTGGCGTATAGAATCGTATGCATCATCGGGGAATGACCTGGACTAAGATATGGCAGAAGTTCCGGCCGTACCATTTCTATGTATGAAACAAGCGCTGGGCAAGGCTGCGCAATCACACATTTTGGTGCGCTTTTTTTGATAAACTCGATATAGGTCTTAATTGTCAACTCTGCTCCAAAGCTAACATCCAGCACTTTTTTGATCCCAAGATTTTTCAACCAAGCATTTACTTTCCGGTCTAGCTTCGGAAAGCTTGCAACCAAAGCGGGCGCAACAATCGCGAAAGCATTTTTCTTGGTGCCATGTGTAAGAAAGTCTTCCTCGAACATGGCCCAATCATCTACGTATCGCCGTGCATCATGCCCCGCATCTTCGCATTCTTTGATACACGCTCCACACCCGATGCAAAGATTCTGATCCACTTCGATGTGCGCAGGGATGCTCTCTTTTTTAGGTACCGCTCGATTGCACATTTTCACAGGGCAAACAGCAATACAGGAATGGCAGTTTGCGCATTTTTCTGGATCGACTTCCATCACTGTACACAAATCGTTCATGAAAGACCTCCCCATTTTTTTATTTTTTTACCAGATGAAACTATTTTTCAGAAAGATTATAGCATAATGGGATTGCAGAATCCAATTCGTCCGTGAAGTGGTTTATGAAAGTCTATTCTTTCAACACATGGCCGTCTCTTCACTCATGAAGAAATGGCAGTGTACACTGGGTAATGAAAGGAGAGGGTTACTCGTAATCAATGAAAGGGGTGTGATTTATTCAGCATTCTTTGAAATCTTCATACCGAGACTTACAAACGCTGCACCTTTGAATTAGCTCATGCAAGCTGGAATTGCGATCAATGTGCGTAACCAGGAAATGAGAATAAGCATGATAAATTTCGGTAAGCATCTCTAGATCCATTTCAGATTTATGTTTGAAACCTCTTTGGGTCATCTCACGTGCTAACTCCTGATGCCTCCGTTCGATTTGACTTAAATCAAGCAATCCATTGCGAACATATCCGTCCATCCGAATCCCTTTTGCCATGGAGCCAACAAACATATGGACTTCAACATGCTCTCCCAAAAGATGCTGATCACACATGAATAAAGGGTTAACCATCCACATTCTCATGTTTTTTCCTTCTCGAAATCCCCATAATCAATCCCAACACAATAGACCATAGAGCCGCAAGAGTAATACGCCATTCCGGGGGAAGCAAAAAGGTGATGGTATGAGCCGGTATCCAGAACCAAAGCAAAGTAAACAACGCGCCCCGGATGCCTTGCCAGTTTTGTTTGCGTTCGAGTAGATTATCCAACAGCCGGTGTCCAAGAATTAACCACGGTCCAAAAAGGAGGTTCATAAAGAAAGAAATCCAAAAAGGAAGGATCGCATCTGGTAAGAACTCCTGCACCCTAAGAGCGACAACAAACCCTTCGAACCCTACAAAAGCATATTTGATTCCTATGGCCAAAATCGCCCATATTGCTGCTTTTCCAAGGATTCGGATCCATGGAACTCGCCCCCATTTTCGATTTCGAATTGCTAATCCAATGAGTTCTCCGATTGTCCCAAGCAAAGCAAATTGAATCATCGATGATATGATGGGGTGGTTTTGTACAAAAGTAATCCACACGCGTATTCCTCCTTATGGGTTATGCTATGGGTTTTTTGGGGGTAATTTTTCCTTCCTTGGCCTCTTCCGATCGAGCAAGCATAAAAAATAAATCGGATAGCCGGTTTATAAATTGAAGCATGTGAACGGATACTGGGTTTTGCCTATGTAAAGAGACCACTCTTCGTTCCATCCTCCTACATATGGCTCGGCAAATATCCAATTTCGCTGCAGAATATGTGCATCCAGGTACAACAAACCCTTTGAGAGGCAGCCTTTTTTCGTATTCATGAACCCGATTTGTTACCCATTGGGCTGCTTCTGCGGTAATTGGGTTTTGAAAGGGAGTCCCAACCGTTGCTAATTCTCCAGCGATCAAGAACAAGTAATCTTGGATGGAACAAAGGTCTTTGATTACCTGATCGTCGAGGCAGATATGACGAGATTCACTGATATAGGAACCAAGTTCATCAACTGTACCGTAGGCTTCAACTCGAATATGGTCTTTAGGCACTCTCTGTCCGGACCATAGTGATGTATTCCCTTCGTCTCCCGTTTTTGTAATGATGCTCATGAAGGCTCTCCAAAATAGGCTTTGATCGCCATAGTCGCCGCTAATGCTCCATCAGCAGCCGCATTAACGATCTGACGGATGGGTTTTTTCACAATGTCTCCAACAGCAAAAACACCTGCGCACTGGGTTTCAAGGGTCTGTGGATCAACAGGGATAAATCCGTCTTCATCAAGAGGGATAATCCCTTGAACAAGATGTGAATTTGGGGCCAAACCTACATATACAAAGGCCCCATCGGTAAATAACTCACTTAATTCGTTCGTTTTCTTATTTTTAATCCGAAGATGGGTTAGCTTGGAAACACCACAAAATTCTTCGACAATAGAATTCCATTGAAAACGGATTTTGGAATTTGCGAAAGCCTTATCTTGAATCACCTTTTCCGCCCTCAACCGGTCTCTTCTATGGATAATCGTCACAGAGTTTGTGATAGTAGAAAGATAAATCGCTTCATCGACAGCAGAATTACCTCCCCCAATGACCACTACATCTTTTCCTGAAAAAAGCGGTCCATCACAGATCGAGCAATATGAAAGCCCTTTTCCCTCTAATCGTTCTTCACCAGGAACACCCAGTTTTTTGTGTTCCGCTCCAGTCGCGATAATTAAGACTTGAGCGCGAATTTTTCGTCCCTCATCGGTACTCACTTCTTTTTCCCGTCCATTTATGGAGATCTCAGTTACTTCGCCAGGCAAAAACTGTAACCCGTAATAACTGGCATGGTCTTTCATTCGATCAGAAAGCTCAGAACCGTTGATTTGCTGAAAACCGGGATAATTTTCAATCATCTGGGTACGAGCCATTTGGCCCCCTTGAACGGTTTTCTC
This sequence comes from uncultured Thermotogaceae bacterium, assembly GCA_964462525.1. GTDB lineage: Bacteria > Thermotogota > Thermotogae > MWEM01 > MWEM01 > CAYWWY01. The sequence goes on from CAYWWY010000001.1 coordinate 309,792, forward strand.
AATGAGAAGGGCATTTAACCCTCCTCGCGCGGCGTATAAACCTGCGGTCATTCCAGCGGGCCCCCCACCGACAATGATCATATCATATGATTCTTTTATATCCGTATGTTCAGACAGATCACCGACATCAAAAAAGACCATTCTATCTCCCCCTTTTGGGTAATGGTTCCATATCTCCTATCGAAACATGCGCTTAGCAAGATACATTCCGCTCATGGATGCCTGAACGATTCCTCTCGTAAACCCGGATGCATCTCCCATCACGTAGACCTCTTCACCAGGTAATCGGAAGGGTTGATCGTATTGAGGCTTAAGCGAGTAAAATTTTGCTTCGACTCCGTATAGGAAATTACCCGGATTGTTAACTCCAGGTATAGCATGGTTCAACCGTTCAATAAACTCTTCGATCGCAAATGCGGTTCTTCTAGGGAGGACCAGATTCAGATCTCCCGGAGTTGCATCAAGTGTTGGTTGAATATATGATTTTGAAATCCTTTGCGCCGTAGATCTTCTTCCAAAAAGGAAATCTTTATACCGTTGAATAATGATCCCTTTTTCACCAGCCAATTTATTGGCAAGCCGTATGACCGATAATCCATAAGTATTGGGGTCATTGAAGGGATACGTAAAATTATGAGTTACCAAAATCGCAAAGTTCGTGTTTTCTGTCTTTGTATGCACAAAAGAATGTCCATTTACTGTGACAAAATCATTCCCTTCTTCTCGACTCACGAGCCCTTGAGGATTGACACAAAACGTTCGGACTTCATCATCAGTTCTCGACAAGTATTTGACCTTAAACTCATAAAGCACATCCGTTACTTCCCGACTGACTTGATGGCTCAACTCATATCGAATCCCAATGTCCACCTTAGTCCCAGAAAACGGAATCTTTCGATCCGACAACACCTTTTTTACCAATCCCGATCCACCTCGACCAGTTGCGAGAACAATGCGATCGTATTCTTTTGAAAGCGTACCATCTGAAAAGCGCAATTGATACATTCGCATTTCTGGAAAAAAAACAACTTCCTCCACTTCTTTCTCAAACTCCATTCGAAATCTTTGCATCGGATCGAGAGAAAACCGATCAAATAATACACGACTAACTATTTGCAGGTTGTCCGTCCCCACGTGAATGAAATCACTCAGTACCAATGATAAATTGTTTCGAAAAAAACTCTCTGTTATCCGGGACAACTTTCGGTTGTTTTGAATGCTGCTCTTCTCAATCCTGTCCAAGGTCTCTTCTAAAGTCCACAAGCCAATAACGGGGTCAAGGAACTCCTGATATGTGTTTTTCCCTAAATAGGAAGCAATTTCGCCTCCAATCTCCTCCGAAATGGATAATTTTCCATCCGAATACGTTCCTGCACCGCCAAACCCATAAATAGAACCTTTCCCCTCCGGGGTTCGCTTGTCGGGCGCGTGCCCACGTTCAAAGATGTCAACACGAACCCCAGAAACTTGATCCCGGATCATTTGCTCCATAAAACCGATCGTGCTAGTCCCACATCCTACGATTGCAATTTTCATCTACTCACTCCCAAATCATTTTTCATGTTAATTGTATCACGACTTAACGGGTTTGCAGATGGGTCCAGATATCAAATGCCCTCCGAAGATAGGGGATCACAATGGAACCCCCGACAATCAACCCAATAGACATACTCTCCTCCAGTTCTTCCGTGGTGACGCCACACTGATAACATTGGAGGAGATGGTAGGCGATGCAGTCATCACAACGCAACACAAGAGACGCTACTAAGCCCATAAGCTCTTTGGTCTTCTGATTGATCGCTCCGGGTCTGTACGCTTGGTGATCCAAAGACATAAACCGTTTTGTAACGATACCCGCATTCTTTAAGAGTTGCTGGTTTAACCGTTCTCTCTTTTGGGAAAAGACATCGATTGGGCTTTCATTGTCTTTCAATGATTCACGACTCATACTTGATCCCTCCATTTCTTTGCGTAAAAAAAGGCCGGACCGATCATCCGGCCTTTGATTCATTCTTATACTCTATTGAATCCGTACCAATGAAGCGTTAATCGAATAGGATTCTCCCGCTCGAACATTGATCCTTGTAATATAACTGAAATACCCTTCAGCTACGATCAACACTTCATAAAGTCCTTCGTCAAGCTCCAATGAAATAGGACTGTTTGGAGAAAGCGTTCCACGAGACCGACCATTGACAAACACCGTACTGGTAACATTTGCTTGTACATTTATACGAGCCCTCAATGCTTGCAAAGAAGCATTAATTTCTTGATTTACCCCGCTAGCAAGAGTGACCGTGGTAGTCCAATCTTGATACCCTTCTCGAGTCAATCGCACTTGATAGGTACCCGGACTAACGGTCATCTGGAAGGGAGTTTGATTTCCCGTATTCGAGCCATCCAAAAAAATCCTTGCTCCGCTGGGATTGGAACGAATGGATACTGTTGCTTGAAGCGGGGATAAACGAACGGGGATTGTCTTATACTCTCCTCCGCTCAAGGAAAAGCTTACATTATATGGATTGTACCCCGAGCGAGTAACCGATAAGGAGTGCGTCCCCGCGCGGAGTGTCAACGTCAGTTCACCCCCTGCAGGACCGTAATCAACACCATTGATCGCCACCCTCGCATCAAAAGGATCCGCTTGAATTTTAACTGTTCCGTCCTGGGGTAGATCTCTTTGAAGGGTAACATTCGCTGTCCGATGCTCCCCTGATGATAGAGTGAACGTTGTTTGGAAATCCTGGTAACCCGACAACCGGAGCAGGAGTGTATGAGTTCCCACTGAAACTTGGTTGATCGTAAGGGGAGTCATCCCTCTGAAACTTCCGTCCAAAAATACTTGGGCATTTGAAGGAACGCTATTGACAGTTACCCGTCCCGGTTGACTTGGAGGAGCAAGGGGTTCCAAAGTTGCTGAAATCACAACTACTGATCCGCTTTGCATAAAAAACTCTCTTTCAAACGTTTGATACCCCGAACGGTAATAGCGAACAATGTGATACCCTTCAAAGATCGTAGTCTTCAAAGGCGTCTGACCTATCCAGCTACCATCAAGCCAAATGGCCGCTCCAGAAGGGCTGGACTGAAAATCAACCGTACCTTTGCTGGGAGCAGACCCAACATAGAAAAAGGTCATCGCAGAAGTCCACTCGGGTTCAGGTTTTTCCGGTTGAATGATAATCCTTTGAATCATTTGCTTCAAATCGGATTCTGCGTCTCTTGTGGCTTGGATTAATGGGGTCGCTTGGAATTGTTGCGTCCATGTATTATAGACCGCAAACTGCTGGGTGCTTGCGACAATTTGAAGGTATTCCTTTCCCGGTTTGTTATCAATGGTGAGATTGTACCTCTGGTCAGGAATGGTATAAGTCACGCCACCTCGGACTAGATTATCTGGGTGAAATCGATTGGGAAACAAGATCGTCGTCACTCCATCGGCTTGAATGTTGTAGATGACCACATATGCGTCTTTGTTTGCTTTGAATGAAACGCGAACTCGTTCTCCGGCTTGATATACCGCTCCTTCCGGCCGATCCATCGAAATGCTGACTTCCAAATTCGTCGGTTGTTCAGGTGTAATAATGATTGCACGAGGATTAATTTCCGCCACACGACCAAAACTGACCAAACATACCATCAGAAATACTGCAACTACCAACCAGCTCTTTTTCTGCATTGCCTCACCTTCCTTCAGATGATGTACGTTCATGCTCTAATGAGATGTACAATTCTTTTTTTACAGGGAAAACGATATCATTGCGTTCCCCCGTCCTGGGATAAATAGATGCAAAGCCACCGAGTCTCCGGATTGTAATCGTTCTGCTCTGGTTTCCCATACATCCATATTGGATACCTCAATCCGGTTCAGCGCGAGGATAACCATACTAGATCGAATCCCCAATCGATAGGCATTGCTCTGCGGATCGATATCTACAATAATAACCCCAGTAACTTGTTCAGGGATATCATATCTCTGACGCAAATCAGGGCTCAATTCTGCAACAGAAAAACCAAACAAATCTGACCGAATCGCTTCCGGCAAATCTTCAGGCTCTGGGTCGGGTTGAGTAATCGCTTCTTCAGCTTCAGGGCTTTGTCCAAGAATAACATTGATGGTCAAAGTCGATCCATTCCGATCTAGGACGATTTCAACCCGCTCATCAATTCGTTTGGACTGAATCAGGCTAACCAAATGAGCGTGATCATGAACTTCCTTTCCATCGAATCGAATAATTACATCTTGCGGCTTCATTCCTGCTCTTTCTGCTGGGCTGTTTGGGCTAATTTCAACAACAAGAGCTCCTCTCGTTGATCCCAAACCCAATGCCTTTTGTGTGTTCTCATCTACCGACATAACGACCACGCCCAAAAAAGCTTTTCTCAGTTTTCCATATCGGATTAAATCTTCCAACCACATTTTGATTCTGTTGATGGGTATCGCAAATCCGAGGTTGATTCCTTCCATGGGATTAACAATTGCTGTATTGATCCCAATGACTTCTCCATGGATATTCAGGAGAGGGCCTCCACTGTTGCCTGGGTTAATTGCCGCGTCTGTTTGGATCAAATCAGGATAATATCCTCCGCTCCGATCCGGTTTCGGGATTCTGCGGTTGATTGCACTGATCACCCCCACTGTAACTGTGTGCTGAAACCCTAGGGGGTTTCCTATTGCGATTGCCCACTCGCCTATTTTTAAGGCATCCGAATCTCCAAAAGTCAAATATGGGAGCTGGATATCATTATCTCTTTCAATCTGGATCACAGCAATATCCATATCAGAATCGCCACCGATGTACTTAGCGTCGAAGACGGTGCCATCCATCATGGTAATCGTTATCTTCTGCGCATCCCGGACAACATGCTCATTGGTCAGTACGTGCCCATCCGAATCGAAAATGACTCCTGATCCAAGCGATGTTTCTTGCCGGGGTACTCCGAACGGGGAAAGATCTTCACCAAAAAAACGGCGAAAAAACTCATCCATAAATGGATCAATTGAAGCGCGAGCAGTCCGGACAACATCAATCTTTACTACTGCATTTGACGTTGCATCGACCACATTAACAATGGGACTCCGATAATCCGGATTCACATAGGCCATCAGTGAAAGACTTACCAAAAGTATTACCGTTAATACAATCCATCTTTTTTTCATCATCTATCACCTCCGAATTATTTTTCCACTTCAAAAGACGAGAAATACGGCTGGTTGTTCCGAGCCATTGATCGATCATTGTTCCATTTTCCCCATTAATCAAAGAAAAAAACGGAAGAAAAATTCGATCGGAAATCAAGATCTAAACCAGTAGACTAAAGATTCTATATGTGATTCTGTCCATGAATTGATGGTCTTTCGAGCTTATTGATGGAGAATTAGTGAAAACTAGAATGGGGAAAAAAACGGTAAATTTCTTATAATATTGCCCATTCCAAGAGTATTTCTACTTTGTTCTACCCAAAACGAAAAAAGAACAGGATATCTGAGGTTGAAAAGAAAAATGCAAATAGTGTACAATGGAAACGGTTCCACTGTGGTTTTATTCCCTTCGGATGGGCTGTGGTTTCGAAATCCCATTTACAAAGGAGGAAAGCGATGACATACAGACAGTCTATGATCCGCACTTTGGGTGATCCTCATGGCTAAAGCTTCTAAGATGTCTCGTTTGTCGAAAAACGAGCAAAGACTGGCGTATCGTTTATTGCTTCCCTCGTTTATCATTCTTGCCGTTATCGCTTTTTATCCCCTTTTTCAGGTATTCTATACCAGTTTTACTGACCGCGTTTTCGCTAGCCAACGTGAAGTTCAGTTTGTTGGATTTGACAATTACTTCTCCTTATTGGGAATGACAATTGCTGAGCTTCCCCCGATAATTGATGAAGAAACTGGTGAACACCTAAGGGACCCGAATACAGGAGAGTACCTTTATGAACGACCTATCCGGGTCTTACCCAGACAACCCGTGCGGTATCGGGAAGTTTCTCAGTTTTCTTGGTTTGGGAAGAGATATGTTTTTGGAGCGAGAGATCCGATCTTCATCGATGCGATTGGTAATACACTCGTGTTTACTTTTTTTTCCGTTATCCTGGAAACTCTCCTTGGGCTCGGTATTGCTATGGTTGTACACAGCCATTTTAAAGGAAGAGGCGCAATGCGTGCGGTAATGTTGGTTCCTTGGGCTGTAATCACAGTTGTATCCGCAAGGATTTGGCAGTGGATGTTAACCCCGAGCCGAGCTGGATTCTTTAATATGATTATGAGTCATTTGGGTTTGTCCGACGGCCAAACGGCCTTTCTAACCGTCGAAGCGATGCAAATGCCCGTTATGATTGCTGTGGATGTCTGGAAAACCACTCCTTTTATGGCTTTATTGATTCTAGCAGGGTTGCAAACTATTCCCGGAGAGCTATATGAAGCATGTCAGGTAGATGGCGCTAGCAAATTGCGAAGGTTTTTCTCAATTACTCTACCCATGGTAAAGCCAGCATTGTTTGTAGCTTTAATCTTTCGCACTCTAGATGCTTTACGGGTGTTTGATGTATTCCAGGTTCTTCTCGGAAATCGAAGGTATTCAATGGCCAGCTACAACTATTTCCAACTGATTGGCAACCGGAATATGGGCCTTGCTTCCGCTATCGGTGTGATCATCTTCATATTTATCTTTGTGTTCGCGATTCTGTACATCCGTGCGATGGGGGTGGACGAAGAATGAAGATGTCCAAAAAAGCCAAAAGATCCGTAGGGAAGACGCTTTTTTATATCCTAATAATTTTCATCTTTATCTATATGCTTTTCCCCTTCTATTGGGCCGTAAACTCTTCCTTTAAATCCGAAGACCAACTCATGATGACCCCAGCAACTTGGGTCCCTCGTGACACACAAGGAAATTTTGCTCCGTATTTCCAAAACTACATCGCTGTTTTCCAAGATGGGCAGTTCGTACGAGCAATATGGAACAGCACCTTGGTAGCAGGTTTGACTACCCTATTCGCATTGTCGATCGGCTCTTTTGCTGCTTTTGCGCTTGGAAAACTTCGGTTTCGTGGTAGAAAACCCAGTCTGTATTTGATTTTGGCTATGACTATGTTTCCGCAAGTAACTGTTCTCGCTGGTTTGTATGCGGTTATTACTACGTTAAATTTGCCAACGCATCTTAGTATGATCCTATCCTATATGATTTTTACTCTTCCCTTTACCACATGGGTAATGACCGCCTTTTTTAAGAAACTCCCTACAGAAATAATGCAATCCGCTTGGGTCGATGGCGCCAGTCCATTCCAGACCTTTTATATGATCCTATTGCCATTGACTGCCCCAGCTTTAGTCACCACTGGATTGCTTGCTTTCATTGCGGCTTGGAATGAGTACCTTTTCGCGCTGACCTTCACCTCCATTGATCCATCCGCGCGGACCATTCCTGTAGCAATATCGCTCTTTGGTGGTTCTGTGGCTCGTCAAGAACCGTTTGGTGAGATCATGGCTGCTGCTGTTGTGGTAACAATTCCTGTCGTACTTTTGGTCTTGATTTTCCAAAGGAAGATTGTTGCTGGATTAACGGCAGGCGCTGTGAAAGGCTAGTACCAATATCTACAATTGAATGATCCATTGTGGAAAATAGATGCTTCACCATCTTGAATAAAAGAAGGAGGTACAAACATGAGAAAGTTGGTAATCGTCGTATTGGCCCTGTGTGTTTCTCTCGCAGTCATGGGGCAAACTGTTATCACCGTAGCGGCTGGCGCAGTTGGTATTGAACTAGAACTCGCGAGAAAGGCTGCCGAACATTACATGAAGATCAATCCAGATGTAACCGTTCGGGTGCTTGACACTCCGGACATGGTGCAGGATCGGTTGGGTCTCTACTTACAGTTCTTTGAAGCTCGGAGCCCTGAAGTTGATGTCTACCAAATTGACGTGATTTGGCCCGGTGACTTGGCTGAGCACTTTGTCGACCTGTACGATTATGGCGCAGAACGTCTTGTAAGCATGCATTTCCCAGCAATCGTAGAGAACAACACAGTTGACGGTAGGCTCGTAGGGATTCCTTGGTTTACCGATGCTGGGTTGTTGTACTACAGAACAGATCTGCTGCAGAAGTATAATCTGAATCCTCCGAAAACATGGGATGAATTGGAACGAACAGCAAAAATCATCCAAGATGGGGAACGAGCTGCTGGGAATCGAGATTTTTGGGGATTTGTTTGGCAAGGAAACGCCTATGAAGGGTTGACTTGCGATGCCCTGGAATGGTTAGCGTCTAATGATGGTGGGACGATCATCTCTCCTGACGGTGTCATTACGGTGAACAATCCCAACGCAGTCGAGATTCTTCAAAAAGCAAGAGGGTGGATTGGAACAATCTCTCCTCCCGGAGTTCTCGGAATGGCTGAAGAAGAATCCAGAGCCGTATGGCAAGCGGGAAATGCAGCTTTTATGAGAAACTGGCCCTATGCTTATAGTTTAGGACATGCTGCGGATTCTGTCATTCGCGGCAAGTTTGACGTTTCTCCCCTTCCCGCAGGTCGAAGTGGCGCTGGAGCAGCAACGCTTGGCGGTTGGCAGCTGGCTGTCAGCAAATACAGCAGAAACCCAGCTATCGCAGCTGAAGTGGCGTTCTTCTTTGCCTCTTATGAAATGCAGAAAGACCGAGCAATTGTTGGATCCTATAACCCGACAATCATGGCGCTTTACGCAGACCCTGAAGTGCTGAAAGCTACTCCATTCTTTGGCAGTCTTTATGATGTTTTCATCAATGCTGTGGCGCGACCATCAACTGCAACCGCTCCAAATTACAACGAAGTATCAACACTCTTCTTCCGAGCCGTTCATTCCGTTCTTCGAGGAGACAAACGAGCTATGGACGCATTGGAAGAGTTGGAACTCGATTTGGAAGATTTAACAGGGTTTCCTGTGCATTAATTTCTAGATAGGAAAATGGATCTTATAGGGCTACATCGGTCTACGTTGTAGCCCTATTTTCTCCAAGTTCGGAACTCTTGTTTTTTCCAAAACACGGAATCGAAATCCTTTATAGTTTCGCGGGGTATCTGATCCATTCTACTGAGAAACCAAAAGGATCCGATGCGCGGCGTTTTCAGGGATAGGCAATTGATCGATGGTCGCTCCAACAAACGCGATCGGATTAGGAGGGATCCATTTTGACTTTTCGTCTTGCCACATAGCAATCTCTTCAATCACAACCAAATTTTTGTATGCTTTTTGAAGAATGATAAGGTCTTCACGAGTAATTGGAATCACTCCCGTTCGCCCGGAAAACATATCTGAAGCGCTATTATATGTTTCCAATTGAATCCCATGAAGATAGAGTTCTTGTGCTACATATTTAATTACAGGAACCCAATGCTCTGCAGGGCTATAACCGGGGATCGAACCCACATACTTGAAATCCCGGTCAAAGAATACAGAAGCGGGCGTTCCTCGAATCCCGAAGATTCCAAATAGTTCTTCATATGAATACAATGGCGCTGCATCATCATACCTGCCTGTTTCTATATCCAACCTTCCTCTGAGAGTACGATCCGCAAAAATCTCGACCACCACAAACTCCCGCCCATGAATTGCCATAACATCCGGGTCTTGAAATGTCTCGTTTATCAGCAACGAGCAAAAAAAGCAATTCCTACTGCTGAAAACAACGATTACCCCTTTATTCATGATCCGCGCAGCTTCAAATGCAAGATCGAACTGATTGATTAAAATGGTTGTGTTTGAATAGACAGCTTGTACCCAAGCAAAAAGCATAATAGCAGTCATTCCGATTAACAGAACCTTTCGCCTCACGATCAAACCTCCCTTATCCGAATTGAAACGCATTCAGCAAACCTGTAATCATGAGTATACCAACAATAATCAGCAATACGCCTCCCACCCAGCGGAATGCTTTTTCATGATTCATGATCCAAGGGATCCAACGGTACAGTATCGATATAAAGACGGAAACTAAAAAAAGAGGGATGCTGAATCCAAGCGCGTATACCGCCAGCAAAGCAGATCCCCTTGAAAGGCTTCCTGATTGGGCAGCAATGGTTAGAATCGATCCCAGCACTGGGCTTACACAAGGAGCCCAAACAAAGGAAATAACGACTCCCATGAAAAAGGCACCCCAAAACCCTTTCACTTTTCTCGTTGGGGAAATACGCACGAGTTGAAAGCGAGGCAGTCGAAACCATCCAAGATATGCACAACCAAGTAGAATAATAACGCTTCCACCAATCCAGGAAACCCAATGTTCAACCTGAATGAAAAAGGAACCAAATGCCCCAGTCAAGGCACCCAAAAGGACGAAAACCAATGAGAGCCCGAAAACAAATCCAAACCCTCTCCAAACGCGGTCCCATTTTTCTCTTGTTCCTCCCATTAGGTACCCAATAAATCCTGGCATTACAGGGAATATGCATGGAGAAAAGAAACTGAGCAATCCACCGACAAACGCTGCGGAAAAGCGTACTGATGCCACAAAAGCAAAAGATCCTTCCATAGGTTTCCTCCATTTACCTAACTTATTTTATATACCCCATTGGGGTATTTAAAAGATTGACGAGAAGTCATCCGGTATTATTTAATCGGTTGGGGAAAGATTTCGATAGGCCTTTCTTAAAAAGGATGATAGGTCTGCGGGTATTGGAGCGGTAAATTCCATCCATTGGTTTGAGGTAGGATGGAATATCCCTAACCGCACAGCATGAAGCATCTGCCTTTGGACATGAAATATGTTCGCGTCGGAAAGGTCTCCATATAAATAATCACCAACAATCGGATGATTGATGGATTTGAAGTGAACACGAATCTGATGCATTCTTCCAGTTCGAATTCGTACGAATACCAATGAAATCTTCTGCTGGATTTCCAACAAAACTTTCCAGCTGGTAAATGATTCTTTTCCTTCTTCATTGACCATCATTTTCAACCGATTATTTGGGCTTCTTGAAAGAGGTCTTTCGATTGTACCTTCTTTTGATGATAAGATCCCCTTAACCAAAGCAAAATACTCTTTCTTGGTTTTTCTAAACCGGAATTGATTGGAAAGATAGTGGTGAGCGTTGATGTTTTTGGCAACAACCATGACCCCGGATGTATCCTTATCCAATCGGTGAACGATTCCGGGTCGAACCCCTTGATCGGCCCATTGAAAATCTTGACAATGGAAAAGCAGTGCGTTTACAAGTGTTCCTGTAGTTTTGTGAGGGACTGGATGAACAATCATCCCGGGAGGTTTGTTAATCACAACAAGATCGGGGTCCTCATAGACGATTGATATCGGAAGGTTTTCAGGCAAGATTTCGGTTATAGGGGGGGTAGGAACTTCAATAGAGACGACATCGTTTTCTTGAACCAGATAAGCCGGTTTTTTTTGGGTCCCTTCTACGAGGACTTTTTTTTCTTTAATCGCTCTCTGAATCATGGTCCGAGAAATCCAAGAAGGTACCATGCAAACAAGAAACTTGTCTAACCGATTCTTCGCATAGCTCGGAGTGACACGGAATTCGAGGATCTCTTGGTTTATGGAATTTGATTCCCGGGTTTCATTCGCATGAGTCATACCGCATACTGTTCCAACTCGACGGACATTACCATTGATACACCATGAGACTGGGTGATTCCATACATCCGATCCGCTACTTCCATAACAAGCTTGTTGTGTGTTATTACGATGAATTGAGCAATCCCTTTATATTTTTCCACAAGCAATTTCAGTCTTTCTGCATTAAAGTCATCAAGAGCTGCGTCGACTTCATCCAAGATATAAAAAGGACTGGGATTGATTCGCAGCATGGCAAATACGAGAGCAATTCCCACGAGAGATTTTTCACCCCCAGATAGAAGATACATTTTTTGCAGTTTCTTTCCCGGCCGACGAACGACGATTTCAATGCCTGTTTCTAGTATGTCTTCATGAGGGATTAATCGGAGTTCACCAGTTCCTCCTCCAAAAAGAGTCCCGATCATCTCATTGAAATTTTCGTTGATCTGCTGGAGGGTTTTCAAGAAGATCTCTTTTGCTTCATGATCTGTTTTCTCCAAAAGCTCTTCAAGGGATTTTTTGGCGGTCAGAAGGTCAACTTGCTGATTCGACATATCCGTATGCCGATGGTCAACATCATTATATTCATCGATTGCTGTCAGATCAACATTCCCCAAGTATTTTATCTTTTTTTCCAAATCCCGGACAATTTCCTCTAATTGGTTCACATGATCCAACTCATCAATGCGATCGAATAATTCATCTTCCGTTATCCCTGCATGTCTCATTCGATCGTGTAGCGTCTGGTACCGGAATTCCAATTGCTGATTCTGAAGATCGGCCTGATGACTCTTTTCTCGCACTTCTTCCCTTTGCTCCTTTAATCCGGTCAGTTCTTTTTCCAAGTCATGGATTTGTTGTGTTTTCTGTTGTCGATCTTGCTGTTGATCTTTGAGACTGGCAAAAAGGGTTTCCATCTCTTTTTTCAATGATTGGAGTTCTGTGTTTAGTTCTTGGATTTTTTCTCTTTGCTCTCCAATCTCATGTTCCAGCTCTTTTTTTCGAATTTTCAACACGTCGGTATCTTCAATGGATCCCTCCAAATCGGATTGAATATCTTTGATCTCTTGATTGTATTGGCGTTCCCGCTCTTGAAGGGTATTTTGGTTCAAACGAACTCCGTCGATCTCAGATTGCAATTCTGCGATCCGTTGTTTCTGCTCTTTAATAATTTCGGACGACTGGAAAAATTCGGTTTCAATTTGGTGACTTTCGGTTTGAATCTCTGCCATTCGAGCAGCAATCTGCTCTCTTCTCGCTTGTGCCCCTTCCATTTTCGCCATATAGTCAATCCGTAGACTCTCTAATTGGTCTGTTTCCTTCTCCAATTCAGCAATCGCAGAAGTGAGTTCTTGAACCGTTCTTTTTATGGATGCGTTTTTCATCATAATTTCATTTAATTGGCCTTCTAAATGATTCCTGAGCTGTGTAGCTTCGTTTTTTTCCTGAATCATCTTTTTTTCTTTTCTTTGGGCTTGGTCCATCTGGTTTTGAAGGGTTTCGATCTCTTCAGACACTTCTTGAAGCCTCCGGTTTCTGGCTAATAAGGAAGTGCGAGAATCAACTTGGTAGCTCCCTCCTGTAATCGCCCCGCGAGAAGCAATCATTTGACCGTCTAAAGACACCATCGGATTTTTGAGTCCTTTGGTTTTCCTCAGTTCCAGTCCATCTTCTAACGTCTTTACAACTACAGTATCTCCAAACAAAAAGGTGGGAAGAATTGAAAACTCCTCCCCTACTTTTACTAGATCAGTGGCATATCCAACAAATCCTGGATGCTTTTGTAGAGCAGTGTTGACAACTACAGGGCGATAATCGAGTGTATCAAGAGGGAGAAAAGTGGCGCGACCAAGATGGTTCTCTTTTAATATTTGAACAGCATGCTTGGCTGTATCCGTATCGACTGTAACAATATTTTGCGATCGAGCGCCAAGAATCACTTCTAAAGCTATCTCGTATTGTGGATCTACTTCGAGAATGTTTGCTACAATATCGATCATATTGCGAAGAAGCGGATCGTTCTCTTTGGCTTGGAACAGAGCTTTGACAGGACGGTTAAATCCAGTGAATTCTCTAATTTGCCGGTCAATGACTGCTTTTTCTGCTTCCAGGTGTTTCAGGTTTTGCATCATCTCATACCGCTGATTCTCTAGCGCTCTTAGGGATTGTTCGATATCATGGACTTTCGTTCGAACTTCTTGGAGCATCTGCAAGGTGATTTCTTCCTCTTGAGATCCCAAAACACTATGCTCTCGCAATTCATTGAGTTCCTGATTCATCCCGTCCAATCGGTGGCTTTTCGACTCTATTTGACTCTGTAATACCGTAAGCCGTTTCTCATGGTCTTCCATCATATCTTTCAACCGTTGGTCCTCATTGTCTAGCTTTCCTGTTTCCTTTTCGTTTCTGTTCAGGACATCCTGAAGTTCCATCATTTTCTGTTGGTCTTCTGAGTAATCACCCAGAATCGATTCTTTCTGTTCTTCTAGCTCCTCCAACTTGTGAGTGACCATTTGGAGATCGTCCATAAGAGTCTTGTAGATCCGTGATACCTCTTCTTTTCTTTGCACGGATTTATGTCGGTTTTGTTCCATTTGGTCCAACCGTGTTGTTGTCTCGACAAAAGCCGTTTCTCGGTCGGAAAGTTTTGCTTGAAAGATTTCGCGGAGTTCGTTCAGATGGTTTTGCCTTTGCTTGTGTTCTTCAAGGATTCCCGTAAAACATTGCGCTTCATGATCTACTTGGGAAAAGGCTTCGCGAAGTTGATTCCAACGGGATTCTACTTGGATCAGTGTTTTCTGGATTTCTTTCATTTTCTCATGATCTTGATCGTTTTGGCGATCCAAAGATAAGCGCGCGCTGTTAATCTCACTCTGTATGTTCGAAAAAAGGGAAAGCTGGTGTACCTTAAGATCTTTTGAGTATTCCTGATACTTTTCTGCCCGTTTGGCTTTTAAGTATAAGGACTTTTTTTGCTTGTCCAACTCATCCAAGATGTCTTGGAGGCGGGTTATGTTTTCTTCGGTTACCGTTAAGCGGGATAATGTCTCTTTCTTTCTTTGTTTGTAGATTGCAATCCCCGCAGCCTCTTCGATAAGCAGTCGAATTTCTTCCGGGGAACTGTTCAAAATTTTATCTATTCTTCCCTGGCCTACAATGGAATAGAGTTCTTTCCCGGCCCCTGTTCCCGCAAATAATTCTTTTATATCTTTGAGTCTCACTTTTTCATCGTTTATGATGTACGTATTTTTTCCATCACGCGTCAACTCTCTTGTTACTTCAATGATGCTTGCATCTTTTTTTCTAAAGGATAGAGTAACGCAAGCAGTTGAAGAGGCGGATAAGCCATCGCTTCCGGCAAAAAGAACATCGGAGCGTTCGTTTGCTCGGATATTTTTTAATGACTGTTCCCCAAACAACCACAAAATTGCGTCGACAATGTTTGATTTCCCGCTGCCATTCGGACCTACAATGGAAGTGATACCTTCGGAAAGACGTAAAGAAATGGGTCTAGCGAAAGATTTGAACCCAGATAATCTGATTTCTTCCAAATTCATAGGAACGCCCCCCCAAAATAAAACCGGAACCAAACAAGAATACCCCTCACAGCGGATTATACCACGAACCGTACCGGTTTTTCAACTTTTTCCGCGCAATGAATCTCATTTCCTAGTTATCGGATTAAACCATTGTCTTTTGGGTTCCTTTTTTTCTGCAATCAAGTGGCACGTCCGTTTTCTCTGCTGGAAAAGATGTGGGATATGGTATAATTTTCTATCTTTCGGATCTGCTGAAAATAGAAACCAAAAAAAGGCGTAATAAGGAGGTGTTCGGATGAAAAAAGGGCTCTTGGTTGGGTTTTTGCTTTTTTTTGCCTGTCTGGCCGTCATATCTTCTGAGCTAGTGGTCCATTATCACCGGTATGATCAAGAATACGCTGGATGGAATCTTTGGATTTGGCCGCATGAACCCACCAGCGATCACGGTTCTTCTTACGAATTTGACGATTCTGATGATTTTGGTTTCCGCGCTGTGATTCCTTTGCCGGATGAATTGACCAAAGTAGGAATTATCGTTCGATTGAGAGAATGGGAAGCCAAAGATATAGCGGTGGATCGTTTTGTTCCCATCATGGAAGACACCACCCATATCTGGATTCTCCAAGGAATCGAAGAAATCTTCTTTAGTCCCCCGGATACGACACCCCGTATCTTTTTTTCCCAAGCAATCAAACATAATCGGATCCAAGCCTTTTTAACCCATCCATTGGATACACGGTCAGCGATAGAGGCGGTCCGAGTAAAACGAAATGACATAGATACGCAAATCCGATCAATATCAAAGGTTGACCCAACTGACATCTCACGTACCCCCTGGATTGAGATCGTTTTGGATGAGTCCATTCAGGAAGATGCTTTATCCGAAAGTTGGATATTGGATATTGATGGGTTTCACCATGTACCCATCATCATGACAGGTATTCTTGACGATTATTATGTAGACCTACCTTTGGGGGCTCTTTATCAAAAAAACCAAACAACCTTTCGGGTATGGTCTCCCGTTTCTGTTTGGGTCAACCTTTTGCTATTTGACACAGATGAGCAAGAAGAGCCAACCCAAAGAATACCAATGATTCGAAAGGAAAACGGGTATTGGGAGCAAACAGTCAATCAAGACTTAGATGGCGCTTTTTACTTGTATGAGTTGCATTCCTATGGTCAGGTTCGCAAAACAGTTGATCCTTACTCTAAGGCAGTTTCTATCAATGGCGGTAAATCTGTTGTTTTGGATTTATCCAACACGAATCCCGAAGGATGGGCAGAATACAAAAATCCGTTTCAGAAATCTTACGTGGATGCCATTATTTATGAGACACATGTCGTGGATTTTACAGGTCTTTCCAACTCAGGCGTCCAGAACGCAGGATTGTACTTAGGTATGGTGGAAGAAAACACAACTGGACCTGGAGGTGTTCGGACTGGGTTGTCTCATTTGATCGAATTGGGCATTACTCATCTTCAGATTCTTCCGATTATGGATTTTTACACCAGTGTAGAAGAATCCAAGAATTTTGAACAATACTACAACTGGGGTTATGATCCCTTTCTTTTCCAAGTACCTGAAGGGTGGTATTCGACTGATCCTCGGGCGCCAGATGCCCGTATCCGAGAAGTCAAGCAAATGGTTCAAGGGTTCCACAATCATGAGATCGCCGTAATCCTAGATATTGTTTTTCCCCATACATTTGGAGTTGGAGAAGCTTCTCCGTTTGATCAAACTGTCCCTTACTACTTCTATCGTCTTGGGAAAATGGGAGATTATCTGAACGAATCAGGATGCGGCAATGTAATCGCTTCAGAACGACCGATGATGCGAAAATTCATTATCGATACAGTTATGCACTGGATTGATGAGTATCATGTTAACGGATTCCGATTTGATCAGATGGGTCTAATTGACGTTGATACAATGCTTGCGGTTCAAAAAACTGTTCATGATTACGATCCTCATATTCTATTGTATGGTGAACCATGGGGTGGTTTCAATGTGGCTCCAAGATTTGGAAAAGACGAAGTTGGAAACACAAGAGTAGCTGCTTTCAACGACGCATATCGGGATGCCATTCGAGGATCGGTTTTTCAAGAAACAGCCAAAGGGTTTCCGATGGGCATTATGGGAAGAGACATCCGCATTCGCCGAGGTTTAGTCGGATCGATTTTCTATGACGACCGGATTTTTGAGTTTGCTTCAAATCCGGATGAAACCATTAACTACGCCGCTTGCCATGACAACCATACCCTTTGGGATAAGAATTGGTTAGCAGCCAAAGCAGATTCGGTTAATCCTTGGACGGACGATATCATGCGGCAGGTCCAGAAACTCTCTGGCGCTCTCGTGCTTCTCGCCCAAGGAGTGCCTTTTCTCCATGCCGGTCAAGACTTTTGCCGAACTAAGGACTTTCATGAAAACTCCTATAACGCCCCAATTTCAATAAATGGTTTGGATTACCAACGGAAATTCGAATATTTTGATGTATTCGAGTATCACAAGGGGCTCATCTCTCTCCGAAAAGCGCATCCCGCATTTCGCTTGCGAACAGCTGAAGAGATCCGTACCCATATATATATGCTGGATTCGCCTCCACGTTCTGTAGCCATCATGATTTCTGATTACGCGGGGGGGGATGAGTGGAAAACCATTATTCTTGCTTTCAACGGAAATCTACGACCAGCTGAGATTCAGCTTCCCGAAGGCGTTTGGAATATAGTTGTGAATGATCAGCAAGCAGGAACCGATATCTTGGGTACTGCTGAGGGAAGGTTGGTTTTGTTGCCGCATAGTGCTTGGGTCCTATATCAAGACTAGTTTCAACCCGTTTGCATTGTTATTGACTGCATGGTATAATCGCGCATACTGGAGGTGAGACCATGAAAATCCAATGGATAGGTCATGCATGTTTTTTCATCGAAGATAGCGGAGTTCGAGTGGTGACTGACCCATTTGATGAGAGTGTTCATTACAAATTTCCCGAGATCAGCGCAGACATCGTTACTGAAAGCCATCAGCATTTTGATCATAACGCCCATAAGCGATTGAAGAATCAACCAGTCGTATTCAACGTACCGGGTGTCTTTGATACCCACGGTTTATCGATCAAGGGCGTTCCTACCTTTCATGATGCCGAGATGGGTAAGGAACGGGGGGACAATTGCATTTTTCGGATTGATTTTCCCAGCAAGATAAGCATACTGCACTTAGGTGATCTAGGACATACCCTCAATTCCTTTCACAAGCAACAGTTAGGAAGCAGTGATATCATGATGGTTCCTGTAGGAGGCACATACACCATTGACGCGAAAACTGCGAAAGAAGTAGTAGATCTTCTTCAACCTTCGATTGTGATTCCAATGCATTTTAAAACCCCATGGATCCAATTTCCCATCCGTCCAGTCGATGACTTTTTGGGTATTCTCAACTGGCCAGTAACCCAAGTAAACGAGCTCGACATAACCAAAGATCGTCTTGTAGAATTATCTGGCCAATGCTTTGTCTTTTCCCCAATTGAAGTCTAGTCGATGATAGAAACGTGCAAAAAGCCTCCTTTATTTATGGTTTTAAAAGAAAAATGCAACTGATCCTTCCTAACCCTGCATGGATGGGGTTGACTCTTGATCGAGTCAAAAGGTATAATGATAGTACATCTTGAACTCTATCAAAAGGAGGTAGATCATGAAAAAGGCACTTATTTTGGCACTAGTTTTGATTCTGGTAACAAGTACTCTTTTCTTTGCGCAAGAAATCAAACGTGGTGGAATTCTTCGAATGACACCAATGAAGCAAGGTGTATTGATTCAGAATTTCAACCCATTTTCCCCAAATTCCTTGGAAGTAGCTGTTGGATGTTTTTATGAGACTCTGATTTTCCACAATATGGGTACCGGTCGTTTTGAACCCTGGCTTGGCACAGAATGGCAGTGGTCTGACGATCTATTAGAACTCACGATCAAATTGAGGGACAATGTCTTTTGGAATGATGGAACGCCCTTTACAGTGGCCGATGTCCTCTTTACCATGGAACTGGGCAAGAAAAACCCTGGACTGAATATTTCGACAATCTGGACCCAAGGCCTGACAGACGTAATTGCCCGCACCCACGATTCGGTTACTTTTATTTTCGATCGAGTCAACACAACCCTATTGAACCGAATTACAGACATTTTCATCGTGCCTCGACACATCTGGAAAGACGTGGAAGATCCATTAACATGGACAGGGAATATTCATCCTGTTGGTACAGGCGCCTTCATGTTTGAACCTGGATCCTTTACGGAGATGTCCTTCCGAGTATCCCGAAATCCAAACTACTGGAAAATGGGTGTAGATGGAAAACCTTTGCCTTACATTGACGGCATCCATTACATATCAACCACCAATGAGCAAGTTGGCTTTAAACTTGCGCGCGGAGAATACGACTGGGCCGGATACTTTGTAGCGAATATTGACGAAGTATACGTGAAAGCCAATCCTGAACATCATAAATACTGGCTCCCAGAAGGAAATCATGTCTATCTGAACCTCAACAATCTCAAAGAACCCTTTGACAATTTCAATGTTCGACGCGCCTTCAACTATGCCATTGATCGACCTGAGGTCACAAGAATTATGGCCAGCGGAGCGGTCCCCTCAACTGCCGCCTGGGTAAAAACTCCATTCCTTCCATTAGCAGAAAGAGCTTTGCAGGAAGTAGATATCGAATATGATCCCGAATATGCGCGCGATATCCTCGAACAGGAAGGGTATCGGCTAAATTCGAGAGGAATATACGAGAAAAATGGAAAAGCGCTTTCTTTCGATCTTTACATTCCCACTGGTTGGACCGATTGGATCACAGGCGCGGAAGAAGTTTCACGGCAGCTTCGAGATATCGGTGTTGAAGCCATTGTAACTCAAGCCGCGTGGCCTTCTCCTTATTTGGACAACTATCTGTATTATGGAAACTATGAAATGTGTTTTGGTATCTCCGTAACGGGTGCAGGACCATACTTCCAGTTGGAATACATCTCCCATCCAAGAAACTGGGCCCCAATTGGCGAACGGTCGCCTAATTATTATGGCATGAGATATCAAAATGAAGAGATCGGTATCTTGTTGGATGAATACACCCGACAAGCCGATGAAGCCAAAAAGGATGCCATTATCGAAGAGGTTCTTTCTCTCTTCTTGGCTGATCTACCATCAGTACCTATGTTTTTCAATCCTCTTTGGTTCCAATACAATACAACGTACTTCGTAGGTTGGCCCAATGCAGATAACCCTTACTGCTTTCCCAGTCCCAACGGGATGCAAAAGATGCCGGTTCTGTTAACGATTCATTCCCGGTAACACTATTCTGATTGGAAAAACTCGACCGTGGAGCTAAGGATTCATGATCTCTACGGTTGGGTTTTTTTCTGTTCGGATTTCTAGCCACTCAGGAGGTAGTTTTGAAATACTTTGCCCGGAAAATTGGCCTGCTCTTATTCGCTATGTTTGTTGCCATAACGCTGAACTTTTTTATTCCCCGGTTAATGCCTGGTGACCCTGCTCGCGAACTGATCGATCGGATGCCGGGGATCTCTCCAGAATCCTTGGAATCTATTCGGATCGCCTTCGGGATTGACACCGAAGAACCCGTTATTGTGCAGTATGGGAAATATTTGGTCCAAATCGCTCGTGGCCAATTGGGTATCTCTCTTTCGAGGTTTCCAACACCGGTATCAGATGTTCTTGCCGTTGCAATTCCCTGGACGCTTGGCTTGATTGGATTGTCGACCATCCTAAGTTTCTTTGCCGGTACGATATTGGGAATAACTGTTGCTTGGAACCGAAGCCGAAAATGGGCCACTGCCGTGGTTGGGGTATTCATCTTTATCCGATCCTTCCCATATTTCTGGCTTGGCCTTCTGTTTATCTATTTCCTTTCGTTTTTACTGCGGATATTCCCCATTGGAGGAGCTTATGATCCCTTCGGCTCTCGGCAAGGATGGTCCTTTATTCAATCAGTCCTCTTTCATGGATTTCTTCCTGCGCTCACAATTACCGTCAGCTCGTTGGGCGGATGGATCCTTACGATGCGTAATAATATGATCAATGTTCTTGCGGAGGACTATATCACGGTCGCTCTTGCTAAGGGATTGTCTCTGAGAAGGATTAAAACCTTATATGCGGCGAAAAACGCAATCTTACCTTCAATCACCAGTTTTGCCATGTCTTTGGGATTTGTCGTTGGAGGTGGATTGCTGACAGAAATGGTTTTTGGATACCCAGGCGTTGGATTAATGCTATATCAAGCGGTGCAGGCAAAAGACTATCCGATGATGCAAGCGATCTTTCTTTTTATCTCTTTAGCTGTATTAATCGCCAATTTTTTCGCTGATATAGCCATTCTAATTCTTGATCCACGTGTTCGGGATAGTGGTTCGTGATGTTTAAAGATTTGTTATCTCTTTTTTTAGGGAACAAAAAGGCTTTTGCCGGGATTCTCCTTCTTGGTTTCTTTTTGGGAATTGCATTGCTTGCTCCGGTTCTTGCTCCCTTTGATCCAAAAGCGAATCGCATTGAGACAACCATACCGATCTCCGATCAAAGGGATCGTATGAGAACCACAGAAAGGCACCGAATCGATGAGCTAACAGAGGTAAGTACCCTTACACAGGTAATTACAACAACATATCATCGGACCGTTCGAAGGCTTCCGTTACAGGCAAAACCTAGTTCTGATCATTGGTTAGGGACAACCCACTCCGGTCAGGACATTTTTTCGCAGTTAATATGGGGCACACAGGTTACATTAGCTGTGGGTTTGCTAACCGGTCTATTCACCACGATCCTATCTTTGTCTCTCGCATTGGTTGGAGGGTTTTTGGGCGGTATCGTCGATGATATTATCTCCCTATTCACAAATGTGTTTTTGGTGATCCCGTCTCTGCCTCTGATGATTGTGATTGCTGCCTATATCTCAGTTCGTGGAATGATACCGATCATCCTAATTTTGGGTTTGACCAGCTGGCCCTGGCCAACTAGAGTGCTTCGGTCTCAGGTGATTAGCTTAAAAAACCGGGATTTTGTGAAAGTTTCCAAATCATTAGGAGAGAAACCTGTATACATCGTCTTTCGAGAAATTCTGCCAAATATGATTTCTCTAGTTATGGCGTCCTTTTTTACATCGACCATGGCAGCCATCATCGGAGCGACAACACTCGAATTCATCGGGCTTGGAAACCCTTCTGTGGTGAGTTGGGGAACGATGCTTTACTGGGCTCAGGTGAATAGTGCGTTGCTTGCCGGATCATGGTGGTGGTTCTTGCCACCGGGCATTTGTATTGCCTTGATCGGAACATCCTTTGCATTAATGAATTTCGCGATCGATGAGATTTCTAACCCCAAACTTCGAAAGAGATGATGGTATGAACTCAGAAAATCAAATCGTTCTTGAATGCCAGGATCTCGTTGCCGGATATGAGTTGAAAAGCGGGTTTGTTCACGCTGTAGATCGGGTCAGCTTTGCTCTGAGAAAAGGAGAGTTTATGGGCATTGCCGGAGAGTCTGGTTGTGGAAAAACCACTCTCGCATACGCTGTGATGAGATTATTCCGGGATAACGCAAAAATCAAGAACGGAAAAATCCTTTTTTTAGGAACGGATATTACTACGCTACCTGAAGAAAAAATAAAAAAGGTGCGATGGACTCAGATTTCCATGGTTTTTCAATCGGCTATGAACGCGCTGAATCCAGTTCTCACTGTTGGACAGCAACTTACCGATGCTTACTTCGCCCACAAGACTTCCGGATCGAATCAAGCGAAAAAACGCGCTTTGGAAGTCCTGAAACTAGTTGATATCCCTTCGGATCGATACAATGCCTACCCCCATCAGCTTTCAGGGGGGATGAAACAGCGGGTAATGATCGCCATGGCGATGATTCTTCAACCTGAGGTCATCATTATGGATGAACCAACAACGGCCTTGGATGTAGTCGTTCAGAGAACCATTATCGAAAAGATTCAGCAATTGCGCCAAGAGTTTCAGTTTTCGGTCATCTTCATCACGCATGATTTGTCTTTACTTGTGGAAATAAGCGACAGGCTTGCCATCATGTACGCCGGGAGGATTGTAGAATCAGGACCTGCGGCCTTTTTGTTTTCCCAACCGCTACATCCCTACACCAAAGGGTTGATGAGTTCGTTCCCTTCATTAACAGGAGAAATCATCCGCATGGGAGGGATTGAAGGAAAACCGCCCGATCTTCTAAACCCGCCTCAAGGATGTCGATTCCATCCCCGATGCAAACAGAGTCAAAAGCAATGTTTTCAGAAGGAGCCGGGATTGATGGAGGCGACTCCAGGACATTGGGTTGCTTGTCATTATCCAAACAGGAGCGATGCTAATGAGTGAACCCGTCTTAGATCTCATGGATGTCACCAAACACTTTCCAGTCCACTCGTTCCGTAGGTTTGGAGAAGTTGTCCACGCAATGGATCAGATCTCCTTTGCTTTATACAAAGGGGAAATCCTTGCGCTTGTAGGAGAATCCGGCAGCGGAAAAACAACTACAGCAAGTGTAATTGCGCGATTGTACCCGCCAACTTCTGGTGTCATCAAAATCGATGGGGAACAAATTGCAAAACGACTGACCCGGAAAGAGCTCCTTCAATATCGCAAACAAGTACAAATGATCTTCCAAGATCCTTTTGGCGCATTAAACCCAACACAAACGATCGAACACATTTTGACTCGTCCCTTTATTATCCATCAGATGATTTCGAACAAAAGGCAATTGATTGAATGTTTGGATGATCTTTTATGCAGTGTTGGTCTTGAACCCCCCAAGCAATTCTTGAAAAAGTTCCCCCATGAGCTATCTGGAGGTCAGCGCCAAAGAGTCAATATCGCTCGAACTATCTCTGTCAATCCTGAAATCGTATTGGCAGACGAACCAACTTCCATGTTGGATGTCTCTATCCGTATGAGCATTATGAATATGATGCTCGCCCTACAGGAAAGCATGAAAGTGAGTTATCTTTATATCACGCATGACCTCGCGGGCGCACGATATATGGCAAACCGGATTGCCGTTATGTACGCTGGAATGATCATGGAGATTGGGCCTTCTAATGAAATCATCCAGAATGCGTACCATCCTTATACTCAGCTCCTCAAATCCGCTGCGCCTTCCCCTGAAGAGGGTCTAGGCCGAAAGCGCCTTACAACCAAAGGAGATATCCCTTCACTGATTCATCCTCCAAACGGATGTCGATTCCATCCCCGATGCCCCTTTTCGCAGGACGTTTGTTCAACAACCATTCTACCGATGAAACAAGTGAACCCAAATCATTATGGACGATGCATCTTATAAACCGCAGAGTATGACTGGTAGGGTTCATCAATCTGTTATGGTTGATGAGGTCATTCGATACCTCATTACTGATCCTATGGGGATATATCTTGATTGCACCTTCGGTGAAGGAGGTCATTCTCTCCATATTCTTCAACACCTAAATCCGGATCGCGGGAAGGTTATCGGAATCGATAAAGATGTCGAAATCTTGCGGTATGGAGAACAACGGATAAATGCATACACATCACAGACCCGTTTGTTTAAGGCAAACTATACCGATATGGATTTGGTGCTAAAAGGGCTCGGAATCTCTAAAGTCCATGGAATTCTTTTTGACCTGGGCGTTTCCTCCTATCAACTGGATGTAGAGGATCGAGGGTTTTCGTATCGAAACAAAGGTCCTTTGGACATGAGAATGGATACACAAACCAGTAAGAGCGCAGCTCAAATCCTTAACCAGCTCCCTCAAAAGGAGATCGAAGAGATCCTAAGAACATTTGGAGAAGAACCCTTTGCTCGTTCCATATCTCGGAAAATTGTCGAAATGCGGCCTTTGCATTCGACTCTCGATTTGGTCCAATGCGTTCAGAACGCGATACCTCTCCGGGTCCGGAAAAAAATGAAAAAGCATTTTGCAACAAGGACTTTTCAGGCCATTCGAATATTCTTAAACCGAGAATTGGAGGAGCTTTCAGACGGATTGGAAAAAAGTTTGAAAATCTTGGACAAAGGTGGTAGAATAGTAGTGATTTCATTTCACTCCCTTGAAGACCGAATTGTAAAGCATTTTTTCCGGGATAACGAAGGACAGGCTCTCAAAATCCTCACACCCAAACCGATTCAGCCAGACGAGAACGAAAAAAAGAGGAATCGGAGATCCAGAAGTGCAAAGTTAAGAGCCGCTGAAACATTATCGGATTAGGTCTTCGGGTTTTTTATCGTATCTTTTCTTTTTTGGGGGGAGCAACATGGATGAAAAAGAACTGGATCAACTCAAAACCGATGGGTTGGGAACGATCGTACAACCACTCGAGCAAACGAGGCCCGTTTCCCGCGAACGGTTCGGAGAAATCGTTCAAACTGCTTTCCGTATCGGATTACTCACCATCCTTTTGTTTGGCGCATTCTTCTTCCCGTTTATGATCGGTATGAAGATTACCCACATGCGAGACGACACATCTCGAATGCAAGTAGAAATGGTCACCCTTGAAAAGAAGATCCAGGAGTATAATCAAAGAATAGCGATTTATGGGGATAGACTACAAATATCCCAGAACAAATCCGAGAAGGGAAATCAGTGAGTGTTCCTAGAGTCAGGCTGATTACTCTTCTTTTTTTCTGTGCGATTGTTGTTCTTTTGGGAAGGAGCTTGTTTCTCACCCTTCAGGGGGATCCGATATCTTTGATCCCTATTTCCCGTGTTCAAATCTATCCCTCGCGAGGACTGATTCTCGATAATTCCGGAATCCCTCTTGTTGAGAACCATCGCCGATACTTCTATTATTTTGACTGCGGGTTCTTCCGAACCTTGATCGATCAAAAAAGAGTCAATTTCGATGAGGTTATCGAACAAATCATCGCGGTCTTTTCTGTGGATCGAGTACTATTCCAAGAGCAATATCCCCGTTCTAACTTCATCCTTTTGGGTGTTTTCGATCAAGAAATCAGAGGCATTGAACGACCTTTATCCTTTTTCGTGTCTTTGGATCAACGAAACGCACGAACAGTCTTGTATCCTGAGTTATCCCAAATCATTGGCCGAGTCGATACTTATGGTGCTGGGTTGAGTGGTGTCGAGCTTCAGATGGATTCCTTCCTTTCCCCTAATAGTATTGGTCTGGTGGACTATGAACGAATGGGCTCTTATCATAGATATGGTCGGATTACTGATATTCAGCCCTCTACAGACGGAGCGGATATCCATTTGAGCATTTCGTTAGTTCTTCAGCAAATTCTTGCCGAAAGAATCGAAGAAGCAAAGCTCCAGTACAATGCAAAAGAAGCTTCGGGCCTGATTATAGAAACTGCAACGGGAAAAGTCCGCGCTATGTATTCAACTATGGGATGGAATTCTTTGATCATGAATATCTACGAAATTGGATCCGCCATCAAACCTCTTTTTTTTGGAATGGCAATGAAGTATGGAGTGCTTGATTTAGAGGAAGAGTACCGATGTACAGGGAAAATCCAGCCTTTCCCCGATCTTCATTATACGATTTCAGATACATATGCGCACGGGACTCTTGGGGTGATTGAGGGTCTTGCCCATTCGTGCAATGTGGTTACGATCGAGATCGCGAAATTGCTGATGGAAGAACTGGGTGATTGGACCATTTTTCATGAGTTGCAACGAATGGGGTTTGGTTCTAGAACAGGAATCGAGCTTCCTGGGGAAGTAGTTGGTATTCTCCATCGCCCGAACGACTGGAATCGGCTTACCGGAGTTCAAATGTCGATCGGATATGGTCTGGCTATGACGCAACTCCAGCTGGCAATGGCGATCAATGCTATTGCTAATGATGGAGTATACATTAGTCCAACGGTTTTTGAACAGCGAATCAATCCCGTTCAGGAGCGCTTAATATTCCAACCTGCAGTAAGCAAAATCCTTACAGAGATGATGGTCGAAGTAGTTGAGTCAGGAACCGGGAAACTAGCCAAGATTCGTGGCCTGCCTATTGCTGGGAAAACAGGAACCGCAACAAAACCCTTACCCGGAGGCGGAGGATACTCGAGTGATCGGTTTATGTCTTCATTCTTGGGTTTTTTCCCCGCGGACGATCCGATTTATACAATCTTAGTTTCATTGGACGAACCCCAAGGAAGCCTCTACTATAGTTCGGATATCGCAGCTCCTGTTTTTCAGAAAATTGTCTATGATGTAATTGATGCGCTGAAAGCTCCGGATCATCAATCCCCTGAACCTTTGATATATCGATCATGGAAGATGCCCAGTTTCATTGGTCTTACCGTAAAAGATGTCATAGACTTGTGCAGCGATATGGGGATCGATCTTTCAAAAATCTCTGTTGTTGGAAGCGGGCTGGTAAAACAGCAATACCCAGCTCCGGAAACTCCGATTGAGTGGGTGGATGAAGTAATCGTACACTTGGGTAAGTAGATCATTTACACGGGAATACGGGGGGGTTATGCACGAACTCATAGGAAAAGTACTATCTAAAGATATGCGTTGGCATGGATTACGCCCTTTGCAGGAGAGATGCTTTGAATCCATCGAAAACGGGAATAATTTGCTCATCACTGCAGGGACTGCTTCCGGAAAGACAGAAGCAGCGCTGTTGCCTGTATTATCAATTATTTGCGAACACCCTGTTCTAAGAGACAGCGAAACTCCTGTCGGGATTTATGTGGCTCCGCTTAAAGCGCTAATAAACGATATAACCGCTCGTTTGCAGAAGCTTGTATATCGTTCATCGTTGCAAGTCTACTCTTGGCATTCTGATATTCCCTTATCAACGAAACAATCCGCTCTGAAAAAAGCCTCTTTCTTGGTCACCACACCGGAATCCATGGAAGGAATGATCATCTCGAAAAAATCAGACGCGAACCGATTGTTCTCCAATCTACGGTTCGTTTTGATCGATGAACTCCATTGCCTGATCAATAGTCCCAGAGGAGCACAATTGGCTTCATTGATCGAACGTTTACAGACGATAAGCAAACACTCAATCCAAAGAATCGCCATGAGCGCAACGATCGGGAACCCTCAAGATGTCCTTCAATGGCTCAAAGGCGCAAGTCCTAGAAACACAGAACACATCCATGATTCCAATCAAACCGAAAAAAGACTTCTGATTGTCGATCAAACCTTACTCCAACTTGAAAATGACCTTAGCAAGATGATGACCACCTCCGGAAAAGGCATTGTGTTTACTTCCTCAAAACAGGAAGCTGAAAATATATATACTCATATCCGCAAGCTTGGATACCCTTGTCTATTGCATCATGGTTCTATGGGAAAGGAAATCCGAAATAGATCAGAAGCTGCGTTTAAAACAAATGATCGATACAGGATCATGGTAGCAACAACAACTCTCGAGATGGGAATCGATATCGGAGATGTCGCTTATGTCTTTTTTTACTCGGTTCCCAGCTCCACGTCTTCATTTATGCAAAGAATTGGCCGCGCGGGAAGAAAAACAGGGATATCCAGAAGCATCCTCTATGTAAATACCCAGGAAGAGAATCCAAAAAAACGGATGGAAACCCACTTAAAACTTTTCGGGAATCTTCAACTTTTTATGGAAGGCAGGGTTGAACCCATACCCCTGTCTCAAAATTATTACCAAATCCTTGCCCATCAGATTTTGTCTATGGTTCTTTCTGAGTATCGCATCCCACACTCCCGTTTGGCTGTACTAAAACAAGCCTTTCCATTTCAAAAGATATCCATTGATGAATTCAGACAAATGCTGGATTACCTTTTTCAAAAGGGCTTCCTCAGCGAAAACAATGGAACCTTACGAATGGGATACAAGTCAAACGAAATGCTCTCACCCCTAAACTTGGGGGAATTTGTTAGTGTCTTCGATGTGGGCGAGGAGTTCACGGTCTACTCAGGAGAAAAGGAGATAGGAAAGATCCATAAAGCTACATTGAAGGTATTATCCCAAATGGAACAAGCCGGAATTGGTCGATCTTTCTTTCTTTCAGGGAAAGCATGGAGAGTAGATTCTCTCGACATGAAAACAAGAAAGGTGTGGGTATCCCCTGAAAAAAACGGAATTCCCCCTCTGTGGCTCGGATCTTCAGAATCAATCGCGCGAAGGTTTGCGAAAGCCGTCCGGGCTTTTATGATCCGTCCGAGTTTTTCAGACCTTATCCAAATCGATCCAATAGTCCAAGATTCTTTACTCCAGACTATTGATACGCTTCGATACACTGTCTCTGATCAAGAGCCTTGGGTTTTGGCACCCGTAATGGGAAAAACATTTGTTGATTACTCGATGTACACTTACGAAGGGGACCTGAAAAACTTGGCATTATCTTTGTGGATCCAAAGTAGTTTAGCGGACACCCGTACCATCAAATGGGATTGGAAACGGGTTCAGTTTCGGGCTTCAACCGTTCTAGAAGCAGAAGAACTGTATCGGGAAGTCCACGGGATTGAGTATGAAGACTATCGGGAAGCCGTCGAGGAAATCGTGACCGACCGGATGCCCGGAATTGCGCGCCGACTATTTCACGACAGCTGCAGCGAATTCATTCCTGGGAACCTATTGCTGGAATCATGTATTCAAACCCTTTGGTCGGGTATACAAGAAACGGACGAATAATGGCTCTCCGGTTTTTTTGTGACCAAGTTTTCTCTCATAAAGCGTGCTTTGATGCCCATGAGGTTGCTCATTTACGATCAATGAGGAAAAACCCAGGTGATTTAATAGAGTTTACAGATGGGATCGGATGGATTTATCGAGGAGTGATTTCGGAAATTGGCCCAAAAAAGGCAATTGTCTCCATTCAAGATAAAACCAAAGGTGTCGATAAAGAGGGTTCTCGTTTTCCTGTTTGGCTCTGCCTAGCAATCTCTCGTTGGAATCGGGAAGCAGTTATGATCGAAAAAGCATCAGAACTAGGTGTTCAAGGGTTAGTCATCTATCGCGGAGAAAGAAGCCAACGGGCTTCAGAAAATCCCGAAAAAGTTCGCTTTGTCCTCCGCAACGCCTTAAAACAGTGTGGTGGTACTGTACTACCGGAAACAATCTTTCTAGAGCTTCTAAGTAGAACTTCTATTCAACGGATCCCTTCCGGGCAATGGATTCTTCTCGATCCCAGCGCTCCTGATTCAATCCACAACATAAAAGCCAACCCCGGACAGATTACTGTTTTGTGGGTTGGCCCTGAAGGCGGCTTTTCAAAAGAAGAGACTCAATTACTATTTGAGTTAAACACCCGCCCCTTTCATTTGGGAAACCGGATCCTTAGGCTGGAAACTGCAGCAATCGTTTCGCTTGGTTATCTAATGATCCAGAGAGCGGATTGCGATGAATAAGGCTCTTTTTTTGAGCAAAATCCTTTTTTACTTTTTCTCTTCTTCAAACTCCAATACTTTTCGTCCTCGGTAATGACCACAATATAAACATACACGATGGGGCAATTTCGGTTCATTGCATTTGGGACATGGGGTTGAATTGATGGTGTACGCCCGATACGTTTTCGCTCGTCTTGATTTCGTACGGGATCTTGACGGTTTTTGCTTGGGTACTGCCATAATATTCCCTCCGTTTATTGAATGGTTTTGTTTTTTCTTACTGCTGGATCGATTTCTTCTTTATCGAACTTACGCTTGAGCTTTTCCAATACGAGGAAGCGCTCATCGGGCATTTTTTTCATGTCTGCACATTCGTGATCTGGTTGCTGATTCAAGTCTTGACCGCAAAATCCACATAATCCCGCGCAGTCCTGTCTACAAAGTACGATATTTGGTACACCCAAGAGAATCGCTTCTTGGATGTAGGGCAAAAGGTCAAATTCCAAACCCCGATAGTATACCACATTTTCGAGCGTTTTTAGCTCTACCTCTTCTTCCTTGGGTTCATGATCGGAAGAGAGCAATACCACCTCTACTTGACCGATGATCTCGAGAGGCACAGGACGAAGACACCGTGTGCATGGGTGTACCACCTTTGTTTTCACATGTCCTTGAACAAAGTAGTCTTGATAATTGCGTTGGATTTCCACATGATAATGGACAGGTTCCAAAACAGGACAAATTCCAATAATCAGATCCGTATAATCGGTTCCATATGAGTCATCGATGACTAAAATCCCTTCTTCAGAAATCATCTGCAAATCGATGATCAGTTGGTTATTCATTCGCATCACTTCCTTATTCAATGAAGGAACGAGCAAAAAGCCGGTTTCTCAGTAATTCCCTCCTCTTTCGTGCTTTTCCGTATCCTAAGGAGGTACACCTTCACAGCAATATTTGCTACATGGACCGGATTATACCACCTGTTTGATCTTTTTGTCAAGAACTCGAATGCCACTGGCATCATGCTTGAAGCTCATACTGGAGACGGTACAGTTGTGCATAAACCCCTCGTTTTGCCAGAAGCTTTTCATGAGTCCCTTCTTCTACCAGTCTGCCTTTATGCATAACTAAGATCCGATCAGCATCCCGAATGGTAGAAAGCCGGTGCGCGATCGTGATCACCGTTCGGTTTTCCGACACTTTTTTCAATGCGTCTTGAATTAATGCCTCTGTTACCGGATCGATATTGCTGGTAGCTTCATCCAAGATGAGAATTTTCGCTTCTCGGACAACAGCTCTTGCAAGAGCAATTAATTGCCTTTCACCTGCCGACAAGGTCGTTGCTCTTTCTGTAAGCACGGTGTCAAACCCTTGTTCAAACCGTTGAATAATATGATCTACATGAACAAATTGCGCTGCATCAATTACTTGCTCTCGGGAAATGGCCGGATCAAAAAGCCGAATGTTATCAATTACGGTTCCAGAAAAGATAAAAACCTCTTGAAGAACGACCGCAATCTGTTTTCTTAGCTCAAAAAGGTCATAGTCATTCATGGAGATCCCTCCGATTCGGATGTCTCCCCCTTGAATTGGATAGAGCGCAGTCATGATGTTGATTAACGAAGTCTTTCCAGCGCCTGTTTCTCCAACAATTGCAATACTTTCACCAGATGAAACAGTGAATGATAACCCTTTTATCACTGGAGTGTCGGGAGAATAAGAAAACTCAACTCGATCAAAAACAATTTCATCGTTTGGAAAGCTTTTATGTTTTCCAATAGATGCTGCGGAAGCGGCCGATGGTTCATCCATAAGGCGGAATATTTTCTCTGCTGAAGCAAATGCATTCTGGACGATATCAAACTTTTCGGAAATATCTCTCAACGGATGGAAGAACATATCGATATAATTAACAAAAGCAAAGATGGTACCAAATGTCATTACCCCTTGGAGAATATCTTTGGCTCCGAACCATATGACAACTGACAACGCGAGATAATAAAGAATATCCAAAGTGGGGCGGAATATTGCAAAAACCATGAGTTGGTTTAGCGTTGCTTTATAATAATGGTTGTTGATTTTTTTGAATTCTTTCTGTTTTGCCTCTTCGCGGTTGAAAAGCTGAATAACGGACATTCCGGAGATGTGTTCTGCCAAAAAAGCATTGATGCGGGCCAACCGAGTTCGCACTTTCCTATATGCCTTTCGAGCAAAAACTCGAAACAACCATGTCGCCAGTACAATAAAGGGAATCACGAGCATGGAATACCCTGTTAACTGAGCGCTTAAATATACCATAAATCCAATGATCCCAACAAGCATTAAAATATCTTTAATAATGCTCGTTATAGCTGCTGTGAAAAACTCATCCAAGTTTTGGGTGTCATTCGTTATCCGTGTCACAATTCGACCGGTTGGATTGCGATCGAAAAACCGCAGCGGGATTGATAAGACATGAGAAAAAAGGGCTCTCCTTATGTCATAAATTACTTTCTGACCCATTAGATTTGAAGTATATACCTGTCCATACGTGCAAAAAAAGTTGAATATAAGCAACGAAAGCATTAACAGAGCCAACTGACCAAGACCACGAATGTCCTTTTCTTTCAAACGAGCAATTGTTTCTGGATTGAGAACATACTCTTTGTCATTGTTAGTCAGCACAAATCCATGGTTTTTATATACAAAAGAATATGAGCCTTGAGGATCCTCTTTTACCCAAAGATGATCGGAAACACGCTCAAACCCCTTCTCGGCCTCGTATGATACTTCATAATGGTACTCAGCGCTCATATACCAATCAATCGCAGTACGGCTCAAGAAAGGAATCAAGAGTTGAAAAACTGTGCTCAACACGAGAAGGATCAAGCTAATCAGGAACAGGAGACGATAAGGAAGAAGGAATTTCCACAACCGCTTAAAAATCCGTACATCAAAGGCCTTCCCTTCTTCTTCTTGCTCAAAATGGAAATCGGAATGCTTTTTTGTAGCGGCCATTATGACTCCTCCCCATATGGCTGCTCAGTCTGCAGCTCTTCCTCCAATAGTTGCCTTTCATACAATTTACTATACAATCCCTTCTTTCGAATCAATTGATCATGGGTTCCTGATTCCACAATCGATCCATTATCCAGAACGTATATGCAATCAGCGCCAGCCACTGCTTTTAACCGATGGGAAATGATGATGGTAGTTCTTTGCGCAATTTCCGTTTTTAGACTTTCGAGAATCTTCATCTCTGTTTCCACATCGACTGCCGAAAGACAATCGTCCAATATCACAATTGGCGTTTTTCGAATCAACGCTCTTGCAATGGCCACTCTCTGTTTCTGTCCGCCAGATAGGGTAATCCCACGCTCCCCAACCATTGTTTGATATTTATTGGGAAACTCTTCAATATTGGAGTGAACTGCAGCGAGCTTTGCATAATTCTCCACCATTTGCGGTTGGTATTCATCCATGCTGAAAGCGATGTTTTCTTCAATGGTCGCAGAAAACAAGAACGTTTCCTGGGGCACATAGGCAACCTGTTGGCGAATGTCTTTCATCGATAGGTCGCAAATATCTTCTTGACCGAAATAAATGGAACCTCTTGGAACTGAATACAACTTCATCAGAAGCTTTGCCAAAGTTGATTTCCCACTGCCTGTTTTCCCTACGAATGCAATTGTATATCCTGACTGAATCTCAAGTTGGATATGTTTGAGGGCGTGTTTCTCTGCGCCCGGATACTGAAAGGTCAGATCCCTGATTCCAATCCGTTTCCCAAAGTCTGCTTTTTGGGGCGCTTCTGGTTCTTGTACCTCGGAACGTTGTCTTTCCACCCAAAGCAAGCGTTTGTAAGAGGCTCTTCCCCTTTGAATTACATTCACAACCCACCCCATCGCGATCATTGGCCAAACGAGCATTCCCAAATATTGAACAAACGCAATAAATTGCCCTAGCGAGATTGCTCCTGTTAGAACGAGCTGTCCACCATACCACAAAGAAAGCACCGTTCCGATCGAAGCGAGAAATTCGATCATCGGAAAAAAAAGGCCCCATAAACGAATCAGAGACATTGATTTTTGAAAGTTTTGCTGACATCCTTTCTTAAACTTATCTTTCCGCTCTTCTTCGGTAACATAGTTTTTTACAACCCGAATCCCATCCAAACTTTCCTGAGAAACATTTGTCAATTCGGAGAAAGACTTCTGAACCGCTTCAAAACGGCTGTGAATGGTTTTTCCAAAGCCAATTGCCATAAACGCGAGAAAAGGAAGGGGTAAGACACCAATTGCGGTTAAACGAGGGTCGATGGTTCGCGCCATAACTACGATCGCCATAGTCCCCAAAAAAATAGAATCTACGAGCATTATAACCCCTTGAGCAAGCATCATTCTTGAGGCATTTACATCATTGGTCATTCGAGCCATCATATCTCCCGTCTTTGTTTTGTCATAGAAAGAGGGAGAAAGAGAGAGCAACCTACGGAATAGTCGATTCCGGGCATACTCTTCAAATTGGCGTGATGTCCCGATAATCATGAAGCGCCAGAAGAAACGGGTGACAAACATCCCCAAAGCAAAGAGCAAAATAGCGCCAATATACCCTGCCACCTGTTCCATGGTCCCTGAGAAGTATTTGATGCTATCGATCAATCGACCCACATACTGAGGAACAAATAACTGAAACACATCGACAGCAATGATCAAAAAAACCCCAGCGATATACTTTCTTACCTTGCTCCGGAGAAACCACCACAAAAACCCTTTGGGCTGGTCAAGTCCCATTGCTTCCATTGGTTTTTCCTGTTTCATCGGTTTCCGATTCCTCTCTTTTCTTTATAGAATTCATGTTCTGTCCATATCTCGATTAGTACTCTATTTCTTCCACCGCTTTTCGTAAGTCATCTTCTACAACATGCAAATACCTTTCAGTGGTTTTCAGGTTTTTGTGATTCATTAATTCCTTAATTTTGAACAAGGAAACATTTTTTCTCATTAATGTAGTTGCAAACGTATGACGCAACACGTGTGGGCCCATCTTTTTTTTCTGAATTCCGCTCATGATCAAGTACTTCTGAATCATGCGAAATGCCGCAGTGCGATCCAGAGGGTTTCCGTTTTTCGAAAGGAAAAGATAGTCTGTTGTGAACTCTTGTTCTTTCCGTTCTGATAGATAACAATCCAGAAGTTCTGAAGCTTGGCGGTTTACAAAAACATAGTCCATCTCTTGTCCTTTTCGTAGTACTTCGATCGAATACAACCCGGATGGGTTTTTTTGAAGGTCTTGGAACCGAACATGGATCAACTCGCTCACACGCGCGCCAGTTGACAAAAAAAGGGCTACGATGGTCTGATCTCGTAATCCCATAAAACCCCGCGCATTCGCATGGATTGTCTCCATTAAAGCCATATATTCTTCCTGAGTCAAAAAAACGGGATTTTTCCTTTTGACTTTGATCGATTTCAGTTTCTCAGTCGGATCTTTTGCAATCAGACCTCTCGAAGCCTGATAGCGAAAATAGGTACGTAATGCAGACATTGCGCGGTTTTTTGCCATCTCTGCAATCTGCAAACTAATGATGTAATCTTCTACATCAGCCATTTCTACCTCAGAAACCGATAGTTGAGAAGCATCCAGGAAGCGATGAAAGCGTTCGATCTCACGAATATACTCCTTCTGTGTTGCGGAAGAATAGTTCTGGAGACCCATCCACCGAACAAACCGCTCAAAATGACTCAAAATAATCCCCCCAATCACATAAGAAAAGAATGGCCAATAGATCCTGACTAGATGAATTATACCACTTTTTTCTTTCAAGAACCAATACGGGGAAGAGTCTGTATTTTGAAATACCATTCCATCAGTTTCCGAATAAAAGGCGGGGTTCCCCCCGTTGGGATTCTTTTGAATTTTCGAAACGCTGAAGAAAGAAATCCCCTATTCAATGGTGGGATTATTGAGCTGTTGGAAGTGAAAAGAGTTCGGTTTGACGCCCGTCAAGGAAGTCAACGGCACCTTCTGTAAGTAGGACTGTTTCTTCCAAATAAGCCATAACTGACTGATTGTTCCATTCGGGCACTTCCGTTCGACAGTTCAACTCAAGAGCATAAGCCGTCTGATCCGTCAAGAGCCATTCGCCTGGTCCTTCACAAGCGCTCTGACAATTCCATAACCCGATTGTTGGGCCCGCACCGTGACCATGAAAGCCAATCGGATGGGTATATACCATAGGAAAGAGTCCCTTTTCTCGAGCGATACCCAACGACTGAAGCAATACTTCATTCCCAGTTGTCCCCACTCGAAACTGATCTACAACAATATCCTGTAATCGATTGGCGTATAGAAGAGCTCTTTGTAGACCGTATGGTGCGACCTGTTCTTCTTTCTTCAAGACATAGAATAATCTTTGGGTATCCGATTTCAGTCCTAGGTAGTCCAATCCATAATCACAATGAAGCAAATCCCCAAACTCAATAACCCCTTTCGTCTGTGGATTTTTTTCCCCGAAACGTTGGAAATCAACTTCTGGCTGAAACCAAACGTTCATAGCATCTTCCAGAGCTTTTTCTCGTAGCAACCACTCTAGTTCTTCTGTGCAAGTGATACCCGGCCGGATCTTCGACCGCAAAAAAACCTCGGAAATGTTCCGATGGGCAATTGCATCGATAAAACGAAGTACTTCAATTTCTTCTTCTGTGCGTAACTGAAGCCAATCCGATGCCATCTTCTCTGCAGACACGATGTCCACATGATCCGGTATCGCGCTCCGGACCTCCTCAAATAAGGAATGGCTGATTCCATCCGCCAATCGACAGGAGGAAGAATAATTGAGCCCCAAACGCTTGATCCCACTATCTCTTACAACGCGTTCCAAGCATTCCCAAAACTCTTCTTTTTGAATCGGCCAAGCATTTTGGAAAAAATCCCCAAAGCGACTTCCAACCGAAGAGAAGATCTTTGGTTTTTCGGATTCATTTCGGCTAATGAGAATCGCTGTGGTTCGCGCTGCATTCATGGTTGTTTGCGGAAGCATCGTGAGCAAAACTGGATCTTCGTTATACTCTGATCCGATAATAAGCCAGGCATCAAAATCCTTTTTGTTCCACAATTGAGGGAGGATTTTTTGAAATCGTTTGTGAAGCAGGTGATTTTGAAAATCTTTGCGTTCTCGAAATGGAACCATTGAATGCATCACTACCTCCTTACAGATTGAAAAGCCTGCACACACTCGGTTTTTCTGCGTAAGTCGTCAGCAAAAAAAGATTGTCGAGGGCTTTGATAACTGTATCTCCTTTTGGTGCAATCAGGGTTCCCTCGCGGACAATAGCCGTAATAATAGTGTTCGGGGGGATTTGAATATCTCTAATGGCTTTTCCAACGATGGGTAAGTCTTCATCTACCGTTATATTCAGGATTTCTGTGTTGGACTTTTCTAGTGCAAGCAGTTCGAGAGAATACGCACTCTTCTGAGGCTTTCCTGTAACCAATTTTAATTTCTTGGCCATCCAATCAAGAGTGCTTCCTTGAATCAATGCGGAAAACAAAACGGCAAAAAAAACTGCGTTAAAAATGAGTCTGCCATTTGGAATATCCGCGGCAACTGGGTATGTTGCCAAAACAATAGCTACGGCTCCCTTAATCCCTCCCCAGCTAATGAATAATCGGTCGGCAAATGTAAACCGGGATGCCATTGTGCTGACAAAAACTGCAATCGGTCGAGCAACAAAAACAAGAATGAGCGCGATAAGAATTCCTTCTTTCCAAACCCCAAGGAGTTCATGAGGAAAGACCAAAAGACCCAAAATTAGGAACAATCCAACAACACCAATCGTAGAAATCCCTTCCAAAAAATGGCTGATGGCCCGTTTATAAATGAACTCAGAGTTTCCCATAAAGAAACCAGCAAAAAATGCTGCAATAAACCCATTTGCGCCAATCAAGTCACCAAGCCCGTAAGACAAAAGACTTATTCCCATGATCAGAACATAGTAGAATCCACCGGCATCCGTTTTTAAAATATTAAAAAGCCATCGACCTACTCTGCTGATCAACCACCCGATCAGAAACCCTCCTCCAAACTGCCATACAACCTCCCATATAACAGCTTCTGGGCTGTCTGCAACTCCTTTGACGATACTCATGATTACCAAAGTCATCACAATGGCCATCGGATCATTGGAAGCCGATTCTACTTCTAACGTCGAAGCCACATTCCTTTTAATTGCCTTGTTTCGAAACAAAGAAAACACTGCAGCTGCATCTGTAGATGAGATGATTGAACCCAACAGAAGGCAAAAAATAAAATCCAACCCAAGAACCAAATGAGTCAATAGTCCGACAATGACTGCCGTTATAATGACACCAAGAGTAGCTAGCGAAAAGGCTGATTTCCAAACAGAACGCAAAGCGGAATCTTTGGTTTTAAACCCGCCTTCGAAAAGGATAAAAATAAGGGCAATACTCGCAATTTGTTGGGCGAGGGTTACATCATCGAAATAAATCAGGTTGAGAAAATCGCTACCAAAAAGCATCCCCATTCCCAAAAAAACTACAAGCGCGGGGATACCTATTTTGGAAGAGACTTTCGTTGAAAAAGCGGCAATTAGGATCAAAATCGACCAGAACAAAACCATCTTTCACCTCCAACATTTTACCCAACCATAAGTGTTCACGAACGATGGTCCTCGTTTTCCGGATAATTATATCACGAAAGGATTGATCATGTATGACGATTATTAGCTGAGATCTGCATTGCATGCCATGAAAGAGCATAGAAACAAATTCCATTCATAGGATTTAAGTATGGTATAATTGCTGAGAAACTGAATTACTCCTGTGGAGGTGAGGCATGCTCGATCAGAATTTGATTCATGATACCCTTTCCGCAATCCTAGAAAATGGTGGGGATTTTGGAGAACTCTTTGTCGAGAACCGAATTTCGTCAGCGATTGATATGACCGACGGGGCAGTTGAGACGATTCGTTCCGGAAGAACCTATGGTGCTGGAATTCGCGGGTTTTTGGGTGCTAAGTCTGTGTACGCATATACAAACGACTTATCGAAAGACGCTTTAATCCAAACAGCGGTCAATGTGGGAAAAGCGCTAAAGTCCTCGGATCGTACGAAAGATATGGTTCAGTGGAGCAAGAATGAGTATCCAATCATTCATTACATCCACCTATTTCCCTCAGAAATAAGGAAAGAACCAAAAGTATCAGCCATGAGATTGGCGCATGAAGGGGCCTCAAACTATTCGGACCTTATATCCCAAGTCCAGGTGTGGTTTGTAGATTACGATCAGGAAATCCTTGTTGCCAACACTGAAGGAATTTGGGCAGAAGACAGAAGGGTCCGCACCCGGCTTATGGTACAGGCGGTCGCTTCTAAGGGCTCTGAGAAAGAAACTGGTTTTGAAGGTCCGGGTGCCGCAAAAGGGACCGAGTTTCTTCAGGAAATAGACCCAAAAAGAGCGGGAGCGGAAGCAGCCCGAGTAGCGTCTCGAATGATTCAGGCAACGCATGCTCCAGCAGGAACAATGCCTGTGATAATTTCCAACGCCTTCGGAGGAGTCATTTTCCATGAAGCTTGTGGTCATTCTCTGGAAGCGACATCCGTAGCCAAAGGTTCATCCGTCTTCGCGGGAAAACTCGGGCAGAAAATCGCCGCAGAATGTGTTTCGGCAGTTGATGACGGAACCATCGCAAATGCTTGGGGATCAAACCATCTGGACGATGAAGGAGTGCCAACGCAACGAAATATTTTGATTGAACAAGGGATACTCAAAGGATATCTTGTGGACAAGCTCGGAGGAAGAAAGATGAAGATGGAACCCACAGGGTGTTCGCGTAGGCAAGATTACCAACTGGCTCCAACCTCACGGATGTCCAACACGTTTATTATGCCTGGGAAGGATATTCCTGAAGAGATCATTGCAGATACCGAATATGGCCTTTACGCAAAAAAACTAGGTGGAGGATCTGTCATGCCTGAAACAGGTGAGTTTAACTTTTCTGTGAATGAAGGATACTTGATAGAAAAGGGACGGATCACGAAACCTGTGCGAGGAGCTACGCTGATTGGGAAGGGACACGAAATCCTCCTAAAGATCGACCGAGTTGCGAATGATCTAGCATTTGCGCAAGGAAACTGTGGCTCCTTATCTGGCTCTGTTCCTGCAAGTTTGGGTCAACCGACCATTCGAGTGTCCGAGATGATCGTAGGGGGGCGGAACGAATGAAATGGCAATCTTTTGAAAAAGCGGTTTTTGATTATGCAGCAAAAAAAGGATTGAGAGAGTTTGAACTGTATGCCCAAAAAGATCACGAGTTCGAAATCCATATTTCTCAGCAACAACTAGAGCGATATCAAGACGCGCTTGGCTTCGGATGCAGTTTTAAGGCTCTGAAAAACGGGAAAGCCGGATTCAGTTATACAGAAGTCCTTGATGAAGACAGCGCAAAACGGATGGTTGACGACGCCTTAGAAAATGTAGCCTTAATCGATACGAAGGATCCAGATTCCATTTTTGACAGCAAACCCTCTTACCGTTCGTTTGAACCGTATCAAGGATCTTTTGAATCGATTCCCGCAGACGAAAAAATCGAATGGGGTATGCTCATGGAAAGAGCTGCTTTGGGCACCGATGAACGCATACGCATGGTTCCGTATTGTCTTTTGATGCATGTCCGCAAAGAGGTTCGGATTTCCAATTCAAAAGGGCTCAGTATAGAGGGTACCAGTGGAGGCGGAGGAGCATATACTGCAGCGCTGGCTTCTGATGGATCGAATCAAAAAACCGACCGGGAGTTTTGGTTTGGCACCAAACCGAAGGATCTCGATCCGGAGTCCCTCGGAAAAAAAGCAGCAGAAAAGGCACTCAAGCACTTAGGAGCAAAAAGCCTTCCCGGAGGAAAATATCCCGTGTTGCTTCAAGGGGATGTGTTCACTGAACTTTTGCAGCTGTTTTTTGAGATGATAAATGCAGAGAACGTTCATAAAGGTCTGTCATTGTTATCTGGAAAGATCGGTAAACAGGTCTTTTCCGACTTGATCAGTATTGTTGAAGATCCTGAATATCCCGGAAGTATCTTTAACTCGCCTTTTGATTCCCAAGGAGTCCCAACGAGCAAAAAACGGATCATCGAGCATGGGATGTTGACGACCTTTTTGCATAATCTAAAGACTGCTAAGAAAGATGGCACCCAACCCACGGGAAACGCGTTTCGCAGTAGCTACAAATCAAAAGAAACCATCCACCCCAGCAATGCATATGTAGAACCCGGAGATCAATCGAAAGAATCGCTGATCCAAGTGATTGGCAATGGATTGATCATCACCGATATTCAGGGAATGCATTCGGGAGCCAACCCTGTTTCTGGCGATTTCTCTGTAAGCGCGGAAGGATTTCGGATTGAATCAGGGCAGATTACATCTCCCATCGAACAGATCACACTTTCCGCAAACATAATCGACATGCTTGGCCAAGTTGAAGGGCTTTCAAATGAATTACAGATGGGATTATCCTTTTCTATGGGACTCTGGTCTCCAGACGTCTGGATCAGAAAGATGGATATTGCCGGTTCTCAAAACCAATAACCAACAATCGCGATTCATACAGCCCTGAAGGAGTATCATACCCTCGGGGCTTTTTTTCACCCGACCCTTTCTGATTTGCCTATGGTATAATCACTGCGCATGGGTAATCATCCCATTATGTAGGAGGGCACAAGATGATCCGAGTCCGATTTGCTCCCAGTCCGACTGGATATTTACACGTTGGTGGGGTTCGAACCGCTTTATTTAACTGGATGTTCGCGCGTAAAACCGGTGGTAAGTTCATTCTCCGAATCGAAGATACTGACACAATGCGCTCTTCGGAATCATTCGAAAAGCAAATTTACCAATCTTTGCGCTGGTGTGGTTTGGATTGGGATGAAGGACCAGATCAACCTGGCCCTTGCAGTCCTTATCGGCAAATGGAGCGATTTCGACAAGGGGTTTATCAGGAGTATTTTCAAAAACTTGTAAAACTGAAAAAGGCCCATTTCGTTATTTACAGCAAAGAGAACCCAAAAAAAGAGATTGCCACATCTGCTGAGTATCCCAATCAATATGCTTCAAAAGGACACGAGATAACCATTCGATTCCCTATCCCTTCCGGGCAAACCCAATTTGAGGATCTCCTAAAAGGCAATATGGTGTACGAAAACGAGGCTCTTGAAGACTTTTTGATTATGAAATCGAACGGGATTCCCGTCTACAATTTCGCTGCTGTTGTTGATGACCAT
Organism: uncultured Thermotogaceae bacterium; assembly: GCA_964462525.1. Lineage (GTDB taxonomy): Bacteria > Thermotogota > Thermotogae > MWEM01 > MWEM01 > CAYWWY01. The sequence continues at coordinate 352,484 of CAYWWY010000001.1, forward strand.
CTGATGGGAATCACCCATGTGATTCGCGGGGAAGATCATTTGTCGAACGCTCCCAAACAAGCACAGCTCTACCGAGCTTTTGGATGGGAACCACCCCTATTCATGCATATTCCTCTAATCCTCGGCAATGACCGGACCCCTCTTTCAAAAAGACACGGAGGTACGAGCGTCGAATACTTTGAAAAATCAGGGTATCTTTCTGATGGTTTGATGAACTATCTTGCTCTTCTTGGTTGGAGCGTAGATGATGATGAAATATTCCTTTTTGCAGAACGAGTGAACGCCTTTTCTCTTTCCAAAATGACCAATCGATCCGTGATCTTTGACTACCGAAAATTGGAGTGGATCAATGGACAGCATCTTCGTAAGTGCCCTGTGGAAAAATTAGCATCTCAGTATTCCCAATGGGTGAAAGACACCGGTAGGGATCTCGAAACGCTTGGAACTTTCAACAGATTATCAACGGGGAGGAAAGAATATCTGTTAAATATTTGTCGTGAGAAGGTCAATACTTTGGAAGCATTGCATGAGTTTACCCTCCCTTTTTTGCTAAAGGATGATCAATTTCCCTATGAGCCCGAATATGTGCAAAAGTATCGGAATCATACAATGGCTCTGGAAATTCTGCAATCGTTCATAGTAGAATTGGATCAGCTTCCTTATTCAGTAGAGGGTATTGAGAAAGCCTTGCGCCTAACTGCGGAAAAAACCGGAGCAGGAACGAAAAGAGTTTTTCAAACAGTTCGGGGAGCGATAACCGGCCGTATGATCACTCCCGGGTTGTATGATTCTATCTATGTGATGGGTAAAGAGAAGTGTTTGCGCCGAGTCCAACGAACCATGTCTCTTGTTTCCCTTAACGCCGAGGGTTAGTTATGGATCTTCGGTTTCTCAAACATGTTATTCGCGCTCAGGATTATGAACACTATCCCTTGGATTGGCCTTCCTTGTTTCGACGAGACCGACCAATTGTTGTTGAAATCGGTTTTGGTAGCGGTGAGTATATGGAAGCTTTTTGTTCTACTCATCGAGATTTGAACTATATAGGGCTCGAAACTTCTGCGTTATCTGTCGTGAAAACGTTGCGGAGATTGGAAAAAAAGAAAATCGATCATGTCCTCGTCCTGATGACAGACGCTCGTTTTGGTCTTCAAAATTTATTCCCAGAAAACTCAATTGCGGAGATCATCTTGAATTTTCCTTGCCCATGGTCCAAACAGCGGCATTTGAACAGGAGAGTTATCGTGCCTTCGTTTTTTTCAACACTCAACAGTGTTCTACAAATGGATGGAGAACTGGTTTTAACGACTGATGTACAATCCTATGCAATGGATATGCAAACAGTGGCTCAGGAGCATGGGTTTTGTGACGATGGGGTGATCCGCAACCCTTCTCGCCCGATTCAAACACGATACGAAAAAAAATGGATCCGATATCAACGGGATATTTATATGCTCCGAGTGCGCAAAAAAAGACATCAACCCGCATTTCGGATTTTGGAGAAGGAGGAACCAATGCCGCACGCTTTCGTTCCTAGCGGAAACTTTCATTTGGATCATCTGTTACCAATCCTTGACACTAGTCAACATGAACCCAAAACACAATCTGTTTGCGTGTATAAGGAAGTTTTCGTTCGCGTGGATCAAACGGATTATCTGGTGAAAACCATTACTTTTGATGGGGGGTTTCAGCAACACTTTTTTATTGTTCTGTACCGTAGGGAAGATGATTGGGTGATCAAGCTCGATAAAGCAGCGAATCCGTTTCGTACCCCAGCTGTCAAATTTTCCATCCGTCGTTTGGCAGAAATCCTAAAAGATCCGAACCGGGCTTCTGGTGCTTAGAGATGCCCATAGACGCTGGGGAGAACAAAGAATCTCTCGCGGAAATATATTCAAGTGTAATGGACCGATTGATCGAGTTCCCAATTCATGGTTGCTCCCGATCCATTGAACGAAAGATTGAAAGGAAAGAGATAGCAGACGCCCTTAACGATCACAATGCCGTCGTGATTCAGCAACCCAATCAAAGGTTTCGCTTAATGGCTAAGGGGCTTTCCGTCATTTTGGAGTATCGGAACGATACATTTCGGGTCGTGACAGTATTTCGAAATGGTTCATGAGAGGAGCATGAAAATGGGTCATCGATGGTTCCCCATACTTTTTTCTCTTTGTTTCCTATTAAGCACTGTATATGCAGTAGAATGGGTCCGCGATATCACACCCCTTCTTCAAAACCCTGATTCGATAATTGCGGGACAAAGATTGGACCACATAGAAAAGCAAATCCAGTCGCCCAATACCGGTCAACGGTATGTCATCCGTTCTCAAAACGGTTTGTTTGTGTATGCCGTTGTGGATGAAACTCAAATGAGCTTCTTCTCTCTTCCTCAATGCGTTTTACTTACATCCGACGCATCAAATGCACTTCAACGATCCATAATCTTGTACCAACTGTTTACCGAAAACCCTTTGGATCCCACTCGTTCTCGGAGCCCCATGACACTGAATCAATCATTGATGGACCAGATGGAGCAAATCCATCAAATCATGGCCCTTTTTGGAGAATTGCTTCCAAACCACAGTCCAGAACAGCTTTCCCAAATTCATTCTATTGCTTTGGGATTTTCACAACTTGCTCAAAGAAATGCCTATCGCATAGATCCTAAGCAAACTTTCCCAAATGAATTTTCTCTCTCTCCATTGATCGAGATGGTTAAGAAATTGCTTCAAAACGCAAAAACATCCATTGATATCCAATCGATTCCTTTGCTTTATGAAACGGTCCGCGATATTCATATCACTCATTGGCATCGCGCATTCCCTTTGTGGATCAACCAAGAGACATTAATCCCTATGCTAGAACAAGGATTATCAAATCCCCCTTCCCCTTCGGCTTTTGATAACTGGTTTGACCCAAGGTCAAAAAAAGAATCTATGAAATGGCAACCCCACCAACTCGCTATCAATCTTCATATTCAGCAGAGCCTTTCAAAAGGGATCGATCAAACGTTGCAACAAATTACGCAGGACATTTCAAAAACAATGGGTGAATTGGATGTTGCTTTGGCTGAAACGTTGATCACACAAATCTTGATGTTCCATGTGTTAACCCTCGATAATGTTCAAATGATTCAAGAGTCCGGTACTGATTCATCAAGGAAAAGGCTTTCATCGATCTACCTCATTCCGGAATGGTTTGATTTCAGTCAGTTCGTGTTATGGTATCGCGATCTTTGGGAGTGGATTCATTCTGTCGGATATGTACTCTCATTTGAAGCGATGCAAAACGAACAAAGATGGTTATTTAGCCAAATCGGTAAACCAGATCTGACTGAACAGATTGATCCTGAGCCAATCTTAGTGGAAGGAACAAAAAGCCCGATTGTTTTTTCGGTAGAAATCCCCGATCAAAACGTCCATTTTGTCCAACTAGAGATGGAAGTACGCTACAGCCAATGGTTTTCCCAGTACTCAGATACATTTACGAGGTTTTTCCCAGTATATACACCC
>CAYWWY010000001.1:356095-548716 GCA_964462525.1 uncultured Thermotogaceae bacterium
GATTGTCGATACTCTTCAAAACCCATATATCAATTATCTGGAACGGGTTTTTTTTCCGGAAGATCTACCCTATCTACAGCGCCTCTTTGCTAACCGATCGATTATTGAACGGTTGATCATATCCCGTCGTCCAACAGAATTGTATATAGCCGATTCACCATCGGACTCTTCTTTATACACGAAAGGAAAAAAAGCGGTCATTATGATTCACGGAAAACAGCAAACATATGGGTTGGATCCGGATGGAACTCCCATAGGAAATGATTTCCCCGTCTGGCTAAACCGCGATCGGTACAACACTTGGAATGAATGGTATCCTTTGTTCCTTGAAACCCTTCAACCAATCTATGATTATGACTTCTACGAATTCATTCATGATTCTTCAGTTCTCTCAGCAAAAGAGTATGGAGAAGGCCTTGTTAAAATTCTTGATACCCATGGTTTTTTCGAAAAATATAAGCACATCTACTTGATCGCTCACAGTCAAGGGGGATTAATTGCTCGACATGCGGCAAATTCTCGGGTAATCGTTGGAGGAACCGAATATCTGGCGGGGTCTTTTTTTGATCGTATTTTCACCCTAAATACCCCTCATCTAGGAACCGTCCTTCAAAGTTTTTCTTGTATCGTAAATCCCTTACTCGATAAATGGCTGCACCAACCCGATGGTCACCCCACTGAAATGGATGCTAGTCTTTGGAGCCTGATTTGGATGGCGCTGGAAGGAAACGTTACGCAAAGCGCAGTAGAGGCCTCTATTTCTATGGCTGGGACGAAACCGATGTATGTTGGGAAGCTGTTTTCCGAGATTGTAGGAATGCTGGATCCATTTCTTGGAGGCAAATCCATGGAGTACTCCGATTTGGAGTTTATTCATTCAGCTGCAAAAACCTTATACCCAGACTTACCCGATGAGATAATCTCCATGATCTTCCCTTTCAACGAAGAACTGGATCAGTTGAACCAATCCGATGCTTTTTTGGACAAACTTGTACTGGTCGGATCTCACGTTTCTCAGATAGATAACCTTAATAACATCCTATTTCAGACTCCCTATGCCTTCATGCGTTATGTTGCACGGGAAACATCTCGATCTCAGAAAAAAGATTACACTACTCATGGGATAAGCGATGGCGTGGTTCCTTTTTTCAGTCAAATGATGGAAGGAATCGACTTGGGCCAGAAACGACTTTTCTTTCCTGAACTTGATCATTCCCAGATCACATCGAATCATGAAGTAATTCGGGAAATCATCCGTTTCATTATGTCGGAGGATTAATCAATGGCAAATAAGAAAAAAGCCAACTCAGAATTGAAACTTGATCCCGATATTTCCCAAAAAATCAATGCATTTCAATCTCATGTGAACATCCATTTTCATGACCCAGAACTGCTGTTTCGGTCGTTATGCCATACTTCCTACGTTCATGAACAAGTTCAGATGGGCAAAGGGGATAAAATGGAATCGAACGAGCGTTTAGAGTTTCTTGGTGATTCCGTATTGGGGTTGATCGTGGTCGAAGAGCTTTTTTCTCGGTTCCCAGAGATGGCCGAAGGATCTTTGGCAAAGATCAAAGCAGTGATTGCAAGCGAGGTCATCCTTTCAAAAAGCGCTCATTCGATCGGATTGGGGCAATACCTTTTTTTGGGGAAAGGAGAACTACACTCGGGAGGCGCGTATCGTGATTCTACGCTTGCGGATGCTTTTGAAGCTCTGTGTGGGGCTATCTATTTGGATCGGGGTATCACAAAGATTCGGGGATTTCTTCAGCAATATCTGTTTCCTTTTATCCAGCAAGTAGTAGATCATCGAATGTGGGTCGATTACAAAACCCAGCTTCAGGAGATGACCCAATTTTTATTTAAAGAATTGCCCGAATACACCCTTTTGCGGGTTGAAGGTCCTCCTCACCAACCTTCCTTCATCGTTCAAGTCTCCATCAATTCAGAAATATTCGCGCAAGCAACCGGTCGATCAAAAAAGGAAGCCGAGCAAAGCGCTGCGATGATAGCGTGCAAAAGGGTGAGGGAAGAGAATCCACAACTCGATTCATCCTTTTTATGATAATTCCCTTTTTTTTCCCTTTCGCAGGTTGCCCGAATCGGTGTTCCTTTTGCAATTCATTATCTTTGAATACAGAAAATCATCGATCAATTTCACAATCCGGTTTTGACCAACGGATTCTGTCATATCTTCGATCAAATCGGGGCGGTCAGAAGAATCAAATTGCCTTTTATGGGGGCTGTTTCACCCTCATGCCCATTCAAGAACAGGAGCGGTTTTTGGATTGGTCTCGGACTTGGATTCGTAAGCAAGCAATCGATTCAATCCGATTCTCCACAATACCAGTAATGCCTCCGTATACTCTGATCTCGCTCTATAAAGAATCAGGAGTCAAGACTGTGGAATTGGGGATTGAGATTATGGACGATGACGTTCTTACGATCAATCATCGTCAATATACTACGAACCAAGCACAAAAAGTGATCCGATTCTTCCATGATGAAGGCTTTGAAGTAGGTATTCATCTGATGTTTGGCCTTCCGGGGAGCAGCCTTGAGAAAGAGGATTCCTCGCTAGAGCATTGTTTGTTTACGCCCTTTGATTTTGTAAGACTACACCCGACAATTGTTTTATCCGGGACTGAATTACACCAGTGGTATCAAAGTGGATTATTCGACCCTTTGGATCTTAATGAAGCTGTGATTCAGATTGCCAGTATTTCAGCTCGGTTGAAGGAGCTGGATCAAAAAAGGGTGGCCCAAACAGGGTTGTTACTTACTGATAACAAGAAATCCATATTAGTTGCAGGCCCCTACCATCCAGCTTTTGGCGACCTTGTTTGCATACAAGAACTATGGATATCATTAGGCCGACAGCTGAATCAGGAGCATCGAATTGAAGTAAGCCGCAAAGTATTTCAAAGGTTTTTCGCACATCGCGGATTCTTTCTTGATCGAATGCAATCAATACGATATCAGGAAATCGAAGATGACCAAATTGAGGTGAGGAAAAGGTGAAAAAAAGCATTATTTGGATGGTCCTTGTATGGTTCGTATGTTTATCAAACGGATTCTCAAATACCTTCCGACTGGCTTTGGAGAATTATCTCCAGAAATCAGCTCTGATGGTGGTTGCTGAGCTTCAGTGGCAGAATGCGCAAGAGCTTTATAATGCTCAGCTTGTAAGGGCTACCACAAAAATGGATATATTGGCAGCGGATATCCAAAGGTTTGATCGGTTGGGTGATTACCGAACCGCCAAATGGAAACAAGCCTTTCACTTTATGGAGGAATTACTGGATTGGAAACGGATTCAATCCGAGGTGTTTCTGAGCGAAAGCCAATTGAAACTTGCCCAAGAAGATCTGGCCAACAAACAAAGAGCATTGTCTTTTGGTGGTGTCTCCCAAGATGACGTCCAATTAGCGGTTCTTACACTGGAAGCCTCTCAAACCATGTATGATCGTTCCATCGCACGTAGAGAAAGGATGGAGCGTTATCTAAAAACCCATCTGTTCCTCACCCAGCCGTTCATCATTGCGCTTCAACATCCGGAAATCCCGCCTTTATCTGGAGAACTGATGATACAAGCGATATCGCAAACAGCGCAAGCGCAAACCCTCAAACTCCAGAAAGAGCAAGAAGAATCTCAGTATAGCTTGCTTGCTTCTGGGGGTTCGAGCAGTTATCAAGCCGAAATCGCGCGAAGAAACGCGCGATCTCGTGATTTAGAGCTAGCCGCGTTCTTGAATCAAACAGAAATGACCATTCAAGAGTCTTTTGAGACGCTCCATATGGTTTTTGCGTTGCTGGATACGGGGAGTAAACAGAGACAGATCCTTCAAAACCAATCGGAACGTGTTCAAGAAGGATACAGAAAAGGGGTCCTTTCAACGAGAGAATACTATGAACATCTGATTCGATTGTACCAATATGAGTTGATGCAGATTGATTTGGAGTTGCAAGCCATCCAAGCAATGAAACTCCTTCTTCCCTGGATAAGCCAAGACCCGATAGGTGCTTTGGCCCAATGGATTCAGTAATGCACCGCATGAATTATCCGATAATATGCTAGCATAGGATCGATTGTTTGGATCCTCTGAGGTGAAGTAATGAATGGAATCGGTTATATTCACGTTTCTCATACTGCTGGTAAGCCCGCCTTAACTAAGGATGGCGGTCAGTTGGGAAAGATTATATCCTTATCCGGTGGAAAAGCGGAAGTCCTGGTCGGAGATCAAATTGTTAAGATTGAAGTTCACAATCCCAGCAGATTGAAGCCAGGAGATGTGATTCAACTTTTTTTCGAAGGGGAAACCAACTCGAAGCAGAAACCACAGGTCTCCAATCCGCTTCATGCGAAGCTGTTGGATATCATAACCCTTTCCTTTCCTGTCCCCGTTTCCTCTACCGTTGAACAGATCATCCAAGGGATGGGAGATGAAGAAAAAGTCCGATTGTATAAAGCGACCTCTGAAATTATGGGTATTGTGCGACAACTAACAGCCCAAAACTTTGCAGAAACGATTATCCAAACAAATGAAACTTTGAAAAATGTCGAGAACCTATTGGATGATCGGCTTCCTTTTGGCCGGAGGATTGTAGAAATGGCCTTTCGGGCAAAGGCGATGGGTGTAAGTTGGGATCAAATGCCAAAAGAAGTCAAAGAAGCAATGGTGAAGCAATTTGTTTTCTATGATCAAAAGTGGGCAGATAAAGGAGTCAATCGGTCAGACCTAATGATTGTTCCACAGTCAGTTCGAAAGATATCGATCCATGATCCTTCCTTGATCCGACTTCCTTCGAAAGCAGCAAACGCCTCTGTTCTTCAGTCGGTGGAATCTTTCTTTCCCACCAATACAACTCAGTCCTCTGTTCGCTTCAATCCATTTTTGACTCCTATTCCTTCCCCAGAAGCCTTCGAACCACAACTGGACATCTTACGTCAAGCGCTCGGCACTTCACGACCAGAAATGCACAAGATGGACCAGCATGTTTTGAATTTGGATAAGCAACATCCCTCATTTGAGCCAAAGTCTTCGCATCTTCAAATTGATCGGAATCGTGGGAAAGAATCAATCAAAACAGAGCTTGTGGATCAATCGAATGAACGATTTAATCGACAGACACAAAAACCGGATTTACGCGAACCCCTCTCCAAAGAGGCGCCAACAATCAGCCAAAAGGTTCGAAGCCTTACGATGTCCGACCAAAAAGCTCTATCAATCAAAGGGGTACCATTTCCTAAAGGCCCAAGTAAATCCGTAACCACACCACAGGACACTTTTCCGAAACCAACTCGGCCCGATCCTTCTCATCGATCCGCATATGTTCCCTTGAAAAACGAACTGCCCCACGTACTGTTGGAAAAAAACAGAGATCTCATCCTTCCTGGATTCCGACAGATACATTCCTACAATCCCAGTTCCCTTGGTTCAATCCATACAAAAGTTCACGAACAAACGATCCCAAGAGAAACAGCCCGATGGATTGATATCTTTGTCCAGTTATTGAGAGAAGGAATCTCAGAACCTGTTCAATTGAAAAGATTGGCTCTTTCCATGAATCCGTTCCTTCCGAGTGATTCCGTGAATACCGGCACCAAACCTCTCGTAACACCTTGGGAGACGAATATCCGCGAGATTCTTGATAACAGATTGGTTCCACAGGGAGAAAGGGATCAAAGATTCGCGTTGGAATCCCTGAATAGAAACGTTCTTGAATCGACTTTTCAATTAATCCGTTCTATCTCAGACACGGTTAACCAATGGGAAGCGAAAGGAATGGAACAGTCAGTTCGCGAAGCAATTACAAAGGAATGGGTTTGGATCATTAAAGAATCGGAACGACTAAATGAATTCCGACCCGTTTTTTTACAGAAAGCGATGGGGTTGTTCCTGGAAAGTCTTTCTGGGCGATTAGAAGGTCCTGAAGACTCCAAAGAAAGGATTCTTATGGATGTTCGCCAATGGATAAGCAAATGGGCACTTGTAAAAGAACTAAATACTTCCCACCATACAGACCGTTTGGAAAAATCACCGCAGATTTCCACCTCAGACGCAGAAAAGCCCCAAACAAATTCTGCAATCCTACACGGGAAGAAAGAAACTTTTTCTTCAGAAACGGTGGCACAAGCACCTCGAACCAACTCATCTTCCTTTTCCGATCGAATCAGCCCAAGCGAAAGCATCTTTGAACGGATTGTGTCTACCCCAACCGCTCGTGAAGACGCTCAACCCCACCCACCGGATAAGGAACCGATCCAATCGTCCAACCCCACGGGTGGCAGTGATTCATCTTTCGGCAGAGAGCGGATAGAACCACATCAGTTTTCAACTATGAACTACCTTCGTTTGATGAATTTTTCTACGCATACCGACTTAGCAACCCTATATACAGCTGCTTTTGCCCTCGAGTCTTTTCAATGCCGGATTGATTGGTTAGAGAAAAAGCAATATAAAGAGGGATACGACACAAAAAAAACCTACCGGATCATGATTGATATCCATACAGGACAGCTTGGAGAAGTGTTGATTGATAGTTTTTTTCGAAATCATCAGATAGAACTCTTTCTGTATGCTGAGCCTGATCATCAGAACTCATTGACTCATCATTCGTCAACCCTCTATCAACGGCTTCGTTCTGAGGGATTCGAAGTCCGAGGGATCTTTATTCGGAATATGCCCAATCAAGATCAGCTTTTGGAAAAGCGCGTACAAATGCTGACAGGGATGGACGGGAGGTTTACCGGGATGGGGTAAATGATCGCAAATCTCAAAATTCTACCGCAAGCAAAGAAACTGCGTCACTAAGCGCTGTTGCGTTAAAATATGATCAAGAGCAAGATATTGCCCCAAAAGTAATTGCGCAAGCAAAAGGAGAATTAGCGAAAAAGATTGTTGAAATTGCAATTGAACACAATATCCCGATTTACAAAGACGCGATCCTTGTTGAGAAACTGCTCGAGTTGGATTATTATTCGGAAGTCCCAGAAGATTTATACCGGGCAGTTGCTCAAGTAATCGCTTATGTATATCAAGTAGGAGGGATGAAGCTTTGAATCAAAAGATCCATTCGATCGATGAAGCATTGGACTTTTTGTACCATTCTCGGCCCCATGGCCAAGTCAAGCTCGGATTGGATCGAATTCAACACTTGCTTGAGCTTTTAGGAAATCCTCATCAAGAGTATAAGACCATACACATTGCCGGTACAAATGGAAAAGGATCAACCGCGCGCATTATGGGAACCCTGCTTCAAACCGTACATTCCCGCGTTGGAACCAACTTTTCTCCTCATTTGGTACAGTTCTCAGAAAGAATCCGACTCAATGGAGACATGATTTCTGATGCGGATATCACTCAAACTCTCAATGCGATCCTTCCTGCCATTCAAAGAATGGATCGAATGGAGGAAGAGATGCGCCCCAGTTTTTTCGAAATCATTACGGCAATGGCCTTTTTTTGGTTTGCGCAGAAAGATGTTCAGGTAGCGGTGATGGAAGTAGGTCTTGGCGGTCGGTTCGACGCAACCAATGTGATTCTTCCTGAAGTAAGTATTATTACCAGCATCGGTAAAGACCATATGCAAACGCTCGGAGATACCTTATCAAAAATCGCATTCGAAAAAGCAGGGATTATCAAACCGAAACGTCCTGTTGTATGTGGGGCAAAACCTCTCGAAGCAGTTCAGATGATTCAGAAACGTGCGGAAGAAATGGACTCGCCATGTTTTTTTCTGGGGAAAGATTTCCGTTGCATTCCCGAACAGCTTTCTGTCAATCACAATCAGTTCCTATATGAATCAAATGGTCTGCTGCCTAATGACCTTACAAGTGTTCCATACACTTTGTGCCTTAATGGCATAAATCAGATGGAGAACGCTTCTTTAGCGATCACGGCCTTTTGTATTTACTGCGATCGGAATGATATCCCTTGGACCCCCACAGACTTGGTCAAGCCTCTTTCTCAAATTTCGTGGGAAGGACGCTTTGAACTATTGTCCAAAAACCCTCCGATCATTGTTGACGGAGCCCACAATGAACCCGGAGTGATTGAATTGGTAAAAAATTGGGATCTTTATTTTCGCGGACAATCATGTTGCCTCCTGACCGGAATCCTAAGCGACAAGGATACGGTCCACATGAGCCAAACATTGCAAAAAATAGCTAACTTTGTGGTGGTTACGGCTCCCAAAGCGCCCAGACCATCAAATCCTCGGGCTGCTTATGACTGTTTTCTTCCGTTTTTTTCTCCGGATCGTTGCCTATACGAAGAGGATATAGAAAAAGCATTGGATATCGCGTTAACACACACATCATCGAATTGTCCACTCCTAATATGCGGTTCTCTCTATCTGGTTGGTTACGTTCGAAATTACACCATCTCTCGTTTAATGAATTCTGCTCAATAGGAAAGGGGATGTTGGATGCTTTTTTCATTGCGCGGGGCTGTCACCCATCATATCGAACCCACAACGATCGTCATCGAAGTCTCGGGTGTAGGGTTTGAAGTATTTGCCGATTCCGAGTTATTCCATACCACGGGAGAAATCTTTGCTTATGTCGTTGATATTCCTTCAGAAGACGAACACAGATTGTATGGATTTGTCACAAGAGAAAAACGAGAACTGTTTAATCTACTTCGATCGGTGACCGGAATTGGGCCAAAAACCGCAATGCGGATAATTACACAGGCTGACGCAGTTGAAATGATTGCTGCGATTGTTTCAGAAGATATAGAGTATTTATGCAGTCTCCCGAGTATCGGAAAGCGAACAGCTGAACGTGTAGTCCTAGAGCTTCAGAATAAACGGAAAGAACTACAAAAAGTCAGTGAAATCCCTGAGCATTCAAACACGCAGAATATCCAACTCTTTCATCAAGCCCTCGAAGGACTCGAAGCTTTGGGTTATCCTTCCCACCAGGCTCGAAAAGTGCTCCGATCACTGACCCTTGAAAAAGAAGGATGGACTGTCGAATCTTTGGTTAAAGCAGCTTTGAAGCAGTTTTTGGATGTAAGTCCGATAAAGGACGGACGCACATAATTTACGAAGATTTTCATTAATGAAACAGAGGTATGCTATAATTCAATGAAAAACAAAACTTACGGAGGTGCCAATATGAGAGCTATGACCAAAGAATTTTTGGAAGCGGCATTTGCTGGCGAATCTCAAGCTCATGTTAAATACCTAATTTTTGCAGAAGAGGCGGAACAGAAAGGAATGCCCAAGTTGGCAAATCTCTTTCGCGCGATTTCCCACGCAGAGTATGTTCACGCCAAAAACCATCTAAAAGCTCTTGGACAAGTCGGAGATACCGTTCCGAACATCCAAAAGGCAAAAGATGGAGAACACTTCGAAATCGATGAAATGTATCCTGTGTACCATGAAACGGCAAAGTTTCAGGCGGAAAAGGAAGCAGAGCGATCTACTCATTATGCGCTTGAAGCAGAGAAAATCCACGAACAGATGTACATGAAAGCACAACAACTTGCATCAGGAAATGAGGACTATACGACCGATACTATTTGGATATGTCCAGTTTGCGGTCATACAGCAGAAGATCATGCTCCCGACCGTTGTCCTGTCTGTAATGTGCTCAAAGACCGGTTTGTCGGGTTTACTGCTTGATTGTCTTTTTTTGGTTCTGAAAAAACCCGGGGGTTTGCTACCCCCGGTTTTTTTAAAAGCTCGTTTTAAATTATTGAATCGAATTATCTTTAAGGCTTTGATCTATTTGTTTCATGGTATCGGGAAATATGATACATCACAATCCCGCTTGCGACCGCTACATTCAAAGAGTCACACATCCCTTTCATTGGAATGGATATGGATTGAGAAACACAATCGTACCATTCTTTCGAAATTCCATATCGTTCGCTCCCGAAGATAACTGCAACTTTCGATTCGTACGGAAAGTGATCGAATGCGTTGGAAGAACGAGAATCGGTTAGCAACAACTGAAAGCCTTGGGTTTTGCACCAGGTGTATATGGATCGCACATCTGACTCTATGATGGGAACGGAAAAAAGAGACCCTTGGCTTCCTTTGACCATTTTCGGATGGGTAATCCGAGCTCTGCGATTGCTAATCAATACTCCAAGAGCGCTACACCCGTCTGCGGTACGAACGATGGTACCGATATTCCCTGGAATCTCAACCCCATCCAAAACAATCAATTGGCTTTCAGAACTGGGTACTAGATGCTCAAATGTTGAATGACGCCATCGCACAATCACAAGCATTCCATCAGGTTTCCCTCGATCCGTCATGGACAAGAAGGTTTTTTGAGAAACGCGAAATGAAGGAACCCTTTGTTGAAGTAAGCGAATTAGCGTTTGCGCTTCTAAAGAGGTAGCTAGTTCCGGGCAAAAAAAGAAAGAGTCCAGTTGAGCGGCCTTTTGGATGGCTTTTTCAATCGCCCATATACCTTCCAGAACCATCAATTGATTGGGATTTGGTTTTGCGTTGTTGAGCAAAGACAACACCTGCTTGACCTTACCGTTCTTGGGCCCTGCTTCAATAATCGGGTAAAGAGACTGATCCATCCTACGGTTGTCTTTCACTGGCTTTGCCGAAGATACTCTTCTAGCTCTTTGTGCTGATTCTTCTTAGCAATGTCAAGGGGGGTTATCCCTAAATGATCCTGTAAATTGCAATTGACGCCAACACCTTTCAAAAACTGTACGACAGCCTTGTTGCCTTTCTCTGCAGCGTGGTGGATTACATTCCAACCCGCATTGTCAATACGAGTCAAGTCTGCCCCACCTTCAATAAGCGCGATCACAAATTGCATATGACCTTGTCTTGCTGCCAGAAAGAGAGGAACAATGCCCTCATCATCCGAAGGATTGGGATCCATTCCATGTGCGAGAAGGAGCTTTCCGACTTTCCAATGACCATTATAAGAAGCCAAGTGAAGGGGTGTTATCCCGCGAATATTCTTAAGATCTGTTTCTATGGGCTTTGTAAGAATCATATGCGCGATTCCCTCATGGCCTTCTAGACAGGCAATGTGAAGAGGCGTATATCCAAAAGGATCTTTGGACATGAAGTCTGAATGCGCTTGTGAAAGGATCGTAAATCCCTCTTCAAAACCGCTATCTGCACAAAGGAAGAAGACATTCCACCCAATCGCGTCTTTTTCGCCTAAAGAAGCCCCTTTTTGAATAAGCATATCAGTGATCTCAACGTTTTGAGAAAGAACAGCAACCATAATCGGGGTTTTGCCCAACCGGTTTTTTTGATTCAAGTCCACCCCGTGCTGGATCAAGAAATCGGCTGCTTCCCTTTGATTATGAGAAACGGCAGTATGCAAAGCTGTATCACCATCGCGATCTACTTCATCAAGAGGCAATCCAGAAAGAACGATCTGCCCTAGTTCATAGAGGTCACCCGCTTTAGCTGCAGCAAATAATCGGCTATCTACGGGATCAAATCGGAGTCCATCCACGTGCTCACCCCTTTCTGGAAGGGTCTGACGTTATTATTCAATTATATCACACTTCCTTGCAATTCTTTGAATATTCCATAACCAAAACCCGTGAAATGGGGCTTAGCTCTTGTTTTATTGCTTTGAACTCTATCCCGACTCAGACCTTTTTGAGGAAAAAAATAGCAAATCTGTTATAATTGCATATAAAGTCATGGAGAAAGGCGATTCTTATGTTGGCAGATATTCAGAACGAAAAGGATCACAGGCAAATTCCTTTGAACCGCGTCGGAGTACGGAATGTGCGATATCCGATTGTGTTGCGTGAAATGGATGGAGGCAGCCAAAATTCCATCGGCGTCTTCTCCTTATCCGTAGATTTGCCTCGGGAATCCCGAGGTACGCATATGAGCCGATTCGTGGAAATCCTTCATAATCATGCTTCTAATATGGATTTAAGCAATATGCGGGGCATTCTCGAAGATATGAAAAGACACCTACATGCCAATGATGCTCATTTGGAAATGAGCTTCCCGTACTCCGTGCAAAAGGAATCTCCAATAACTCGCCTTTCCTGTTTGATGGTTATCGATTGCGGGTTTTTTGCTTCTTTGAATAATGACCACATGGACTTTGCGCTCCAAGTCCAAGTCCCTATTCAGACTCTATGCCCTTGTTCGAAAGCGATCAGCCAATTTGGCGCTCATAATCAGAAGGCATGGGTCTTTATCAAAGTAAAAACGAAAAAAATGATGTGGATAGAAGAACTGATCGCGATAGCTCAAAAATCAGGGTCATCAGAGGTATATCCGCTATTGAAACGCGAGGATGAAAAATTCGTGACAGAGGAAGCCTATCTCCACCCAAAATTTGTGGAAGATGTCGCACGGGATGTGGCCCTTCAATTGCAGAAAGACGTACGGGTTCGTAGTTATCACATCCAAGCAATAAGTGATGAATCAATCCATGATCATCAAGCTTGGGCAAGCATAATATGGGAGAACAATGAATGAACGCTGTTGAATACCTTCCCAAAGAGGAGCAAGAATTTATTGATCGGAAGGGGCTGCTTGATGATTTTCAGCTGCGCACCCCTTATGGAAAATCTCATTTCGCGAATCGGACGCCTTTTTGCACCGGTCAGGAAGAAGCCGCGACAACTGCCTATGAACATCTGTGTGTAATGGAAAATGAACTGAGCGAATCGATCTCATCATTGCATAAAGAAATGGAACCTTTGTCAACGATTACTCATTCCCTTTCATTGCTTGAATCAAGATCAGTCTTGCATGTGGTAGATTTATTTGAGATCAAAAAGTTTCTGTACCATTATCGAAGCTTTTATCTCCAACTGAGCCAATTCCCGAAAACAACCAAAATAAGCCGATTGACACCCCTTCACGATCCGTGGGATGTCTTGGATCCCGAGCAAAGAGGAACCTTTTTTTTTCGGGTGGAAACCGACGCTGCGAAACAGCTTATATCGAAGATCCTTACAATTCAAAAAAAAATTAAGAACGCAATGGGGAAAAGAGCTCTTCTATTGAAGCAACAGTTTGACATAGATCTCAAACATACGCACGAGTTTGTGATTCCTCGAAACGACATACGAAAAAACCCTCTTTTGCGAACAGGGTTGGTTGCGCTTAAGAAAGAAACTGCCTATTCCTATGTTTTTGAACTGATAGGGGATGAAACTGTCTATCCGATGAAACAAGAACAAGATCAACTCGAAATCCAATTAGAAGAGGAAGAAAACCGTTATATCACCAGAGTTTCTCATCGCCTTTTTGAACATGCCGACAACCTTATCAACCATGTCAAATGGGTCGGGATTTTGGATTTTCAGTTTTCGTGCATTCTCTGGAAGCAGAAGTGGAATGGTACGTACCCAAAAATCCTTGCTCCTAGAAATCCAATTGTCATACGAGAGGGTCGATCGATTCCGATGCTACGCGAGTGCGCAGAACGAAAAAGGCCCTATGATTGCTTAGACCTGGAGCTGGCATATGGAGTAACCTTAATTACTGGTGCAAATATGGGGGGGAAAACCGAAGCGCTGAAGGCAATCGGTCAATTGGTTTTCCTTTGCGCTATGGGCATTCCAATTCCTGCGAAAAAGTTGGAAACCCCTCTTTTCAAAGGAATTCGAAGCGTGTATCGCACCAAAGAAGAAGCCGGATTGAGCGGTTTTGGGATGGAGATCTCCCGGACAACCTCCGCGCTCCATCGAAGAAGAGATCGGCTGATTTTGATTGACGAGTTTGGTTCGACAACTCAACCTTCTGAAGGGGAAGCGCTTGCGGTCGCATTGGCTGCATTTTTCCAAAAACACCCAGATGCTCTTGTCGTTTTTGTCACCCATTTTTCCCGATTAATCCCAATAGTTCCAAACTCCTATTATACGGGAATGCTCAAAGAGGGGTTTCCGGAACATCTGCCCCCATATGAAGTCAGTCTTTGGATTGATCATACCCTCCGGCCGATCCGTTCCAGCAAAATCCCCCAAGTTGCTTTCGTAATCGCTCAGGCGTTGGGCTTACCTGACGAAATTATAGAAACAGCCAAAACCACGAGAGAAGGAAAGGAGCAGTCGCGTGTCTGAAGAAAACCATAACCAACTCCGGATTCGCCATCGAATTATGGTTCTAAGCGGTAAAGGGGGTGTTGGAAAAACCACGGTTTCTGTAAATCTTGCATGCGCCCTTGCACAGGAAGGGTTTCGTGTAGGGTTGTTGGATTCAGATATTCACGGACCCAATGTTCCCAAGATGCTAGGAATTTCGGACCATAAGTTGCATACGGATGAGAACGAATATGCTATACCCATCCAAGTATATCATAATCTATCTGTCATATCTGTTGCCAACCTCATTCCACAAGATCAACCCATTATTTGGAGAGGACCCATGAAAATGAAAGCCTTGGAGCAACTTATTCATCAAACGCGTTGGGGAGAACTTGATTTTTTAATCGTCGATTCTCCTCCGGGAACAGGTGATGAACCGTTAAGTGTAATCCAACAATTACAAACTCTTGACGGAGCCATTATTGTTACAACTCCACAGGAAGTCGCCATGATGGATGCCCGAAGGTCAGCAACTTTTATTCGAAAACTGGGTGTTCCTATTCTGGGTATTGTTGAGAATATGAGCCATTTCCAGTGCTCCAATTGCCATAAAATCCAGTCCTTTTTTGGTGAAGGAGGCGGAACAAAGCTTGCAGAAGAATTCGGATCCGTTCTGTTGGGCAAAATTCCTTTGGATCCATATTTATCTCTTTCGAGTGACCATGGAAAACCCCCCGTCTTCTTCCAGAGAGAGAGTATGGTAGTAACGATTTTTATAGAAATCGCCGGAACAATCCTTGAGAGGCTTGATCCACAAGAATCCAGAACAAAAAAAACGCTTCAGGATAGGGTAGAGTGATTGTGTGAAAAAGAATGAAGAAGCAAAAGTCCCGATCGCAACTTTGATTGGTGGTTCTTTCCTATCTATTTTGGCCCTTTTTATTGGATTGATCGGTTTGGCCATATTTATGGGTATCTTTCTTGCTGGAGATATGTTTGATACTCTTCTCGGGATTAACTTGTATCAATCCCGATGGATTCCATCTTTATTTGGTGCGTTAATCCTCGGCGGGCTATGCTTGCATGCCGGTGTAATGATTGAGTTAGGTCGAATGAGACCCTTTATCTCCTATGCTCTGAGTTTTTTGGTTTTTTCCGCTTCTTTAGGCATGCAGCTGTATAATACATTCCGCCTTGGATTTCAATGGCTGGGAAGAGAACTGCTCCAAAATCAGTCGGCCGCTAATGACCGTTGGTTCCAATACTTGGGGATCGCCCTGTTGGCTTTCGGGTTTATTTTGGTTGTATATACGGGCGGTCTTACCTTCCGAAAGAGGCAGAATACCTGATGAAGGTTTTTTCCTTGCTTTTTTGCGTCTGGATCGCGACCATATTGCCGATGTTTGGATCGGACCCTTCCTATACGATCGAAGACTATCTTAGGTCTGTACCAGTACAAGAGCGATCAAGATATCATTTTTCAAATGCAATCGAAAGCTGGGGTTTGGGAAACCTTGACGCGGCAAAAAACCACATTGACCAAGCGTTCCTTACCCCTATGTATCCGCAAGATATCGCAAAAATCTGGTATTTTCTGGCCAAGTTGTACATCGAGTCTGGAGAGGCTCGTCAAGCGGTTGAGAGTCTGAACAACGTCTTATTGATTGAACCCGATCGGACGGAAATTCTGATCTTGTTGCGAACCCTACGTTCTTTCTTCGAAGACCCAGCAATCGACAACCCAATCATTGGTCTTGAATACCATCGTGATATTCAAGGATATCAAAACTCATTTGAGATCTTTTATAACCCTGTAGCTACCGAAATATTCCAAGAAAAATTTTATATCCTGGATCGAGCGAACGCATCCATTCTTGTGGTTCATGGTCAAGAACAACGTATCCATCTTATTGATATGCCTTCTCCTTCTGCCATGGCAATCGATCGGTTTTCGGGACGCTTGTATATTTCAGACATTGAAATGGGGGTTATCCAGGCGTTTGACGCGAACACGCTTGAACCGCTCCACAGCTTCTCGGGGTTTTTCCGCCCTTTTATCCAAGCAGTTGATCGAATTGGGAACCTATATGTTCTTGATCCTCCGAAAAATATGGTGCAAGTAATCTCTTCAGAAGGGAAGCTCGTTCGTAATCTTTTTTTGAGCGAAGGATACCATGTGCGGGTTGTTAACCAAGTTCGTGTAAGCCCCAAATATATTGTTTTTCAAGACTTATCCCTAAGAGCCTATCGAGTCTTCCGATATCCTTCCTTTGAAGAAGAACGCCTCATTCCTTTTCCAAACCGAGTTCTTCCTGTGGTTGGAGAAATTGATCACGATCACAATCTGATCACCATCGGATCCGATGGAATCATGAGATCGATTTCGCTTGAAAACCCTGAACTAGGGTACAAACTGATTGATACTTCAATGATTGACCTGATTGGAATGAGTGACTTGGACATTGTCCCTCCTTTGATCACCATGACAGACTTTCATAGTAGTTCGGTAAAAAGTTTCCATCTGCTTAAACAAAATCCAAACGCAATTACCTTAATTGATGGTCTGGAAGTTGTCGAAAACCAAATGCACATTTCATTCCGCGTTATTGATCGCTCGGGCAGAGAAATGGAAATCATCCACCCTTTCCTTCGAGTTATAGATGCAGGTGGATTTGTACCCTTCTCCCCAGGGTTCATATCAACCCCAGTTCGAATTTGGGAATATGATCATGGCCGTACGTTTTTTGAGCAGGAATTGCAAACCCTCAATCGGAATCAAACCAACATTGTATTCTGGAGATATGATGGATATGCATACGTTGAGGAGAACGTTCTTCCATCGATGCTTGCAAAAAATGTCCGACTGTTCATCGAAAGCAATATGTTCCTGCCTCAATCTGTCCAACGATTGGCCCATATGACTGGAGGGGGCATTATCACGTCAGATCTTTATCCTCATGCCCTTCGATATTTTCAATCGATCCCTGAAAAGATGGTTCGGTATGTACGGTACGATCTTTTGCTCCCGTTTCAAGGGATCAAAACTGCCACGATTAGTGTTCAAATAGGCGGACTGGATTACTCCGACTCAATCTATTATGTCAACTATATGATTCCCTCTTTGAAAGAAAGCTTGATTGGGACCGTGGAATCAAGGGCTCCGTGAAGGAGGAACGATATGCCCGATTATACTGAGGATCTCAAAAAAACCATACCAAAACTACAGTTCTCGGCTCGTCAACTTGAATCACCTAAAGAAGACGATCGCGCACCCACAAAAACGAAGAACGCTCGTCGATATGCATCGGAGCTAAATGAAGCCAATCGGATCTTTCAAGATGGAGAGATTGATCGGAGCATTCAATTGTATTCCGATCTTTTGGAATCCTATCCCGAAGAACCTCTGGTATACTACAATATGGCTATTGCATTGATGGAAAAAGAGAACTTTCCTTTAGCGATCAAACTGTTCAACCACCTTCAAAAACTGGGTTTTGAAGAACCACGTGTTTGGATTGGAATCGGATATTGCCAAATCAAGGAAGGGCGTTATGACGAGGCTTTTGCAAGTTTCTCCAACGTGGGAGAAAACCAAGAAGGCTTCGTTGAATCTACGATCGGGAAAGTTTTCGCGCTTGTTCTTGAATCGAAGCTGGCAGAAGTAGACCCACTTCTTGATCAACTGCAGCAAAGAGGCGTCTGGAACCAAGAATTGGCCTTAATCCAAAAGATAATGAAAAAGAAAAACAGAGGCTAATCATGCAATGGGAAATCATTAGCTTTGGAAGCCATAAAACAGATTTCATCAACCGAGGAGTTGCGCAATATCAAAAATGGATAGTTCCATATATTCGAGTCACGGATCGAAACCTCCCATCGGGTGGTGACTTACGCACTCATGCAAGAGAACAAATCCTTTGCAAAGAATGCGAAAAACTGGTACAATACATATGCACGGATGATCGGATGGTTTTACTTGATCCAAGTGGTGATATGCTTTCTTCCGAAGAGTTTGCCCAATGGATTCATCATCAAAGAATATATCAAACCTTCGGAAAACTCGTTTTCGTAATCGGAGGGTCGTTGGGGTTTTCTTCTAGTGCTGTGAACCAAGCATACAGAGTAATCAGTCTATCCAGAATGACCATGACACACGAGTTTGCCCGGCTCATTTTGTACGAGCAAATATACCGCGCAATGAAGATGATCAACAATGAACCCTATCATTACTAACCATTTTGCCTAAAGGGCACAATCAGAAAGGATGGTGGCAATACTCTTGGATGGAGAACCTTTACCTAGTAGTATTGTATGGCAGTTGGTGTTGCTAGTCATTCTCCTAGGACTCTCTTCTTTCTTCTCGTCCTCAGAAACAGCCTTAACTTCTATGAGTAAATTGAAACTTCGCGAACTCATGGAGAAAACAGATAACATGGAGAAAAAAAAGGTGCTCCATGAAGCCTTACATAGACCAAACCGTCTATTAACAACAATCCTAGTTGCCAACAATCTTGTCAATATCTTGGCTTCTTCATTGGCTACCTTGATAGCATTGACGCTGTTTCAAAATATCTCTCATGGAACTGCCGCTGCTTTCGTGACTGGGATTATGACCTTTTTGGTTCTCGTTTTTGGAGAGATCACCCCCAAAGTACTTGCTGTTCAGAAGACTGAAAAGATTTTTGGGATGACCATCCGAGTGATTACTGCGTTGAGCATTCTCTTCACTCCAATCATTTGGTTGTTGATGGGGATCAGCAATTTTCTCCTTCGCATGATTGGTTCCAGAAAAGTAACAGATGCTCCTTTTATTACAGAAGATGAAATCGCGTACGCGGTTAATATTGGGGCTCAGGAGGGGGCTTTGGAAGAGGAAGAATCAAAAATGCTTCAACGCACCCTTGAATTAAAAGATACCAGCGTTAAGGAAATTATGATCCCGAGGGTGGATGTTTTTGCGATCTCGGAAAACACTTCATTGGATCAAGCCATCGAAATGGTTTACGAAGAGGGCTTTTCCCGGTTTCCTGTTTTCCGAGAGACAGTCGATCACATTGTCGGTGTTCTTTATGCAAAAGACATTCTCAAAACAACTCATCAAAAAGGAACCGAAATGCTTTCCCGAACGAAGATTAAGGAGATCATGCGAGAACCCTATTTTGTACCCGAAACCAAAAAGGTGGATGATCTGCTCAAAGAGTTCAAGACCCATATGGTTCATATGGCGATCGTAGTCGATGAGTATGGAGGGACAGAAGGGATTGTAACCATCGAAGATATTATTGAAGAAGTGGTCGGAGAGATTTTGGATGAGTTTGATGAAGGGGAAGACTTCGGCATTGAAAAGGTGAATGACACCACCTTTATTATCAATTCAAAAGTCACCATCAATGATATTGAAAGGGAATTGAACATGACCTTTCCCCCTACGGAATATGAAACACTCGGTGGGTATCTCCTAGAGTTTTTTGAGCGGGTTCCCAATGTAGGAGAAGAGGTATTCGTCGAAGGATTGCGATTTCGGATTTTGGCGGCAACTCGCAGTAGGATTGCCAAAGTGAAAATGATTCTGGAGCCGGATCAAAAAAAAGAAGATATTTTGAGACAGGAGGGCTGATATGTACGATATAGACCACTTGTGCAACCTGGCTATTGATGTAATGAAACGGGCATATGTTCCATATTCCAAGTATCCGGTTGGCGCTGCTTTGCTAACCAAGAGTGGAACGATTTATGTAGGAGTCAACGTTGAAAATGCTTCTTATGGCATAACCAATTGCGCGGAACGATCGGCGATATTTACCGCCGTTTCTCACGGAGAACAGGATTTTGTAGCAATTGCGGTTGCTACGGAAGATGACAAACCCGGTTCACCATGCGGATCGTGTAGACAGGTCATGTGGGAGTTTGGAGATTTTGATGTGATTCTGACCAACACCGAAGGGAAACGGAAACAGTTTACCGTATCTCAACTGCTTCCGGAGGGATTTCTATTGGATCGTTCCCAACGAGCGAAGAGAAAAGAGGATGTTGATTGAGACTTTTTGGAAAGAATGCATTACGAGAGGTTATTCAAACGGGAAACAATCGGCTGATCACACAAGTATTTCTCCTCCCTCAAATTGCTGAGAAAGATCGCGAATTGATCCATATTCTGAACAGCTTTGGAATTCCATTCGCGAAGCAGCCTCTGGAAACGATGAACCGTTTGGTCGACAAAGGAGATTCGCATCAAGGAGTCATTTTTCAAATACGTTCTTTTCCTTACGCCTCTTTGGATCAAATCCTTTCCGGACCAGGGATTCCTGATTTATCTTGTGTGATTTTGCTTGATCAAATCCAAGATCCTCAAAACCTTGGAGCAATCATCCGGACTTCTGCCGCGATGGATGCCACCTGTGTCGTAATTCTCAAAGATAATGCGGCTCAGATTACACCCTCTGTCATTAAAGCGTCCGCAGGAATGGCATTTGCTATCCCCATTTGTTTGGAAACAAACATGTGTCGCTCCATCCAGAAACTGCAAGAATTGGGGTTTTGGATCTATGGATCTCATGCGAAGGGCACCGCGTATCCACTTATCGAATTCCCGAGGAAAATCGGCCTCGTTATGGGGAATGAAGGCGTCGGACTCAGGAAACGTGTTTTTGAGCACTGTGATCAGTTGGTTTCCATTCCAATGTCTTCCAAAGCGGATTCGCTCAATGTTTCTGTCAGTATGGCTATTCTTGGGTATGCATGGAAAGTAAGTTATTGGGATCAATCAATAAGGGCCGAATCATGAGCATTCATTTGTTATCACCCGAAACCCGAATGAGAATTGCTGCGGGCGAAGTTGTAACAAACCCAGCTTCTGTAGTGAAAGAACTGATTGAAAACGCTTTGGATGCCAAAGCAACAAAAATCCGTATACAGATCAGCAACGGAGGGAAAGACGAAATCGTGGTCACAGACAACGGCGAAGGAATGGAAGATTCAGATATTCTCCTCTGCACAGATCCTCACACAACAAGCAAGATTCATGAATGGGATGACCTTTTGGCCATTGAGTCCTTTGGATTCCGTGGAGAAGCTCTTGCATCCATTGCTTCCGTTTCGGAGTTCCGAATCACTTCACGGACATCAAACGAGCCGTTGGGGCGTTCGATAGAAGTTCGCGGGGGAGAAAAAAAGGAAATTCGAAAAGAAAATGCGTCCGTTGGGACAAAAGTTGAAGTCCACAACCTGTTCTTCAACGTCCCAGCGCGCAGAAAGTTTCTTAAATCAAGCACTATCGAGTCTCGAATGGTCATTGAGCTTGTTGAAAAGTTTATGATATCGGTTCCACACCTTTCTTTTGAACTGGTAAAAGACCGAGAAGTAATCTATACTCTTCCTCCCAGTAGTCTTAAAGAACGCATGCTGGTTGTTTTTTCCATGGTTTCATCCGGATCTCTCCGACGAGTGGAGCATAGCTCCGGGGCCTATTCTGTTAAGGGATATATATCAACACCCGATATAAACCGACCCAATCGAACCGGTATCTTCACCTTTGTTAATAAAAGAATGGTTCGCCATCCAATGCTTTATAGCGCCTTGGATCATGGATATGGTGAGATGCTTCCAAAAGGAAGATATCCCATGGCTGTTATCATGATCGATGTACCGAGCGAGTTTCTTGATGTTAATGTTCATCCGCAGAAAACTGAAGTTAAGTTCGCACGAAATGAACAGGTTTTTTCACTCGTAGCAGATGCGGTCAAACAAACGTTGAGTATGGAACCTCTAGAGATTCAGATTGCCGATTCAACCACACCGTATCCTAATATTCCATCAAATGGACAGAATCATACCCTACCGATTCCTAGACAGTTGGATATGAGATCATCAATTCCCAACCCCTTTTCTATGGAGGATGCGCGGAAAGGATCGGTATCTTACAGTGAAGAAAAGCGCGCTCGATACAGCCTGGCAAAGCGATCATCTATTGGAGTGCTGAAAGGACGCTTTATCCTTTGTGACCATCCGAATGGTTTGAGCATCATCGACCATCATGCCGCTCATGAGCAATTGCTCTATCAAAAGATAAAAGATCAGAAAAGAACTCTGGAGCCCCAAGTTCTACTCTCTCCATTGATTCTGGAGATTGATCAATCAGCATTATTGCTGTTGACCGATCACCAAAAAGTCGTCGACGACTTAGGATTTCGGTGGGTACAGAAAAAAAACCGGCGGGTGGAAATCACTTGCGCGCCTACAATACTCCCAATTGCCCAAATCGAAACAACCTGGATTGAAGTCCTCGAACAGCTTCGGTTCTGGGAGATGGAAGGAACAGTACATGTTCTGGATCGGATTTTCCAGACCATAGCATGCCATGCTGCAATACGCAGTGGCGAACCACTTTCTTATGAAGATGCGGAATACCTTCTCCGACAAATGGAAGAGACGTCAATCTTCTCTTGTCCTCATGGAAGGCCGATCGAACACATGATCCGAATGGAAGAACTTGACCGTTTCTTTCGGAGGTGATTCAATGAACGGGTTACTCTTATTCTTTTTGAATATTTGGTATGTAACAGGATTTTTCTTTTATTTAATATATGGATATTGGTCTTTTTGGAGAACAGATCGAATCCGAAAAAAGAAAGGAGACCAAGCAGCGGACGAATTTCTTCGACCAAGGGCGGAGAAATTTGGACGAAGAGCGTTCACTTGGTTGATGATGCGTCCGGAAATCCATGGGCTGGATCATTTGCCGAAAGATCGATCTTTCCTATTGGTATGCAATCACCAAAGCTACTTTGATATTCCTTTGATTATGGGTTTCATTGAACCTCGAGCCTCTTTCATCGGGAAAAAGGAGGTTCAATCATTGCCTTTGATGGGTAGAGGTCTTTCTTCGTTGGGCGGTGTGTTTATTGATAGAGAGAATCCTCAGCAAGCAGTAGGAGCATTGAGAAAAGTCATATCAGGGCTTCAGGTTGGGAAAATTTTCGCTCTCTTCCCCGAAGGGACTCGGAGTAGTGATGGGAAATTGGGCTCTTTTAAAAAGGGAAGCCTCCGAATGGGATTAATGGCTAAAGTACCGATCTTCCCAGTAGTGATTCAGGGAACGAAAGACGTCGTTTCGAAAGGAAACCTATTCATTCATCCAGCAAAAGTATCCGTCCATATCTTAGAAGAAATCCTTCCTTCCAACTTTGCCAATGAAGAGGAGTTGATCCGAGTGGTTCATCAAGCAATCAAAAAAAGGCTGCCGAATCAACCAGAGGGTGAGATTGATGAAAAAAGCAACCATTAAAGGCATTATGCAAGACAAAGTCCATAATAACCCTGTAGTTTTACTTGAAATCGAAGGGACGCACCGTGTCGTTCCCATTTGGATTGGAGCGTGTGAAGCCTGGGCGTTAACTATGACGCTAGAAAAGGTGGAGTTCCCGCGGCCTCTCACCCATGATTTAATCATTAGTATTGCCGAAATCTTGGATGCAAAAGTCGAAAGAGTTGTTATTCGATCGATTAAAGAGGGTGTGTTCCTTTCCACTTTGGTAATGAAAGACTTGAACCAGCAAACCGATACAGACGAGCCTTCTTCGGCCATTGAAATTGATGCCCGACCCTCAGATTGCATTGTCATTGCAGCCAAAACAGGAATCCCGATTTATATTAGCAGCGAGGTTATTCTGGAAGCTTCGATGGAGTTTCAAGCTCAAAAAGACGGAGAAGAAAGTGAAGAAGACCAGTTTAAAAAATTTATCCGCTCTTTTGAGATGGACGATCTGAAAAAATACCTGGACCAGAAAAGGGAAGAAAACTGAACCGAAGCATAAAGGGATTATTACCAATTTTTTGCCTCTGTGAAGAAGCTAGGCATTTTTTCTGAGGCCCATCATCAGGGTGGGGAGAACTTTTCTAAAATAATCCACCCAGTCATCCGAAAGTAGGAATCCGTTTTTTTTGAACAGGGGCAAATGTATGATCCGCTTAGAATCGTACCATGACCGGCGGGATTTGCATTTCTCGCAATCGATTTCCGGGATGATTCCAAACGCGGTAAAAATCTGCCATTCGAAGATCCAACTCGAATTGACCGCAGTATTGTCCGTAATCGATTTCGCGTGTTTCCTCCTTGCCTTCCCGGATTCGTTGCTTTCTCACTTTTTTCTCAAACTGACGAAAGGCTTTGGCATATAAAGACGGGGTTACGATGATCGGAAGAGATGCTTTTTGCCTCATCTTTGATAGCATCTGTTGGCCTATGGGATCAAACCCCAAAACCCGCAGGTATTGAGGTCCCTTTTGGTTAGCAGCGCGGATCATATCGCTGCTGATTTCAAAAAGGAAGTTGATCACAGTTCTTCGAAGCCGAGAATGCGTAAACCGTTTGCTTTTAGCCTTCTGCAGCAAATCTGAGACTGTCTCAGCTTGATACGCGCTCTGAACCAATCGAACGTCGAGTCCCTCCTCTACCCCTTGGTAATGCTGAATATGCTCCCTGTTTCTCCCACGCAAAAAGAAAAGAAAAAAAGAACCAATTTCATCTAAGGAAAGGATCTGACCTTCGCAAATTTCTCGGTATAATAGTTCCCATGCAAAATCAGGCATCGTTTCTCGTGCTTGAGCCAATTGAAGAGGGTCATTCGACCTCAGAAATTCATGAATCAGATTCCGAATGGCTGTTGCGCTCGAATACGCTCCTCGAAACAAAGGATCTGTGTCTTCCGAGCCAATACGCGATATAACGTTGGGACGGATGGATGAATTCAGGACTCGTAATGCGTTCAAGTACTCCAAGCCCAAAATATCGTTGGATTTGCTTAGCAAAGAAAGAAGACGTTTATGGAAATCTGTGTCAGCCTTAAAATAGTCATGTAAAGCGTGTTTCCGAGCGTTTGGAAAAGAGAATCCCCGCTTTAGGTAGGTGTGAAGAACCGCGCGATAAGAGTCTGGTTGAGTTGTCAAAACATTCGATACCTTATGCAAATCTGCAAGATTTGCGCTCTCGCTTCCAAAAACGAGATCTGTTACAATCCCTGTGTGATGGAGTAAGCTGACACTTCCAAAAGCAAACCCCCCTGCATCTTGGTTGGAAAAAATTCCCGGGAGTAAGATTACGAGATTGACGCCAGCATGGAGCGCAATTTTGGTTCGATAAAGCCAATCCATAATAGCAGGTTCTCCTCTTTGAACAAAGGGTCCAGACATAATTGCAACTACTCCTTGGGCTTTACACACCTCTTTTGCGGAGCGGATATGATGCAAATGGCCATTATGGAATGGATTGTATTCCACAATAATCCCCAAAACATGCTGGATCCCCAATCACCTCCTTATGATTTTCCGAACCAGACGAACGGAATCATGATGGCGTAAACACAGTAGAATCCCAAGATAACTGAGGCCCCCAATGAAAATCCTTATGAAGACATTCAAAAAGGAATAGTCCCAATAGGATGTTCCCAGCAAAACCAACCCGATACCCAATCCAGCCAATCCAATCTTTCCCATGCTGAGCAAGTCTACTCGTGAAACCCGCAAAAAACCATTTCGAACCAAATCGACAATCAATACTGTGCAACCAGCCATGCCAGCAATGGAAGTAGCCAAGGCAACACCATAAGGGCCAATCCGTAAGCCCAAGGTCAAGTCCAGAACCACATTGGTAATAACCATAATAGCTGTTGCAAAAAAAGCGATTTTTTTCCCGTCAATCCGAGCATATTCCGCCCGTGAAAGAAGCGCGTACAAAGAATAGAAAGGCAATCCCCACAGGTATCCCATCAGTACTTCTGATGTGATCCAGGTATCATAGACACCAAAAGCCCCTCTTTGGTAGATCAAACGGACAATATCCATTCTCATCATCATTAGTAGAATGGTAGAAGGGAGAACAAAAAAGAGCATCTTATCCAAGTGTTCAGATAGTTTTGAAGCAAAATCTTCCATCCTTCCCCGCGAAAGCTGAGACAAGGCAACCGTTGATACGGATATTGCCAATACTCCTAAGGGCAATTGGTACAAACGGTTGGCATATTGGAGCAAGGAAACCGTTCCTTGACCCAATCTCGAAACAACATTGGTATCAACCAACGAATTGATTTGGGTGATTGAAAATGTGACGAAACTCACCATGAACACCGGGTAAAAACTCTTCCACTCTTTTTTGTCGAATGAAATCTCGAATCGAAAACGCGTCTTACGGCTTGAAAAAACAACAACAAGCAACTGGGCAACCCCTCCAAAAAGGAAGAAGGCTGTTGGAGCAAGAATGGGAGGATCAAAATAGGGAGAAAAAAAGATGCCAACAATAATGAAGATATTATGAATCGCTGGTGAGATTGCAGGAGCAAAGTATTGGTCATGGCTGTTCAGAATCCCGGTATACACGGAAGCGATTGCGATAAACAAGATGAAGGGAAAGACGATCCGAGCAAGATATACTGTGAGCGCTGTTGAACCTGCATCTAAGCCTGGAGCAATAAGAGCAACCAAGGATGGCATGAAATAGATGGAAAGAATAACCAGCCCCAAAAGAATGGGCAAAAAAAAGGTAATAATTGTATTGGAAAATCGATTCCCATGATCCAATGATTCCAGACAGCGTTTGTTATAAATCGGAACAAATGCGGATGTCAACGCTCCTTCCGCAAAGATTCTCCGAAGAAAAAAAGGCAGCAATATGGCCACCACGTAGGCATCATATTCAGGAGAAGTACCGAATTGCTCGGCAAACAAAGCGTCTCTTACCAAACCTAAAACCCTGCTGATCAATGTAGCCAGGGCCATTTGAACGGAAAAACGCAGGGTTTTGGACATAGAAACCCCGTTTAGCTGGTGAAGATCAGAGGAAAAAGCGTGTAAAACGCTGCTGCATCAACAAGTTGCTGATCTAACACACGTTCATCAGGCGCATGCGCGTATATTTCGTTTCCCGGTCCGAAACCAACTGTAGGAATTTGATAGATTCCTGCTGTTGCGACCCCATTGGTGCTGAAATCCCAACGGCCCAAACGAGCTTTTGATTGAAATAGGAGTTCATATGTTGCCTTAGCCTTTTGGATATGATCCGCCTCTTCTTCAAACAACCAAGTTGGGAAGTATTTTTCCGTCGGAAACACTGTTCCAAGATAAGAAGGCTTATTATAGTGAAGATCGATGATCTCGCCTTCTACTCCGGCATTTCGAATAACCTGATCCAATTCTTTATACACAGTTTCCTTGGTTTCACCCCACGTTAACCTTCTGTCCAGTTGAATTGTACACTCATCAGGTACCGCATTTTGAGATGGGGATTGGAAGAAGATCTGAGTTACCGCAATCGATCCTTTCCCCAAAAAAGCGTCTTCTTTGAGTTGTCCATGAAGCTGTTCAATACCCTTGATTATTGGAACCATCTTGTAAATCGCATTATCTCCCCGCTCCGGAGCGCTGGCATGACAAGAGCGCCCGGATGTTCGAATCTGGATTTCCATTCGACCTCGATGACCCCGATACACACCTAAGTTGGTTGGCTCTGTGATAACAACAACATCTGGGCGTATCCCTTCTTCTTCAAGAATGTATTGCCAACAAAGCCCGTCGCAATCCTCTTCCATTATCGACCCAATGAAATAGACTGTAAAATCTCCCAATATCGCTAGTTCTTTCATAATCTTGGCTGCATAGACCATTGACGCCATCCCGGATTCTTGATCACAAGAACCCCGACCATAGATGTACCCATCTTTGTATGCGCCATGAAATGGGTCTACAGTCCACAAGGATGGATTCCCTACATCTACAGTGTCAATATGGGCGTCAAAAGCGATAATCGTTTTACCTTGACCCACCTTCCCAATCACATTGCCTAAACCATCCACCCGGACTTCATCCATTCCGACTATTTCCATTTCATGAAAAATCCGGTTTACGACCCCTTTTTCTTGTGTCGAAACACTTGGAATGGCGATCATATCTCTCAAAAACTGAACCATCTGTCGTTGATTGGATTTGCTTTTCTCAAGAATCTGTTGAATCAATTCATTCATTTTCTTTCCCTCCTTTTTTTGTCTATTTCGCCTGATCCGTGGTGATCATTTGCTCCAAAAACTGGAAATAGTTATGAATCCCCTGCAGAAGGATCTGCGCGATTGTTTCCTGATAAGTTCTTGTCTTCAGAAGCATTTCAACCTGTGGATTGGAAAGAAAATCGCATTCAACCAATAGGGAAGGTACAGCTGTATATGCAAGCACAGCAAAATCATCTTTCCTCAAACCCCGAACTGAATACTGCGCCTTTTCGAAGGCTTTAAGCATCTCTCTGGAAGCAATTTCACTATAGGTCATAACGGTCCGTTTATGATTGATCATTTGTGAAATGATTCCTTCGTCTGTTGGAAAAGCTTCACGATGAAGTCGTTCCAATCGCTCTAAATAGGCTTCCTCCGAAAAGTCATAGAAGTACACTTCCACGCCCCGTACCTGAGGATTAGTGAAAGAATTCAAGTGAATACTGATGAAAAGATCCGCAAGCTCTTGGTTGGCAATGATCGCTCTTTCTTGAAGGCCAATATACACATCTGTATCTCTGGTCATAATCACAGTATATCCCTTTTGCTCTAACAACGAACCAAGAATAAGGGATATCCGCAATGCAATTTCTTTTTCTGGTGTTTTCCCTGGACCAGTTGCCCCGGTATCAATTCCTCCGTGACCTGCATCTACTACGATCAGAGGCGCTTTTCGAGAACCAGGCGCCCAAAAATCGATCCCCTTTTCTTCTGCATGAAATTCTGATCCGTTGAAGGGAGGTTCTTCGAAGTTATGGTGATCGATATGGGCAGGAACTGTAGTTGCAACGTCGACCCTCTCTCCCGAAACAACATACGATAGACCAGTAATCTGCCCGAAATCTTCCATTGGTATAAAAAACCGGTTCTGAACTAAACGGGGCGATGCTTGGAGGGTATTGTATCGATCGTTGATCCATACACGGTCAGACTGGTTGAAGAAGATCAATTCCTGTTTTTGGTATCGAATGATCAGGGATTTTTCCGAGTTGTTCCATTCATACTCCGCTCCCAAAGACTCAGCCAGGGTTACAGCATGAACATATACAGTATTTCCCAATTGGAAGTATCGATCCGGATCAATCCTCTCTCCTTCAAGGAATACTTCAAGTCGATTCCCAAAAGAAACCAAACATAACGACACGATGCCGATATAAAGCAGCAACCGTTTTCCCATTAGTTACCGCCCATAGATAGTGGATTGCTTTGTTTCAGAACATACATTTTTGATATCGGAGGCAAAAAGTCAACCGGATCTAGGGTTTCACGAGAAGGAAGCGTTCGGATTTCGAAGTGTAAATGAGGCCCTGTGCTTTGACCAGTAGACCCAATCCTTCCGATCATTTCGCCTTGATGAACACGTTGACCCTGCAATACAGAAATTTGAGATAAGTGGGCATATCGAAACATGTGCCGATCTCCATCAATATCAATCGTTAATCCATACCCTCCATTTTCTCCGACAAATGTCACTAAACCAGATCCTGCGGCGAAAATAGGGGCACCTTCTGGTGCAGCAATATCAGTTCCTGAATGGAATGACCGTTGCTGCGTGATGGGGTGTGTTCGCCATCCATACGCACTGCTGATCACACCAAATGTGGGCCATATATACCGATTGTTTTCCACATGAAAGGCTTTTCCAATGGCGCTCAATGGAATAAAGAGTTTCTGACCAATACGAATTGGATAGGGAGGTGAAAGCTGATTGGCAGTCGCTATTGAAGGCACATCTGTAAAAAAATACTGGGCTATTGTGGAAAGAGAGTCTCCCGCACTTACTTCATAGATATACCCTTTTGGAAAAGGCAGAAGTACAACTTGCCCCTGATGCAACTGTCCTGTATTGATTTTGGGATTCCAGTCCAAAAGCATCGACATCGGAATCAGGTACAACTCTGAGACTTCTTCCAACCGTTCTCCGGAAATCGCAACATGCCTCAGTGTCAAGTATCCAAAAGCAGTGACAGAAAGAAAAAATACCACCAACACACAGACGATCCGATTCATCGCAATCCCCCCATCATTCCAATCATCTTGTTTACCCTTGATCCGTAACAACGAACAAAGCAAAGAGAAACGAAGACAAAAGCATCAATCCAGAAAAAAGCAAAATGGCATAAGCAACATCCGTCTTATGTTTATGATCATGGCTTTCTGATTGATCTCGATAGTCTTTATGCAGTTTCGCTAGATAGATCCATCCTACATTTATGGTAATGATAAAAGCACCAAAGAGGATATTAGATACCCGTTCCCAATGGAACCATCCCGTGACGAGAGCAATACCAATCATAATTACACTTACATACATAGGCCGGATGAAAAGGATTTTCCACCGAGGAACCGGAAGAATTGCGTTTTGATTCATGAACTCCCCTCCAAAAAATGACGAACCATACTTAAAAAAGGACTATCCGGATAGGTAAGTACAAACCGAATTGCATTCTCCAACCACTCCGGATCCCCTTCGCTTTTTTGTCTTCCAATCATGGAAAAAAGAGCTTGCTGCCCTGCTTCTTCTTGCGAATGAAAATATATGAGTTTTCGCAAATACCGATTGGCCTGATAATGATCATTTAACCGATCGTATTCTTCCACGCACCTTGCACGAACTTCCCCTAAGTTTTTGGAGGAGGGAAACTTCTCTTCAAAAGTCTTCAACACAACAAGGTTTTGCAATGGATCAGAGCTTGTAGACCTTGACAACAGATCATCGTATGCGACAGCTTCGCTTTCCGACATTTCGATTTCGAGCTTCCCCGAGGTTAGGTCCATAATAACACCCAACATCGAATCAATTTTCTTTGAATCTTCAAAAAAATCGATTGCTTGATTGTATATGTCTAGGGCTTTGTTTTTTTCGCCCCAGAATACAAATGCTTCGAAAGCTGAGTAAAGCGATTCTTCAGGACTCATAACAATCCCCAAGAACTTTTGATTGATAATCATCTGATAAAAAAAGGCAAGACTCTTCCACACTTTTTCCCGGATTTGGATGACATCGCTAAATAGATCATCTCGGTTGACCATCGCAACCTTACCTTTAGTCTCTCCAATGACAATAAATGAAACGGCTGTATCGTTTATCAAGTTCCAAATCCCGATCATCATAGGTTTTTCTAAGGTTTCTTCTTTCCAAGAATCCCACTTCCATTGAAGCTTGATCGTCCCTTCTTTGATTTCATAGACATATCGGAGATGGTCTCCATCCATAACAATCACTTCATCGGCCCGGAATTCTTTCAGTTGCACTCCAAAAACTCCTTTATGGCGAGAATTATTGATCCTTTTTCCATCGGACTCATCCCCATATGGTCGATCATGTTTTCACAAAGAAAGATAATATGAAAATTCCCTGACATCGGATTTCGATGCTCGGGAGATCGCAAGGTCACGACCAACATGAGCGATTGCCATGGGGAAAGTTCGATCGGATCAACGCCAAAATATGCTCTTGACGCCTGCCCCATGCCCCAAATTCCGTTTCCCATATACGCTGTGTTGAGATATAGTTCTAGGATCATTGACTTTGAGTAATTTCGTTCGAGCTGCAATGCGAGGTAGAGTTCTTTCTGTTTCCGTTGCAAAGTCCGACCGGGGTCAAGGTACAGGTTTTTGGCTAGCTGTTGTGTGATCGTGCTTCCCCCTTGAATCGATGATGAGCCGTCCGAGAATAATCCTTGGATGTTAGACCAGAAAGCGCGCAGTATCGCCTTTATTGAAAACCCAGGATGCTGCCAAAACACTTCGTCTTCAGATACGAGCAACATGTCAATTAGGTCTTTGGGGAACTGGTCAACTGAATCGAACGAAACGGCATTTTGCCGTTCAATAATCGGCAAGTGAAGATCAAAGCTCTCCGAAAGAAAATCCTGAGCCTCCCCAATAACCCATAACCCAAAAAGCCCACAAACCATAAATGAAAAACCCATCCCCCGTAAATAGGAAAATATAGCCCTTTTAATCAAAAGCTTTAACGATCGCTTCGACATGATTGGTAATGATACCATAGGCTATATGTTCTTTAGCCATGATCAATACCCACTCCACATCGTCTACAGTCCACCAGAAAATTTTGATCCCCAAAGCCAGAAATCCCTGACGCAAGTCCGCCCGTTTCACTTCATCAACCGATTGAAGCGCTTGAATCGGAAGATGCAACGAATAAGGTCGGTATAAAACGCATAATTGATTGATATATTCCATAACCGTATCCGGTTTTTGAAGGCTAACTCCATGTTTCTTCTGTGCTTCTTCTCCGATTAATAAACCACAACGAGCTTCTGGAATAATCTTTCGAACCTCGTTTAACGAATCATGAATAAATGACGAGAAAATTACTTGTTCTTCTGCGCGGAATTTTTTTACCAAAGCAGCAACTGGTTGTGCAGTTTCTATCTCTTTGAGTTCTATGTTGACCAAACCCCTGTGAACAATCTCTTCAAGGACTTCCTTGAGGGTTGGAATCTTCTGGTTTTGAGCAAGGGAAAGCGTTTTTAATTCCTCCAAAGTCATCTCAGACACGCGCCCATAGGACCCAGTTACCCGATCTACAGTTGCATCATGGATGACGATAATCTGGTTGTCTTTGCTCATGCGAACATCTAACTCGACACCATCCGCCCCGTATTCCAAGGCTTTTTGAAAAGCCAGTAAGGAGTTTTCTGGATATAGTTCAGAGAACCCGCGGTGACCGAGGATAAACGGTTTCATTAGTCCCACCTCTGCTTTTCTGACATTTGCTCTCTTATTGGAAGGATTATACCATGATTTTTCTCTTTTCCAGTATTCCACGCCGAATTGCTGCTCTAAAGACGGGTCAAAAGTGTCTTGAATCGATCGATTCCTTCTCCAAACAATTATCCCGAAAACCAAAATAATAAAGGCAGGAAAAAGCCAGGAGCTCTGGACAAAAAGCCAGCGTAGCCAAGAAACCAACATTGTGCGCACTCGCCAGTTCGTAAAGAATTCGCGAAATGAACCAGGGATAAAAGCTTCGGGCCATGAACCCCCCGATTGATATTCTAATATGATCTGCTCCAAGTTCACGCGAAAATCTATTTTTTGGTCGAGCGCATAGAAAAAATCCGTTACCAGTTCATAAAACACCAATACTTGATCGCCTTGAGGATAATCTTCATAGGCCATCAGATTGGTTTCATTCCAGGACAAAGGCCTCGGGATTCTTTGCGTTTGTCGACTTTCAAACCAACATGCCAACCCTTCCATGATCCATAGAGGAACATGAATAATTCGGCCGGTCCGGTCGTATTCTCTCCAAATCCATTCAAAAGTAAACAAATGCATCATCTCATGCCGGAGCAATTGAGGGAGTTCTCTTAGAGTTGGAGGCAATGCGATCCTGAAAATACTCCCATCAAAAAGCGCTTCTGCGCGTGTAAAAACAGAGTATTCTCGTCGAATCTCGATCTCAACAGGAAAAGTCAATGTCAATCCCCACAGACCTTCCAATTCATGATTAATCTGTTGAAAATGCCAATCAATGGTATTTCTCAAATATAGGGGAGGGGGATTGGGATAATGAGGGGTGGCGATAAGAAAAGCCGGGACAATGAGTACAAAAAGAATGAAACAAGCTTTCATTAGGGTTGAACCATCACTCGAAAATAGAGGATGTGTCCAGGAGAAATTTGATAGATCGAGTACTCACCAGGCACATCAAAATTCCATCTCAGATTCTGCTGCGAAAACCGCTGACCCATTATATGCCATATCCCTGAATGCTTCCCGGGGAAAAGAATGCTTTGATTCAATCGGATCCGTTCAAAATGAATGGTTCGATGAACAGGCAACTCAAATCTTTGGGGATAGAAAACCCCTTCTTCACTCGACCGATTCCCAAACCGATCTTCCGTAAATATGGAAACGTGAAGGGTTAAAGACTCATTGGGAATGATATACTGAACACAGGCATGTAAGGTTTCCCCATTTACCCTCCATTCTAAACTGGAAAGGTTTCGAGAAGATCGATACCGGATCAGTAAAGGCAAACCTTGAACAACCAAAATCGGCTCCATATTAATGGAGTATTTCGGATCTCCGAAGAAAAAACGCTCTGGGATTTCTGATTCACGAACGAATGGATACAACCAATCAAATACATCATGAAGCCCGAGAAACTGGAGATATGCAGGGAGGTATTCCAGAAATTCAGTGGATTGAATCCACAGCTCTTCCTCTTCGACAAACCAAGGGAACGTTACGAATATAATTTCATCGATCGAATCAATCCAAGAATATTCATGAGGTGCGATTGGCAGGATGAGGTGGGCTAAGGAAGCATAATTGCTTACAACAATTCCGTTATCGAGTTCGATGACCCAGGGGGGATCAAAAATCAATGGAAAGTCAATTCTCGGTGGAATGTACGATTTGGAAACACGATATGTCCCTTCTGAAATAATCGGTCTATTCCTTGTCTCCAAACCTACGGAGTAAATCATCCGACCATAGGATAGAAAAGCAATTCCTTTATCCAAATCCACCATTACCGTCTGCGTAAATAAGCATCCAGAACTAAGGAAACATAACCCAATCAGAACTCTTATGGTCTTTCCCAAAAGAAGACCGATCCCCCTTTTCTTTTCCCTTCTCGAGCCTTCTTTATCACAACCTCTATCGGATCGCTGAACACCATTATTATCAGGAAAAAGCAATCTTCAACGCGATCAGAAACTATGGAAGAGGCGCAACATCCCCTGCGACAAGCTTTTGGATGATCGCTTTCATTTCATCTTGAATGATTTGCGGAGTATTCCTTTGGAAGTTCGGATCTTCGATGGTGAAACCAATGCCTCCTTCAAGAATGCCCCATCGCTCAATCTTTCCAAAAGGCAGTGTCCCTTCAAAGGCTCGTACAATTACATCGTACATTGCCCGATCTGCGTGCTTAAGAGCACAAGCCAAAATTGCGTTTGGGGCATGATGAATATAATTGGAGTCAACGCCAATGATATAGCGGCCTTTTTCCTGGGCCGCTTGAATGGCTCCTACTCCAGTTCCACCGGCTATCGTGAAGATAATGGCAGCTCCTTGGTCGTATTGAGCGCGAGATAAATCTCTTCCTTTGTTCGGATCGCCCCAACTCCCCGCAACAGAAAAAAGAACCTGGATGGATGGAATAACGCTTTTTGCTCCATATTCATACGCAGGTTTCATTCGTTCCGTCATAGCAGGATATATATCCCCCGCTAGCAGCCCTATAGTCGGTTCGGGAAAATTCCACCTATGATATTGAACCATCAGGGCCGCATACACACCAGCCAAAAAAGCCATTTCTTCATCTCGAAATCCCAAAGAAAATACGTTATCCATTTTTGGAGCGATCCCGTCTATAAGAACTACCTTTTGGGAAGGGAAGGCGCGGGCAACCTTTTCAACACTGTGCGGCATACCTTCCGTAAATGTGATCACAACATCATAAATCCCGCTCGCCGAAAGACTCGTTAACAAGGGCTCCCACCGCGCTGCATTATATCCCCCTTCAACAACCCGAAGGGAAAAGCCTTTCTCTTGGGCTGCCTTTTCAGCGCCAGCAACCATCATCTCATAGATTGCGTTACCACCTACTTCGCCTGTAATCAGAAGTACTACGGAAAATGGGAAAGAAAGAGTCGCTGTGAATATGAATAAAAAGAAGTACACCACGGATCGTCTACGGAAAATCCTTCGGGCCTTCATAAAAATCACGCAGACTCCGAAAGAACGATAAGGGCGGCTTCTTGCCCCTGTACATGTTC
Organism: uncultured Thermotogaceae bacterium; assembly: GCA_964462525.1. Lineage (GTDB taxonomy): Bacteria > Thermotogota > Thermotogae > MWEM01 > MWEM01 > CAYWWY01. The sequence continues at coordinate 391,892 of CAYWWY010000001.1, forward strand.
GGGTGTAATGATCACTTTTTTTATATTCCGTTTTCTGTTTTGCATGGAAGGAAGTTCAAACATCAAATCCAGCATAACTTCTTCCACTACGCTTTTTAAAGCTCTCGCTCCCGTACCTCTAGAAAGAGCAGAATGAGCGATACATTGCAGCGCTTCTGGAGTGAACTCGAGATCGATTTCATCCATTTCCAATAGCTTTTGATATTGTTTGATCATGGAGTTTTTGGGCTCGGTGAGGATGGTTACCAAGTTCTCTTCGGTCAAATCATCTAGAGTGGTTGTAAGCGGAAAACGGCCGATAAACTCTGGAATCAATCCATAGTGTACCATATCGTCGGGATTCACCTTTGAAAGGATTTGCCCAATTCTCTCTTGGTTTTTTGACTTTATATCTGATCCGAAACCCATAGTGGAATCTTGAGTCCGATGCTTGATGATCTCCTCAAGACCATCAAAAGCTCCTCCTGCTATGAACAAGATATTTGTGGTGTCGATTTTCAAAAAATCCTGGTATGGATGCTTCCTGCCGCCTTGCGGGGGAACACTCGAGACACATCCTTCCAGAATCTTAAGCAGGGCTTGTTGAACCCCTTCACCAGAAACATCTCTCGTGATGGAGACATTGGGTCCCTTTTTGGCGATCTTGTCGATCTCATCAATGTATATGATTCCTCGTTCAGCCCGCTCAATATCAAAATTAGAAGCCTGAATTAACCGAAGCAATACATTCTCGACATCTTCCCCGACATATCCCGCCTCTGTAATACTTGTCGCGTCGGCAATAGCAAAAGGAACATCCAAAAAACGGGCGAGTGTCTTCGCGATCAGCGTTTTCCCTGAACCTGTGGGACCAATCATCATAATGTTGGTTTTCTCGATCTCCGTTTCATCTTTTTTCTCTTTGAACATGATTCGTTTATAATGGTTGTAAACAGCAACAGCTACTGTCTTCTTCGTCTTTTCTTGACCAACCACATACTTATCTAACTCGGTTTTTATATCCAGGGGAGTTGGGAGCGTTTCTGAGGAGTCACGAAAATGGATCGAATCCTCATCTTTCAACGTATCATAAAAGAGTTCAACACATTCATTGCATATATATACATTCGGCCCGGCAATCAATCGCTGGACTTGTGTAGACAACCGCCCACAGAATGAACATTTTTTTTCTGGTTTCATTTAGTTCTCAGCCTCCTCGAGCAGCAATCCGCTTATTTTTTCTTCTGAATTACCTTATCCACGATCCCATATTCCACTGCTTCATCAGCGCTTAACCATCGATCGCGATCGGTATCTTGTTTCACTTTTTCTAAGGGCCTACCTGTATGCAGAGATATGAGTTTATTAATATGCTCTTTGGTTTTCAGGAGTTCTTTCATTTGGATCTCAACATCACTCGCGCTCCCGCGAGCCCCTCCCCACGGTTGATGGATCATCACTCTTGAATTTGGGAGGATATTCCTTTTTCCGGATTGGCCCGCCATTAAAAGCAATGCCGCCATAGAAGCGGCTAGACCTACGCAAATCGTTACTACGTCAGATTTAATGTATTCCATCGTGTCGTAAATTGCCATACCTGCAGAAACGGAACCTCCAGGACTGTTGATGTACAGGCTGATGTCTTTATCTGGATCCTGCGCTTCAAGAAATAAAAGCTGGGCTACGATCAGGTTGGCAATATGGTCATTGACTTCATCGCCCAAAAAGACAATTCGGTCCTTAAGTAAGCGAGAATAAATATCATACGAGCGTTCATATCGGCCCGTTGTCTCAATGACAATGGGAACGAGTTGATCGATTGTTTCTTCAGTAAGATCTTTTTCTGTCGTTCTTTTGCGCATCAATTCCATCATGATTCCTCCGTTGTATCCTTGATTTCGCTTTGCTTGGCTTGTAGATCTTCACGAATGGCTTGGATCAGTTCGCGATCATCCGGCCATAGGTCTTTGGAAGCCTTCTGAACCTTATCGGTTGGCTTCTCGGAAGGCTCTGCCTCTTCTTGTTGGGTTTCTTGCTCTTCTTGTGTCTTTGAATCATCCCATTGGACCAAATCGATCATGAAGGTTCCAATTTTCATTTGAATGACTTCTTCTCTGATAGGACCCATCTCATTTCTTTTCACCAAGTACTCTTTCATTTGCTTTCCACTAAGCCCAATCATAGCAGCCCGATTATCCAAGAATTGATCTACCTCTTCTTCTTGGATAGAAAGTCCATTTGCTTTCGAAAATGCTTCGGCAACGAACTTTCGTTTCCAAGAGTGCATCAGTTGATCCTTCAACTTCTGAATGAATGAATCATCATCATCAACGGTTAACTCTTTCATGTACGCAGACTTTTCTTCAGGAGTCATTTTTTCTATGCTTTCTTTGACGATAGTCATGGGAACTTCTTCCGAAGTAATCATTTCTGATTGAAGAACCAGCTCCTCAAAAGAGGCTCTTGGAAGATAGTATGTTCGATATCGTTCTTCCACTGAATCTCGTATCTCATTTCTCCATGCCTCTTTCATCTCATGAAGATTCTCAAAATCAAGACCAACCTCTTTTGGAAAGGAATCATCCAAGGGGAGATATTCTCGATGTTGGACTTCATTTATCTGTACATTATAACTGTATACACGCTCTGTTCCTTCTTTTTCGAAAGACCGTTCAATGGAAAACTGATCGGATTTTGCTTTCCCCAAAGCGGCTTGGACCAAAGGGTTATGATCTTCGATATCCATCCGGTACGTGATTGCTGGAGAATCAAAGATCATTCGGCCTTCGGCATTATGGACTTGATAGGTAAGAGAAATCTGATCACCCCATTGACAGGGTCTGTCAACAGGATGTAGAATTGCGTACTCTTCCCTATGTTCTTTTACCCGTTCTTCGACAGCTTGATCGATCATATGTTCCTGGATTTTCTCTCTGCGAATCATCATGTTCGATAATTCCGGCAGCTGAATCTGGGGCTGAGCAAACAAAGTAATTTGAAAGTTGTAATCTCCCATCTCCGCTTTTGAAGCCTCAGTGATAATAGGCGGATAGATTAAATCCTGTAACGATCCTGTTTTTCTTTCCTCATCTAAATGGATTTCTAACAAATCCCAAGCTGTTTTTTCTTCCAATACCTTCACGTGTTCCGGAGGAAAAAGAAGACGCAAAGGCACCTTACCTTTACGAAAACCCGCAAACTGCGCATTTTTTTGCGTTTTTTTCATTTCCGTTTCCAAAGACTTTCGAATTTCATTTGCAGGTACTGTTGTCTTCACCTTTCGAACATTGACATCTTCATGAACTGTTTCTAAATTCAAAAACATACCTCCTTGCTTGCTTGTATTATTTGAGTCGATTATACCATGAATCCATACCAAATCCCGACAAAGGAAGCTTTTTCAGGAAAGAGGGTTGTCATTCATCCGTTTTATGATACAATCAAGCTGGTTGAAGAAGGAATATGGAGGTGTCTTGTGATTTGGGAAGGGTTTCTGGATTTCTTTGAAAATTCCGCTCTGCTTGGGTTGACCTGGGGAAATCTGGTTATGCTCGGAATCGCTTGCCTATTGCTATATTTAGCCGTTTATAAACACGCTGAACCGCTTTTGCTCGTTTCCATCGCTTTTGGCGTCATTTTGGCCAATATTCCTGCTCAATACACCGGGGTCTTCAATGAACCAATGAATGGAATTCCGGGTGGTCTGATGTATTATATTAACCTAGGGCTTTCTACTGGAATCCTTCCCCCACTCATTTTTTTGGGTATCGGTGTAGCGACTGATTTTTCTTTTCTGTTATCCAATCCAATTACGGTCTTTTTGGGAGGAGCAGCGCAAATTGGCATCTTTGTCACTTTTGCCGTTTCCTCTTTCATTGGCTTTGATATTCGTCAAGCTGCGGCGATCGCGATCATAGGAGGCGCGGATGGACCGACATCCATCTATGTGGCCTCTCTTTTTGCCTCTGATTTGCTCGCAATCATCGCGATTGCTGCATATTCCTATATCGCTCTGATCCCGATCATGATGCCGCCCATCATGAAAGCGTTGACAACTAAGAGCGAACGAAAGATCAGAATGCCTATGCCAAGAAAAGTGAGCAAGGCAGAAAAACTCGTCTTTTCTATTTCAACAACGATTCTTATTGGCTTTCTCGTACCACAAGCTTTGCCTCTAATCGGTATGTTGATGTTCGGTAACTTTCTGCAGGAAAATGGATACACAAAGCGTTTGGCTGAAGCCGCTTCGCGGTTTATCGCAGATCCCGCGATTATCTTTTTGTGTCTGGCCGTCGGATCGAAAGCCAGAGCAGATGTGTTTCTGACATCACAAAGCTTATTTATCCTTTTCTTAGGAGCAGCTGCATTTTCTTTAGGCCCCGCATTCGGTATCCTCTTTGCTAAGTTTATGAACCTATTCCTTAAACAGAAAATCAATCCATTGATTGGGGCTGCTGGAGTGTCCGCTGTTCCAGCTTCCGCTCGTGTTGCGCAATCAGTTGCGCAATCAGAAGATCCAACCAATTTCATCCTGATGCACGCGATGGGTCCAAATGTAGCTGGGGTAATCGGATCTGCAATTGCAGCGGGTGTCTTTCTTTCAATCCTCTAGGCAGGAATTTCTTGATGATTGATTACAGAAACCATACAGAAGCGATTATTGATTTGGATGCATATGCAAGAAATTTATCCTTTTTCCAAAACCATTGTGCCCCTTCGAAGATCATGCCTATCGTGAAAGCAGATGGATATGGACACGGAGCCTTACCGTTGTCTTTGCTTGTTCAAAAAATGGGATTCCCATTCTTTGGAGTCGCTTTTTTTGAAGAAGCTTTGGAATTGCTGAATGGAGGCATTTCAACACCCGTCCTTGTGATGAACTACACCCGGCCCGACTGCATTCCTTTTGCCCAAGAGAAGAAGATTCGGATTACCCTGTATGCATTCGAACAATGGGAGCGAATCAGACCTTACCTCAATCCTGAACCGCTTTTTGTTCATGTTAAGGTTGACACGGGAATGAGTCGATTGGGTCAATCTCCCGAAGAAACGGATCGTTTTTTGCGTTTGCTTTTTCAGGAAAAAGGAGTGCGGATTGAAGGGATATTTACGCATTACGCAACTGCGGATCAGCCCGAAAACCCCTTTCAAAAAAAGCAATACGACCGATTTTCTGAATTATTCGAAGAATGGAGAGATAAGATTCCATTCATCCACATGGATAATAGCGCTGCGGGATTCCATCGGAGAACTCCGCTTGGGGATCTAGTTCGGTGTGGAATCGCCTCCTATGGGTTGGATCCTTCGAACGAAAAACGCGGATCGGACTTACAGCCCGTTCTCTCTTGGCATAGCTTGATTTCTTTTGTCAAGGATATCAAACCAGGAACGCCCGTGAGCTATGGAAACACATTTATCAGCAATCGGACTATGAGGGCGGCGACTGTTCCAATCGGATACGCAGACGGATATAATCGTTTGTTGTCCAATAACAGTCAAGTGTTGGTGGATGGACAGCGATGTTCAGTGATTGGCCGGGTATGTATGGATCAGATCATAATCGACGTATCGCATATCCCTCAGGCGAAAATGGGAGACCCCGTTGTGTTGATCGGAAAAATGGGACAGGATGAGATCTCCGCAGAAGAAATTGCACAGAAAATTCGTACCATCAACTACGAAGTCACGTGTTCCATCTCGAAACGTGTTCCAAGAGTATACAAGGAAAAAGCAGAGTAGATCGGAAATCAAGAAAAGGGTGAAAATATGAATTTAGGGGACTTGATCCGGCAAAAGATGGAAAACCTGGAAGCGGAAAAACACCAGAATGATATCCCTAAAGACGGGAAGCTCATCGTCCAACTCCGGTCGGACGAACTCGTTAATACAACGCTGAAAGTTATCAGCAAACGCTTGCAGGAAACAAGAGAAGGAAAACCTTTTTTGCTGCTCACGTTCAATGATCTTTCTGGAACCCTACGAGGCGTTGATTGGAATCACGCAAAAAAGAATGATGAACGAATCCCAGTGGGTAGCGTTGTACGCGTGAATGGGAAAATGTCTCTTTTCGATGGCAGACCTCAACTCACCTTAGGTCCTTCCCATGATGATTTGCAGTTATTGAGCGAAGGAGAGTATGACAGTTCTCGGTTTATTCCGATCACGGATAAGAACTATACCACTATGTATCAACAATTAATCGAAGCGATTGGCGCGGTGGAAGATCCCTTTTTGGGAACCCTTTTGCGGAAAATCTTTGAAGAAGATCCCCAGATGGCTTCGAGTTTTGCTGAATCTCCCGCTGCAATCTCCATTCATCATGCGTATAAAGGGGGATTGCTTGAGCACTCTTTGAGCGTATTAGAGTTATCGCTTGCCATCGCTCGAACCTATTCGGAGCCGATACAAATCGATTTGCTCAGGGCCGGGGCTCTTTTGCACGATATAGGCAAAATGAAAGAGTATTCAATTCGATCCTATGGATTCGAGACATCTTCAGAAGGCGAGCTATTGGGTCATATCATGATCGGAAGCGCTATTGTCGAGGAAAAAGCCCGACTCCTTCCGATGCGGTCTGATCAAACCCTTACGCAGTTGCAACATATCATCCTCTCCCATCATGGCGAGATGGAATGGGGATCTCCTGTGTTACCCAAGACATATGAAGCTTTGATTATCCATATGGCCGACCACCTTGACGCAAAATATGCGATCTTTCGAGAATCGCTGCAAAAAATGACAGAATCCTCCATGAATCATGAAGATGGATGGAGTGGGTATAACAAAGTTCTAGGTAGAAGAGTCTTTCTGAGAGGAGGAAAGGAAGGATGAAAAAAGAGGAGCGAATCCAAGTTTCTTTCGGAACAAGCGGCTGGAGAGGAGTAATTGCAGACGATTTCACCTTCGAACACGTACGCGTTGTCACGCAAGCGATTTCCGAAGTAGTCAAGAAAACGGAACATCCTCAGATCGTTATCGGTTATGATTCTCGGTTTATGGCAGAGGATTTTTCCAAAGTGATCGCAGAAGTCCTTTGCGGAAATGAAATCAAGGTATTTCTTTGCGATATGCCAACACCAACCCCCGTTATTGCATACTCAATCCTTAACCATGCTTGGGATGGAGGGATAAATGTAACTGCATCACACAATCCGGCCCATTATAGCGGGATGAAATTCAACGGAAAATCGGGTGGGCCTGCCCTACCGGAGATCACTGGCGCGATCGAAAAGGAAATCGATAAAGTGTTCCATGGAAAGAAGAGCATAAAAAGGGAGCGACTGCCTGAAGCGTCGAGAAGAGGGTTATTTGAATCCTTTGACCCGAGAGAACCATATTTTCAAGCGATTCGTGAAAAGATTGATTTTGAACGAATTCGATCAATCGACCTTCGCGTTACAATGGATCTAATGTATGGGGCAGGGAATAATTACCTTGATGTATTAGTCAAAGAAGCTTTGGGTGAGCGTACGAAAGAAGAGCTCATTGCGATTCATGATTTTCGTGATCCCTATTTCGGGGGATATCGTCCGGAACCGGACTCGAAAAGGATGGAGGAGTTGGGAAGACGGGTGGTCCAAAAAGGGCACCATTTGGGAATTGCAGTTGATGGCGATGCGGATCGCTTTGGGGTTTGCGATGAAGACGGTGATTTCGTTCCTCCGAACGAGTTCTTAGCCTTAGTCGCTTGGCATTTGTTCAAAAACAAAGGCTTAAAAGGAAACATAGCCCGTAGCATCGCAACAAGCCATCAGATTGATAAAGTTGCTTCCGAATATGGTGGAGAAACCATAGTTACCCCTGTTGGATTCAAATTCATCGGAGAACGAATTATATCCGATCATTTGGTTATGGGTGGAGAAGAAAGTGGGGGATTGTCGATCCAGAATCATATTCCCGAAAAAGACGGAATCATTGCTTGTTTGCTGGCATTGGAAATGATCGCTTATGAAGAAAAACCGCTTTCGCAAATTCGACAAGAGCTTAAAAAAGCCTTTGGAACTTTCTTTTCGAGCCGGAAAGATCTCCATCTCGAGTCCAATGCACAAAAGATGGAATTGATGGATTTCTTCCGAGAAATGCCAGGATTTGCTGGCTATGAGTTCACCGAAAAATGGACGATGGATGGGTATGGATACCTCTTACAAACCGAAGACAGCAATTCATGGGTTTTGGCTCGCTCGTCCGGGACAGAACCACTTGTTCGAATTTACCTTGAAAGTACCTCCAAAGAAATCTTCGACAAAATGAATACAGAGGTGGACCGGATTATATGAAGCATTTGGTAATCGTTGAATCTCCAGCAAAAGCGAAAACAATCCAGAAATACTTGGGGAAAGAGTATGAAGTTGCTTCGTCTGTTGGACACATCCGGGACCTACCTTCTAAAGAGCTCGGTGTGAATATAGATCAAGGATATACCCCCAGTTTCGTTACAATCAAAGGGAAGGAAAAGGTAATCAAAGATTTGAAATCCAAAGCAAAAGGCAAAAGTGTTTTGCTCGCTTCGGATATGGATCGGGAAGGAGAGGCTATCGCATGGCATATTGCCCAGGTGCTTGATTTGCCCTCAGAACGACCCAACCGGGTCATTTTTTCCGAAATCACCGAGACCGCTATTCAAAAAGCAATCCTTCACCCCAAACCTTTGTCGAATCCCAAAGTCCAGGCTCAGTTCACCCGAAGGATTTTGGATCGGCTTGTTGGATACCAGATCAGCCCTTTGTTATGGAGGGTCTTGCATTCGGGTAGACTCAGCGCGGGAAGGGTTCAATCTGTGGCGCTTCGTTTAATATGCGCATTGGAAGAAAGCATTCAAAAGTTTATCCCAGAGGAATACTGGAAGTTCCGAGGTGTCTTTGACTCTGTTGAAGCTTGGTTAACCCGTATTGATCAGAAGAGCCTAGAAAAATTCCCGATCCGAGACGAAAAAAAGGCCTTAGAAACCGAAAAGGACCTCAGAAACCAAGAATATTTCATAGCAGAAGTCAAGAAAAACGATGTGAAAAAAAGGCCTTTGGCACCTTTTATCACCAGCACATTGCAACAGGAAGCTTCGAACAAGCTCGGTTTCTCAGTTGATCGGACTATGAAATTGGCTCAGCAATTGTATGAAGGAGTTGAAATTGACGGAAATCAGCTTGCCTTCATTACCTATATGCGGACAGATTCCACAAGATTATCAAAAGAAGCCTTGGAATCCGCAAAAACCTACATCACAACCCACCTGGGAAGCAAGTACTATCAACAAAGGACTCATTTTTCCAAAAAAGGGGCCTCGACAAATATTCAAGACGCTCATGAAGCGATTCGTCCCACATACCCAGAACTAAGTCCCGATCAGATAAAAAACAAACTATCCAAGAACCTCTTCCAGCTGTATTCTTTGATTTGGAACCGGTTTATGGCCTCGCAAAGCGCAGAAGCCATTTATGAAGCCACAAAGATTGTAATTAAGGATCGGAAGGGGAAATATCAATGGGAAGCAACGGGAAACCGGAGGTTGTTTGATGGGTTTGAATTCTTTTATCCTGCTGTCACCACTGAAAAACCCATCGATCATCCCTTTACCCAGGGGCAATCCATTTCTTTAGGTGACTTAGAAACATCCCAACACTATACTCAACCGCCCAAACGATTCTCCGAAGCAACGCTCGTGAAACGCTTGGAAAAAGAAGGAATCGGTCGTCCCAGCACATACGCATCAATTGTCAAAACGCTGTTCGACCGTAAGTATGTACTTCGAGAAGCAAAGACCCTCAGGCCAAGTTTTCTCGGCGCCCTTGTAAATGATTTTTTAGAGAACAATTTCGCTGAAATTGTGGAAACAAGATTCACAGCTGATTTAGAACGCAAGTTAGACGCAATTGAGGACGGAAATCGAGACTGGAAACAGGTATTGGAAGAATTTTATGTTCCGTTTTCTCACAACCTTCAAGAGAAGCAAGAGCATCTTTCAACAGGAAAGCTCCATCTGGAACAAAAGACCAACATCAAGTGCCCGGAATGTGATCAAGAAATGGTACTCAAAGTGGGACGATATGGACCTTACTTGCACTGTTCGGAATGCAAGAAGAACCTTTCTGTGGTCGATCATGCAAAAATGGTTGTTAATGGAGAGACTTTTGAGTTTGATCCTGAGTCGCACCAAGAAATGAAGTCGAGCGAACCAGTGTCAGTTGGCAGAAAGTGCCCCAAATGTCAATCAGACCTAGTAGAACGGAATGGGCGATTTGGAAAGTTCATCGCATGCAGCAACTATCCGGACTGCAAGTATACCGAAACGATTAATCAAACAAGCCGCGGGTCTTGCCCCTTATGTGGAAAAAAAGTGTTTAAACGGAAAAGCAAAAAGGGGAGAACTTTTTTCGTTTGCGAAGACAATCATTATTCGGGTGGTTCGTGCACTTATATTTCTTGGAATGAACCATCTGAGCACTCTTGTCCGGATTGTAAAAGTTCTCTTGTCTACAAATACAATAAAGCAGACGGAGAATATTTGTATTGTCCCGCATGCAAAAAAAAAGCTTTTTCTGGAGATCTCCCTGAATGAACGTCGCTGTTGTCGAAGGAGGGTTTTCCCGAGAACGAGAGATTTCCCTGCGAAGCGGCAAGAGAATCACGGAAGCGCTCAAAAGTCTTGGGATCCAAACCTGGACCGTTGATCCGGGTAAAGAAGAAAAATGGCTTGAAAGCCTTCAGGAGGCAGATTTAGCTTTCATTGCTTTACATGGCCATTTTGGGGAAGACGGAAAAATCCAAAGCATATTGAAGGAATGGAATATCCCATTCACTGGCTCGAAGGCGTATTCTTGCGCGATGACCTTCAATAAGGTGCTTACCAAGCAACTTCTGATCCAGCATCGATTTTTGACACCCGAGTATGACGTTTTCGAACTGGGTGCACAAACGAACGCTCTAAAGAACTTGGCTTTTCCAGCCGTATTAAAACCCATAGAAGAAGGGTCAAGTTTGGATACCTACGTTATTGATCATCCCAAAGAATTAGCCGTTTATGAAACCTTACTTAAAGACCAGTATCCCATTATGCTATTCGAGCGGTTCGTACAAGGCAGAGAATTAAGCATCAGTTATCTGAACGGACGGATTCTACCGATATTGGAGATTATCCCAAAGCACCGGTTTTACGATTATCCCTGCAAATACACTCCGGGAATGGCGAAATTGATTGCCCCTGCATCAATCGGAAAATTCATGGAAAGAAAAATTACTCGTCTATGCCTCGAAGTGTTCGAGCTCTTTCAGATTCAAGGATTCGCCCGTTTGGATGGAATTCTAACGGATAAAGACTTCTTCATTCTTGAAATTAACGCGATTCCGGGGATGACTGATACAAGCGATCTCCCAGCTTCTGCTCATGCTGCTGGAATGACCTTTACCCAACTAGTTCGTGAAATATTGGATTATTGCCTCTTTCCTCTTGACGACCGACCGAAACTATGATACAATATCTCCCGTGATTATGAAGCAGGCGTAGCTACAGTCGGTAGAGCGCCGCCTTGGTAAGGCGGAGGTCATGGGTTCGAATCCCATCGCCTGCTCCAACCCGAAATCCCCCTCCACGATATGAGGGGGTTTCTTTCCATGAGAGGTGGATTGCTTGAAATATGGAGTTGTTGCTCTTATAGGCAGACCCAATGCCGGGAAATCAAGCTTGGTAAACCGGATCATGGGGCAAAAAGTGGTCATCGTTTCGAATAAACCGCAAACGTCTTGGCACAAGATTCGATGCGTATATACCGACTCGGAAGCACAAATTGTGTTTGTAGATACGCCAGGATTCCATAAACCCCTCAATGCTTTGGGAAGGTACATGATCAAATCCGCCTCTATGGCTTTGGAAGAATGCGATGATATTCTATGGATCATTGATGGATTACACGCCTTTTCTAAAGAAGACCAAAACATTCATTCTTTGGTTCAAAACCAACCGTTATCGTTTGATTGCGTTCTAAACAAAATGGACCAAGTTTCTCCCAAACAGCAAGAATTACTGATCCAAAAGATCAATACCACCTATTATCCCAGAACTGTTCATTGCACCTCCGCAATCAACGGGGATGGGGTAGAGGCTTTGGTGCACAAGATAAAGGAACGGCTTATCGGGACTAGTCCTTTATATGATCCCGAAATCATCGTGGATCGGCCATCCCGGTTTATGGCTGCTGAGCTGATTCGAGAGAAAATCTTTCATTATACCGAACAGGAAATCCCATACAACAGTGGAGTAATCATCGAGCATTTTCAAGAGAATGAGAATGGGCTTCTGCATATTCGCGCTGAAGTATACGTCCTTCGCCAAAATCAAAAAGGAATCTTGATCGGGAAGCAGGGATCTCGAATAAAACAGATTGGGGTAGAAGCAAGAAAAGATCTCGAGTACCTGTTTGACAGAAAAGTTCATCTTGAGATCTTTATAAAAGTGAAAGAAAAATGGATTGAGAAAAAGTTCATAATTCAGAATGAGCTGGAGTATCGGGAGTAATGAAGGAGGATGATCATGAATTGTTGGAGTAATGTTTCCAGCAGCCTTCAGAATGCATTATCCTCAATTCGCGATCGATTAGGAGAAATCTATATCGTAGGAGGGGTTGTCCGGTCATTTTTTGCGTCCAAACACTTGAAAACGCATCCAATCTCTCTTTCCGGCCAAACAGAGATCGATGTATCGGCTCCGCGCACCAAGGAAGAAGTCCTCCGCGCGTTTTCCGGGATATGCTTTAACCCGAAAAACCAAGAGACTGTTATTGTAGTATTTGATCATATCCATATTGAAATTACCCCCTTTCGGAAGAAAGGAATAGAAGAAGACCTCAAAGCGAGGGACTTTACGATCAATTCTCTTGCATGTCCAGTTAGTCATCAAGGAATCGATTGGGATAATCCAATCGACCCTACAGGGGGCCAGCGAGATATAATCCATCGGGTTTTGCGGACATTTCGTCCTTCAAACTTCGACGATGATCCACTTCGGATTCTCCGATTATTTCGATTTCACGCTCAATTGGGCTTTGATATGGACTCCATGACTTTACGCCATGCGTTGCAAAGAATCCCCCTATTGCGGGAGATTTCCTTGGAGCGAATTGAAAAAGAGTTACGGAAAATTATCCTAGCCCCCTACGCAATTCATACCCTTCGGATCATGGGGGCTTCTGATATGATCGAAACATTGATCCCCGCATTGGGAAATTCACTCCGCTTTTATCATCAGGATCGATATCATCGAGGAGAATCCGTCTATGAACACAGTCTGAGGGTTCTCGAGAATTGTCCAAAAGTTTATGTCGATCGAATGGCTGCTTTTCTTCACGATGTGGGAAAAGCGGGTGTTTGTCCCACAAACCGCAATCGGTATATTGGCCATGAAAAAGCATCTGCGGAAATCGCTCGGTCAGTCGCTAAAAGGTTACGAGTACCAAAAGCAGAAATAAAAGAAATCCTTCGTCTGATTCAATACCACATGGTTCCCGTAAACTCAGAACCCGTACTCAAAAGAATCCTGATGAAGGAAGGGAAGGATTTCTTTCATCGGCTTGTGAGGTTTATGTACGCAGACAAAACGGCCACCAATCCTTTTTGGATGAAAACAAAAGCTTATCAATCTTGGTTGACTCATATCCGAAAGGTACATCGCCTAACTCAGACCATTTCTGGCAATCAAAGATGGTGTACCGGAAAGGAATTGATCAACCTCGGGTTGAACCCCAATCCGTCTTTTGCGATCATTTTGGATTCACTGATCCTTCAAACCGATCCAGTTCCTGTAGATTCCGATATGGTCCAGGAATTATTAGAGCGCGAGTTGCTGTTTCGTAGATCATATCGTCACATGGTGTATACTCTGATTCCATCATCTGAGCCAAAAACGGAAGAACGTGTAGTTGAATACTGGGATGGGCGATCCATTGTCGGCGCTTTAGCCAGCCAAAAACGTCTGGAAGTACAAGGACCGATTTTTCGGTATTCCTATCATTCCGAGCAAGAATTAGAAATGGTACGGAAGGAGCGCAGAATGTGGCTACACTTTCCCTGCCAAAGATAAAAGTTCGATCTTCCAATCGATTCCAAAGGATTCTTTTCATTGGGGCGCTGGTTTTGGGTTTTGTTCCTCTCATCTTTGGGCAGGATCTCAATTCGATTTATCTGGGGTATGAAGAAATCTACAAAATGCAGCAAGATCCACAGCAACTGGAAGCAGCTCAACGAGAGCTCAGCCGCACTTTAGCAAACGCTCCTGAATTAATGGGTTCAAGTCAAGTCGTGGATCAATTGGGTGAAAGAATCGCATATAAGAGGAAAATGCTCACTCACTTTTCATTGGATCACTCGTTGGTTTTTTCAGTGATCACGGAATCTGCGACGGCACTGATCCACACATTGAGAGGAATCAGCGAACCACAGATTTCTGGGTTTGATCAACTGCTTCCTTTGATGGATTTTATTCAGGATTATTGGAATGAGCTTATGCACGCTTTTCGGTTTCCCCTCTTCCAAGAGTTTCTATCGATTGTCAAGATTCCTGGATTGGCGCAAAAACTCTCCATTCGCGATGAAGATTTCCGGTTTCTTGCTGAAACCATTCTGAATACATATAATCAGAATCCTTCTTCTTTTAGTTCACAGCTTCTCTTCCAAATCGCACATTTTGGCGGCGAACCTTTGCTAAGATACTTCGCCTTATTGCTATACCCCGATGTCCTCACCGGAAAAGAAGTCGAGTATTTTGATGCCCACAGAAAGCTACAGTTATACGTTGATATTGGTCGTCACCTTTATGGTCCTGAACTCTCGGAACGGATCCATCCCGATCTTTGGTCATTATATCAAGATTTGGACCGTTATTTTCTCCTAAAAGACCGAATGGATATTCTTCATCGAAGAATAATCTCTGCGGATCTATCGAACATCATTGCAATGATTCCCCAAATGATGGAACACCTGAACGAGTTGGAACGGGTTTCGATTCCTTCCCATCGGCTTCAACAAACGGCTCAGTCAATCCTTGGAACCTGTATTACCCGCCTACAGGTCGAAGGAAATTCTCTTCAAGGCATCATCATTCCCCAGGCGACCCTTGATCTTCTCTCAAGCATTCAGCTCAAGAATCCGCAAACACAAAGGCTTGTCGAGCAATTGCATCAACCAGTGTTGGGAATTGCTAAGAATAATAGAATCCCCCTCGATTCAGATCGCTCGGTTTCTGATATCGAGTCAGAAACGTTCGCTCGATTCAGGCTTATCATTATCGTTTCATGCGCTTTAGGGTTATTGGTTGGCACTTTACTGCTCTTGTTCAAACCCATGCTCAGAGCCCGATTCTTTCGCAAGCTCGGTCTGCGTTCGTTTGCAATCGCCATAGTCAAACAGCTTTCTTTTGAAAAACCGTTGGATCCAGATCTTCATGTTATGCTTGCGCAGATGCTGGTTGAAAATGATCAAACCGAAGAAGCAAATGCCGAGTTCCGGGCAGCTTCTCGATTGCTTGAGCGTTCTTCCAACAAGAAAAAAAAACCGATCACGAGAGGCCTTCGGAAAAAATGAAGATCATCGTTTTTTTTGCGCTCTTCAGTTTGCTCCTCAGTATAGGAGTCAAGGTATGTCATCAACTCTTTCCGATTGATTTTGTCGTTGCCATCCATTCCGGCGCCAAAGAAGCGGACCTTGACCCATTTTTGATTGCCGCGATGATCCGTGTGGAAAGTTCTTTTCGTCCCTTTGCGCAATCTGCAGCTGGGGCATTTGGGCCAATGCAGCTTTTGCCTTCAACAGCTCGTTGGTTTCAGGAACAGATTAATCTCTCTGGGGATTGGATGGATCCATACACAAACATCCGATTGGGCGCGCTATACTTCCGTTATCTTCTCGATCAATTTGACGGAAACGTTGTCATTGCGCTTGCCGCATACAACAAAGGCCCCTCTGCGGTTCAGAGAGAACTCGATTCTTCTTCTTTTTCCCCAAATATTTACACGCAGCGCGTGATGCAGTTCCGATGGGTCTATTATTGGTTATACTTTGGATATTTTCACCATATGGAATCTCATAGATAACGAGGTGAAGGTTATGTACGTACGTGAATGGATTCAACAAATTGAAGAAGCAATTCCTCCAACGCTAGCCCTTTCTTTTGATCATTCCGGATTGCAACTGGGGCCTTTTGAACGTCAAGTACAGAAAGCAATGATCGTTCTGGATCTTGATGAACCGTCTTTAAAACGAGCAGTTCAGGAAAGGTGTGAACTCATCATATGCCACCATCCCCTCTATTTCCTACCCGTTCATTCCATTGATCTTTCTGGTTCGATGGGTCGGGTCACCGCTCAGCTGATCCAGAATCAAGTTAGTGTATATGCGATCCACACCCCAATCGATATCATTAAGGAAGGATTGTGCGATCTCTTTGCCCAAACTTTGGGATTATCATCGATTCAGCCGATTCAAAAGATCCAAAATCCCGAGATATACAAATTTCAGGTGTACGTTCCTCGGCATTTCCGAAAACAAGTGATTGAAGCAATCGGTAAATCTCAGGCAGGTTGGGTTGGAAACTATTCAAGCTGCACCTTTTCATCCGAAGGATTGGGAACATTTCGGCCAGGAGAAAACACCAATCCTTTTATTGGGGCATCAGGGAATTTGGAAGAGGTCGAAGAAACGAAAATCGAAACCTTAGTTTCGGAAGAGCATATCCCTGTGTTGTTGCGGGAGATAAGAGCAGTTCATCCTTATGAAGAGATCGCATATGATCTCTTTTCCTCTTCGATCCCGAAAGGTGCCCCAAAGAACGGCATTGGTCGGTACGGACATTACGACTCACCAAAAAGCATGAAAGAAATACTGGATTGGATTCATACTTCTTTCTCACAAATCCGTTATATACGGATGTATGGAAATCCGGATCAAACCATCCGGAATGTGGCTGTTTGCAACGGAAGCGGCAGTTCTCTGATTGATCGCCTTCCTCCCGATACCCACCTCTTTATTACATCTGATTTGGGATACCATCAAGTGCAAGATCTTCTGATGAAGGGCATTTTTGTCATTTTGATGGAACATGACGATTCCGAACAACTGTTTGCGCACGCTTTGATTGGCTTAGTTCCCCAACTCAAAGAAATTCAAATCATTGAGTAAATGGCGATTCCATGGTATAATTATGCAGTACCCATTTGGAGTACTCTCTATCTCTTTTACCAATCAGGTCCGACAGTTGATCGTTTGGTCAGAGTAAGTTTTTCATGGTTTTGATTTGACACTAACGGAGTGATTGCTTATTCGCATCTTCCTTTTTGGGTATTTTGGGTTTTCGAATTATGGGGATGAAATCCTTTTGAGAAGTTGTTTGAAAATCTTCAAGGACCTCGGCGTCCAGGAACTTATGGTGCTTTATCCCAAAAAAGGGTCTCGAAAACTGGGTGCCATGCGAATCGAAAACGTTCTACGGACATCGGTTTGGGATATTCGACAAGCAATTCGACGATGTGATCTTGTAGTTGGCGGTGGGGGAAATATCTTTCAAGATGAAACCAGCCAACGGAGTTTTTGGTACTATGATTTTTTAGCGAGGTATGCGTTAAAAAAACACAAGCCTCTTGTTTTATTGGGCCATGGGTTTGGAAAAATCTCTCGAGGCTATCACTACAAACGGTTGAAGGCAATCTTGGCCCATCCATTGTGTACAGCCATACTCCGAGACCAAGTTTCTTACCGGTATGCCCTTCGATATTGCTCCAATGCTCGAATGGGTACAGATTTGGGATATGGGTTTCTGCAAAATAAAGAAAAACCGGCTGGAGGAAGCGGAAAGCTTGGGATTATGCTGAAAACACCTTGGCCGAATATCGAGAAGATGGTTCCGATCTTTCATTCCGAAGGAATCAGAGAGATTGAATTGATGGTTTCCCATGCCCGTGAAGAGCTTGAGATCCATTCAGAACTTGAGAAAAGGCTAAAACCAATCATTCCCACGAACCTAAGAATGGGAGATATCAATGAAATCACAGATACGATTGCTTCATGTGATTGGTTGATTAGCGAACGCCTCCATGGAGGAATTGTTGCATCGTACTTCCAAGTTCCGTTCTTGATCCACAAAACGCCAAAAATGTCATCCTACTTTCGCGGTTTTCAATCATTTTTCCGTGAAAAGTGTCCAACTGAGATCGCATTTGCCCTTTCCAAAAGTCGCGATCGCCAGTATCGAATCCATAACAACGATTTCGTTCGAATCCAGGAGGAACGATATGAGATGATGCTCCAATGGATCGAAGAGATAACAAAGGACTTCCAGGAGAAAATCGCGGTTCATTTTTGATAAATGTGAAGGGAGGAAGGAAATCCGTATGCCATTACATACCTTCCGGGGAGGGATTCACCCGCCCGACAGAAAAATCTTATCGGAAGATTGTTCTCACGAAGTGATGCCGCCCCCACTCCGAGCAGTTGTCTTCTTGTCCCAACACATCGGACGGGATGCGCAATCTGTCTTGGAGCCGGGTCAAGAAGTGAAAACGGGGGAATTGATTGCCAAGCACAGCGGCGTCATCTCTGCCCCAATTCACTCCCCTGTAACGGGAAAACTGCTCGAAATAACCAAGGTGTTCCATCCCGTCCATCAAAAACCCATGGAAGCATGGGTGATCGAACGAACGAGCGAAGATGTGATCGATCAGATGGAACCAATGAATGCATTTGATCAGTTCCCGAAGGAGGTTCTATATCAACGGATCTTGGAAGCAGGGATTGTTGGGATGGGTGGCGCTGCCTTTCCCGCGCATGCCAAGTACATCGAAGCAATGAAAAAACCCATTGAGTATCTCATGATCAACGCGGCAGAATGTGAACCTTACCTTACAACAGATTATCGGATGATGCTCGAATTCCCTCACGAAATCATCCAAGGCATTCGGATTCTTCTGCGCGTCTTGGGCGCGAAAAAAGCGTTGATTGGGGTTGAAGACAACAAACCGAAAGCGATCGAAGAAATGAAAAAGGCTACGAATTCTGATCCCTCCATAGAAGTAAAAGTATTACGGACCAAGTATCCGCAAGGAGCCGAAAAACAGCTTATCAAAGCGCTGTTGAACCGTGAAGTCCCTGTAGGATCGTTCCCCTTTTCGGTCGGAGCGATCGTCCATAATGTAGCGACTTGTATTGCAATCGCTCGAGCTGTAGTTGATGGTACTCCTCTATATGAACGAGGAATGACCTTTACGGGCGAAGGGGTAAACACACCGAAAAACTTGATCGTCCGAATTGGAACACCCATTCAAGATGTCATCGACTTTGCGGGAGGATGGAAAGGAGAATTGAGCAAAGTCATTATGGGTGGTCCGATGATGGGTATTGCATTACCCTCGACCGAAATCCCCGTTATGAAAGGGACTTCAGGGATTCTGCTGCTAGAACCTTCTCAAAAATCCCCACTGGCCGAACAAAGCTGTATCAATTGCGGATACTGCATTCATGCGTGTCCTATGGGTCTTCTTCCTAATGAGCTAGCAAAACTAGCCAAAAACAGAAAATACGATCAGGCAGTGGAGCTTGGATTGATGAATTGCTGTGAGTGTGGGAGTTGCGCATATCAGTGTCCCTCGAAAATCGAACATGTTAAGCACTTCAAACTTGCCAAAAAGGTATACCAGACCTTGAAAGGAGGGAAATGAGTATGCCAAAACTCATTGTCTCCCCAGCACCACATCTTCGACGAAATGATTCTGTTCGAAAGGTCATGATTGACGTTCTCCTCGCATTACTGCCAGCAACTTTATGGTCTATCTGGAATTTCGGTCATCGAGCTTTGATCCTTTGTATTCTGGGCGTTGTGGGAGCAGAGTTGATCGAGTTATTTATCATGAGAGTTCTTAGAAAACGAACGGACTTTATTAGCGATGGCAGCGCTGCGGTGACCGGCCTTTTATTAGCGTTGAACGTCAGCTCTACCCTTCCTTGGTACCTTCTCCTTTTGGGACTGTTCTTTGCTCTTGGTGTTGGAAAACATGTATACGGTGGCCTCGGACATAACCCATTCAACCCTGCTCTGGTAGGGAGAGTCTTTCTAATGATTTCTTTCCCGATCGAAATGACGCGATTCGAAATCCCCCGCGCATGGGCGCTGGGAGAAGCGGTTACTGGGGCATCTCCCGCACAGTGGGAAGGGATTTATACGGGCGCAACCCCTCTGGGGTTGCTGCAAGGAGGCGGATTCGAGCGGGCTTCCAATCAGTTTTCTTATGGAGATCTTTTTTTTGGAAATATCGGGGGTTCTCTCGGAGAAATCAGCGCTTTGATGCTTTTGATTGGATGTGTATATCTGATTATCCGGATGCGAATTAAGCTCCTGGTTCCAATCAGTTATATCGGGTCTGTTTTGCTGATGACCTCTGTATTCTTTGGCATGGATGGGACTCAGTTTGGTTCTCCTCTCTTCCATATTTTGTCGGGTGGCTTAATGCTTGGGGCTTTGTATATGGCAACTGATATGGTTACTTCTCCTTCTTCAATGAAAGGGCAATTGATATTTGGGATTGGATGTGGCATCGTCACAGTATTGATTCGTCTCTTTAGTGGTATGCCTGAAGGCGTTTCTTATTCCATCCTAATCATGAATGCCTTTAAACCCATCATAGATAGATACACCCGCCCAAGGATCCTTGGACAACAAAGAATTAAACCCAAGGAGGTGCGCAGCAATGGGTAGCTACCTTCGATCCGGTTTGATTCTTATGACCTTTGCACTCGTAGTCGCCCTAGTACTCTCCGGGGTATACTTGCTCACCCTTGATCCTATTGCTCAAGCGGAATTACGAGAAAAACTCGCAGCAATCAAAACCATCCTGTCCGATGATCAAGGGTTAATGATCAATGAATCTCACGTACCCCAAAATATGGAAGAGTTGGATCAACGAATCTGGAGATCTTCTGATGATGGAATCCTATATGAGTCTACCGAGCATCGAGGATCTGTGGCCTCTCCGGTGTATGCCTTCGATACTTTGGATGGAAGGAAAGCGCTTTTGATCACTGCTTCCAGTATCGGATACGGAGGGGATGTAACGATTATCGCCTCTTTCTTGGAAACAGAGGGGTCATGGCAATTGTATCGGATTGAGATCCTCGATTTTTCTCAAGAAACTCCGGGGCTAGGCGCAAAAATATCCGATCAAACCATCAAATCCCGGTTTTCCGAAATCCCACAATCCGGGCTCATTTCGGGGGTTTTGGTTGATCAGGACTCAAGCAGTTCTGTTGGACGATCAGAAGCACAAATACGAAACGCGAAACAGAGAGGGATCATCTTGACCAGTGATGTAATGACTGGAGCTACCATCACGGCACGGGCTGTCGCCAATGCGATCAACACGATGACCCAGTTTCTTACATCCGAAGGGAAGGTGAGATGATATGGCCAACTCAATACAGATCCTAAAAAAGGGAATAACCGAAAACAATCCGGTACTGATCCAGGCTTTAGGTATGTGTCCTGCGCTAGCAACAACGACCAGCGCAATCAACGGGCTCGGAATGGGCGTCGCTACCATGAGCGTTTTGGTTATGTCCAATGTCGTTATCTCAATGATCCGCAAACTGGTACCGGCGAAAATACGAATTCCGATCTTCATCATCATTATTGCCGGATTTGTTACTATGATTGATTTACTCATGCATGGGTTTACCTACGAACTTTGGAAAACACTAGGCATTTTTATCCCACTAATCGTAGTTAACTGCGTGATTCTTGGGAGAGCGGAAGCCTTTGCAAGCAAAAACCCCGTAATCCCTTCCATACTTGATGGCCTTGGAATTGGAATCGGGTTTCTGCTCGTGTTAACCGCCTTGGGAGCTGTTCGTGAAGTTTTTGGCAACGGAACGGTGTTTGGTTTTACCCTTTGGGGCGATGCATTCAATGTCTTTGTAATCATCCTTCCTCCTGGAGCATTCATTACACTAGGATTGATGGCTGGTCTTCTGAATTGGATTTCTATTTCCCGACAAGAAGCGGCGAAATTAAAAGAAAAAGCGAAAAAGGAACAAACAGCGAAGAAGGAGGGACAATCATGAGGATTTTTGTGATCTTTCTTTCTGCGATTCTGGTCAATAACTTTGTTCTTCAGCGATTCCTCGGGATCTGTCCTTTCTTGGGTGTTTCTAAAAAAGTTGAAACTGCTTTGGGTATGAGTATGGCTGTCATTTTTGTCATGGTTCTTGCAAGTGTGATTACCTGGTTTCTTAATAGTCTTCTCGAAGCGATGGGTCTTGGCTTTCTCAGGACTATCGTATTCATCCTGATCATAGCTACCCTTGTCCAATTCGTCGAAATCTTTTTGAAAAAAAGCGCTCCTGCGCTTTATGAAGCCCTGGGGATCTTCTTGCCTTTAATTACCACGAACTGCGCAATCCTTGGATTAGCCCTCATCAATATACAATACCAGTACACTCTTTTAGAAACGGTTTTCCATGCCGCTGGAGCGGGGTTAGGCTTCGGGTTGGCGTTGGTGTTATTTGCTGGGATTCGTGAACAACTTGAATTTGCTGATATCCCGAAACCGTTTCAAGGATTAGCCAGCGCATTGATTACGGCAGGTATCCTTTCAATGGCATTTATGGGATTTTCTGGAATGATTCGTGTGTGAGGTGAATGGATATGATCGTAATTTACAGCGTTCTTCTGTTAGGCGTACTGGGGTTTGGAGCCGGTTCTTTCTTGGCCTTTGCAGCGAAAAAGTTTGAAGTTAAAGAGGATCCGTTGGTTCAGGAAATTATCGATTTGCTCCCGGGCGTCAATTGCGGAGCTTGTGGGTTTCCTGGATGTGAGGGGTTTGGGAAAGCAGTAGCAAAAAAGGAAGCCAAAGCAGACGCTTGTCTTCCTGGAAAAAGACAAGGAGTACCTGAGCAAGTACAAGCGCTTTTTCAGAAGTACGAGAAGGATGCGATGGATTGATCGAGTTATTTCTCTTTTTTTCGATGCCACAACAAAACCGGATCGAGTTTTTTGAAGGATCGTTCCACGGGGAAAACTCCTTCTCGTACTGATTTGATATCTTCGACCGAGAAAAAGCACTTTACATCAAATCCTTGGATCATTTCTACTGCTTTGGGAAGGTTTTTTCTCCGTATGATGGTATAGAGAATTTTCGCTGGTCCAGTTCCACCCCACGCATCGATAATCGTGGTTCCATACCCCGCAGCTCGCAAAGTGCTTACGAGGGATGTAGGATCTTTCACTGTAATGATTCGGATGGAAACCAACCCAATGGCAAGCTTGTTCTCTAATAGCATTCCCACATAATTCCCAACAGCAAACCCAGAAGCGTACGCCAAAATACTGATTGGATTATTCACACCTTGCATAATTTCTCGCATAATGGAAATCCAAATCAAAACTTCGATAAACCCAATTATGGGAGCAAGTTTTCTTTTGCCGCGTGAAACAAAGATAATCCGCATTGTGCCCAGAGAAACATCTAGAACTCGAGCCCCAAAAATCAACAGGGGCAAAACCCCCAATGTGTACGCATGTGACTCGAAGAATACCTCCCAATCCACTTTTTTCCCTCCAAATCATTGGGAATCAATCGAAAGACTTCTCGAATCTCCTAGAAACGAGTTTGATCTATTCTGATTCCTGAGTGATTCATCCGCTTCAGAAATTTAAGCGCTGCTACTGTCAAACTCTCTATATATCTGTTCCAGCTTCAATAAAAGCCAACCCGCCGCCAAGATTTCTCATAAATGCTCAAGCAATTTGGCAGATCCGTGACCCAAAAACGAACAGCTATATTGTACCATGGGATCCACGCTTTCGGTCTTTTACAGAAGATATTGTGGTACAATACGATAAAGCATCAATTCCACCCATCCAATCGATCCTCGATTGAATCACAAAACCCAACAGCACAAATAAAACGACAGATTGGATCAGAGCGACTGGAAAAAGGAAGGGGCTTTGAAATGATTTCGGGTAATGAGATTCTGAATCGGCGGTACGTAGAAATCGACCTTAGCCAACAATCAGTAGAATGGAGAAGGATTACTGAAAAGGATCTCTCTTCCTTATTCCTGGGAAGTGGATTTGCTGCCAAATTGATGAGCCTTTTCCCCTTGAGTTCACAAGACCTTTTCGATCCGAATATGCCTTTAATGGTTTTTAATGGCTTACTTACGGGAAGCTTTGCACCAACCGCCTGCCGTACAACATGGTGCTCGATTTCACCCCTTACAAGGATTTGGAATGAAGCCAACATGGGAGGAACATTTGGAGCCCAAATGAACCGATCTGGAGTTGATGGAATCGTTGTTATTGGAAAATCGGACAGCCCCACATATGTGCTTATTCAACAAGGCCGCGTTAATTTCTATGATGCGAGAGATCTATGGGGTAAAGATCATTTTCAAGCCGATAAAATCCTTGCGCAACGTCATGGAAGCGATAGTCAGTCGGCCAGTATCGGTATCGCCGGAGAGCGTCAGGTTTTGCTCTCTTCGATCCTTCATGGGGGTGTGGAGCACACACGCGCCGCGGGAAGAGGGGGCATGGGAGCCCTAATGGGTTCCAAAAACCTCAAAGCCATCGTAGTAAAAGGGGATAGACAACCAGGGTACCCAAATGTTCAAAAAATGCGCCATGTTGTTCAACCCATGAACCGGCTCCTTCGGGAAAAGACGGTAATTATGGCTCAATTGGGTACTGCAGGAGGAGTCGTTGCCTCGGAAAACGCGGGCGATTTCCCGATAAAAAACTGGATCTTAGGCAGTTGGAAAGATGGGGCGGCAAAGATTTCCGGTCAATCGATTTACCCGAAATACCTGGACAAACACAACCATTGCTTTGCATGCCCAATTGGTTGCAGCAAAAATGTCCATGTTGATTCAAAGCGCTTTGGAGTGATTCAAGGCCACGGACCAGAATATGAGACACTTGGCGGTTTCGGCGGAAATTGCTTGTGTGATGATCTTGAAGCCATCTTGTATATGAATGAACTGTGCAATCGGTATGGCCTAGATACAATCAGTACTTCTGCTTCAATCGCTTTTGCTATGGAAGCATATGAGAAAAGGGTAATCCCTGCTGATGTATTGGGTGACTTAAAACCTGTATGGGGAGACGCTAATGCCATGATTCAGATGATCCACTCCATAGCTCATCAACAAGGATTGGGCATCATATTGGGTTTAGGGGTACGCAATGCTTCAAAAGCGTTCCCCGGATCTGAGGAATTCGCGGTTCATGTCAAAGGATTGGAAGTTGCCTATCATGACCCAAGAGCCTTTATCGATATGGCTGTGAATTACTCCACCGCAAACCGCGGTGGATGCCATTTGGAAGGGTGTTCGTATTGGATGGGGTACGGATCGCGTTGGCCCGATTGGTATAACCCTTCCGACCTTGACCCGCATGATTCTTTGGGGAAAGCGAAGATCTCCAAAGACTTCCAGGATTACTTCTCTGTATATAATCCCTTGGGTTTGTGCAAGTTTCTGATCAAGTCAGGGATTTCGCCCAATCAAACAACTGATTTGGTAAATGCCGCCATGAGCTGGGCAATATCAACAGAGGAATTGCTCGAAATCGGAGAGAGGATTTTCAACCAAAAAAGAATGATCAATTATCGCTTGGGCATTCGGAAAACTGATGATATACTACCCCCTCGATTGTCAAAAGAATCTCGACCTTCTGGGGGGGCAAAAGGAGTGTTGCCCAAAATGACTCAATTATTGGATGAATACTATCAGCATCGAGGATGGGACTCAGACGGGAAACCATCGGAAGAAACAGCGCGCCGGCTACGCTTAATCAATCTATGAAGATTGCTGCATGTTTGTGTCCTTTGAATCTTTAATTATCAATTCAAACCATATATCGAGGTGAGTTTGGGTGGAACTAAATGAATTGAAGCATCTGGAAGAAAAAGCAAATACGATTCGAAGAATTACCATCGAAATGATCGGAAAGCTAGGAGTAGGACATGTGGGTGGTGCTTTGTCCATTGCTGATGTCCTTGCCGCACTCTACTACAAATACATGAGGGTTGATCCCGCCAATCCCAAATGGGTTGAAAGAGATCGCTTCGTCCTTTCCAAGGGGCATGCTGGTCCTGCTTTGTATGCTGTGCTTGCAGATAAAGGGTATTTCCCGTTCGAATGGATAGATACACTCAACCAACCGAATACCAACCTGCCGAGCCATTGCGACCGTCTGAAGACTCCCGGGGTGGATATGACTGCCGGTTCATTGGGGCAAGGATTATCAGCAGCCATAGGAATGGCTTTGGGTGCTCGAATCGATCGATTGCCGATCCGGGTATATGCGTTGATCGGGGACGGCGAAAGCCAAGAAGGTCAAATTTGGGAAGCCGCTATGTATGCGCCCAATCAGAGATTGGACACCCTCACTGTATTCTTGGACTATAACCGAATGCAGATCGACGGAACAACAGATGAGATCAATTGTATGGACCCGCTTGCCGATCGGTGGAAGGCCTTCGGATGGCAAACGATCCAGATTCCAGGCCACAATCTTAAAGCCATATGTAATGCCATTGATATTGCTCTGGAAACAAAAGGGAAACCGACCATGATTATTTTGGATACCATTAAAGGGAAAGGCCTTTCTTTTGCGGAAGGAAAGGTAAGCTCTCATAATATGCCCTTAAGCCAAGATCAAGTACTTCAAGCCTTACAAGAGTTGGGAGGTGGTTCCCATGTTTGAAGGTATAGAAATGCGCCAAGTATTTGGCGAAACGCTATGTACGCTCGCACGTACCGATCCAAGAATCGTTGTTCTTGAAGCCGATTTGATGAAAGCATCGGGAACCACCCCTTTCAAGGAAGAACACCCGGAGCGGTTTTTTGATGTGGGCGTCGCTGAAGCAAATATGATTGGAATCGCTGCAGGGTTGGCCAATATGGGGAAAATTCCATTTGCAACGAGCTTTACTCCTTTTGCCACTCGTCGTGCCTTTGATCAGAATACCATTTCAGTTGCCTATTCCAATCTTCCCGTTCGGATAGGTGGGACCGATCCAGGCGTGACCGCTGAGCTTAACGGAGGCACTCATATGAGCTTTGAGGATGCGGGGATTATGCGAGGTCTAGCACGTATGACGATTGTCGAACCCGTCGATAGTTACCAATTGGTGCAGTTTATTCATCAATCTTTGGACTTGGAGGGCCCTGTATACCTTCGGATGTATCGGAAAAACAAAACCCAATTTTTTCGTGAAAAGGATTCGTTTGTAATTGGAAAAAACGTAACCATTCAGGAAGGCACGGACGGAACGATTATTGCATCTGGGATTATGCTATCGCTTGCTATGGAAGCTGCTCAAAATTTGGAAAAAGAAGGAATCCGTCCTAGAATAATCAATATGCACACACTCAAACCGGTTGACAAACAATCGATTCTGTCTGCGGCCCGAGATACAGGAGCGATTGTAACGGCTGAAAACCACAGTATCTTGAATGGGTGGGGAAGTGCGGTTGCAGAAGTTGTTTGCGAAGAGCACCCAATACCAATGCGCCGGGTGGGGGTCAGAGATCACTTTGGAGAAGTCGGAAAGATTCCTTTTCTGCTAGAAAAGTACCATATGACAAGTGTGGATATCACCAAAGCCCTTAAAGAAGTACTGAAAAAACGTTCCTAAGTGTGAAAGCTTCCTTTCAAGATCAAAACTGGGTTCCAAAAAAAGCAACACACAATGCTCTAGGGGATGAATCGATGGAAAAAAATTCGTGTTATAATTAACAAACAAGAGAGAGGGGGTAGATGCGGATGAAGGTCTTGGGGATAATTTTCGCAGGGGGAAGAGGAGAAACCCTTGATTTATTAACCACCAAACGCGCCAGCGCCGCTGTCCCGATTGCCGGGAAATATCGGGCCATCGATTTCACATTAAGCAATATGGTTCATTCGGGACTTATAAAAATGGGAGTTCTTACGCAATATAGTCCCCGAAGTCTGTTTGATCACCTAGGAGCAGGAAAAGAATGGGATCTGGATCGGAAGCATGGCGGTCTTATGCTTTTGCAGCCTTATATTGGCGCAGATACCCAGTTGTGGTATCAGGGTACAGCGGATGCAATCTATAAAAATATCACTTTTTTAAGAAGAAGTGACGAAGATTATGTCCTCATCGGATCGGGTGATCATATATATACCTTCAACTTTGCGCAGATGTTTTCCTATCATTTTGCCAAAGGC
The DNA here is from genome assembly GCA_964462525.1 of uncultured Thermotogaceae bacterium. GTDB lineage: Bacteria > Thermotogota > Thermotogae > MWEM01 > MWEM01 > CAYWWY01. The sequence continues at coordinate 420,093 of CAYWWY010000001.1, forward strand.
GCGGATATCACCTTTTTATACAAAGAACTCAATGATTCTTACAATCCTTCAGAGTACGGAATCATCCAAACAGGGGAAGATGGAAGAATCGTTGATTTTGTCGAAAAACCGAAAAAACCCATGGGTACAAAAGGCTTCATGGGTGTATATTTCATTAACAAGCATCTTCTGATGGATCTTTTGTATCATAGCATGCCTCATGGTCAAAACTTTGATCTGCTCTTGGATGTTTTGCTACCGAATCTCCAACGGCTCCGCTTTTTTGCTTATGAATACAAAGGGTATTGGAGGAACATAAAAAAAGGGATTCGGGAATATTATCGGACCAACATGGATCTTCTAGACTCACGTATTCGCAAAGAGCTTTTTTATTCAGATGTCACCATCCATACGAAATTGAAGGACCTTCCTCCGCCAAAATGCACAAATACTGCGTTTATCAAAAACTCCATCATATCCGACGGATGCGTTATTTCTGGTCGAGTCCTTAATTCTATTGTATCAAGAGGGGTTCGGGTTAAATCGGGAGCTTCTGTAGAAAACTCAATCCTGATGCAAGACAGCGTGGTAGAAGAAGGCGCCCAAATCAAGTTCTCTATTTTGGATAAAGAGACCCTTGTTCGAAATGAAAAAAGAGTTATCGGCAGGCCAGAAGACCTGATGGTATATGAAAAAGGAAGCGTCATATAAGGAGGGGGTAGATATGACAAAAGGCGTTTTAGCACTAATTCTGGCCGGTGGACAAGGGACTCGGCTTGGTGTTCTTAGTGAAAGCCTTGCAAAACCTGCTGTTCCCTTTGGCGGAAAATACCGAATCATAGACTTTGCCTTGAGCAATTGCGTGAACTCAGGAATTTATAAAGTAGGAGTGCTTACCCAGTACAAACCCCATGTTTTAAACGCTCATATTGGCATTGGTCGTCCTTGGGATCTGGATCGGAAAGGCGGGGGGGTTACCATTCTCCAACCTTACACATTTGAGACCGGGAATGTGTGGTTTCGTGGGACTGCAGACGCTATATCCCAAAACCGCGATTTTGTGGATTCTCATAACCCAAAATATGTGGTCGTCTTGTCAGGAGATCATATTTATGCGATGGACTATATGGATATGCTGGAATATCATATCTCGGTCCGCGCTCAAGCTACAGTTGCCTGCATGAATGTCCCGCTTACTGAAACGCACCGTTTTGGAATTATGGTGACCAATCTTGAAAAGAGAATCAATGAATTCCAGGAAAAACCAAGATCTGCCAAAGGTACCCTTGCATCGTTAGGGATATATATCTTCAATTGGGATTATTTACGGGACTTGCTTATGGATGATGAAGAAAACCAAGAGTCATCCCATGATTTTGGAAAGGACATCATACCCAAGATTGTTCAGAATCCCGATGATCGTCTGTTTGCTTATGAGTTTGAAGGGTTTTGGAGAGACGTTGGAACCATCCAATCCTATTGGGAGGCCAATATTGAACTAACCCACCCGATTCCGCAACTCAATCTGTATAACCCCAATTGGAGGTTTTTTACACGAACCCCCGAAATGCCCCCTGCCTTTTTTGGAGAAAACGCAGTCGTTGTAAATAGCTTGGCAAGTGAGGGATCAGAAATTTATGGAGTGGTGGAGGACTCAATCATTTTCCAAGGTACCTATATCGCGCCGAATGCTGTTATTCGGAATTCTATTCTCCTAACAGGAACACAAGTGCACGAAGGTGCTCAATTGGATCACGTAATTACAGCCGAGGACGTGATAATCGGCGAAAAGGCGCATCTTGGATTTGGAGAGTGGGCCCAAAACACGTATGATCCCAAAGTATACGATAGTGATATTACAGTTATCGGCTATCAAGCCCAAATCCCATCAGCTGCCAAAATCGGGAAGAATTGCGTTGTTCACAGTAATGTTAACCATGATGACTTTGAAGATTTGGAGCTTAAAAGCGGTAAGTCTATTCTACATAAAAAAGAAGCGTGACGCCAATGCTCTTCGACTTTTTTACGATTAAGCTCAAGGCAGACTCAAAAAACTCAGACGAGTATTTTTTGGGGTATTTTTTCGGGAAACCCAGAGAACGGCTTGAATATCGATTTATCAATTTCCCCCGACGATACGCGCGATTGGTAAGTATTGATCTCCATATCCCATTACCTGGGTACAAAGAATACATGAACTCCTTTTTTCAAGAAATGATGGCCAAAAGCGCAGAAACCAGTTCGATGACAGGAGAATTCGCCCGTTATTTGGACTATCAGGTAAAAAAACAAGGAGGACCCGATGCCCTTTCATCTCGATTGGCTGCAATTATAGAAGAGAACTCTCCCGATTTGGTTCGAGCAGAAATCCAAAGTATGTTTGATAATTGGACCAGCGGTACTGAAATCGATTTTCTCGTGGAAACATCAACATTCGAGCAGGTCACATCCGAATTTATGAGTGATAAAGAATCGAGTATTTCATCCTTCCCCAAAATCTCAGCACGTGACGATTTGATTTCGATTCCTGAAGTGTATCCAATCGTTGATCCCATTGATGGGACATCGATCGACGAATTTGACATTGGTGATCCCTTGTTTTGCACACTATTGGGAAACCTCGATGATGAGCAAAAGCAATCATTGATGGGAGAGATGCCCGATTGTTTTGATGCGGAGGGAAAGAATACTGTTCCCATCGAAAGTACTTTGGTATCGAAAGAGCTTTTGCCTTCTCCTTCGAAAAATCACGTCTTGATTAAAGTCCAAATTGGCGAATCGGTAACCGCGAAATCGATTGTTCTCCGGACCATTCGTCTGATGTACGATCCATCAAGGATGAGAAAACGGTTACGGAATTTGCAAGAGTCTGCCCAAAAGGATTCGATGAATTTGGCGGATGTAATGTCAAAGATGACAGACCAAAGATCCAATAGGCTTTCCCAAACTTCTCGCACAGAAAAAAAGAAACATATGGACTTTGCTCTTGGTATGCTTTTGACATTGCTTCTTGTTGGATTGATTTTAATTATCTCTTATTACTTCTTTTTTTCATAAAAAAGGACTCTTTGGATTTTTTCTCTCCTCACGATGAACAGAAGAGGATCATGGTATAATACGCGCAAAGGAGGAGGATTATGAGCAAAAAAAAGATCGTATATATGGTTATTGTAGGGATCATTGCGACCGGTGTGTTTATGTTCCTTCAAATGATTCGTGAGGACGGTTGGGAAGGAAATCCCTATCTATTATGGAGTCTGAACTCCGTATACTCCATTTCAAATGTGGATATTACTCACGAAATCCTGCCAAATGGGGATTTACACGTCCATGAAGCAATCACATATTCCATGAGAAAACCGTTTCGGATGTTGTATAGAAATATCCCAACGGGACGATATGTTGAAATTCTCTCCACAGAAATCTGGACAGAAGGCATAGAATCCCAACATATTACCTATACCCACCAATCAAGGAATCGCGTAGAAGCCGAAATTTGGCTGGTTCCTCTTCATTCCGGGCAAAGATTGGATCCAGTCGATTATCCGAATGTGACGCTCCATGTTCGCTATATTATGCGGAACACCCTTGAGGTCGGGACAGATATTGTTCAGTTTTTCCCAACATTTTGGGGGAAAGATTGGGATGCTCCTGTTTCCAACATCCGTTATTCGCTGATTTACCCTCCATTCATGAGGCTGAAAGAGGTCTTTCCCCATCCCATGGCGCAAATCAATCATAAGGCCGTTTCGCCGCAGGATCAAAACCAGATCGGCATGACCATAAACCACCTCCCTCCATTTGGGTACGGTGAGATCCGTGTGGCCTTTGAACCGTTTCCCAAAGACGGAATGCATTTAGCGTCTAATCCAGGGCTTTCATGGGGTGACATAGAACATGAAGAATCTGAATACGCGCGCCAAATATGGGCAAAACGAATCACCCCATGGATAATCCTCCTTGGATATTGGTTGTTGATTCTTCTCATCTACCGGAAAATGGGGAAAGAACCCCAAATCGCATATGAAGGGATATACGAAAGGGAGTTACCTACCCAAGACGCGCCTGCGATCGTGAATGTCATCGTGAAGAATCGAGTAGGCAATTTAGATCAGGACGGAATTGGGGCAACAATCATGAATCTATACCGAATGGGGTCCATTGAGCTTTCCGGTGAAGAAAACCCTGTTATTCGGATTCTTGATAACAACTCCTCCGCACGCCTTTCTTCATATGAAGTGGAATTCTTGTCTTTGCTTAAGGAATTCTCTAAAGACGGAGTATTTGATTTCGGGGATTTAAAAAAAGAATTAAAAAAATCTGTTTCTAAAGCCAAAACTTTTTCGAGCAAGATACGGGCATTCGAACATAAAGTCCGGTCTGAATCGTTGGCTCGGAAATACTTCCGAGGTACAGGAAATACGCTTTCCAAGCTTTTGGGGATCCTTCTTATGATCATGGCTTTTGCATCCCCTACACTAATGACCTCAAATGCGACACCCGACATGCTTGATATGGGGCTGCTTTTTTCGTACCTCTTTTGGGGTAGCGGTTTAATCATCCTTTTGATGCCGAAAACAGTATTTGGACAATGGACCCCCCAAGGGTTGGAGTATTACAGCAAATGGAGAAATTTCGCAACCTTTCTCAGTGATTTTTCCAGTTTATCCGACCATCCACCCGAATCTGTTGTCATATGGGAAGAGTATCTTGTGTATGCATCTGCGTTGGGGATTGCAGAACAAGTAAGAAAGTCATTGAGGAGAATCATCCCTCAGGACATATGGCAAGAACAGAGCGCTCACCCTTACTTCTACACCATAGGATCAACGTATTATGCCTCCCAGTTCTATAGTGTTCGAAACACAGCGCAATCCACGGTTAATGCAAGCCAGAGCAAAAGCGGAGGAGGAGGCTTTTCCGGAGGAGCCGGAGGTGCGGGAAGTGGATTTGGCGGAGGTGGCGGTGGAGCCCGATAGGAAGGAAGAATGGATTGAAACGACTCTTTATTAGTGATCTTCATATCGGAGATGGGTATGCTACTGATGATTTCTCCTACGATTCTGAATTGGTTCGTTTGCTGGACACTGTGTTGGCCTGTGGCGAAGATGTTGAATTGGTGATTCTTGGAGATGGTCTTGAGCTCATTGAGACGAGAATAGTAAAGGACATTGGTTTGGTTCCTTTCGAAGAACTCGTTGATCAACTTGATGAGCGAATCATCCAAAGCATTGTTAATGAGCATGCTGAAGTGTTCCGAGCCTTTCAGCGATTTTCGCGCAAGAATTCCATTATTTATGTCGTGGGGAATCATGATTACTATATGCTTCCAAACCGTAAAGTACAAAACGCTGTGTGCGAGGCTTTAGGGGGGCGGTCTCGTGTGCAAATCCACCCATACTTTTATGACGAGCAATGGGGAGTATTTGGGATCCATGGGAATAATTTCGATGCAGGAAATCGTTTTGTCAAAGACAAAAATGGTAAGCTGATCCCCCCATTAGGCGATTTTATGTCCCGATACATGATGGTTCACTTTGAAGAAGTCATTTTGCATACAGACGTTCCTGAAAGCATTCTAAAGGATTATGATGATGTTCGGCCGAATATTGAAATGTTCGAATGGTTCGAGTACGTGATGAAAACCTATGATTTGAGTATAAATTTGCTGGAGCTTTGGACCACCGAAATGCTGAAAATGCTTCAAACCGCCTATGCCAAACAATGGATGAAAGCCAGCTTTCCTGTTGCCCACCATTTCTCCAAACTTTTTCTCAATCGGTTTGGGGGCATTCGGCTCGGTAAAACTATGGTAAAAGCAATGTCCAAGCTTCGCAGTATGAAAGTTACAGACTACATGAAAAACAGAGCGCGGAAAATTTTACTCCGTGGTGAGGCAGACCCTGAACACCGATTGAAAGAATCTGCTTTTTATGGATATTGTCCGACCCCGGAGATCGACTACACAAACCTTCGAGGGCTTATTTTTGGGCATCGTCATCGCCAGGATACCCTCATTCTGCCATATGATGGTCAATACAAGTTTTACGTAAACACAGGCACCTGGAGAGCAGTTGTCGAAAAAGCGCCAAAACGCGATCAAAAAAGGTTCGTGAAACGCTCCGAATTATCCTACATCCGAATACACGACGAAGACCATGAACTCCATATTGAAACGATCATGGCGAATCGGATATCCCATGACAGAAAAAAACCCGTTGCTATACAGGGCGAGAAGGTAAGTTAGATGAATACCAAAGAGTTATATTTAATTGATGGAACGGGGTTAATCTATAAGGCCTTCTATGGGATCCGAGAATTATCAACCTCCTCCGGAGAACCTGTCAACGCAATTTACGGTCTCGCTCGGATGCTGATTAAGCTTTTGAAAGACACAATTCATACGCACGATTACTGTTGTTTCGCAATAGATACTGCCCGAAAGACCTTTCGCCAGGAGATCTTAGCGGAATACAAAGCCACACGGCAACAGACCCCAGACGACTTGATCAAGCAAATCCCCGCAGCATATGAAATGGCGAGCGCGTTGGGTCTTTATGTTCTTGGAGCAGAAGGATTCGAAGCAGATGACCTGATTGCTACGCTCATTGATAAGTTCAGTTCTCAATTTGGGAAAGTCTGGATTATCTCCAGCGATAAGGATCTAATGCAACTTGTAACCGATCAAGTCCACCTTCTGCGCGCAGAAACAGGTGTTTCTGAACTAAAAAAATACGATCCCGATCGCATCAGAGAGAAATATGGAATTGATGCTACTCAATTTGTAGATTATCTGGCTTTGATTGGTGATTCTTCCGATAACATTCCGGGGGTAAATGGAATCGGTCCAAAGACCGCTGTCAAGCTTTTGCAAACATTTTATTCCATCGAAGAGATTTTTTCCCGCATGAATGAAGTTACCCCATCATATAGGAATAAACTAGAGGGCAAACAGGATATCGCCAGTTTGAGTAAGAAACTCGTACAACTGGATAACCGTGTTCCGATCGATATTCAGCTGGAACACTTAGAATACCGAGGGCCTGGAGCGAAACTCATCCCTCTTTTCGAACAATGGGAGTTCGAATCGATGATCGAGGAGCTTCGGAAAACTCCAGTTCAAGAACACATGTTTTCTCCCAATCAGGTTCATATTTTAGAAAGCCTTGGATCAAACCAAAACCATAAAAAAAAGCCCTTGCCCTTTGAACCCGAAATCGTCACTCCCAAGGCAGGCTCTGAAACTTTGGATCGGATCCAATCCGTTTCTGAATTGAGTTTCGATATAGAAACAGATTCACTTGACACTTTGACTGCTCAGCTTGTTGGCTTCTCAATTTACTTACCCGATGGGCAGGTCTTATACTTTCCCATGATGCACAAAGGGGGAGAAAACCTGCCTCGATCAATTCTCCAACGGATTCTGCACATCATTATTGAGCATAGGAAAGTTTTGGTGGGCCATAATTTAAAGTTCGATCTTTCTGTTTTAGGTCAATTGGGATATCCAATACCCACAGACATTTTTGATACTATGGTTTCTTCTTATCTTTTGGATCCAGACCGAAGAGGGTTTGGTTTAAAAGCATTGGCAAAAGATCGGTTGGGGATAGAAATGAATTCCTTTGAAGATACACTGAAGAAAAAAACAGACCATAATCCCCATAAGGACTTTTCGGAAGTACCGGTTAAAGACGCCGCCCAATATGCGTGTACAGACGCGCTGGCGACTTATGAGCTGTATCGGACAACGAAAGAAGCATTAGAACAGGAACAACTAGTTTCTTTATTTCATGAAATTGAAATGCCCTTGATCCCTGTTTTGATAAATATGGAGAAGAACGGAGTCTTTTTCGATCTTCCCTACTTGGCTCAATTGTCTGAAGAATTTGGAACGGAAATAGACCGCCTGCAAAACCAGATCTATGAACTTTGTGGCGAACCATTCAATCTGAATTCACCGCGCCAGATTGGGAAGGTTTTTTTCGACAAAATGCGATTGCCAACCAAAGGAAAGACAAGCAAAAGCAAGGTCTATTCGACCAGCGCCGCTGTCTTGGAGGAATTGGCCGGTGAGTATGAAGTGGCTCGCTTGCTTTTAGAGTACCGAAAAATTGCAAAACTCAAATCCACCTATGTTGATGCGATTCCCCTTCTTGTGCATCCCCAAACAAAACGAGTTCACTCTTCTTTCCACCAAACAGGAACGTCAACAGGCCGCTTAAGCAGTTCTGACCCAAATTTACAGAACCTTCCAGTGAAAGATGAAAAAGGAAGAATGATTCGCCAGGCTGTAATCCCGCAAAAGAAGGGTTGGAAGTTAATTGGAGCGGATTATTCTCAAATCGAACTCCGATTAATGGCTCATATTGCCAATGACCCCCAATTAATTCGCGCGTTTCAGGAGGATAAAGATATCCATACGTTTACCTCATCAGCCATCTTTGGAGTGGAAGAAAAAGATGTCTCAAATGACATGCGAAGAATTGGAAAGATGGTCAATTTTTCGATCATTTACGGTGTTTCTTCTTATGGTCTAGCTTCCAGGTTGGGTTTGAGCAACTCAGAAGGATCCAAAATCATTGAGGGCTACTTCAAAACCTATCCCCAAGTCAAGTCATACATGAACCATATGGTAGCATGCGCAAAAAAATCAAAAGAAGTACGGACTCTTTTCGGAAGAAAAAGAAAAACATCTTGGATTGACGCTCATAACAGCCGGTTGCGGATGGAATCAGAAAGGATCGCTATAAATGCGCCAATCCAAGGGACTGCTGCCGACATAATGAAATTGGCAATGATCCGAGTTTATCAACGCATTCAAAGCGAAATGAAACAGGCTTACATAATCCTCCAGATCCATGACGAACTAGTGATTGAAGCACCGGAAGATGAGGCCTTTTCGATTGCCAATATTCTAAAGGACGAGATGGAACAAGTTGTTCCTCTTCGAGTTCCATTGAAAGTAGATGTGAACATCAGCGATCATTTCGAATAAAGGAGGAGTTCCATGAAATGGGTTGAATCTGTACCAAACTTCAGCGAAGGAAAAAGGCAAGAAGTTGTGGAAGCAATCATCCAAGAAGCGAAGAAAATAGACAGAGTATGGGTGCTCGATTGGTCGATGGATAAAGACCACAATCGTAGTGTTGTTACTATTGTTGGAGACGGCGAACAGGTTGCAAAAGCCTTGTATGAAATGGCAAAAAAAGCGATGGAGTTGATCGACCTTCGTACGCACAAAGGGGAACACCCGCGAATGGGAGCCACTGATGTCATTCCGTTAATCCCATTGCAAGACACCAAGGTCGAGGATATCCTTGAAATCGCCCAAGGTTTGGGTGAGGAGATCGGTAACTCGCTTGGGATACCCGTTTATTTTTATGAAAAATCCGCCACAGCGCCTAATCGAGAAAACCTATCTGATATCCGGAAGGGAGAATATGAGAAGTTTACGGAAAAAATTCTTTCCGATGATTGGATTCCTGATTTCGGACCGCGAAGGGTACATCCCAGCGCAGGCGTTACAGCAATTGGTGTACGGGAATTCCTCATCGCGTATAATATCAACCTCAATACCCAAAATTTGGGTATTGCCAAGTCTATTGCCAAAGCCATCCGCAATATAAGCGGCGGTTTTCGTTATGTCAAAGCATTGGGCATGGAACTTGAAGAGAAGCAAATGACTCAAGTATCTATTAATATGACCAATTTCAAGAAAACGACCCTTTATCGCGTATTTGAAGCAGTAAAAACGGAAGCGAGAAGGTACGGGGTTTCAATTGCGAGCTCGGAGATTGTAGGATTGGTTCCTCTTCAAGCCCTCGTTGATACAAACGACTTTTACCTTCAGCTGGACGAGTTCCAAAAAGATCGCGTTATTGAATACCGTCTTCTTGAATTGCTGGGAGAAGAAGCAAAATCCAAGAACGATTAATCCTTTGCAAATAAGGAGATAATCTATGCAGATCGTCCGTTTGCTCCGGAGTTGCTACGATGGAGATGAACATCTGGTTTTGTACAACGATTCTTATAATAGAGCAAAGCAGCTCAATCCGAATGCAGTAGGAGACTTTCCTGACCGATTGGCTTCTCGTCTCCACTTTTTTACCAAATTCTCCCGTACTTTTTTGGAACCAGATTTTATTGATTTAAACGGGAAGTCTCCTTTGCTTATGTTTCCATACTTTAATGAAAAAGAAGGCCAAGATATCCTTTCAGATCATCATTTACGTTTGGAAGTCGCTCAAAACTTGGTTTCTGCCTTAGAATCTCTGCATCATGTTTCTGCAGAAGGGTTTGGTGTATGGGGAATCCAAAACCTTCTTTTTGCCGATCAACTTTACATTCTCCCCCCTGTATGGTTGAATTACCAACCTAATGAACTGGAAGCAATCCAAGAAATTTCTGGGGTTTTTGTCGCCCCGGAATTGTTAGCAGGCAAACAACCAACACCAAGATCGGACATCTTCATTCTGGGAAAAATCCTTGAACTTTTGATTCCTCATGAGTACATTCCTTCTGTACAACCAATTATCTCGAACATGACTCGCGAAGACCCCAATCAACGTCCCACGCATTTTGCCCATCACTTTCGGCGCCATTTCTTTCAACAGATTGCTTTATCTGAAAAAACCCCCGGAAGAAGAGCAATCGCATTTCCTCAAACAATCGAAAGACATCAGGAAGTTTCATCCCTACTCCAATGGATTGAAACCCATCAAAGAAATGGCCTGACTTCCATTCTATTAACCGGAGAGCCGGAACTTGCGAAAGACCAGTTTATGAAGTCTATTGAAAATGAACTACGAAATAGCGATTGGAGTGTCATTGAAAGCCCGGATTCTTCCGCTTTCATAAAGGAACTGGTTCAGTTAATAGAAAACCCGGAAATCGTTGGGTTAACAATGAAGGAAATGGAATCTCTATGGAATTATGATAGGGAAAAACCTTCCGAGATACCAATGCCAATCATCCGAACCTTATTTTCCATCATACCAAAGATTGCTTTGTGGGTACCGGATTGGAACCAAATCGATCCCTTCTTTCTCGATCTGCTTAAAGAACTTCGCGAACACAGCCCCAATAGAACCATTGTGCTCTTTAGCGCCGCAAGATCAAACCAAAGCAGTTGGGTATTCGAATTGGAATATGAACTCCAGCCATTTGACAGGAAGAAAACGAAGGCAATCGTAGAGAATCTTTTCTCCCCTGCCTTCACGTTGGATCACCCTGATTTCCCTCTATGGTTGTTTCACGTTAGTGGAGGGTATCCAACCGATCTCTTCGATATTGCCCAAGAATTATCAAATCGTAATATGCTAACCCTGCAAAACAGTCTATGGGTTCTTATTGGCGACTTCACAGCCTTAGAAGGTTTCGACAAGCGAATCAATCATTCATTATCAACCTTGGGGCCAAAGGCAAAGCACTTTGTCTCCATGCTTTCTTGCCTGTCCAGCACATTCGATCAAGCGGAACTTGATCTTCTTTGTGAAATGATGAATCTAAACTTCGAGCAAGGGAAACCCTTGATTGAAAAAGCAATTAATGCTGGTCTGATCATAAAAAGAATAAACGGGCACTATACTTTTACGCTGCAGACAACATGGAAGCAAATGTACAGTGCCCTTGATTCAAAAATCAAAAAAAAGCTCCATAGGGCACTGGGCCAAAAAAAGCTCCCTCTTTCAAAAAAAGCCTGGCATCATGGAAGAGAAGGCAAAACGCGTACTGCTATCGCTCTTTACATTAGGGCTTCCCGCAAAGCCTTCTTCTCCTGCAAAAATGCCCAGGAGGCTTTAACCCTTTTGCATAAGAGTATGGATCTGATGAAAACGGAAGGATCCAGCGGAGCAAACCATGATTTTCGCTTTATCACAGCATATGAAGCCTTTTTGCTGATCCATTTGGGTATTTCTATTCCAGATGCTACTTTAGAAGCTCTACATAATCATCCTCGGTTTCTTCCTTTGATGATGACCCTCCTCAATCAAAGAAGGAGTTTTTCCCAAGTGATCCATCTATATGAAAGCAGAAAAGATTGCTTGGATGTCAACCGAGCCCATTCTTCTTTGGGCTGTTATCGGATCTTTTTCGAATATGCATATGCTCTTTTCAAGTCGGGAAAGGGCGAACTATCATCGAACATCGTTCGAGACATTCTGGGTTCCATCCATCAAAACAAAGCCTATTTCTATCGAGAATTACAGATTCGGTGTTATAGTCTCTTGATGGAAATTTACCATCAGACTAACAACGCCACCCAATGGTATGCAACTATGGAAAAAGCAGTCAATACAGCAGAACAACATGGTTTTTTCTATCTCTTGCCCCAAATCTACAGTATTGCTTCCCAGTTTCTGTTTATCTTCGATCCCGCCACATCAAAAACCCTCTTGAATAAAGCAATAACCATATCGAAAGATCACCTTTCTCTCTATAGAGCTTCTAAACCTTTGTTTGAAATGGCCTACGATTCCTTGTATTCCGGAAAGATTACACTCATGTTTGGGTTTTTGGAGCAAATCAGACAAATTGATAAACGATATCATGACCCAGAAGTGATCGCAGATACCTATATTCTTGAATCCTATTTTCATGCCTATAACAAGCAACCCCAAGAAGCCCTTGAAGATTTGGAGAAAGCAAAGGGGATTCACGGCAGCAGGAACACGCAAAAACGAATAGCCCGGGGAATCGCAATTGCTTATATTCTCAATCATCAATGGGAGTCTTTAGAGGAATTTATTCGTACCTACGATCCAGATTATCGATGGGAGTATGGTTTTGATAATGCGTTGGCACTCTACCGTTCTAAGACAAAAAAAGAAATCCAAGAAGCCTTTTCTCGGTTCCGATCGGAGAATCGGTTGTTTATTGAAGAAATGATGCTGGGCTTTTGCGAAACCCTTTCTCGAAATGTACCTGACGACTACGAGGCATTTCTGCAAAACTTGATTATTAATCTGACAAAAGACCGATTGAGCCTTTCGCTATCAATAACGCTTGAAGCGCTAGCAAGGCATTACCACATTCAAAATCAGCAAATGAAAGCCCAAAAAGCCTTTAAACGGGCGTTGGGTATGTATAAAAATAACGGGTTCCATGAAGCTGCAAAAAAGCTGTCGGTTTTTTTCCAAGGGAAAGAGGAATATATCGAAGAGGACTTTTACTATATATCCAGTATCGTCAGGGCCAATCCAGATGTTACACTGGCTGCCCTTGAAACGGTCAAACGAATTGAAAAGACCTTTTACGCCCAAAGGGTCGAACTGGAAGTACTGCATGAAATAATCAATTTTTCTAAAACCATCAATTCGAATGCCCATGCCCCAGATTTGCTCAATGAGTTTACTACTTGGCTCGCAACTCTGGTACCCTTTCGCAAAGGGATTATTTTCGTGTCCGAAGGAGACCAAGTCGTACATCATGGAAGCTGTTTTGTAAACAAAGATGAAATACCTTCATTCATCGAAGAAGTCCGAAACGAGTCAGCACGACCTCAAAGAAGCCCTTTCCGGGTAAAAAACGAGTTCTCTCTAGACGAGCGAAAGAGGGTTACCCTATATTTCTCGAATCCGAGCCTTTCGTTGAACCCTGAGGACTTTGAACGAATTGTCCTCCTTACGGAAGAATTGGAACCAATCCTCTCCATGGCAATTCGGAACTCCATGTCATATCGATCTAGCATTTTGGATCCACTGACTCAATTGTATACCCGTTGGTTCTACCAACAGCGACTTGATGAAGAATTCGAAAAAGCAGAGCGGTATTTGTTTCCTCTTGCAATCATTATGGCCGATATCGATCACTTCAAGCATGTGAACGATCAATTCGGCCATAGCAAAGGAGACGAAGTATTACGGTCAATTGCAGTCATTTTCAGAAGGATTTGCAGACGGATTGACATTATTGGCCGATATGGCGGGGAGGAGTTTATTGTTATCCTTCCCAATACAACATCCGATAGCGCCTTTCAAATTGCAGAACGGTTACGTTCAGAAGTAGAGTCAATGGATGAGTTCCCTTTTCGGATCACAATGAGTTTCGGGATTGCCACCACGGAAGATCAACCTTATGGTTCAGCACAATCTCTGATTCAATCAGCAGACTCCGCTTTATATCTTGCAAAAAACCACGGGAGAAATCGGGTATCCAGTGTATGGCAAAACAAGCAAATCCCTTGAATTGGCTCCGGTTAGGAGGTCTATTCTTTTTCTTATGTTTCATCGCGCTTTCTCGTCCTGTCCGATGCCAAGAGATTACCTTTTCCATTACGGGAGCGATCCCTGTGGAGCGGATGAGCATTCCTTCTTCCTTATTCAATTTGGAGCAAATCGAGTTGTTCTGGGTTTTTCGACCCGATATGTCAGTTTTCATACCCCCTTTCACCCAAGTCCAAGAACAAGAATCCATATTGGTCATACGCTCTCATATCGAACCACAAACCAAACGGCTTCAACAGAGAGAAATCATTGCCCCAGCACTTCACTCTATTCCGGAACCGCATCCCTTCCTGCTTTCTGCTCCGCGATTGGAGATATTCCCCCCATTTGCGCAGATTGAGATTCCCGATATCCGTAGCAGCTCATTGTTCCACAGTCCAGTAAAAGAACGATTGTTTCTGCATCCAAGCGACTTGTATCATAAGAAAAAAGAGATCGTCCGCTGGCAGGATCCCATTCAGGTCTCTCTTTTCGAGCCACAAAGACAGGTAGGCTTTTTCGAAACAACCACCTTTGATCCAAAAACCAAGACAAAGCTCCCGTTGCCTGTTTTTGTTGAACTCGGATTCTTGGTTTCTGAAGAGTTCCTTATTTCAATAAACACGCCATTCCTTTCTTTCGAAAAAGAAATGGCCCCAATCAATCAGGGGTTGGTACAGCTTGGACTTCAATTGGGAGATTCGTGGTTTTTTGGATCATGGGACGATACGCATACCGAATTCTCTTTTCTTTTGCGTCCGATTCACTTTTTTACGGGAATAACGGGGACAGTCTTTCATGTGGGTGGATGGTTTCTGAATTGGCCATTAAGTTCTGTTGATCTTGGGATTGCGGCCATAGATAGTAAAGTTTTGCCTCTAATTCGATGGATACTGAATTGGCCCCAATCTTCCAGTGTTGGCTTAATAGTTCAATCACCCGATCTTTATGGACCCTTCGTACATATGGATTTTGGTTCTTTCTATGCCGGTTTTTTTGGAGGAATCCATATGAAGGAATTGGACTGGGCATGGTTTGTCAATGCTGGTTGGGTAACAAACCAACCTTTCGGAATAAAGGCGCAAATCCAAATGGGTATGGATCCTTCCGCCTTTGTCCGATTGAATCTAGCGCTCGATTACCCAATTACAAATACATTAAGCTTCTTCATATCCAATCAACTAACATATGTACCCATAGAGACAAGCATGAGCGGAAAAGCGAGATTGGGCGTTTCAATCGGAAATATCGACTTTTCGTTGCTTGTTGACTATCAAGAACAGGGAGTGAAGTATGGTGCCGTTATCGGAGCCCGTTTCTGAGTATAACCTTTATGTTCGGATGCCCAAACACGAAATTCATATGTTGGGATATATCATGGAGGCAGATGATCATATTATGAACATCAGGCATACGGACGAGTCAGACAGCACAGTGAAAATCATTGTACCAGCTGATCTATTGACAGAGGCAATCGACATGTTGAATCAGTTGAAAGAAGAACTCGAACTGGAAATTATTCGTTATGGGCCGAATCCGGGAAACCCTTAGTCTACCTGCGCCCAGAGAATATGCGCGCTCTGTTCAAGAAATCCATTATGAACGGTTGCAACGACTTGGATTTCGGACGTTGTTGTTTGATTACGACAATACCCTAGCCCCTTGGAAAAGCATTGTTGTCGATGAGAAAACATTGCTTTTATTCACCAAACTAATCGATTTGGGATTCCAAATCTGTGTAGTGACCAACGCGCCTCCAAAACGTGCCCAACACATAATCAATCGGTTCAAGGGAAAAATCCCTGTCTTCGGCTCCATGAGAAAACCGGGAATTCGGAACCTGACCCGAGTCGTCAATGCCATTAGCGCCGATGCTTCAAAAACTGTGATCATTGGTGATCTCCTGTTTACAGACATCATTGCCGGGAATAGGATGAAGATGTATACCATCATGGTAAACCCGTATCAAGAAGGGGTGATTTCCTTTTTGGGGAAAACAGTAAAGGTCATTACTCGAGTAACTCATTCGATTTTTTATTATACCGTTGGGTGGTTTTTCCACCTTTCTGAAATGATCAGCCCAAATGAGTTCCAGGAGACTGTCTTTGATATTGACTTTCCTCACCTAAAAAACACAGGTTTTGAAACAATTGTGTTTGACCTTGACAATACGCTTGTCCGCTGGAAATCTAAGGTATTTCACGATTCTACAATCAGTCTGCTTCACCAAGTCCAACAAATGGGTTTTCGCGTCTTCATACTCTCCAATACAACAAACAAGCACCGGGTTCAATTTATTCAAGAACAATTGGGGAATAGTTTTTCCGTGTGGGGACACATGAAAAAACCATTCCCTAGAAAAATGAAAAGCGTCTTGGAGAAAAACGCATGCGATTTACAGAAAACCGTAGTTGTTGGAGATCAACTTTTTACCGATGTTTTTGTCGGTAGTATTCTACGGGCATATACCATCAAAGTTCAGCCTTTATCCCTAAAAAAGGAGTTTTTCGGTACACGGATCTTACGAATCTGCGAACGATTGCTTTCGCGGTATATAAAAACCAAGCCCAAAATCCCAGAGGCCCCAAATCGAAAGAACGCTCCTTAAAGATCTACTCAAATCAACCGATATATCAAGTAGAAATCCCGATATGCGTATGCAGGATGGTAAATCAAAAAAGGGGGTACCTGAGATGGAACTCAGAGTAGATCCACTATCCGGGATGGAAAAGGTAAGGAACACACAAGGACAACAAACCCTTCAGAATTCTGTTGACAAAAAGGCTACCGACGATCCTAAGGTACTGCCAGGGAACAGCGGCGGAAGCTCACAGCAGCTTTTGGATGAATTTGAAATGGGTTTAGACAAGTTGAAAAGCCTTTTCCATGCTGATGCCCATTTCGAGATCAACAGAGAAGCGGATATGGTTGTCGTAAAGATCACCAACCGTGAAAACGGTGAACTGATCCGTCAAATCCCTCCTGAAGTGGTCGTTCGATTGGCTCGGAACATCAACGAACTCTTAGGCGTGCTTTTTGACGAAAGGGCTTAGCTGCAGTCATACGACTAAACCCTCCGTTTTGCCAGAAAGGATGTGATGATTGATGGGAAGCGACTATTTAAGCTTCTTCTCCTCTGCTATCCAGAATCGGACTCATTTTAGCGGTGTTTCCTCTGGTCTGGATTTGAGTGGACTGATCGACACGATTCTACAAAAGGAAAGCCAACCACTTTATAGGCTCCAAGAACGTCAGGAACAGCTTACCAACAGACAGAAAGCGCTCCAGCTCGTTACTGAAAAAATGCAGGAGTTCCGAACCTTTACCACACGCTGGAAACTCCAAAGCCAGTTTTTCCAACCCACGATCACCTCAACGCGCGAACATGTGATATCCGGTACTGGTACCGGATACGTTCCAAACATCTCTTTTCAAGCTCAGGCAACCCAACTTGCCCAAAGCGAAACTCTCTCGTCACGCCAATTTAATGGGGCCTCTTCTACAAGGCTTTCCACACTCGGCGCAACCAGCAGCGGGACCCTCACCATCAAGGTGGACGGACAAGAACACAACATCAATTACAACCCGGAGGATACCCTTCAACAATTGGCCAGTCGGATCCAAGGTCAAGCTGGGTTGAGGGCTTTTGTTACTTCATCAACTGCCGGTAGTCGGTTCCATATAGCAGCCCCGGATGCAAGTGTCGATATTCAGGGGATCAAAGATACAGGTGCATTTTTAACTCGAATGGGCCTATTGACCGATTATGCTTCTAAAACCCTGGTAACGGAATCATCGGCACAACTCCAGGATTTGGGTGTTTCATCGGGCACATTGAATATCCAGTATTTCGATGTGTCAACAGGCAATTTGGTCACGACAAATGTGGATTATCTACAAACTGACACCCTCACCCAACTAGCAGATAAGATTAAAACAGCAGGAATAGGAAAGTTCGAAGCACGGTTGACCGATATGGGTATTCTTCAAATCATTCCAACTGCTGGGGCATCTCGTATTGTAAACCTTTCCGAAGATGGCGGTGGAACCCTGTTGGACAAAATCCATTTGGGTATGGGAAGCGCCATTTCGAGAGAGTTTTCTGCCTTGGGAATCAACAATCCCTTGAGAGATTTTGGTGTTACGGGAGCGGGAGCTTACTCAGTTCGTGTTTTTGACCGTTCGCTTGGGACAGAGAAAACCATCATGATCGACTATGATCCAGATGACGATTCATTATCCGATTGGATTACCAAACTCAATGAAGATCCCGATAATAGTAACTCGCTGGTGGCAACCTTTGGGATCGACAAAAAATTGAAGATCTCAGCAGCAAGCGACCGTTATGTGCTCTTAGGCCAAACCGATACGGGGCCCTTGATCTCAGCGATGGGGTTGGGCGGGGTTGTGGCAGGGGCTCAGACCATGGTCAACGTCGACACCACCCTTTCCTCCTTAGGTGCATCCATCGGTGGCAGACTAACCCTCGAAGCCCACAATTCCTCCAATAATACCACTCAAGCCTTTGAAATCGACTACGCACCCGGTCAAACCATTGGCGAGCTCAAAACAGCAATCGAGACGGCAACAGGAGGGTTGTTTGAAGTCCTATTGGGAACAGATGACAAAATATACATCCGCGGTGCTTATGGTAATATTCATGTCCGGAGTTTGAGCGATTCCGCTGGTGGGTCCCTACTAAGCAGTTTGGGGATTTCCAGCAAAGCTGATACTTTGGCTCGGTTTCAATCGAAAGCCCTAACCGACGACCCTAGTTTTCCTCTTTCGTCTTTCGGTGTGATCTCGGATAAAGACCTGACCATTCAGTATTTGGATGCCACAACCGGCAAGAAAATGACCGAAACGTTCAGTTTCAACGCAGAGATGTCCTTGTCCGACCTGATCGATGCAATCAATGAATCAGGTTCAGGCTTTCTACAAGCAAGAATCGAAGCCGATAATCGCCTCCATATCACCGGAAAAACTCCGACCATAAAGGTATTGTCCATGGATGACGAAGGGGGAGGTCTGCTTTCAGGTCTTGGACTATCGTCCTCTCGGATCGCTTCTCAGACAGCGAAGATGCAAGTGAACATTGGAGGGGTGCTTTCGGAATTGGAAAGCAACACCAATACCTTCCGTGATGCGGTCACTGGGATCAATCTTGAAGCATACAGCACGGGAGAATGGACTACGATAACCGCGAATACCAATATCCAAGCAACGATGGAGCACATAGAGGAATTTGTCGAGACCTATAATGGATTAATGGAGTTTCTTCATACAAAGTTAAATGAAGACCCCTACACACCCGAACCTGGGTCAAAAGAACCATTATCCGAAGAGCAGATCCTACAGGGCATGGTAAAAAACAACCCCTTGGTCCGCCAAATTTTTTCAGAGATGCGCAATATGGTTTATACATCCATGGATGGAGGAACCAATCGGCTTGCTTATGGGTTCCTAACAAACATGGGCATCGGATCGACCGATGGGTTGGTTGAAGCCAAGCAAAACATCATGATGGGCAAGATCGCAATCAACACCTCATCACTAGAATCTGCATTGAGAACCAACCCGGAAGCGGTTTGGGAAGCATTTGGTATCGATTCTTCGTATGTGTTTTCAAACCAACATCGTTCAAACCCTTTGAATGGTGGATTATCGTCAACCCTGAGTTCTTTGGGCGTGGTGACTGCCGGGAGAATCGCGCTTGGATACACCGATGTCTCCACCAATCAATCAGGAATCATCTCTGTTGAATATCTGCCTGGACAATCTTTGAAAGACCTGATCGACTCATTCAACAATAAAGCAAACGGTAAAGCTCGGATGGTATTCGATTCTTTGAACCAATTGTCCATCCAGACCACTTCACCTTCGATTCATATCCAAAACCTTTCGGACGTCCAAAGGATCAACGAACCCCGCCAAGTTGGGAATCTTTTGGATCGTTTTGGGATCCGATCCATCGATAGCAAAACGATTCCCGTACAAGGATTTGCGGAACGATTGTCTTCTTATCTTCACGAATATACCAAATACAACGGAAGAATCGATCAAACAGCGGGCATCAACGGCACTTTATCCCAACAAATCCGAAGCATCAATCGCGAAATAACCAATTGGGCCAAACGATTAGAGACAAGATATGTGTCTCTTTGGGGTCGCTTTTCTCGATTGGAAAAAAACTTAGCCAACATGCAACGTCAGAGTGAATACATGGCCAATGCCTTTCAGCAATTAAGCGGACGCAATCAGTCGTAAATGATTCGAATTGACAATTATTTGGTTCTTCATGGGTATTATGATTCAAGGAATATTGCGCAAAGAGCTTTGAAGGAGGGGAATGTACTTGTGGATGGCGTGGTGGTAAAAAAGCCCTCTTATCGATTGCAATCCAATCAGAAGGTCCGGGTCGAGAGCCCGGACCTTCTGTATGTCAGTCGTTCGGCAATGAAACTCAAAGAAGCGCTTACCGCTTTTGAAATATCTGTTCACAACCTCGTATGCTGTGACCTTGGAGCTGGCACGGGTGGATTTACGCAAGTGCTCCTTGAAAGTGGGGCACAAAAGGTGTATGCAGTCGATGTAGGGTCAGGCCAACTCCATGCGAATCTTCAAAATGATACTCGCATTCAATCCATGGAAAAAATCAATGCCAGAAACATGGACCATAGGTATTTCGATCAACCGATCCATTTTCTCTGTGCGGATCTTTCTTTTATCTCCCTCTCGCTAATTATTCCGTCGATCAGAAAGATTTTGGATGATCGAGGATGCGGGGTCGTTCTCATTAAGCCTCAATTCGAGTTAAGTCCAATAGAAGTACCGCGTGGTATCGTTACAAACCCAAAACTGCACAGAAAGGCAATAAACCGTATCGAAAAAGCCTTAAATGACCATCATCTTCAAGCTCTCCGATGGATTCCTTCTTCTGTAAAAGGCAGCCAAGGAAACCAAGAATTCCTGATGCATTTCATAAAACCCTAAGCCAACCGGTATGGGTAAAACTGATTTTGAATCTCATTGGTTTCAATAGGGAGGTGGATATAGTCGATCGTCGATCCGATTTCTCTTTAAAATGATCTCCATCAAGTCCTTCATCATTTGGACGTGTGTCTCTTCCCAAGAAGCAAGCTTTAGAAGAAAATCCTTTGCGGGTCCTTCATCCACCAACTTTGCGCTTTTTTTGTAGTAGTGGACAAAGTCTTTTTCGATCAGATATGCCATGCGAATTACTTTCAGATCTGCCATATCTCCTTTTGGGGGGCTTTGATCCAACCGTTTCAATTCCAGATTCTTCTGAAATGAATCCGGAATCCGCTCCATTTCAACTTTGGATACCTGGAGAGCAGACTCGTTACGAGCCCAGTTTTCCAACAACTTCATATGCTCTGCTTCCATCTCTGCAAGCCAGCGAAACATCTCTTTCGCTAAAGGTTCATGCACAAAATCCATATTCTGTCGATAAAACTCCATTCCTGATTCTTCATACGCAATACCCAAGGTAAGAATATCTTGAAGCATTCTTTCACCTCTTTCACTTTGTGCTGGGATGGGTAGACGGAAAGACATAAATAGTATAACGGATTATCCATCCAAAGTCAAGATCCATTATTTATCCCAAATGGATTAACTACTCGAAGCGGAAACACCGAAAGGTACATCATCATTCTATGGAAGATATAGCATTTAGCTGATTCCATTCAAAAAGATTTCTGAAAGGATGCATAATTTAGAAACGAAGCGGAGATTTGGAAAAAAGGGGATTAGAGAAAGCGCGCGAACAATAGTAATACAAGAGGCCCTCTGACCGAGACGCTTTTGGGGGAAACTAGATGGTTCTTTTTTCGATCAGAGGGTCCCTTTTTCTTTTGCGTTTCATTAAAATCCTTTTGTTATTGTCCATATTTTGGAAAATTCTTCGCATCTTTTTCCTTCCAAATCATACTTCATAAATGCATTCGTCTTCTTTACTTGCATCATTGATCTCCTTCCTTTTTCCACCGCATTCTTGACAGGTTAATAGTAACGTACGCCCTTCATCAGCTGAATCATGTGTTCTTCCTTTTGCTGATATAGGCTTCTCATCATCGCTGATCCACATTTTTCGTTTTTCCTCATCCCAATCGCCTCCTTCCGTATTCGCCTTTTCTTTTTGTTGATTCGTCAATGGTTGTCATCAGAACTGAATATTCTTTGAACGTGATCATATTATATCACAGAAAATCATAATTGTCAAGTCCAAGCTTAAAATATTTTATTTGTACTTTCAGATCCGGACTAAAAGGGTTATAATACTTCCTGATCTGAAGATATTTTAGATTTTGGTTTGCTTTTCTCGAGATTGGGGGCATTTTCCGCCGCAGAAGCAACCTACCCCAATAAGTATTTAGGATACCGTACGTTTTTTGTTACCCAAAAGTCCATCTTTTGTTCTTGCAAGAAAGGAGAAAAGCGAGTACAATCGACACATATGAAATGGAAATATTCACTCACACACTCCTACCTTACCCCGCACCAAGTACAACATATACGAAAAGAACTAATGATTCTCGCCATACCTGCCATGGGAGAAAATATGCTCCAAATGATTCTGGGGGTAGTTGATACTGCCTTTTTGGGTCGGCTTCATTGGACTGCGATGACAGCAGCAGGAATGGCAAATCAAATCCTCTTCATCTTTCAGGCATTCTTCATGGCTATTGTTATCGGCAGTTCGGTTTTAGTTGCGAATGCGTACGGTCAAAAAGACCCGCGTTCAGTTTCTATAACTTGCTGGAACGGCTTCTATCTTGCGGTGTTTTTGGGTATCATCATGACAAGCTTTGGATTTGGAGCGAAAGGATTGATGATCTTTTTTCCGGGGGCGACGGAAGATTTGGTCCGTTTAGCCAGCCAGTATCTTCAAATCATGCTCTATGGCGGAATCGGAATGGTACTGATGCTTTTTCTTGGAGGATTGTTGCGTGGGGTAGGGGATACAAAAACTCCGATGATCGTTGTTGGCATTTCAAATGGAATCAATATTTTACTGGATTACGCTCTGATCTTTGGTAAAATGGGTTTCCCTGAAATGGGGGTAGAAGGAGCGGCTCTTGCTACTGTTCTTTCGCGTCTGTTTGGAACGGTAGTGCTCCTTTGGGTGTGTTTTCAAACCCCGAAACTGCAAATTCGAGTTCCTGATACCTGGAAGCTTTCCTTCCGAAGAATGAAGGGGATGCTGATCATCGGATTGCCCACAGCTATTGAAAACCTTATTTTTACCATCGGAATGCTCGTATTTACCAATATCCTTTTTATCGCTGGCCCGATTGCATACGCTGCCCATCGGGTAGGAATCAG
Organism: uncultured Thermotogaceae bacterium; assembly: GCA_964462525.1. Lineage (GTDB taxonomy): Bacteria > Thermotogota > Thermotogae > MWEM01 > MWEM01 > CAYWWY01. Next base: position 443,627 of record CAYWWY010000001.1, read on the forward strand.
CATTGAATCTTTGGCATTCATGCCAGGATGGGGAGTATCGGTTGGAATAACGACTCTTGTTGGACATTACAATGGTCGGGGAGACCTTCAAAGCGTTGGGGGCATCGTTCGGCAAGGTTGGAAGCTTGCTGTCTATTTTCAAGTTGCGATGGGGATCTTCGTTTTCGCATTTCCGAAGCTGCTGATTGGCATGTTCTCAAATGACCCAATCATCCTTTCTGAAGCAGAATTGCCGATTCGAATTATTGGAATGATCCAATTTTTCTTAGCGACTGATTTTGCGATGACAGGAGCACTTCGAGGTGTTGGAGATACAAGAACACCCATGCTTGTAACAATTCTGGCCATCTGGGGGATTCGGATTCCTTTGGGGTTTGTTCTTGTTCGATTTGCTGGTTTGGGCCTCTTGGGAGCTTGGATCGGAATGATGGTGGACATGGTTGTTCGATCGATTATTAAGACGCTCGTTTATCTTCGTGGAAATTGGGAGAAAACCGCTTCTAAAACCCGACTATCTTCAAGAGATTCGTAATTGCATGAATCGGTGCTCATGGGCGGATCCGCAAGGAGTTTAGAACAACGGATATGGAACTGATTGCCATGGCGATTTCAGCAATCGCAGGGTGCAGCAATCCCATCATGGCCGCTGGAATCGCGAGAATATTATAAAGAAAAGCCAAGAAAAGATTTTGGCGGATCGTGGAGAATGTTGTTTTAGAAATAGAAATCGTTGTGATTATATTCGAGAGCCCTTCCCGCAGAATAACGATATCGGCGCTTTCAATCGCCAAATCAGTTCCCGATCCCATAGCAACGCCAACATCAGCGCCTCGTAGTGCGGCCGCGTCATTTAATCCATCACCAACCATCATCACCTTTTTCCCCAACGTTTGATATTTCTGTACAATGTCCAGTTTTTGTGATGGAAGAACTTCTCCGTGATAATCTTCTATTCCGAGTTGCTGCGCAACACCAGATACAACCTGCCTGCGATCCCCCGAAACAATGACAGGGATGATCCCTTTTTCTTTCATTTGGGCAACAGCAGATGCTGTATCTTCACGAATAGGGTCATATATCCAAAAATCCCCGATCGGGTTTCGATCGATACGAAATTGAACCTGCGATTGGTGTGATTTTTCCGAATCATCCGTTTTTCTTTGGGGGTTTTCTTCTAATGGGAGGGGTCTTCCAATCTCATACATGTGTACTCCATCCTGAGCAGCAATTCCTTGCCCCGGTATCTCCTCAATAACGAATGGTTCATCCATGTGATTGTTCAGGGGATATATTCGATCTGGTTCTCCGTCTTTCAAACCGGATTCGGACTGCATCTCTCGATTCGTATAAGCCGTGATGGCTTTTCCCAACGGATGATTGGATTGAGATTCAATCGCATGAATTATGGCAAACCATCTTTTCGGTACCGTACAATCCACAACTTCCGGGCGTCCTTGAGTCAGGGTACCCGTTTTATCCAAAAGAATGTATCCAATGGATCGGCTGGTTTGAATCGCTTCTCCGTTTTTGATCAGCAACCCTTTAGTAGCCGCCACCATTGTGCCCCTGATCAGAGCCATCGGTGTAGCCAAACCGAGAGCGCACGGACATGCAATGACCAAGGTTGAAACCAAAGAAAAGACAGCAAATGAGAGTCGATCCATATCTCCTGGAATCCAAGGAACGTTTTGTTGAATCTGAAGGATATATGAATCCAATCTTTCATATGAAGCATACCAAATCAACCCGCTTACAACAGCGAGAAAAATAATCGCCGGTACAAACCAGAAAGTAATCCGGTCCGCAAGGGCTTGGATCGGGACTTTCGTCCCTTGCGCTTGACGGATCAATTCAATCATTTGCGCCATAAAGGTTTCATCGCCCGTCTTTGTAACGCGAACCTGAATTGGACGATTGAGAAGAATGGATCCTCCAATTACACTGTCTCCTGCTCCACGAAAAACAGGAGCTGATTCCCCACTAATCATCGACTCGTCAATCCCAGCTGAACCACTAAGGATGATTCCATCTGTCGGGATTTTTTCGCCTACCAATATTTCCATGATCATATCTCTCTTCACTGCCTCGATTGGAACTTGAACCCGGTTTTTTTCAACCAGAATCCGAGCTTCTTTTGGCTGTTGATCAATCAAAGCCCGAATTTCTCTCGCAGCGCGGTCACGTAAATAAGATTCAATGAACCGCCCGAGAATATGCAATGTCATAATCATGGCTCCGATTGTTGAGAAAGAAGAGATAGGAAACCCGATCAGATGCATCAATCCTGTACCCCAAGAAACTGTTGAACCGAGAAATATGAGAGAGTCCATATTAGTATGCCCATGGATTAAAGCAATCCATGCGCCTCTGATCGTTTTCTTTCCTAGATAGAAGATCACAAATCCACCCAGGAAGATTTCCATCCAAGCAAAAAAAGGCACATGTATCCCAATCATATGAAAGATCATAAGAATCGATAGAGGAACAGTCACAATCAGAGCAAATACCATCCGCCTTTTCATACTGCGATACCCTGATAGATCCCCTTCTTTTGCCTCTGAAAAAGATAAATCGTAACCAACTTTCTGAACAATCTCTCGAATCTCTTCTTGTGATATGGAAGGATCTACCTCGACAAATCCGGTTTCGGTTGCCAAATTCACACTAACAAAAAGGATTCGATCATCTTTTTGTAGTGCTTTTTCTACAGTTCGAACGCAATTTACGCAAGTCATCCCTAAAACCCGAAATCGGATTCTCTGTTTCATGTTTTCTTCGCTCATTCGATTACTTGATCGCTCCAATCGTAATCCCTTTTAGGAAATATCGAGAAAAGGCAAAAAACACGACAATCATTGGAATTGCAGCGAATGCCGCCCCGGCCATCAGCAATGAGTGTTGAAGCGGCACTTCTTCTTGCAATCGCGCCAACCCAGCCTGGAGAGTCATCATATTGGGTGTGTTTGTTACGATCAAAGGCCATAGGAAATCATTCCATTCTCCAACAAAAGTGAATATCCCCAATACCGCCAATGCGGGTTTTGTCATCGGAAGAATGATTGAGAAGAAGGTGCGCACTTCTGAAGCTCCATCAATTCTTGCCGCTTCAATAACTTCGGAAGGAAGCGTAATCATAAATTGTCGCATCAAAAAAACGCCAAATGGAGTAGCTATGCTTGGTAGTATGAGTGCTTGATAGGTATTGATCATTCCAAATTCTGAAATGAGAATATACAGCGGTACTAAGGTCACTTGCTTGGGGATCATCATAGAAGATATATACATCCCAAACAGGAAGTTTTTTCCAGGAAACTGTTTTTTTGCCAGAGAATACCCTGCCATAGCGCAAAACAATAGCTGAACAATGGTTACTGTTCCTGCAACAATACCGCTATTCAGAGTCCACCGCCATATTGTGGGTCTTTGAAAAAGGGAGGCAAAGTTTTGGATGGTTGGGTTGGTTGGAAAAAGCTCCGGCGGGAACCGGAGGGTTAAAGCGGGTGGTTTTATTGCGGTGATCACCATCCAATACAGAGGGATGAACGCAAGCAACCCCAAAAAAGCAACAATACTAAAAGCGATTACTCTTTTTGTCATGTCTTTACGATTCAACCGCATCATATGTGCACCACCTTCAATATTCGACGTTGGAACCCAACCACTTGAACTGAACAATCCCGAGAATCACCAAAATCCCAAACATAACCATAGACATTGCAGAAGCAAGTCCTAAATCATAGAACTGAAAAGCGGTTCGGTAGATTAGATATCCAATCGTAACAGTTGAAAACTCAGGTCCGCCTTTGGTCATGATGTATATGTTGGAGAAGGTTTGAAAGTTAGCGATCGTTCCCATGACCAAGGCATACAAAATGGTTGGCTTGAGCAAAGGAATTGTAATTTTTGTAAATACTTTCCACGAATTGGCTCCTTCCAGTTTTGCGGCTTCAAAGTAGTACTCAGGGATCGAAGCCATAGCGGCGGAAAGGAGGACGATCGTTGAACCGCCTCCCATAATCACCTGCATGATGATCAGGGAAGGCATAGCTGTCAGCTGGTTTCCCAACCATGCCACCGGTTCCATACCCAAACTCCGAACAGCATAGTTCAGCAATCCATATTGCGGATTGAACACCCATAACCATATCATGGAAATAATCACGGACGAAGTAACATTTGGAAGATAAAAAATCGCTTTAAAGAAGGTTCGGATTGAGTTCCGAAAAGGGTAAATCAACACAGTCACCAAAAGGGCCTTTCCCAACCATAAAGGAACTACTCCAAATGTATAGAGAAAGGTATTTCCTAACGCCTTCGTAAAGAGCCAATCAGAAAACAGATATTGGTAATTCTCAAATCCCACAAAGGTTTGGGAGAACACATTATAGTCAAAAAGGCTCAAATACGCGCCCCAGGCGACTGGGATTAGGAAAAATGTTGCAAACAAGGAAATATGAGGCAGGAGAAACAAATACCCCCACCTTGTCTTCCAAACGGTTTTCCAGACACCCAAATCCATCCCTCCCTGATCGTTTCTAGACGATTATGCTTGATCCACTGAACAGAAAAACTTGCTGCAGTAGAAAATCCTACTACAGCAAGTTTTTTTAATCCATTTACCGAAGGCGCTGGATAATCCGATTGGCCTCGTTTACAAAATCATCCAAAGCTCTTTGAGGTGACTTAGTTCCTGAAAAAGCACCTTCCAATGCAGCAATAAAGTGATCATTAATCTGGCTCCATGGAAATTCTTGAGATCCAAAGAACGGTCTTCCATAATGAGCCATAATATCGCTGAACCTCTGGACTTGTACGTTCATATAAGGATCGTCCAAGTAGAGCGTTTGATTGACGGAATCTCGAGCTGTTACATATTGTAAAGTCTCAAGCAAAGCAAGGTTCTCCTGATTGGTGAGAAAACGAATGAACTCAAACACCATATCCCGTTTGGCTTGATCGGGCTGACGGAAGATGATAAACCCGCTTCCTGTAGTGTAGGCTACTGCTTCTCGTCCTTCCACATGCGGGAAAGGAGCGACAACAGGGAAAAACTCTTCGGAAATCCGCCCTTCTTTCAGATAGCGGTCGATCCGTCCGATTTCGTATGGACCGCCAAATCCAATACTGGTGTTATGCGCATGGAAATTTCCGATGACGTCATAAATCCCCATAGCTTCTACCCCACGAGGCGCAACTCGATGAACATTGACCAAATCAATCAAGAACTGCAAACCAGCAACCGCCTCAGGTGTATTGAAGGTCACGACGGTTTCATCCCCATTGGTCAGCTCTCCTCCGAATGCATAGATGAAGTTAAGCAGGTTATGGGTATCTTTCGCTCCAAAACTCAGCGCAAATCGATCGACGACCCCATCTCCCGTTGAATCAAAGGTCAGCTTTTTACATATTTCAACGAATTCTTCCATGGTCCAACCTTCTTCTACGATTTTCCTCCAATCGATACCCGCTTCCTCGAAATGAGGTGTGTATAGAAGCATGGAAGTCCCCATTCCGTTTGTACCGAAGTTCCAAGGCCAGATGTAATAGTGGTCTCCAATCTTCCCTTCTTCAAGTATGGCATCATAAAAGTCTTCCCAATCCTCCGCGGTCAAATATGGATCGATCATCTCAAGGAGACCGGCTCGTACCCAACGGCTATCCCACACAGGTCCTTTGAAAAAATCGGGCTGGGTTCTCGTGGCTATAGCCGCTGCCATTTTTTGAGAGTATTCTGCATTCCCTACCACAACATACTCAACCTTCACTCCGGGATTCAAGCGCATAAACTCTTCTGAAACCCACTTTGGATAATCTTCACTGGTTGGGGCTTGATCGGATGGGAATCCAGGTGGCGCAATCCTCCATGGATTAATCCACCATGTGATGGTGATGTTGGCAGAAACCAACGAAACCAGTGCCAAAGTCAACAGCGCAATGACCCAAAATGCCCTTGTTCCTTTTGCCATTTGTATCACTCCTTTCATGAGGTGCCTTTTCATTACAAGATTCCGGCTATTCGCAACTCTCTTTCGAGGGCCTTTGCTCCCTCGAACAAAATGGCATGGATTCCCAATGCCTTAGCTGCAGAAACATTTGCTGATGTGTCATCAACAAAAACCGCCTCTTTGGTACTGTACCCTTCCTTTTCGAGAATATGGGAGAAAAAAGAAGAGTCGGGTTTTGAATGGTGGATCTGATGAGAAGCATACACAGCATCAAAAATAGCATAGTCTCCTTGTTGGATGTGCATATCATAATGGGGTTGGATGGTATTCGTTCCGGCAACGATTCGATATTTCTTCTTCATTTTTCCCGCGAGATGATAACTCTCTTGGATCCGATCTGTTTTAAAAAACCGTGTCCAAATGTCATTGGGTATCCTTTTTTTTGCGGATTTGGAGAGCCGGTCGATGTATTCATGCAATACAATAAGCCCTTTTTGCAGTTCATTGTCGCCTGCCTGGTGGGATAAGGAAAGGAAGCGCTCCTTCGGAATTTCCAAAAAATCAGCGATTTTTTGTGCGACAGCCGTGCCCGTACACATCACTCCCCCAACATCGAAGATGATCAGGTTTTCGCTTTTTGTCTGATTGCTCATTTAGGCTTTCCTTTCAAGGGTTTTTATAAATCGAATCCGATTGTACCGTTGAGTAATGGTGCAAGGAGTTTACGCTTGGCCATAATACCCAAACAGGATCCAACATACCCAAGCTGCATTAAACAAAAGATCCCATTTTGCTCGATTGACCTCAACCAAGAGTGTTTCAAGATCCATTCTGTCTTTCGGAGTAGTTTCTATATTTGGAACCCTCTGGGAAAGAAGGTGCTTCCGTCTGGCCATTTTCCTCTCCAGGCCCGAACCCGAAATGCCCTTTCATAGATTCTACCATCTTTTCCCCATTGAAAGATAGCATAAATCTAACAATCGTCTTTCTATAAGATGTCTAATATTTTAAGACACCAAAACACAACCGTGATGGGAATCAAAGGCCATGATCCAAAGAGTTTGTTCCCATATCCTCATTCTTGATCATCCTTGTGGATTATGACTGTTCTTCCTTTCCAATGAACTCTTTTCTTCTTCATCGTAAAGAACATTGAGACAAAAAAGATCCCAACAAAAAAAAGTAAATGCACGGGGAACAGAATCGCACTCACATACCCAAATGATCCGATCTTACTCCAAAGCCAGCGCAATTCAAACACCGCACATATATATGCGACTGGATAGTAGATATGCGCCCAGTGAAAAGGCTGAACAGGCAACTGCGCAAATCCGATCAATATAGAGATCCATCCGGTAATAATCACAATCATTGATACCAGAGTAACCAGATCTGTTTTGGATGCCCCGCTTGCAAAGTTTTTTCCCCACCCCTCCGTTAGGGTCCGAAACCCTTCGGGGTACATTCGGAATGAAATGCTCCCCCTTCCTCCTTTCGGAGTAACCGGAATTCTTTGCGCAATAAAGGCTTGACCCAACTCCACATCTTCCAAAATGGATGTCCGGATCCTTTCGTGGCCACCCACTATTAGATAGTCTTTGCGAGAACAAAGGATCACCGGACCAAATGCCCCGAGGGGTTGTATCCATTTTCCAAAAAAAGAAAAAGACCGCATGGACATCATTACGATCATATTGAAAAAAGCGGAAAAATACTCATGAAAGCGGCTCATCAGATGAAAGGGTTGGACCGATATCAGTCCGCCTGTGCGTTCGTATTCGAACAAAAGGCGTTCCAACGCATCCTTTTTCAGGGTTACATCAGCGTCCAAAAATAGCAGAAGCTCTCCTTCTGTCGAATGCACTCCATTCCAACATGCCCACGACTTTCCTGTCCACCCTTCCGGTAAAATCGGACACTGGACGACCCGATACCCGTGTTTCTTTACGATCTCAGCTGTTTGGTCGGTAGAAGAATCATCCACCACGCAAACCTCACTTGGCCGAACAGATTGACTGCGTAAGGATTCCAAAAGAGGGACAATTCTCTTTTCTTCATTTCTTGCTGGGATGATCACAGAAAGAGAATGGGAATCCTTCCGCTCCCCTTTACCGAGAAACGAAATTCTCGCAAGCAAGACCAGAGGGATAGTCAGCGCGAGGAAACTAGTTACCAAACCGACGATTGGGTGCATCTATACCCTCCATTCTAAAAATGAAAAAACCATTGAAAAGACTTGCAAAAACCAAAAGAATCATGTATAATACCACCGTTGTTGGGGCCGTAGCTCAGCTGGGAGAGCGCTACCATGGCATGGTAGATGCCGTGAGTTCAAATCTCATCGGCTCCACCAAAAACAGGGCTTTAAAGCCCTGTTTTTTTCACTTATGTTTAAAATATAAATCCACAATATCCGGATCAAATTCATGCCCAGATTGCTCTTTCAGGTAGGTATCGATATCTTCTTCTCGCCAGGCTTCTCGATAGATTCGAGGTTGAGCGAGGGCCTGCGCTACATCCATAACCTTGAAGATTCTTGCCGAAAGAGGGATTCGATCACCCGTCAACCCGTAGGGGTATCCTTTTCCGTCCCATCGTTCATGATGGTAAACGGGGATCTCCATCAATTCTTTCAGATAGGGAAAATGAGACATCAAAGTGCGCGCAGATTCTGGATGGTTCCGAATGACGTCCCACTGATCGGTTGTCAATTCTTCTTTGCGGTGCAGTATCTTGTCTCCTACGCTCACCATCCCTAAATCAAACAGCAAAACGCCTCTTCGAATCAAGATTGCTTGGTTTTCTGGAATACCCATTACCCTTGCCATATCGGTAACCCTGGTTGCTAGTTCCATTGTGCTCCCGATCGGTTTTCTCATTCTTTGCTCAATGGACCGTGACCAGCCCTCTATAGCTTGATCCAAACGAATTCTGGCTTCCACCTGGGATCGCTGAAGGCTCTGGATCAAAATCAAGTTATCGATTGCAACAGATAACTGAGCAGTCATCACTTCCAAAAAGTCTCCAATCTCTGGTTTGATCTCCATTGTCGATCGGTGCATGATCTCCAGTACCCCTTTCACTTCCCCTCGAGCAATGAGAGGGATCCCATAATATGAGTAGAATCCTTCTTCCAGCAGAATCTGGGAAAATCGATCGTGGTTTTGGGTATGCTGAATGTGAGCAATCATAATGGGACGATTTTCGACAATCACTCGCCCTGCAAAACTTTCTCCCAAACGGAGGCGCATACCTACGGGGTTTTTTTTGGAGAATCCCTTTCCGCAATGATACTCCAATGAATATGAGGCAGTATCGATCAAGGCTATCGAAGCGGCATCAAATTGGAGTTGATGAATGATCTGATCCAGATACAGATTCAAAGCGCTTCGCAAATCAAGGCTGGAAGAGACAATCGTATCGATGGATCGCAAAGACTTCATTCGCTGAAGCTGAATCTGCAAACGGGACTCTTGGGAGTCCGTCTCCTTTTTTCTGCGAAACACCATTAAAATCATCGTTTTATGATCTGTAGCAAAAGTTTTTGCATGAACTTCCATGGATATCAGTTCATTATGATTCCGTAAATAACCCATTTCAAAGATCAGGGATCCCTTTTGCATTAATGTTTCCATGTACTTATGGCTTTCAACCCAACGCTTTGGATCTTCGATATCTTGAATCGTCATTTGAAGAAGTTCTTGCCGATCATACCCCAAAAGCTGGCATAATGTTTGATTGATGTATTGAATGGATAGAGAAGAAACGCCTTCGACCGCTTCTGCAAGAATTACTCCATCGGGAAGGTGATCCAATTTTGCTTGATTTTGCTTTTCCTTGTCCAGCGATCCTTTTTCTAACGCCTTTTTTTCAATACTTGACGAAAGCAGATTCCCAAAGATCTGAATCATCCTCCGTTCTTGTTCGTTCCACTCTTTTTCTTTCTCGATTTGGGTAAAAGCAAGAAGACCAAGAAGTTTTTCTTTTGTGCGAACGGGATAGAACAGGATCGAAGTAACCTTTTCTTTGTCGATGAAAGCAAAATCGTTTATCACGTCGGATGATATATGATGCGGAAGCATTTCGAAAGGAAAAGTTTCTGACATTAGTTTTGACCGCAACCAAGGAAACCGCTCGATCGGTAAGTTTTTCCAAAATTCCTTCATGCTTGTGTACTTGTCACATACCCATTCGATTATTTCACTTACATTCAGGCCCTGATTGTCAAAACGCATAAACAAGGCGTGATGAACACCCGTCGTTTTCGCAATATCCGCTAATCCTGGCAAAACCTCTTCGGTCAGGTTCTGAGTCACTCTCATTCGATGCGCTGTTGCAGAAATCATTGCAAGGATCGCTTCTTGCGTCTGAAGCGTTTTCTTTTGATCAAATTGATCCCCAGCATCCTTCATAATTACCATGAATGCCTGTTCCTCTTTCCATGAAATTTGTTGGATTTGCACCTCGACAATCATACCTGTTTGATCCAGGGAAATCGTTTTTTTGCGGAAATCTTCTTCATCAAAAGGAAGATCCCACTGCGCGCCAAGAACTTCATCTTGCGTGAATCCCAGCATATGGGTTGCTAAATGATTGATAAAAAGAACTTCATGCGCGCTGTTGGCAATTACAATACCGCAAGGCAACCGATTGATGACGGATTGAAGGCTACTCGCATACTTTTGTGGCTCATTACACTCTTCATCAACTGAAACTGTTTCGTTCAAGATGATCAAATCGCAGGAAAGCCCCTTCCAAAGAACCGGTTGCTTTTTTACTGCTCGTTTTAAGAGCATTCCAGTCGAGGGATCCTCCCACTCAATGAATCCATCCCCGTCTTCTAGTGAAAACGGAAGGAGTTGATGGGTTTCTATTTCAGCGAATAGATGTTTCGCTATGTTATTGGCATACAAAACCGACCGCTTGTCATCAATAACCAGCAAGGCTTCAGGGAACGCCTCAAAAAGAGAAACGAATGCTTCAATTTCCTCCGCAAGGCCTTCGAGCGCCGATTCTTTCTCATTCTGCGCCAAAAGCGAATCAATAACATAAACCAAATACTGAGGATTCAGCAGCTCCATTTCAAGAAGGACGGGGATTTTCTCTTCCAAGGTTTTCCGTTGATCCGAGGGGGTTTGCTTTGATACAATCCCGATGATGGGCCATCCAGATTCGCTGAGGGATGAGATCACAAGGGCAGAAGAGCCACTCATGCTATCGAAATCGACAAAAACAACGTCGGGTCTTTCTTGGATTTTTTCTGTCAAACTAGGGCTTGGATCATCAATACGCACAATATTCATCGACGCCTCTTTTGATTCGGAAAGGTACATTTGAAGATAGCCGATATTGTCCGCATCTTTTGAAACCACCCATACAGTCCAATTTTTTCCCTTCATCATCGGTTCAGCTCCTTTATACTTAGATTGGATCGGAGAAACACGTCTATTACATCCGGATCAAACAAGATTGCTCTTTGTTCCATCAAGTACTCCCGAACCGCCTTCTTTGTCCAAGCCTTTCTATAAGGGCGATCTGAAGATAACGCATCAAATACGTCCGCTACAGCGAAAATCCGAGCGCTCAGCGGAATCTCCTCTTTGATTCTTCCTTCTGGATACCCGCTTCCATTCCATCGCTCGTGGTGGTATGTAGGGATCTCAAGCATACCGGGCAGATGATTGAGTCCGCCCAAGATCTCTTTCGCTCGAATCACATGAGTTTCCATGACCGTTCTCTCGCTCGGGTTCAAGAGCTCTTTTTTTCTTGGAATGGTTTCATCTATGGCAAGCATACCCACATCGTGGAGCATAACGCCCTCCATCAATGCATCCATTCGGTACGCAGGATAATCCAATGAAATAGCTAAGTCCCGAACGGTAGCTTCGACCCGAGATAAGTGTCCTAAGCTTTCTATACCCTTTTCTTCCATTAATCGAAGTATGCCTCCCATCCCTTCTTGCACCCAAAGCTCCAGTTTCATTCGTGTCTTGTGGAATCGGTTTTCATGCTTCTGTATAGCCATTTGTAGCCCTATATCATACGCGATCTGTTGAAAGAAAAAGAGAATGGGGATCGGATCTTCCCATGGATGTCGGTTGAATACTTCTACCCATCCGATGATAGCGCTGTTATTCTTAATGGGAAAAGATGAGTATTGGGAAAACCCCAATCCAAAATATGCCTGCAAATAGGGATAAGACTGGTGAGCCGAATGAAGAGATTGAAGGGAGTATGGCGCTAGGCCTTGGAAAACCTGTCCCATCAAAGGATCCGAGAAATCGAGGGTGCGCGAATGGGCGAGAGTACTCTTACCCATCCCTTTTTCCGCCACAACACGGAAGGAATCAGTCTCATCTCTTAGCCATATTCGAATGGCATCAAAAGAAGCAATTCGCGCAATCTGGTTGATAACATCGGAAAAAAAGAAATCGTTATCATACCAATGAATCGGAAAGGAAGGAAGAAACGAGATCGTTCCATTTTCCGGGTTTCGCTTTCGGTTCTTTTCCCGATCTTTTTTCCGATCTTCCAATCGAGTTTGCAGTTCCTCTTTTTCGGCCATAGCTTTGACAATGGCTGGAATAATGCTTGAACCGGCCTGTTCTGCTGTATCAAACTCCAATTCTTCTCCTCGAAACCCCAAAAGCATACCGGCTGCTTTTAGATGAGCCATTAACCGCTCGTTGATGCTCAACTTGTGAATAATATTTCTTCTTGCATGAACCAGTTCTTTTTCTCTCAAGAGATGGACCACATGCATATGAAAAAGAGTCAGAACAGCCCGGATTTGCTCCTTTTCTTCAAGAGGTATGGATCCCGGCGGGATCGAAAAGAAACCTCTGAATTCCGTTAGAGAATGATCTTCATCAACATGCTGTTGACGCATTTCAAACAGGTCTAGATGCCGCAGATCTTTTTCGGATGCCCACTCAGCAACCAGTAGTTCCGGGTCGAAAAGGGTAGCGCGATGATAGAGACTTGCTTTGCTGATACCGAGTTTTTTTGCCAAAAACCCCAAAGGACGTGATAAATCGCTTAGAGAGCGAGCAAATTGCAATGCATGCAAAACTTGGTCTTCACACATTTTCCATTGCCGGGCGCGTTCAGCATCTTCTATCCGGTCGTTCCATGAAGTTACAAATACGCCTTCCCAGATCCATCCATAATCAGGGATTTCTTGAGATATCCATTGAATCCACTGACCGTTCCAACGAACCGGTTCTATGGGTTCGATAGAAAGGCTCTTTGCTTCTTCTTTGTTGAGTAAGACCTGTTTTTGAAAAAAAGCGTCTGGGCTCTCTTTATGCTCTTCAAGATACGTATAGAAAGCGGTATTGGCATAACCGAGAACTCCATCCAGCTCAAAGAAACTAAAGGGATGTTTGATCCCGTTTACGATCCTTTGCAGTTGATCCAATTCTCTTTCTTTTTCGCCAAGCCGTTCTTCGTTCCGGATCGCTACAGATTCGAGAGATTTTTGGTTTGAAATGAGTTGATTTTGGAGAGATTGAATCGTTTCTTCCCGCGCCTTAAGCGTTTCTTGCTCTTTCTGTTGCGCCTGTTCTCGTTCTTTATGAAGCTTGTCTATGGTTTCTTGGTATTCCTGACTCATTTCATACATCCTAGTTTGGAATTCCTGTTCCATTGCTTCAAGTTCTTTATGATGCAATCCTTCTTTTTCTTTCAAGGTGTTCTGATGCTGATTGGTAAGCGCTTCATACTCTTCTTGCTGTCTTTTTTCCGCTTTACGTATCGGACTCCGATCGGTACCGACCCAAAGAAAAAGGCCTTGGTCATCCCAAGAAGAACGAAAAGGGGTTACTTTCCATGCAACTTCAATCTCTTTTCCCGAACCGGAAACCCATCGAAACATGACAGAATCTGTTTCAGAATGAAATTCCTTCTCAATAAGAGAATTGCATAATTGATGAGTATGGGGATCTTCGAACAAATCACAAAATCGTTTGCCATAAGCATCGTCTTGATTGCATTCCAGCAGCTGTTGGGCTCGTTGATTTACCTGCAATACCCGATAGCCTCCATTTACAAGAATGGCTGGATGATCCAAAGCAGAAAAGAAATGGGATAAGAAGGCGTCTCTTTCTTTTCGTTTCTTTTCTTGTTCCTTTGATTCTTTGAGGACATTCATGAACACATTCAAGGTTTCTTCTGACCGGTTCTGGCTGATGAGAACAGATTGGTGTAAAAAAAACGGATTCTGGCTGCATTCGTTCTGGAAATACAGAAAGGGATGCGACCGAAGAATATGGAAAATCGCTGAAGATTCAATTTGAACATGATTATAGAGAAAGAGAACCAAGGATGGATCGGAGTCTAAAAAGGAATGCAGTTCACTCAGATATTCTTCGTATTCGTCGGTTCCATAGTGTTTTTGAAGGATTGAAGACACTTCCAAACAGTATCGCAGAAGCGCATATCCTTCAGTCCGGGCCTTTTTTGATTCTTTTTTCAGAAGTTTTCCAATGGTTTCAGGGGTGAGTTTTCCTTCTTTCACAAATACATCTTGAACGGTAAGGATCTTAAGCTGACCGGATTCCGTAAGTTTTCGAGTGTCGTGCCCTGATGCATGAAGGTAAGCTCGAATCGCGTCGGGGCGCACGTCATGGGCAATATAGACGATTTTTTGATTGTTCTTGAGCCCTTCGGTCAAATACGCCGTGACAAACTGTTGGTGTTCCGCTGAAGACTTGTAAATGCATCCGATATGTTTGCTCACTTCCAAACCGCACACCCCCTCGTTTCGTTGCCCAACAAGAGCTCATTCCTTACAGTCTTTGAAAGACTCGCAACCAGTTAGCACCACTAATCTTTCTGATCTGATCTTCTTGATACCCTCGTTTCTCTAATTGATCCAATAGATGTGGCATCGCTTCATATCCCGGGATCACATCGAAATGAGGACGCGGAAAGGATTTATGGGTTTCTGACGAAAGCTGGTTTTTTAGCACACCACAAAAATCAAATCCAAATCCCACGTGATCAACACCGCCAATATCCACGATATGATCTAGATGGTTGAGGAGTTGATCTTGGGTTGCTTCGTCATCGTTTGCTCCGACGAAAAAATTGACTGCATTGACCCCGATCACCCCATCCCGATAAGAAAGCGCCTTGATTTGCTCGTCAGTCAAGTTTCTCAGAGAAGGAGTTACCGCGCGGGCATTAGAATGAGAAGCAATCACCGGACCATCCGAAAAACGAAGCAAATCTTCAAACCCCTCATCGTTCAAATGAGAACAATCCAGAATCATACCCAATTCTCCGGCTTTCTGTACGACCTGAAGACCAAAGGGAGTTAATCCGCCCTTTCTCCCTTCCACAACCGGTCGATAAAAGGATCCATCACCGAGATAGTTCCTTCGACTCCATGTAAGCCCCAATAGCCGCACTCCCAATTCATGAAAAACCCGAAGAAGATGGGGATCATTTCCCAAAGCGTCTGCGCCTTCCATCGAAAGCAAAAAGGCAAGTCGCCCCGACTCCAAAGTTTCGCTGATCATTGACCAATCTTTGCATAAAACAAACTCATCGGTATCTGAAAGCTCTTCAAGCATCATGCTGATTTGATCGAGGGATTTTCGCAAACCCATTTCGGGAAGAAATATATCTTCGACAAAAATCGAAGCAACAATCAACCGGACATTCCCCGCTTGAATCGAAGGGAGGAAATATTTCTGGATGACATTTATTTCTCCCTTGTTTCTATAATCACTAACAAAAAGAAGCAAATCCAAATGACCATCGACAACGGAATACTTCATATGGAGATCGACCTACTGGATTTGGAAGTAATCTCGAACTTGTGAAGGGCTCGCAATGGGCCTACCCAGTTCCCGAGCAATCCGTACAGCTTTATCAACCATCTCTGCGTTCGATTTTGCCAAAACGCCTTTTTCTAAAAAGAGGTTATCTTCCATACCGACACGTACATGGCCTCCCATTGCTATGGATACAGCTGCTAAAGGAAATTGGGCTCTTCCAATCCCCGCTACCGTCCAACTCCACGGTTGAGGTAAGGATTGAGCCATTTGAACCAAATTTGGAACATTCGCTGCGATGGCTCCCGGTACTCCCAAAACGAAATCAAAGTGATAATGGGGTCTTTGAACAATCCTCCGTTGAATAAGGTATAATGCATAGGAAAGGTGGCCCATGTCAAAGCATTCAAACTCTGGCATTATTTTGCGTTGTTCCATCTCTCGGGCAAAGGTTAGGATTGTTTTTGGAGGATTGAGGAATACATCGTTTCCAAAATTGGACGTTCCTGTGGTCAGCGTAGCCATATCAGGATTGGAATCCAGACTCTGAATGCGGGTTTCCGCATCCATCCAAACTGCTCCCCCTGTAGAGACCTGAACAACCAGCTCAGGCGCTTTTTGGCGGATCAACCCTACTGTTTGAGAAAAAATGTCCCGGTCTTGAGTGGGCTTGCCTTCCGAATCCCGAACATGCAGATGGACAATACTAGCCCCCGCTTCGGCGCAGTTTTTTGCTTCATCTGACAATTCCTCGGGGGTTATCGGGATGTACGGAGTCTTTTCGCGAGTAACCTCAGCACCACAGAGGGCAACCGTGATAATCAAACGATCAAAGGCCACTTAGATCACCTTTCTTTCTTTGATACCGGTTGGGAACCACACAAGTCCCACTGGCACGAGCAACCAGTTGAGGGGGGTCGATCACATCGCAGGCGCTTTCATGGCCTTCGATGTTTGCGTTGGAGACGACTTTATATGCTTCAAATCGCATTTTTCGAGAAGTTCTGCCTACTTCAACAATCTCCCCGACCGCTTCAATATAATCTCCTGAAAAAACCGGACGAATGAATTCAACAAGATCGTATGCTTTAAACAACCCTTCATCCCCATCATGCTGAATTAGAAGCTCTGTGGCGACATCTCCAAAGAGCTGAAGCATTTTGGATCCATCGACCAAGCCTCCGGCATAGTGCGCATCATGAGCGCTCATCCGCATTCGGATTTTCGCTTTATTCATAGAGTCCCTCCCAAAAGCTATGCATAGACGCCTCTCGGGCGTCTATGCCGATTTCTAATAGTCAGATTATTTCAGTTTTTTGTAACACAACCACCAATCGTAGCACTCAAATTGACCTTCTTTAGCTTTTTGCAGCCTCTCTTTAGCTGTTTTCACGTCTTTCGGTGGCGGGATAATCACTTGATCTTTGAGGATTTCGTTGTTGGGCCAATTTGCAGGCATGGCTACCTTATTTTGATCCGAAACCTGCATTGCTTCAACTGCGCGAAGAATCTCATCCATGTTTCTTCCAAGCTCTTGGGGGTAATATAGGATAATTCGGATCAAACCGTTTTCATCCACCACAAAAACAGCTCGGACAGTATTTGTCCCTTTTCCAGGATGGATCAGTCCCAATTGGTCTGCCACTGCGCCCGTATCGGCAATGATTGGGAATTGGATCTCCACCCCCATTTTCTCGTGAATCCACTCTTCCCACTTGATGTGGGCAAACACTTGGTCCACACTCATGCCTATCAGTTCGCAATTTAGGGCGCGAAATTTGTCATATCTCTGCTGAAAGGCAATGAACTCCGTTGTGCATACAGGGGTAAAATCGGCGGGGTGGCTAAACAAAACGAACCATTTCCCTTTAAAGGCTTTGGGTAGTTCCATCTCCCCATGGGTTGTCTGCACCTTCATTTTGGGGAACGGATCGCCCAAAAGAGGCATGCCGTAGTCACACTCACAATGTTCATGATTCATTTCTTCCTCATGACACCCGCAGTCTTTTTCTTTCTCGCTCATCACTTTCCCTCCTTTTGCTTGTCTTCCATGTACTCAAACTCAAAGTCGCCAATGATCACTGTGTCGCCATTTTTCACAGAGTAATCTTGCATGAGACGGTCTAACCCGCTTCTTTGAATGATTTTCATCAACCTTTGATAACTATCGTAATGATTTAGGTTCAGCTTTCTCAAAAGGATCTCTAACTCGTCCCCATGGAGTTCCCAAATACCGTCTTCAATCTTCTTCAATGAAAGCGATAGAGAGTGGGGCATCTTTTCCTGGATTGGTTGGAAATGCAATTTTTTCGCTTCTAAATCTTCTATGTAATAGCTTTCCTTTTCCTCCACACTCCGTCGATTCAGCTCGATTATCTTCCATAACTGCTCTGTAAGCGCTTTGATTCCTTCCCCCGTTGCTGCAGAAATCATGATTGCTTCCTTTCCCATCTGACCAAATTGGTCCTGTAGTTCTGCCCGTTGATCGGGTGGGATTAAGTCTATTTTGTTGAGAATAACCAATTCTTCTTTTGCCGCAAGAGTGGGATTAAATAACTCCAATTCCTTCCGGATCGCATGGTATCGATCCATCGGATCACCCTCATGGGTATTCGAGCCATCCACGACATGAGCAATCACAAGTGTTCGTTCTATATGCTTCAGAAACTGAATTCCTAAACCAGCCCCATCACTGGCGCCTCTGATAATCCCGGGAATATCGGCAACCACATAGGATCTCTGATCACTCAACTCCACAACACCCAGATTGGGGGTGAGTGTCGTAAATGGATAGTCCGCGATTTTGGGTCTTGCGTTGCTGATTCGTGATATCAACGTCGATTTCCCCGCATTCGGAAACCCGACCAAACCGATGTCTGCAATGAGTTTTAATTCTAAAGCAAGTTGCCGTTCTTCCCCAAGGACTCCGTTTTCTGCGATCCGGGGCGCTCTCATCTTGGAGCTTTTAAAGTGGGTGTTTCCTCTTCCGCCTTTCCCCCCTCGAGCTACACAACAGAGTTGGCCATTGCGAATCAAATCTCCAACGGTTTTTCCGGTTTGCGCATCGGCAATCATTGTTCCTAAAGGAACAGGGATTATCAAGTCCTCTCCGTCTTTCCCCGAACAATTTCCTCCTTTTCCAGATGCGCCGTTTTTGGCAAAAAAATGCCGTTTATAGCGAAAAGCGCTTAGCGTGGAATAATCAGAATGAGCGACAAAAAGCACATTCCCTCCGTCTCCTCCGTCTCCCCCATCTGGTCCTCCTTTGGGGATATATTTCTCTCTTCGGAAACTGACGGATCCGTTTCCTCCATTTCCTCCTCGAACCGTAACAATTGCATGGTCAATAAAAAGATGATTGGACAAACGTATGCTCCTTTACATTCGGATGGTGATCCCACCCGGTTTTTGATCATATTTCTGGATTTCTTTGGCTTGTTGTTCAAAACCTTGTCTTCCCATCAAAGCATAGGCAGCAACTTTACCGGCCTCAACTCCGGGTTGGTCATAAGGATTGATCTCCAGAAGAGATCCGATAAGAACGGTTGCAAGCTCATACACAAAGAAAAAGCATCCCACATCTTCTTCGGTGATTTGGGAAAAGGTTACGGACATATTGGGCACATGAGCCTGAGTCAAAGCGAATTGGGTTCCTTTCCTTTCCGATGCCATTAGCTCATTCATCGTCTTTCCCCCTAAATAGGCAAGGGATTCTACGTCCGGATAGAGATTTGGAATATGAATCGTTCGATCAAAGTCCTCGACGGATAAAAGAGTAATGATTTTGTCTCTCGGCCCTTCCACATACAGCTGGATTTGAGAGTGCTGATCGGTTGCACCCAGGGCTTTGATCGGCGTTTGGCCAATATTTACCTCTTCTCCGCGAAGATTCATGCGTTTTCCCAAGCTTTCCGCCCAGATTTGCCGATACCAATCAGCGAGACCGAATAAACGGTTGGAGTAGGATAGCATGACCGAGATCGAAAACCCTTTTCTGAGAAAAGATTCATGGGAAAAAGCAATCATAGCAGCCGGGTTTTCGAGCAAGGAAAGATTTTTTAACTTCTGACAAGCTTGCTGCGCGCCTCGTAATACCTTCATCACATCGATCCCTGTCATCGCGGCCGATAAGAGACCCACGGGAGTCAATACACTGAACCGACCACCGACTTCGGAAGGGATGCTTAAATCCGGAATGCCTTCTTTTTTAACAATGCTGCGAAGAGTTCCTTTGTTTGGATCTGTCGTGATAAGCATGTGCTTTTTTGGATCCAATCCACGAGCCAAAAGGATCGATTTCACAACAAGAAATGCAGCCATCGACTCTGCAGTGCTTCCTGATTTTGAAATCACATTGAACAACGTCTTCTTTGGATCGACCAGATCCATCTGCGCTGCAATCCAATCGGGATCGATATTATCCCAAAACATGACTTTCGGAAATCCTCTCCGATTATCCATGGAGAGATGGTTCCAAACAGGCGATCGCAACGCTAGATGAAGCGCGATATTACCCAACGCACTACCGCCAATGCCTAACACAACCACATATTCATAATGACAGGCTTTTTTAATCCACGGCCGCAGGGTCTCCGCATAGGCCAAATCATCCATTATGGAGATAAATCCAGGCTTTTGCTGATATACTTCCCTCAAAATCGGGTCGATTCTCTTTTGGGCAATGGGGATCTCATTTTCGTTGATTCCATTAAAAGCATGCCCTTCCATTAAGCGGGAAAAATCAAAGGTGATCATACCGCTCTCCTCGCTTAAGAATACCGGATCAAGGAATGAACCGGATACGATTGGAGCCGCTCCCGTCCATTCAGAAAGTCCAACTCTGCAAGGAAGAAAACCCCTTCGACGATTCCACCCATTTCTTCGACCATCGAAGCAATGGCTTTCACTGTTCCGCCAGTAGCCAAAACATCATCCAGAACCACCACGCGTTCTCCTTGTTGGATGGCATCTTCATGAATATGAAGCTCTGCATTGCCATACTCCAACGAGTAACCGACGCTTCGCGTCTTATAAGGCAGTTTTCCTGGTTTCCGGACAGGGATGAAACTCTTTTTCATCAGATAGGAAATCGCTGAAGCAAACATAAATCCCCGCGCTTCTGGTGATACGATCGTTTGAAAAGATACAGAAGACAAAGAATCGACCATTTGATCTACACAGAACCGAAATGCTTCTGGGTCTTTAAGCAGAGGCGTAATATCTTTGAAGATGACGCCTTTTACAGGAAAATCAGGGATATCTCGAATCCACTTCTTCAGATCCATGTTCTGCTACCTCCTTTTATGCTACGCATGAATAATTTTGTCCTTACCGGTGCGTTTCGAAAAGTACAAAGCATTATCCGAAGCATTCACAATAGATGACGCATCTCGACCATCTTCCGGCACTGTAGCAACTCCTCCGCTTATGGTTACCGATATTCCTCCCCATTCCTTTTCTCGGATCGCAGATAAGATTGCATTTCCGATTTGTAACGACTTCATTTTATCGCATCCAAAAAGCAAAACCGCAAATTCTTCTCCCCCGTACCGGGAACAAAAGGATCCTGCCGGAAGCTGACTCTGAATGATTTTTGCCGTTTGAACCAAAACGCTATCTCCTTTTTTGTGACCGTAGGTATCATTCAATATCTTGAAGTTATCAATATCGAACATGATCAGAGAAAGCGGGTTTTCGATGGATGCGGTTTTGATTCTTTCTTCCAAGATTTCGAAGAAATAGGTATGATTGTGCAGACCAGTCATCAGGTCTTTTTTTGCCTTTTCCGCCATTCGTCCATATTCTTTCGAAGCCTCGACAATCTTTCCGATCTGTTCTGCAAAGAGGTTTGCCATTTCCGCTTCTTCGATTGTCGGTCTTTTCCCGTTGACAGGAAGATCCAATGAGATATATCCAATCATTTGATTGGCTGAATCAGAAAAGGGGATGATAAACAGATCGTCTACATTCCATGAGTTCTTATCTTTCGTGTCTTCTTTCTCAGAGGAGATCCAAAACAGTTGGTCATCCATTTGTTGGATCACCAACGATTCTGCTGGTATAAAGTACCCTCCGCCAAAATAATACTCTTTGCTGAAAAAAACCTTTGTATCCTTAAGATACACTGTTCTTTCTCGAAGTGTCGTGAAAGATTCTTCTGTGAGTCCATAATGAGCCACTCGTTTGATCATCCCTGTATCATAATCAATCAAAGAAATCAGAGCAATTTTAAACCTCAGAGATCTAGCCAAATGTTGGATCCACTTTTGCAGAATCTGATCGGCATCTTCCGTGGACCGTACCATATTGGACCCAAGCAATACATTTTCCAATCCATTTTTATACCAGGTTAGTTTCGTTTGCTCCTGGCGCATCATCCAATACAGAGAATGAAATCGGGTTGTCAAAAAATAGAAGAACACCATTACTGGAAAGATATAGGTTAAGCCATAGGCGAGAGAATCGCCCCGATCCAAAAGAATAACAATTGATTGGCTTAATGGAACAAGAATCAATGGAAAAAGGATTTCATAGGTGCTCGTGATCAGGATATCTTTCGTAATTCGAATTTTTCGGTACGTGGCAAGATTCAAAAATATATGAAGCAAACAGAAATTGACGAGTTCAGCAATTAGGATAAAAATCACGAATTGATGGAACTGATACGGCCGGGAAAAGACCCACTGTGCTATGTAGTACATCAGAAAATAGACTGCAAACCGATGCAAATATCGGTAGATTCGCGGAATCTTATAACCTATGGAAGAAGGAACCCACAAGATTGATAGGATAGAAATGGCAAAGCTGCCAAAAACAGGTCCGATCCATATGATTAATGGAAAAATAGCCAAGCTGTTGGTGATTAGTTTTTCTGCTTTAAACCGGATTTTGAGATTCTTAACCAAATAAGAAAAAAGGATCAATAGGATTAGCCAATACCATGAAACATTGGATTGGGAAAACTCATGGAAAGCTTTGGGAATGATTGAATCGCCAATAATTAAGGCCAACGCAATCAAAAAAAGGACGATGATATACAATTTCCGGTTCTTTGGATTCTCTGCCATCCGCTCCTCCCTCAGCCTCTTTGTGTTATGAATAGAAGATAACAAGCGTATGAAGCCAACAAACTCAACCCTGTCAGTCTTCCCAATCGGTTCTTTCGGAATATGGATACAATCAGAATGACGCATGTCAACCCAACCATATAACCAAGGTCGATCCCATAGTTCTCTGCATTCATGCTAATGGGTCGAATGGCAGAACTTAATCCCAAAACCATCAGTACGTTAAACAAATTCGAACCGATGATATTCCCGATCGCTAAATCAGGTTGCTTTTGGATTGCCGCAACCAATGAAGTCACCAACTCAGGCAATGAAGTTCCGATAGCAACCATGGTTAACCCAATAAAAGCTTCACTCATCCCAATCATCCGGGCGATTTCTGTCGCATGTTGAACTGTGAAGTCTCCTCCGACAACAACTCCCACCAGCCCAATCCCCGTTAATCCAAGGTTACCCCAGGACCCCTTTTTTCGCCTTTGATCTATTCCTTGCTGAACCCATACGTGCCGGTCTCTCTTTGCCATCTCAAACGTATACTCCATAAAAACTACAAACAGAACAATTAAAACAATACCGTCTATGCGATCTAGTGAAGGATTGGAATTTCGCAATAGCATTGCCATAAGCGCGACACCCACTAAGATATTGAATGGGATCTCTTTCCGCACGGTTGAATGATTCACCTGCGTTGGCATTAAAAGTGCCGAAAAACCGATCACCAATGCAACATTTGCTATATTGCTCCCGACAACATTGGATATAGCAATACCACCAATCCCTTTGAGTGCCGCAGAAATACTTACAGCAAGTTCGGGGGCGCTCGTTCCGAAAGCAACCACAGTCAAGCCAATGAACAAGGGAGAAACCCCAAAACTACGAGCCAATCCACTGGCTCCTTTGACAAGCCAATTCGCCCCCTGAATCAAGAGCACAATTCCAATGATTACAAAAACGACGCTGAGGATCAATGAAACTCCTTTCTTATACCAGTGGCGCCATATATATACAAAGGTTCAGTAGAGGAATCCTTCATTTTCTTATAGCACACCTTGCTTACCATTCATCACATCATGTTATTTTTACGGTTCTTGCTTCGCCCGCATAGACTCTGCTCATCGTACAAATCGCCAAACCGAAAAAGACTACCGATGCCCATGTTAGGATTGGATATCCCAAAATATCGATCACCTTTCCAACCAAAGGCGGGGCGGCAATGGAAGCAAACATAGAGAAGAAGTAATACAAGCCAGTATGTCCTCCCGCCTTATCTTCTTCGACCATATCCACCACCATGGGCAAGGAATTGATATTGACTAACGCCCATCCAACACCTCCGACAACCAAAAGAACCTGAATGATCACAAAATTTGGGATCAAACCAATCAAAGTGAGCACTCCAACCAAAACACCCAATCCTACCAAAATGGTTCGTTTTCTCCCGAAAAATGTACCGATAAACCCGGCGGGTATGGCAAAAATCATGAAAGATAGGGAAAAAAGACCTAATGCGAAGGCTGCGGTACCTTCGGTAACTTGAATATGGATCGTTCCCCACAAAGTAAAGAAGGTCTCGATTATATTGAACCCACAAAACCAGAAAAAAACGGAAAGCAACAAAAACAGTTCATTCTTCTCTTTTTTAGTCACCAAATGACGCAAAGAAGACCATAGATCAGACAAAGCGCCTGAAAAGCCCTTTGTTTGTCCATAATCCGAACCTTTGGATATATCAACGATCGATAATTTTGGTTCATTCACAAAAACGAAAAGCATGAAGGTAGTGAGTATGAGCAACCCCCCACCTAGATAAAACGGAGACCCGATATTCGCTTCGAACAGGATCCCCCCGGCAAAATAGGCAATCAAAGCGCCCAACCCACCCATAAAATTGATAATGCCATTAGCTTTGCTGCGTAAAGGCGAAGGTGTAATATCAGGCATTAAGGCAATTACAGGCGTGCGGAAGAAAGCCATTCCCAAGTTCATCAGAATGATACAGATCATAAGCCATGCAAGGTTTGTCTGATACACGACTGGAATGAGTGCAAAGAATAATGCGCCCAAAGGAGCACCAATCAGGATAAAAGGCATTCTCCGCCCGATACGAGAGCGGGTGCCATCGCTCAAAAAACCGATATATGGCTGCAAAATCACAGCTAGAATATTGTCAATTGTCATGATAAACCCAATCACAAAGGTGCTGAGAGCGAAGGTATTGAGTAGCAGAGGCACAAACGCATTATAAAGCGCCCAAATCAAGCTAACACTGAAGAATCCCAAACCAATTAAAAATAGTTTTGAATAATTATACTTTCCGGTTTTCATTACCCTACCCCCGTTTTCTCAGATCAGTTTATCTCTGCTTGGATTGCCTTAAAGAATCTGAGCCAATTGGCTATTCGTTGATCAAACTCATGCACTTGTATCAACTCTTCTTCGGATAGATCGGTTTGCCAAAGGTTGAAAAGAAGAAACAACCAACGATCTAAGGTTTCTTCATGAATCCATTCTTCGAACAAGCTGTCCAGATCCTTAAGATCTTCTCTTCCCCAATGATAGATTTTCTGAGAAAAAGACCAGGAGATGTCCATGGTATCTTGAATCCATCGTTCATGCATCGCTTCAAAGGCGCATGAATCATCAAGCAGTATGGACTCCACCCAAGTCTGAAAACACCGGCACAGAGCTAGGAATTTCATGCTTCCGGCAACCCCTACAGAAAAATGAGTCCATGCCCGTTCTAACTCAAAAGGATAGGAGAAGTATTGCGAAAAAATGGGCAGCAAAAGGTCCAAAAGGATTAATGGAACCGGTTGATCCATTTCAGGAAATGGGATGACCCCTTCGATAATGGAACGAAGCACGGAACGATGGGTTTCCGGTACTGATCCCTGAACCCAACTCTGAGAAAGGTACGTCTGAAGGTGAAATGGAAGAACTGGACCATTCCTCCGCTCGGAGTCCATATGAAGTTGGACGAGGCTATGAAGATGGCTTGCCGGCACATCGCAAGAAGCGTCAAGTTTCGTTTCCAATTCTCCTGCCCTTCCCCACTGTCCCATTAAGAGTAAGAATCGAAACCAATTCCATGAAAACCGTTCATCATCGATTGAAGCGCCCAGTTCCCACGCTTCATCATATAAACCCATCTGTTTATAGAGAACAAACAGCTGATTCTTGGGTCCAAATGCCTCAGGTTTCATCTCTGTACACTGTTTCAAATGAATGATCGCTTGAAAAGGCTGTTCCAATCGCTGCAATGTAAATGCGAGATTGTAATGTCCTTCAAAAAGATCGGAATCTACATTTATGGCCCGTCTCAAAAACTTTTCCGCTTGCTCAAACCGTTGTTCTGTATTGAATAAGACCCCCAAACGTACCATAGCTGGGGAAAATGAGTAGGAGGAGCGTATTAAAGACTGTTCGTACCATAGCTTTGCCGCTTCCAAGTTTCCTGATTTCATTGACAGATCTCCGAGTTTCAAGTACGCTGGAAAGAATTGAAGATCCAAGGTGATCAGATGTTCGAAGATGGGAATGGCCTCCTCCTCTTCCCCCTTTTCAATAAGGACTTCTCCTAACTCAAAACAAGCCGGTCCAAATGTTGGATTCCTTTGAATCGCATCTCGATAATGACCTTCAGCCTCTCCCCAGAACCCTTGCGATCGAGCGATGTATCCGGAATAAAAAGGAACGCGGAAATCTTCTGGACTGATATGTTTGGCTGTTTCAACCAACCGTAAAGCATCATCAATCTCTCCGTGATCCACATTGTGTTTGACCATCTCAAACAAAAAAAACAGATAGTAGGATCGATAGTAATCATCGGGCTCTTTCTGATACTGGCTTTCCAAACCTCGGAATATGATTTCCAATGGGATGGACCGTTCCGGATGGAGCGATGATGCGTCTTCGATCCGTATGGGAAGCCGAATGGGCAAGTTCTTCGCTTTGGCCATCTCCGGCCGCAAATGCAAGTAAAGAATCCCTTGAGCCACTCACGACCCCTTCAGAAACTCTTGGATAAACGCGTCCAATGGAACCACACTCAGGATGATATGACCGCTGTCCATGAGAATGATCGATTTCATTTCATACCCGTATGTAAGGTTGATCACCATCTCTTCTTGACCTGCCAGGGTCTTTCGTTTGCGCATTCCTGAATGCTCCGAAGAAAATACGGATTTTACCCGATCTCTAATAATGAAGGAATTAAACCCTAAATGAATCAAAAGATTGGACCGTGTCACAACTCCACTCCTCGAAGGTATTTCGCTGCGTCTTCAGGCGGGGTCGGATTAATGTAAAATCCAGAACCCCACTCAAAACCAGCAACCTTTGTGAGCCTTGGAACAATCTCCATATGCCAATGATAAGAGTGGCGCCCATCTCCATTGGCAGGACCTGTATGAAGCATAAAGTTATAGGGAGGATTATCCAAAGCTTTATAAATCCGCAGCAATGAATTCCGTAAAATTTGAGCAAAACCTTGGACTTGCGTTTCATGGATTTCTCCAAAATCAAAGGCATGCTCTTTGGGCAATACCCATGTCTCAAACGGAAATCGAGAGGCGTACGGATTGATCGCGATGAATTGGTCATTCTCTTCCACCACCCGAACACTTTCCATCCGTTCCTGGTAAATAATGTCGCAATAGACACATCGTTCTTTGTATTCAAAATACATTTGAGAGCCTTGCAGTTCCTCAACCACTCTTTTGGGTAAGATGGGCGTTGCGATAATTTGGGAATGCGCATGAGCAAGCGAAGCTCCTGCATCTCGTTTGTGGTTTTTAAAGATAAGAATGTACTTCACCGATGGGTTTTTGGAAATCACGTTATATCTGGCCTTGTACGCCCAAATGATCTCTTCCACCTGACTATCTTCAAGGGTCGCGAAATGCGCATTGTGATCAGGAGTTTCGATAACAATTTCATGATACCCAAAGCCCATCATTGCATCATACATTCCATGGCCATACCGTTCCAGTTTTAACTCCGGATCTAGAGCGGGGAATTTGTTAGGAACGACGCGAATCCACCATTTGGGGGTATTTGGTGCTGTTTCTGGAGGTCGAAAGGCGAGAACTTCCGGTGGTGTTGTGTATTCATTTCCATAATCGAATGGGCAAAAAGCGCTCTTCATTTCATCATTATCCCGAGCAAAGTCCATTGGTCTTTTGGATCGTTCGGTTGCGATAATCACCCAACGGTTCGTCACCGGGTCTTTTCTTAATTCGGGCATATCCTATGATCTCCTTTCCCACAATCCTTTTCTCTTCAGGCCTTCTTGATACACATACAGGTATTCTTGCGCGGAATGCTCCCAAGAAAAATCTTCTTTCATTGCATTCTGAATCAATTGTTTCCAATGATCCGGTTGAGAGTAAAAGAAAATGGAGCGAACAATCGCGTGCAAGAGATGGGATTCATGATAGAGGGAAAAACCAAAACCATTCCCTGTACCCGTACGTTCTTCATATTCTTTTACAGTGTCTGCAAGACCTCCTGTATAGCGAACAACTGGAATCGTACCCATCCGTAGGCTATACATCTGTCCCAATCCGCATGGCTCATAACGGGAAGGCATCAAAAACATATCACTCCCTGAATAAATCCGGTCTGCCAATTGTAAGTCAAAGCAAATCTTGGCCGAGACTTTTTGGGGGTCATCTTTGTGCAGCTTTTGGAAAAAAGCTTCATAATTCGCTTCACCAGTACCCAAGATAATAATCTGAATCGGCAAACAAGAAAAGTAGCGGGCAATTCGGGTCAGGAGATCCAACCCTTTCTGAGTTGCCAATCGAGTAACAAGGCCCATGATCGGGATTTTGGGATTGATCTCCAATCCCAATTCTTTTTGAAGCTCTTCTTTGTTTCTCTCTTTTCCTGAAAGGTCATTATGGTCAAAATGATGGGGGATGGTTTGCAGGGTCTTTGGATTAAAGGCATCATAATCGATTCCATTAATGATTCCATACAACGAGTCACTACGAATACTCAAAATCCCTTCCATTCGCTCCCCATAATCCTTTGTTTGGATTTCTTGCGCATAGGTTGGACTAACCGTTGTGATAAAATCGGAAAAAAGGATCCCGCCTTTCAAAAGGTTGATTTCCCCATAAAATTCCAAAGCATCAACATTGTATAGGTAATGAGGAAGGCCCGCAAAATTTAAGTACCGACTGGCCAGTCTCCCTTGATATCCTAAATTGTGAATCGTGAAAACCGTCAATATATTTTGGAAAAAGGGAGAGTCGCGGAAAAGCGTTTTGAGATAAACCGGTATCAATCCTGCTTGCCAATCATGGCAATGGACAACTGTATACGGATCTCCGATCTGTTTCATGGCTTCCAACGCAGCAACATTAAAAAAAACGGCTTGTTCTCCTTCTTCGGGGGTTCCATAGATTTGTTCCGAACTGAAATACTTAGAATTCTCTAAAAGAAACACTCGGGTTTTCTTGGTTCCGGGAAGCGATGTCTGATATATATCAACTTCTTCGCGTGATTGGATAAAGGGTACTGAGAGGCCTTTTTTTTGTAAATGAACGGAAAGCCCCAGAGCCTCTGTGTTTTTTTTAACCACAGCATGAAAGGGCATAAAAATATCGATTTCTACCCCCAAAGCCTCCAAGTATTTGGGGAGGGTTCCGACAACATCTGCCAAACCTCCTACCTTTGCCAAGGGGTACACCTCGAAGGATACCATCGCTACTCTCATGTAATTCCTCCTTAGCTGTCTATGAGGTTTTGATACGTACAACATTCGCTGAAAAATGATCGAATACCATTATGCGCTTCTACTTATGTATCGATCGATTACGAGAAGAAATAAACTCGTGAATCCCTCTTGCTGCTGCTTTTCCTGCTCCCATCGCTTCAATAACCGTAGCCGATCCAGTTACGATGTCGCCGCCCGCGTATACCCCAGGCAAAGAAGTGATCCCATCATCTCCAAAGGTCTGGATATTGCCCCATTGATTGACGGAGAGTTCTCTGCCTGAATCAAACAAGACCCGATTGGCCGATTGACCAATCGCTTCAATCACCAAATCAATTGGTAATTCTTCGATCGCCCCAGGGATTGGAATTGGTCTTCTCCGACCCGATTCATCTTTTTGACCCAATTCCATTTTTTGTACCTGAACGCGGTGCACCCATCCCTCTTCTCCCAAATATGCCACAGGGGCTGATAACCATTTGAACTGGACACCCTCTTCCATTGAATGATGAATCTCTTCCATTCTCGCAGGTAGTTCAGACCGCGTACGCCGATAGACGATAGTAACAGAATCTGCTTCGGAACGGATTGCACTTCGAGCGCAATCCAAAGCGACATTGCCTCCTCCTACAACAATTACATGCCCGTGAACGCTAATCGGTGTATCGTACTCGGGGAATCGATACGCTTTCATTAGGTTGATCCGCGTCAAGAATTCGCTTGAAGACATGACCCCATTCAAATTGGTTCCTGGAATACCCATGAATTTTGGAGTGCCGGTCCCTATCCCGAGAAAAACGGCATCGTATTGATCAATCAATTCCTCTAGAAGAACTGTTTTCCCAACAATTACATTTGTTTCAAGCTGAACACCCAATTCTAGAATGGTATTCACCTCACGTTCTACGATCTTCTTTGGAAGGCGAAATTCAGGGATTCCATAGACCAGAACACCACCGGGAGTGTGGAGGGCTTCCAATATCGTAACGGCATACCCCATTCTCGACAGCTCACTGCTGCAAGTCAATCCGGCGGGACCACTTCCTACGACCGCGACCCGGCCCGTTCCGATGAGCGGGATTTGGGGTAGAGTAACGGGATTGAGCGCCTCCCAGTCAGAAACAAATCGTTCTAAACGACCAATTGCAACCGACTCTGTTTCCCGGACTTTGGAGAGCAAACAGGCCTTTTCACATTGCGTTTCCTGAGGGCAAACTCTTCCACAAATTGCAGGAAGACTGTTCGAAAACTTGAGAATCAACGAGGCCTCTTCCATTCGATTCTCACGAAGCGCTTTGATGAAACCTGGGATATCGATGCCTACTGGGCAACCACCGATACACGGAGCGTCTTTGCACTGAAGGCAGCGATTCGCTTCTTGAAAGGCCTCATCTTGTGAATACCCCAAAGCGACTTCCTCAAAGTGCGTAATCCTTTTTTTGGAATCGAGTTCGCGCATGGGCGTCTGTATTTTTTGCTTGGATTTCATTGATTCGCCTCATCGATCTTCGATCCTTTGCATATCGTGAAAGACTCCTTTTCTTGAGAAGCAAACTGTTTCTGTCGGAGGATCAGATTATCCCAATCCACCAGGCTTCCTTCGAACTCAGGACCATCCACACAAGCATAACGAATTTTTCCGTTGACCATAACTCGACATCCACCACACATACCGGTTCCATCAATCATAATGGGATTCAATGAGGTCCATATTGGTAACCCCATTGATTGGGCCTTCTGAGAAACGAATTTCATCATGATCGTGGGGCCGATCGCCCAACCTTGATCGAATCGAACCTTTTGATTCTGCAAGAAATCCATTCCTGCGGTAACCGTCCCGCGAATTCCTTCTGATCCATCATCGGTTGTACACACCAAGCGATCGACCATATGGTTGATCCGATCTTTCAAGATAAGATACTTACGGTTTCGAGCACCCAAAACCGCAGTAATTGAGTTTCCATTTTTTTTCAGAGCCTGAGCAATAGGCGCAATTGCTGCTATACCAACCCCTCCGCCAATCACCAAAGCGGTTTTTTTCGATGGAATATCTGAGGGTTTTCCTAAAGGACCTGCTATATCCAAAACAGTGTTACCCTGTCCAATATCGCACAGTTTGCGTGTGCTGGTCCCGATCACTTGGACAACAAGATCAACAAACCCTTCTGCTGCATCGACATCCATGATCGTAAGCGGAATTCGCTCCGCGACAGAATCTGCGCGCACTACCACAAACTGTCCGGCTCGAGCTGCTTTTGCAACCAGAGGGGCAAGGATGCGTAGCTGGAAAATATCAGGGGCAATCTCTCGCTTCTGAATCATCTGAAATCCCATGGATCATCTACCTTTCATCAAAATGACGGGTAATACTCTTGAATTACCTTTTGGCATCTAGGGCAAATATCAGAAACTGGTTCCGAAGATACGTGCCCAGATACAGGGAAGAAAGTCCAACATCTTTGACATTTCTTTCCTTCAACGGGAGAAACAGTGATTACGGTATCTTGAGATGATGAGCGGGACGGATCGATCACCAAAGTTGAAATAATCAGAAGCTCCTTTAGCGTATGGACCCGTTCTTGCCAATGAGAAGGAGGATGGGTTTCTCCTTGTCCAAATGCAATCCGAACGCATGCGTCCAAAGAATGACCAATTGACCCTTCTTTTCGCGCTTTTTCTAATTCTGCGTTTACCCGTTCTTTCATTTCCAACAGCTCGTTCATAGACGTTTCGAGAGCTCCGTCTTCCCAACTTGATGATAATTCGGGCCATCGTTCGGCTTGAACGGTCTTATGCGTTGGGTTGTTTCTCGAAATGTGCCGATATACTTCCTCAGAAGTAAAGGTCAACACAGGCGCGAAGATCAGGTTCAAGCTATGCAAAATCCAAAAAAACGCCGTTTGAGCGCTTCTTCTTTGGCTCGAATCCGGACCCTCAACATACATCCGATCCTTAACAACATCAAGGTATACAGCGCTTAGCTCGTTGACGATAAATTGGTTCAAGACCTGATAGGCCCGATAAAACTCATAATTTTCATGATCTTGGGTAACTCGGGTAGTCACCCGCTTCAGAACCGACAGAATCCAACGATCTAAATCCATCATCTGATCATAGGGGATTGCATCGTGTTCCAAATCGAAATCATATAGGTTTCCAATCAAAAACCGCAATGTGTTTCGGATCTTTTTGTAGGTATCCACCTGCTGAAGCAAAATTTCCATCGATACGTTAATGTCATTTCGATAATCAGCGCCGGCTACCCACAAACGAAGGATTTCTGCCCCATATTTCTCATAAATTTCCTCAGGATCGATCACATTCCCCATTGACTTGCTCATCTTGAACCCTTTTCCGTCTCGAATAAAGCCATGGGTAACAACCTCTTTATAGGGCGCGATCCCATGCCGAACCATGGAAAGAAAGATAGAAGCCTGAAACCACCCTCTGTGTTGATCGCTTCCTTCAAAATAAAGGTCTGCCGGGAATCCCAGGTCTTCTCTTTTGTTTAAAACCGCCTCAAAAGAAGATCCCGAGTCCACCCAGACATCCAGAATATCCGCTTCTTTATGAAAGCGAGTCCCACCACAATTGGGACAGGCAAATCCTGAAGGCAACAATTCTTTGGCTTCTTTCTGATACCATATATTGGAACCGTATGAACGGACCAGGGGAATCAAATGCTCTATGGTCTCTTTGCTTAAGACTACCTCTCCACAATCTTGGCAATAAAATGCGGGAATCGGGATTCCCCAAGAACGTTGTCGCGAAATACACCAATCGGGTCTATCTTGAATTGTCCCCTGAATCCGATTGAACCCCCATTTGGGAATCCACCGGACTTGCTGAATCTCTTCTAACACTTTATCTTTAAGCCGATGTTCTCCCATGCTGATAAACCACTGTTCTGTCGCCCGAAAGATAATCGGTTTTTTGCAGCGCCAACAATGTGGGTACGAGTGTTCGATTGTCTGCGCAAGAATCAACCGACCAGTCCCTGCAAGGTCATCAATAATCTTTTTATTCGCGGAAAAAACGAATTCTCCTTCATACGGCCCAGCCTCGGTTGTAAATACCCCCTTATGATTCACAGGAGACAAAACATCCAACCCGTATTTTTGGCCGCTATGAAAATCATCGACTCCATGTCCCGGAGCAGTATGGACACACCCGGTACCGGTGTCCATCGTTACGTAATCAGCTAGTACGACGGGAGAAAACCGATTAAAGAAGGGATGCCGTGTTTTCAAACCTTCTAGGTCTTTCCCCAAGCATTCATGGGCGACTTCATACTCCGAAACGCCGATTGCTTCCATCAATGATTTGACTAAGTCTGCAGCGAGAATCCAATACTCGTGACCTACTTTGATACGCGCGTATCGTTCTGTTGGGTGTACGGCAATTGCCATATTCGCGGGAAGGGTCCATGGAGTCGTTGTCCATATGATTACATAGGCTCCTGGTTCTCCTTCTAAGGCAAATCGCACATATATTGAATCCGATTGCACGTCTTTATATTCAATTTCAGCTTCCGCTAAAGCAGTCTCGCAATTGGGACACCAATGGACCACTTTTTTGCTTCGGTACAGGCTCCCCCACTCAATCAAAACTCGAATGTTTTCGAGCACTTCCGCTTCGTAGCCAGGATCTAGGGTCACGTATGGATCGTCCCATTTTCCCCGTACTCCCAATCGTTTGAACTGTTCCCTTTGAATATCCAAATACTGCAATGCAAAGTCTTTACACAGATCCCGAATCTTGGATTTCGGGAGTTCATGAGCCTTATGACCCAGCTTCGTGGTAACTTGATGCTCGATGGGCAACCCGTGCGTATCCCATCCGGGAACATACGGGGCAGAGAAGCCGCGCATGGTTTTGAATTTGACAATAATATCCTTTAGGATCTTATTAAGTGCCGTCCCAATGTGTATCTTTCCATTTGCGTACGGAGGACCATCATGGAGAACAAAGGGGGGACATCCTTCTCGATGTTTCTGAACATAGGCATATAGATCCATATCTTCCCATTGTTTCAACTGCTCGGGTTCTTTTTGCGCCAAATTTGCCCGCATGGGAAAACTGGTTTTCGGCAAACACAGGGTATCTTTATACTCCATTGAACATGCCTCCCTAATCAAAATTCTATAGTTTGCTTAAATCGGAGATGGCTTGCTTCAATTCGGTGAAATCGGAGCTCTTGACCACATACGCGTCGGCAGCCCACGATGAAAGATCAGCTTTATAGTGGCTGTATGCTGTGAGCAGGATAATTTTCACCGGGATTTTCTTGTCCCGAATGAGACCGGCTACTTCCAAACCAGACATTCCGGGCATTTCAACATCAATGGTTACTAGATCATATTCATTGATGGTTAACCGCTCCATCCCTTCTTGTGCATTTGAAGCCGTATCGACTGTAAACCCTTCATCCTGGAGTTCTTCGGCAATCAGAATTCGCATATTTTCTTCATCCTCAATGACCAAAACCCGTTGTGATTGATCCATTGCTTCACCTCCTTATTTGCCTTTTCATTACGGTAATCTTTTATTTAGGCCATCATATAGACGACTTATGATCAATTGTTATCTTGATCCAATCCGCGAGGGAGCACGAAAAAAAAAGTTGTCATTCTTCCTTGATCCGTTGGTTTTAAAAGGAATGAAAGCTTTCCCCCATGCTCCTCTTCGATAATTTTTCTGGATATAGGTAACCCCAACCCCGTACCAGAAATCTTTGTCGTAAAGAATGGAGAAAAAATTTTCTCTGTATAGTTCTCAGGAATGGGATCTCCATCGTTGGTTACTTCGAACCGAAGTGTAATCAAATCCGTCGTTTCTCGAATGGCAATATGCCCTTTACACGCTTCAATTGCGTTCTGAAGCAGATTCATGATTACTTGCTTCAACCGTTTTCTTTCCCCAAAAATCTGATCTTCTGAAGGCTGATAATCGATTTGGACCCCTTTTGCTTCAATCTTGTCTTGATACAATTCCATCACAGAACGCACGAGATCAGAAAACAGAAATGTCTCGAACTCCATCTTTTGCGACGGACGACTAAACTCAAGGATTTCTTGCACAATCCCTTCCAAACGCTTCACTTCTTCCTGAATAATATGAATGTACTTCCGAGATTTCTGTTCATGGTTTTTTTCTACCGCCTGCTCCAATCGATGCGTGAATCCGCCGATAACTGAAAGGGGATTTCGGATCTCATGAGCAACCCGAGCCGACATCTCTCCCAACGAAGCCAGTTTCTCCTGTTTTTGAATCTCTTCCACGAGTTTTTTTCTCTGACTTACGTCGTCGATCATGATGATGATCCCTTCAATCCGTTCGAATTCTCCCGATAGAAGAGGTGTAAACTTGATATCTAGAAACATTTTTTCCTCTTGTAGCATAAACTCGTACTCGTTGAGCATGATCGTATTCTTCACTTCATAGACTTTGTCTGATACGCCGGTGAGATCTTCAACCAATGGTCCCAGCATATCAAATCCCATTCCAAGAACCTGTTCTTTCCTCCTTTGAAAGAACTTTTCTGCTCTGCGATTCCATTCACGAATCTTGTTTTCGCGATCCAAAACCACAATCCCCACATCAAGGCTTTCGAGGATGCTCTGTGAAAACTCTCGAAGATAATCCAAAAGCGAGGTCTGCCGTTCTAAAGAGATGGTCTTTGTTCGAAGCTCTTCATAATTTAGCACGTTTTCTATGGCGAGACCCGCATTGTCCGAGAGGATTTTGAGAACATCCAGCATAGTATTCGAAATTTCTTTATGGGAAAACTTATTATCAAGAATCAGTACTCCGATGGTATCCAATCGCCCGATCAAGGGAACCAGGACAAATTCCTCCGCATCCATAACCGAAGCGACTTCAAGATACTCGTTTCCCCACTCTTGGATGATCTCGGGTATTACACGGATGATCTTTTTCCGCATAACTACTTTTTCAAAAACAGCATGACTTTTGTATGGGAAACTTCGATCCTGAATCCTCTGGGTAAGAGCTTGTTCCAAGTCCATTTCTAACGCCTGTTCCCGTAAGTATTGAGAAAAATTCCCGTATTGAGTCGGTTGAGAAGAAAAGAAAACCTGCTTCTGATAATCTGCTGCGTTTTCCGGTCCAATCCAGTACTTGGCGATTAAAAGTTGCGCATCGGGGTCTTTCAGCAAAAACAAAGCTCGGTCAAAACCCAATCCCGCGTGCGAAGTCACACCCATTAAAAGGATTTTGTAGATGTTTCGAATATCGTAGCTCTCTCTCATCGCGCGATTGATATAAGTAATGATTTTGAGAAGCTGTACTTGTTCTTCCTGTTGAATCAACAGGTCTTCGTTGGCTTCGCTCAGTTTTTTAAGCTTGCCATAGTCTGCTCGAAGTTGATTGTAATACCGGTTTTTGGAAACCGCAAGAGAAATTTTTGCTCCAATATCCTCCAAAAGAGCCAGATCGACTTCATCGAAATGCTTGTAGGGTCGGTAGAGCAACGGATTCTTTCGGTTGATCAAGATGAATACCCCATAGATTTCATTCTCATGAAACAAAGGTACAGCAATGGCAGACTTAATGTTGACATCCAGCATATCTAAGGCCGCACGGGGATCTTTTTTTGCAGAAAAGGACAAAAGACTGTCCCGATGCGAAAAACACCACCCCACCATTCCGTGATCCAGAGGAACAAGAGGTTTTAGAATGTGTTTTCGTTCCAAGCCAAACCAATACTTGATTTCCAGCGATTCCCCGTTTTGGATCCAAATGGAACCGTAGTCAACGTTCAGCATCTCACAGGTCATCTCCAAAGCCTTTTGGTACATCTCTGGAATTTCGCTCGTTTCGTTGATCATCTCGCTTAAGCGAGTTAAACCCATCAGCTTTTTCAAATTATCCGCCATTAGCCTATTGTCAATGGAAATTCGAACAAACCGTCCCAAACTCCGCGCAATAAACTGCAAGGTTTCGAATACCTCTTCATATGTCTCTTCTTCGTTAAAGCCAAAGACTACGGCTCCAATTAAGTCTTTTTGATCGATCATTGGAATGATCAGGAGCGTAGGGGATTCAAAGATAGACGGTTCAAGGGTAAGTTCATCCAATCGGATCTTCAGAGGTTGTCCGACCCGCAACCGATATACGTCCCGGATCTCTTTTTCAGGGATTTTAAATGTTTTCACAGCGGATTTGTCTGGCGAGGAAGAACCCAACAAGCGAAAGGCCTTTTTTTCACTTTCGTAAATAAAAAGGGCGCATTCCTGAATATGGGGCATGCTCACTAGCTCTTCTGCGAGCCGGTTCAATCCTTCGTCCGAATGCAGCATATCGAGATTGAAGATCGTCTGTAAAATCCCGAAACTGCTGTTCCATTCATCTTTTCCCGCAGTCATCTATCCCTCTCTTTCTTTCAAAGGGGTTTGAGAATCATTGCGATCTATCTCGATCGACAAATCCAGCATCAACCGATCAACATGGGTGCCATGCCAAAAGACCTTATGACATCTTTGGCATCGGGTGAAGACTGTGTGTGTCTGAAACACAAAGCAAGGTACCTCTTTGGCAATCTCCGCTGGATCGACAGATTCCAACAGTGCATTGCATATCATACACCGAGTGCCTACAAGACCTGAATCCACTTGGAGATGAAAACGATCAAAAACACCTTTCAATTGAGATCTCCACAAATCCGATTTGATAAGGAAACTGGTTTTCCCTGCCCGAAGGATCTGTTGATGAACATACCGATCCCGGGTAAGCATCATCCGATCTTCGGCAAAAAAAAGACTCATAACCGCATTTCTTTCTTCCGAACGGGCATCGATGACATCAAACCCAAGAAACCTCATTTTTCTGGCAAGTTTCTTCAGCATTCGGTCTGTAAAAAACCGCAGAAGCACCACCTCTGTTCTGAATTATAACATATTGTCACCCTTTTTCACAGGGGTTTCTCCCTGTAAGTGGGCAATGGAAGGCCTATAGGCTCGATCCATCAAACAGAATAACAAAAAGTTCTGAATCCAAACCAAAAACGGAATCTTCGAACTCATTTCTCGTGAGCAAGGCATAAACGGGAAATATGGTATAATGAAACCAGAGATCGATATGATCGATCCAACAATCGTTCTTCTCGTCATACCTAAGGAATCAAGCGCGATCCTTCAAGGAGGCCGCATGAGCAAGGATTTAGGGGTTTCTAGTTGTGTACCGGAAAATCTGTTGGATGATGAACCTTCCATCCGTTTAGCGCTCAGTCAAAAGCTAAAAACGGAGATACTAGATCATACCCTGCCGCTGCTCTTGCATCAATCTGGGGTGACAGGAGAGAAACAACAGCTTTCTGCGCTACGGATTCGCGAACGGATTGAACCCTTGTTGGAAATGGAATCACTGTATATTCCTTCTCCTTATGTTCCTTCATGGAGATGGGAACGAGTTGGGCTTTTGGGAGCTTTTGGAGCGCTCCTTGGAGGATGGCTTGTTCAAAGCTTATTGGGGTTTCTTTTTGCATTTCCACAAGCGGGATTTATTCTTGGTGCTCCTTTGGGAGCTTTTCTTCTCATTTTTGGAGTCGCAAAGTTATCTACCCGGCCTAAAGTGGCAAAAACAGTCCAGTTTATCCTTGGATCAATGACCGTTGGATTCACCATAGGAGGCATCTTTAGCCTTCTAAGAGGCAGGTGGTTGGGCAATCGCGGGGTAAATCTGGTTCAATGGTTCGGTTTGGCCATCGCCTCATTCCTTTTGATCATATTAATCCGCTTATTCCAACCAGAAAAGAAAAAAGATCCGCAGGAACGGAAGCGATCAATTGAAATGCAGATGCAAATCATAAAAGGGGTTTTAATGGCATACCTACAAACCCTGATTTCCAAAGAATCTTCAAACCCGGCGGCAGATCAGCCACACTTCTTATGGGCAGATATAATGCGAGATCCCCTTCACAATGTCCATCGGGCAATTGAAGCCAATGATCCGCAAAAAGCAATGGATAGTTGTTCCGGATTGATTGAACACTTGTATACGCAAGGATTGAGTCCCCATTTTCCTCCCGAACCTATGCTCTACACCAACGAAACCCAGAATCATTTCGACCTCTTCGGCATGGTGCATGAAGGCGAACCGATTGAAATGCTGCGCATGGCTTGGGTAGATAATGCAGGAAACACAGTTATCAAAGGGCTTGTTCGGAGGGCTCGCTGATGAGCTCTCGATCAAACGGATTCATTGGAATCGACTTTGGGACAACCAATACCTATATCTCCCGGATATCTCCCGGATTTCACTCGCATCAATCGGAAGAACTGGCCCAAGGAATGCAAAAAGGAGTGCCAACCGCAATTTTGTATCGCCCTCGGTCGGAAGAAACCATCGCTTATGGGCGAGACGCCATGGAAGAATGGGTCAATATGGAAACCCGCCAAAAAAAGGATTTCCAATTTGCGACCAACTTCAAACCAGAGATTGCTCAAAGCGTCGAAGCCCAAACGCAGACGCGCCTTTTTCTTCAAGCCCTACGAGAAGAAATGCGAGCCAGCGGTTGGTTTGGGAAACCCGACCTGGAGTATGTTGTTGGATTACCAGCGAAAAGAAAGGATGTTTTGGGGCCAATATACAAACAGCTCCTCGGTGAGGTAGCCTTCCTGCCTTTTTCATTGATGGACGAACCCCTTGGGGCGCTTTTTTCTCATATATACGCTCGTGACATTAGCCAAGAACAAGCACTAAGGGGTGTCCTTGTTGTTGATTTTGGAGGAGGGACTTTAGACCTGGCATGGATCAAGGATTTCCAGGTTCAGAAAGTATGGGGGAATCCGCTGATCGGTGGTAGGATTTTTGACGACCTTCTGTATCGTTGGTTTTTGGACCAATCCAAACCCGAGATCCAAGACAGGATTACAAAAGACCAAAATGAAGCATACCTAAGGAATATCTTGTTTCCTAGCATAAAAGAACGATACTCCCGCTGGATGAATCGATCTGCTACCCACCCATTTCGAGATCGAATATCAGTGGGTGATCAGGACTATGGGAGCTTTATCGGCCCGACTAAAGATGAGTTCTTACAAACCCTCATCGCATATGTCCCGACAGAAAACTTTCAAAATACCTGGAAAGGGTGGGAGCGTCTGCAAAATTCGAACGGATCGGTTGATATCCCGCAAACCATTCGCAATGCTATTTTCCCGCATAGTGAAGACTTTCGATCCCTCCGGCAAGAAATCTCCTTAGTGATCTTAACAGGCGGAAGCAGTCGGTGGTCTTTTTTCAGAGAACTAATCGCCCAAGAAGATCTTTTTCCCTTGACGCCAACTCTTTGGTCTGCTTCTCCTGAATCCAGCATCAGTCAAGGACTCGGGTTGGCCATTGCTTCTCGGGCGCAAGGAATTCGGGTCCGAGATGAATGGGATGAAGAAGAACCAGAACTGATCAACCGTGTTATTCCTCGAATGCGTTCCATATATCGCCAAGCTCTCTGGAGTTATTTCCAGAAAATACAGACTCACCTCCATCCCCAGTTGGTTCAAGAGTGGGAACAGTACTATAAAACAGGTGGCAAGGTTTCTGATCTGCAAAAGCGATGGGAAGAGCGGTACCGGAAGACGATCGAGCATGAGAACGAAGCGCTCTTCGATCATCTGCAAAGCCAGATTCGGTCGGAGTGTACTGTTATGCTCGAAGAAGAGACAAAGCGATGGTTTGATGCCCTAGCTGTACCAATTCGTTCTTTGCCTTCTATTCAAACATTGAAGATCGGAAGCGTAATGTCCATTGATGGAAAGATTGCTCAATCCATGTATACGCTCATTTCTTCCTTGATTTCTGTATTGGTAGGAGGAATGGGAGTATTAGCCGCTTCTTCGGGAATCGGATTCCTTTCCGGTGGTCCATTGGGCCTTGCAGGTGGATTCCTTAGTGGAGTGATTCTCAGTTTATTGGTATCATTCGGGTTAAAAAAGAACATCTCCAGTAAGCTGAATGAGATATCCTTTCGTCCGTATCTACTTAAAATTCTCTTTTTCCCCAAAAGCGTAGTGATGAAAAAGCTGCAAAAAGCGCTGGAGAAAGAGTTTTTGATTGCTCATGAGCAGGCCATGAAAGGATTTGATGAAGAGCTGGGACTAATCAAAAAGGAAATCCACAGAGTC
The DNA here is from genome assembly GCA_964462525.1 of uncultured Thermotogaceae bacterium. Taxonomy (GTDB): domain Bacteria; phylum Thermotogota; class Thermotogae; order MWEM01; family MWEM01; genus CAYWWY01. The sequence goes on from CAYWWY010000001.1 coordinate 485,288, forward strand.
CTGGTTCAAACACTGAAAGAAGTATACTGCAGTATCATCTTCGATTACCTTGAATTCATTGGCGGGGAATCATAATGAAGGATTTTTTCGCTTTTGCTTCGGAACATAAATTACATGAACTTTATACCGTCGATCTTGGAGCTGCTTCCCGCCATACTCATGCCTCTCAATTGCTACTTTGGTATGCGGATCCAAAGCATAAGGATCAAACGTTTGCTGAATTGGGATGCGGTACGGGTTATGTGTCTTTCGGACTGAGTTCCTGTTATGGGCTTTCAGGTGTCGGTATCGATCAAGAAATCCGCTACAGAAGCGCTTTTCTTGAAGGGGCAAATCAGAACGGTCTTAATGAACGTGTGCAATTCGTCCACGACGATTTAAACGCACTTTCATCAAAAACCCCAAAAAGCGGGTTTGATCTGGTGGTCTTCAACCCTCCTCACTATGAAGAAGGAAGAGGACATGAATCGGATGACAAATTCCGCGCAATTAGCCGAAAGGCGCACAGAGAAGTCTTTCTTCGTTTTTCTCGTGCCGTAGAATATCTCTTGCGTCCAAAAGGAAGCTTTTGTTGCGTGATCAACCCAGTGCATTTGATTGAGTGGATAGAGGCATTTTCCAAGGCTCATTTGACGCTAAAAAAAATGAGGTTTGTACACGGAGTTCTTCATGGCAAAGCTCAATTGGTGTTGATCCGAGGTATGATCGCTGCAAAAAAAGGGTTCCTTGACGTGGAACCCCCTTTAATCCTGTAACCTCGTATGGCTGGGGGAGGAGGACTCGAACCTCCACTAGCGGAGTCAGAGTCCGCCGTCCTGCCAATTAGACGATCCCCCAAGCTCTGACGAGCACAATTATACCGAAAACGCAGGCCGTTGTCAAGTCTTTGGATGAAACGAAAGGCGATTTCAAACCCAAGATCATGAAGCATGCCTTTCCAAGCACAGATTTGGAAATATTTCAATCCTGTGGTATAATACCGCGCAATCCTGTTTCACCAGATCAAGGTGAGACCATAGACCGTAGGAGGTGTACGTGTGAGGTTGTATGAATTGATTTTTATCGTGGATCCTCGATTACCCGAGGAGTCACGAGAGGCAGTGGTTGAAAAGACCAAAGACACAATCGAACAAAAAGCAGGGGGCTCTTTACTGCAGGTCGATCGTTGGGGCATACGCAAATTAGCGTATAAACTTCCAAAAACCAAGTTGACCGAAGGAGATTACACGGTTATTTTATACCGTGCTGACGGGACTCGACTCACAGAAGTCGAGAGTTTTTTTACCGTAACTCCTGAAGTCGTTCGCTGGCAAACCGTTCGAAGAGAAGACCTCGAAAAAAAAGCGCGAAAACAAGTGCAAATGGGCCCGACTTCTGAAGAAGTCCATGAGGAAGAGGAATCTCCGAACTCAGCTCAAGAACCGGTTGAAGACCAACAAGAATCGGTTGATGAGTTCGAACCTGAGTTTGGTGTTGAAGAGAAAGGTCAGTAGAGATGTCTCAAGGATACAATCGCGTAATTCTTGTTGGACGATTGACTCGGGATCCTGAGCTTAAATACTCGACATCCCAAGTGCCTTTTGTCAACTTTACCATCGCGGTGAATCGCCAACCATCGCGGAACCAACCCGAACCTGAAGCGGATTTTCCTCGGATTGTTGCTTTTGGAAAGACTGCAGAGTTTATTGCTAATTATCTTTCTAAAGGACGATTGATCCTTGTTGAAGGAAGGCTTCAGACCCAAAAGTACACAACCCAAGATGGAACTACTCGGTTTACTACAGATGTCATCGCGAACAGTGTTCAATTTATGGAACCAAAAGGCGGTTCTCGTAATGAACCCGATGACTTCACCCGCTCAAATGAAATGGGCGAATCAGACTATGGCGATAATTTTTCTCGCGCTAACGGTCCATCCGAAGACCTAATTCAAGGACCCACAACTGCGCATGATCAAGACAATGACGACATCCCTTTTTAACCACCTGACGGAAAGAATAAGGAGGATATAGAATGCCTAGACCGATTGTGAAAAAATACAGAAAACGAAAGATCCGAAAATGCGCCTTATGTGGGTCAAAAATTGATTATGTGGACTATAAAGACCTACCCTTTTTGAAAGACTACCTAACCGATAAGGGAAAGATCATACCCAAACGGTTGAACGGAAACTGCGCAAAACACCAGAGAATGATCAAATCAGCCATCAAGAAGGCTCGCCAAATTGCCCTGTTGCCGTTTGTCAGAGAATAACTCTTTCGATTCGTTTCGTCTTTTATAATTGGGTTCCATCATTTCTAAGTGAATACAACTGGTAGAGTCTATAGAGCGCCAGAAAAGGATTATCCTTTTTTTGGCGCTTTTTTTATAAAACGGGGTGAAATCATGGAACGTCGTTTGCGGGTAGTCGTCATCGGTGCGGGTATTGTTGGGGCTCTCATTGCCAGAGAGTTCACAAAGTATGCGTGTGATGTATGTCTTTTGGAACAGGAAATAGAAGCGGGATGGGGCGTTACAAAAGCCAATTCCGCAATCGTCCACGGAGGGTACGATGATGAACCAGCCACGATTCGCGCCAAATTCTGCGCGCAAGGCAATCAGATGTACGATTCATTATCGAAAGAATTAAATATCGATTTTCAACGAACTGGTTCCTATGTCCTTGCCTTTTCCGATGAAGATATTCTCCATCTAGAGGGATTGTTGACTCAAGCCAAAACAAACGGAGTCATTGGCTGTAGAATTGATCGTCGGGATGAGGTGCTCACGCGTCAACCCAAGTTGAATAAAATGATGAAAGCGGCATTTTGGTGTCCTTCCGCAGGAATCACTGAACCATGGATGATCGCCATGGCTGCAGTAGAAAGCATGCAACTTAACGGCGGCCGTTTCTTTCCAGGAAACCCTGTAATTGGGGTTGATGTGGATCACAAAGGAGCTGTTCGGGGTGTTCGAACAAGTCAAGAATTCTTTCATGCCGATATTGTCGTAAATGCGTCTGGGCTTTATGCCGATCGGATTACCCAGATGGTCGGTTTGGACCCCTTGCTTCTGTATCCAAGGAAAGGAGAGTATATCCTTCTAGACAAAAAGATGGGATCTATCGTGTCAGCAGTGATCTTTCCTGTGCCCACGAAGCAGTCGAAAGGGATTCTGGTTGTACCTACCGTTGATGGAGGAGTTTTACTAGGTCCCACTGCTGAAGATCTTGATCAGCGCTGCATAGAAGACACCTCAACAACTCGAATAGGGTTAGAAAGGATCAAAAGCTTGGTTCATCGATTGGTCCCTGATATTGATGAATCCCAAACAGTGAAAACCTTTGCGGGTCTTCGTCCGGAAACTCCTCTGAAAGATTTTGTTGTAGGTCCTACCGAGATCAAAGGGTTTTTTCAAGCTGCTGCGATGCGTTCTCCCGGTTTGACGAGCGCTCCAGCCATTGCGAAGTATATGGCCACAGAAGCGGTGCAAGAAGGCATCGGCATTCAGTTGACATCCAACCCTCACTTCAGACCGAATGTCCCAAAGTACATCCGGACTTCTGAGCAATCGCTAACCCAATGGGATGAATTGGTCGCAAAAGACCCTCGATACGGGAAAATGATCTGCGTATGCAACAAGATTACCGAGGGAGAGATCCGCGATGCAATTATCAGAGGAGCTCGTACGGTCGACGGAATCAAATTTAGGACTCGGGCCGGATTTGGTCACTGTCAGGGTGGGTTCTGCCTTCCCAAAGTCGTCGAATTATTACAGCGATATGGCCATATTCCAATGGATCAGTTGACTCTTAGAGGGAAAGCGTCGGCCCTTTTATCAAGCGAGGTACGAACATGAAAGAGATTAGAGTGGATGTTCTGGTTATCGGAGCGGGTGCTGCTGGAATGGCCGCTTCCATAGAAAGCGCAAGCCGAGGTTGCCACACGGTCCTTTTGGAGCGAGAGGATTGTTCGGGCGGTGTGTTGAATCAGTGTATCCATAATGGATTTGGCCTTCACGTATTCAAAGAAGAGTTGACAGGCCCCGAATACGCAGACCGCTTTCGAAGACAGATGGATGAAAAGGGCGTGCAGGTACGGACCGTGCAATTTGTCGTATCGATCGATCCTTCCAAAAAAGCAGTCATTACGATGAGTCAAGAAGGCGCAGTTGTCTTTCATCCCAAACGAGTGATTATGACAACAGGCGCTCGCGAACGCGCATTTGGGAGCCTCATGATTCCGGGGACTCGTCCTTCGGGAATATTCACAGCCGGAGTAGCTCAACGGTTTGTGAATCTTCAAAACCGTCTCCCAGGAAAAAAGATTTTTCTTTTGGGTTCTGGAGATATCGGACTTATCATGGCGCGTAGGTTGGCTTTGGAAGGGGCAGATGTCTTAGGCGTCGCAGAACTGATGCCCTTCCCTGGGGGATTAGCACGGAACATTGCGCAGTGTTTGAATGATTTTGATATTCCGTTGCACCTATCCACAAGTGTGGTTGAAGTGCATGGGAAAGACCGTTTGGAGGCAATCACCATCGCCCGGTTCGATCCCAAAACCCGAACCGCAATCGATGGAAGCCATAAAAAAATCGAGGTCGATACGTTGATCTTGTCGGTGGGATTAATTCCTCAAAATGAGTTGATCGATTCCTTTGTTCAAATACATCCAACCACGAAAGGCGTAGTGGTTGATAGCATGATGAGGACAAGCCATCCCTGGATTTTTGCGGCAGGAAACAACGTAGCCATTTATGACCTGGTTGATTTCGTTACCTTGGATGGAAAAACAGCAGGCCAAAATGCCAGCCGGTTTGAAGAAACCTTTCCTTCCGATACCTTGCCGATTGTTTTGGGAAAATCCGTGGGCGTAAGCATCCCAAACAAGATCGTCAAACAAGGGGACCCATTCATTTTGTATCTTCGAAGCAAAAAAGTCATCGAGAAAGGGATCGTTGAGATCGGACCCGGATTGATTCGAAGGACTCGGATCGGAATCAAACCCAGCGAGATGATCGATATCCCATTCACCCAAAAGGATCTGGAACGTTTACGCGAATCGAACTTGGATCGGGTCTATATTGATATTCAGGAGGGGTCCTGATGGAGAAGCAAAACATGATCTGCGTTTCATGCCCGCTGGGTTGCGATTTAGAAGTAGAGATTCGTGGGGAAGAAATCGAGGTTAAGGGCTACCGATGCAAACGGGGCGAAACCTATGCGAGAAATGAGATCTTGGATCCCAGAAGAATGGTTACTTCAAACGTTCGTGTGTCCAATGGGGATTGTCCTCTGGTTTCTGTGAAAACAATAGCGCCTTTACCGAAAGGTCTCATGGGAGAATTGATCGAAGCGCTCAAGCAAATTCGTCTTGAGCCACCTGTGCAGATTGGTCAAGTTATTATCCGAAATTTCCAAAATACGGGGATTGATATTGTCGCTACTCGCGCAGTCGGGTTAGATTCATCTGACCAAAAACATGAACCAGAGCATGAGTTGAAAAAGGTTTCTGAAGGATAAAGAAAGCGCCTGCATCCAATGCTTCCTGAAGCTTCGCTCAATAAAAGATCGGAAAAAACGCAATCCAGCATCTTCTTCACGAAGATCTCTTTCCTGGCATCCAAGGCATTTGTAAATCCACAGGCTGTCGTGCAAAACGGTTGATAACCCCGAATGAATCGTCGGTTATTCGATTCCTTTTTTCGTGTGAGTAATCTTCTCCACAACAACCTCAAGGGGTTTTTTGAACAGTTCCTTTTGGCGATAAAGGCCATGTAAATTGTCCCAAAAGGAACCACACCCACTCCATATGGGCCTCTTTTATCGATTCTTCAAGCCGATTAGAAACCTAGGATTGCGCGAGCAATAGAAAGGTAGATGGCCAAACCGGTAATGTCGATAATGGTTGTAATAAGGGGGCCGGCCATAATCGCTGGGTCAAAACGAAATAGCTTTCCTAAAAAAGGCAACGTGACCCCAAGCATATTCGAGTACACCACTACAGTCAGGACTGCAAAAGAAGCAGCAATATTCACTTGCAAATTCCCAGTAATCAACAATGCCCTCATAAATAGAATCCCGCCAAGAATTAATCCCAACGATAAACCAACCGTGATTTCACGAGATACGACCCGCCACCAATCTTTGAGTTTGACCTCTCCCATGGCCATTCCGCGGATCATCAGGGCCGAGATCTGAGAACCGGTATTCCCCCCTGTATCCACCATGGTTGTCATAAAAGCGGCAAGGATTGGGATTTGGGCAATCATTGTTTCAAAATTGGACACAACAAAACTATTCATACTCTCTAGAAGCAAGAGACCGGCCAACCAAGGCAATCGTTTTCGGATCAGGATAAACTTGGACGTGTGGAAATAGGAGGTAAAATTCACGTTCAATCCAGCCATTTTCTGAATATCTTCCGTGGCTTCTTCATCGATAATATCTACGATATCATCGATCGGGATAATGCCCACGAGCCTTTGATCGTTGTCTACTACTGGAATAACGGCAAGATCGTGTCGTCTCATGATCCCGGCAACATTTTCTTGGTCTTCTGTAGTTTGCACGAAAAAAGGATCTTCCCGGTAAATTGCCTCAATCAGGGTGTTCGGTTCTTCAAAGATAAGTTCATCCAGTTCCACCGTACCTATGAGTTTCCGATTCTCTTGTGTTACAAAGAGAGTATAAATTGTTTCGCTGCGTTTCCCAAACTTTCGTACTTTTTGCATCGCTTCTTCAACCGTCATGTGCTCTTTCAAAAAAACATATTTTGGAGTCATGACCCGACCCGCAGAGTTTTCGGGGTAATTCAAGATCTGAAGCGTTAGCCTTTTCTCTTCGGGCGTCAAAAACTCTAGTAGGTTGGAAACCACTGTCGCTGGCATCTCATCCAACAGTTCAGCCCGATCCGATGGATCCATGCTTCCTATGATGTTCTTCAACAAATCGGCTTTCAGCAAAGCAATCAGTTCCAATTGCTCGTCTGGCTGAAGTTCGGAGAAGACTTCAGCAGCTATTTCTTTGGAAAGCAGCCGAAATACGACCCCTTTTTCTTGAGGTTCCAGTTCCTCAATCATTTCATATACAACGCTGGGTTCTTGATCGGCAAGAAGGTACTTGAGGGTTTTTAAGTCATTGTGATCGATAATCTTGCGTACATCAACCTGAAGCTGTACTTTCATGACATTCCTCCTCTCAATTCATTTGGTGTTGCTAAGGCGGACGACAACTAGGGGGGTACTCCATCAAACCAACTCCTTTCTTGTTTTGTGTTCCAATTATACCAAAAAACGATGGATTTTGGATCTATTTCGATTCAGAAAAGGGGTGCTATTGAAAATGATTTCTTTTTGGTGTTTCCTCCTTGCGTGATCACCGACCTCTTCGATAATCGCCTGTTCTCTCTATTCACTTTTGGAATCGCGATGTGATACAATAGTGCATAAAATCAAATCCCTTGATATGAGACTATGATGGAGGTGTATCGTGGGCAAACGGAAAATCATCCTGGATTGCGATCCCGGGCACGACGATGCAATGGCAATCCTCTTATGCGGAGCGAGTCCCGAACTCGAATTGCTCGGGATTACAACTGTTGCGGGAAATTCCTATGTACACAACACCACTCGGAACGCGCTGATTATAACTGAAATGGCCAATATGGATGTTCCGATTGTTCAGGGCGCTTCAAAACCGTTGATTCGCGATCAAATCGTTGCGCCCGACATCCATGGAGAATCGGGTCTTGAAGGGGTTGCTTTGCCCAATCCATCACGAAATCCCTTAGATGAACACGCCGTCCCTTGGATTGCACGGATGGTTGAACAATACCCCGGAGAAGTGACACTGGCTCCAACAGGGCCTTTGACTAACGTCGCCCTATTTTTATTGCAGTACCCGCATCTAGCGGAGCATGTGGTTGAAATCGCCCTTATGGGCGGAGGGATTGCATTTGGAAACACAACTCCCGTTGCGGAGTTCAATGTTTTCGCTGATCCAGAAGCGGCGCATATTGTCTTTTCCAGCAATATACCCACTACGGTTTTTGGTCTAGATGTCACCCATCAAGCCAAAATATTCATGGACGAAATTAGGCAGATTGAAAGCTACCCATCGGAAGTGGTTTCAAAAATGGGTACCCTCTTGGGGTTTTTCCATGGAACATACTTCGATGTTTTTGGGATCGAAGGAGCTCCGCTTCATGATCCATGCGTGATCGCATACTTGATCGAACCTCAGCTCTTCCGATTTTCAGAATATTACACACAAGTTGAACTCAAAGGTTCTTTGACGTACGGGCAGACCGTTGTCGATTATTGGAGCCAATCTCATAAGAAGCCCAACGCGAGATGGGCAACGCATATTGATCGGGACAGGTATATTCAACTGCTATACAATCGAATGAAATCCTTCAAATAACAAAAAAAAGAAAGGAGCTGTTTTATGCCTGAAGACCCAATTTATCACATTCAAGTCGGGCAAAAAGATATCGGGAAGTACGTTATTTTACCGGGAGACCGCGGGCGTGTAGAACGGATTGCCAAATACCTAGATCAGGCAAAACCGGTTGCAAGCAATCGAGAGTATTATACGATGACAGGGTATTTGCAGGGAGAGAAAGTATCGGTTATGTCTACTGGAATGGGAGCACCATGCATTACCATCGCAGTAGAAGAACTACGAACATTGGGAGTCCACACTTACATACGGATTGGCACTGCGGGAGGACTGCAACCGGCTTTGACCCGCCTGGGAGATGGAATAATCCCAACAGGAGCCATTCGTGACGACGGGACTACAGCTCGGTACATACCCGAAATCTATCCCGCTATCGCTCATCCAGACGTTGTGAACGCTTTGCGACAAGCCGCGAAAACCAAACACGAACGTGTGCACCATGGGATTGTGCTCTCTACCGATGCCTACTATGCTCGAAACTTCAATATCGAAGAGACCCGGCAACTCATGGATCTGTTTATCCGCGGGAATGCCTTATGCGTTGAAATGGAGGTCTCTGGTCTATTTGTTCTTGGTACCCTTTTTGGTTTGCGATGTGGCGCAATTCTTACGATTCGAGAAGAATCAAACGATAAAGGAGAATACACCCACCAAGCAGGAGATTTATATGAACAAGGCCTGGAACGCTCCATTCAGACAACCATAGAGGCAATCCGGCTCTTGATCGAAACAGACAGACGCAATGAACCATCTTCTGCGTAAGCCCTTTTTGAACAGCGGAAGGAAAGTTCTCGTCCATAAGCCATAAAGTGGTATTATGATTCATTGAAAGATACGATTTCGTGTGTAATTGATGGCTGGAAAGCCGAAAAAGGAGGGAAAAGGCATGAAGAAACTTTTGGTTATTACACTCATGGTTCTTGTGGCAGTAGCAGGGTTCTCGCAGTTAAGAGTCGCCGTATTGATCAACGGAACATTGGGGGACAAATCGTTCTTTGATTCTGCGGCCCGCGGTGCGCAAATGATCACAGAAGAATTAGGGATCCCAACCCGAGTCATCGAGATGGGTTATAACCCAGCAGAATGGGAACCCACGCTGGATGATATATCGGATTCGTACCTCTATGACCTAATCATTGTTGGAACATGGCAAATGGTAGAAATTTTGGAACGGATCGCTCCATTGTATCCAGATATTAACTATGTTATTTTTGACACAGATATGGATTATTCCAAAGGAACCTTGAACAATGTGTACTCTATTACCTACAAGCAAAATGAAGGCTCGTTCCTGGCGGGCGCTCTGGCTGCTATGGTTTCCACATCCGGGAAGTTCCCACATACCTTACCCAATCGAAAAGTGATTGGTTTGCTTGGTGGTATGGACATAGGTGTAATCAACGATTTTTTGGTGGGATACATTGAAGGCGCTCTTTATGTAGACAAAGATATGAAAGTAGCCCTATCTTATGTTGGCGCTTGGAATGACCCCGCTAGAGGCAAAGAGTTCACTCTATCCATGTACCGCCAAAATGCAGATGTAGTCTTTGCTGTCGCCGGAGAGACGGGAAACGGGGTATTGGAAGCCGCTAAAGAGATGAGTAGATGGTCGATCGGCGTTGACTCTGATATGCAATTAATCTATGAGGCGACCGATATGGGTATTGTCAACCATACTTTGACATCTATGCTGAAAAACGTAGACCAATCATTGCTTCGCGCAGTTCGGTTATACACAGAGGGAACTCTTCCCTTCGGAGCCAATGAAGCCTTAGGTCTGGCCGAAGGAGCCGTTGGTCTGGCAATGAACCAATACTTTGAAAAAGTATTGGCCATGGATCAACCTGACTCTCTCGAACCCACTGTTGCCGAAACACTCCGGTATTTGGAGCAACGGATCATTAATGGAGAAATCGCGGTAAGTTCGGCATTCGGCATGACCAACGAAGAACTGGATCGCATTCGAAACTCGGTTCGACCGTAAAGCCTACACGAAAAAGGGAGACGCATGGGATTCCATGCGCCTCCTTATTTTTCAGGAGGGATTGTAGTGGCGGATTCTGATTCCATGATTCCGGAAGGAAACAGAAAAGAACCACCTTATCCAAAAGAAAAATGCATCTTGGAAATGCACAATGTATGGAAGGTCTACCCCAATGGGGTCATTGCGAACAGTGGTATTGATCTTTTCATTGAACAAGGCAAGATTCATGCCTTGTTGGGAGAGAATGGCGCGGGAAAATCGACATTGATGAAAATCTTATTCGGTTTTGAGCGGCCCAGTTCGGGGATAATAAAGTTCGGAGGACAGGAAGTAGTTATCAATTCTCCCCATAAAGCCATTGAAATGGGAATCGGGATGGTTCATCAGCATTTTATGCTTGTCCCCTCCTTAACGGTGGCAGAAAATGTGGTTTTGGGTATTGAACCGCGCAAAGGTTTGTCCATAAATATGGCGCAATCCAAAAAACTCGTTGAAGAAGCTGGAGTTCAATATGGATTGCAGGTTCCTGTAGGGAAGAAAGTCAAGGATATTTCTGTCGGTATGCGCCAACGAGTGGAAATCATAAAAACATTAGTTCGAGGCGCCAATTTAATCATTCTAGACGAGCCTACAGCTGTTCTTACCCCCCAAGAAACGGTTGAGTTGTTTAAAGCGCTTCGATTATTGGTTGAAAAAGGGAAAACAGTCATCTTCATTACCCATAAACTCAACGAGGTCAAACAGATCGCAGACCAAATCACGGTACTAAGAAGGGGAAAGGTAATTGGCACCGCTGAAGTTTCCGATGTAACCCAACAGGATATGTCCCGGATGATGGTAGGTAGGGACGTAGACTTAACGATAGAAAAAGATACCCCCAACCCAGGGGATCCAATACTATCTGTAGATAAGATTGAATTTGAGAGTGAAGATCATGTAAAAACCCTACAAGGTGTATCCTTTGCATTACACCGGGGAGAAATCCTCGGGATTGCAGGAGTAGAAGGGAATGGCCAGACAGAGTTGATCCAAATCATTACCGGCTTAGGAAAGAGTACGGAAGGGACTATTCGGATTAAAAGGAAAGATATCATAAAGACCTCCCCCGGAAAGATGCGAAAACTTGGGATGAGCCATATTCCTGCAGATCGAATGACAAAAGGAGTGGCTCTGGATACTTCGATCGAAGAGAATATTGTATCCGATCGATTCCATAAACGCCCGTTCAGCTTTAAGGGAATGCTTTTCCCTCGTACGATTCGTTCTTTTGCAAGCAAAATGGTCAAAAGCTTTGACATCCGAACAGACAGTCCAAAGTCACAGTTGAAAATGTTATCGGGAGGAAACATTCAAAAAGTCGTGGTATCTCGCGAGTTCACAGCAGATGCTGAGATTATTATCGCCGATCAACCAACCCGCGGGATCGATGTAGGCGCTGCGGATTTTATCCGCAGGAGCTTGATCCAAGAACGCGACAAAGGAGTAGCGATCCTTCTGATTTCAGCAGATTTAACGGAACTACTGGAAGTGTCTGATCGGGTTTTGGTCTTATACCATGGAGAATTCGTCGCTCACTTCCCAAAAGCCAAGGGTCTTACAGAAACAACCCTTGGAGAGTACATGCTGGGCATTCAGCGAATGACACTGGAAGAGATGGGGGAATGCTGATGAAAAAAATGACTGTAAGCAATCTTTTCCAGTTTTACCGGACAGCGATCGCGATCGGAATTGCTCTACTGCTTGGGTATATCATCATCCTGTTCACCCGATACCCGTCCGATCCTGCTTCCTTCATGGAAGGGATGAAAACAGCTTTCCATGAAGCCAACGAAGCCTTTCAATTCTTTATTCTTGGCCCATTGGTGCGTTGGCGAAGAGGGGTTGCTGAGTTTAACGAATCCGGGTTTGCCCAATGGATGAATGAAACAACCCCGTTAATTATCACGGGTCTAGCCATTTCTTTGGTCTTCTCTGCCAAACAGTTCAACATTGGAGCTGAAGGACAACTTTTCATAGGCGCCGTTGCAGCTACTTTTGCTGCCGTTCACTTCCCCCAGATCCCATTTTTGCATCCCATTGTCGTAATTATTGTCGCGATGATCGCAGGCGCGAGTTGGGCAGTGGTCCCGGGGATTATGAAAGCTAAGCTGCATGCTTCCGAGCTGGTGACATCGTTGATGATGAACTATGTGGCTTTATTTATGGGACTATTCATGATCAAAACCTTTATTCGCGATACTACAGCCGGTTCTCTCGTATCTTTGCCCTTCGCTCCAACCTCCCGATTGATTCTTATCAATGAGCGATACAGACTGCATATTGGGATCATTATCGCAGTTGTATCAGCCTTTATCGTTTGGTGGATCCTCAAACGAACCACATGGGGATATAGAGTTCGACTAGTTGGTGACAATGAGCAGTTTGCTCAGTATTCCGGAATTCGAACTCGAAATACCATCTTCCAGGTTCAAGTGGTTAGTGGCGCTGTTGCGGGTATGGCGGGAACGATCGAATTGATCGGATATCATGGTCGTTTTTTATGGCTCTTTTCTCCAGGGTATGGATGGGATGGAATCATCATTGCTACGCTCGCTCGGAATAATCCTCTGTTTGTCTTGCTTGCGGCCTTTTTCTTTTCGTATATCCGAGTTGGAGCCAAAATTATGGGGCGGAATACGGATATTCCGCCAGAGATTGTCTCAATTCTTCAAGCGGCCATAATCCTTTTGGTAACTGCAGAGGCCTTCCTTTCTCGATGGAAGCAACGATCCATTGAGAAGAATGCCAGACGAATGGAAGATACCCCTAAGGCGGAGGTGCAATTATGAATGATACACTTCGGGGGATTCTTTCTTGGGACTTTGTTGCTCAGATCATTCGGGTAACGACCCCAATTATGCTATCTGCATTGGGGGCCCTCGTTGCCAGCTTGGCGGGTACTCCCAACATCGCTTTAGAAGGGACCATGTTGATGAGCGCTTTTGTCGGGGTTATTGTCAGCGGGTTTACAGCAAATCTATGGGTTGCATTAGTAGCGGGAATTGCCACAGGAGTTACTATGGCGTTGATCCTTGCGTATTTTTCCCTAAAGATGAAGACAGACATCATTCTCGCTGCAATCGCTCTCAATATCTTTGCCAGTGGTGGAACAATCTTTTTTCTGGCAACCCTTACCGGAGATAAAGGATCAAGCGCTTCTGTCCATTCTTTGGTATTTCCCAACATTCACATACCGATCATACAAGATATTCCCATTCTGGGGAAGATACTAAGCGGACACCATCTAATCACCTACATCGCGATTATCCTCATCTTCGTTATTGGGTATATGCTTTACCGAACCCCATTGGGATTACGCATAAGGGCTGTGGGAGAGAACCCTCATGCAGCTGAATCTGTTGGGATCTCTGTTCACAAAACACAAACAATTGCTCTTGTCATCAGTGGAGCAATGGCCAGTCTTGGGGGTCTTTTTCTTTCCATGGGGTATGTTTCCTGGTTTTCCCGAGATATGACCGCGGGCCGCGGGTTTATTGCTTTGGCTGCCCAAGCGCTTGGGGGCGCGAGCGCGATTGGAGTGGCATTGGGATCATTTCTTTTCGGTTTTGCTGAAGCGCTATCTTATTCTCTCCAGTTTTTCCACATTCCGTACGAGGTCACTCAATCATTCCCGTTCTTGATCACGATTGGTGTTTTGGCAGTATACGCATACCTAAAATTACCCCATGTGCGAAAACGCAGGACCGGTGGGATCAATGTCTCCAAACGATAAAGCAATCGTAATTGTGTCGAGCGTATGTGGAAATACCTATCTCGTCGCTCGGGAATTTGTCGACGCGATTCAAAAAAAGGGGGCTGATGTCACATTCCGGCGAGTGGAACATACCGATTTCGATGAATTGGCTCGAGATTTCCCGGTTGCTTCAGAATACTACGAACAGATCATGAGCATTCCTGTGGTTGAACCGGAGGACCTCTTGGAAAACGACCTTGTGATCTTGGGTACCCCGACCTATTTTGGTAACATGAGTGGGGAAATGAAGCGGTTTTTGGATCGTACTTCCATCTTCTATCGAGAAGGAACCCTAGCGGGAAAGCATTTTATGGTCTTTACCAGTTCAGGAACTTCTGAAGGAGGTGCACACTTATGTCTCCAAACCCTTATCACGTTTGGTATGCAGATCGGGATGATCCCTATACCCATCCCGCCTCCTCTTTGTATCTCGCACGATCTTTACGCATTTGGTTTAACTCACTATTCCGGAGAAATGGGCGACAAACGCCCAACCCAAAAATCCTTCGAAGCTCTTTCTTTATGGTTAGATTGGTTTTTTTCCCTTCGGTGAGCTTTTCATTTCTTTCATACCGGACGAAGCAATCGGAAAAGGAACCTGATTCATGAAGGCTGCGATCATTGACGGTTATGTGGATGAACCGGCCCATTTGGGTGTACCTCCGTTTATTTCCGCATATGCGCGATATGCTCATGCTGTTTATGCCTATTTTGGGGTGGACGCCGCCTACTACACCATAGACCAAATCCGTGAAAAGGACCTTTGGAGTCAATTTGACCACTTGGATCAAATCATGGTCATCGGGGGAACCACAGTACCGGGTAAGTACGTGGCAGGAAATCCCTTGCAATGGAAAGAGATTTCCATTCTTTCCCAATCCAACCCTCATCCTTTGCGCATCTTTTCAGGAACGATGACATTCGGATTCGCCAATCGAGGTCGATTGCGGACGATGCCGGTTCTTGAGGAACTTCGAAAAGCCTTTGATTGTGTAATCACAGGAAACCTCGAAACCTTTCTCTTTCATCTATTGCATGGTGATAACCCAGAAGAATCGATCCCTCGAGAGGATTCGATTTTGCGCACTATAGCAGTCCATTTAGGCTCGCTTCTCCCCAAACATCCGTTGTTCCCGTATGTAATCAACGAGATCGAATTATCCACCGGATGTGAGCGAAAGGAGCACTGTTCCTTCTGCACAGAACCGGTCATCTATCCCGTTCATGCTCAAAGAACCCTTGCCTCTATACAGGATGAAATCCAATCCATCGCTGCTTATGGAGGAAGGTATTTGAGATTGGGTAGGGCCACCAATATTCTTGCTTATGGAGGCTCCGATCAAGGACCCAATCCCGAAACAATCGAGCATTTGTATCAGATGATTCGAGAATCCGTTCCCGGTTTGAAAGTCCTCCATACCGACAATGCCCACGTAGGCTATATGGCAAAGTATCCCAAAGCATGTCAGATGATTTTGGAGACCATCGCCCGATACAACACTCCGGGAGATGGATTGTCATTGGGAATTGAAAGCTTTGATGAGCGGGTCTTGAAAAAGAACAATAAAGGCTTTTCGCGCCAGCAGGCTTTCGATGCGCTGAAAATGATCAACGCGATCGGTGCTATTCGAGAAAAAGGAATTCCCAAACTCCTTCCGGGGATCAACCTCCTTTTCGGATTAATCGGAGAGTCTCTTGATACCTATTCCATAAACCAAGAAGCGCTCCAGCTAATCTCCAAGCAAGCTTGGATGGTTCGAAGGGTAAATATCCGTCAGGCAATGATCTTTCCTGGAACGCCACTTGCAAACCAAAAACCCCCGAAAAACAATCTGAAATCCCGCAACCGATTTTATCATTTCAAAGAATGGGTACGCAAAGAGTTTGACCACCCGATGCTGAAAAAGGTCTTTCCCGAAGGCACACATATCGAAGAGGTGATCCCTGAGTATCATGATGGGATGATTACCTTCGGTCGTCCGTTAGGAAGCTACCCGATCCTCATAGGAATCAGAGAAAAAATTCCATTAGGAAGCCCGGTTAATGTTCAGGTTACCGAACATGGCTACCGATCCATTACCGGGGTTTTGGTCCCATCAATTGGCGATTCTTGCGACTGCACAAAAGACGCGCGTAGTCGGATTTGATTATCAGATCCCGATTTTTCGTCATAGTAAAGTAGGGTTTTCCTAAAGCAAAAAAGGAAAGGGGTTGATCGGATGAAACGGACCGTCTTCATAGCGGCAACCTTTGTTTTTGCCATCACGATGCTTGTGGCGAATACGAATCCAATATCGAACGTAGATATGGTACTGGTTAAAGGGGGCGAATTCCAAATGGGCAATACCCGTGGAGACCCAGAAGGATATGAAGATGAATTGCCCATCCAAACAGTGTTGCTCACCTATGATTTTTGGATCGGACGCTATGAGTTGACCTTTGAGGAATACGACTCCTTCACCGATGATATGGGTTTGGAAAGAGCAAACGACATGGGTTGGGGTAGAGAACGACGTCCTGTGATCCAAGTCAGCTGGTACGACGCAATTGCGTATTGCAACTGGCTGAGTGAAAAGCATGGACTAAAACCTGCCTACGATCAGGAAGGAACCTTGCTGGATATCTATGGAGAACCTACCTCTGACATTTCCCGTGTGGAAGGGTTTCGGCTCCCTACTGAAGCAGAGTGGGAGTATGCTGGCAGAGGAGGCCATAAAAGTGAAGTGGACTATCGATATGCAGGTAGCAACGACATTGAAGAAGTTGCTTGGTATTGGTATAATTGGGGGATGGCTCAAGAAAAGACACAAGTCGTCGGAAGAAAGAAACCGAACGAACTCGGCTTATTCGATATGAGCGGAAATGTTTGGGAATGGTGCTACGATTGGTATGACAGAGAATACTACTCCGACGAGCCCAAAACCAACCCCATTGGCCCAGCCCAAGGGGAACGGAAGGTTCGAAAAAGCGGAAGTTGGTATTGGGTAGAGACCGTATGCCGCTTGGCTTTTCGGTTCGGATATGAACCGGACAGACAGTTTATCAATGTAGGGTTCCGGATTGCGCGTACTGATTTGTAATCAATCAAACCAAAACCGAATGCAAACAAAAGGAGCAGGTGGTCCCTGCTCCTTTTTATCGGTTCGGCTAATCGTTCTTCATGAATCATGACAATCACAATCATTGTGACATTCGCAATCGCAGTTTTCGTCGCATTCACCATCACACTTGCATCGTTCTTTCTTGCCATCCGGCTCATGACATTTGCAGGTATCTTTCTTCGTACATTCATTTTGATCGCCTCTGCCGCCCATTCAGTTCACCTCCTCTCTTCTATTGAATCCACTTTCGTTTTATATTCATTTGGCTGATTGAAAAGAGCAATGCTGCAAATCCAATCAAAAGAAGGATATTGATCCAAGGGAGGATCATTCCAGCGCTGTTGATTCCTTCGTTCATCAAATCGGCGCCATAGGTCAAAGGCAAACAATATGATATGGGTTGAACGACTACGGGAAGACGACTGACGGGAAAAAACAGGCCAGAAAGGAAGATCATCGGGAATCGAAAAAAGTTTGAGTAGGTTTGGGCTTCGAAAACCTCATTTGCACTCACAGCAATTGTCAATCCCAAAAAAGTTGATGTTACAGAGGTCAAAAGCGCTCCGATAAAGACCAATGGCCAATGAACACTAGATAGATCCGCAAAAAAAGAACCAAAAAATACAGGCCAAAATGCATTGAGCAAACCGAAAATAATAGCTCCTGATGTCTTAGCCAGAACCAAAGTGTTTAGTCCGATTGGAGCCAATAAAAGCCGGTCGAACGAACGACCCTTTCTTTCAAAAGTAATGGTAACAGAAAGCATTGATGTCGTGCCAAAGAGAATGCTCATCCCCATTAACCCCGGCAAGAGATTTCTGATTTCCATCGTTTCGGCATTGGGCAATCGGATGAATTGCATTAATGTCCAAGAAAGAGGGAAAATAATCCCCCAACTGATATTGGGTGGTTTGAGGTAATAGTTTTTGATGTCTTTCCGCAAAATATTCCAAAAGGCAATCCAAGCCTTCATTTTTTTCTTCCTTCCTTATCATTTCTCAGTTTTTTGGCTTCGATACCGGTAACCTTTACAAACACATCTTCCAAAGACGGACGAACTTGCCTTGCTTCGAAAACAGAAACTCCCTGTTGGTCAAGATATTGGAGAATCGGGGATAAAGGAAATGGAAACCGAGATGAAAGTGTGCAGGTTTTATCACCACTCGGTTCCACTTGAAGATCGGGAAAATGGCGGGATAGCTTTTGAGTCATAAGAGATGCACCGGTGTCCAGAGCCAAAAGGATGCGATGCTCATTGTCTGCATACTGCATGAGCTGGTTAATCGATCCGGATTGTACAATGATCCCGTCAACAATGAAAGCAATTTGATCACAGGTTCGTTCCGCTTCTTCGATATAATGAGTGGTCAAGAACACGGTAGTCCCTTTCTCCTTGATCTCTGCAATCATTGTCCGAATCTGCCGCGCGCTCTCTACATCAATCCCTGTTGTGGGTTCGTCTAAAAAAAGAACCTTCGGATCATGGATGATTCCGGCTGCAATGGTGAGCTTTCTTTTCATTCCTTTTGAGTACTTTTTGTACGGACGGGTTCCCGCTTCGTCCAAACGAAAGGCCTCCAAAAGACTTTTCGCGCGTTTTTTACCGTTCAAATTTGCTGATCCCGTATAAAGAAGCGCAGAAACGCAGGTTTTCGAACCCGTCCATCTCATCATATAGATTGCTTTCGTCGGGAACAACCCCAATAAACTGCTGGACTCGTTTGATATCTCGGATCCCGTCTATTCCGAATACTTTTACTGAACCCGAGGTTGGTCGTGATAACCCAGTGAGCATGTTAATGGTCGATGTTTTTCCGGCCCCATTCGGGCCGAGAAAACCAAATACCTCCCCTTGATCGATGGAGAAAGAAATCCCATCGACAGCGCGCACATCTTCATAATGCTTCTTCAGATCCGAAACTTCAACAGATTTCATTGTCTGGGACCCTCCTTTTGCCTCATCGTTTCGGAACATTTATGGATCCTCGCACACCCATTCGGGTTTTGAGAATCCTTTATTGGTTCATCACCTATTTGGCCAGTTTTTAAGGACCCTTCTGCAATATGATTGAGTTCCTTCCCAACCAAAGCAATCCGATCCCTTTGCACCCGATAGTGCATAAAACGCCCAGACCGTTCCCCAACCAAAAGACCGACTTCTTTCAATACTCGAATATGTTGGGAAATCGCTGCTTCCGACAAACGCAACTGACGAGCCAAAGCCCGAACACAATAATCTTGCTGGAGCAGCAACCGGATAATCTTTATCCTCGTTTCATCTCCTAGAGCTTTTAAAGAAGCAATCAAATGATCCATAGCACTCCTCTTGTTTAAGATTGGGCTTGGTCAAATCATATCATAAATAATCAATTAAGTCAACACTGAATTAAATCGCATTTCTTCATCCATTCCATACCATTTCGACATTCTTTTACAGCGAACCCCTAATAGGCATCCGTGTTTGCATTTTCTGATGGCAATGTTGGATAACTCAGTTTCCATTATAAAACATATTTTCATAAACAATTTCTCATAAATGAAAACCAACCCATCTATGTTTCGTTCTGAAAATGCTTCTGTAACGACGGCCTGGATTGCTTTTGAGGCTTATTCGTAGTATAATCTTTTATATTTGAAACACGGTCCATATATTTGTCCGAACGGCACGATGATCTCGAGTTTTGTTGGTCTAAATGAAAAAAGTCAGTATTCTTATCCAATAATGCCACTCAAGGGATTGCGGTTCTAAACCAAAAAAGGAGGCGATTTATGCGGTTTGCCCATTGGAAAATCCGAACGAAGCTGTTTACCCTCATGCTTCTTCCCATCGCTGTCTTTCTTCTTATGATCTTCCTTTTTGTTATTCCTTCCAACCGATCTGATGTGTACGAAGAAAAGAGAGTTCAAACACGAAGCCTTGTTGATACAGGAATGTCTATCCTGTCATTCTATCATCAACAGCAACTCAGCGGTGTTTTTACACAGCAAGAAGCGCAGAACAGAGCCATGGAAGCACTACGTGCCGTTCGGTATGGAGAAGATGGTTTGGATTATTTTTGGATCAACGATCAACATCCTCGAATGATTATGCATCCTTTCAGCCCTCATTTAGAAGGCCAGGATCTTTCTGATGTCAAAGATCCTACAGGTTTTGCTTTATTTCGGGAATTTGCCCGAGTAAGCAGAACAGCGGGTTCCGGTTTTGTCCCTTATATGTGGCAGTACTATGATGACACGCAAAGGATAGAGCCGAAGTTATCGTATGTAGCTCTTTTCCGTCCATGGGGATGGATTCTCGGAACCGGGATTTATGTTAACGACGTGGATCAGCTAATTTTCGGAAAAACCATTGTTTTAACCCTAATCATTCTATTTATCACAGCAGGAATTGTGATTCTCGTCGTTCTTTTTTCTCACGCTTTTGTCAAACCGATTCAACAAGTGTCTTCAATCGCTGCTTCGATCGCGAAATTGGACCTTACGGTCCAAGTATCGCAGGAACTTATGCAAAAAGGGGATGAAACTGGTTTTCTGGCTAAAGACATTCATACCATGAGCGAAAACCTGAAGTCTTTTATCCGTCAGCTCTCTGAATCCGCAATACATATGAGCAATTCTTCCGAAGATTTGGCGTCTGCGGCAGAAACAGCCAGTGCTACATCAGAGACGCTTTCTCAAGAAGCACAAGGCATCAATGAGGAAGTCCATTCCACTTCTGCTTCGTTCCAAGAAGTATCCTCCGGAGTGGAAGAGGTCGCCGCAAGCGCACAGAATGTTTCCAAGGCTTCTCAGACTTTGAGCGAAAAGGCAAGAGAAACCTCTGAGTCAGCAACCGAAGGAAAAAATGCAGTACAGAAAATTGCGGAGATATCCGATCAAGCGGTTCGTCAAATGCAACAGACCACCGATGTTGTTCTTCAGCTGGCTGATCATGCAAAAAACGTGGAAGAAATTGTCGATTCGATTCGTTCCATTTCGGAACAAACAAACCTACTAGCTTTGAATGCAGCGATCGAAGCAGCCAGAGCTGGTGAAGCAGGAAGAGGGTTTGCTGTTGTTGCTGATGAAATTAGGAAGCTTGCGGAAGAAAGCCAAAGAGCAACCGGAAACATCGCAGGGATTTTAAAGGATATCGAACAAGGAACGGTACGGACCAAGGAAGCAACAAACAACACGTACGAAATTGTCCAGCTTGTGAACAAAGAAGCGGGCAATATTACATCCCAGTTTACGCAGATCTTAAGTCAAGTTGAGAGCATCAATATGATGGTGGAAAATATGGCCGCGAGCGCTGAAGAACAAAGCGCAGCTTCAGAAGAAATTGCATCAGCCATGGATGGTGCCACTCGCTCGATGGTGACCATTTCTGAGCGAATCCATCGAATGGTTGAATCCATCCATCAACAGAGTCAGTCTGCTCAATCGGTAAGCGCTTCCAGTCAGGAACTGAATGCGCTCGCAGAATCCTTGACAGATCAAGCCAAACAGTTCAAAGTATGAAAAAGGAACTATCCAGGTAACACATAGGAAAACCCTAATGGTTTTTGTCGTCAATCGATGGAGAAGACTCTATTCAAGAAAAACCATTAGAACGAGCAGCCCGCAATCAGGTCAAGAAGTGCGTACATTACGCCTCATTCTTCCCGAACTTCTCCATCGGTTGAAACGACAATCACTTTCCATGGAATCATTGCGCCGCTTTGCACAAGAGCCTTTTGTACAGCATCCACAATCCCTTTACAACAAGGAACTTCCATTCGGACTACGGCTATGCTTCGGATGGGATTGGCTTTCAGAATGGCCGTCAGTTTCTCGGAATAGTCGGTCGCATCCAGTTTTGGACACCCGATCAATGTTACCTTGTTCTTCATAAACCGTTGATGAAAATCCCCAACAGCAAAAGCCGAACAATCCGCGGCAACGAGCAAAGATGCATTGCGGAAAAAAGGTGCATTTGGTGGAACTAGCTTAAGTTGAACGGGCCATTGACCCAACTCGGATTCTAGCAAGATCGGGTCGGAAGGGTTTTCGTGTCGGTTCTTTTTCTCCATCGCCTTGATGTTCACAGAAGGACATCCGCATGGCATGGACTGCGATTCTTTCGGTTTTCTCATTTGATTGGCTTTCACTGCTTCTTCATTGTAAGGAAGTGCCTCGCGTTCCACAAAGGTGATCGCTCCGGTCGGACATGTGGGAAGGCAATCTCCCAATCCGTCGCAATAATCATCGCGCAATAGAACAGCCTTCCCGTTAACCATTCCGATTGCCCCTTCATGACATGCATCTACACACACCCCGCATCCATTGCACTTTTTTTCGGAAATCTCGATAATCTTGCGTTTCATTTCTCTCACTCCTTTGATTTTGGTTATTGGAATGATATAATAAACGGCGAAAGATGTCTGTACCAAATGAAACAAGATCCTTTCGATGACTTCGACAGTTTACCGAGTGTGGCATAAGGGGGGCGCAGTGAAAAGAATCATGATATCGCCATTGCGGTATGTTCAAGCGGCTGGTGAATTCAACCGCATCGAGGAGTATATTCGGTCATTCGGGAAAAAGGCGATACTGATCGCTTCGGTTCAAGGACAAAGAAGAATGCATTCTTCCCTGTCACGGGTCATGAATCAAAGAGACCTCGATATCGGCATCCTCACATTCCAAGGAGAGTGCTCAAAATCTGAGGTACATCGGATCCGAAACTCACCGGGCATTCAGGATTGCGACGTTGTGATCGGCGTTGGCGGCGGGAAAGCTCTGGATACAGCAAAAACGGTTGCTTACTATGAGAAGAAACCGGTCATAGTGGTGCCCACCATCGCTTCGAGTGATGCTCCTTGTAGTTCTTTGGCTGTTCTATACACAGAAGATGGGGCATTTGAAGAATGCCTCTTTTTTAACAAGAACCCCGAGGTGGTTTTGGTTGATGTAGAGATCATTTCTCAAGCCCCTGCCAGATTTTTGGTATCGGGTATGGGCGACGCGCTCGCAACCTTTTTTGAAGCTCGGTCATGCGTGCTTTCTGGGGCCAAGAACATTCCCGGAGGAACCTCAACAAAAGCAGCTATGGCTTTGGCCAAGCTGTGCTATGAAACATTGCTCGAAGACTCATTGAAAGCTTTGGCAGCCTCCAATGCCCATGTGGTAACCCCGGCATTTGAAAATATCGTTGAGGCTGCCATCTTGCTGAGTGGGTTGGGATTTGAAAGCAGCGGGTTGGCTGCGGCACATGCGATTCACAATGGGTTAACCGCTCTGAAAGAAACTCATCATTGCCTGCATGGAGAAAAGGTTGCTTTCGGCGTTTTGGTACATCTGGTTTTGGAAAATGCCGCGCAAGAAGAAATTGATCAAGTCATCCAATACTGCAAATCGGTCGGGTTACCAACTGCCCTCACATCATTGGAAATTACCGATCCATCCGAGCAAAAGATCATGGCTGTCGCTGAGAGGGCTTGCGCTGAAACAGACACCATGCGCAACATGCCCTTTCCGATCGATTCGCGAATGGTTTATGCCGCGATCCGAACAGCTGACGCGTTGGGTTCCAGATGATTGTTTGGTTCTAATCCGATAATTGATGAAAAAAGAATGCAAAGTGATCGACCTTTTCTTCGATGATCTTTTCAATCGGTTTTCCCATCCCGTGTCCGGTTTTTTGATCCAACCGCAACAGAATTGGCCGATTGCTGGTATTCTTTTCTTGCAAAGTCGCAAGATATTTGTATGAGTGAACGGGCACAACTCGATCATCATGATCCGCTGTCATCACCAGAATGGATGGATAGTCCTTCTCTTCTATGTTGTGAAGCGGAGAATAGGTAAGGATATTTTTGAAATGCTCCTCTTCTTCTGGATTGCCATATTCGCACGCCCATCCCCATCCAATGGTAAATTTATGATATCGGAGCATATCCATGACCCCAACTTGGGCAAAAACTGTATTGAAAAGATCGGGACGCTGATTGGTAACAGCACCCATCAACAGGCCTCCATTCGAACCTCCCTGAATCCCTAAACGCTTATGTGAAGTATAGCCTTTTTTTATCAGAGATTCAGCGACAGCAATAAAATCATCAAAGACATTCTGTTTTTTGAGAAGCATACCATCTTTATGCCATGCTTCTCCATATTCTGACCCGCCCCTAAGGTTGGCTTGCGCGTAAATACCTCCTCGTTCCAGCAAATAGACTACTGCAGGGTTGAATCCTGGGGTCAAAGAAATGTTGAATCCACCATATGCATATAGCAACGTGGGATTGCTTCCATCAAGGACGCAATCCTTTTTTCGGGTGATAAATACGGGAACTTTGGTGCCATCTTTGCTTTCACAAAAAACTTGCTCCGTAACAAAAGGAGATGTGTCGAAAGGCACATGAGACTCCTTGAACGGGGCGGTTTCCCCCGTTGAAAGGTCTACAGAATAAAGACTAAGGGGGGTGATGAATGAACCAAATGAGAAAAAAACCCGATTCATTTCTTTATCTCCCTCAAACTGATAAGCGCTCCCAACACCAGGCATTTGCACCTCATGTTCCAGGTTTCCCAAAGTATCGAAAATGAAGGCTTTGGAAACAACATCTTTCAGATAGAGTGTGATCAATTTGGAACCGATCTTCCAAGCATTCACCAAACTATCATCCGTTTCAGGGATCCGGTCTTGAACATGGAAACTCCTTCCATTAACGCTCACGATTTTTTTATTTGATGCGTCCTGATCTGTCAGAAAATACAGTTCATCGCCGGAAGAATCCATATAATGGTATTCATGGTCAAAGCCCTTGAAAACCATCCGGAATGGTTCTTCTGGTTCGTCCGCTCTTTTGATGCGAATCTCGTTTCCATATGTCCCTTGTGATGAGATTAAAATTAAGTATTGCTCATTTTCGCTCACCCGGATTTCATGAAAACGGAGGGGATGCTGATCATCGGAAAAAATCAATCGATCTTGGGTCTGCTTTTCTCCCAAGCGATGATAATAAACCTTCATGTTTTCATTCTTCGCGGAAAGCTCTTTCCCGGGTTCCGGTTGTTCATAAGCTGAATAAAAGAATCCATCCTGATACCAAGAAGCCCATGTAAACTTCACCCATTGAAGCTGATCTTGCAATACCTGATTATCCAGGAGATCGATGGTTTTCAGGACCTGCCAATCGGAACCCGATTGCGCCTCCAAAAAGGCAAGATACCGTTTATCTTTGGAATGACCATTTAGCGTGATTGATATTGTTCCGTCTTCGGATAATCCGTTGGGGTCGATAAGCACTTGTGGTTCCCCATCCAGACCTTCTTGAATATAATAGACATACTGGTTCTGAAGTCCGTCGTTGTACCCATAGATAATCCGGTTGCCGACCACCAACAGAGTGCTGTATTTCGGATAATTGTATAGTTCCCGCAAACGCGTTCTGATTTGATCCCGGTGGGGAATCTGCGAGAAATAGGAGCGAGTGAATCGAGTTTGCGCTTCGAGCCAGACAGGTAAATCTTCATCACTCTCGTTCTCCATCCATCGGTATGGATCGTGAACTGGGATTCCGAAGTGTTCTTCCATAACGTCTTCCTTTTTTGGTTTTGGATATGAATCCATTATGTTCCTCCTTCGATATTCTCAGAATGAAATGGGACTCCCCTTATCTTCGGCGGTTTGATCGGGTGAGTATATCACAATAATCATGAGATTCAAACGCAATCGATTTGAACAATTCGAATCATCAAAACGATCGCTGAGACCGCATAAGTTTGATCAATCCCACCGCATCTGGGCAAGAGCACCGGTATTCCCTCGGACAATGACAGAATGATCTTCGTTGATCGGATTCCGCTGCCATATCAGGCCTTCTTCACCAAAATCGATCGAAAAACTAATGCTCGTGTTTGATACAGGAATCGTTTCCCAGCTGGTATTCTGAGTATGAATTGTCCCTGTATATCGAAAAATACCCCCTCCAATAGATGTTGCTGCGTTTTCCGAGACAATGGTATGATCCATGCTGAGGATTCCGCTCCTTAAATACACCCCACCCCCATTTTGAGCCCGGTTATCCGAAATAACTGTATCCCAACAAGTAACTCGCGTATTTCCTCCGGCATACAAAGCGCCTCCAAACCCACATGCTTGATTATGGGTGATTATTGAGGCATGCGCGATAAAATGACTGCTGGCTCCCGTGATATATACAGCGCCTCCATGGGTTGACCCAGTGTCAATTGCGGAATTGCCGGAAATAGTAGTCCGGATGGCGCGAAAAATCCCATTGGTAACAAATGCTGCTCCTCCATTCCCTTTTGTATGATTGTTTTCGATCAGGCAGTCTTTGACTGTCAGTTGGCTATTTGTCCCGATAAAGACCGCCCCACCGCTCTGGTGATGATTGGCATTTTGAATTCGAGCATTCGAAAGAGTCACAGACGCTCCACCGGTGATTTCAAAGGCGCGCGCCGGATTCCCCCCCATATCAATGGTAAATGGCTCGCCGGTGAAAGAAGCAATCGTAATTTCTTTCGCTACAACAAGTACTTGTGATGAATGGAAAAGCGTCGATCCTCCTTGTACAAATATGAGATATTGATCTTCCGCTTCGGAAATCGCAGTATAGAGATCATCATAGACGTCCAGAAAATCCTGTGTGGCATCGAAAAGGAAGATCGGATGGAACCCGATTTCTGAAAAGAATACATGAGCCCCATTTGTGTTTGTGCTTTCTCTGATGTGGTTCCCAGAATACTCGTTGGGGTTCCAATCCCCTTCAATATCTACAGGCGTACTTGTCGTGCCGGGAAAAACATGCACGTTCCATGGTGTTCCAAGCGCATTTTCAACCAAAGCTCCCTTTCCGATGAAAATGCCGCCCCCTTCTATGCCTGCTCCGTTATTCAAAAAATGGCACGAGAAGATCCGACTTGAAGAGGCATTCGGATCAATAAAGACCCCTCCGCCGTAAGAATCAGCCCAATTTTCGGTGACCGGTGTATCCTTAACTACCAGGCTTCCTTCTGAATAAATGGCTCCACCCGTATGTCCCGAACGATTGCTGATCAATGCGCAATGAAATAAAACTCCTGTTGCATCCTTCCCAATACTGATTCCTCCCCCATTCCCGGACTCACCCAATGCCGTGTTTGAAGCAAAGATCGTGTGACTTGCAAAGAAAGACGCTCCAAGGCCCGAAACGCGGATTCCTCCGCCATAGGTGCCATTGGTTTGGCTTTCTGCAGTGTTCCCGACTAACGATACGTTTCGGGCGAAAAGGCGCGCATTCTCGATAAAAACCCCACCCCCACCATCTTCTTCTGCATATCCGCCGGTAAGAATCATAGAATGGAGAGTCACAGATGCTCCCTCGGTGATATGAAACACTCGGTCACGGGAGCCCATATCAATAACAAAAGGCGTTTCATCTTCTGAACGGATTGTGAGCTCTTTCCCCCTGATTGAGATCGCCTTTTGCTCGTTGTCGATTCGATGCCCTCCGCGCACCGTAATCCAATCTCCCTCTTGCGCTTCTTCGATTGCCATACTGAGCACATCATACCCGCGTACAACCCCGTTTGGTTTATGGAGTTGGATGGGATGCAATATCGTAGTAAATTCGGCAACAGGACTTGTTCCGATTTTACCGTCACTCTGAACCGCCTCCACTTTCCATAAGTAAGTCGTTCCATAGGCAAGCCCTTCTTTGAGCCATCTAGTCTCCCCAGTACTTTCCGGTACACCAAATTCTGAATCCGCCTCAGTGAAATAGACCCGATATTCAATGATCGTTGGATCCCCTCTCTGATCCGAATTAATAAGGTTTCCTTCATCGGCCATCCATTGCAAAGTGAGTTCTCTTGGCTGATCCTTGCTTCCATCTGAGGGATGAACCAGATGGATTGCGGGAGGACCAAACTCTTTTGAAACCGTTGAAAACCGGAACTCTGGACTCATGGTTGACTGCCCATCGCTTTGGATCGCTTCCACCCTCCACAAGTAGGTCGTTGCATACGCGAGTCCTTCTTTGAGCAGTTGGGGTTTGGTTGTGATCTCAGGGTCTCCAAAAGCAAACCCTTCTTTGGTGAAATAGACCCTGTTTTCGATAATTGTTGGATGATTCCTCAAGTCCGTGTTGATCTGTTCTCCTACCGCAACCTCCCATTCCAATGAAAGAGTTCTCGGAATCTGAGTAGCATTGTTTGCGGGAAAGATCAGGAGAATTTCCGGCTCTGAATAGACTTTCCGTTCGGCAGTAGTGAAACTCCAAATGGGTCCGATGGTTTTTTGGTGATCCGTCTCCTGTTCATACGATGGAATGGCTTCGATTTGCCAATAATATGTTGTTCTATCATGCAAAGAAAGCTCCGTTTGATGCGAAGACTCCGACAGATGAGTCGCAATTGGGGAAAGGGTTCTTGGATCAGTGCCAAAAAGAAGGGTAAAAGAAACTGACTCTGGGTCACAATCCATCTCCCATGAAAACAAGAGGTTATCTGGTTCAATCCCTTCCGATTGGTCTTGGGGGTGGGGGTTTTCTGGAAACCAATTGGTTGAAGAAATCGTTTGAAATTGATGGGTTTCGCTTTTTGATACCCCTCCCCATGGATCAAAAGCCATTACAAACCAATAATATGTGATCCCTGATTCAAGAAGAGAGAGCGCATACTGGTTTTGAGAAATCCTGCTACCCGGACCCACACTTCGATTGGAAAAAGGAAAACGGTCTACATACAGTTGGTATCGAATAATATCACCGTCGCTATCGAAACTTGGAGCCCACTGGAAGACTAGATCGGAATCAATGTTTTTTTGGAAATTTGAAGGATACACCAAAGCGGGTTGAGCGGGAAAACCGTTTCCTGTCATAACATAGCCATACCCGACCATTGTTTCTTTGCCAGTAAAACTTTGCGCGATAATGATCCATTCGTACAAGGTTTCCTTTTCCCCTTGAAATGAATGGGATAATCCTGTAGTCACAGTATTCGGAGCGTCTCTTTTTGAACCAAACCCTTTGAAAGGTGTTCGGATCGTTTGTTGGGTTTGGGGTTCTGGAGCAGCGCGAATATACAAGAGGTAATGAATTCCAGCATTTGGGTCTGAGTGATCGGTATATGCATTCCATTCAAGGGAAAAGCTTTGATCCTCAATATTCGTGACGAACAATAAGGGGTGAGGAGGAATTTCCCGGAGATCTACAGGCCGGGGATGACTTTCTCCAAGAACTGTAAAGGCCCCAATCTCTGATGAATGGGTTTTTCCGTTTTCATGGTGTGCAAGAACCTTCCAGAACCATATTCCTTCCTCTAGACCGGTAAAGGCATAATGGGGAGTATCTGTGAAAACACCGGTGGTTGTCTCAAGCACATGCGGAGTTCTCCCCAAACGAACCTCATAGGCAATCGTTCCATTCATGGGACCAAATGAAGGGTCCCATAGCGCTTGGATGACATCATCAACAGCAAGCATACAGGGCCAGGGATATACAAGATGGGGTGGCGTCGGTAAAGAGTTTTCAAGCCGGGCTTTCTGAATGCAGGAAGAAGAAAGGATTACAAAAAAAATCAATCCAATAAAGGATGCATAACTGATCCATCTCTTTTTCATGTGCCACCTCTATAGCTCGTTTGGTCTATGGGAAAATGAACAGGAATATTGTATCACAAAGGGTACCGGAACGGAAAAGGAAGTACGGAAACTCATTCTCGTCTGGAACACAGTAGATCCCATTGCGGCGTTTCCCAACTGGCTCGAACCCTCAAAGCATGGGCGCTTTAGATTTCAGGCCTCGGATTCAAGAATTTGGAGGAAAATGCAACAGGGAAGATTCGAGTTCGTAGCAAAGGGGAAAATGGTTCTGCTCTTTTCGTACGTATCCAAAATCGGGTATGCTATAATTGGGTTTGAAAAGTTGGCTTTCAACAAGGAGGGAATCGTATGAAATTTGACAAACACCTTTCGGTAATTCCCAGAATTCCCGAAAGAATTCATAGCTTGCGAGAAATTGCGTTTAGTTTCTGGTGGTCATGGAATCCACAGGCATCGGAACTGTTCCACCGTTTGGATGGAGAATTATGGGAAATTGTGGGGTTTAATCCCGTAGTCTTTCTGAAACATATTAGTCAAAAATCCTTGGATCAAGCTTCCGAAGATCAAGAATACCTAACCCTTTATGACTCGGTCGTCGAAGATTATCAAGCCCATCGGAATATGGACAACCTTTGGTTCAAATCCCATTATCCCAATCAAAAGGACTTCCAAATTGCGTACTTCTCAGCAGAGTTCGGCTTTCATGAGTCATTGCCCATCTACACGGGCGGGTTAGGCATTTTAGCGGGCGACCATGTAAAATCCGCTAGTGAATTGGGCTTTCCGTTCATCGGAGTTGGATTGCTCTATCGGAATGGGTATTTCCAGCAAAAGCTTTCCAGGGAAGGGTGGCAGGAGAATAGCTATCCTTGGTATAATTTTGCCGATTTCGCAATCAACCCAATCAAGAACGATTTTGGAGAAGAGATGAAAATTTCGGTGGAGCTGAATAACGGAACCCTGCAAGCTAAGATTTGGAAAGCGACGGTGATGAACAGCACGTTGCTCCTTTTGGATACCGATATCCCTGAAAATCCCAAAGAATATCGCATCATAACTGAGAAACTGTATGGTGGGGATCACGAAATGAGAGTTCGACAGGAAATCCTTCTGGGAATCGGAGGTGTTCGAGCAATCCGGATGGCTGGATACCAACCCACAGTTTGGCACATGAATGAAGGTCATTCCGTTTTTATGGCCCTTGAGCGGATTCGGGAACGAGTCGAAGGAGACGCGTTGGATTTTAATAGCGCCTTGGAAGCGGTGAGATCGAGCACCGTATTTACAACCCATACACCTGTCCCGGCAGGCAACGATGTATTTGATTATTCCCTGATGGAGAAGTATTTTGCCAAATATTGGGGAAAGCTCGGTGTTTCTCGGAAAGAATTCTTGGATCTGGGAACCGCTTATGGGGAAGAACGCCATCACGCCTTTAACCTAACCATTTTGGCCATGAAAGTAGCCGCATGGCGAAATGGTGTAAGCCAACTTCATGGAACTGTTTCTAGAGATCTATGGAAAAACGCATGGCAACAAGTACCAACAGGAGAAATCCCCATAACGCATATCACAAATGGGGTTCATGTTGAAACATGGTTGCATCCCAAGATGAGATCTCTGTTTGATCAATACTTGCCGGAGTGGAAAGACCACTTATCTGACCCGGATTTTTGGAGCGGTATCGATGAGATTCCCGATGAACTCTTATGGAAAACCACTCGGGAAATGAAGGAAGAGATGATCGATTTTGTTCATGAGCGCACGATCCAACAACGGGAACGTCATGGGGAAACCATAGAAGAACTCCGCGAGATTGAGAATATTTTTGATCCGAATGCGCTTACTCTGGGTTTTGCTCGGCGTTTTGCCACTTATAAACGGGCTACATTGATGTTTCGAAATATGGATCGGCTGGCATCAATTCTCAACAATTCCGAACGACCTGTCCAGCTAATCTTTGCTGGAAAAGCCCATCCTGCAGATCGTCCGGGCCAAGAATTGATCAAACAAGTCTATGAAATCAGCCGCAGGAAGGAATTTAAGAATCGGATTTTGTTTGTAGAAAACTACGACATGCACGTGGGAAGGCATTTGGTTTCTGGGGTCGATATTTGGGTGAACACACCCCGAAGACCTCATGAAGCAAGCGGCACCAGTGGCCAGAAAGTGCCAATGAATGGCGGTGTAAATTTTAGTGTTCTTGACGGTTGGTGGGTGGAAGGATATCACGGGAATAACGGATGGGTCATTGGAGATGATCGTGAATACCCGGATACCGAAATCCAGGACAATGTCGATTCGGTCAGTTTCTACGATACTCTGGAAAAAGAGATCATTCCTCAGTACTACGACCTTGACGAACGAGGAATTCCGATTCGATTTATCCAAACAATGAAGGCCTCCATGAAAACGGTCATTCCCGCCTTTAATACCCATCGGATGGTTACCGATTACTTGAACCAGTTGTACATTCCTGCCGACAAGTATGCGCGCGCGATTTGTGGAGAAGACTTGAAAAACGCAAAAGACCTTGCTCAATGGAAGCAAAAGGTGCGTACAGAATGGCCTTCGATCAAAATCCATTCCAATACCAAACGATCCGAAGATGAAGAAATACCTGCAGATACCGAGCTTGAGTTTTCCGCTACGATATATTTGGGAGAATTGGATCCTTCAGAAGTTCAAGTAGAACTCTACTTTGCCCGGTATAATATCTTCGAACATCTGGAAGGCTATGAAACCTTCCCAATGAAAATAGAGAAACAAACCATTCATCATACCTACATCTATAAGGGAAAAGCCCGTCTTAGCGAACGGGGCAGTTATGCGTACAGCATGCGCGTCATCCCCAAACACTCACTCTTGTGTCACCCTCACGATCTGGGGCTGGTTCGGTGGATTCAGGATTAAGCGCTTTGCAGGAGGAACAATGACCGCTGATATTGTATATGAAAGTGAGATTACTGAGATCCATAAGAAAGGCTCTTCATACCAAGTGCAGCTTCGCGATCAGAGATTTCATCCCGATGGAGAAGGCGGCCAACTGGGAGACCGAGGAACGATAGGCGGACAGAATGTCTTGCAGGTTCTTCCAAGCGATTCGGAAGAAGAACGGACGCTTACCGAATCATCGATCTACGAAACTGCGTCGCTTGTGATCCAAGATCCTCTGCAAACCAGGACGCCGATAATTTGTGCGATTGACGGAACCCGCAGAACTGATATTGCCCAACAGCATTCGGCCCAGCATCTAATGTCCGCCTTTCTGGCGAATCATTTTCGGGCCCAAACCATCGGGTTTCAAATGGGAGAAGGGTCGACCACTGTAGATATAGATCTGGCACCTTGGGATTGGGAAAAAACGGTTCGTTTGGAAGAAATGTGTTTTGAAGCCATCCTGGCCCAAATCCCAATTTCCGTCTTCCTTGTGGAGGCGGATGAGATTTCCCAATATAACCTCCGGAAACCCATCCCCGAGAAAATCGCTCATTTTCCCCGGTTTCGATTGGTTCAGATTGGAGACTTAGATGCCTCTTTATGTTCCGGATTTCATACGACTAACACGGGGCAAATCGGATTGATTAAGTTCATCCGAGTCGAACGAATCAAAGGGAGTTGTACCCGGTTGACCTTTCTTGCAGGAAAAAGGGCTCTTAGGGATTATCAACGAAGAGTGCGGCTTTTGAATGAAACCACGCAGAAGCTTTCTACGTCAATTGATGAACTGGATTTGCGCGTGAACAAGCTGTTGGATGAGCATATTTCCACACGGCGGTTGAATAAGCATCTTTCCGAAGAACTAGCTCGTCAGATGTATGCAAAAGTGTCCAGTCATGAAACCAAAACAGGCCCTCATATTGTAGTGGAACTCCTCCCAACGGGAGATATCGCTTCAGAGTTTTCGTCCCACCTAGTCCAGATGCCTGCGCTTCTGGCTTTTCTTGCGTATGAAATGAATGATGGGTATGGGTTTATCTTAATCAGTACATTGAAAGATTCCAATGCTTTGGAGTTTTATTCGCGGATGCAAGAAGAGTTTTCCCTCAAAGGGGGCGGGAATGAAAAAATGGTCCGAGGAAAAGCAGAACGAATCGATCTAGAAGAAATCCGTCGAGTCCTGAAGTCAGGCTGATGGATTTGCAATAGAATCCAACAATTTTTCGGAGGTGAATATGAAAAAAATACTAATGATGTCTCTGCTTTTCTCGTTTGCATTATCCATCATGGGACTCCATGTTGGGGTCGCGCTGAACGGAAACATGCAGGATGGAGAGTCCTATTTTGGAGTGGTTGCGCGGAATTTTTTCGGTATAGGAGGCCTAGAGTTAGGCATTATGCCGAAATTGGACGAACCTCTGTTTGATTTTACCTCCTATCGGATCATCGTGTCGCCTTCATTGGGTTGGGGCACACCTGAGCTTCGCGCTTATGTAGCGGTCATGCCGTATCTGCAAATAAACCAAGGAAATTTCGATTTTGATGTGGCTAAGTGGAATGTGGGCGCCGGAGCCAATTTCATGGTTGCTCCAAACGTCTATGGTTTTTTTGAATTCTTTGTCGGAATGGATTTCAATCAAGAAGGATTCTTTTCGGGAAATTCCTACCTTACCGTCGGCTTTTGCTATCGATTCAACATCACCCAAGGGTACTAGACGAGGGTTCTCAAAAAAATACGGTCTTGGAAATCGGTTCTTTCGGACTCTCTGTGACCCATTGAAAAAGAGGGTGTGGGTGTGCGTAACTTGATAAAACGGTTCGTTGGAGGAATCTCTCGGTTTCTGATTCGGGGGATTGCCGGATTAAACTTTCGATTTCCTTGGTTGCCCATTGGAATCTTCCTTTGCGTATGCATTTGGTTCGGGATCCAACTCCCCTATATCCAGTTTGAAACAAAAATAGATCAGATGGCATCAAGCGCAGGCGATCCCATCCGGGAAGCGGAGCAGGCTGCTAGGGAGTTTTCCGTTTGGGAACCCCTCAATCTCGTTCTTCTTGGAAATATGGCTTTATTGCCAACCATCGAGAAAGCATCCGAAATCGCGACAGCGATTCGCGCTATACCCAATGTTGCCCGTGTAGTGACTCCCTTCGATGCTACTTATATGGGACTGGAAGGCGTTGCTGTTGTAAACAACCCCGTAATGGTCTCCTTTCCCACAAATGAAGAAGAGTTGTCCGCATTCCGTGATCGCTTGCGATTGAGTCCGGAAGGAAACCGCATGTTCAGCGCGGAGAATGACGCGATTCTGTTCCAGCTCTATGTGCGCGGGGGAATCAGCGCGCGTGGCAAGCAGGCCATTGAACAGCTGATCCAAGCGTTGGATCAATCTTGGGGCGCTGGCCAATACCATCTTGTCGGCGAAACCTATTTGGGGTATATGGTGGATCAGACGGCAATTCGTGATGTCGCAACGCTCTTTCCTTTTTCTCTGATCATCGTGGTTCTTGTGCTTTGGCTCAGTTTTCGAAAGATATGGGGTGTGTTGTTGCCATCGTTGACCGTAATGGCCTCTGTGGTATGCACCTTAGGATTGATGGCTTGGAACGGTGATTCGATAACCATTATCAGCGCGATACTGCCTATCTTGCTCGTTACATTAGGAACAGCCGATGCGATTCACATTTACAGTTTTTATCTCGAAGAATCCCGACGCACAACCGATCGAAAAACAACTGTCCGGAACACCATGAAACACATGAGCATTCCGGTCCTGATGACTTCTCTCACCACCGCGTTGGGATTTGGGTCTCTAATCACCTCGTCCGTCATTCCTGTTAGGGAATTTGGGTATTACAGTGTTTTCGGCATTTTATGCGCCATGGTCTTTTCTCTCACCGCACTTCCTGCTCTGCTTTGCTTGTTGCCTCATCCCGCGCTTCGCTCCTCAAAGCAAAAGATCTATGATGGGATGGCGGAAAAAGGACTGTTGCGGTTCGCGCAATGGATCCATCATCGGAAAA
Organism: uncultured Thermotogaceae bacterium; assembly: GCA_964462525.1. Lineage (GTDB taxonomy): Bacteria > Thermotogota > Thermotogae > MWEM01 > MWEM01 > CAYWWY01. The sequence goes on from CAYWWY010000001.1 coordinate 521,138, forward strand.
GTGTAGTGATTGCCGCTAGCGCGCTCTTGATCGCAATCTGCATTTGGGGCATCACTCGCGTGGAGTTTGAATCCAACCTCTCTCGCTACTTTCGAAGAAATACGCCTGTCGTGCAAGGAATAGAAGCATATGAAGATCGTTTTGGCGGATCTTCCTTGCTGATGGTTGTCATCGATACGGGAGTGAGTGGAGGCAGTATGAATCCGGATATGATTCACATCCTCCAAAAAATGGAAACCTATATTGATTCCTACCCTTTGATGACCCATACCCAATCCTTTGCAACATTGGTGCAACGGATGGTACCCCATACCCTCACACCGTTTGCGATGAATTTGCTGCATCAAAACATCGGAACCTCCGGAATCCCTGGGTATCTGAGCGCCGACAATGCACGTAAAGCTGCCATTCAGACCTATATGCGCAACGCGCAGACCGCTGAAGTATCCCGAACATTGGCCCAATTGGAAATAGGGTTGCAGCAGTTTCTGCCTGAAGGGATGAAACTGACCTTCGCGGGAACCCCCCGGATCATTCAGATGCATATGGAAAGCTTTGCTGCTAGCCAACAACAGAGCCTCACATTATCGGGCATTACCGTATTCTTTGTTGTGAGTTTCTTGTTCCTTTCCCTTTTTCTTGGAGCTTTAGCCATGATTCCTTTGGTTTTTACCGTTTGCATCAATTTCGGGGTCATGGGATTATCAAACATTCCCTTGGATGCTGCAACCATGCTGATCGCAAGCATCTCGATCGGTGTGGGTATCGATTACTCCATCCATATTCTCAAGCGCGTACTGAGTGAACTGAAAAGGGGGCTTTCGATCCGTGAAAGCTGCGTACATGCAACAAAAACTACGGGACACGCGATTTTGATCAATTCGGTCACACTCATTTCTGGTTTTGGAATTCTCGTCTTTTCCCGGTTTTTGACCATATCCGCCTTTGGAGGACTGATGGCTATGACAATGGGAATAAGCGCCTTGGCTGCATTGACAATCATACCTGCGTTCCTTGGGTGGCCAAAACTGATGCCCAAACGGGTTCGGCGATGGCTCATCGCCACCCAATCCCCTTCTCAAGACCCGGAGTTGAATGATGCCTAAAAAGAGACAAAGCAACCCTATGGAAACAAAAGTGGAAATGTATTGGAGCGTAGTAACAGGAAAACCCTGCGCCCTTCCTTTGGCCGGATCCAACATCTCCGCCGGATTCCCTTCTCCCGCTGACGACTATATGGAAAAGACCATGGACCTAAACGAACATCTGGTTCGGCATCCCTCTGCCACCTTTTTTGTTCGGGTTAGCGGAGATTCTATGAAAGATGCGGGAATCCATCATGGTGATCTTCTGGTTGTAGATCGATCGATCGAGCCAGTTGAAGGTAAGGTAGTTATCGCCGTCATGAATGGGGAATTGGTTGTTAAAAGGCTGATCCGGCGGAACGGTATTCTCTTTCTCGCCGCAGAAAACGCAAACTACCCACCCATTGAAGTGCGGGATGAGTTGGATTTTCTCATTTGGGGGGTGGTTACCCATGTCATCCATGAACCCTGAACCCCGTTCAACCATTGCTCTTGCTGATTGCAATAATTTTTATGCCTCTTGCGAACGGGTATTCCAGCCCGAATTGGAAGGAAAACCGGTGGTGGTGCTTTCCAATAATGACGGGGTGGTTGTGGCTCGTTCTCAAGAAGCAAAAGAAATTGGCATTCCCATGGCCGCTCCTTTTTTTAAAATACGGAGTCTCATCGAGCAACATCGGATCTATTGTTTCTCATCAAACTATGCCTTGTACGGAGACATGTCGGCGCGCGTAATGAAAAGTCTCTTTCGATTCTCGCCGGATATCGAAATCTATTCCGTTGACGAAAGCTTTTTGGATTTTGACAGTTTTCCGCGTCATAATCTTACCGACTATGCGCAGGTCATCCGAAAATGCATTCGTAAATGGACAGGCATACCGGTTTCGATCGGCCTTGGACCAACGAAAACCATGGCCAAACTCGCCAACCATATTGCCAAACATTTTCCTGGAGTTGATGGGATCTTCAATTGGGATGATATTCGTTCTTCCGGTGAAAAAGACGGGCTGATGGCTTCCATCCCCTTGGAAGAAGTTTGGGGAATTGGGCGGCAGTGGTCCAAAAAGCTCCGCAACAAAGGAATCCAGAATGTCCTGCAGTTGCGTGATCTTGACGAACAATGGGCGCTAAAAGAGATGAATGTAACTGCGCAGCGAACCATACGAGAACTTCGCGGAATTCGCTGCTTGACGCTAGAGATGATTCAGGAGAAACCCAAGAGCATCGTACGCTCCCGTTCCTTTGGTGAACCAGTCACAAAGCTGGATCAGATGCTAGAGGCGGTCAGCACACATATATGCCGCGCAGCCGAAAAACTGCGCCATCATGGGATGTTTTGTGGCGTTGTCGGTGTGTACATGATGACAAACCGCTTTGGAAAAGGATCGAAATACTTTGGATCTTCGACCCTTCCCTTACATACACCAACAAACAGCACTTTTCGCCTATTGGATAACGCCTTATCTCAGACAAAAAGCCTTTTCGAGGATGGATATGCCTACAAAAAAACCGGCGTCATCCTGATCGATCTGGTTGAGCAGGTTCAAACCAGTTTTGCACAATCCAATGAATCTTCGGAAGAACGAAAGATCCTTCAAGTGGTAGACCAGCTCAACCAACGCTATGGATCACATCATGTGCGTTTGGCGAGTTGTGGTTTGGAGCAAAAATGGCAAATGCGTCGGGAGCATTGTTCCCCCCGATACACAACCGATTGGAAGGAGCTGCCTATTGTACGGGCCCAATAGAAATCTCGGATGCTGATCATCCAAAAAACAATCGCCGCTTTTTTTACCATACCCGGAATTTTCCTGATGATCGGATCGTGTTCTCTTCTGATCTTCCGGAAAAAGCTCCCCCGTTCTTTTCTATGGACAGGATGGATCCTTCTTTCCATCTGTTATCTTATCTGTACAGATTTTGGCATTCGGTGGATTGTGTATCCTTTGGAAGACCTTCACTCACCAGTTTCAATGGATCAGATGGAACCCGAATCAGGCGTGATCGTCATTCTCGGAGGCGGGGTACTCCGGGGAGTCCCTTCCATTGATCCTTCCCAACCTGGTGAAGCAATCGGTGTTGTCACCTTACAGAGGCTACTGGGGGGGTTCCAATTGTATCGGATCACAGAAATGGATATTTATCTATCAGGAGGGACGTTGGAGACAGAAAGCGGAAGAGCTGAATCCAGTGTGATGGAGGAAATCCTCATAGAATGGGGTGTTCCACGGAAAAAAATCATTACGGAACCCGAATCACGAACGACGATGGAAAATGCTTTGTTTGTGATGGAAACCCTTCCCGAATCTGTTGAACACATTCATCTGGTTACTTCGGCGACCCATATGGCACGATCGGTGATGAGCTATCAAAAAGCGGCTCAGTTAATCAATCGATCTATAACGATCATTCCGGTACCCTCGGGATACGCGATGGATCGCGGGCCGCTCTTTTGGTACCACTTCCTTCCCAGCATAGGAAGCTTGAACGCGCTTGCTAGCGCCTTCCACGAGTATATCGGCATCCTCTTTTATTCGTTCCGCTAAACCCACGACCATTACCTCATCAAGCCAACAAACCTTCTAGGCCAAATAGCAACACTCGGAATTCTATCTCAAAACTCTTTCCAAGGAATTCATGGTATAATTTCGAGGAAGGAGGTGCGGGATGTTTCCGCTAAAAGACACCATTCCGAGTTCGCGAAAACCCATCATGACCTTTTCGTTGATCGCCGCAAATATAGCGGTCTTCATATATCAAATCATCCTCAGTCGACAAACGGTCGTTGTCGGAAGAGAAATGTGGAGCGCGATGGATGTATTTGTCTACCAATTCGCGATGATTCCTGCCCGATTTACGGATGGAGCATTCTCTTCATCTGTGATTCAAAGCTTGGGTTGGGCTCCTTTCCCTCTGTTTACGTTGGGAACTTCTGTTTTCATGCATGGGAGTTGGATGCATATTCTGAGCAATATGTGGGCTTTATGGATTTTCGGAGATAATGTAGAAGATGAGATGGGTCCTTGGAAGTTTTTGATCTTTTATCTCCTGTGCGGGATAGCCGCCAATATTATCCAATTTGCTTCCAGCCCTTTTTCTAAAATCCCGGTTCTTGGCGCTTCAGGATCGATTGCCGGCGTCATGGGAGCCTACTTGGTTCTATTCCCGCGTTCCCGGATCATTACCCTCTTTATACTCTTCATCTTCCCCTATTTTCTCGCGATTCCAGCGCCTTTATATTTGGGTTTTTGGTTTGCCCTTCAATTCTTGGGGGGAGCCACATCTGTTCTTGCGCGAGGCATGCAGGGCGGAGTAGCCTATTGGGCCCATATCGGAGGCTTTCTGTTTGGGTTGCTCTCCTTTCAGGGCTTTATTCGGCGATTTCGATATTATTCATGAAAAAGAGAACACAGAAAGGAAGGGATGGATCATGTCCAAGGTCTTTCGAAAAGAGATGATCGAATCAGATATCCGGAAAATCATGTCAGACGCTTTGAGGGAGCTGAAAAACGAAAGCTTTCCGAAAGAGTTGCTCAGTTTTACGAGGGTCAACCTTTCCAAAGACAAACGATATGCGGATATCTATGTTAGTATTCTCCCGCCCGCGGAGGGAGAGGAAACGCGCGAATCTCTGTTTGACAAGCTAGAAAAGTATAAAGGGTACTTTCGAAAGTTCATCGCGCAAAATACTCGGATGTATACAGTCCCTGAACTCAGGATGATTCTCGACAAAGGAATCGAACAAAGCGTTCGAATGCAAAAACTGCTGGATTCATTGAACTCTTCCGATCCTATTGATCAGGAATCTTGAATGGATCGGGAACAGATGGATGGGATCCTACCAATCGTAAAACCCAGAGGCCCGACCTCCCACGATATTGTTCAACAAGCGCGGAAAGTATTGGCGCAAAGGAAAATCGGACATTCGGGAACTCTGGATCCTTTTGCGGAAGGGGTTCTTCTGCTTGGAATTGGAAAGGGCACTAGGATTCTGGAATACCTGACCGGACAACCGAAAACATACCGAATGGTTTTTCAGCTGGGCTGGGTAACAGATACCTACGACAATACCGGTACAACGGTCGAAGTGAATGAGCCATTCGTTACCAACGAGCAAATTCGCTCCGTTTCAGAATCCTTTGTTGGTGAGTACCTACAGGTGCCCCCCATGTACAGCGCCCGAAAAGTCCAAGGGGTAAAACTCTACGATTTGGCCCGTCAAGGGAAGATCATCCACATGCCCCCAAGGAAAGTAACGGTTTATGCCCTAGAAGTTCAGTCGATCGATGGAACCCAAGTAACAATCAAAGCCCGAGTATCATCAGGAACTTATATGCGATCTTTGGCAATGGATATCGGATTTCGTTTGGGATGCGGGGCTACTGCTTTATCCTTGATCCGAACCGAAAATGCGGGGTTTGGAATCGATCAGTGTGTCCGATGGTGCGCCCCGGATTCCCCGATCGATTTTTTGCGAAAAATGGCTGAAGACCGTATTGTTTCACTGAACCAAGCACTTTCTTTTTTACCCAGCATCTCCATCTACGAAAAAGATCATACCCGTGTCAGAAATGGGATGCATATCTTTTCGGAAATGGTAGCAAGCCTTGATGGCACCTTTGAAAAGGACCAACCGATCCGAATCATGAGCCATAATGATGAACTCATCGCGATCGCTTCGAGCGAACGCGTCTCCGGATTCATTCGAACACTTCAATCGAATGATCGCAACGAACGGGTTGCGAAATTGGTCAAGGTGTTCTCGTAACTTCATTATGATTGTCACCATCGGGATCTTTGACGGACTCCATTTGGGACACCAATTTCTTTTGAGAAAGGCGCAAGCCCTCGCTCAACATAAAGGAACATCAACGCTGATGCTCACCTTTTCGTATCCTGTGGAGTTCTTTTCTTCGTCGACAAATTTCGAAGGATTGATTACAACCACCCAGATCAAGAAAGAACAAGCGTTAGCATTGGGTATTGACCGAGTTGAGTTTCTGGATTTCCTTTCCATCCGTACCCTTTCTCCAGTCATATTTTTAAACCAAATAACCGATCAGTATCCAGTCCGGGGGTTCGTTGTGGGACACGATTTCCGTTTTGGAAAAAACCGAAAAGGGAAGTACTCCTTTCTTAAGCGGTACGCCCAAAAAAAGGGGATCGTTGCTTACCAAGTTTCCCCCCTTTTTAAGTCAGGCCATTTGGTCAGTTCGACCCTCATTCGGAGATGGATCATCCAAGGAGAGATTCAGAAGGCAAACCGATTTTTATTCCGTCCATTGCAATATGAAGCCTTTCCGACCAAGAAATCAAATACAAGCAACACCTATGAGCTGTCATGGGATCGAAAAGAACGAATTGCGTTCCCCCCCACCGGCATATACTCAATATCCACACCCATAAATGGATGGGGTATATGGAAACATGAAGCGAAGAAGTCGCGTTTTGATGACGAGATTGTTTTTTTTGGATCGAGTGTCGTTCTCTCACAAAACCCCATTTCCTTTTGTGTGCATAAAGAACTGACACACAGATGAATCAGCCGATCGGAGGTAATGAGTGTGCGGTTGACATTCCGTGTTTTTCTGATTGTATTGATCCTGCTTTTGGGATTGGCATCCACCTTTTTCTTTCTTCGAAGCCGGATGGACCTATTGGTATCCTTTCAACTCCCTCATACTGTTGACGATGATGCAGTGTTCCAATTTCAAATCTATACCCAAGACCTTTCTTATAATTATGAAATTGGAAAGAAAAACAATCAGATCTTGATTCCAGGCATGAAATATGGACTTTACACCATCTCTCTGACTCATCAAGGGATGAACATCCTTCGTTCTTCCCATAACTTTCAACCCTCTTTTGGATTTCTCCGAGAGGAAACATCTCTTCCTATCCTGGTTCCGGAGCTTTCCCGAATCACCCACATTCATTACCAGTTGAACGATCCTTGGATCCAAATCCGCTGGCAGGTACAAAACCAATTGGAACTCAAGCCCTTTCAATATCGGGTTCAGGTGGGTCACCAACAATGGATGGTATCTGCGAATTTCTTGGAAGTAGATGCAAGAGGGCTTCTTGAAGGGTGGGATCAAGGAATACCCATCCGGATTGAACCAATCAATCGACTGGCACAAAGATTGGGTCAATGGGAAGAAACGATTCCATTAAGCCTCGAAGTGCTTCGAATGGATTTTCCGCCACAATTTGACCCATTTGAAATGCATGTCGAAGTTTTCGATCAACGCTTTCAGCTAGATCCGTATCTAAAAACGATTCACTTTCCTTTGTTGGATACTGCCACTGAAGTACCAATTCGTATTGTGTACTACGACGAGCCCATTTTGGATTGGGTACTGACCCATGACGATTTTGCTCAACCCCTCATTATTCCTGAAATACCCTTTGCGACTGTCACTGAAGCCTATATGACCTCAGAGGGATTGCTTCTATCTCTTGATCGAGAAAGCAATTTCCTTTCCAACTACTTCGACTCATACCTAATCGAATGGCTTGATCAAGAAGCGACTACTACAAAACAAATCATCATTCCAAGCGATGCAAACCAATATCAGCTCCTCATCACCCCACAATATGGCTTAGGTGTCACATCCAAAACAACGGTATATGAAAAGTATGCACCCCCCAAGATCCTCTTAGGCACTCTAGGGCAAACGGAGGATGAGAACGCCCGAATCCATGTTGCTTCGATATCCCAGTATTCAATAATCACTCGGTATCGAATCAATCGAGGCGACTGGATCGACATCGGAGAAAACGAATCGCGATCGATCATAACCCTTCCATACCGAAGCGCCGATGTATTGCGGTTTGATGTAGAAGTACAAGATCAAATCGGGCAGATGGCACTATCAGGAAAATGGATTGATCCAAAAATACCCTGTTCCACTGAGTTTTCTGCAGTCCGCTTGACGGATGAAATGCTGTTTGTCGATTGGTTGGATATGCCTGAAGTGTATGACTCCGTGCACCTCGTTCTTTCGGATGGTTCCAGAATTCATTCTTTCCCCGTCTCAGAAGGCCCGTTTCAAATCGATTTAAACACAATCTCCCTCCAAGGACCTTTCCGAGTGATCCTTAGAGGCCTTCTTGAAGAAAAAGAGTTTACCATGGCTGTGCGGGAGAATGTGCAGAGGTGAAGGGCCAAACTGGATTCATTCAAAAAAATGGTATAATTCAGAGCAAATTCATCCCGCCATTGAGGTGAAATAATGAGATTCTCGCAGTTATATGCTCCAACGATCAAAGAAACTCCTTCCGATGCTGATGTAGTCAGTTACCAATACTTAATCCGAGGGGGATTCATCCGTAAGGTTGCATCCGGTATCTACACATACCTTCCGTTAGGCCAGCGGGTTCTGTTGAAGATCACGCAGCTGGTACGAGAAGAAATGGACCAATGCGGGGCTCAAGAGCTCCTGCTTCCCATCGCCCAACCCGCTGAGATATGGAAACAATCCGGTCGATGGGATGATTATGGTCCCGAGATGATGAAGTTGGTCGATCGTCACAAACGGTCGTTTACCTTAGGACCCACTCACGAAGAAATCATCACTGTAATGGTCCGCAATGAGCTTACATCCTACAAAGACCTACCGAAAAACCTATATCAGATCAATACAAAGTATCGCGATGAAATCCGTCCTCGATTTGGCCTTTTGCGCGCCCGTGAGTTTATCATGAAAGACGCCTACAGCTTTCATTCGAGCTGGGAAGACCTTGATCAAACCTATCAGATCATGTATAACGCCTATGCTCGGATTCTGGAGCGAATGGGTTTGGAGTATATGCCCGTGGAAGCCGATTCCGGAGCGATTGGCGGTGATGCTTCTCACGAATTTGTCCTTTTGGCGAAAAATGGAGAATCAAGACTCCTTCATTGCATGAATTGTCGATATGGCGCGACCGAAGAACGCGCATCCTATGGAATTCCAACAGACCAATCCAAAGAACCGCCGCTGCCTTTGGAGAAGAAAGACACTCCAGATGCACGCACGATCGAAGAAGTGGCAGCATTTCTAGGTGTTTCACCCAGCCACATCGCAAAATCTTTAGTCTTTTGGGGAAAAGAAGGTCCGGTAATGGCCTTAATTCGGGGAGATCGCAGCTTATCGGAACCCAAGCTCCGATCGTTCATGAATGATCAAACGTTGGGACTGGCTGATCCCGAACAACTAATGAAATCCTTTGGGATTCCCGCTGGGTTCATCGGTCCGACCTTGAACCACCCCGAAAAAATTCAAATCGTTGCAGACCACTCTCTGAAAACACGAACCAATTGGATCGTGGGCGGAACCGAGCAGGATACGCACTACCTAAACGCGATCATTGACCGGGACTTTCAGGTAAATCACTGGGCGGACCTTACAGTGGTAGAACAAGGGGATCCATGCCCGAAATGCGCTCAACCTTTGTCAGAAACACGTGGCATTGAGATGGGTCAGGTGTTCAAGCTTGGAATCAAGTACTCTTCAGCTCTCAACGCCTCCTATACGGATGAAAAAGGGCAGCAACATCCGTTGATTATGGGGTGTTATGGCTGGGGTGTTTCTCGAACAATGGCTGGTGTTGTCGAACAGCTGCATGATGATCAGGGAATCATCTGGCCGAAAGTGATCGCCCCCTTTCAGGTGATCGTTACGATCGTGAATCCGCGTGAGCCTCTATTGCTGGCTTTGGGTCAACAAATATACGAGAATCTCTTGAACCAAGGGGTAGAAGCGCTTTTAGATGACAGGATTGCCTCCCCGGGCGCAAAATTTAACGATGCAGACCTTCTCGGGATTCCCATACGGATTACCATTGGAAAAACCGCCTTACAGGGAGACATAGAGATCAAAAAACGATATGAGCCAAAATCCCGAAAGATTCCTCGATCGATATTTGAAGAAGACCCGGAACGAATTGTTCGGCAAGAATTGGAAGAATATGCCCCCAGATATTCACGGTGATCCACCATCGATCAAGCAGAAAGATATCGATTTCGAAGTATTCGTGTTTAAGGTCGCGCGAACAGGAACGCTCCGTTTTCTGTCCCAGAGAGAGTTCGTAACTTCTTTGGAACGAGTCTTCCGGAGAGCCGGATTTCCGGTATGGTTGAGCAAAGGGTTTCATCCTCGGATGAAAATGGAGATGAATCGCGCTTTACCAACAGGAGTATCCAGCCAAGCTGAGTATTTCTCAATCCGAACTCGCTATGATCCATACCGCACTCTGCCGTACCGCGTTTCTGAAGTGTTGAATCAGTGCAATGCTTGTTCTCCTCGAGGCATTCGTTTTTTGTTTGCCCGAAAGGTTCCCGACTCGTTTTCTCTAAACCGAATCGCCCAAGTATGGTCTTTCCAGCTGATCGTACCCGCACTCCATATGCAAAAAAACGTTTCTTCGATCGACTTGTCTAGGATAGGGGTACAAACGGTAATCGAGCGTGGCCGGTTTTATGTGATACAATATAGTTGTACATCCGCCGATTGGATTGATTATCGGACAATTTTGCAATCATTGTTTCGTACGGATACGCCCTCGTTCTTCTACATACCCCTGCTCAAAGAAGTGTATGTTGATGGCAACCGAAAAATTTCCGTAGAAGCATCGCTATGCGCCAGGAGTTGATAAGTCCATATGGCAAAGAAGATCCTGATCATCGATGATTCTGAGGTTCTGCGAAAAATCATCGTATTTAACCTGAAGAAACTGGGGTATGAGATTGAAGAAGCAATAGACGGGATTACAGGCCTAGAAAAGCTGCGCTCGTTCTCTCCCGATGTCACCATCCTAGATATCATGATGCCCCGGATGGATGGATTTGGGGTCCTCAAAGAAAAAGCCAACGATGATGCCATTCGGCATATCCCCGTGATCGTGTTAACCGCAAAAGGGGGAGAAGATGATAGAGATACTGCCCTTTCCATGGGGGCGCACGAAGTAATGACAAAACCGTTTAGCCCCAAGCAGCTTATTGAGTGCGTGGACAAGGTGATTCAAAATGCTTGATCCAGGCCAGTGCGACTCCTTTATGAAAGGGGTCTACGATGCTTTTTCGGAGGAGCTCCCTCAGGGATTTCTCACTAAACCGACATCAGAGCAAATTGCCGTTCTCATGAGTTTTTTTGAAGGATTGAAGTCAGATTCATTAGCCTATAAAGAACAGTTGGAAAGCTCTTCTATTCTGTTGGAAACTCAGTTGGAAGAGATTTCGAAAACCTACGAAGAATTGTCGACTTTGTTCGAAGCAACCACAATCCTCTCTCGTTCCTTAAACCCGGAGGATCTATTGGACGATATCGTTGAATTGGTATTAAACTCGATTCCTTGCAACCTCATTAGTATTGTAATCCGCAGCATCGACAAGGAACCCATTTTCTATTCCAAAGACACCAACACCAACTTTTCTGATCGAGAAATCCATTCTATAGAAGTCTTTCTACGGAAATATTTGGTTGGCGGGACGATGAAAGCAATTCTGCGAGAAGGGCCCGAGATCGATGTGAATCTGGGTTTGGAGCAAGGAAAGATCCAATCATTAATCATCATCCCCATCGGTACCCCAGAGGAACGATACGGAGTCATGCTCCTTGCAAATCGGTTTCACCAATCGTTATTTACTGCAGGGGACAGGAAACTTTTGGAGTCGATCACCAATCAGTTTCATTTTAGTTTGAAGAACTACCATTATTTGCAAGAAAGAATCAAGCAAGAGCGTCTGAGAGAAGAAATCGAAATCGCGAAAAAAATCCAGAATTCCTTGTTGCCGAAGACAATCGCTCAGCTGCCTGGTATCGAAATATCAGCCAGCTTTTCTCCCGCGATCGAAGTAGCCGGTGATTATTACGATGTCATTCCCAAAAAAGAGGGGTTGCTTTTAGTGGTCGCGGATGTTTCAGGAAAAGGGATTCCTGCATCTTTGCTGATGAGTTCTTTTCGTACCGCGCTCAAGATATTTGTCGATCAAGCGCGCTCATTAAAGGCACTGGCTGTCATGACAAATGATCATGTCGCAAAAAATGGCATGGCCGATCGATTTGTGACTGCCATGTTTATCTATCTGTATCAAGAATCGAAAACAATGGCCTTTTGCAATGCCGGTCATGATCCTGTATTATTGTACCGCCCCGCAAGCGACGCCTTTTTTGAGCTGACGAATGATGGCTTGCCGATCGGGATCTTTGAAGATCAGAGCTATCAAGAAGATCAGTTCGCTTTGGCTCAGGGAGATGTGATGATTGCTTATACTGACGGCATACCCGAAGCTCGAAATATAAAAAAAGAAGAATTCGGATTTGAACGCATTAAAGCAGCCCTTCGAGCTGCCCACAAACAGTCTGCCACGCAGATTCGGGATTTTGTTCTATCGCAAATCGACGAATTTGTTCAAGAAGCGCCACAACACGATGATACAACCTTTCTCGTTGTTAAAGTGAACAATCATACAATTGAGTGAATCAGAATAAAAAATCTATGATAAGGGAGGAAAGAACGTGTCAGGTCACAATAAGTGGGCAAACATCAAACACAGGAAAGCGGCCCAGGATAAAAAACGATCTTCTGTTTTTACAAAAGTCATTCGAGAACTAACCGTCGCTGCAAAAGAAGGTGGGGGTGATCCATCCTCCAACGCGCGACTTCGAGCTGCCATTGACAAAGCCCGAGATGCCAATATGCCAAAAGATACTGTCGAAAAAGCCATTAAACGAGGGACAGGAGAATTGGAAGGCGTTGAATACACCGAAATAATGTATGAAGGATACGCCTCTGGGGGCGTGGCCCTTCTGGTTTATGGTATGACGGACAATAAAAACCGGACCGCCCAAGAAATCCGGCATGTGTTTTCAAAATACGGCGGAAACATGGCAGAAACTGGCAGCGTTGGTTGGATCTTCGAGAAAAAAGGAACGATGAATATCGAAGTAGCTCAAGTGGTAGATACCGAAGAGTTTATGATGGAAGCCATTGATGCCGGAGCGGAAGATGTCGACGAATCCAGCGAAATACTCAACATTACAACTCTTCCGGAAGATTTGATGAAAGTTTCTGAACAGCTCCAGGAGAAAGGGTATGTACCAAAAGATGTTGAATTCTCGTACATTCCAAAAAACTCGATTGCTGTTTCAGGCAAAGACGCGGAAAAGGTTTTGACTCTTGTATCAAAACTGGAAGAACTGGATGATGTACAAGCCGTTTTTGCCAATTTTGATATTCCCGAGTCAGAGATGGAAGAGATCATGGAAAGGATCGGATAGTTTTTGCGCCGTTGTATCGACCTTCATATGCATAGCCATTGCTCGGACGGCGAACGATCTCCTTCGAATCTCGTTCAGTTTCTAAAGAGCCATGGGGCAGAATTAATCGCACTCACGGATCATGACCATATCGACGGAATTGAGGCGGCGAAAAGCGAAGCAGAAAAAATTGATATTCGGTTTCTTTCGGGTGTGGAGATCTCAACAGTCTATCGGGACGGAGAAATCCATGTTCTTGGTTACTTTTCCGATCCGCCCAATTCTTCGCTGCAAGCCTTTCTAAAGAAACGATTTCGAGATCGCGAGCATCGGATGGCCGAGATGATTCAACGCCTTCGGGAGATTGGAGTCTGTATCGATTATCAACAGGTCCTCGAACAGTCTCCTGGACCCTATGTATGTAGGCCCAATATTGCGAAAGCAATGGTTCAGAGCGGATATGTCATGAGCATGGATGAAGCCTTTTCTGAACTGTACATAGGCAATCACGGCAAGGCCTACGTTCCTCCGTATGGCTGTTCTCCTTCTGAAGCAATCCGTGAAATCAAAAAGTCGGGCGGAAAGGCCTTTATTGCTCATCCGGGAATCTATTTTTCTCCCTACTATTTGGAAGGGCTCCAAGAACAAGACTTTTCTATATGGATCCATGATGGCTTGGATGGGATTGAAGCTTTCCATCCAAAACATACCTTTGAAATGACCAAGCGATTTTGTCGGACCAAACGAAAACTGCAAATGGCGTTCTCGGTTGGATCAGACTACCATTATGGGGAATACAAAAAATTCTGGGAGCTCGTTCCTCAGCAATCACTTGAGGAGATTTGGGAATGGTTCACATCCGCTTTTTCGTAACCCTATTGCTCGTGTGGGGATGCAGCTTAAGTCTATGCATCGCAGAGGATTTTGAAGACCTTGATTGGGAGCTCCGGTACCCAGAGGTTGTCTTCCAAGAGCGAGAAGCCAGTTTGGGAGTATCTTTCGGAGTCTTCACCGAAATCGTCGAGGAAGAACTATTGGGCGGCGTCTACCTCCACCTGATCCCAGAAATGAAGTTTCTCATGTTCGAAGGAAGCTTTCATATCGGTTTGAGGACGGTCATTCGAGATCAAGAAATGTACATTGACTTTGAGAACCTTCATCCCTCTCAATACTTTCAACACGCTCGATTCCGGTATAAAGAGCTCCAGTTTTTATTTGGCCAGTCTGTTCCCGCCTTTCAAAATCAGTTTTATGGTCCATACACATATCTTGGAGAAGCTTTTTCTGCTTTTGAGTGGGACTGGAATGACTGGGATGTGCAAGCAGCATCCTTGAGTTGGAATAATTGGGCTATTGGGACAAACACACCCGAGTGGTCTTGGGGAAATGGAGGAATTTCAGGAAGCTTTGACGCATATGTGGATTGGAGCGCATCTGAAACCTTCGCTCTTTCTATCGGACCTTCAGCGCGATTTGACTCCATTACCCTCACTCCGATGATTGCCTTTGCTACTCCCGACCTGTTTGGCGCGGGCGTAAAAGTTGGGTTGACATTGGACCAATTTTCCTTACATACTGGAATTCAATGGTTAGACGGGCCAATGCACTTTACAAATATCCAATTGGGTCCGGTGGGGTTTTCTTCCGGGGAAAAACCGCATTTTCGGGGGGGACGGATGGATCGAGAGTCTTGGAAGCAGATCTCCCTTGATTGGAATGACGACATATATGCTGTAACGCTCGGGTTTGGCAATCGAATCCTCTTTGAAGAGGAGGCAGTCGTACAAAATGATCTTTTTTTTCGCCTTCAAAACATTTGGAATATGTCACCTCAATGGCAAATACGGACAGACATCCGCCTGATGCCGCGTCCCACTTTTTCGATAGGAATTGCGTATCGGTTTCAACTAGAAACGTAGGAAAATCATAAAGAACGGAGGAACCGACTTTGTATGATCAAGAGATAAATGATCCCGAATTCCAATGGTTTGTGAAAGAGGTGAATCGAACGATCGGTCTCGATCTTACCGGATACAAACCCCATCGGGTCAAACGCAGAACCGATATTCTCCTTCGGAAATACGGGATTGCCTCTTACAAAGAATACATGGCAATGGTCACAAAAGACCCCGGGAAAAAGGAAGAGTTTTTGGATAAACTGACGATTAATGTGACCGAATTTTTCCGAAACCCCGATAAGTTCGATAAACTCAAAGAAACGCACTTGCCTAGATTGATTCAGGAATCGGGGAGTCGAACGAAGATTTGGAGCGCCGGTTGCTCCAGTGGGGAGGAACCATACAGTTTGGCCATCTTGTTGGAAGAATTAAATGCCCCTTCTTCCGTAAAAGTAACGGCAACAGATATCGACAGCGGAGTTTTGGCAAAATCACGAAATGGACAATATGAGAAGAGAGCCTTTGTCAACACGCCAACTGCTATTCTCAATAAGTATTTTCAAACCATTGGCGAAAACGAGTATGAGATACTCCCTCAAGCAAAACGCAGAGTGAGTTTTCAGTACCACAACATGCTTCAAGATCCGTTTGAAAAAAACCTCGATCTCATTGTATGCCGCAATGTTGTCATCTACTTTGAAATAGAAACAAAGAACCAGCTATATCAACGATTCAGCGATTCGCTACGCCCTGGTGGCATCCTTTTTGTCGGGAGCACAGAACGCATCTTCAATTACCGGCAACTCAACCTATCGGTGATTGAGCCCTTTTTTTATCAGAAAGAAAGATGAGGTGAGGATCCACTGAGTTTTTTTGACCGTTTAACCAATGGACTAAAAAAAACCCGAACGGCTGTATTCTATCAAATCAAGAAGGCACTTCAGGGATCAAAGGTTGATAATGATATGTTAGAAACCATTGAAGAATTGCTCATTATGGGTGATGTTGGGATGGACACCACAAAGCTCATCTTGGATGAGCTTCAAAAGCACTACAAGGAATACGAATCCCCAAGCTTCGCGTTGGAAGAGATCCTGGCTTCCATTTTAGATAGCGATGTTCCTACGATTCCTGTGGATATCCCGCCTCCCCTGGTTGTATCTGTTGTCGGAGTCAACGGAACGGGAAAAACCACAACGATTGGAAAACTGGCTCATTATTACCAATCGCGGGGAAAAGAAGTAGTCGTCGCTGCTGCAGACACCTTCCGCGCGGCGGCTATTGATCAACTCAAGGTATGGGCAACAGAAAGAGCCCATTGCGCATTCATTGCCCACCAACCAGGAGCAGACGCAGGGGCAGTTGCTTTTGACGCGGTAAACCATGCAATCTCGAAACATAAAGATATCGTCTTGATCGATACAGCTGGGCGATTGCATACCAAACACAATTTGATGGAAGAGTTAAAAAAGACTCATCGCGTTGTTCAAAAACTCATCTCGAAAGCGCCCCATGAGACTTGGCTTGTTGTGGATGCCACTACGGGGCAAAACGGATTGGTTCAAGCCAATCGATTCAAAGAAGCCGTACAGATCACGGGTTTGGTCCTCACAAAGCTGGATGGTACGGCAAAGGGTGGAATTGTGTTGCCCATTCGTAGAGAGCTTGAATTACCGATCAAATGGATTGGTGTAGGAGAAGGCATGGACGATCTGCGTCCATTCCATGCACGCGATTTTGTTCGCGCCCTCATGGAGGCGGATGAACAATCATGAAAAAGGTCTTTTGGCGAAAGCAATACGATTGCCCTCTTTGTGGGCATTCCTTTGAAGCAATACGGGTTTTTTCGAATGCAATCTCAGTAAAATCAAGAGATCTATACCTCAAAACCCAATATGAAGGGCCCAACCCCAGTTACTATACCATTCTCGTATGCCCGAACTGTTATTACACCGCCTACGAAAGCGATTTCACACATATTCTCAGCAAAATGTCTTCCGAAGCCGTGAACACGCTCAAAAACGCCCTGCATAAAGCAAAAAAAGAATTGACTTTTTCGTTGGAAGAGAAACGCACCACCCAAGACGCATTAGCCATCCATACGTTGGCAGCAATCACGTACACCTGTTTGGAAGATCGTTACAAGCTGGCTCAGATTTATTTGAAAATGAGCTGGTTGTATGAAGATGTACATCAACCGGAGAATATGCAAATTGCAGGAGCAAAAGCTCTTGACCTTTTTTTGCGCGCCTTTGAAAGCGAACGGAAAAGGATTGAAGAAGATACCACTCTCTTTTTCCTGGGCTCGTTACACATCAAATACCATCATTATCGCGAAGGCGGACGATGGCTCGAACGGCTGATCAAAGGGTATAGAGGGAAGCGTTCTCCCTATCTTGCTCCTGCAAAAAAACTCTGGGAAGAGATGAGGAGTGTTATGGCTCATGAACAAGATCTGTAAAATTTCCAAAGGATTCGCTTGGGGTTTCACCATCTTCGCGTGCTGTATGTTTGCTCTTGGGTGCCAATCCATTCCTTTGGATGCCGCAGAACGAAGGCAGATTCTTCAAATCCAACTCGATATCGACGAATTGATTCAACGATTGCACATTCTCATCTTGGATCATCAGCAAGCACAACAGGAAACGCAAAGCCTTCGGAAGCAAGTAGCCGATTTGAAACAACAAAGTGAAAGACTTGAGCGTTCTTTGGATGAACTGCAGGAAAAGATGGAAAACATGCAGCTCCTGAGCTCACATGAAGCGCTGACTATGCTTGAGGAAATGAAACAGTGGAGACAGACCATGAATCTCCAAATTGAGCAATTGGAAGCGAGAATCATGGATGGACCGACCTTTCTTACCCCAACGCCATCCGAAGGACCTCATCCTTTGATCGAACAAATTGACCTTCTCAAAGAAAATTATCAACTCCTCCGATGGCTTTCCTACCAAAGCGCACCGACTGGACAGGATCCATTTCTTTTGAACGATATTCATCTGATGATCGGCGGCGAGATCCGCTATACCATACAACCCGGAGATACCATAAGCGCGGTCGTTCTGGGATTTGGACTTGGACCTGAATGGGTCGAACGTGTAATGGAAGCGAATGGGATTTCAGATGCAAGAAGCATTCGATCCGGTCAGGTTTTGACCATTCCCTTGATCACGTTTAAAGACAGAGTAACCGTTCCGATTCAAGGAAAGCAGCAGTTTGGGCCTGACGATATCGAAGCGTTTTTCGGAGATGCCTCCTTCCGGGGGACGACCCGAGGAATCTTGTTCCGAACACCTCCAGATCACGGCATCACAGCAGTCTTACCCGGTAAAGTCATTGATCAGAGCTCATCGTATGTTGTTTTGTATCATGGAAACGAACTGAAAACCATCTACACTTTGCTGAACAATGTTCGTGTGGCGAAGGGATCTTGGGTCCGTGCGGGAGATGTCCTGGGATATGCCTCCGATGGATTGTTTCAACTGGAACTTATGTATCTGAATGAATTTAGGGACCCGATGCACTTATATATACACCAGATTGGGAGCTTCGATATCACCTTCTACACCGAATGGGACGACGGAAATCTGCCCTATTTTCCCTATTTTCGTCGAACCAAAAGCGGGACTTTTGCCCGTGAATGGTACAGCATCGCTGCAGACCCCCAAGTATTGCCAGAAGGCACAGTGGTCTATATTCCAGCCCTACGTTCGACTCCATCAAACGGGATTTTTGTCGTAGAAGATATCGGATCGGCAATCAAAGGAAATCGAATCGACGTCTACCTCCGGGATATCAATGAGGCCATGCAACGGCGGTTCACCACTGAAGTTTTTCGGGTTGGCAAACTGTAATCAATTCTTCCTCTACCCCTTCGGATTCTGTCCCTTCGGATTCTGTCCCTTCGGATTCTGTCCCTTCGGATTCTGTGCGATATCCAAGACCACTCTTCCATCACGGATCTCAACGACTCGATCGGTACGTTCTGCCACGCGGCGATCATGAGTTACAATCAGGAAGGTCGTTTTCAACCGCTCGTTAATCTCTCGCAAAAGCTGATACACCACTTGCGTTGTATCCGAATCTAAATTGCCCGTGGGTTCGTCAGCTAAAATAATAGACGGTTCATTGATCAACGCTCTTGCTATAGCCGTTCTCTGTTGTTGCCCACCAGACATTTTGGAAGCCAAATTGTTCTTCACCTTTGCCAATCCGACCAAGTCCATCAGTTCATCAGCCCGTTGTTCCACTTCATTTGGAACCCGCGTATGGCGGATACGCCATGGAATAAGCACATTTTCGCGGGCGGTGTATTCCGGAAGGAGGTAGTGAAATTGAAAAATGAAGCCAAGTTCTTCGTTCCGGAGCGTTGCCAGTCCCTTATTGTTCAAGGTTTCCGTTTTCTTGCCGTTAATTGTGAGGGATCCGGAACTGGGACGATCCAGCGTACCGATAATATTGAGCAATGTGGTCTTTCCGCTCCCTGATTGACCGATAAGTGAGTTGAAGGAACCCTCTTCAAATGCAAGGTCAACATCAAAAAGCACCTGGATCGGGGTTTCGGTCCCATAAAATTTGTTGATCTTTTCAAGGATTAAGACCTTTCGGTTTGATTTTTCATCCATTTCGAATGACCTCCACAGGACTGAGTTTTGAAGACCGACGCGCAGGAAGCAAGGCTGCGATTGTGGAAGCGCTCACTGCGATCACTCCGGATAATGCGATAAACCCGTAATTGATAAAGAACGGCACCACAGCGCTACCATCTGGATTTTTGGCAAACAGAACAAAAGAAAAGGAGAGGAAAAGACCCAAACCGACTCCTACAATCGCCCCAAAAATGCCAAGGAAAAACCCTTGCGAAAGGAAGACAAGACTGGTTTGCTTATCGGTCAACCCCATGGCTTTTAAGATCCCAATCTGTTTGGATTTTTGCAACACACTGACGATCAGGACGCTGGCAATTCCCAAACAGACAGAAATGATCACAAAGACTTGGATAAACAAAGAAGAAATGGTTTGCCCATTCAGACCGCTGAGAAGCTGCTCGTTCTGATCTTTCCAGTTTTCGATCCGCAACCCCTCCCTACCAACTGCTTCCTCCACAGAAGCGGCAACTGCATCCGCTTCAAAGACTGCTTGAATTTGTATATCGATGGATGTAATTCCTTGTCCAAATCCATAGAGCGCCTGCGCAGTGCTTTGATTCGTCACTATCCAACTCCGATTCAGCGAAGACACCTTCAGATCGAAAAAACCGCTGACGCGGATCTCTCGCGCTTGTGGGATTAACCCACCCAGAACAAAAATCTGCAGTCGTTCCCCCAGCTGAATATTTAGGTCTTTCTGTAATTCTTTCCCTATGAGCACCTCATTTTCTCCCGAGGGCATCGTTCCCTCATATATTGCCTCTTGGATCCCATAGATGGCATTCGCTGAAGGAAAGGACAACCCGCGAACCACAACATTAGCCCTGGAATTGCCTTTCCGGATGAATCCCCCAAAATCCGCAGCAGAGGTCAAAGCCGTAAGCGACAGGTTCATTCGTTCCAATTCCGAAAGGATCGTGTCTCCATCACGAATCACTCCATCTTCTGAAGTGGATTTGATCGACACATGGGGAGAATTCCCGATGGTTGTATCGATCAAAGAGCTTTGCAAACTCTGTATCAACAGACCAATAAAGATCTGAATCGCAACCCCGATCGAAATCCCAATTATGATTAAAATGGTCTGGCCTTTGTTTGATTTCATGAAACGAAAGGCAATTTGAATCGCCAAGCTCATGATTCCGCCCCCTTTTCTCTCCATTCCAAAAGGGTCCCAATATCATCGAAAGACTCCAACAGTTTATCGGCCCCGATCTCTTGGGCTTTGGAAGGATTCGCCGAAAAAGCTTTTCCCCCAACAACAATTTGGATTGACGCTTGCATCGATTCCCGAATCGTTTGAATCATTTTTCGGGTTGAGACCAAATGAATGGGATTCGTTACGCTAATCGAAACGAATTCCGGTTGGAGGGTCGGCAAAGCGGCCATGATTGCTTTGGTCGGAGTATTCGCTCCAACATGGATCGAATCAAACCCATGAAGCAGGAAATAATCAGAAATGACCCGTGCTCCAATATCATGGTATTCCTCCTCCGGGCAAAGCACAACAACTTTTGGCTTGTTGGGTTCGGGGAACTGTTCTCGCGCCAAACGGACGACATGAGGATAAAGAGCTTCAATGATCGTACGAATGGTAGAAGACAGCATATGCTCGTTCCATATACACTTGGCCTCGACTTCTGAATTGCAGTCCCACCGATACAGAGGGGGGAGGAGGAAATCCTGGTAAAATCGATAAAAACAAAGAATATCTGCTGAGCATTTGGTAAAGCGTTCTAAAGCATACAATACCGCCGATCCTTTATCTCCACTCCTCAGCAATTGTTCAAAGGCATCATCATATTGTTCACCGTTTGAATGCATGGAATCGACTCCTTTCATGATGAAAAACTATGCCTATTATAACAAATTTTTGGAATGAAAAATCCGCATGCGACTGGCGGCCCCAAAAGCTTTTCCAATCGAGTGTGGTATAATCGAA
Source organism: uncultured Thermotogaceae bacterium (assembly GCA_964462525.1). Lineage (GTDB taxonomy): Bacteria > Thermotogota > Thermotogae > MWEM01 > MWEM01 > CAYWWY01. Next base: position 542,954 of record CAYWWY010000001.1, read on the forward strand.
CAGGCAGTAGAAGAAGCTAATGATGGGAGATATCCATATGACCACCTACACGATTCGAGATGCTATCTATGAAGACAAAGCAGGGATTTTGGCTTTATCGAAGCTGATTTGGGAAGGAGAGGACTACCTTCCCTCGGTCATTGATCTTTGGTTGGGATCGGACCAGCCATTAATCGTTGCACAAGAAACCCCTTCTGGGAGAATCATCGGACTAGATCGTGTGGCTATTTCGGGCAAACATGCTTTTTTCCAAGGGTTGAGAGTCCATCCGGACTGCGAAGGACAAGGGATTGCAAAAGCTCTTGCAAAAGAAATTACAATGCGTGCTTTGAAAAAAGGAGGTTCGGCCTTTTGGGCAGGGGTTTGGCATGAAAACCAAGCCAGTTTATCCCTCAGCAAACGCGTTGGGATGAACCCGGTTGCAACGATGTATTTGCTGTCTTACCCCTTGGAGGATTGCTCTATAGAGAGTTTTCCATTCACGTCCGAAGAGTGGACGCTTCGACCATATCATCTTCACGCCTACGATGAAACGAGCCGCCTCTTTCGCGAGGCACTTCAGTATACGGCAGGAGCTGTTCCGATGGGTTGGAGCTGTATTCCTGATCTTCTCAATGCTCACGATCGATGGATTTTAGAATCACAGGAAGGATCGATTTTCTTGGGTATGGAAGACGACAATCAGGAGCCTTCTTCGATTGTCCTGTCTCTCATGACAAAACCGGGATCGTGGACCCGATCGTCTCTGAAGTATATTCAGCAGTTGGCTCAAAAGAACGGATGGCGTTCTATCTGCATACCCGTTCCCGTAGAGCTGCGAGATTGGGCAGAAGATCTGATTCAAATGGGAGCCCAAAGCTTGTTTGATGATCTGCCTTGGGACGAATGCAGAGTCCATTATCTGAGAGGCCTTCCGGAAAGCCGAGATCAGCAAGTTGCTGCCTTTCAGCTTGAAAAAAAGGAATTGACCAATTTCAGTCATACCGTTTTCCGATGCCCGTATGGCTTTCCCCAGGTTGTTGAAAGTGATCCTCAGAAATCGGGCCAACCCTTTCCAACGCTTTTTTATCTCACCTGTCCGTATCTACGCAGACAGGTTGCGCGAATGGAAGAACAAGGCTTGATTAGCAGCTGGGATGCGCTCATCGACAACGACCCGCAATGGAAAACGCCCATTGATAAAGGCCACAGCACCTATCAAATCAATCGGGACCGGAAGATCCTTTGCGCGTTGTCTCTTACCCAAGATCAAAAAACATCGCTTCGCTCATCTCTGTCCGGGAAGGGAATCGGAGGCATTGAACAACCGGGTGGAACCAAATGCCTTCATCTCCACCTGGCTACTTATTTGGGTGGCCTAAAAGATCCCATCGGCTCTGAAATCTTTCATACCATGGTTCAGGAAAAAAGACCATTATGCTGCTCAGATGCCGATTGTTCCTCCTTCTTCTTTATCCCGAACACTTCCCGTCGGATCTGAGAGGGTTGCTCTACCAACCTCTCACAACAAGAAATGGATCTCTGAAAAAGGATGCGATTGGATCGTATGATCAACACCTACAATGAAAGCCATCTCCATTACGCGCTCAAACAGAAATTTGCTCCTCCCTATGCTCAGATAGAAGCGCAGATAGGCCCTTATATTGTTGATGTTGTTTATGGGGACAGGATTGTGGAAATTCAAACCCAAAACCTCCGCTCGCAGCAAAAAAAGCTCCTCTACCTACTCGAGCGGTATTGGGTGAAGATCGTGCATCCAATCATTACGACGAAGTGGTTATGTCTCATTGATCACCAAGACACTGTGATTTCCCAGAGAAAATCTCCCAAAAAGGGGTCTTGCTTCGATCTCTTCCATGAAATCATCTTCTTTCCCAATACCTTTCTCAACCACGCCCGGTTTTCTATGGAAATTGCAATGGTGCAAGTGGAAGAGATCCGAAGAGATGATGGAAAAGGCAGCCGCCAGAGAAAAGGGATCAGCATTCTCGACCGAAAATGCCTAAAGATCGAACAGACCGTTCCCCTCTACGATAACGAGGATGTTTTTCGCCTAATTGCACCGTATCTCCCTCACCGATTCACTACCCAAGACATATGTCTCCAGATGGGCATTTCTGCCTCATTATCCCAAAAAATCGCATGGTGGTTGCGAACGAACGATTGGACCCGTTGCATTGGAAAGAAAGGCAGATTCCATTTATACCAAAGAGAAGACCATTACGAAAAACCATTCAATGGGAATCGCAAGTAAAAACATCCGGAATGGCCAAAATATCCGAAATATGGGCCATAATCCGCTCCATCTCAGAATTTCCCATACGAACGGAGAGTGTAATCTTATCCGCCTCTACTTCATAATAGATGCTGCTGGTGGATACTTTGTGCCTGAGCAATTGAGTAAAGACTTGGGCAAATGAGTCTGGGTTATTCTTCATTTCCAATAATAGGGTATTCTTGCTCTTTTTGGAAAACAGGACTTCAACATTACGAATCAGGCTTACGGTAAGCATAACCAATCCGGTTACGCCTGCAGCCAAGATGAATTCTCCCAATCCGCAAGCCATACCAATAGCCGCCGCTGTCCACAAAGTAGCCGCGGTCGTAAGACCCGTAACATGAAACCCCCGTTTGAGAATCGTCCCTGCCCCCAAAAAACCAATGCCCGTTAAGATTTGGGCCGAGATGCGCCCAGGATCTCCTCCAAACCCTTCCCCGAAAGAATACACAGAAAGAACCGTGAACAAACACGAGCCCAGGCTAATCAGGCCAAATGTTCGAATGCCCGCAGGTCGCTGCATTTTCTCCCGATTCATTCCAATCATCATGCCAGCAATCCAGGCGCCAATAATCCGGAGAACAATCGATAACCAAAGATTTGCGTCCCATCCCATCCCAACGCTTTCCAAAACCATCCCCCTCTCTGAAATCTCTTCATGATAGAAGATTATAGCCTCTTTTCCCGGATAATGCAACTCTCCGCTTTTTATGATATAATTGGTTCTGGTACCGAACTATATTGCAAGGGAGGACTCTATGATCCAGAAATTTATCTCGTATTATCGGCCCCATAAATGGCTTTTTTTTGCTGACATCTCCTGCGCTTTGGGAATGGCTATCATCGATCTCACCTTCCCTCAAATCACGAGGCAAGCCTTGGATGTGTACTTGCCCGAATCCCGAATGGATACACTGGCTTTGGCGGTTGGAATCTTGGCAACCCTGTTCATTCTTCGCGCTTTTTTCAATTACTTTGTCGATTACTGGGGTCATGTGCTTGGCGCGCGGATCGAATTTGGAATTCGCAAAGACCTGTTTGCCCACATCCAAACCCTCTCTTTCAGCTATTTTGACAAAGTCCGTACTGGAAAGATCATGTCTCGGATCGTAAATGATTTGCGAGAGATCACAGAATTGGCCCACCACGGCCCAGAAGACCTCTTTCTTTCGACGGTTACTATTATCGGTGCTTTTTTCATTCTGATCAACATCAATATTCTCCTTACTTCGATTCTCTTTGCCTTTATTCCGTTCATACTAATATTCGGAATCAAAAAAAGGAAAAAAATGAGTCAAGCATTTATGGAGGAACGAAAGAAGATCGCGGATGTGAATGCCCAAGTCGAAAACTCGATATCCGGAATCCGAGTTTCCAAGTCATTCACGAGCGAAGAACACGAAATGGAAAAATTCAAGGAAGGAAATCTGGCTTTTTTGAATTCCCGAAAAAACGCCTTCAAAGTAATGGCAGAACTTACTTCAGGCATCAACCTGATGACAAATATTCTGAAAGTAGGTCTGCTTGGATTGGGTGGATGGTTTTTGTATGAAGGTTGGATCACCTTAGGAGCTTTGGTAGCCTATTTTCTGTATATTGAACTGTTCATGCAACCCATCCGAAGGCTCATGCAATTTGCTCAGCAGTTTGAGTCAGGGATGGCCGGGTTCAAACGATTTTTGGAAGTCATGCAGATTACTCCGGAAATTAAAGATACAGCTGACTCCATAGAGATCTCCCATGTCCAAGGGCATGTGCGCTTTGAAAATGTCAGTTTTTCATACTTTTCGAAAGAAGGGGAAGAAGTACTCAAGAACATCCACTTGGAAATCCTTCCGGGAAAAACGCTGGCGCTCGTGGGTCCTTCTGGGGGCGGAAAGACAACGCTTTGTCATTTGATCCCCCGTTTCTACGATGTCACCGATGGACGAATCTTGATAGATGGAAAGGATATCCGGGGCATAAAAATGAAGTCTCTCCGAAAGCAGATCGGCATTGTCCAACAAGATGTCTTTCTCTTTGCTGGGACGATACGAGACAATATAGCCTATGGAAATCCAGAAGCGAGCGAGGAGATGATCATTCAGGCCGCGCTCAATGCGAATATCCATGACTTCATCCTCTCTTTGGAAAAAGGGTATGACAGTTATGTTGGGGAGCGAGGTGTGATGCTTTCTGGGGGCCAAAAACAAAGAATCTCGATCGCTCGTGTCTTTTTGAAGAATCCGCCAATTCTGATCCTTGACGAAGCAACTTCAGCGTTGGATAACGAAACAGAAGTAAAAATCCAGCAATCTCTGGAAGACCTTTCGAAAGGGAGGACCTCTTTGGTTATTGCCCATAGGCTCTCCACGATCAAACATGCCGATGAGATCGCTGTCATCACCAAAGATGGGATTGTCGAACAAGGGGGGCACAACGAACTGATCCATGCAAATGGACATTACGCAAAGCTGTATAGGGCTCAGTTCAAAGGATATATTCCGGACGAACCCTTGCCGGTTCGGTAGGCAATCGATCCTAGATGGACGATGCAAAGACCGCTTGGTTCCTGCCTCTTTGCTTGGCCATATACATACGCTTGTCCGATAAATCGATCAGATTGTCGACGCTATAGGGTAAATAAGACAAGTCTTCCAATTCTGCGATCCCACAACTGAAGGTCAGTTGAATCGGGATTTCTTTGTAGTAAAAAGTATGGGAACGGACATCCTTAAGAATGCGCTGCACCATTTTCATCGCTTCTCGCGCTTTGCATTCTTCAAAAACGATCAAAAATTCTTCCCCGCCATACCGAGCCAAAAGGTCATACTTCCGGACCCGTGATTGAAGAAAGGCTGCAAATTCTTTGAGGATATGATCCCCAGCAAGATGACCAATTGTATCATTCACGTTCTTGAAGTAATCCAAATCGATAATCGCAACGCTGAGATTCCGCTTTTTCCGCAAATGCTTTTCAATGAGCTCTTCCAAGCGCTCAAACAAGTGCCGTCTGTTGATTAAACCGGTTAACGAATCTCGGATCGACATTTCTCGAAGCGCCTCTTCCGCCTTTTTCCGGTCCGTGATATCTCGCGCCGCGCAGATAATACCGTTGACTTTACCCTCCACATCGTGTAGGGGAGAGACAATCAGATTGAACCATTCTCTTCCGTGAGAAGAGTCAATATAATAATCAGTGGTAGTAGAAACGCCCGTATCCAATACCTGTCGAAGAGCACCCACGCATTGTGTTACGGAGGGGGGAAGACCCACTTCCAGAAAGGTTTTCCCAATAAACTGCTCCGGAGCGATATAGAGCCGGGCAGATTGGGGGAGAAGGTATTCTTTGAATACCAGATCTTGATCCAGAACGAAGATGATATCGTCCATGCTTCGAATCAGGATTTTGAGCCGTTCCTGGTCTTCCACGAGCTGTTTCTGGATCTCCTTCATTCCTCGAATGTCGAGGGCGGTGATTACGATCTGCTCCGCACCGTCCCGAT
>CAYWWY010000001.1:548816-562392 GCA_964462525.1 uncultured Thermotogaceae bacterium
ACCGTCCCGATGGATGTGGGTTTGTTCGTAGGAAGAAAGGAATCGGTGATCGATGATCCTTTGGATCACAGATTGGGCGGTAGAAGTATCTTCCCCGCAACAAACCCGGGAATAATCGGTCCCTTTCAATTCATCAACTGTGTATCCCAAAGTTTTAGCAAAATAGGGATTCACATACTCAATCGTTCCTTTACGGTTCATCATAACCATACCAACATTGATAATTTCAATGGTCCTTTTAAACCGAAACAACTCCTCATCCGCTTGACGGATATGAGAAATGTCCACATGAATCCCAGACGCGCGAATCGGTTTCTGATCCGAATCCTTCTCAAACACCTTGCCGCGACTTGAAATCCATTTCCAAGAACCGTCTTTGCATTTCATCCGATACGTCTCTTCAAAAGGGCGGTCATTGATAATGGCATCGAGAATCTTCGGGATGATTGATTTCTGATCGTCTGGATGCACGAGCTGAAACCACGAATCATATAGAGAAGGAAACTCGTCAGGTTTATATCCCAACATGGCATAGTGGTTGTCGCTAAATATAAACGAATCCTCTTCCAGGTTCCATTCCCAGAAGCCAAATCCCGCAATATCCACAGCACGCTGGAAATGCAGCAATTGCTTCTTCAATTCATGATATTCTGTGTTTGAGATTTCCTGGCTCATATCCAGTTCCTTGCCTCGTTCTTCAACCCTCAAAGGTATCGGTTTTTGCAATTATACCACAAAACCTACTTTTGGGTTACGTCTTTGCCATATTTAATCATGCGCTCCTTTCGCTCACACTAATAGGGATGTTTCGCATGGACGGATCTTTGCTCCTGCCCGTTGAACTCGAAAGATGGCTTGCTTATGAAGAAGATTATGGGGTAAGAAGAAACATTGGGAAAAACCAAACAGAACTTATGATGATCAAGGGATGGTGAAACGGACGACTCCAGGTTCATTCGAGAACCCTATTGCATGGGGTTCTTTTTTTTCAAAACCACCGTTTGATGGCCTGTTGCGGAAAAGGGGATCAAGATTAATCCATCGGTTTCTTCCCATCTCGCATCTGAGTTATCTCCACCAGAAACACATACCGGATCCCCCACAACAGAGATAGTGATCGCTGTGTCTTTATACCCATACAGGCGGAGGGTCACCTGATCTTTTCCCTCTATGGTTTCAAGAAGTTTGGGTTGCTTTTTTGATGTCCCGCGAGGAAGGGGGCTAGGGATGACATCGATCGAAAACCCTGTCTGATGGTATGAGATGCTTGTTGGCCCTTCGATTCTCTTTTGGATCAAAGAACTCTCTTGACCTTCCGAGAAAGTGGTTCCCAGGAAGAAAGGACTCGGGCGTACAACAAGATCGAAAGGTTCGGAAATCTGACCATCGATTTGAATCCAAGTAGTACTGCCTTTTCTCTGATAGCGAATGTGGATTTGGTTGGTGCCAAACCGAAGGTTTTTGATGGAAAGACGATCCCACCGTAATGGAAACTGGGGCATAAATACTAAGCGTTTAAGAAGGGCATTCCTCTGAATTCCGAGCATGCCAGTAAGAATGGCCCACATCACTGGGCCCACAGAAAACAACTGATGGGGGACAGCGGTTGAAACCGCTGCAAACCGGTCACCAGAAAAAAGTTCGGGCATATGTGTGGTGTTTTCATGAAAAAAAGCCTGAACAGCCGCATGGATGATTGAATAACCCAACGAATGCTCCCCGAGATTGTACGCCGCTCGCGAGAAGAACCCATTAAAGAAGTACCACACTGAGCCAAAATTGTAATGAATGGGATCATATTCCGGTCCTTCTTCGATCGAACGGACACCCCAAGGAACCCACAAGCTTGACTCTTTGGCCAATTTCAGGAACCGTTTGGCGCGGTCTAGGTTCAATAACCCAAAGCTAATGGGGAAAAAGGCCATTGCCATTAACAGGGGAAGCTGTTTTTGATCTGGCATGATTGAAAGACAATACCGGTTTCCTTCTTCCCACCAAAACCCTTCCATCGAGCGGCATACCTTCTCATGTCGTTGTTCTAGAAGATCGGCTTTTTCGATGATATCGAGACTTCGGTACATCTGCGAAAGGTGAACGAGAGCGGCGGCCCAAATGCTGTTGGTATAGATGTCGTATTTTGGCTTCCGATGCGGGCCGATTTCGAGAGCACCCAAACCCGCCTTCTGGTTCAGAATCATTCCCGTTGTCTCTTCGCTCATGCAAATGCAGAATGAAAGAGCCTTTTCAATCACCGATTCCAATTCAGAAAGGATCGAAGTGTCATCGCTTTCGATAACATATGTTGCCAACGCCAAAAGATAGTACGCAGTCGTATCCGCATGAAGATAAGCAAATCCCGAATAACGGCCGAACCAGTCAATCAAAGGAGCAGATTGTGAAATTTCGTGGGGTATTCTCCCATCTTCTTTTTGATATCGCGCGAAAAAGAGCAAACTGGTACGGATGGTGGAAAAATCGTTGTAACCGACCATCCCAAGCGCATTCATGGACATATCCCCGGCAAAATACCAATCGAATCCTGGACGGGCCGATCGCCCCGATGGACCGATCCCGGCCACCAGACCTTTCCCCAATATGGGATTGTCCACCTCTCCTTTGAGCAAAGAAAGTTTGGCCCAAGAAAAAAATCGGTTAAGTTCAGCGTTCGGGGTTTCCAGCTGAACAGTTCGGATCAAATACTCTTCATAGTACGTTTTCGCCCGCTCAAAGGAATGCTCATAAAGGGATTCTTCTCTCAAAGACTGCTTCAAACACTCCTGATGGGCACCCATAAGACCCCACACACACAGCGTCTTTTGATGGTTTCCTTTCGATAGATTGACAACCATCCGGTACGATTCATCGGAAAAGGCATGATCCCCCATTTTCGAGTCAAGAAGAGCCCCCTCCATCCGGATCAGTCCGGAGTAGGAACGAGTCGGCTCCGCAAGAATGAACCCTTGAGCCTCCTCAAACCAATAACAATCTTGTCCTCCGATCGATCCAGGCCACATGAGGGTGAGCGCGGGGAGGAACGAGAAAACGATTTGGAGAGGAGTGCTGGAATCGATTCGATATCGGATGAAACACCCGGGAGATTCGATTGGCGTGAAGATCTCCTTCTCGATCGTAAACAAAGGATGCGCTACGTGGATAATCGTAGCATGAGGGAAAATCTCCACAAGATGCGCATAATCATCCATATCGAATCGAATCTTTTTTTCTGGTAACACCAGCGTTTCCCGGAAATCGCTGATCAATTTCATCGGGTACGACCAAAATTCCAATCCCTTTCCATGGTAACCCATGGAGCACGCTTTTTTTCCTGCGCTCTCCAAATATAAGCCTTTTACTGCCGGGCTGGCCCAAACCATGGTCATCACCTCATTCCTCACTTTTAGACTTGCTCGACCAAACATGACGGTACTTGTCCAGACTTCCTTCCGGATCTCGTTCAATCCAAACGGACAGAGTCAAGATTTCGTGGGGCCCAAGCGTATGGTTCACGAAGCTCTTCTCAACATTGAGATATCGAATCGGACTGCCAAAGGGAGTCGTGATTGCTGCTCGCAAGATTGAGAATGGAAACTCCAGAGAAAAGGGCTCACGAGAATCGAATTGGTTCCAGACGCGAATCAGGATGCGATCATCCCGCCACTGGGCAGAAGCGAGAAAGACGGTTCCTTTCAAACGAAACGGATGGAGCGATTCCGCATTTCCGTGTCCGGACGAACGAATCCATCGCAAAGGGCGGTTATATTCCTGCGCCATCCGTTCGGGTTGTTCTTCCCCCCCCAATAAGGCCAACCCATACGGGATGGTAACTTTTCGAAGCCAGTTTGATCCATCCCAGGGATCATAGAGGAAAAGGCTGGCTTGAAACCCGTTGTCTCTCCGGAAAAACCCTTGAGTACCTCTCCCCAAAAAACATAAAGAGGAAGAAGGATGGATTGCCTGAGCATATCGAAGACCGGTAAAGGGGGTTACAATCGTTTCGTGGAACTTCTCTGAGGTCATCCAATCCCCTTTTGGATATTTCCGACTTGCGTTCAGTTTTGGCCACCCTTCTTCTTGCCCAAATGGAAAGTCGCTTCGGATCATACGAAGAGGGTCAGCGCTATCCATTCGACAGAAAAGCGCGCCTCTGTATCCCGGAAGAGGATCTTCGGGGGCGTTCACGATACATTCCATCTGAATAAAGGGGGATAAGGAATCAAAGACCATTGATAGGGAACAATTATATCGGTCGACCATGATTCTCCCTCGAAGCGAAATCCTGCTTTCCGAGTGCTGTTCACACTCTAAAGGACGAATAGCTTCAGGAAGCTGTCCATTACTGATAAGCTGGTGCAGGGTATGGTTCGCTATCTTTATGGTGCCATCGGGAAAAATCCGATACAAATGGCCAAATCTGTCCCCAATTCGAAAGCCATCGTCCATGGGTGTCAGATGGAGACGGGGAGGATCGATGACTTGTGGGATCACCATACCCGGTCCTTCTGGGATCCGGAATCCTTCCCATTTTCCATTGGGGAGAAGGATGTGTTCCAACCGCTCATGATGCAATGGGTTGAAGACAACCCAATCTCCTTCTTTGCCCGTCTCCCGGGCAAAAACGTTCAAATATCGATCCACGATGCTTGATCCCAAAGAAATGGCCTTTTGGAGATACTGTTTTCCAATATCCCCGCAAAACCCTTCACATTCATCCATATCATGGGCTTGAGCGACCATCAGATCATCCCATCCCTGTTGAAACTCCCATTCCGGATAAAAAGACCATTGCGGATAATCGGAACCCACAACCATCTGACACAATGCCATAATCTGGCCATCTAAGAGCAGGATTTCTGCGTATCGAGAATCCCGACGGATTTGATCCCCGTTTTTTCCCAATGAGATCCCTTGGAATAGATCCGCCATTTGATATTTTCTTTTTTCGGTAGGCTTTAGTCCATCCAGAAGGGTTGATGGGAGCTGATAATCCAGTTCGATCCCACGTGCCCGCCATTCAGCAATCACTGGGGCAATCAGTTCGCTCCGACACATCCATTTAGGTGAATCCATCAGTTCAAGCCACTGCAAAAAGACCCGATTGGGAGAATTCCTCTCGAAAAGAGCTTCCAAATGCTCCGGCCATTGATGAATGCAGTTTTCTGTATAGGCTAACGTAGGGATGAGCGTACCGTCGATCCCCTCCCATAAGATTGCAGGAATAGATTCGAGCGGGATTACAGGGGTATGCCATGTTTCCTGAAAAAAAAGACAAGCGCCCGTATAGCCAAAAGACCGAAGGATTTGGGGGAGCTGAGGGAAAAACATGAACTCCTCTTCCCACCAAAAGGAAGGGCTCTGTCCGAGGGTTTGCTTGCATATCCCGATCCCCATCAGGAATTGCTGGAAATTGGCTTCTTCTCCACATAGATGGCCATAGGGTTGCGAATGGGATCCTGAAGCAATCTCGATCTCTCCTTTTTTAATTCTCTCGCGCAATGCTTGTATAAGGTCGGGTCGGTTTGAAGCCAAATATCGATACCCCAGTGCGTCAAAATTGATCGCGCCTTTGGAACCTGTTCGGTCGATGAACCGAAACATGTCTTCGAGGGAATTGGCCAGAGTTCCAGGGCCCCACATCCATTCCATATCATTCCAATGCATATGATTTCCAAAGCTAAACCATACGCGCATCTTTATCCTCCTCAATCGTTACGATTTGGAATACGGATCTGCGGCATCCCGCAAACCATCGCCGATAAAGTTGAATGAAAGAACTACAACAATCACAAAGAATCCCGGAATCATCAACCAGGGATGAAGAGCAACCGAACGAATGTTTTGCGCTTCTTGCAGAAGAACACCCCAGCTTATTGCGGGCGATCTCAGTCCAAGGCCAAGAAAACTTAACGCGGTTTCTCCCAAGATCATCCCAGGGATGGAAAGAGTCACTTGCACAATGACATAGCTCAAGAACGAAGGAATCAGATGCTTCGTTATGATCCACCGCTGAGAAGCCCCAAAGGTTTTTGCCGCAAGGACGAATTCTTCTTCACGAAGCGCAAGGAACTTTCCTCGAACCACACGCGCCACTCCGGTCCACCCAAGAATCGAAAGAATGATCGTGATCCCGAAATACACCTGGATCATTGGCCAATGAGGCGGCAGAGCCGCGCTTAGCGCCATCCATAGAGGAATTTGAGGTATTGACATCAAGATTTCGATGATTCGCTGAATGATCGTATCCACAATTCCTCCGAGCAAACCCGAGATACTTCCTAAGATCAGCCCAATCACCAAGCTGAGAAAAACACCAACAAGGCCAATGGTTAGAGAAATGGTACTGCCATGGAAAATCCGGGAAAAAAGGTCTCGGCCCATCCCATCCGTTCCGAACAAAAATAGCGGTTCCGGACCATCGACTCCAAAAAAGTGGAAATCCATTTCGAACAGACCAAGGAATTTGTATGGATCCCCGCGCACGAACAATCGAATGTCATACCGTTTGCTTGTGTCCTCTTGGTATACTCTCTGCCAGGTGTCTGGATCAAGAACCATCTTTCTTCCGTAGATAAATGGGAGAAACCGAAACCCGTTTTCATCAAAAAATTGAAGCTGCGTTGGAGGAGCGTATACATGGGTCGTAAATCTCTTATTGGGGTTGTATGGACTGATCATGGGAGCGAATAACGCGCCAAGGTAGAAGATTCCCAAAACCAAGATGGCAATGATTGCCAACCGGTGACGGAAAAACCGCCGGCGCATTAGCTGCCATTGGGACAAACCATATTGCACTCGAGGAATTTTCTCTTCTCTCATAACCGCCGCCTCAACTGTATGTGATCCGTGGATCCAACCAAGCCAAAAGAATATCCGATAGGAGCGTTCCGACAACCGTAAGAACGCTTAAAACCATAAGAAAACTACCCGCAAGGTACATATCCTGATTCAACAAAGCCCCAAGCAATAACGGGCCGGTTGTCGGTATGGAAAGCACTTGTGAGGTAATCACTTCTCCAGAAATCACGGTGGGCAATAACCATCCAACTGTGCTAATCAAGGGGTTGATCGCCACGCGCAAGGGATGAATCACAATCACACGAAACTCGGAAAGGCCTTTTGAGCGAGCGGTGCGCACATAATCTTTGCTCAACTCATCCAACAAGGTAGCCCGAAGAACGCGGATCATCCCTGCTGTTCCTGCAGTCCCGATCACAACAACAGGAACCCACAGATGAGATAGCATATCAATGAACTTTGCCCAACTCCAAGGCGCAAAGAGAAACTCACGAGAAAAAAGGCCGCCGATGCTTACTCCGAAATACCGAAACCCCAAATACATGAGAATGATCGCAAGGAAGAAATTCGGGATGGACAGGCCAATAAACCCGATGAAGGTCAACAGGTAGTCCCATAGGGAGTATTTTTTTACCGCGCTGATGATCCCGATGGGAATGGCCATAAGCCAAGTAAAAAGAATGGTGATCAGGCTGATCATTATAGTCAAAGGGATGCGTTCTCCAATGAGTTTTGTGACCGGTTCCGCATAGGTAAAGGACATACCCAAATCCCCCCGAATCAAACCGGACATCCATTTCAGATATCGCGAAAAAAAAGGCTCATCCAATCCATACCGGATGCGCAAGGCTTCGAGCTGTTCCCTCCCAATCTCATATCCCCGGGCGCGAAGCGCTTGCACATAACTTGTCACATAGTCGCCCGGTGGCAGCTCGATTACAATAAAGACCAGAACCGAAATCACGAGTAACGTAGGGATCATGATGAGCAATCTTCGGATCAAGTAGATCAGAAACGGGTGGTTCATGGTGATCGCCCCTTTACAAAAAAAGGGGCAGGGAGAGGTCCCTGCCCCAGATGCGCTTATTGTTGCAAGAAGAACTGTTCAGGATTATAACCGTGCAACCAAAGTAGATCTCCGCTAAAAATCCCTTGCTCAGGAATATTCCTGAGGTTAGATTTAACAATGACAGGATACGGAGCCATTCCCACAGTCCCAATCATCCATACATTATCCGCTTGGGATTGCCAAATCTGCTGTCCCAGCGCAATCTTTTCTTCCTCTGTCTCTGCAGCCAAGAATTGGTCACCCAGCTCGTACAGCTTTTTCACCTCTGCTGGTGGTTCGATCCCCTCTTCTCCTCTGCTAGTCTTCCAAAGCCCCCATTCAGGTCCCCAAGAAATCCCTTTGTGCGGGAGGCCCGGCACAAGACCAATAGCAAATGGCCATGCCGCATCTGTCGTACCTCCTCCATGCCACACATTCACTTCGATTTCGTTTGCTTCGGCCCGCTGCGCGTTGAGCGATCGATCCTGCGGGCGGAGCGCAACCTGAACCCCTACGGCTTCCCAATAATCTTTGATGAGTTCGCTCATCGGGCTTTTGGTCGCCGGTTCTTCGGGCCAGTATTCGATCGTGACCGCTATCCTTTTTCCATCAGGCCGCAATCGAAACCCTTCGGAATCCTTCTTCGTCAATCCCATATCATCCAATAATCGATTGGCCAAAGCCGGATCGTACTGAGCCCAGGCGGTTTCCCATTCGGGCAAGAAAAACTTGCTATTGGGCAGCATAGTCATCTGTCGGATGTTTGCCCGGCCAAAATACAGCAGGTCATTGATTTCCTCGCGGTTGATGGCGACAGAAAGGGCTCTTCGGAATCGAACATCGGTAAAGAGCGCCCGCAAACCAAGATCCTGTACATTCTGATTGAGCATATACATCACTTCCGAACCACGATCCGTCTGCCAAAGTAGGGTTCGATATCCTCCGACTGTTTCGTTTTGTCGGTAGAGTGGGTAATTGTCCAAAGTGGTCGCCCAGACTTCCACATCGACTTGTCCGCTGAGGATCATCCCTTGAATGGTTTCATTGCTCTCCACTCTTCGCACAACGATTCGATCGATATAGGGAAGCTGATTGCCGGCTTCATCTACCTTGAAATAATACGGATTTCGTTCCCAAACCCAGTATTCCGGACGAGCCTCCACGAGTTTATAAGCGATCAGAGTTGGCGTGTCTGGGTGGATTGGCTTGGCCGACCAACCTGCGCGAGAGTAGAAGTAGTCACGAATGGTATTGTATCCTTCCGCTTGCGCTCGTGCAAGCAGAACAGCCTTGTCGGTATAACTCGGGTGGAAATCTTTCAGAAAGTGCGCCGGACGGAACCAAAAACCCAAATACCCCCATTGATTAGCCAAAGTCAAATCGAAATTGGGATAAGGCTTGTCAAAAGTCATACGAACGGTATAATCGTCGATCTTGACGAGTTTTGAAAACTCAAACTCGGGAATGTATACGGCAGCTACCAGCTCAGTGTTGTGAACCTCATCGTTCCACCAAAAAACCATGTCATCCGCAGTGAATGGGACCCCATCGGACCATTTCATGCCTTTTCTCAAATGCAAAGTCACGCTGGTCATATCCGCGTTGTACTCCCACCGTTCAATCACATTCGGTCCAACGGTCGCGTCGAGATTGAATGCCAAGGGAGGCTCAAACCCCGTTACATGAAGATCCGTTCCAAATCCTCTGGGATTCAGAGCCGCTACATGGATCTCGCCTCCATACTGCCCAATCATCTCGTATACTTGGATCACCAAAGGATTTTCAGGCAGACGCTGTTCCACAGGCGGCAACTCACCTCGTGCAACAAGCGTTGATAAAACGGGAGCTTCCGAATAGGGCGTCGCAATCAGCGTCGATGTCAGAATCACCAAACACAAAACACACAACCACCATTTACCCTTCATCATGCATTCCTCCTTTTCTTCTTGGTATGAAAGGCTCTATGAGCCTCGATTTCGCAGTTCATCAAACCCTTTAAGATGGAGTTCTTCCAGACGCAAGCAAGCCGCAAAATGATCAGAACCGGTAGGGCATTCAGCGAGGGCTGGTTCCGTTTCCGAGCATCGTTTTTGCGCATATGCGCATCGAGTGTGAAACCGGCAACCCGAAGGTGGATTGGCCGCGTTGGGAACGCTCCCTTTCAATGGGATCCGTTTTGTTTCGCTAAAGGGATCTGCTATGGGGATGGAAGAGAGTAAGGCTTCAGTGTACGGGTGTCTGGGATGGGTATACAATTCTTCGGACTGAGCAATCTCCACGATCTTTCCTAAGTACATCACCATGACTCGATCACTCACGTAGTTGACAACGCTCAGATCATGCGCAATAAAAAGATACGTAAGCCCCATTTCGCTCTGAAGATCTTTCAACAGATTCAGTACTTGAGATTGGACCGATACATCCAATGCAGAAACGGGTTCATCGCAGATCAAAAGATCGGGATCCAGAACAAGAGACCGCGCAACAACAATCCTCTGTCTTTGCCCACCGGAAAACTCATGAGGATACCGGTTCAACATATCCTCACTGAGACCTACTCGAATCAGCAGTTCTCTGGCACGCTGGAGCCGACTTTTGCTTGTGCCAATCTTTTGGATCTTCAACGGCTCTGTAACAACATCCCCGATGGTCATCCTTGAATTCAGAGAAGAAAAGGGATCCTGAAATACATATTGGATTCTCGAACGAATCGGGTTCAATTCTCTTGGTTTCATTTTTGCCAAATCCTGAGTTTTACCGCCAAGGGAAAAAAAGATATTCCCCTGGCTGGGGGCGTGAAGCCGAATGATACAACGACCCAATGTTGTTTTTCCGCATCCACTCTCTCCGACCAATCCCACCGTTTCACCCGGAGCTATATCCAAATCCACTCCATCTACAGCGCGGACAAATCCGCGGACCCCATGGAATACACCCCCACGGATCGGGAAATATTTGACAAGGTCCCGCACAGATAGAATGGTGTTCATACCTTCCCCCCAGAAAGGCAATCCGCGGAATGATTCGCATACAGCCAGCACGTAACAGTATGCCCAGTTTCTTTGATAACCTCGCATGGATCTTCGGAAAAACATCGTTCAAAGGCCTGGGGGCAGCGTGGAGAGAATGAGCATCCTTGAGGAAGATCATAAGGACTTGGAACCGATCCTTTTATGGTCGAAAGCCGTTCTTTCTTTCCGATTACAGGAATCGAATGCATCAATCCCTGAGTATAAGGATGAAGGGGAGAAGAAAAAAGTGTTTTACATGATGCACATTCAACCACCTTTCCCATGTACATTACAATTACTCTGTCGGCCATTTCCCCGATCACACCCAAATCGTGCGTAATGATCATCAAAGACATTCCAAACCGATTCCGCATCTCTCGTAAAAGGTCCAAAATCTGGGCTTCGATTGTTACGTCCAAAGCGGTTGTTGGTTCATCCGCAATCAAAAGGTTGGGGTCACGGCATATGGCCATGGCGATCATTGCTCTCTGCCGCATCCCGCCACTGAGTTGATGTGGATACTCTCGGAACCGCTGTTGGGGAGGAGTGATTCCCACAAGCTCCAACAACTGGTATGCCTTTTCTGTGGCGGTTCGCTTGTTCATATCTGGTTCAAGCATCAAAGATTCTACAATCTGATGCCCGATTGTGTATACGGGTGTTAGTGAAGCCATCGGCTCTTGAAAGATCATCGATATCTCTGCGCCTCGGATATTTCGCATCTCTTTACTGTTGGGCTTCAGCGAAGCAATCATTACTGGTTTGCTTTCTGGAGGGTAGTAACAGATCGAACCTCCAATGATGGATCCCCCCAATTTGGGTACCATATTCATAATGGCCAAGGAAGTCATCGACTTTCCGCACCCACTCTCCCCAACAACCCCAACTGTTTCGTTACGAGCAATATCGAAGTTGATTCCATCGACAGCTTTTACTTCTCCGAGATCCGTATGGAAGGATACCTTAAGGTTCCGAACGGTTAGTAGCCTGTCATCGCGCATAGATTCTCCTCTACGGGTATTATCTGAATACCGGTAATGTTTCCGGGAACATTACTGGTAATGATAATAATGGATTTAACAGAAAATGTAAAATGCCCAGAAGGTCGAAAATCACGACAAGATCCCGATTATCCGTCTGTACGATACCCAATCGACAATTTTTGTACGTATTGGCCCAATTTCCCCAAGGAAGCAACAAGAAAAAAAACCAACTCCCCATAAAAACAAGACCAAAACGGAAAGACAGCTGAAGACAGCGTAATGCATTCAGGAAGAATAAAAGAAAGATTCTCTTTCCATAAGAAGGTTGATCCAAAGTGGGTTTTTCCCGTTCGGTTTTTCTTTAGGCAGTCATTTCAATCCCAATATGAGAAAAAGACTAGGGATCGGTCGGTAGGTTTTGGATCGGATACGGAAGATCAGACCCTTCCCGAATGGTATGGATGTACCGGTCTCGAAATACTGGATCTTGCATTCGGCACACCGTGCTCCGGTAACAATAGGCAGGGTGACGGAGTAACGCATTCCATATCTCCTGAACCGGTTGTTGGGTGACATCCCCGATGGAAAGGGGTGTAAAGTCACAGGGAGTCAGATCTCCTCGAGCCGTGACATGAAACTGCATATGAGCGGCCAGGCAGCCAATGATTTTGGCAAAGCCCCGTCCGGAATTCGTCCAGCTTTGCGTGACAATCCTCATCTTCCCTCTGTATTTTCGATTCATGGCTTTGCTGTCGATGGCCAAAGCTTTTCTCGCAGGTCCATCCAGCAACTGATCATGCTCATTTCGAAGCCTCCCAGTTGGAATCACATCGAAAACAGTCAACTCATGGACCCCCCATTCGGAGGAAAGATCCGCCATTTGCCGCAAAGAACGATCCATCGCCGATTGTTTGGTGGCATACGTGGATAGACCCACATACAGTCCGGCTTGGAGGGCGTTCTTCACGCCTTCTCGGACCGCAAGAAATGCGCCCGAATGCCCTCTCATCTGGTCGTGTTTCTCGGGCGTGAAGTGATCCAGACTAATTTGTACCCCATGCAACCCGGCCACCCTTAACGATTTCGCCCTTGCCTCAGTCAGTTCCAAGGCATTGGTAAACACCTGGGACGTTGCCATATCTTTCGGCACAGATGCGACGCATTCTTCCAAATCCGCCCTCAACAGAGGCTCTCCGCCAGTAAATGTAATGTTCGATAACCCGAGATCAACGCACTCCCGTACCAACTTCTTGATCTGCTGGAGTGTCATTACGGCTTTCGTGTTCGGTCTTCCAGCAGCGCTGCAATGAACACAACGATACTGACAGGAAGTTGTCACGCCAATCGTAACAGCCAAAGGAAGGGGCCTTTTAAAGTAGAGCGAAGAGATGGTGGATGAAAACATCCTCGCATGAGCAAGGCTTGGTATGGGGGGAAGGTACAGAGAATAGAAGTTTCCCGACGAACCCCGAACAATCGGATGAATCCAGCTGAAGGCTTCGAAGTACCATTTAATAAGAACCCGAAGCTTAGGCGGACATTTCCCCTTGACTTGAGTTTTCAACCGTTTTCCTTGATTCCAAACAATCACCCGCAGGTGTTCTACCTCGGGTATATTTGGAAACCGATACTCGCATTCCATATTCCCCCAACCCCCAATCTATGAATAGAGTGGCGCTGATCTGAACGCAAATTAAGAAAGTTGATCGAACTAAACTAGAAAATTATACCACAGATCATTC
>CAYWWY010000002.1:0-122367 GCA_964462525.1 uncultured Thermotogaceae bacterium
ACTCGCGGCCACCGGTGTGACAGACCGGCATGCTAACCAACTGCACCACGTCCCCGTACCAGAATGCGCCAATGACTCCTTGTCTGGTACCCCCGGTAGGAATCGAACCTACATCTGCGGATTAGGAATCCACCGTTCTATCCATTGAACTACGAGGGCTCCTGCGGAGCTTTGATCGCGGTCGAAATATACCACATTTTCGTCAGGTTGTCAAGCCCTGTTCCAGTTCCCTGATCGTTCCTTTTTGGGGGAAAACAACCCTTGAAAGCCATTATCCCGTGGATGAGCGAGAAGATCCGAGCGAAAACTCAACCATATTTGAACAGGAAAAATCGGGATTGACAAAGTTGAAATATAGTGTATAATAGAAATGTAATGGGTCTATAGGGGATAAATTTGAGACTAATTTGATCGTATTCTTCCATTATTCATACCATATCAAGCCATAATCGCCTATAATGAGCCAGATACGACCTCATGAAGAAAACCAAACGATAAAAGGGGGCAATCGGTAATGAAAACTGGTTGGGGTTTAATTGTTGGGTCTGTTTCAGTCCAACACGATCAGCTTTCTTTCTACCGACACTGGGTGGAAAAAGCCAAATGCCTGTTTTGCGCAGATGGAGGGGCAAAGCTCTTTCGTTCCCTGAATCACCCACCAGATTATCTTGTTGGTGACTTGGATTCCATCTCTTTCGATGATTTACAATGGATGCTCAACCGTAAGGTGCGCACTCTGGTCTTCCCAACCACGAAAGACTACCTAGATACTGAATTGTGCATTCATATGGCGTGCAAAAAAGAAACCCAACGACTCGCCTTTCTTTGCCTTTGGGGAGAACAACCGGATCATTCACTGGCAACATTGAATCTGATCTCCTATGCACAGGATCTTGGAATCGAAGCTACCATCCAAGAACCCCAATGGGAAATGGGTATTTTGGATGGACCGATATCTAAAAGATTCTTTACGACTCCCGGAGCCCGATGGTCTTTGATTTCAATTTCCGATCAATGCGAAGAGGTAACTTTAGAGGGGATGAAATTTCTCTTGAATTCAGAAGCCTTAGATTATCGACATCCACGAGGGGTAAGTAATCAGGCTGAAAAAGAAGAAGTCTGGATTCGTTTTTCCTCTGGTTCTATGGTTTATATCCACTGGAGATCGCAAGACCAAAAGGAAAATCACCAATGAAAGGCAATGATGATTGATATATCAGTAACAGGCTGTAAGGAGGTGTCATTTATGCTAGACCATGAGGAATTGACCGGTATGACCGTAGACAAATTAAAAAAGCTGGGCAGAGAACACCAAATCAAAGGTTATTACAAAATGCGAAAAGAAGAGTTGTTGGAAGCCCTTACAGGGTTTTCACAAAGCCCGGTTACGGAAGGAACCCATCGCCAGATTTGTGCCCTATTGGAAGGAGAACCCAAAATCTATGAGCTAAGAAAGATGGCGAAGCAATTGGGGTTGACTTTTCAGCGAAACATGAAAAAAACCGAGCTGATTGATCGGATCAAACGGGTATTGGTTAAACATCCCAATGGAAAGCCCAGCAGCAAAACGTTTTCTTCTCACGGCACGTCTCAAACCAAACAGAAACGAACCCAACCCGAACCGGTTCGCGAGCTCAAAAACAGCTATGGAAAAGATAAAATGGTTGGATTAGCCGTTAATCCTCATTGGATTCACTTTTATTGGGTTTTTTCCAGTCAAACCGAACATTTACTGGATGAGTTGGCACAGAGGGAAATCACCATGTACTTGAGGGTGTACGATGTATCAATGATCCAATTCGATGGAAGTAACGCGCATCGAACTCTCGAGTACCGTCTTGATCTCAAATCCACTCAGAAATACTATGTTCATGTTCCTTCAGCAGATGCATCATTTTTGGGCGAGATTGGTTATTACAATGAACAAGGGCAGTTTATTCCCCTTTTGCGAAGCAACTTGGTGCGAACTCCCGCAGATTCTTTTTCGATCAAACGAGAAGAAAAGTGGTTGGATCGTTCCTCGGGATTTCGATTTTCTGAGCTTTCGAAAGGAATGTTCACACCTGTTGTGATGAAAGGAATCGGAGGTTCTTCGGCTTCTTTCGAAGAAATGGCCCAACAAAAGTTCGTGTGGGTTTCGCGCCCCATACAAAGCGGGAGGGGTTAATATGGCTCGCGGTTTTTTTTCCTTAGTATTACATGCCCATCTTCCATACATCCGACATCCGGAACATGAAGAATTTATGGAAGAACGATGGCTGTTCGAAGCAATAACCGAAACTTATGTCCCCTTATTGCGAGTCTTCCAACGGTTGGAAAAGGATTCTGTTCCTTTCGCGATCACCATGTCGATAACACCGCCTTTGATGGAGATGCTTGAATCGAAAGACTTACAAGAAAAGTACATCAGGCATTTGGAAAAACTCATTAAACTGAGTGAAAAGGAAATCGATCGCACAAAAAACGAAGCGCCTCAAAAGCATAAGATGGCGCAGTTTTATCATGATGATTTTCAAGAAACCTTGCATATTTTCCGCGATCAGTATCATGGGTCCATCATCCGTGGGTTTATCCATTTTCAGGAAAAAGGAAACCTTGAAATCATTACGTGTAATGCGACACACGGCTTTCTACCTCTAATGGAGCGATACCCACAAGCCGTTCGAGCGCAAATTCATGTTGGCAAGAACACTTATCGAAAGCATATCGGTAAAGATCCTGTAGGTATGTGGTTGGCCGAGTGCGGCTATACCCCTGGGATTGATCGATATCTAGCGGAAGAATCCATCCGATATTTCTTCGTGGATTCTCACGGATTCTGGTATGCGGAAAACCAACCTCGTTATGGGGTGTATCGACCCATGGTTACCGAAAACGGAGTAATGGCTTTTTCGAGGGATCCAGAATCCAGCGAGCAAGTATGGAGCGCGGAAACCGGTTACCCTGGCGATTATCAATATCGTGAATTCTACCGTGACGTTGGGTTCGATCGAGAATTGGATTATATCCAGGATTTTATCGATAAAAGCGGCGTAAGAGTGAATACGGGAATCAAATATCATAAAGTAACAGGCAATCAAATAGACCTTGGCGCGAAAGAATACTACGACTTTTATCAAGCCCTAGAGGTAGCCAAAGAACACGCCCGAGACTTTGCTTGGAAAAAGCATCATCAAGCAGAAAAGCTTTACGATACCTTTCAAGGGGTCCAGCCGATCATCGTCGCTCCTTTTGACGCGGAATTGTTTGGCCATTGGTGGTTTGAAGGTCCATTTTTCATTGAGCATCTCTTTCGAGAAATGGCAAAAGGAATGTCTGTAGAAGCAATCACCCCTTCGCGGTTTGTGGAAAACCACCTTACTACGCTCCAGATCAATACCCCAGAAGCCTCCACTTGGGGAGCAAATGGGTATAATGAAGTTTGGTTAAACGGCAGCAATGATTGGATATACCCCCATCTAGATGAGATGATCGAGCGGATGATCGAATTGGCCAATTCGTTTAAGCATGAGCAGGACCCTTTGAAAACCCGAGCATTGAATCAAGCCGCTCGCGAACTACTTCTTGCTCAATCCAGTGATTGGGCTTTCATCATGACGACAGGTACCACAGTCGAATATGCTTCCAAACGGACCAAACAACACATTGAGCGGTTTATGAAAATTTTCCGTTGGCTGCAATGGGATGAAGTTGATGAAGGAGAACTGCAACACTTCGAGTGGATCGACTCGATCTTTGATGACATTGATTATAAGGTATACGCCACAGAATCCTAAGCTGTTCCTGCGAAAAGAGAGTATATAGCATAAACGATCCACCAAACAACACCCAGCGTAAAAAGAGGCGGAGTAGCAGCACCGGTTACAATCCCTGCAAAAATCCCTAAGATTGGGTTCGTGTCGTATGTGTTCAAAACCCATTCCCACATTTGGCCAATCGTCCTGAAAAAAATGTTACCTAACTGATGCTCTTTTTGAGCCGATGCGAGGTTGCAACCAACAAGAAGGAAAATAACCAATACCAAGGCAACAAACAGATGGGTGTTCATCTGGATAATCATCCCCCTTTTTCATGTATATGGAACGTTTCATTTTATCTTGACGAAAAAATGGACTTGAATCCCCAGAATGGAAATTGAAGATGAAAGCAATTCTTTTACTTTTCCTTGTTACAGCCATATGGGGGACTACCTTTCCTCTTCAAAAAATGGTGTTGGAGGGTGTGTCTCCTTTTGTGTTCAACGCTCTTCGCTTTTGGATCGCTACTATCGTCGCTTTTGCCTTAGGAGGCAAGCAAAACTTCAAATATGGCATCATCCTCGGCCTTTTTATGGCAGCGGGTTATGTTACACAAACTTGGGGACTCAGTTTGACGACCGCATCAAAAAGCGGGTTTATCACCTCTTTATATATAATTATTGTACCAATTCTCTCCTTTTTTTTTGATCGAGAACGAGTAAACCGAATTCAACTTATCGGGTTTACTTTGGCATTCGTTGGGTCATATTTCATTTCGGGCGGATTGGATGGGTTTTCGATGGGAGACTTTCTTACCCTAATTTGCTCAGTTGCATTTGCGTTCCATGTTGTATGGATTACACGGATCTCTCGAAAAGTATCAGAAAAGGAGCTCCTGGGATGGCAGTTTGCCGTTGTTGCCGTGATTAATTCGTTTTTGGGGGCAAACTCTTCATGGAGTGTTCCGATCCAAGCTTGGATGGTTGCTCTGTATTGCGCGGTTCTGGCATCGATTCTCGCTGTTTTCTGGCAATTGAAATTCCAAAAAAGGGTAGGGAACAATACTTCCGCTCTTATTTTTGTTGGAGAACCGATCTTTGCGGCATTCTTTGCCTATTTCATTCTAGGGGAAACATTGACCCGTTCCCAAAGCATGGGTGCAGTCTTTTTAACGATCTCTTTAATCTTAGTCTCATTTAAACCCCAATGGATATCCAAGAATTTGTGGTATACTTCTAATGCAAAAAGTTCAAAAAGGAGGGTATAAATATGTACTTAGAAATCTATGATGTACTCGCGCGAGAAGTCTTGGATTCTCGTGGAAACCCAACTGTGGAGGTCGAAGTCCATCTAGAGGATGGGACTTCAGCTCATGCGATTGTCCCTTCAGGAGCGTCTACAGGCACTCATGAAGCATTGGAGATGAGAGATGGAGACCATCGTTTTCTTGGAAAAGGAGTCCAAAAAGCGGTTGGCCATGTTAACGACACCATTGCTCCGAAACTGATTGGGTTGAATGTCTACGATCAGGTCGGGATCGACCAAGTCATGCTTTCTCTCGACGGGACTGAGAACAAGAATCATTTAGGAGCCAACGCAATCTTGGGCGTATCAATGGCAGTAGCTCGAGCGGCAGCGATTTCCCTATCTTTACCGCTGTATAAATACTTGGGTGGTGTAAATGCTAAGACCTTGCCTGTCCCCTTGATGAATGTCATTAACGGGGGAGAACACGCAGATAACAACTTGGACATTCAGGAATTCATGATTGTCCCTGCGGGTTTCTGCTGTTTTCGAGAAGCCTTGCGCGCAGCCGCAGAAGTATTCCAGCACCTAAAAAAGATTCTGCACGCCGGAGGATACGTCACCGCTGTTGGAGACGAAGGGGGATTTGCCCCAAACCTTTCCAGTAATGAAGAAGGGTTAAGGATAATTCTACAGGCAATCAATAAAGCTGGGTACAAACCAGGCGAACAATTCTTTTTCGCTCTGGATTGCGCAGCAAGTTCCTTCTATAACAAAGGAACCAACCGGTATTCCATGGATGGGAAAGAGATGGACACTGATCAATTGTTGGCATACTACAAAACCCTTGTGGAAAAATACCCGATCATTTCCATCGAGGATCCGTTTGATGAAGAAGATTGGGAAGGATTCTCCAAGATGAAATCGCAATTGGGCAAGAACGTTCAGGTTGTGGGTGATGATATCTTTGTGACGAATATCAATCGGTTACAGAAGGGAATCGAGTTGGATTGCGCCAATTCTATCCTAATCAAGCTGAATCAGATTGGTTCAGTTACCGAGACACTGGATACTATCCAACACGCCCGAGAAAACTCCATGACAAATGTTATTTCGCATCGTTCGGGTGAAACAGAGGATTCCTTTATTGCAGACCTCGCTGTTGCGGTCAACGCCGGCCAGATCAAGACGGGATCTTTGTCTCGAAGCGAACGGATTTCGAAATACAATCGACTCCTTCGGATTGAAGAAGAGTTAGGGGAATACGGACAATACAAAGGAAAAGAAAGCTTTTATTCCATAAAACACTAAAAACACACGACCCATTACCCGGGAAATGCTCTTTCCCGGGTGTTTTTCTGGCTGGAGGCATGGTAATCATATGAGAAGTATGGTTCTTCATTTCTTGGGCGAGGTCAAATATATTGTTCGGAACCCTATCTTTTTTGTTATTCTTACCTGTACTCCAATCCTGTTACTGACGATCTCGTTGCTGTTCATCCCTACCGAACGGGTGTTGGAATCGATTAAGATCGGTATACTCGGAGAGGATCAAAGTTATATCGGTCAATATCTCTCCGATTTTATCTTAGGTTTTCTGAAACAAGAAAATGTGGTTCTTGTGGAGAATCGGGAGGAAGCTTGGATTCTTCTTGAAGAAGGAAAAATCCATGGGTTGATTATTATCCCCATGGGTTTTTCTGCTCGGATGATGCTGGGACAACAAACAGAACTTTCCTACGTACCCAGTAGCGCCTCGCTAATTGAAAGTGTGACCATTTATAAGTTTTTTTCCACGGTGTTGTCTGAGATGCAATTCGGCGCGATTATCGAGCTTCAGCAAACAAGCACCATGGATCCCGCTCCGTTTATACCGGTGCCTCATATGAAGATCGAAGGCATTAACCAAAACCGACTGGATTATCCGGATGTAATGGCGCCGGGTATTCTCGCTTTTGTCATCTTATCTACCATGTTAATCGGCATTACCGGGTCGGTAAGCCGAGAAAAAGACCGAGGCATTTTGGAAGGGTTTCGGATTACCCCATCAAGCCGTGGAAGCTATGTTATGGGTAAGTTTTTCGCTCATGCTTGTTTAGGGATTATCCAAACAATCGCTTTAATCGTAGGTAGTCGGTATATTCTACAGATAGGGTTTGAAGGATCGATGGTCACAGTGGGTTTATTTTTGGGAATTGGAATGCTTACCTATTTGGGGATGGGATTGCTTATATCGATCTTATCCGCAAACAGCGATATTGCAATGGGGATCGCTGCAGCGCTTGTTTTTTTGATGTTTTTGGGAGGAGGGGTTTTTTTCCCCATTTCACAAATGCCCAAAGTTATGCAATCAGTTGCCCTTTTCCTCCCCATTACTCCTCTTGCAGAATCGTTGAGGAAAATAATGATTGCAGGGCGCGCGATCTCGGATGTACGGAACGAACTGATCCTGGTTTTCGCTTATCTAGGATGTACCCTCATTACATCTTTGCTCCTATTTAAAACAGCTACAAAATGAGCAGAATAAACGACTGGACTGGATCGTTTGATGTTGTCGTAATCGGTGCGGGCCATGCTGGATGCGAGGCAGCGCTCATTACTTCCCGAATGGGTATGAATACGCTCCTCCTAACAATGCATCTGGAAACCATTGCCTTACCCCCTTGTAACCCCTCCGTAGGAGGCCCGGCAAAGGGCGTTGTTGTAAGAGAAATTGATGCCTTAGGCGGGGAAATGGCAAAGAATACCGATGAAACAATGATTCATATTCGGATGCTGAATACGGGAAAAGGATATGCTGTCCAGGCTATGCGCGCGCAAGTGGATAAGCGGCAGTACTCTTTTCGGATGGCCCAAGTGATCAAAAACCAACCTCGGTTGCAGGTCTTGTGTGGATTGGTCGAAAAGCTTTTATGGAAAGACGGAAAAGTGGCTGGTGTAGAAACGCATTTTGGCGACCGGTTTTTTTCTAAAGCAGTCATTATTTGTGGCGGAACCTTTTTCCGAGGAAAAATTTACGTCGGTCCTGTTTCTCTTTCCTCAGGCCGTATGGGAGAGCCCTCCTCTGAGTTATTGGTTGCTTCTTTGCATGATGCTGGGTTGGTTTTCTCGCGATTTAAAACCGGAACACCCGCCCGTATTTCGAGAAGGTCGATCGATTTTACTGGATTGTCTCATCAGAGCACATCGAATGATCCGTTGGGATTCTCGTTCTTCCTTGAGCCGAGAGTTTGCGCTCCAGATAATCCCGTATATCTCACCTACACGAATGAACAGACCCATCAGATCATTCGAGACTATTTACGGTATTCTCCTTTGTACGGCGAAACAAAACTGATCCAAGGAACTGGCCCTCGATATTGTCCTTCCATAGAAGACAAAGTCGTCAAATTCCCAGAACGGACCCGTCACCAAGTATTTATCGAACCAGAATGGTCTCAAGGCGAAGAATTTTACCTTTCGGGTGTGAGTACCAGTCTTCCTTTTTCCGCCCAAGAAAAGCTAATCCGATCCATGGATGGGTTGGAAAGAGCAGAGATCATTCGCCCTGCGTATGCAGTAGAATATGACTACCTTCCACCGCACCAGTTATATCCCACTCTAGAATCCAAAACGATTGAGGGATTATATTTCGCTGGGCAGATGATCGGAAGCAGCGGGTATGAGGAAGCCGCTGCCCAAGGATTGATCGCAGGCATTAATGCGTGCCGAAAAATAGAGGGTCGAACGCCCCTTACCCTAGGTCGGGATCAGGCATATATTGGAGTGATGATTGATGATTTGGTCACAAAAGGTGTAGATGAACCGTACCGATTATTGACTTCACGCGCGGAATACCGCCTTGTTCTACGAAGCGATAATGCACACCTTCGGTTAATCTCTGTAGCGAAAGAGGTGGGGGTAGTCCCCGAATCCTTCATCTCGGAAACCGAAAAGATCATCGTTCAGGTTCAAGAACAATTGAAGAGATTAGAGTCGATGAACGTCAGTACATCAGAAGCGCTTGATGGTATGCTTGTTTCTAAGGGAAGCCAACCAATACAAAACCCATCACGCTTTTTGCAATTGTTGAAAAGACCCGGTATAACCTACAGCGATCTTGCCCCATGGGATCATGATTTGATTCAGAATCCCACTATACGGATGCAAATAGAGATCGAAGCAAAATATCGGGGTTATATAGAACGTACCATGAGGGAAATTCAGAAATTTCACCACATGGAGAATAAACGCATTCCTGGTGACCTGGTGTACGAAAGAATACCCAATCTTTCCATAGAAGCACGGCAAAAACTGAGTGTAATACGGCCTTTATCAATCGGTCAAGCGATGAGAATTCCCGGCATTACTCCTGCGGATATTGCCAATCTCTTGTACGCGATTCGGTCAGAGAAAACTGAACCTGATGAAAAGGAGTTATGAGGAATGTCCAAGTATCAAAAACTGGAAGAGCTCGCCAATGAATCGAAAGAATCGCTTGAAATTCCCGAAGAACTACCCGCAATCCCCGTTCGTACAAACATGCTGGTATACCCTGGATCGGTCATGCCCTTTTATGTGGGTAGAGAGCGATCGCTAAAATCCTTGGAAGATGCAATTGAAAACAAAAACCGATTGGTGTTTCTCATTGCGCAAAAAGACCCCAATCATGAAGATCCAGGGATAGACGATTTCTATGAAATGGGGGTTGTTGCGCAAATTCTTCAGGTAATGAAGCTACCGGACAACTCGTTCAAAGTCTTAGTCGAAGGTCTGCTGAGAGCAAAGATTGTGGAACCCCTTCCTGAGAGGCCTTTTTTATGTTTACGTATATCCTTCGCCATTCCCCGATACCGGATGACAAAATCGCTCGATGTTCTTATCCGTAAAGTTCGGGAGGACACCAAACGGTACTTCTCCATGACTAAGAAGATCCCACCAGAGACCCTTCAAGCGCTTGACGAGGATTCTGATGCGGATCGATTTGCCGATTTTGTGGCTTCGATCTTACCTCTTGATTTAAAAGAAAAACAGCGTTTGATGGAAACCATCCATCCTAAAGATCGGTTGGAAATCCTTCTTCAAGTTCTTGCCCGGGAATTGGAGCTCCTCCAGATCGAGGAAAAGCTCGAGCAAAAGGTTCGAGGAAAGATCGAACAGAATCAGAAGGAGTATTACCTTCGGGAGAAAATGAGGGCAATCCGAGAAGAACTAGACGGAGCAAGCGATCCCGAAATCATGGATTGGCGTATGAAGATCCAAGAAGGGGCATACCCGGAGTATGTTCAAGAAAAAGCTATGACGGAATTGGACCGCTTAGAAAAATCTCCTGCATTTTCAGCGGAATCAACTGTGATCCGTACCTATCTGGATTGGCTATTGTCTATGCCCTGGCATTCGACGACGGAAGACCGGATCGATATTGAGTTGGGGGAAAAAATCCTCGATAGCGATCATTATGGATTAGAAGAAGTGAAACAGCGAATCCTCGAATTCCTGGCTGTTCGAGTCTTTTCGGAGAATCTTAAGGCTCCGATCCTATGCCTGGTTGGTCCTCCTGGTGTAGGGAAAACCTCATTAGGCATGTCCCTTGCTCGTACGATGAACCGCAAATTTGTTCGAATGTCTTTAGGTGGAGTCCGGGATGAAGCAGAAATCCGTGGTCATCGGCGGACTTATGTTGGTTCTTTGCCTGGACGCGTCTTACAATTGATTCGGAATGCGGGTTCTTCCAATCCATTGCTGTTGTTCGATGAAATCGACAAGATGGGACAAAGCATGCACGGAGATCCGGCAGCCGCTTTATTGGAAGTTCTTGATCCTGAACAAAATCATGCGTTTGTGGACCACTTTCTCGAAGTTCCTTTTGATCTGTCCAAGGTAATCTTTGTAACGACAGCGAATGTTTTATTCTCCATCCCTCCCGCGCTAAAAGATCGGATGGAAGTAATTGAGATCCCTGGATATACCTACCGCGAGAAAATGGAAATCGCCAAAGGATTCATTATCCCTAAACTCTTGAATGAGCATGGAATGAAAAAGAAGGTTGCTTTTTCTGATGACGGAATTGAAACCATTATCGATCATTATACCCGAGAAGCCGGAGTTCGGAATCTTCAAAGAGAATTGGCAAGCCTAATCCGGAAAAGCGCTCTTGAGCTTTTAAACCGAAAGGGAACAAGGATTCGGGTCAACAGAGCGAAGGTACATAAGTATCTCGGCCCTCAGAAATATATACAGGATGAAAAACTGGAAACCCCAGAAATAGGGGTAAGTACCGGTCTTGCGTGGACTGCTGTCGGTGGATCTGTTTTGCAAGTAGAAGCCCAAGTGTTTCGGGGAAAGGGAACCCTTATCTTAACTGGGCAGTTGGGAGAAGTGATGAAAGAATCGGCCAAAATCGCGCTATCCATCAGTCGAAAATATTGCGATACATACTTATCCACTGATTTTTTTGATGAGCATGATATCCACGTTCATGTTCCGGAAGGAGCTGTTCCTAAAGACGGACCTTCTGCGGGAATCACTATGGTAACAGCGCTTATTTCTTCCTTGGCAGAGATTCCTGCACGAAATGATATAGCAATGACTGGAGAAGCAACTTTAACCGGGAAAGTCCTCCCGATCGGAGGTGTCCGGGAGAAAATCCTTGCCGCGCATCGAGTAGGAATCCATCAGATAATTCTGCCGGAAGAAAATCGAAAAGACACAGCAAAAATCCCAGCCGAAATCGCAAAAAAGATCCAAATTCACTACGTAAAAACGATTGATGAGGTTCTAAAAACCGCGTTAATAAAACCCATCGAAAATTATGGTCATTCGAAAGACTGAATTGCAGCAAACTGTGTTCAACGATACTCCTTTCCCCGAACCAATTAAAGGGGAAATTGCCTTTGCGGGCCGTTCGAACGTTGGAAAATCATCTTTGCTCAATGCCATGTTTCAAAGAAAAATCGCGAAAACTAGCAGCAAACCCGGTAAAACAGCCTCCATCAATTTTTACCGAGTTAATGATCGTCATTTCTTTGTAGATCTTCCTGGTTATGGATTCGCCAAGGTACCTTTTGCTGAAAAGAACCGATGGGCCAAGCTGGTAGACCGATACTTTTCCTCTCGTGTTGAGTTGTCCATCACAATGATCCTAATGGATGCGCGCAACCCTTTATTGGAAAACGACTGGAAACTGATTGAGTGGATTTCCAGCCATCAGATTCCTTATGGTTTTGTCCTTACGAAATCAGACAAACTCAGCAAATCTGTAATCACAAGACAGGTTGAGTGGGTAAAGAAACAGCTCCAGGAACGAGGGGACTTTATGATATTCCCTGTTTCTGCCACCAAACGAACGGGATTAAGTCCTTTGCTGGACTTTCTGTTTGAGGTGATCGCATGAAACGGTTTTCGTTCCGATTGCAACGACTTATGGACATTATTCTCCAGCAATTAGACCAAAAACGGATGGAGATGGCAACCATCCAATTGGTACTGGATCAGAAAATCCAGGAAGTTCATCAGCAGCAGAAAGCAACCAATACACATGAACATACCCTGTCCATGTATATGCAAAACTCATCTCTCTCTCCCAGTGAATATGTGCTTTGGGAAAACTTTATCGACTTCCAATACGTGATGCTTGGTGATCTAGTTAAAGCCCAAGCGGATATTGAACATCAATTACGGAAAGCAACTGATGAATACGTAGAAATCGATCGAAATCGTAAGAAATTGGAGTCCCTCAAGGAAAAACAGTATCAAAGATACATTGAAGAATTCGAACGGATAGAGCGGTCAATCATGGACGATATTGGCAATCGACAATTTATCGAAAAACAAAACGGAGGTGGAACGCCATGGCTTACGGAAAGTGGAAAAACCTGACCGTTGTTGAGCACCCCTTAATTATGCACAAGTTAACCATGATGAGAATCAAAAACACCAACCCAAAGGAGTTTCGAGAACTCCTTCATGAACTTACCTTCCTACTCGTATATGAAGCAACATCCAACCTATCAACAATTCGAACGCAAATTGAAACCCCGATCGGACCAACTGAAGGTTTTTTGATCAATGACAAAGAGGTTGCGATTGTACCGATTCTTCGGGCTGGATTGGGAATGCTTGATGGAGTGTTAACGCTTATGCCAAATGCATCCGTCGGATACTTGGGGATATATCGAGATCCTGAAACGCATCTTCCGGTTGAATACTACTGCAAAGTCCCCCCTTTAATCAACAAAGATGTCTTCATCCTCGACCCAATGCTTGCTACTGGAGCAAGCGCGTCTCGGGCTGTTTCAATCGTTAAAAATAACGGCGCGAAAGAGGATCGCATCTTCTTTGTTTCTTTGCTCTCTGTCCCCGAAGGATTACAAAAACTCCTAACCGAACAGCCGAAGATCCAAGTTTTTACTGCTGCTGTCGATGAAAAACTCAATGATCATGACTATATCGTTCCGGGGTTGGGAGACGCGGGAGACAGGCTGTATCGAACACGGTAACATGAAAGGAGTGAATCATGGAAATCCAAGTATATTACCATGAACATGAGATGGACCGGCCGAAGGTCGTTGATTTTTTGTATGAACATTTGGACGAGTATCGGGATGAAAAAGAGCAAATCCGAAACGCAATCGATTATGCAATGGATAGCGCCGAAGGAAAAGGGGGTTTTGTTCTCATTGGTACTGATGAGGACCAGATAATGGGGTGTGTAGTCATCAATGATACCGCAATGGAAGGATATATTCCCCAACACATTTTAGTTTACGTTGCGGTTCACAAAAACCAACGCGGGAAAGGAATCGGTCGGAAACTGATTCAGAAAACCGTTGAAGTCTGCGCAGGCAATATTGCGTTGCATGTTGAGTATGATAATCCCGCGAGGCTTTTGTACCAAAAGCTGGGATTCCGATCCAAGTATGCGGAAATGCGATATGAGCAATTGGACGATCAACATCGGATCCAAGAAATGAAAAATCGAATTCAAAAAAGGTTGAAAGCAAAGAAAGATAATACACTAAAAGCCCTTGAAGCCTTTCGGGACAGCTCTCAGCAACCAGATGAGCAAATTCAAAGAGAAGTGGAAGATAACCTATACGCGATCGTCGAAAAAATGACTGATTGGGAACAGAACCTTGATGATGGATTCGAACCATTAACCACCATTTGCAGTAGTTTTCGGTATCTGATCACCCTGTATTATTCCGAGCAAGTTCTCCTGAACCGGATTAAAACCGAATGGTATCAATCGATCGAACGCGTCTTAGAAAGCTCCGATTGGGAGTATATGTGGGAAGAATATGGTCGTCTGAAAAAAGCAGTACGGATGGTAAAAAGAGAAGAAAAAACGGAATAAGATGATTGGAAACCAATCCCTTATTGAGCAAAACACAAGTTGGCTGCATCTGTTAGGGGTGGCGGAAACCGCCAAACAATAGGATCGATAGCGGTATCGAATGATGACCCGCGATCTCTGAAGAATCATAGATCCGTTTTCATGGATGCAAAACAATCATTTCTTGATCACAGTACCTCATAAAGGCCTGTGTATCTTTCAAACCGTTCCCCGTATTGATCAAGACGATCCTCATTGCAGGGTGGAGATACTTGCGATCTTGCAGGACTCTTAATCCCGCATAAGAAGCGGCTCCTGCAGGTTCCGAAAACACTCCGGTGGTTCGCGCCAATTCCATTATTGCATGCGCAATCTCACTATCTTCGACATCCACAAAGAAACCCCCTGATTTTTTTGCATATGCGCATGCTTTCAGGACATCTCTTGGCTTCCCTACGCAAATCGAATCTGCGATCGTATTGGGATACTTTTGATCGGCGGGCAAAAACGGTTCTCCTTTCTGAAAGGTGTTCAGCACCGCATTGCTTCCCTTTGCCTGCACTCCGATGACAACCGGAATCCGATCGATCCAGCCAATTTCCTTAAGATCGAAAAACCCTTTGATAATGCTACTATAGACTGTTCCATCACCTACGCCAACCAATACAACATCGGGAACCTGATGTTCGAGATCTCGAAATATCTCAAAAGAAGCGGTTTTCTTACCTTCGAGTAGATATGGATTGTACGCAGAGTTTCTGCAATACCATCCTTCTTTTTGACCATATTCTATGGAAAGATCAAAAGCTTGATCGTAAGTACCTTGGATCTGAAAGACTTGCGCCCCATAGACCAGTAGTTGCGCAAGCTTCGCCTGTGGGGCAGCATGGGGGATAAAGATATGCGCCCGAATTCCAGCCGCCGCGCTGAGCCCAGCCAGAGAACTCGCGGCATTCCCGGTAGAGGCAGTATATATATGCTGGAACCCGAATTCTTTTGCTTTCGCCAAAGCAACTGCCGATGCTCTGTCTTTGTAAGAAGAAGTTGGGTTTCTCCCGTCATCTTTGATCCATACCTCACCGACACCCCACTTTTCCGCTAAAAGGGCTGACGGAATCATAGGAGTATCTCCTACGAGCGGGATTGTGGGCAGCGTTTTTGAATCAATCGGCAATAGGTCTTTCCACTGCCAAATCCCATGTTCTCTGCTCAATTCGGGGGGGGACTCCTTCCAATCCAAAAGAACCTCCAATACCCCCAACCGGGTTCCGCAATCGAAGCAGGTGTAATGAATTTCATTTTTATCATACGTTTTTCCACAATGGATGCAACGAAGTAGATAAGGTCGATTCATGATAGAATACCTGAGATCGCCTGAACCGGACATCTGCTTTCGCATAATCCGCATCCAAAACATTCGTTTGGGACTACATGAATCCGTTTTTCTTGCAATTGGAGTGCGAAATACGGGCAGTTATGTACACATCTCATACAAAGGGTGCAGAGTTCCCTATCAAAGAGGGGCGTTTTTTTCGCGAATGATTCCTTTTGTTCACGGTGTGATGACCCTACGAGCTTTGAGATCTGGTCTACCCCTGCCTCAGCCATAGCCTTAGAGAGATCATGCAAAATTTGGGAATATACCTGCTTCCCTTTAAGCATTGCCGCTGAAAGAATCTGAACGGCATTCGCCCCTGCGATCATAAACTCAAGGACGTCTGTAGCGTTCGAAATACCGCCTACACCAATGATGGGAATATCACTATGATCTCGAATCCTCCGAATAACGGAAAGAGATATTGGTTTGATGGCCGGGCCAGACATCCATCCAAACCCATCCGAACTGCCTAAAGGTGATTGACCAGTTTTCGCATTGACCGGGAAAACTGGGCCTAAGGAGTTGGTTGCGACGATTCCATACCCTCCCCTTTGATGTACCATTTGGGCGAAGGTAACCGGATCAGGAATATGGGGGCTAATTTTGATGAAAACGGGTTTCGAAGTAGCCATCGCTGCCTCTTCTACAATTTGACCGATTGGTCCTAGATCCTTCCCGGAATAGTGAGTCGATAGCTCAAAAGCGTCTGCAAATGCTTCAAAACGGGGGATCAGAGACAGGATCTCCTCACGGGAATAACCCAAACTAATGAATAAGGGTTGATGTAGATCTTGTATCTTCGGAAAAAAGTCGTTTTCCCACCGTTCTGGAGGGTGTTCAGACCATAATTCCGTGTTTATAATCCAATCGGTTCCCCCAATGATGCAAGGACGAGGCACTTCGGCAGCGTGTACGCTTATTGTTTTTGTTACAATAGCTCCCAGGCCTTGTTCGGATAAATATCGGATTTTCCGATCATCTCCCACAATTGGTCCTGAAGCGGGCATAATCGGATTTTTCAGGCAAATCTGTTTTCCAATGTAAACTGAAAGGTCCTTATCCATCAAACACGCTCACAACTAGCCATAATCTCCTCCAAATCCAAGAAGAGAATGAGGCGTTTCCCTTTCTGTACGACACCTTTTGCTTTACGATCTGTCTGATCCGATTTCGAAGCTGTATCGATCTCGGATTCTTTTGCTCGAATCACTTCCTTGACTTCGTTAACCAAAAAACCCACTTCAGAGTCTTCCAATTTTGTCACGAGCACATTCTCGAATGTTAGTTCCTCTGATCCCGTTATATGAAGCAGCTTAGTAAGGTCCAATACAGGCACAATACGCCCTCTTAAATTCATTACTCCTTCAATGAACGGTTTGGAATTCGGAATCATGGTAATTTCGGATCGTTCGATAACCATCTCCACAAAATCAACTTCAATACCGAATTCTTGGTTGCCCAAACGAAAACTCAGAATCTCAATGATCGTTTCTTTCGATCCTTCGGTATTCTGATTGGTTGTTTTGGTTGCCATTTATTATTCCCTCCTTTTCTTACCGTTGTTTGATAATGGTTGGGATATCAAGAATCAAAGCGATCTTTCCGTCTCCCAATATCGCAGCTCCAGTAAAGACATCAACCTCTTTGAACAGTTTACCCAAAGGCTTGATAACAATATCTTCTTGCCCGATTAATGAATCGACCATGAATGCGCACTTCTTTTGCCCAATTTGAACGATAACAATGTGTGCGTTTTTGTCTACATTGGGTTCAATCCCAAATTCCTTGTGCAGCCGTGCGATCGGGATTATTTCTCCTCTGATGACGACCACTTCTTTGGATTGTACGATTTGAACATCATCAATGGCAATATTCATCGTGCTATCAATGTTCGCGATTGGTATCGCAAACACACTCTCTCCAGTTTTCACCAACAGCGCTTGGATAATGGCGAGTGACAAAGGGAGAAGCACTTGGACTTTCGTCCCTCGACCATCCAGATGTTCCAGGAAAATGGAGCCATTAAGGCTTTCCACGATTTGTTTCACTTTCGATAACGGAGAAACCCCTTGTTGAAACACCAACCCATTGACTTCTTGATCATCCATTCGTTGCATATCCAGATCAGAAATACCCAGTTTGGAAGAAGCCATCTGAAGAATTCGTTCACGGTTCAATTGCCCTCCATCACTAATGATTTCCAAAACCAAATGGTTTCCTTCATGTTTTGCTTGGAGCACCAACTGATTCACGGGGGGCTTTCCCTTTTTCATTCTTTCTTCCTTGGACTCAAAATCAAAATCGCAAATAACCTGGTAGATATCATTCAGAGGTTGTTCCATTTCGTCTGATAAAGCCCTATCGAGTTCTGTTTCTTCACCAATCTTTTGAAGGCGAATCTCTCTTTTTTGTTTTTTGGCGCTTTGTTCGATCCATTCCTCCCCTTTAGACCAAAGCTGTTTTACTGGTACAGTCCGGATCTTCATTACAATGTTCTGCAAATCAAGTGTAATCCGGTTCAACTGGGCAATACTGTCGTCCACTTCCTTAATCCCGTATTTTTTTAGTGCCTGGGATATATAACTCCGCGCAATAACCAACTCTGCCATTAGGTTCATCAAAGTATCCAATTTGTCGTAATCCACTCGGATCGTTTGCGCATTTGCGCTTGAAATGGTTTTTTCCTCAGAAAGGCTTCCTTTCTCTGCGATAGTGCTCATCTCCATCCCTCCTTATTAGCATTGGTGTGTGTCCCGTTCGTTTCCCCTTCTTTCTGGTAGGTTTGCACATCTATCGATAAGTATTTTGCCAACACACGGAATAGGGTTTCGTTCTTGATCGGTTTTGTCAGATACTCGTCCATACCAGCTGCATAGCACTCGTCTTCGTCTCTGTTGGACGCATGCGCAGTGATCGCAATTATAGGGACGTGGTATCCCGTTTCTTCTTCCATTTTTCGTATCATTCGAGTCGCTTCCCATCCGTTTAAAACAGGCAGCTGAACATCCATAAGAATCGCAGCGGCGCCCTCTTCCTGATACCGTTCAACAGCTGCTTTTCCGTCTTCGTAGACAATGGAATCGAGTCCTATGCTTTGGAGTTGAAGTTTGATCACCTTTTGATTGACAAAGTCATCTTCTACGAGAAGGATCTTTTCCCTTTTTTTCACTTCTTGCGGCGCTGTTGGACCAAGGATTTTCGAAGGAGTTTTCTCATCGGAAGCAGGGCGTTCTATCTCATCCGTCAATTGAGGGATTTCCATCGATAGACGAACGAAAAAAGAAGCTCCTTCGCCCGGTTGACTTCTCACCCATATTCTCCCTCCCATCCGTTCTGTCAATTCTTTGGCAAGAACCAAACCAAATCCTTTCCGAAAAAGCAGGCTGGGTGATCCCTTTTTACCAAAGGATTCGAGTGGGTCAAATACATGATTCAGTTGTTCTTTTGGTATTCCGGGTCCATTATCGGAAATACATATCAGCAGTTCTCCCGAACCAGCTGTTATTGGTGTCCACCGAAGACGAGATTCAATTCTTCCGCCCGATCGGCACGTTTGAATCGCATTATTGAATAAAGAAAAGAGGACCTGTTTGATTTTCCCTTCATCACCCAGCAAGACTTTGGGAAAAGGGGGTTCTTGTAAGCTTTGGATATCAATCCGTTTTTCTTTGATCGAGGGTTGAAGATTTTGGACAATGCTTGATATTGTCTGCTCAATCTCCATCGGAATTGACCGAACCTCGGTATCATTCGAGTACAACTCTGAAAACTCTACAAACTGACTGATGACATGCATCAAATTGTGTACTCCGTTTTGGAGCAGAGAGAGGTATTCTCTTTGCTCCTCATTCAGGAGCGTCTGTTCTAACAATGTGCTCATACCAATGATTCCATTCATTGGTGTTCTCAGTTCATGGCCAATGGTTTGCATGAAGTCTATTGTTATCTGATTGGCTTTTTCTACCTTCAATTGCGCCTCGTGGAGTTCTCGGGTTGCTTGCAGTAGCTCTGAATTGGCGACTGAAAGGCTCTTTGTCTTTTCTTTCAACTCACCATTTGTCCAATGGAGTTGCTTCGCTTGATGATAAATCTGAGTTTCTGCTTGTTCCTGGTGCTTTTTGAGCTCTTTCGTCCTTTGAGTCATCGACTGAAACTGAACCGCCAATCGCCGGAGTTCTTTCGGATGAGCTATTCCATCATTCAACGGATGGTCAGTTTTTTTCAAATCATCGATCCACCCCGAAAACCTCTGTAAAGGAGCAAGAAACATCCGATTCAAGAACATGAGAAGGAAAAAAAACACGATCATACTCACACCGATTGCTATCCCAATTGATTCTTTCAGGGACTGAACCATCCGTTGATGCACATAAAAAGAGGAAGAGAGATAGGATACTTCGGCAAATCCAATCTCTTGACCGGAAGAAACGATGGAGAATTCTTCCACCCAATAATCAAAAGAGATCGACTCCGCCGATGACTCAAAAAAAACCTGATTTGCCCCATCTCGAAGCCTGATCCCTTCGATGAGTTCACGGCGAACAAGATCGTTTCCTATCTGGCGAATCAACTCTTCATCTGAATATCGAAGCAACATAGCAAGAGTAATGCGTAAAGAATCAAGATCACTTTGAACTTGGATCTCATATTCGTTTTGCGCATTTTGCTCTGAGATTAGATGATAAGTCACCAAAGATAAAAAGGTAACAATGAAAACACTCAAGGGTACCCAAATAATCAATTTTCCTGTTATGGAATGCAAATAAGCAAGACATCTCCTTTCTCTTCGTTTCGAAGGATGATCCTTATTGTTCTAACACCCTCCGCTTCCACAATCACAACACATGCTCAAACACCATAAGGTGGCGCATGCTTGACAACAACGAGCCGTTTGATCGGTCTGATCCGAATAGCCTCGGGTCCGGTAAAAGTAGGAACTATTGCGTAGCTGCTGATAGACTTGCTGGTATTCCTGATTCTGAGGTTCCATTCGAAGCGCCGACTCAATCGACGACAGTCCTTGCTGGTAATCTCCTTCATTGATCAACACAATTCCCTGTAAAAAAAACCACTCGGCTGGACGAACGCTCATCTGATCCAATAAGGATCGCGCCTGGGCCCATTGCCTTTGTTGAATCATAACCCGAATCCGTTGAAAAGCCTGGGTATCTTCGCCCCGGGGCTGTGAATACCCTTGACTCATGGACCCTTGGTTCGATGAGCCATTGATTAGCTCATCATATGCTTGATTGACTTCTTTCATTTTTTCTTCAGCCAATTCTTTCATATGGGGTTCTGTATATCGGTCCGGATGGAATTTTTTGACCGAACTGTTATACGCTTGACGGATTTGCTCTTTAGTGGCATTCCTTGGAACTCCCAATACTTCATACGGATCTTTCAATCCCATTTTCCTCCTCCATTGTTGAGGTCTGTAAGCAAGGAAACCCATGGGTTAGAATCGAATGACTCATTGCAGGTATCGAATAATGGAAAAAGCGATCCCATTCTTCCTGGTATCTACGCATTTCCGGCCGGAGCTCATTCCAAGAACAAGCAAGATGCGAAATCAACAAATCCACTTTCCATCGTTCCTTCTCACGAACGGTAACAACACTCTCGCTGAGCGATTGATCCCCCAAAAACAAATCGATATACTGGTATTTCAGTGGATTATACCTCATTCTTAGAACATCTTCTCTCAGATCTTGAATGGCATCCATGAAAAACACCCATTTCCCGATTAGTCGGATTGTCGTTTTCGCCTCGGATGAAATCGGAATTGCACATCGATCAGCGATTTTCCGAACAAGCCCTTCCATCATATGCCCAAAAACCAAAGCCATATGGTCCATATCATAACAGTGAAGATCTTCTTTCTCTTGAAGATCGCTGATTCCGAGCGCAACGATATCGCGGATTTCTGGAGGCGTGCGTTTCGTTTTTCGCTTTACCAACCAATGTAGGGCAATGGCCAGATACTTTTTCCACCCAGATTCATCCTTCCAATAGTCCAGTAATTGATACTCCAGCAAGAGAAACTGGGCTTTCAAGATCTCGTCTTCGATCCGATCGGGTTGCTTGATGGTCTGGCTTTTCATCGGATGAACCAAACACCGAGTTTCTTTCGTTCTCAATGGATCGGAAGAAAGAGAAGAGAGAAAAAAGGATAAAAAGCAAAGATCATATGATAAAAAAAACCGCCCTAATTGGCCCCAAGATCGGGCAGTCGCTTTGCACAAACTACAGTAATGGAGTCGAAATCCTGAGCTTTCTTCTGGAGATTGCGCTACAGGCCTAAGAATTCCTGTCATGGTCCACCCTTTTCTTGTTCTTTTCGAATTCTTTGCTGAATGCCGTTGACTAGCGATTCTTGATCTATACCAACCACATTGATTTTTTCTTTCCCAAAATGCGCACCTAGTTCTTCGCGTGTACAGCGCTGGAATCGATAAATGGGAATATTCCTCGTTTCACTCCGGTCTTCAATCTTTTTACTAATCTTTTGCGGGATGTCTTGGGCAAGAAAGACCATTTTTCCCTTTGTCTTTTGACTCATAATCAAAACGTCGACTGATTGGATTCCGACTGCAAGCGTATTTTGCCGCCGGGCCATTTTTATCATATTAAGGATCCAGGTTTCCAAACGGGTCATTATCTCTCTCCCGGTTCTTCAGGATTCAAAGCTACATGAGTACTCAAACCAACAAGAATACTGCTGGTCAGCATGCTGCTTCCTCCATAGGAAAAAAATGGCGAAGGGATCCCGGTTACAGGCGCTACTCCTAACACCATGGCGGTATTCATTAAGAATTGGAAGAAAAAAATGCTGTACACTCCCACTAGAAGATACTTCCCACGACCTTCTGAGAATCCGATGAGTTTGATCAAGGCAAACAAGAAAAGCAACCATAGCCCCAAAAAAACAAGCATCCCGAACCAACCCCACTCTTCTGCGTACACAGACAATACAAAATCAGTATGATCTGTTGGGATAAACCCATATATATTGCCTTCTCCTCGCATATACCCGCTTCCGGTTAATCCTCCTGAACCAACAAGAATCTTAGATTGCTGAGTGTGATAATACGTATCCGGGTGGGCATGGGGTTGAATAAACGCTCGAAGCCTTAACCATTGATACTCTTTTAATTGGGGAAGCCCTACAGATAAACCGATCATTCCCATAATAATCAATATTCCGAAAAAACGAAACAACCGACGGACATAAAAAAAACCCATTACCACCCACATAAAGAGAAAAATCAGAGAGGTCCCTAAATCCGGCTCGAGAAAGACCAAAAAAGCAACCCCAAGCGCTAGAAATCCAGAAACAACCAGACCTAGAATGCG
Source organism: uncultured Thermotogaceae bacterium (assembly GCA_964462525.1). Classification (GTDB taxonomy): domain Bacteria; phylum Thermotogota; class Thermotogae; order MWEM01; family MWEM01; genus CAYWWY01. The sequence goes on from CAYWWY010000002.1 coordinate 23,027, forward strand.
AATAGACATGGAAGAAAGAATGAATGAAATACCGATCACCCAGACCGGTTTCGCAAGTTCGGAGGGTTGAATGGATCCAAATGGTGTTTCGAACCACCGCCTTGCTCCCCCTACGGTATCTCCGAACCATCGCAACCCAATCATCGAGAAAAACACACAAGGGATTCCAACCACTGCAACCCATTTCCAAGGGATTTTTGGAAGAAAAAAACCAAAAAACACACAACTACCAATTCCCAAAAGGGACCAAGTGAACTGGATACTCCCTAAACGCTCAAACCGCGATAGAAAAACGGCGCTCCGCAGGTTGAGGTTTCCTAAAATCACGAGAAATGTGTAACTAAAAAAAAGAAAACCAACCCATGTTCGGCATGTTCGCTTTTCTTTGTCAGAATACTTGTATCTCATATACCCAATTATACCATGATTCCTCAGAATCTTACTTAGCCTATTCTGAGGGTGTGTTGCTTCTTATTTGATGAGGAAGTGAAGAAAGAAGGAGATCCACAAAGGAACCGTTAAAGAAAGGATGACGCCTTGACCAAATGCGACGAGTGTGTCCTCGGGGTTTGTGTATCGGGAGATCAGCCCCAGAAGAGTGTCCATCGTTGTCGCTCCGCCAAGGGATATGGCTCCGTTCGGCGATTTTTTGCCAAAGACAGGAACCAGAAGGATAGCAAGCACTTCGCGAAAAACGTTCGATGCAAAAGATACCGCTCCCAAAAGGGGAGAATGCATTTGGCTGATCATTGTTCCCGAAAGACTGTACCATCCAAGGCCACTCGCAGCGGTCATCGTTTCAAGGGCACTTAACGGAAGAACCCAAGAGCAAATAAGAGCACCAAAGAAAGTCCCTGCAATGGTATATATGCTCTGCCAAAGGATTTTGGGGAAAGACAGCCGGAGCTTAACGAAAATGCGCTCTCCGCTGCCAATATCGATACCTACAACAAAGACGAGCATTACTAAAAGCACGGTCGAAAGTTCGGAAGGAAGAGAAAAGGCGCAAAAATGACCCGTTATGATCCCAAAACAAACCGATGAAACCAAAAGAAGAATGATCATTCGACACTCTTTCTGCGAAGTTTATGGATCCAACCATATAGGCCGGCAAAGAGAAAGCTGCCTCCTGCAGAAAAAAAAGCGATACTCATAGCCCAAAGACCAATATCGGGTAAATCTTGGAAGAGCTTCTCATCATTACCGATTTCGAATCCCATCACAAAAAGAAGAAAAGCAGTAATGATTGGAATCAGAAAGGGTTTCCGTAACCATTGCACCTTTTGATAATACCCAAGGAATAATCCCAAAACAAACGCAAGCAAGATCCAAAAAAGCACCTTTTCCCTCCCCTTTTTTTGTTTGTTAACCGCAATTGATTATGAAGGAACGCTAATGAAAACGGAATCGAATTCTTGGGTCAACAGCAGCCAGAAGGATATCTGCGGCCAAATTTCCAAGAATCAGCATCAGTGAGCTAAGGAGCAACACAGCCATGACCAGATAGGTATCTCGGGCATTGATTGCTTGGATCACCAATCGCCCCATACCGGGCCAAGCAAACACTGTTTCTGTAAGAACAGCCCCACTGAGGAGGCCGGATAAGCTATACCCGAACATCGTTACCAAAGGGTTGATCGCATTCCTCAAGGCATGTTTGTAGATCACTACTTTTCTCGGCATCCCTTTGGCGGCAGCAAACTCGACATAATCCTGACGCAGCTGATCCAGAAGCTGGCCCCGCATCTGGCGCATCACTCCAGCAAGTCCACCGAACCCCAAGGTGATGGCAGGACCTGCAACATGCCAAAAATACGATCCGATCAATTGCATTGTACCCATGGAAGCGCTATCTACCGGAAGCATCCCTCCTATTGGAAACCATCTTGTTTTTGCGGCCATATACAGAAACAAAAGCGCAAAGAAAAAATTGGGGATCGACAAACCAAAGAGAGCGATCGCCGATGAAATTTGATCCGATAGTCTGTATTGACGTAAAGCTGAGTAGATGCCCAACCCGATCCCAATTACCCAGGCAAAAACGATTGAAGTGATGCTTAACAAAAAGGTCGCGAAAGCGCGTTCCCAAACTAACGAAAACACTGGTCTACGGAATTGAAAGGAATATCCGAAATTCCCCCTTACAACCTGTCCCAACCATAAAAAATACTGAACAACTGGCGGATGGTCCAAACCCAGCTCCCGCTCCATCTTCTGCAATGTTTCCCGAGATATCGTTGGATCCAATTTGAACCGGTCGAGATAATCGCCCGGCGCAAGAGACATTACCGCAAAAGAAAGAACCGATACACCAAGCAATACAGGTAATGAAATCAGTAACCTCCGTACGATATACTTTAGCAAACGAGCCACCCTCCATGATTATCTAATGAACTTCTTCGATTTACCTCTTCTTTGATGTATGTTACCTATTTGCATCCAAGGGTCCCATCCCACTTTGAGAGTTCTTTGGCTCCTTATGGGTTTGCCCTCGCATGCATCCAAGAAAAAGGGCGAAATGATTCGCCCGTAGTCTGTTTTTGGCATTAGGATTCGAAACTAATGAAAACGCAATCGAATTCTTGGGTCAACCGCTGCAAGCAGAATATCAGCAATCAAGTTCCCCAAAATCAGCATTAGCGAACTGAGCAAAAGAACAGCCATGACAAGATACGTGTCACGCGCATTGATCGCTTGAATGACCATTCGTCCCATTCCAGGCCAGGCAAAAACAGTCTCGGTAAGGACTGCTCCACCCAAGAGCCCTGACAGGGTATACCCAAACATTGTGACCAACGGATTGATGGCGTTTCGTAGTGCATGTTTATAGATAACTACCTTCCGAGGCATCCCTTTGGCGGAAGCAAACTCCACATAATCTTGGCGAAGCTGGTCAAGGAGTTGGCCCCGCATCTGCCTCATTACACCGGCCAAACCCGCGAAACCTAATGTGACAGCGGGACCCGTCACATGCCAAAAGTAGGAGCCAATTAGCTGCCATGTTCCCATTGTGGCACTATCCACGGGAAGCATCCCCCCGATGGGAAACCATTTCGTTTTTGCAGCCATATACAAAAACAGAAGCGCAAAAAAGAAATTGGGGATCGATAGCCCGATAAAAGCGATCACAGAGGTGATCTGATCAGACAACTTGTACTGTCGAAGGGCAGAATAAATCCCAAGGCCAATACCGATCGTCCAGGCAAAGATAATGGATGTAATGCTTAGAAGCAACGTGGCAAATGCCCGTTCCCAGACTAAGGCGAAGACCGGCCTTCGAAACTGGAACGAGTACCCAAAATTTCCCCGAAGGACTTGACCCAACCACATGAAGTATTGAACAACGGGAGGTTGGTCAAGACCCAGATCACGCTCAAGCGCTTGAAGCGTTGATTTTGAAATTGTGGGATCCAACCGAAATTGATCCAGATAATCACCTGGAGCCAAGGACATAACGGTAAATGCCAAGACAGACACACCAAATAGAACAGGTAACGAGACAATCAGCCTTCGAAGGATAAACTTGAGCACTCCCGAACACCTCCGGATTGAATAAAAACCAGGGGCAGGCAGTCATTGTCTCCCTGCCCCTGCGCAAAACTAACGATTATGTATTAGTTTTTGTACAAAGCCCAGAGGTTCCATCCCCAAGAGGAGTTGCTTCCGGGTTGATGGTTCATCAAGCGATTTTGTCGCCCGAAGAGAAGCATGGTTGTATACGTATGAATGATGGGCATGTATTCTGCAGTCAACTCCTGGACTTCGTAGAACATGTCTCGTCGTTCTTCATACACGGTTGCGCCTCTTTGATCTCTATACAGCTCTCCAATTTTCCATTCATAATAGGGCATGTGCCATTTGTCGCGATCGATGAAATCTGCTGTATCAGGATGGAAGTTCCAGTAGTGTAGTCCTCCTTGGATCGTCCATACATTCGACCCTCCGTTTGGGTCGAGGGTACCGGTAAACCCGATGAGAATGGCTTCCCAGTCTCCAGAGGCAGTCATATTCTGGACCATGTTATTAAAGTCCATCGGGGTAAAGATGGCTTCTATTCCAACAAGCGAGAAATTATCCGCCAAGATGACACCAGTCCGTTCCCGATTGGTGTTACCCGCATTGGTATTCATGACAAATCGGACAAGATTTCCTTTCGCATCGATCAGTTGGTTTTGTGCATTCCAACTGAATCCGCCTTTGCGAAGTTCTTCTTTGGCCTTTTCAACTGAGAAGGGATAAGGAAATTTATCTTCGACCTCGAAGTTATGGAACATGGCGTTTGCAGGAGAAATCTGCACGTACAAGGGGAAGCCAAAGCCATCAAGCACGTTGTCTACCAATCCGTCGCGATCGACCAGATACGACAGAGCTCGGCGGAAATGGACATTTCGGAACCACTCTGCTTTCACGGGGTCTTTGGCATTGAAATTCAGGGCAAGGTGGTTGGTACCCCAGTCAGGCCCTTGAATTCCTACAGTTATATTCAGTTCCGCTTCTCTGGGTTTGAGATCCAAATAGTCTTGAGGTCTCATTCCGTAGTGGTCAGTCTCACCCGCTTCAAATTTCAATCGGGCAACGTCTTGGCTAGGCACGGAAAGGAACATGATCTGGTCGAGATATGGAAGTCTCTTTCCCTCTTTGTCGAATCGGTAGTAGTGGGGATTCCGAGACAGGGTGGTGCGAACGTCAGGGATGTATTCAGTAACGATGAACGGACCACTGACAACAAGTTTGTCCACATCATCAAGTGTCCAAAACTCACCCCATGTCCCTGCTTGGATCTGAGGTTCAACGATGTGTTTGGGAAGGGGACGATTCAGACCGATGGTTAGCAAACCAGGGGCATAAGGCTGACTGTACCAGATCTTAACGGTGTATTGGTCAATCAGTTCGATAAACGGCAGATTCCCATCGACTCCACGAAGAACGTCTGTCGTGCTTCCGGTGTTGTTTTCCCGCTTGAAGTATACTTCTTTAAATGTAAAGTAGACGTCTTCGGCGGTCAGTGGATGCCCATCTGACCAGGTAATTCCTTTCCGGATATGGAAGATCCATCCTAGGCCATCGGGCGTGGTTTCCCAACTCTTTGCGATATTCCCCTCTTCTCGGAACGCGCCATTCGCGTCGAGAGCGAGTAACATATCGAACATGATGTTTGTGATGTCTGTTGTGCTAGTCTCCGAAGCCCACGCGGGATTAAGCCCCTTGGGGTCGCTGATCGCGCTGATATAGAAGGTTCCACCGTGATTTCCGGTAAAATCCTCCACCGCATACTCAGGGGTCGCAAAAACCATGCACAGACCAAGAGCAAATACCAAAACCAACCATACTGCCTTTTTCATACTTTTCCCTCCTGTCTTCAATTTGGCAAAACTGAGATTTTGCCTTGATGTTCGATGATTCATACATCTACTGACCTAAGGAACGTGGATCAAAGGCATCACGGATTGCGTCTCCAAAAAGGTTAAATGCCAAGATGGCGAAAAACAAAAAAGCCCCAGGGATCAATAGCCATGGATAATTCTGAAGCGCGGTCAGGTTTTGCGCCTGAGACAGCATCAGACCCCAACTGGCTTGAGGTTCCCGAATGCCAAATCCCAAAAATGAAAGCCCCGCTTCACCCAAAATGTATCCCGGAATGCTCAGAGTCGCCGAAACGATAATGTATGTAGCTGTATTCGGTATGATATGCTTCCATATAATCCTTCGAGGCGGATACCCCATCGCTTTGGCTGCCTCCACAAATTCTCTCTGTTTCAACGAAAGGACCATCCCCCGAATGACTCGGGACATACCCGGCCAGCCAATAAAGGATAGAATCACGACAATGAGCAGATAAGTAACTGTTGACGGCAACTCAGGAGGAAGAACCGAGCGCAAAGCGATCAACAAATACAACCCGGGAATCGACATCAGGATTTCCGTAAGCCGCATCATGCCTTCATCGATCCAACCCCCATAAAACCCGGAGAACCCCCCCAGAAACAGACCGATCGTGAAAGTGATCAAGATTCCGATTAGGCCTACGGAAAGGGAGATTCGAGAACCGAAAAGGATTCGGCTAAATACATCGCGGCCAAAAGAATCCGCGCCAAACAAAAAGAGCTGGGCGGGCGCTTCCACTCCGAAAAGATGGATATCCCCTGGGATGAACCCCAACCATTTGTACTCCCAACCCCGAACGAAAAACCGAATGGGGTACCGCTTAAATAAATAATCTTCAACCGTAGCAATTTGAATATCTTGCATCCCATCTTCTCGAACGATGATTAACCGTTCTACGGATTCTTCGTGTTCAATCAATTGTAATCCGCCAATTTGCGCCAACTGCCTGGTGTATCGGGGATTGCTGGTAGTCATGGAGAGAATATCAGGCGCGGTAACCTCTCGGATGGTGGAAGTGGTAAGCATCTCTGATCGGGCAACTGGGATCATGGATTCTTCGCGCGTTGTGGAACGAATTAAAAAATCGCCTTCGGGCCCTCGCGCGACCTCATCTGTCCGAATGACAACCCTGATTGCGCTGATTCCATCCGCACCTACAGTTAGGGAATACGGTTGGTCGTTTTGATCATACCCTTGTACGTGCAATAATTCACCCGCGTCTTCATAAATGCGAACCCGAGTATTGGGATCGCGGTACGAAGTGATCCCCAACACATAGGGACCGACGAACTGGCCATCATAGAACCAATGAACCCTCGATGGAGACGAAAAACTCCTGGGAAGATCTTGTCGATAGGGGTTGGATGGGGCAAGAAAATCCGCGAAGATCGCGATCAGGTAAAAAATGATCAGGATCCACATGGAAACTACGCCCAAGCGGTGTTTTCGAAAAGACCTCCAAATAAGTCTCCGTCGCGATAGAAACTGGGTTTCAAAAGCTTCTTCAACATTGATGGGTTCGGGTACAGTAGGTTCGACCATAATTCCTCCTCAGAATCGCTTCAAAATCACTTTAAATACAAATGACAGGCAACCTTATGATCTGGTGTAATCTCTTTGTACTCCGGATAGACCTCTTCACATACCTTCATCGCGTACTTACATCTCGTTCGAAAGAAACAGCCACTGGGCCGGTGAATCGGACTGGGCACATTCCCGCCAAGAAGATTCTTTCGGTCTCTCTTCTTTCTCGGGTCAGGGATGGGGGCTGCGGCAAGTAACGCTTGAGAATAGGGATGTTGGGGGTGTTCGAAGATTTCGTCGGTATTCCCTTGTTCGACAATCTTTCCCAGATACATGATCCCAGCGTGATCGCTTATGAATCGAACCAGAGAAAGGTCATGGCTGATAAAGAGAAAACCCGCTCCAAGATCTGCTTGGATTTTTTTCAACAGATTGATGATTTGGGCTTGAACCGAAACATCCAATGCAGATGTCGGTTCATCTAAAACGATCAGAGAAGGGTGCACAGATACGGCTCTAGCGATGGCCACTCGTTGCCTTTGTCCACCGGAAAACTGATGAGGATAGCGATCCATATGGTGAGACTTCAATCCGACAGAAGTGAGGAGATCTTTTACTATCTGATTGGCTTGCTGCTTTGTTCGAGCCAATCCGTGGAAATATAAGGGCTCCGACAACATTTCTCCGACAGTCATCCGAGGGTTTAACGAAGACATTGGGTCTTGAAAAACGATTTGCATCTTTCTCCGATACTCTTTCAACCTTCGTTCTTTTAAAAAAGCAATATCCGTTCCTTCCACTTTGACTGTTCCGTCGGTTACATCAATCAAACGGATCACGGTCCGTCCTGCGGTCGTCTTTCCGCAACCGGACTCCCCGACCAATCCCATTGTGTGGTTCTTTTCAACGGTAAAGGTAATATCATCCACGGCTTTCACGTATCCCCGGGTTCGTTCGATCAAAAAACCAGACCGAATCGGAAAAAACTTCTTGAGGTTTTGTACAACAAGCAAAGGCTCCGTATTGGCCTTAGGAATCTTCTTCAGCTGTTTCTGCGTCATCGCTGGCATCATAGAGCCCCATTCTGAATGACGGAGCGAGAAACTGGATTGAAACACCGAAGAAAATGGTTTTCATCAATTTCAACTGGTACAGGCATCTCTTTGGCGCATCGTTCGACCTTATTTGGACATCGGGGAAGGAAGGGGCATAATGCCGGCGCATTCAACATCATGGGGGGTTGCCCTGGAATCGGATCCAGACGAGCCTGTTTCTTATCGATCCTAGGGATGCAATTAAGCAAAGCATGGGTATAAGGATGCCGGGGCTCTTCGTAAACAGTCATTACAGGGGCATACTCCATCGCCATTCCTCCATACATGACCATGACTTTATCTGCCATCTCGGAAATTACGGCTAAATCATGGGTGATAAAGATCACTCCACTTTGGAATTCTGTTTGGAGATCTTTCATAAGCTCAAGGATTTGCGCTTGTACAGTCACATCCAAAGCGGTTGTTGGCTCGTCAGCGATCAATATGTCTGGATTGCACGAAATGCAGATCGCAATAATCACCCTTTGGCGTTGGCCACCAGAAAGTTCAAACGGATAGGCAAAAATCCTCTCTTTGGGATTGGAGATTCCGACCTTTGCAAGCATGGCCACTGCAATTTCCAATGCTTGTTTCTCATCGACTTTTTGGTGAAAGCGTATGGTCTCGATCATTTGATCCGCGATGGTATACATGGAATTGAGGGATGTCATCGGGTCTTGGAAGATGATGCTGATTTGCTTGCCGCGGATTTTTGTGTACTCGTCTCCACGAAGGGTTGTTAGATCGAGGTATCCATTTTTTTGGCGTTCGGGAAATTCTTTGGTCTCAAAAAGGATCTTTCCACCCGCAATTTTCCCGGGTTTATGGATCAAACCGTTTATCGAACGGACCGTAACACTCTTTCCCGATCCTGTCTCCCCTACAATCCCTAACACTTCGTTTTGGCACAGATCAAATGACACATCGTCAACCGCTTTTACCAAACCTTCCGGTGTATCAAAGAAGGTCTTCAAGTTCTCAACAATAAGGATTGGACGGGTCAAGATTCGGATTCCTCCTCAAAATGACTAAGGTAAGAGATTTCTATTCGTATTGTACCATATAATCATTAAATGTCAACCAACAGTATCGATCTCTTCATTTGTTCGGAAATCGAATATACGAAAAGGTTACGAACACTTCGGAAGGGCTTCCTTCGCTTTAAACACATGCCCCGAGCAAATTTATCAATCCCGGGCGGGTCCGCCCAGGATTGATAAATGATTATTGGCTAATTAATTCTTGATTGCAGCGTGGGCTGCCGCTAATCGCGCTACCGGAACCCTATAGGGAGAACAACTGACATAGTTCAAGCCCACTAAATGACAGAATTCGATCGAATTTGGATCACCCCCGTGTTCTCCACATATACCCACCTTAAGGTTTGGTTTCACGCTCCGCCCTTTCTCGGTGGCCATTTTAACGAGCGGTCCGACACCAATCCGATCCAACCGTTTGAAGGGATCGAACTCCATAATCCCTTTCTCTAAATAATCTTTGATAAACTTCCCGGCGTCGTCTCGGCTGAAGCCATAGGTCATCTGGGTTAGATCATTGGTGCCAAAAGAGAAAAATTCTGCATACTGCGCTACTTCATCAGCAGTAATGGCTCCTCTTGGGACTTCGATCATCGTTCCCACCAAATAATCAAGGGGTACGCCTGCCTGTTTGATCATGGAATTCGCTTCTCGGCGGACAATCTCTTCCATCATCTTCAGCTCATCGGCAATGCCTACGAGAGGAATCATGATTTCGGGTTTGACTTCTACTCCTTCTTTGACCAGGTCAATGGCAGCGCCGATGATGGCTCGAGTCTGCATAACGGCAATCTCGGGGTAGGTAACGCACAATCGGACCCCTCGATGACCCAACATAGGATTGAATTCACTCAACTCTTCAACAGCTTGCTTCAGCTCTTCAATACTGATATTCAGATCTTTTGCCACCTTGGCCTGCACTTCGGGTTCATGTGGAAGAAATTCGTGAAGGGGAGGATCGATCAATCGGATCGTTACAGGCAGCCCATTCATTGCTTTTAAGATTCCATAAAAATCTTCCTTTTGTATGGGTTCCAGCAAATCAAGTTCTTTTTGCCTGGATTCAAGACTTCGGGCCATAATCATCCTGCGCACGATCTGAATTCGGTCGGCCTCGAAGAACATATGTTCGGTTCTACACAGCCCAATGCCTTCCGCCCCAAACTGCCGTGCCACCGTTGCGTCTTTGGGAATATCAGCATTTGTGCGAATACCCAACTTTCTCAATTCATCAGCCCATCCCAACAGAGTAGCAACTGATCCCGAGAGTCCTTCTGGTTGGATGGTGATGATTTTGCCAAGCAGCACTTCTCCTGTCGTCCCGTCAATGGAGATCCAATCTCCTTCTTTGACCACTGCCCCATTGACTTTGAATTGTTTGTTTTTCTCGCTTATCTCAAGATCTTCCGCGCCGACAATGGCAGGTTCTCCCATACCGCGCGCAACTACAGCCGCGTGCGAAGTCATTCCTCCACGAGCAGTCAAGATACCCTCCGCTGCAGCCATCCCACCGATATCTTCAGGGGAGGTTTCCATCCGGACCAAAATGACCTTTTCCCCTTTGGCAACCCATTCTTCCGCGGTTTTCGCCACAAAAACAACCCTTCCGGTTGCTGCGCCTGGAGATGCGGGAAGCGCTTTTGTTAGAATCTTTGCTTTCCTTCGTTCAACCGGATCAAAAGTCGGATGAAGCAGTTGCTCCACTTGATCTGGATCCACGCGGAGTACTGCTGTCTTTTTGTCTATGACTCCTTCTTCAACCATATCAACCGCGCACTGAACTGCAGCAGCAGCAGTCCGTTTCGCGTTTCGTGTCTGCAAAATATACAAAATTTCTTTCTCGATAGTAAACTCGACGTCTTGCATATCTTTGTAATGGGTTTCCAATCTTCGGAAGACTTCCGTTAGCTGATGATACACCTGTGGCCATTTGTTTTGCATTTGATCCAGAGGTAATGGAGTGCGGATACCAGCCACAACATCCTCTCCTTGCGCATTGGCCAAAAACTCCCCATAAAACTTTTTTTCTCCGTTGGACGGGTTTCGAGTAAATGCAACCCCTGTTCCGCTATCGTCCCCCATATTCCCATAAACCATAGAAACAATGTTAACAGCCGTTCCTTTGTACTTCCCTTCAGGGATTTGATTCAATTTCCGATAGGTAATGGCTCTTTCATTCATCCAACTGTTGTTGACTGCGCTGATCGAAGCCCATAGTTGTTCATGGGGATTCTGAGGGAACTCTTTCCCATACTTCCGATAGGATTCCTTGTACAGCCCGACGAGTTTTTTCATATCCTGTGCGTCCAGTTCTGTATCAAGCTTAACTCCTTTGTCTTTCTTAATCCGATCCAAAGCTTCTTCAAACTCGTGATGAGGGATCTCCAAGACTACATCCCCGAACATTTGCATAAACCGTCGATACGAGTCATAGGCAAAACGCTCGTTTCCGGACTTTTCCGCGATGCCCTTCACTGTTGCGTCATTCAGACCTAAGTTTAAAATGGTATCCATCATCCCAGGCATAGAAATCGCTGCTCCAGATCGAACAGAAACCAGAAGGGGATCTTTGGGATCACCGAATTTCTTCCGTGTCTCGGCTTCTAATAAGGCCATAGCATCGGTAACTTCCTGCTTCAGGTTGTGGGGATAGGTTTTTCCGTTTTCGTAGAAGTAATGACACACGTCTGTGGAAAGCGTAAAACCAGGTGGAACGGGAATCCCTATATTCACCATTTCAGCCAAGTTTGCTCCTTTTCCTCCCAACAATTCTTTCATCTGCGTAGATCCTTCGCATTTGCTCTTCCCAAAAAAATACACCCATTGTTTCAACATCCAAGCATACCTCCTTTTCGATTCAAGGTTTTTTCGGGGTATTATACCACATCTCATCTATCTCGGTTCTCCATCGGTTTTCTGTACTTGATAAAATAAAGGAGTTGTTGTATAATCGTTTATCACCTTTCTATGGTGTGGTTCTCCAAAGAAGGAGGGATGGCAATGTGGAAAGAGTTTAAGAATTTTTTGACTCGAGGGAATATTCTGGAACTGGCTGTCGCATTTATTTTGGGTTTGGCTTTTAGCCCGATTGTTCGATCGTTAGTGGATGATATCATCATGCCACCGATCGGTATGCTGTTGGGTAGAGTTGATTTCACCAATTTATTCGTCGCTCTTGATGGGAAGGAATACGCTTCTTTGGCGATAGCCCAAGAAGCGGGCGCGCCTACAATGAACTTCGGCCTCTTTATCAACACAATCGTAAACTTTATCATTATTGCATTCGCTATTTTCCTTATTTTGAGAGCAAAAGATCGGATGAAAAAGAAAGAAGAAGCGATGGAACCACCTGCGCCAACAACCAAAGAATGTCCGTTCTGTTGTTCATCAATCCCCATCGCTGCTCTTAGGTGCCCACATTGCACATCCGAACTGAAAAAAGGATCGGATATGATACAATAGCACAGAAAACCGAAAAGGAGGGATTGATATGATTCGTGTAGTTGTGGTTGGTCTTGGGGCCATGGGATCTGGGATTGCACGGAACATTCTTCGGAAGGAAGCGCTTCAGCTTGTAGGGGTTGTTGATCAAAGGGCTGAATGGAAAAAGAAAGACCTTGGAACAGTTTTGGGTGTCGGGCAATCTTTGAACATTTTTGTTTCGGATTCTCTGGAAACTGTCCTTTCCGATTCAGTTCCTGATTTAGCCGTGATCGCAACAGATTCTTTCGTCAAAGGGGTCTTTCCTTTAATCAAATCGTGCGTAGAAAAAAATATCCATGTAGTCACGATTGCCGAGGAAATGGCCTATCCTTTTGCCACGTCGCCGGAATATGCCCAAATGATTGACAGTCTTGCGCGCCGCCATGGTGTCAGTGTCTTGGGTACCGGGATCAATCCTGGTTTTGTGCTTGATCAGCTCATCCTAAACATGACGGGAGCTTGTCTTCAAGTGAAAAAGATCAAAGCCACCCGCGTGAACGATCTTTCTCCTTTTGGGAAAACAGTGATGATGACCCAAGGGGTGGGTACCACTCCTGAGGAATTTCAAAAAGGGTTGGAATCAGGTAGCATCGTTGGGCATATCGGGTTCCCAGAGTCCATCCGGATGATTGCAGATGCTTTGGGATGGGATTTGGACCGGATTGAAGAAGAGCGTGAACCCATTATTTCCACCACTCATAGGGAAACCCCCGTCGTCAAAGTTGAACCGGGAATGGTTGCTGGTTGTCGACACATTGGTAGAGGTTATGATTTGGATGGAAATGTTGTCATTGAATTAATCCATCCCCAACAGATCCACCCTCATTTAGAAAACGTTGAAACGGGTGACTATATTTGGATTGAGGGGGACCCGGATATCAACCTGAGTATTCAACCAGAAATTCCCGGAGGAAAGGGAACCATCGCCGCTGCTGTGAATATGATTCCCGTTGTAATCTCGACAGACCCTGGTCTTTACTCAATGGCTGACCTTCCCATACCAATATGCTTGCCCGAAAAAGAAGAAGATAGATGAAAAAAAACGCAAAGCAAGGAGATTGGGTAAAGATCCACTTTCGGATCCTTGAACCACATGATCGGCCTGATCATATTCCTGAGGAAACGAGAAAAACCCCTTTGGATGCCTACGTGAATGGGTTTATGTCTGTAGAAGAAGCTCAATTGGGCGATCGTGTTTCGATTCGAACCCTGATCGATCGAGAATATAAAGGTACCCTGGTTGAGGTGTTTCCCGCTCATACGCACTCGTTTGGAAAAGCGATTCCTGCTCTCCTCGAAATTGGTCCAAAGCTCAGAGCAAAAATCCGAGAGGGGGCGGATGACCATCGAAAAGTACAATGACGTAATGGCCCGCAAAAACGAAATCATGAAGAAGGCTGTAGGAATAGACTATGATCGGTTTCGAACGGAAGGAATCGCCTTTGATTACGAACAGATGATGCAAGAAGCAGGGTATTCTATTGAAGAGATCATAAAAATCCAAATGTCCACGTCTGTAGGAAACACTCCATTAATTGAGCTTAAGAACATTGGGAATCTAGTACGGAGAATAAGTCCGAAAGGCAAAGGAGCACGGATTTTCCTGAAAGATGAAGCCTGCAATCCTTCGGGGAGTTTCAAAGATCGAAGGGCTTCTGTAAGCGTCTTTCATGCTCATAAACATGGTTTCCCCGGCGTTGTTGCCGCAACGAGCGGAAATTATGGCGCAGCGGTAGCCTCCCAGGCAGCAAAATACAACTTGAAATGTATGATCCTTCAAGAAACATTTGATAGTAAAGGAGTCGGACAGCCCGAAATTCTTGAAAAAGGACGGTCTTGCGAAGCTTTAGGAGCTGAAGTGGTACAGATGACAGTCGGTCCTGAACTCTTTTATTATTTCCTGGTATGTTTGGAAGAAACTGGTTTTTTCAATGCCTCTTTGTATACTCCTTTTGGAATCAGCGGAATTGAAACCCTAGGTATGGAAATCGCAACTGAAATGAAGTTGAGAGAAAATCGATATCCCGATGTTGTGTTGGTGACTCATGCGGGGGGAGGAAATCTGACCGGGACTGCTCGTGGGTTAAGAAAAGCGCATGCAGACGGCACTCGCGTGATTGGGGCCAGTGTGGACCTTCACGGATTGCATATGGCCAGCGATGTCGACTTTAACCGAAAATCTTTTACTACAGGACATACCGGTTTTGGCATTCCTTTTGCCGTATTCCCTGATCGAAGCGATGTTCCCCTAAACGCTGCTCGGCCATTGCGATATATGGATGACTACTATCTGGTTACCCAAGGTGAAGTGTTTTACACAACGGAAATGCTTGCGCAGTTGGAAGGGCTTCAAAGAGGCCCTGCTGGCAATACTTCTTTATGTGCTGCCATTGGTTTGGCTCGGAAGATGGAAAAAAACCAGATTATTGTTGTGCAGGAGACTGAATACACAAGCGCGGGGAAGTGCCCGAGCGCCCAATTGAGTTTTGCTCTCGACCATGGCATTCGTGTCGATTGTGGAGACCCTTCTATGGACGAACCCGGCAATCGGATTGTTATTCCCGAACGTACTGAACAAATTGCTCCTAAAAAGGTTGATTTAACCAAACTCCGCGCTTCCTATGTAAACCAAATGGTCAAATCGACTGGCAGAGTTGACTTTTCTCATGAAGAAATCCGATTCATGGCCGAAGATATCCGCTGCCATTCTGATGAAATCAAACGATTGATCCAATCGATTAAAAACGGTTCGAATGATCAATAGGTAGGGAGGAAACGTTGAAATATTTCCGGCTGCTCATGATCTTGGGGGGATTCTTAGCGCTATGGCTGTTTTTCTTTTGGATCACTGCGCCTTCAGGCACTGTCTTGGACGGTCGATGGGTGGGAGAGCTAAATGGCGATCCATATACGGCTACTTTTTTGCTGCATCTGGAACAACCAGGAATCATTGATCTCAAGCTTTCCCGGCCTTTGGGGATTCCTTCTGGCGAAACCCTAAAAATACCCACACTCTTTACCAACCAAATTCGCGTGTACCTAAACGGCTCTCTGATCGGTGAAGCGAGATCCTCTTCCTATCCACAACCCGAATTCTTTTACGGAGGGTTATCTTTTTCCTTTGAATCTGGTCAACTCCAATCAACCAATATCATGGAGATTGAGCTTTCTTCGCAAAATGATTTAATCATCTTCCCAAGTCCCTACATCGAAATCCAATGGATGGTGCGCCTGAAGGAATTCCTTTTTCGTATGTTCGATGGATATTTCCTTTTCTTTGCAATCGGAATGAATATTCTTTTAGCCATTTTGCTTTTCCGAATGGGAAGAGCAATCAACCAATATGAAAATGCCTATTTCGGAATGGGCGCCTCTGCAATATTCAGTTCGGTTCTGATTTTTTCCCACGCGCAGGGTTTTTTGAGTTCCGCTTATTTCTTTGAGCCAATATACACGAACGCTATCGCTGGAACACTGGCATCATTCACACTCCTTTGGGGGATTGAAAGCTATCTCACAAAGAAGATCTATTTTTCAAAGTTGATGGCGGTCTTTACGATCCTTTCTCTATTCCTCATTCCCTTGATTGGAGGAGGGCTTGCCAGCATTGCGACGATTGTTAATTTTGCTTTAATCGGGACAATTTCCATAATCAACAGAAAGAATCAGTTCTTCTACGCAGTGCTTTTTTTGGGAATGGCTCTGATCATTGATTTGATTACACAGACGATCCGTGGATATGTTCCGATTTACTTGACTTCCTATGGAACGCTTATCGTGACCCTCACGTGTGGTTTGGTTCTTGTTGAAGAATATCGAAAGGTCTTTTTCAATCTGGAAGCGACATCAAATCAATTATCTGCTTCAAATGAAGAACTAACCGCGATTAATGAAGAACTGGAGCATTCGTACTCCGAACTGGATACTACGATCGGAAAGTTCGAAAGACTAGTGGATTCCACCACAACCCTGATCCAAGCCTCCACCGATTCCAATGAAACCTTTCTGTCGCAACTATTGGAGCGGGCCACGGAAATTATTTCGGAGGCCGATTGTGGGAGTGTCTCTTTGATTGAAGGGGAAGATTGGAAATATATCCATGCTGTGGGGCAGGATATTAAGAAACTACAGGAGATTCCTCTGAAAGCTGAGTATTTTGAGATTTCTGACACCGTACGGAAAATCGGTTTGGAGAATCTCCAAATGCCAGAACCGATAAAGGAACAGTTCATGAGGGTTGTTCCCTCCATCAAAGAAACCCTTGTCGTCCCCCTTCGATTGAATCAGAAAACACTGGGGCATATGACTTTGGATATTCGTTCCGACCAAGATAAAGAATTTAGTGACGATGCGCCGCGAATCCTAGAAGCATTAGGAAGCCTCGCTTCTGCTTTTTTGGCTTTTCGGCGGCTCGGAGACATGCAGAAACGATTCCAGGAAGGGATTATCCTCTCGATCATTCGGATTCTAGAAATCCATGATACCTACACCAAAGGCCATTCTGATCATGTTGCGGAAGTCGCAGCGGCTATTGCAATTCAACTGGGGTTTTCCCCAGTAGAAATTGATCAAGTATATTGGACGGGTATGGTTCACGATATCGGAAAGATCCTCGTTCCTCAAGCCATTCTCAATAAACCGGGGAAGCTAAGTGAATTGGAGTTTGAAGTGATTAAGTATCACCCTGTTTGGGGGTTTGAGGTTCTAAGTGGTTCTCAGGAACTGAACTCGGCTGCGATAGCAGTTCGGCACCATCATGAACGCTTTGACGGGAATGGGTATCCGGATGAACTTACAGGGGAAGAAATCCCTCTGGTTTCACGAATCATTGCAGTTGCGGATACATGGGATGCTATGGTTCGAGATCGATCCTATCGTAGGGCTTTGAAATATGATGAAGCGATCCACGAATTGAACAAGCATAAAGGCACGCAATTTGATCCGCAAGTCATTGAAGCTTTTTTACGCGTGTTGGATAATGAAGATCAAGTGAAGAAGTACAAGGTACTGTAAAGTAGATAAGCAGACCTCCAGAGATGAATAACCAATGAGAACAGAATTGACAAAACACCCCAAAGGGGGTGTTTTGTCAATTACGGACCATCATTTCCTTGAGATTTTGCAGAAGATCTGCATTCCCAAAACTCGCTTCTTCAAGGGTCTTCACGAAGGAGATTTTCCCGCGAATCACACCCATAAAATCATTCTCTTCCAATTGGTGGATGATAAACCCTTCTCGAACTGCAATGATATTGTACGTGGTATCTAACCCATCGTTCTTTTCAAAATTTAGCGAGGCCAAACGTGTTCCGGTAAATTCAATCATTACTGCCGATCCATGGGATTGTGCGGCGCAGTCGCTTTGAATTGTACCTACTAGAGCCATATACTGCATCATTGTGCCCCCCTTTCGGAAAATGCGTAGCGGTTGAAAGCTTTCGAAACGAGGTACCACTTTGTAATGACGTACTTTTTTCCCTGGATCTTTTAGCCCAATAGAACGTCAAAAATGGTCATAAGCGCAAATCCGCCGATCAAGCAATAGGTAGCCAATCGTTGGTTTCCATTGGCATGGGTCTCAACGATGACTTCATCACTAATGACGAACAGCATTGCTCCTCCCGCAAAAGCAAGCATATAGGGAAGAAGAGCCGAGGAAATGGAAAGTACCGCAACACCAATTAGCCCCCCAAGGATTTCAACTGCACCGGTTAGAGCCGCGACCAAGAAGGCTACTGTGGGTTTGTACTTCGCATTGATCAACGCAACGGCTACTGCAGCACCTTCAGGAAGATTTTGAATCCCAATTGCCCATGCGATCGATTCCGCTTGATCGGAAAAAGCGCCTACACCAACCGCCATGCCTTCGGGAAAGTTATGGATCGCAATGGCTATAACAAACAGCCAAATTTTACTCGCCTTTTTGAAATCAGCCCCTTCGCGCCCTTTGAGAAAGTGTTCATGAGGAGAAAAATGGTCGATAAGATCAACAAAAAACGCCCCCAAAAGGAACCCAATTAAAAAGGCCCAAAGACCGCCGATTTCAAAGGAAGGAATGACGAGGCTAAAAGCGGTTGCAGAAAGCATAATTCCTGCAGCGAATCCCATGAGCCCGTCAATAAATCGTTGACTGGCTCCCTTCCTGAAGAAAAGGAAGGGAAGAGCTCCCAGACCTGTAGCCGCTCCCGCAACGGTTGTTAGGACCAATGCGTACATGACAGGACTCATATGGGATCCCTCTTACTCTTCTTTAACCGAGATAAATTGAAACCGATTGGTATCGACCAACCCCTGATTGGTAATCCGGATCTCAGGAATGACTGCAAGCTGAACAAAAGAAAGGGTCATCATAAGGTTGGGTAGATCGCTACCCAAATCACAAACAGCTTGGTGCAAATGTCTCTCTTTTTCAACAACTTCTTCTAAAGGCAAATCGGACATCAAGCCAGCGATGGGAAGCGCTAACGACGCCAATATCCGACCATTCCGGACCACTACCATTCCACCGCCCATTCGAATTACTTCGTTGATCGCGACTGCCATGTCTCTGTCGTTTTTCCCAGTTACAGACAGATTATGAGCGTCATGGCCTACAGATGTTGCTACCGCGCCGCTTTTCATTGCTGTTCCAGAAACGAAGCCCAATGAGAACTGTTTTTTTTGCGAATATCGGTTGACAACAGCGATTTTCAAACAGTCTTTTGCCGAAAGGTCTGGTTCACCATTCCGGACGGGAAGGACAACTGGTTGATTCCGAGTCAATACTGAACTACCGAACACTTGAATGGAGTGAACTTTTGCTTCAGTAAGGCCGTTCCAATGAAGAAGGAAATCAGTCTCTTGCATTTCTGGGCAAAGGATTGTATGTCGAACACTGTCTGTGCTAATATCGGGACTGGGGAAACGAGCAATGCAAACGCCATCTTTCGCAACGATCTGCGCGTCCTTCATAACCAATTGAGGAAAAAAGCGCTCCAAATCGTCCACAACAACCAAATCTGCTTTATATCCAGGCGCAATAGCCCCCATACTACGAAGATCATAATGGCGGGCTGTGTTGATGGTAGCCATCCGGATGGCCGAGATCGGATCAACACCGTTCTCGATGCATAAACGAACCGCTTCATCAATGTGTCCTTTTTGAATCGCATCTGGATGCTTATCATCGGTGCACAACGAAAGAAATGGTTCCGTATGGTGATTGACAATTGGGAGCAAATTAACGAGATCTTTGGCAATACTCCCGTACCTCATTAGGACTTGCATACCCCGCGCAAGCTTCTCTTTTGCTTCAGAAGCTTCGGTGCTTTCATGATCCGAACGGATGAATGCGCTTACGTACGCGTTTAAATCCTTGCCATCGAGCCCTGGCGCATGACCATCGATTTTTTTGTATTTATGCCGAATCAGTTCAATCATGGTTAGTAATTCTTGGTCACACGAAAGGATTCCTGGATAGTTCATCACTTCTCCCAACCCTAGCACTCTCGGGTGCTTCTCAATAAACCCGATCATGTCATACACGTTTATGTTCCCACCGTTATCTTCAAAACTCGTCGCAGGAACACAGGATGGAATCATAAAGTAAATATTCAACGGCACTCCTTCGGTATACCGGATAAAAAAATCGATCCCCTTTAACCCAACGACATTTACGATTTCATGAGGATCTGCGATCACAGTGGTGGTCCCTCGAGCCAAAACGGCTCGAGCAAATTCTCTTGGATCAAGCATGGTGCTTTCTATATGGAGATGAGCATCGATCAACCCAGGAACGATGTACCTTCCTTCAAGGTCAATAACCTGCTTTCCTTGCGTATAATCACCAATCCCAGCGATTCGTTTTCGATAGATCGCAACATTCGACCTTTCAATCTCGCCTGAAAACACATTCACAATCCTACAATTGGTGAGAAGCACGTCCGCAGGCTCTTTCGCACGCGCTACTGGGATAATGTCCATAATTCTCATTTCTTCTCCTCCCTTTTAACGTGGAGGTCGATCTGGGTAAACGGAATCTCAATACCATGTTCGGCAAACTTTTTTTGAAGACGAATGGCAAAGGCGTTCTGGGCTTCAAACCATAGCGGTCTCTCCACCCAATACATTACAGTAAAATCGAGAGAAGAGCTACCAAATCCTCGAAAATTCGCGACATTATTAACTCCCTCTGCTTTATGGATCAAAGGTTCTTCTTCCAATGCTTCGCGGATTAGGCCCAATACTTCTCCAATATCACATGAATACGAAGCACC
Source organism: uncultured Thermotogaceae bacterium (assembly GCA_964462525.1). Classification (GTDB taxonomy): domain Bacteria; phylum Thermotogota; class Thermotogae; order MWEM01; family MWEM01; genus CAYWWY01. The sequence goes on from CAYWWY010000002.1 coordinate 43,805, forward strand.
CACCACCATATCAACCCTACGGATTGTCCCAGGCCAAAACTTGGTGATGTTTCCATTCCATACAATTCTGTTGGGAATAAGAACTTTACGCCCATCAAAGGTCTTAATCTTTGTGTGGTTAATATCAATTACTTCGACAGACCCCGTATAACCGGAAACCTCAATCACGTCTCCTTCCTTTATGGTACGGGTGAGCAAAACCAAGATTCCACAGATAAAGTTCGAAATCGGTTCCCGTACTGCAAGACCCAACACCAAGGTCGATAACCCTAAACCGGTCAACGCGGGAAGTAAACTTTCTGAGAAAATGGAGATTATGATTACGATTGCTAATGCGTAGATAACAATTCGAATCATAAGCAAAACCGTGTTAGGCTCCTTTAACGGCCGTTCGGCCTTTTTTGCATAGGAGTCAATTGCTCTGAAGATCCATAAGGTCATGAAATAAGCAACAACGACTACTCCAATGGAAATCGCAATTCGAAGTATGATGGTTAAAGCCCCGTTCCAGTCCATTCTGACCCCTCCTTGATGATATTGTAAATTCTGGTGAAATATGGGATAATACCTTCAATAAATCAAAGAATCTAAGGAGGCAAATGATGTCTGATTCCGAACGAACAATACGAGAGAAAGAAATGGTGATTTCCGAAATAGAAAAAAAGTGGAATGTTCCAACTGCCAGAGCAGTAAAACTGTTCTGCGACGCTTTTCGCGTCAGCAAACCCAATACAGATTATTTGGATCAGTGGGCCAAACGGATCATCCAAAAAAAGCGGATTCAAAAACCCTTTGTAGAAAAACCGACCATAGATGATTGCTGTTCCGATTCCTGTGATTCGGATTGCGGATCATGCGGTTCGTGTGGTCATTAAAGAATTCCGGAGGAGCGAAGACCCGCCTTGATATCTTCAATAAGGTCTTCAACATCCTCAATCCCTACTGACAAACGAACGCCCCCTTTGCTTACTCCCGATTGGCAAAGCTCCTCTTCTGATAAGGATGAATGAGATGTAAGGCAAGGAATGGTTACAAGAGACTCTATTCCTGCTAGGGAGGTGGCTTCAAGGAAAAGAGACATCCCTCGAACGAAAGATTTCGCTCGATCAAGGGAATGCAAATCCAAGTAGATAATCCCACCATAACCCGGAATGCCTTGAAGGCATACGGGCATTTGGTTATAAAGAGTTGGATGCCGCGCTTGAATGGTTGGATCTTCTTTGCTCACTCTTTCCAAAAACCGCGCGATTACCCGTGCATTATCATTATGCCGTTCCATACGTAGACCTAAGGTTTTCACTCCTCTTCCGACCAAAAACGCATCAAATGGACTTGGCGTGAACCCCAAGGTAAACGATTTCTTCCAGATTTTTTCGATTAATTCTTTCTTTTGGGCGCATGCATATCCCGCAATCACGTCGGAGTGACCACAGATATATTTGGTTACACTATGGATTTCAACATCCGCATTCCAAAGCAACGGATGAAAATTGAAAGGGGATAGAAATGTATTGTCTACAACGAGAAGAGCGTGCTTCTTTATTTTAGACAACTGTTCAATATCGATGAGTTCTAGGGTTGGATTCGTTACAGGTTCCGCATAGAGAACGCATGTCCGTTCATCCATGAGTCGTCCGATTTCTTCAGGACGATCACACCGATAAAAACGCGCTTCAATTCCTGCGGGAAGCAAGTGGTTATGGATCAGATGAAACGTTCCCCCGTACATTTTCTCTGGGAAGAGAATGTTATCGCCTGGTTCTGAAAACGAAAGAAGCGTTGTGCAGATTGCTGCGATTCCTGAAGAAAGCAAAACACCGTCTTCCGCCTCGCAGAGGGAAGCGAGTTTCTTTTCCACCACTCGATTGCTCGGATTGCTCACACGAGTATATTTGAAGCACTCCCGATCAGCACTCAGATATTTATCATTATCCATGAAAAAATTCGAAGTCTGATAGATAGGGGTAGAAACTGCTCCAAAACAATCGTTCAGTTCGTGAGCGTGAATCGCTTTTGTCGTGAACCGCATCAACATCCTCCTTCAATTCTCTTCTCTCATTGATCAGAAATTTGATGGTTCTATTATAACACGACTTTACGAAAACGGGAATGGAGAAAAAGGAGTTCTATCTTCGGCTTCAAGACTCCTACCGGGGCTATTGAACGTTCGAAAAGAGCATTATGAAAAAAGCAAAAACTCCGGAAAAAGGGAAGGCTTAGAATCATCGGGGTGAAAAGGACCACCCTTCAAGATACCTGGTATTTTCTGTTCGGCCAACCACGGAATATAAAAAGAATTCAGCGAGATTGCCCCCCCAACCATTGGGGAGTTCAGAACAAACGATACGGATTCATGGATGCCGTCTTCGTCGCGAATCATCGCTTGGTTAGATAGATCCGGCGCTTTAAGCCCATTACTGGGCCCGCTTGTCTCTAAGGGCATGAAAGTTCGGTGAAATCGCACCGAAAGACAACAGAACCCAAAACAAGATGGTACCGCCTCACTCAAACCGATTCCCATCAAGTCAAGAGATCTCCCACCGATTCTAAAAGCCACCGATCAACTGCTCAAGACCGGTAGCAAGGAACCAGGAATTTCGTAAGATCTATGAGGGTGTATCAGAAAGACGATAATCCTATGTGATGAACCGCTTTCAAAGCTACGATTATCTCGACTGTTCCTTAGAGCTGTGCCGTCATACCGCCCAGGCACAGCGGGCGAATGCCATAGTTTTTCTTTTTTTGAGCGAAGCCTTTCCTTCTATTCAGAATCGCTTATGGTACCATCCTCATGATACTGCATCAGGCGAACATCGGTGGATTGCTTGCCTGATTCGATTACCACGAAGCACCTTTCTAGTCCTAATAGGTTTTCGTCAATCCAAGTACCGCTGTTGGCATAAACTTTTTCTCTGTCATAGCCTTGAGTGTAGCGAGTGATAATGGGTACATGCGAGTGTCCGAAAACGACCACATCCACAGTGGGATCCAGATCAAAAAACTGCTTTTTGGCTTGCTGGTCTAGGAAGGAATGGTCAACTGCTCCTGCAGTCGCCTGGGTATACGGGTTCTTCGTGGCCACAAGGTTGAGCTCCTGCACTTCATCCCAGCGCCTCTGCGCATTTCTGTACAAAACAGCGCTGATGGAGCCGTCTTTCTGGATTGTGGGAAGTAAGTCGCTCAGAGAAAAGCGGTGATTGAATCCATTTACACCTACATACATGTTTTTTTCTTCGAAACCGGCCTCGATCGGAAAGGTGGTCATCGCCCACAACCACACTTTATAATACACCCACGCATCAAGCTGATCCGCATTATCTGGTGAAGGCGCTTCAATTATCGGAAGATCCTTTTGCGGAGCAGATTTCCCTTCCATCACAGAGGTGGCCGCCAAGCGCGTGAAGAAATATCCCGGAGGCAAAATGGAAGGATAATCGCCTGTGATCTCTTTGTTGGAAAGTGTATCGGGCGCGCAGAAAGAGTCGTATCGATGGCCATGTTCAATGACAACCTCGGAGCGTGCGCCTGTGCGATACACGCCCAGTCCATCCACATCGCGAGCCTGTATAATCCCCGGGATCAATTTCGAAAGTGTGTCTTCGCTCAGAAGAATGTCGTGATTGCCCGGAACATAAACGACCTTAACGCCCCTTTGAATCAGTTTTTCAAAAGCTGCGACAATCGAAGCGTTATTGTTCGCAACCTGCCCAAAGAACTTTTCCAAATCGGTATAGGATGGATATGTGATCGGCACAAACCACTCATCCAAGAGATCTCCTGCAATAACTAGCTCGTCAATGTCACTTACAGCGAGTCGTTTTAAGAACTCGGCGATTAGTCCTTTGTTTTTTACTGTTTCCGAGAAGCTGTCATCCACACCCAGATGAAGGTCACTGATAACAACAATCCTTTCGGTTCCATATGCGACTTCCTTATCCCATAAAGGCTGCAATTCAATTCCTCCTGTGGACTTGGCAGATACCACCAAAGTCATCATAACCATTAAGACAAGTTGGATAATCAAACTCTTCCCAAATTTTGCCATACATTCCCTCCTTATTTGTTTGAAGCAGTATTCAGACTTAGAACTTTTTTTTCCAAATCATACACATTTTCTTTTTTCCATTCAGGAACCATTATTTCATAGGAAATAGTTCATGAGGTATGAAAAAGCTGCTTGAACGTCTATCTTGGACTCCGAGACGGAGACTTCCGGACTCGCTGGTCCGTAATCATATCATAATCAATGCAACCTGTCAACCTTCTGAGGATGAATAATCCCCCATCAGGGAATTATGTTTCTGCCATATCTTATGAAATATCCGGCTAAAGATATTAGGGTGCGCGCAGAGATCACAATACTCTCGAGACAGTTATCAATAATACCAGAATCAAAATTGCTGTTATCTGAATATCGATATGAAGCTCTCCATAATGACCTTATGTATCTCCTGAACTCCGTTTATCCTGTTCCGCAAAGTAATTTTCTGTCGCATACGTAAATGAATCCGCTAGAAAAGCAACTGCCTTTTTGCTTATTCTCGCTTTTGGACACATTTGCTCAAAAGCATGATAACAGCCCTTATATATCTCAAAATCAACGAGTATTCCCGCACTTCTCAGATTCTCTACATATTGGATAACTTCATCCCGAAAAGGCTCCAATTCACCAACAAAAGTTACTGTCGGCGGAAGATTGCTATAGTCGTTAGCCCTAGCCGGGGCAGCATAATAGGGCACATTGGGATCTCCAAACAACTCGCCCAAATATTGCTTCCAGCATACAAAGTTGGATTTTGAGTTCCAAACAGGAGCATTGTTATCCGTCGCCGATTCGCTTGTCATCCGATCGTCCAACATTGGATATAATGGCATTTGAAAAGCAATAGCTACTTCGCCTTTGTCTCTTGCGTAAAGGGTGAGCGCAGCAGTTAATCCGCCTCCAGCGCTGTCGCCGCCTACCATAAGCTGGTTATCTCTGATTCCCAATTCATTCGCGTTGTTTTTCATCCATAGAAGGGTTTCATAGCAGTCTTCAAGCGCTGCTGGATATGGAGCTTCATTAGACAATCGGTAATCCGGGGCTACTATGATACAATCGCTCGCTTCAACAAACCTTTTAGCCATCATTTCCGATTGTTCTGGAGCCCCAAGTGCATAGCCGCCCCCATGAAGCCAAAGGAGGCCCGGAACGCTCTTCTTCGCTTCTTTGGGGGCAAACAAACACATCCGTAGCATAGAACCATCTTTGCGGGGAATCCTTTCTTCAGTGAACTGTATGGGATCCGTTTTGAGCGGTTTTCGCATTTTCTTCTGTAATTTATTGAGCAAGCGGAATCCGGATTGATTAAAAAATACTTTAGGAATAACCGTCATTAATAATCCAGTAATTCTGAGCTCTGTATCAATCATACCCATTTTGATTCTCATATTATTCCACCGATCCATCGCGGATTCGTGGCCTATTGATAGCGCCTCTTTTATAAGTCATTATACTGCCAAATCGCTGATGTGTCAACTGTTCGATTGCAGAATAATCGGTACTGATTACCGGATCGTTCATAGAATGTGACCATCTTGAGAAGGCTTTTAAGCGTTCTTCGAAAAGTGAAAATTGTGATATAATAAAGGTAGAGAGACTAGGAGGGAATGTAGGAGGGTGAAAATGAAACCATGGTTCGCTGTTCTTCTTTTTTCTCTAGTTTGCGCAACAATATGCGTTCCTCAGGAAACCCCTTTTGACCATTCTGCTATGATCCTTAAGCAGTCCTTTGAAATGATCAATCCGAATCAAGCCATTGGGTCACCAATTCAAATTGGCGAAACGGTGATTATCCCACTGTTCCAACTAAGCGGGGGATTTGGTGGTGGGGCTGGCGGCGATGGATCAGCTCTGTATGGTTCAGGAGTTGGGGGAGGTTTGAGCTTTACTCCCTACGCAATTATTACCATAACCAAAGGAGAGTTGAAGGTAGTTCCCGTCCGGAGTACGATATCAATGATCGAGCAACTTCTGAATGGGATCCCCAAAATCCTTCCTTTGCTTATTCCATTATTCAACGGGTATTGATTATTATCCCATTGGGCCAATTCATCGAATCAGAGAACAGCAGATTCTCTTTGCACATATTACTGAAATTGGGAGGGAAACCATGAAAAAATTACGGATGGCGTTGCTGGTAGGAATGGTTTTGGTAATGGGATTATCATTCGCTCAAGAAATTGTTCGCGCGTATACGACCTTTGAAGAACAATTGGCTATGGAAGTCTTTCAAGCATTTGAACAAGCGACTGGGATTAAGGTAGAGTGGGTGCGCCTTTCAGGTGGAGAAGCGATTGCACGTATGGAAGCCGAGCGAGCAAACCCTCAAGCTTCCATCTGGGTTGGAGGCGTTGGCCTGAACCACATCGAAGCCAAAAATAAAGGCCTCACAACTCCCTACCGATCGAGAGCTGCTGTCCATACACCCGCAGAGTTTATCGATCCCGAGTACTATTGGATTGGTTTGTATATCGGACCTTTGGCATTTGCCACCAACATCAACCGCGCCAGAGAACTGGGACTCGAAGCTCCTCAGGGTTGGTTTGACATCATCGACTCTAAGTATGCCAACTTGGTGCGTGTAGCTAATCCCGCTACGTCCGGTACTGCATACAACGTCATCACAACTCTGATTAGCCTCTTTGGAGGAGATGAAGATGTTGCCTTTATGTACTTGGAAAAGTTGGATCAAAGCATTGATCAGTATACCCGCAGCGGGTCCGCTCCGGGAAGAAGCGTGGCCATTGGAGAGATTCCCTTCTCTATCGGGTATGCCCATGATATGGTTCGCTTAAAAGTAGAGGGAGGTGCCCCGATTGAAATTACCGTGCCTCGAGAAGGGACTGGATACGAATTGGCATCCATGTCTTTGATCCACAATGGACCTGAACCTGTCAACGCAAAGAAGCTGTATGATTTTGTTTTGGGTCTGGAATGCCTTGAGATCCTAGCCAGTTGGTATGTGGTTCCAGTTTCATCCATCGCCCCTACACAAGAGGTCGCAATCAACATTGCGGATTTAAAAACGGTCCATCAGGATTTTGTTTGGGATGGAGCCAACCGCGAACGACTAGTGGATCGCTGGAACCGAGAAATCGGCGCTGACTGATTGTATGAGAGGCGGGCAAATGCCCGCCTTTTTTTATTATTCAATCAATATGCCCGCCATAGCTGACTCTTTCAGAAACGGATTGAACCGATCAAAAGGTGATCTATTGCCTTATCTGCTTGAAAAAGAACACTCCTTTCGATTTTGCACGAGAAGCACGAACCCATTCATGACCCCCAAACCAAAACAGCCAATCCACACTGGACCGCCTCTCTTCTCAACCTAAAGGGTCCAAATCACAGACGGAGGTGTATGATAACCGCAAAACAATCGCGCCAAAAACCAAAGGGTTCGGTAATGATATTTACGAACAACTGAATGCTTCTTCTTTTTTTCGTCTGAAGCTTATAGATCGATATTCATCAATTCTGTGGAATCATCCTTTTGAGATAAAGTAGAGAGGAGCGAGGCAAGTGTACCAAGACTATGATCCAAATTGGTGGATTGTCGAAGAACATTTTCCTCCAAAAGACAATCCTTTGGCTGAGACACAGTTTTCAATCGGCAATGGATCCATTGGCTTGAGAGGGGCGTTCGAAGAAGAGTATCCTGACTCGATTCTTCCATCAATCAAAGGGACCTTTCTCAACGGATTTTTTGATACCGTGCCGATTGATTATGCAGAAAACGCGTATGGTTTCGCGCGGAACCACCAACTCATGGTGAATCTTCCTGACGGAAGAGGATTCCACTTTTCGATCGATGGTGAACCATTTCATCTGTTTCAAGGAAAAATCCTTCGATATTTCCGAGGTTTTGATCTGAAACAAGGGATTGTTTTTCGGGATGTAATTTGGCAGTCTCCCTTGGGAAAAAGAGTTCATTATCAAAGCTTACGGTTCGCTTCATTTGAGCGGAAAGAACTCATGGTCTTTCATTTTGAGATCACTCCTTTGGATGGATCCGGAACCATTCTTTGTACTTCCACATTGAATGGAGATGTTCAAAACCTCATTGCAAAGGATGATCCCCGAGTGGGTTCTCATTTTCATAACCCACCCCTATCCTTTCTTGACGCCTTTCACGAAAACTACCTGGGTGTCCTGATCCAAAAAACACAGAATACCGGTTTTGCCCTCGTATCAGTGATGGATCATTGTTTCTCTCAAGATCGTGATATCAATCACCGTGTGCATCAGAGTGAACAAATGCTGCAATCTGATTTTGAAATAGATCGATCGAAAGGATCCAAACTAACCTTGACCAAATTCGTTTGTTATTGTTCCAGTAAAGACACGGAAGAACGCACGGTGCTTGATCGAGCGAAGCAAGTCATCCATTCGGCAAAAGAAACTGGAATCCAAGAATTAATGAGAGAGCAAAAAAAATACTTTCAAAATTACTGGTCAAGGTCTGACATTGAGATTGTGGGAGATCCACACATCCAACAAGCCCTCCGATTCAACCAACTCCATTTAATCCAATCGACCGGGCGCGATGGAAAGACAAATATCCCTTCCAAAGGATTAACAGGCGAAGGATATGGTGGCCATTATTTTTGGGATACAGAAATATACGTATTGCCTTATTTTTTATACACTCATCCCTGGATCGCTCGAAACCTTTTGCTATATAGGATATCTATATTGGATCAAGCGAAAATTCGCGCTCGTGAAATGGGTCACTCTCGAGGAGCATTATTTCCCTGGCGCACAATTGGGGGAGAAGAAAGCTCTGCATACTTTCCTGCAGGTACAGCCCAATATCATATAAACGCCGACATCGCATACGCATTGAAACTGTATATGGAAGCAACTGATGACGACCGATTGCTCATAGAAGATGGGGGAGCAATCATGTTGTTTGAGACCGCGCGGATCTGGATCAGTTTGGGTCATTTTTCAATGCAAAAAGATGGGCAGTTTTGCATCGATTGTGTCACGGGACCGGATGAATATACAGCTTTGGTTAATAACAACACATATACAAATTTAATGGCGCAGACTCATCTTCTCTATGCACACGAAGTTTTTCAGCAATTGAAGAACCGTTTTTCCGATCCATTGAATCGGATGATGCAAAGGATTCAATTGAGTGAGACCGAAGCGGAAGAATGGAAGGAAGCGGCAGATAAGATGTATATTCCTTTCAACCAAGAGCTTGAAATCTACCCTCAGGATGATCATTTCTTGGAAAAAAAGCGGTGGGACTTTGATCGTGTCCCAAAAAGCCATTACCCTCTCTTGTTACATTATCACCCACTCGTTATCTATCGGCATCAAGTATGCAAGCAACCGGATGTTGTTTTGGCCCAATTCTTGCTTGGGAATCGGTTTTCTCGCGAGCAAAAGAGAAGAGATTTCGAGTACTATGAAGCCATAACGACCCATGATTCTTCCCTTTCTTCTTGCATTCATAGCATTATGGCCTCAGAAACCGGACATAGAGAAAAAGCCGAATTCTACTTTCAGCAAACCGTCCGGATCGATCTAGATAACATCCAACATAATACCAGGGATGGGATTCATGCAGCTGCCATGGCTGGAAGTTGGATGACAGTGATTTTCGGATATGCCGGAATGCGTACGAATGGAGGACATCTTTCATTCAATCCTTATCTCCCCTCAAACTGGAATCAATATCGTTTCAAAATCTTCTTCCGGCAAAGACGGATAAACGTTCACGTTGATAAAAAAAAAGCGTTATATTCTTTGGAATCAGGGGATTCAATTACGATTTCCCACCAAAACGAATCGATCAACCTGAAACCAAAAGGTGCAATTTCTCGGGAATTATGATACAATAATGCAGGTTCGGTAGAAAGGGGGCCAAAAGATGGTGGATCAGATCACTCAGATTTTACAGATGATAAAGAATGGTCAAATTGGAAATGCCCAAGCGTTGGAATTGATTAAAGTTTTACGTGATGTACAAAGCCAACCAAAAGGTTCAGCGTTGATGAAAATGGAGATCAATTCCGAGAAAGGAGATATCGTTCGCCTAAGCCTTCCGCTTTCTATGGTTCGGTATCTTCGCCACTTCATTTCAGAAGATGTTCCGTTTCATTCAAATGGAGAAAGTTGGGATGTTGATACTGTGGTTTCCATGGTTTCTGACGGATATCGAGAGGTCATGACGGCTGTATTGTCTGACGGAAGTGAAATGAAGGTATATTTCCAGGAGTGATCGAGTATTGGATTCTCTTACCTTCAGTACGTTCCAGTTTACCATCTTTGGAATTGTCCAACTTAGTCAGATGATCAAGACTGTATATGCAATGGAAACAGAAAAAATTCTTCCCTCTACTGAAATGCTAGACCTTGTATTGATGGAATTGGTAGCCAATGCCTACAAATACGGCAATCAGTGCAATGATCAATTGCCAATCACTGTCAAACTCTTCTGGGATACCCATTCAACCTATATACAGCTTAAAGATGCAGCTCTGACAGGCGGGCTTTCTGAAGATCTTTTTTCCGGAGAAATCCAATTTGATCACGACCAGTTCCCTGAATGGGGAGAGCAGAAATCCTTGAAGTTTGGGATTCCTTTGATCCGAACCTTTGCGCAAATCAATTTTCACCCATCTGGTAATGTCATATACAAATTGCCGCACAATCATACAGTGTTCAAGAATCAGGAGGATGAGTATGCAACTGAACCTGAGCCGAAATGAACTTCAATTTGCAGCTGTAGAAGTAACAAACGTGATTCATCCAAAACTCGTAAAACCGATCTTGGGCGGAGTCTTGATCCGGGCACGCGAAGGGAAGGTCCAATTTTCCGCTACTGATATGGAGTCTTCCATTCAAATTGAATGGGAAACAGCTATTGAAGAGGAAGGACAAGTAGTTGTTGATGCAAAAACCTTTTCGGAAATTGTTTCCAATCTGAATGAAGAACGAATCCGACTGGAACTTGAGCTCTCATCTTTGCGGATTGCTGGTGGATCTGCCCATATGGATCTCCCTACCATGGATCCTGAAAGCTTTCCCCCAATTCAGCTGATTGAAACCGGCGCCGTGTTTCGTTTTTCCAAGGACCTTTTGAAATCGATGATTCAAAAAGTGATCTTTGCTGCTTCGATTGATGATTTCATGAAAAACCTAAACGGTGTATTGTGGGAGCTCAATGGCAAATATCTCCGTTTGGTCGCTGCAGATGGATTTCGCCTAGCTTTAGCGGAAGAACCGGCATTTGAAAGCGAGCCTATTGAAACCCCTGTTTCTTTTTTGATCTCGCTAAAAGCGATGAAAGAATTTTTATCTCTGTTGCGTGAAACAGAAGAAGAAACCATCGAACTCGTATATGATGACCGAAGGGTTGGCATTCATCTAGATCGAATCCACTTTACAGCACGGGTACTGGATATGGATTTTCCGGATTATCGGAAAGTGATTCCTTCCAGTTTTCGAACGAAAGTAGAATGCGATCGAGAAAAACTACTCCAACAGCTGAAACTAGCCAATATCATAACAAGGCATTCAGGAGAGAGCGTCCGTTTAGAAGTCCGTCAAGATGCCCTTAAAGTCCTAGCGAAAACTTCTGAACGGGGGGCGGCGGATATTGAAATCATCGTTCATAAAGACGGAGATGATCTTACAGCTGCTTATAATGCCAAATTTTTGATCGATGCTCTCCAGCAGTTTAAAGAACCCCAAATCGAACTGAGTTTTGTGGATCGGGTTGGTCCTCTTCAAATGACAGATTTGGATCCGCAAGGGTACCTGTGCATTGTTATGCCTGTGCGAATTGACTGAACCAATGAGAGTGGGCATCGGATATGATATTCATGCACTTGTACCCGAGAGAAAGCTAATCCTTGGTGGTGTGGATATCCCTTTTTCCAAAGGGCTTGAAGGTCATTCTGACGCGGATGTGTTGGTTCATGCGATCATCGATGCATTATTAGGCGCTGCCGGTTTGGGTGATATCGGGCATTACTTTCCAGATACGGACCCACAGTGGACTGGGGTATCCAGTCTATTGCTACTGCAAACAGTATCCGTTCTCTTGATCGAGACCCGATGGAAGGTTGGAAACGTTGATGCGGTGATTGTCGCTCAATCTCCGAAAATTTCACCATACATCGAGACAATCCGAAAGAATATCGCTGCCGGCTTACAAATATCCTCTACTCAAGTAAATATCAAAGCGACAACACCCGAAGGATTAGGAGCTTTGGGACGACTAGAAGGAATCGCGTCGTTTGCAACAGTTTTACTCCAAAAAACGGAACGAATGGATTTACTCTAGCCCATGCTTTTTGGAAGATATCTTCATCAAAATTCGTTCATTCATAGACTCGATCCAAGGCTCAAGATTTTAGAAATATTGTCCATAAGCGTCATTCTTTTCTTTATCCCCTCTTTTCTGGGGGTTATAGTCATTGGATTGTGGTTGGCGGTTTGGGCCGGAATCAGTCGAATTTCTTTCTTATTCTTTTTTCGGTTACTTTCCAAACTTTGGTTCCTTTTTGTGGTTATTGCATTTATTCAGCTATTCCAAGGAAGCGGAAAAGTTTGGATTGAATTGCCTTTATCATTGCGGATAACACAGGGGGGGGTCTTCAATGCGGTTCTCCTTAGTTTGCGGCTTATCCTGCTGGTTTTTGCATCGTTGCTTCTCTCTGCAACAACCTCCCCATTGCGCTTCGTGGATGGCATAGAAGGGATTCTTCGCTTTTTTCGCGTTTCAAAGGAACAATCCCATGAGATCGGCATGGTGATGGGTATATCCATCCGGTTTTTTCCGTCGATCCAATTGGAGTGGAATACGCTCATCAAAGCGCAAAAGAGCCGAGGAATTCCATTGGACTTTGGACCATGGATCCGAAGAATTCCTAATTTGTTCTCCGTTCTTTTGCCCATGCTCGGAAATACTTTGAGAAATGCTGAAACCCTTGAAAAAGCAATGATATCTCGGTCCTATTCCGGAAGCGTTGGTCGGTCAAAAATGGAACCTTTGAACTGTACTTCTTCTGATTATGTGATGCTCATATTTCATTTTGGTGTGCTATGCGCAGCGTTGTATTTCTAGTATCCCTTGTTTTTGCGTAATCCAAAGAGGAGGGTTTATGCGGTACCAAAATTGGGATGAAACTTGGGTACAGCAGTATTCCAAACTGGGGGGTATAGATGAAGCCGGCAGAGGTCCTCTTGCCGGACCGGTTGTTTCTGTTTGCGTTTTCATCCATTCTGATATGGATCGGGCGTTGCATGAGCAACTTCCATTCATTAATGACTCAAAGAGGATGACTTCAAAACAAAGAGACCATGTTTACCAATGGATTGACCATCATGAGGTGCCTTATGGTGTCGGATGGGCAACCGAAGAAGAAATTGATTGCATCAATATCTTGAAAGCAACTCAGAATGCTATGATTCGAGCGAAAGAATCGATAAAAGTAGGTTTGGATTACTGTCTAGTAGATGGATGCGGATTCTTCTTCCCCTTTCCCCACCAACAGATCATTGGTGGAGATGGAAAATCACTAAGGATTGCTGTAGCTTCTGTTTTGGCTAAAGAGATTCGGGACCATTACATGAAATCATTGTCAAGAGAATATCCCAAGTACACATTTCATGCTCATAAAGGGTACCCGACAAGAAACCACCATAGAGAAATTTCTGAATCGGGCGTGCATCCCATTCATCGCTTCTCATACCGACCTGTATGGGAATGGTGTGATCGGTCCAAATGGGATCGTTGGTTGGAAGAAGGAAGAATTACAGCCAATCGACATCAGAGTGTCCTTAACCGTTGGGAGGGGAATAAATGAACACCGTCGATTTTATTATGGATAAAAGAAATGGATTGCGCCATTCCAACGAAGATATCCAAGCATTCGTCTCTGGAACGATCCATGATCAAATTCCCGATTACCAAATTGCTGCATGGTTGATGGCCGTATTCTTCAATGGCCTTGATCCCGAAGAACGATCCACGCTTACCGCGCAAATGGCTCGTCAGGGCGATCAGATCGATCTTTCTTCTATCAAAGGAAAGGTTGTCGACAAGCATTCTACCGGAGGAGTAGGAGATAAAACAACGCTAGCAATTGGTCCGATCGTTGCATCCTGTGGTGTCCCTGTAGCCAAGCTTTCCGGAAGAGGTTTGGGTATCACAGGTGGCACAATCGATAAACTGGAAGCCATTCCGGGGTTTCAGACAGAATATAAAATTCCGAAGATGATCGACCAAGTAAATCGAATTGGCATCGCTCTATCTTCCAGCACCCCAAACCTTGTTCCCGCTGACAAAAAGCTTTATGCTTTGCGTGATGTGACAGCGACCACAGATGAACCTTCGCTGATTGCTTCCAGTATCATGAGCAAAAAACTTGCGGGAGGCGCTTCTGCTTTCGTGCTCGACGTAAAAGTAGGCAGCGGCGCTTTCATGAAATCCGTGGAGGAAGCGAAGTCACTAGCGCAGATTATGGTAGAAATTGCCAAATCTCATAATCGACAGGCAGTCGCGATTCTTTCCGATATGAATCAACCCTTAGGGAATACGGTTGGAAATGCTTTGGAAGTCTGTGAGGCCCAAGATGTTCTTCTGGGGAAAGGGCCAAAGGATATCACAGAGCTTGTAATGGTTTTGTCTTCTTATATGATCGCGCTATCTCGAAACGCATCGTTGGAAGAAGCGCAAGCACAGGCTAAAGAGTCCATCCGTACGGGAAAAGCGTTTCAGAAGTGGAGACAGTGGGTGAACGAACAAGGCGGGGACATCACATATCTGGATCATCCTTCCCAATTCTTCGATGGGATCCATAAGGTTCCTTTTTTGGCCAAGGAAGATGGAGTGCTACAAATGATCCATTGCGATCAAATTGGTCATGCCGCAATGATCTTAGGAGCAGGACGTGAATCCAAATCAGATGCCATCGATTTTGGCGTTGGCTTGGATCTCAAGAAGAAGATCGGTGATCCTGTCTCTATTGGAGAAGAAGTATTAACCATCTACTATCGAGACTCAAATCGGTTAGAACGGGCTTTAGGAATATTGAGAAATGCAATTGTAATCGGTGAAGGATCAGTGGAAAACCATTCGCTTGTTTGGGATATTATTCACTAAATATGGTACAATTGCTTCAATGGAAATGACGCATGGGGGGATTTATGAAGATTTTTGTCGGGGGTTTGATTCTTTTTTCCTTTCTGCTCTCATTTGGGGGCCATGCCCAAGAATTGTATCTGCTCAGATCAGAAGGAGAATATCTACGGTTTCGGGAACCTGAAATTGTTGAGATGTCAGGTGAGTTACTCATTCAGGTAGAAGCTCTTCGAGAATTTGGCGCAGGAGTGACAAGATTTCAAGAATCAGGAAAGTATTATGTGGTGAATCGCGGAACCCATCAAACCATGGTTGTTGATCCGATACGGGGTATGACTTTAGATTTCTTGCACAAAGCCCCTGGAATGGTATATGTGATCGATCGCAAGACTTATGTGTCAGCAGAAGCTATGCTCGGGTTTCTTTCATACAACCTCGTTCATTCCGATCGCTATTATGCTTATGGTACAGACCCCCATATTCAGCTTCTTAAAGCGGAAGTTGTCGCCCGTACGGTACGATTTGAGTTTTCTTCCGCTTTTTTTGATGAGCAAGCATTAGTTAAAGTACACCCGAGAGGCAATGTTGCAGAGATCACTCTGTTTCCTGTATCGATCCGGGAAGCAATTATCCATAATCTGACTATGCAACGATCTGATGAATTCTATGCCTTATTTTCCGTTGATTTTGGAATCCCAGTAAACTATAGAATCCATAAGACCGGGAATGAAGTGACGATTTATTTTACCCATATTGATCCATACCTTCAGGAGCATCAAAAAGTAGCGGAGGGAATCTCCTATTATCGCAAACGGGAGCAGTTGGGGAATTCAACATTGCTTGTATCCTATTTGGAGATCGATCTTGATATCGCACAGATGAAGATCGAACCACAAATCGCTATAGGAGGGTTGGGAAGCAGGGAAAAAGTAAGCGATATGGTTCGAAGAACCCTCAGTTATGCGGGTGTGAACGCTTCATATTTTGATACATCAACAGCCTTGCCGATCGGGACTTTAATCAAATCCCGAAAAGTGCTTAGCGAACCCCACTATTTTCCCAGACCATTTCTTGTCCGATCAGAGACCGGGGAATATCAGATCCTATCAATCAATACCGAAGTACATTTGCAATTGGGAGCCATTCTCTACCTAGTTAAAGGGGTCAACAAAATCAGTCAAAATGCAGATGTGGTAATCTTTACCGACGAATTTGCCCCAACCATTCCCCAAAGAACGGATCGAGAATATGTTGTTGTTCAAAATGGGATCGTTCAGAGCAAAGGATACGTTTGGAGAGCACCGAAAGATGGTTTTGTAGCTATGCTTGGTCCGGTAGGTGTCGCAAATTACGTGAAGATTGGTGATCGGGCCAGTTATCGCTTGATTGTTCCTGGCTTTCCATATACGATTGATATGGCAGTTGAAGGTGGTCCGAGGATCCTGGAAGCGGGCCGATTGATTCCCGATGTTGAAACGGAGCGGGTTCGATATGGCACCCATATCATTACAAGCAAAACCCCTCGGACAGTTGTTGCTTTGGCGCCTGGTAGAATCGTTTTTTTGGTAATCGATGGATATCAATCTTCAAGCGCTGGCTTAACCTTTGAAGAACTGGCCCAGTTCCTAATAAGCAAAGGGTACACCGATGCGATGTGCTTTGATGGGGGATCCTCATCTACAATGGTTATTGGAACCCGTGTAGTGAACTCTCCCTCTTCAGGAGAACCAAGCATTCCCGTAGCGTTAATGATCATGCCACAATAACAAGGAACAAGAAATACATACAATCCCATAGGAGGTGTTTTGTTGTATGGGGCAAAAGCCTTTAGAAAAAAGAATAACCTTAGGACTGGTGGGCCATAATTCAAGCGGAAAGAGTACCTTGATTGAATCCCTATTGGTCGCTGGAAAGAAGATTGAAAAAATCGGAGGTGTTACCAACTATGATCCTCTTGAAGCAGACAAAGGCACAACGCTGTCCGCTTCTGTTGCTACCTTCGAAACGGAAGAAACCCGGTTTCACTTGTTGGACACACCCGGGTTTGGTGACTTCATCAATGACGTAATCACATCGGTATTCGCGTCGGAAAACGTGCTCTGCGTCGTTAACGCAACAGCCGGCGTAGAAGTGCAAACGGAACGCACTTGGAAGATTGCCGAAAAGATGGGGAAACCGATTATGGTTATGATCAATCATATGGACAAAGAAAGAGCCAATTTCAGTGATTGTATCGATGCCCTTCAAAAAACGTTCGATCGGAATATGTCTCCTGTATTCATCCCCATTGGCAGCGGAGACTCTTTTCGTGGGTACGTGCACCTGCTTGAATCAAAAGCGTACGAGTTTGAAATGGATGGATCCGGGACCTTTTCGGAAATTGAAATCCCTCAGGATATCCGTTCAGAAGTCGAAGAACGGAGAACCAAATTGATTGAAGATATTGTTGAGACCAATGAAGAGATGATGGAGCAATATTTGTCTGGAGAGGAGATCGAACAAGATCAACTGATTCAGGAGATGAAGAGGGCATATATAGCAGGAATAATTACACCCGTTTTTTGCAGTGTTGGTTCTAAAAATATCGGCTCAGCTCATTTTTTAACCATACTTTCTGTGATGGGGGCATCAGCCAAGGATCGCCCTTCCACCCCTTCAACACTGGAAGATGGTCATACTCCTGTAGAAATCAAATGCACAGAAGACGAACCATTCTCTGGAGTGATCTTTAAAGCAGCCGTTGATCCATTTATTGGAAAACAATCATTCATCAAAATCCTTTCGGGAACACTAAAAGGCGCAGATAGTTTTGTCAACGTCTCAAAAGGGAGTCAAGAAAAAGCTTCTCATATCTACTATGTAGTCGGAAAAGAACAAGAAGAGATTTCCGAATCGGGGGTTGGAGATATTGTGAGTATCCCGAAACTTAAAGAAAGCGCCGTAGGCGATACCATAACCCATTCTGCTCGGAAATTGCTTATTCCGATGGGTGAGTTTCCCGAGCCTATGCTTTCTAAGTCTGTTCATCCCAAATCCAAATCGGACATCGATAAGATCTCAAACGGATTGTCCCGGCTTGCTGAATCAGATCCGACCTTTTCCTGGGAACATGATCCAGAAACAAGTGAGACGGTCATATCTGGTGTTGGTTCGGTCCATTTGGATGTAATGATTGAACGACTCAAACGATTGTTCAAAGTTGAAGTGGATGTGGGTAAGCCCAAGATCGCATATCGTGAAACGGTACGCGCAAACGCAGAAACTGAATACAAGCATAAGAAGCAAACAGGTGGACATGGACAGTATGGCCACGTAAAAATCCGAGTCTACCCAAAAGAACGAGGGTCTGGATTCGAGTTTGCAGAAACCATCTTTGGGGGATCGGTTCCCAACAACTATATCCCTTCGGTTGAAAAAGGGATTAAGGAAGGCCTAAAAAAAGGGGTTCTCGCAGGATTTCCCGTCGTGGATATAAAAGTGGAATTGTATGATGGTTCCTACCACGAAGTTGATTCATCAGATATGGCCTTTCAAATCGCCGGAATCCAAGCACTAAAAAAAGGGATGGAACTATCCAAACCAGTACTGTTGGAACCCATTATGGAAGTAGAAGTGTTTGTCCCGGATGAGAATGCTGGCGACGTGATGGGAGAGATCACGTCGCGCAGAGGACGTCCCCTCGGCATGGAAGCAGGAAGTCGTGGTTATCAAATGGTTAAGGCCAAAGTCCCCTTTTCTGAGATGCTCGAGTTTCCGAATAAGCTAAGCTCCATCACCAGCGGAAAGGGGTATTTCACGATGAAGTTCAGTGAATATTCGGAAGTACCTTCCAACATTCAAGATCAGATCATCCTTGAGCGTAAGCGCGCGTTGGAAGAAGCGAATAAATAAGTAAGACGGACCAACTACCCAATTCATCGAGAAAAAGGAGCCGATTTGGGAAAGAAAGGAATAGTCGCTCCATGAGAAGCATTCGCACACTGAGCCGCTATATCATGAAAACGTCAATCCTTCCTTTTTTGGTAGGCGTGGGGGGGTTTATCGTATTTGTTAGCGTTCAAACCTTATATTTTCTCTCCGAGGAGATTATCCAGTATCAGGTTTCCATCTGGAGACTGTTTGAGCTGCTATACTATAAACTCCCTTTTTTTGCTGCGATGGGAATCCCTGTTGGGGTATTGCTTTCAATTCTGTGGTTGATTTCCCAATTGGGTATGAATAATGAACTCATGGCACTACAAGTCCATGGGATCTCTTTTAAGAAAATCGTTATTCCTTTTCTTCTTCTGGGAATGATATTTTCACTGTTCAGTTTTCTACTAAGCGATTTTCTTGTTCCCGATTTTAACCATAAAGCCAACCAAACACTGATCCAGCATGTGTACAGACGGCCAGAGTTAACAATCCAAACAAACCAATTCCTTCATGTTGGAGATAGCCGATATTTTTATGTCAAACGCTTCTTGACCGACACCAATGTGTTCGAAGAGGTGTTGATCTATGATCTGGGTTCAAGAGACATGAAGGTGTTTCAAGCACAGAAAGCTGTTAAGGATGATGCTACCGGGCTTTGGAAGCTAGTGGACGGCCGCTTGTTCACATTGGATACTCAGGGATTGATGAAGCTGGATTCCAGTTTCGAAGAGATGGAAATCGAGCTTACTCAAGATATTGACGAGTTCATTAGAAGCACAGCGAAATCAGCCCAGGATATGACCTCAAAAGAGCTTACAGAGAGGATTTCGTCCTTCGGACGGATGGGGTTGAGAACTGAGAGTTACGAAGTCGAACTCCTGGGACGGTACGCCAATTCCCTCGGACCTTTGATCATCGCCTTAATCGGAGTGCCCGTTTCATTGTTGTTTAATATACGAAGCAAATCATGGAGTGTAATCATCACCTTTATTCTGATTGTTTTTTACCAAGGAAGTGGAGCTTGGCTATCTGCAATGGGGAAAGAGGGACTTCTTTCCCCGGTGTGGGCTACATGGAGTCCGAACCTCGTTTTTTCTACTGTCGGAATTATCCTCTTCGCGCTTTTAGATACAAAGATCATGTACCGATTCAAAGAATTCTTTTCTCGGCTTCTTCATTTTTCTACGATGGTCTTCGTTCTTTCTGTTTTGGGTTTTTTTTTCTTCTCGGGTAGCTTGATTGCTGCAGAAATCCCGGTACCTATACCGAATCCAACATCCCTTACTCCACCACAAGCTTTTGATGCCAAAGTGGAAGCCGATCAAGTTAGAATGGATGGCAAGAAAGGCTTGATCATCTTGGAAGGCGACGTTCGAATCGCCTTCGAGGAATTTGTGCTTCGCGCCCCTTGGGTATGGCTATACCTTGACGAATCCGGATTGGTCGACTACTTGGTCGCAGAGAGTTCTATTGAAGAAAAGGTTCAGTTAATCCGCGAAAAAGATGTATACACCGCAAATTCGATAAAAATGTATGTCGAGAACAATGCGACTTTTCTGTACAGCCTGAGAGGAAAGACAACATCTAAGAATAAAGCGGGCCGTGATCAGAACATCTATATTTTTGGAGAACAAAGTCGGGGAAAAACGATGTATGAGGAAGAAATCATGGAAATCCATGGTGGATATATCACTACTTGTGACTATCATGAAAAGCCCCACTATCGGTTCCAAGCAGATTACATTGTCATCAAATCCGGAATGGACATGATCGCCTACGATTTAGTCCTCTATATTTTCGATATCCCTGTTCTTCCATATCCGATCTTTTTTATGGCTCTGGACCGGACAGTCCAACCCATCGAAAATACATTTTCGTATGGAGCAGAAGAAGGATGGAAGGCATATTTGCGATTTAATTATCTTGCAACGAATAACGAAGTTGGATCCCTATTCATCGAATCCATTGAGAAAGGTCGGAATAGTGGAACGAGAATCGGGATAGATAACACCTTCCGACTGCCCGGTGATACTGTTGTATCACTTTCCATGAGGCAAAAAGCCAGTGAGTCGTTGGCTGATCAGCATGGAGAAATCAAGTTCAACGTCTTAACGAAAGCAATTGATCCGTTTCAGTTTATGTTTTACTATAATACCAATAATGTTTTGGAAGATTGGCAGCTCAAGAACCGCAATACCGAAACGGGGATTCGGATCACAGGTCCCTTTTTCGAACAGAGATTTACACTTGAAGCTTTTCGGAAAGAACTCCGTACTCCAACCATTGGAACCAACACGTATCGTTTGCCTTCTTTCACATTGTCCAGTCATACCTATTCAATCGGTCCTGATTTCTATCCGATTAAATTGCGATTGGACCGATTCATCTTTACCGCTGAAACGACAACACCTGCAACCGCTGCTATGGATGAAGTAGTTCAAGATCTAGATTATATCCTTCGCACAGGATGGCGCTTCGATATGCCGGAAATCGCTTTGGGCGGAAATCAGATTCTTGCGCCATATTGGTCCGTTATTGATATGCGTTTCGAGCATAAAGATGATGATTTTTCCAACGAGTTCAAAATTGACAACACATTGCCCTTTCGAAAATTGGATTACCGGATCGGAACCAATGATATCGTCTTTCAGACTGGATATACCATGAGGGTGGGGTACCTAAGATCGATCCAAGATGATGTGGGATGGAGATACTCAGAAGCGGTTGATACGACTCTCGACCTGAACTTCGGTCTATGGAAAACCAAGTTTACGCACAACTTCCTCTTTGTGAAAGGGGAAAACCTTGCTCCGTTTTCGCATAATCGAGAAACGAATGTGCTGAAGCTTTCAAGCTCTATCTCAATTCCTTTTATCGGAACCCAACTAGGGATTTCAACTTCGTACGACTTCATTAAAAAAGAGGATCAGCTTGCCAACCCAGTAATTACCACTCGCTCGAACTGGAAATTGTTTTCGTATGATTTATCCGCAAATACAGATAGTACTTGGGATCTACGGAACGAACGAATCGACAGCACAAACTACAGTTTTGGCATTCGAAGTCAGGATTTTCGATACTCAGTCGATTTTCTCGCACGATACCACTTGGATCAGCCGGTCGATAAAATCGTAAATAAACTGAACTTCTCGTTGGGGAGTTTTGGTAAGATGAAGAGCTTAACATCGGATTCGGAATTCCATTTTGTCCCGAAAGACCAGAGCTTTCCCTTCATAAGCAATCGGCTTTCGGCCAGATTTGAGGATTTCACCTTAGGGCTGAGAACTACCTTTCGTGAACCTCGGTTAACAATGGCATTTACAGGGGCATTTCCCGGTCTGGATATGGATCTCGGAGCAACCTTCAATACTAAGACGTCTGAATTTCTCAATCTTTCATTGGGACTGAAATGGGACCTTCACTGTTGGGTTAATGAGACTTCCATCTCATTTAAGCAAATTGATGGGGGGTTGGAATTGGATAAGATATCAACTTCTTTTCATATAAAGGCGTTCCCCGAAAAGTTTGTCAAATTCAATCCGAAAGATATGGAGTTTGACTTTTCCATCTTCTAAGATTCCCCCATAAGTGCCAAAGCATACGCCCCATAAAGACAAGCGTCATCTTTCAGCGCGCTTAATTCGATTTTAACCTTTTCCATTATCCGAAGGATCGCATAGCTTTGGGCATGGGTTATAATTTTGGGAAGGAGATATGGACCCACAGCCTCCATAATACCTCCCCCGAAAATAACGATTTCTGGATCCAAAAGATTAACGATTGAGGCGGTTCCGATTCCAAGATATTGTGACACGCGTTCCATAATATCCACAGTAAGCATATCTTTCTCTTCTAAAGCTCGTTTCAGCATTGAACTTTTCAGGATGAATTGATCGGTTTCTATCAAATCGGTATATACGCTCTTGCGTCCCCTTTTTGTTTGGGCGATAATCTCCTTTTGGATCGCGTTTTTTGATGTTAAGCTTTCTAAACATCCTCGTGCGCCACAACCACAATAAGGACCATCACTTGAGACAATAATATGGCCCACTTCCCCAGCGCCTCCGGTAGCCCCCTGATAGATTTGATTATTAAGAACGATTCCGCCCCCAACGCCTGTGCCAACAAAGATTCCAATCAGATTCTGACAGTTTTTTCCGGCTCCATACCGCCATTCTCCCAACATACTAAGATTGGCATCATTATCAACAAAGCACCGCACACCATAGTGTTCCTGGATTTTCTTCTGGAGCGGATATTCTTTCCAGGGCATGTTTGGAGCAAACACGACGACCCCGTCTCGTACAACCCCTGGCACACCAATACTGATTGCCTGAACAGGGGAGCCCTCTTCGGTCCATAATTGATCAATGACTCTCGTCAATTGACGAAAAGCGGCTTCGTCTCCCTTTCTTGTTTTGGTTCCTTTTTTTTCGCGTGCCTCGATCCTCCCCTTTTGATCGAATTTGGCGCCCAGAATCTTCGTTCCACCAATATCAACCGCAATGACACTGTTCGCTTCCATGGCACCCGCTCCCTCCTTTTTCTAAAAACTTCGCAAGAGTCCGCCAACGAGAATATCCCAACCATTAATCATAACAAAAAGAAGGAGTTTGAATGGCATTGAGATTAGAACTGGCGGGATCATGATCATACCCATCGCTAATAGAATGCTTGCAGTCAACATATCAATCAATATAAACGGAACAAATAGAAGAATCCCCATCTTAAATGCAATTTCCAATTCTCCAATAATAAACGCTGGAATTATGATGGCTAAATCCGCATCATCGATTTCAGCAACAGGAGCTCTGCCCGTGTTTGCTAACAGCATATCAACATTATCTTCATTCCGGTGGATTTTTAGTTGCTGTACCATAAAGCGCTTCATCGTGGTTCCGATTCGATCGAACATCTCCTCATATGCGATTTCCTGGTTCATATACGGCACCATCCCCTGATTCCAAATCTCTGTGATTTGGGGTTCCATAATAAAGAAAGTAAGGAAAAGAGAAAGCGCTACAATCACCTGATTTGGAGGAGCGGTTCGAGTGCCTAACGCATTCCGGAGCATAGAGAAGACAACAACAATCCGGGTAAACGATGTCACCATCATAATAATGGCGGGAGCAAGGACCAAAATCGTGATCAAGAGGAGAATTTCAATAGTCACTACGAGATCACTTGGATCTTCACTTACACCAATACCGAATTGAAGACTGGGTAATGGAACTACTGTTTCTTGGGGGAAAAAAGAAAGAGAAATAAAAGCAAGAAGAAGGATTACCAAAATCCTCTGCTTCAATCGAATCCTTGTTCTAAAGGGGCGTTCAGATAGAGAAGATCGATGCAAAGGGGGCGGCATCATTAAGGGTCTCCTCACTCATCCATAGCATCCAATTTTTTGACCTGCTCATCGAACACTTTTCGATTAAGTGTTGCCATAAAAGGAGATATTTTCCTCTTCTGGAATTGAAGGTTGAGCATTTCTTTATCTTCTGGATCGGTAAACCGATGGATGACAGTAATATGCCCGTTTGTTGTGCCAACCACGAAGAACTCATTGGTAAATCGAACCAGGTGTATGCTGGATAGTCGGTCTAGTGGTTGGGAGGCAAGAACGTGAAAAAAATCTCCTTTATTCCTCGTCAGGTTGCTTTTCTTAAGCAACCAATAAACAAGAAACAAAATCCCAAATAAGAGGAGGGTCGCTATGAGAAAAGGCAGGAATGTCCCTGCCAAATCCAATCCTGCCTTTGTTGACGTCTCAGCGATTGTCTCAGTAGCCATTAACCCAGTACTTTGTTTAGCGCTTCAACAACTCTGGAATGTTGAAAAGGCTTTACAATGAAGTCTTTTGCTCCAGCCTGTATCGCTTCGATCACCATTGCCTGCTGACCCATCGCGCTACAAACAATCACTTTGGCGCTGCTATCATGTTCGCGGATTTTTTTTATCGCTTCAATCCCGTTCATTTCGGGCATTGTAATATCCATAGTAACAACATCCGGTTTGCTTTCGCGATACTTTTCCACCGCTTCAATCCCGTTTCCAGCTTCCCCTGCGACTTCAAACCCGTTTTTTGAAACGATGTCCTTTAAAATCATCCGCATAAATGCAGCATCATCAACAATCAGAACTCTTCTTCCCATGTCTCTCCATCCCCCCTCGCGCTTGACTTATGGTAGTCTTTCGACAAAACCTATCCGTGTTTATGATCTGTCTTGGTAGCAGATTGCGCCCACTTCAAGAATCAGGGCAATGCTTCCATCACCCAAAATGGCTGCGCCACTAAACTCACGGACATCTTTCATTAGTTTTCCCATTGACTTAATAACGATATCATCTTGGCCAAGAAGCGTATCAACAACAAAACCATGTTTTTTTGCCCCAACCTTTACAATTACCACATGGATCTGGGAATACTTTTTTTCTTTGGAGAGATTGAATAGCTCTTTCAACCAAATAATTGGAATGATCTCTCCGCGGATCACAATTACTTCTCTGGATTGCACTACTTGGATTTCCGTAGTTGGTAATGTGAGAGTGCTATCAATTGAAGCGATCGGTATCGCAAAGACAAAACCGGATACTTTTATAAGCAAAGCCTGAATTATGGCTAATGTTAATGGTAATCGGATGGTTACTTTGCTCCCTCTTCCGGATTCGCTCTCTATAGTCACGTTCCCGTTTAGGTTCTCGATGCCTGTTTTGACAACATCCATACCAACCCCTCGTCCGGAAAGGGTGCTTACTTCGCTCTTGGTAGAAAACCCTGGAAGGAAAACAAACTGGTACACCTCTTCATCGGACAGAGAGAGCGCTGGTATCTCATCAATTAACCCTTTTTCAATGGCTTTCGAAAGAATAGAGTTGCGATCCAACCCTTTTCCATCATCGCTAATTTCTATCACTACGTTATTTCCTTCATGTTTGGCATTAAGATGGATCGTCCCTACTGGCGCTTTTCCCTTCTTTAGCCGTTCATCCCGACTCTCGATTCCATGATCGACTGAATTTCGTAATAGATGGACCAAAGGTTCGCCCACCTCCTCAACAACCGTTCGATCAAGCTCCGTCTCTTTTCCGGTGATCAGTAAGTTTATTTCTTTGGATGAATCGCGAGCAAGGTCTCGAACCATTCTTGGAAAACGGTTAAAAACGTAGGAAACAGGGACCATCCTGATTTTCATCACAATATTCTGAAGATCAAGGGTAATCCGGCTCAACTGAGCCAAGCTTTCATCCACTTGCTTTATCGAGTGTTGCTTTAATGTTTCGTTGATTCTACTTCTTGAAATCACCAATTCTGCCATCAGATTCATTAGGGTATCGAGTTTTTCGATATCAACTCGTATGGTTTGTGTGATGGTTGTAGGAACCAAGGATTGACCATTTTTCCCTTGAGCAGGTTTTTTAGCTGACTCTGCTAAACTCTGATCCGTTTTTCCGCCAAGAATCGGTTTATGGTCTGTTTCTTTTTGCCGATCATCAATGGTTAGCTTAATGATCCGAACGTTTTCAACTTCTGCAATCGATTGGATTTCCTTCACCAACTTTTCGTCAGGCAATCGAGAGGGGAAAAGAACATCCACATCGAAATCGAACTTTTCGTCTTCGATATCTTCAACACTTGGAACAGTAAAAAGCACTTCAGAGCCAAGTTCCTCAAGACGGTGAAATACCATATACATCCGAGCGCTTTTTAGCACCGTTCCTTTATCCAGTTGGATTTGCATGTAATAGGGGGAATACCCCTGAGAGGCTGCTGAACTTAATGCGTGTTGGATCTCCTCTGGAATGGAAAACGGGATTTCATCATAATTAAGTTCCTTTTGATCCAAGATGGGATTCTGTTCATGGACCGTTTCCTTTGTGTGCCGGGTCTGCTCCTTCGGTTCTTGCGAAACCGGAGAAGAAGAAATCTTTCCTTGAAGGATATCTTCGTAGCGATTGATCAGTTGGGAGCAATCCGTCGCTGAGTCTGTCCCTGCAGACGAAACCTCTTCCAACATCTTGCCAATGGAATCGACTCCATCGAAGAGGGAATCCATTAACCCTGAGCTAATCACCATCTTTCGATTTCGCGCTAGTTCGAAAATACTCTCCATGAGGTGGCTCAGTTTTCCGATGTTTTCAAACCCCATTGTGCCAGACATTCCTTTGAGGGTATGGATGGCTCGGAATATTTCATTGATCGCATCCATGTTGCCCGCTTCTTTCTCAAGCAAGAGCATCTTTTCATTGAGAATGGCCATATATTCCTTTGCTTCATCAATGAAGGTGCTGAGATACTGCTCATACTCGCTACTCACCAGACCACCTCCGCGTTTGTTTGATTTCGGACGTGATGTATTATACCATAGCAACGGGAGAATCGAGAAAAAAGAACCTACAACAACTGGGCAGCCCGTGAAGATAGAGCAGATCGTTCTCCATGAACCAGATGAATATGCGCAGCAAGTGAATCTCCATAAAACTTAGATTTTGCATACATGAGACCATTACTCATTGTGTCCAAATACGGATGATCAATTTGATGTGGATCTCCGGTAAGAATGATTTTTGTTTTCTCTCCAACCCTGGTTAGGATCGTCTTTATCTCATGGGGGGTAAGGTTTTGGGCTTCATCAATGATCAAGTATTGTTCAGGGATTGAACGGCCACGGATATGGCTTAGAACCTGTACTTCAAGCAAATGTCTTTTCGCCAGATACTCTTCCGCGTTAATCCCTTTATTCCCAAACAAAAACTCAAGATTATCGTAAATGGGCTGGACCCAAGGTCTGATTTTTTCATCCATACTCCCTGGCAGATACCCAATATCCTTCCCCATGGGAATAACCGGTTTGGTTACTGTCATTTTCTTGAACTTACGCTCGTCCAGCACATGCACCAACCCAATCGCAACGGCCAAAAGCGTTTTTCCCGTTCCCGCAGGCCCATAAAGGGTAACCAGAGGAATCTGAGGATCCATGAGGGCTTCTATGGCAAAGTGTTGTTCCCGATTCCTTGCGCTAATCCCCCACGTTTCAGACGGATTTCGAGGACGCAGAGCGATAATGCAATCACCCGATGGAGAAACCTTGGCCAGTTGATCCTCTCCGAGATCCAAAAAGAGATTGGGGATCAACCGATCCTTTTCCTCGTCGAGCGCAACCAGTTCCAACGATCCCTTCGAAAAGAGCGTTTCCTTTTGCTTGTCGGGAATGGATAAAGAAAGATATCCATGATCCTGTTCCAAACTGGAAGCCTTATCACTTAAAAAATCTTGAGATTGCACGCCCAACGCATTCGCTTTAACTCGAAGATGGATGTCTTTCGTTACCAAGATTGCAGGGGTTCCCGGATCTGTTTTTTGAATTTCATGAACATAAGAAAGAATGATGTTATCATTCCGATTTTGAGAAATGAAGGAAGATACTTTAAAAGAAAAGGTCTCGAACACTTGGATAATGATTTGGTGATGATTTCGGATGGGTAACCCTACCTGGATCTGTTCCTGAGCAATCATTTCATCCAACCGGCGGATTACTTGGCGGCAGTTCGCACCGATTTGTCCCGAGTTTCTTTTAAATTGATCCAGTTCCTCCACGACTGGTAAAGGGATGATCACCCGATTATCTTCGAATGATTCCAAAGAATGAGGATCATGCAACAGCACATTGGTGTCGAGGATATAGTTTTTAACCACGAATTTTCCTCCTCTTTTCTGTGATTGCCAGATAAGCGTTCGCTATTTCCAGATCTTCGGGAAAGGTGATCTTGATGTTGAATCGATCCCCTTCAACAAGAGCAAGTTGCGAATTCGGTTCGAAGGCCAAGAGCAAAGAACAATCATCACTAAAAAAACTATGATTGTTCTGATAAGCCCATTTGTGCGCCCTCCAAATCTTGGAGTATAGGAAAGCTTGCGGAGTTTGCGCGGAAAACAGTTGATCCCGGATAATCAAAGAAATGCGTCCTGAGGGTTCTTTCTTATATATTGTATCGGTTACAGGATATGCAGGAATAATTCCATCGATTCTTCCCTCCTGGATCAAGCGAGATATCCGGGATAAGACAGAGCAAAAGAACGGTCGAGCGGCATCATGAATCAGCACCCAATCGGGCGAACCATCCTGAAGGTAGGTTAATCCTCGGAATACAGAATCCTGGCGAGTTTCTCCCCCAAGAATGGGAGGATCAGCTTTCGAATAGGCAGAACAGACCTCTTTTGCGCCATCTAATCTGCCAGATGGGGCAATCACAACGATACGATCGATCCCATCGGACTTCTGAAAATGTTCCAAAGAGTATTCTATAATCGTTTTTTTTCCCAGAAATAAGAATGGTTTCGGGGTGGAGCCCATTCTCGTTCCTTTACCCCCCGCCAAAACCAGAGCGGTCATCAATTGGTAACCAAATACCCGCTTCGAATTGCTTCAATGGAAAAGGGAAGAAAATCAATCTGAACCTCATGATCAACGATTGATATTTGACGCAAAACGCAACGGTAATCAACCAACTTGAGCGAATTTGGATTAAACGTACCTTCGTACATGATTAAACCCTGGTTTTGCCCGATCGTACCGAAGGAGGTTTGCAATTGGAAAGCTCCAGTATACATATCAATGACTCCTTCCGATCGGAAAACAGGGGTACCTAATTGCTTCTGTTTATAGAAAAGAATCGAAACATTTCCCATCGAATCTACTTTTTGGTCTACCCAATACATTTGAACCGGATTGCCATCCGAATCAGAAAAGACATAATTCCAGATGCCCGGTAGGTACGTTTTGATATACCATGACACAGACGGATCTGGATCGGGATCTGGGTCTGGGTCTGGGCCAATCTTGGGTCCAACATTGGTAACAAGCCCTGGCCCTAGACAAGAACTCATCCCCAACACGATCAGAATCGCACAGAAGAAGACAATCAATCGTCGCATGATGCACCCCCAAAAAATGGAAAATCACCTACCAGCGGAGTTGGACAAATAATTGCCAACGTGTGCTGGTTTGCTCTTGGAAGAAAGGAATCTCAGTGCCAACCCCCAAAGAGAAGTTTTCAAAATCCAAAGAACCGGATACCTTAATCGAACAAGGAATGGATTCCATCGGAATGTTTTGATAGAGATCCTTCAAGATTATGGCAGCATCCCAGTCCAGGAAGCCTACCCTGAATCCTCCTCCAAAATGAAAAGACATGTATAGGTCGTCTTTCCGAGAATAGGAAGCAGCACCAATATAGGCTCTTCCCAAGCTTGTCCGATTGATGATGCCGCCGCCCACCCAAAACCTCTCAGGAGCATTGACAGCATAGATCTGGGGAACGGTCGTCACGACCTGTGGCGCGTTGAAATTGATGACGAAATGAGTGTAAGGCAATACAGAATAAGAAATCCCAAAGTTGGCCGAGCCGTAGACAGCGTTGGTTGCAGGATCATTCGCATCATAAAAGAACCCTGTGCTCAATCGAACCCCCCACGCCAAGGATTCATGCTTCCCGGCTACTGAATACCCGAAGCTTGCAAAATCGTTGTTCCCATCCCAATCCATTAGTTTTCCATAAGAAAGATCCATACTACCAGCAAATCCATACTGATAAGGCTGAATGACGTGCGCTCCAAAAAGAACGTACCCCTCGTCTTCTCCATCAAAGGAGCTTAGCGTTACTCCCCCTACAGTCCATTTGTCGGTATGCACGAGTAACGAAGGATTTCCCCAAATAGCCCCCGCGCCCATGCTCGTAGATCCGATTCCTTCTTTCCACTGAATTTCCCAAAAAGGAATCGAAACCCCATAAAGAAAAGAAAAAAAGAAAAAAAAGCATAGAACAGAAAGAAGTCCCCTCTTCATACACATCCACCCCCACCGGGTTATTTCTGCATTGGAATATGCAATCCTTTTTCATTTGCTGTTTTTTGGGCAATGCTGTACCCAGCGTCTGCATGCCGAATCACTCCCAGACCCGGATCATTGTTTAAACAACGCGAGATCTTTCGTTCAGCCAATTCCGTACCATCTGCTACTACGACAATGCCAGAATGAATCGAATATCCGATGCCTACTCCACCACCATGATGCAAAGATACCCAAGTAGCCCCCCCGCTTGCGGAAAGAAGGGCATTGAGGATCGGCCAATCCGCGATGGCATCGGATCCATCTTTCATCGCTTCTGTTTCTCGATAGGGCGAAGCTACGGACCCTGTATCGTGATGATCTCGACCAATGACAATTGGCGCTTCCAACTCCCCCCGCTTCACCATATCATTCAAAGCCAAACCCATTTGCTCTCTTTCTCCATAGCGAAGCCAGCAAATCCGAGACGGTAGTCCTTGAAACCGCACTTGTTCTCGGGCCATGTGGATCCATTTTTTTAAGTGGTCATCATAGGGAAAGAGCTCCAGCACCTTCTCATCCGTTTTGTATATATCTTCAGGATTGCCAGAAAGAGCAACCCAACGGAACGGGCCGCTGCCTTCACAAAAAAGGTCCCGAATGTACTCTGGCATATACCCGGGAATCAGGAAAGCCTCATCAACTCCATGGTCTTTTGCGAGTCTTCGAAGGTTGTTCCCATACTCAAAAACTTTCGCGCCTGCCTTTTGGTAGGCCAATATGCTCTCGACATGTCGAACAACGCTCGAATAAACAAGTCGCAAATACTCATTGGGATCTTTCCCTCTCAATTCAATCGCTTGGTCATAAGAGATCTGACTGGGTATATACCCGGTCAAAGGATCATGAGCCGCTGTTTGATCTGTAATGATATCAGGGATCACCCCCTTCCGCAACAAAACCGGATAAATTTCGGCTGCATTGCCCAGGAGTGCGACGGACAAAGCCTTCTTTTCCCGGACTGCTGACTGAACCCAATCCAAAGACTGGTCCAAAGAATCGGTCCAGCGATCCACTTGGTTTTTTGACAGCCTTCGATCGATTGCTCTTCGATCTGCTTCAACAGCCAGGATAACCCCATCATTCATTGTAACGGCTAAGGGTTGGGCGCCTCCCATTTCTCCTAGTCCAGCCGTGAGAACCCACTTTCCCCGCAATGAACCCCCGAAGTACTTTTGAGAAACAGCATTGAAGGTTTCATACGTTCCTTGAAGAATCCCTTGGGTACCAATATAAATCCAACTCCCAGCTGTCATTTGGCCGTACATCGTCAACCCCTGAGATTCCAAATACCGAAAAGTATCCCAATCCGCCCATTTTGGAACCAAATGGGAATTGGCAATCAAAACGCGCGGGGCCCATTCATGAGTCCGAAAAGTAGCAACCGGTTTTCCGGATTGGATCAGCAACGTTTGGTCTTTTTCCAAATCTCTCAACTCACGGACAATGGCTTCATATGATTCCCAATTACGGGCTGCCTTCCCCGAACCGCCATAGACGACCAAATGATCGGGATCTCTTGCTACTTCAGGATCTAGATTGTTCATCAGCATTCGCAAAGCGGCTTCTGTTTGCCAAGATTTACACTGAAGCTCTGTTCCTCTGGGGGCTTTTTGACTCCAACCCACGAGATCGCCTCCTTTTATTATGATACCGAAACCGTTTCGTATTGATCGAAAAAGGCTTTTCTCATCTCATTGAATGAATCTTCCATGATTGCTTGACGAATATCCCGCATCATCTGCATAAGAAACCATAGATTATGGATTGTAGCCAAAACCATTGCCGTGATTTCTCCTGCGGCAAAGAGATGCCGAATGTACCCTTTTGTAAAGTTTTGACATACTGTACACCTGCAGAGTGGATCGATCGGATCTTGAGATTCTTTGTACCGGGCCGCTTTAATATTTATTTTCCCTCCTCGAGTAAATACAGTGCCATGTCTTCCGCTCCGGGTTGGTAAAACACAGTCAAACATATCGATTCCCTGAGATACGCCCTCAAAAATGAGTTCAGGAGATCCGACACCCATCAGATACCTGGGTTTATCTTTGGGAAGCAAAGGCGCGGTAGCTTCCATCACACGGCGCGTCAGTTCAGCAGGCTCGCCCACACTCAGCCCGCCAATTGCATAACCATCAAAGGGAATCGAAGTAATCTGATCCGCGCTTTCTTTTCGCAACGCAAGATCCATACCACCTTGAACGATCCCGAAGACTCTTTGCTCTTGAAGTCTGTGTGCTGCATAAAACCGTTTGGCCCAATTAGTCGTTCGGCGGACAGAGGATTGAAGATAGGCATGATCTGCCTGCCAAGGAACACATTCGTCGAAAACCATTGCTATCGAGGATCTCAGGTGTTCTTGAATGGCTGCAACCAGTTCAGGAGTAAAAAAGTGCTGGCTTCCATCCAACGGGGAACGAAACTCGACTCCTTCCTCAGTAATCCGATTCATCGCCGCTAAACTGAATACCTGAAACCCTCCGCTGTCCGTCAGAATCGATCCATCCCAAGACATAAACTCTCTCAATCCACCCATCCGATTGATCAGCTCGTGACCCGGCCTAAGGTATAAATGGAATGTATTACCCAAAATCACTTGGCATCCCATTTCTTGCAATTGGATCGGAAGAATACCCTTTACGGTTCCTGCCGTTCCCACCGGCATAAACACAGGAGTATCAAATGAATTGTGATGCGTGATCACTCTGCCACATCGCGCGTTCGTTTCGTTGTCTTGTCTATAAAGCTCGTAGGTTGGCTTCAAGAAGTTTTCAACTCCAATGACTGTTGGATCAAGCTTTCCATTTGGCTGGTTAGCTCTTCAGATTCTTCTTGAATTCTCGTTGTGAAGGACTCATCTTTGATCATCCCTATATTGATTTCAACATTCTCCAAAGACATGAAAAAACAGGCTCTTGCAAGCTCTAATGCGCTGTAAGCATCTGATACAGCATTCTTGTTCCCCCATTTTGCCATATCCAGCGCGCTGAGACCAATTCGTACTGCTTTCCGCGCAGTCTCCAAAGGGACCTCAGTTGCGTGGATCAGCGCTTTTTGAAGGGCCGCTTTCCGATCCTGTTTTTCATCCGCGGTTTCTTTCGGCATCTGAATTGCTTGCATGACCCCTTCAAAAGCTTTTGCATCTTTGTTAATCTGTTGGAGTAGTTTTTGCCTTTTTTCTGCCATCCGACAAGTGGTCTCTTCCATCAATGCTTCCCATTCTTCATACCCTTTTTTTCCTTTTGTGAGCGCAGCAACCATTTGGACCAAAGAGGCTGCCATTACACCAGCGACAGCTGCAGCGCTTCCTCCTCCAGGTGTAGGCGTCGCTGAAGCGAGCTGCTCCGAAAATTCCATCAGGCTGAGATCTTGAAACATATCGATCACCCCTTCTCAATTGATTGTTCGGGTTCTCCGATCGGAGGATACTTTTGGATATTCGCTTTCAAACGAAGGCTTTCCAAGCCTTCGACAATCGCTTTTGCCCGCTTCTCTCCAATTCCTTCTACCTCCTGCAATTCTCTCGAGGTTGATGTTGCTAGTTCGTTGAGGTTATGATACCTACGGACAACGTTATATGCGATACTCATAGGGATTTTGGGTGTATTCCTCAATACACGAAACCCTTTGGGAATGACACGTTGCTCAAAAATGGATCCATCGCTTGGATAACCAAGACAGGTAACAATCTTTCCATAATCTCGCAAGTCTTTTTCGGTAAGTTGCATCATCCGATCCAATACTTCTCTACACTCTTGTTCCTGAATCGGTAGCTCATCATTATAGTAATCCATGATCAACATTTCCACATCTTCTTGGAGGCTTTCCAATAACTCTTCCAACTGCATTTTGGCCAATCTTCCATCGACTCCCAACTCCCAGAGATATGGCTCCATTTCTTTGCCCATTTTCAGGGCCCGTATCGCCTTTTCCAGAGCCCTGAGCAAATCAACCAAGGTCACCCGTTTGGTGATTTCCATCACATCAAGATCCAAAACCCATCGATTGTAACTATATCGGTATTTTTCTATGGCGTTTAGGGCTTGGTTTACTTTAATGATCAAAAGGTTTAGTTCATTGAGCACATAACGAAAGGAACCCCAGAAAATGGTTACCAAAGAACGTCTTCGGGAGATCGCAACGACCATACGTTCAATTTGCTTAGAAAGGCGTTCTGCGGCTCTATGTCGCATTCCCGTTTCTGACGTCGCAATGGTTGGATCAGGCGCTAGTTGAACATTCGCATATAGAATTTTAGATATTTCTTTATTCACAATCACTGCACCATCCATTTTCACCAGTTCATACAACCGTTGAGGAGAATACTCACAATTGACATGAAATCCGGGTTGGATTATGGGAGACCATTCTTGACAATCTTCTTCGTTCATTAGCACCAACAAAGCGCCCGTTCTAGCATTCAGGATATTTTCAATGCCCTGACGGAACTCAGTTCCCGGCGCAATGATTTTTATCGCTTCACGCAAAAACTCACTCTTTGTCATCGTAATCCTCCTGTTTATCTGTATATAGTATACCACGAACAGATAGAAAAAAGCACAACAGAATCATTCAAAATAAGTGTCAAACTTTAGCAAATTTGTAGTATAATAATGATAGAAGAGTGAGGTGTCCCTTTTGGCTGAAAAATCGATTATCGGACCCAAAAAGGCTGCAGTGCTTCTTGTTACACTAGGTCCGGAAAAAGCGGCAGGCATCCTCAAGCACATGTCGGATGAGGAAATCGAGAAGCTTACACTGGAACTGGCAAAAATTGATAAAGTGCCGGATGTAGAAAAACGCGTCGTATTGGGTGAGTTTTCCAACACCTTTCGCGCGCGCGAATATATAAGCACTGGCGGAGTCGATTATGCGCGCGATATCTTAGAAAAAGCCCTTGGCCCGGAAAAAGCATTGGCAATTTTGGAAAAACTGACGACGACACTTCAGGTCAAGCCATTTGATTTTCTTAAGAAGACAGATGCTTCCCAATTGGTCAATGTCCTCCAAAACGAACACCCACAAACGATTTCTTTAATCCTTTGTTATTTGCAGCCTACCTTAGCATCCCTAGTTGTCAGCGCATTACCCGACGATCTCAAACCAGAAGTAGTCAAACGGATCGCTATGTTGGATAAAGCCAATCCGGAAGTAATCCGAGAGGTGGAGCGCGTTATGGAACGAAAAGTTTCAACATTTGTCACTCAAGATTTCGCCCAAGTGGGTGGTTTGGACACTGTAGTTGAAATGATGAACTCTTTGGATCGAACGACAGAAAAAGATATCCTAGACAAACTATCAGAGACCGATCCGGAGTTGGCTGAAGAGATTCGGAGACATATGTTCGTATTTGAAGATATTATCAAGCTAGACGATCGTTCCGTACAGATGGTCTTGAGAGAAACAGATACCAAAGAGGTTTCTCTCGCGCTAAAAGGAGCCGATGAGGAGATTACAGACAAAATTATCCGGAATCTTTCCAAGCGAGCCGGACAGCTTCTTTTGGAGGAAATGGAGTTTATGGGTCCTGTCCGAATCAAAGATGTGGAGGAAGCCCAGCAAAAGGTAGTTAACATAATCCGCAGGCTAGAAGAAAGTGGAGAGATTATCATCGCTCGCGGCGGAGGAGAGGAAATGATTGTATAACCTAATTAAGCGAGCATTGGTAACCATCGATGAAAAAGAGAAATACCCGTTCGCCCGCGAGAAGGACCTATCCGGTTCTAGCCAGGAAGAATCTACCGATTTCGCGCCAGAAGCGCAAGCCGATCCGCCCGAAGTCAACTTAGCCAAGGAAAAAGCCCGATCGATTCTGCAGCAAGCACGCGAAGAAGCGGAGAAAATCCTTGCGGAAGCGCATTCCTTTTTCTCGGATGCCCAAACAAAAGCCAATGAAATCATCCACCAATCACACGATGAAGTAAAAAAACACAAGCAAGATGTGCAAACACAGCTGGAGAAGGCAATGGAAACTTCCTTCAAAGCCATGGAAAGCGTGATTCGCACTTTAGAGACTGACCGGAATAAGTATGTGGAAATGGCCGCGCAAGAATTGGCTCAAATCGTCTCCGTGGTATGCCACAAAGTTCTTTCCAGAGAAATCTCAGGCAATGAACAAGAAGTCATCCTTTGGAAAATCAAACAAGTGATGCAAAGGATTTCTAATTTTCGGAAAACCGTATTCCGACTCCACCCGGATGATTTTGAAAAATTCCCCAAAGAAGAGATTGAAAAGGTCCGATCTTCCTTAAACCACGTTGAATTTCGACTTGATTCCAGTCTTTCAAAAGGTTCTGTCGTCATAGACACTGATTACGGCACTTTGGACAGTTCGATCGATAGCCAATTGAATATTCTAGATGAATTGGTCTCGGAAATTGTTGGAAGCGGAGATTCCGATTGAAGTACCCAACGATCGAACGATTGCGCTACTTAAGAGACCGGATTCGTGAAACCGACTTCATTGGTTTGGCTGGAAAGGTCGAGAAAATTATTGGTCTGACCATTGAATCTGCAGGTCCTGAGGTTTTTTTGGGGGAAATGTGCTATATCCGAACCCAGCAGCAAAACAGGATTGTCTGCGAAGTGGTCGGGTTTAAAGATAACCACATCATCTTAATGCCTTTGGAAGAGTTTTCCGGTGTTTCTCTCGGGAACGAAGTCTTGGGCACACAGAGAATCTTGGATGTGGGTGTCGCTCCGGATATGCTTTCTCGAGTTTTTGATGGAATCGGAAGACCTATTGATGGAAAGCTCTTTTTGCCTTTTTCTCGGATCCCTTTGCATAATGCCCCTCCCAACCCTTTGGTTCGCCAACGAATCCAAGTCCCCATTCCTATCGGAGTGCGATCGATCGATGGGTTCCTCACCATGGGAAAAGGACAACGAATCGGTGTGTTTGCAGGAAGCGGGGTGGGGAAATCGACCATTCTTGGAATGGTTGCTCGTAATACGCGCGCGCAAATTAATGTCATTGCCCTGGTTGGAGAACGGGGAAGAGAGGTTCGGGAGTTCATCGAACGAGATTTGGGAAAAGAAGGGCTCCAGCGTAGTGTGGTTTTTGTATCTACTTCCGATCAACCTGCGTTAATGCGTGTAAAAGTCTTATTGACCGCAACGGCCGTCGCTGAGTACTTTCGTGATCAGGGAAAAGACGTAATGCTGATGGTCGATTCTTTAACTCGCTGGTCTATGGCGCAAAGAGAATTGGGACTCGCAATTGGCGAACCACCAACAACGCGCGGATATCCACCAAGTGTGTTTGCCATGCTGCCTAAAGTGCTGGAACGAGCTGGAAACTCAGAGAAAGGAAGCATCACCGGGATATATACTGTACTGGTCGAAGGGGATGATTTCAACGAACCCATCAGTGATACGGTTCGCGGGATCTTGGACGGTCACATAATCCTTTCTCGCCAATTAGCTGAAGCCAATCACTTTCCAGCAGTGGATGTGTTGGCCAGCATATCGAGATTGATGCCTGAAGTTGCAAGCTCCGAACACCTCGGAGCCTCGCGCTTTCTTAGAGATCTGATTTCTACCTTCAACAACGCAAAAGACCTGATCGATATCGGCGCGTATAAGGACGGCACCGACGCAAAAATCGATCTCGCCCGGAAAATGATCAACCCGATCAATCGCTTTCTACAGCAGGATGCCTTTGAGCAAACCAAGTACGAAGATACCATCGGGAAGATCGAGCGTTTGGGCCAAGAAGGCAGAGATTCTTTGAAAGAGGACAAAACCGCTCTCGAACCATCGCCCCAGAAAAGCAGTTAGGCTTACCCGATCCCTTTTCTGGTCAATCTCTATTCAGAGTCGTTGGCTTTTCGTTCTAGATCTATCGAGTTTAACCCGGAACCCATTATGGAAGATAAAGTAGTTCATCCAGTGAGGAGATCTGAGTCACATGCTTAGCCTCGTGATGGCCTTGATGGGGAGTATGCCGTATATAATGGATCCCATCTATGCATGCGTTGGTAGCGCCAACCATGTCAATATCCCAATGATCGCCAATATATACGACTCGATCTGAGGGGATTTCGTATTGACGCAACGCGTAATCAAAAATCGCTCGATTTGGTTTGGCGACTCCTGCTTCATCTATAGTGATCATATAGTCAAAAAACCGATCCAAACGAGCATGATTGAACCGGCCTTGTTGAACTGCTCGAAGACCATTGGTTAAAATCGACATTAGATACCCTCGATTCCGTAGGGCTCCAAGTACTTCTTCCGCATAGGGTTCAAATATCGCGCACTTCCCCAGCGCGGATAAATAGTCTCTATTCAGTTGTCCGGGTGGGATTGTAGTGCCCAGATATCCGCAGAACTCTGCAAACCGATCGACAACCGTCTCCGCCTGTGTCTTGCTCCCTTGTTCAAAAGCTTTCCAATTGCGTTCGTTGATTTCCAAGTATTGATGGACCTGTTTTTCGGTCAGATTCCACCCATAGTTTTGAAATGTTTGGAGCAGAACATGAACTTCGCAGTGGGCAAAATCCAAGACAGTATTGTCTAAATCGAAGAGTAAAAGATCGTATTGCCTTGTTGGTTTTCTCATACAACAAACTACTCAAGATCCTGAAGAAGCCGTGTTAGGTGTGCGAATCTAGTTTGAGCTGCATCCCATTTTTCTTTGGTTTCTTCCACTACATCCTCTGCTGCGCGTTCCAAAAACTTTGGGTTCTCCATTTTCTTTTGAAGGTGAAGAATATCTTCGTGCGCTTTCTGGATTTCTTTCTGAAGCCGTTGGCGTTCCGAATCCCAATCGATTTCTTCACCGATCTCGAGATAGACTTCCACCGACCCATCCGTGTATACGCGGGCGGACTTCTCGGGTTTAGCATCGACAGAAAGAACCTTATCCAAATAAGCCAAATTGGCGAGATACAAAGCGCCTTGACCAAAGATTTCTTTCTCCCCTGATTGCGCGCAAGAGAAAAAGCGAACAAACGCTTTCATTTTTTTCCGTGCCGGAATGTCGAAATCCAAGCGAACATTGCGAATTCCTCGGACAATGGCAACCAATCGTTCAAATCCATTCAAAGATTCATCAAAACCATAATTACCGGGTTCTGGCCACTGATCCACCATTATGGAAATGGGCTTTCCGGATCTAGGAAGTTTCTGCCAGATCTCTTCGGTTACAAAGGGCATGAACGGGTGAAGCAACCGAAGAGACCGATCAAGCACGTAAAGCAAAACCTTCCGTGTGCTTTGTTGGTTTTGATTGATGGTATTCTCTGTCTGCAGTTCATTCAATATAGGTTTCACGCATTCGATGTACCAATCACAAAAAGCATTCCAAAAAAATTCATATAATACTTTTGAAGCCTGATTGTATTCGTGCGTCAACAAACGCTGATCAATCTCATTTATGGCCTGGTCCATCCGCATGAGAATCCACTGATCCGCTATGGTTAATTCTTCATGATCATGCCAATCTTGAGGGTATTCCTGAGGGGGAAGGGCCCCAAGATGCATCAGGCAGAAGCGGGCGGCGTTCCATATTTTGTTCACAAAGTGTTTGGAATGCTCAAACGTTCTCACGTCCAGCTTAATATCCCGACCTTGAACAGCAAGGCTCGTCATGGTAAACCGCATGGCATCCGCTCCATATTGATCAATGACTTCCAGCGGATCAATACCGTTCCCTAAAGATTTGCTCATCTTTCGCCCTTTTTTATCCCGAATGAGTTGATGGATGTATACTTCTCGAAAAGGGATTTTCCCCATAAATTCCATCCCCATGACGATCATACGGGCTACCCAGAAAAAAATGATATCAAAACCAGTGCTAAGCAAACTGGTTGGATAATACTTGCTCAGATCAAATGTCTCTTCTGGCCATCCTAAGGTCGAAAAAGGCCATAGGGCTGAACTGAACCAAGTGTCGAGGACATCTTCATCTTGGGTAAGATGATTGGATCCGCAATGTTCACATACCTCCACGTCTTCTTCCTGTACATTGATCCGCCCACATTGATCACAATACCATACGGGAATCCGATGACCCCACCACAGCTGTCGTGAGATACACCAATCGCGAATTTCATCCATCCATTGAAAATACGTTTTTTTCCAACGCTCTGGGAAAAACTGGATTTCTCCATTCTCAACAACAGAAACCGCTTTATGGGTTAACGGTTTCATCTTAACAAACCATTGGTCCGATAACCGAGGTTCAATTGTTGCGTTACACCGGTGGCATTGCCCGACTGAATGAATATGGCTCCTGGTTTCCATGAGAAAGCCTTGGGCTTCCAAGTCCTTTACTACAGCCTTTCTGGCTTCAAGAACTGTCATCGATTGATAAGGACCTGCATTTTCATTGGTTATCCCTTTTTCATCCAAAATACTGATCATGTCGAGTTGGTGACGCAATCCAATTTGATAATCATTTGGATCATGAGCCGGGGTTACCTTTACAACCCCTGTTCCAAAATCCATGTCCACAAAACGGTCGGCTATAACAGGGATTTGTCGGTTCATCAAAGGCAATCGAAGTCTTTTCCCGATCCACTCGACGTACCGATTGTCGGAAGGATACACAGCGACAGCCGTATCTCCAAGCATCGTTTCCGGTCTTGTGGTCGCAATATCCATAAATCCTTCTCCATTGGCCAATGGATATCGAATCACCCAAAGGTGGGTTTTTTCTTCCACATACTCGACTTCCTCATCAGAAAGAGCCGTTTGACACCGGGAACACCAGTTCACGATATATTTCCCTCGATAAATCAACCCTCTTTGATACAGTTGGACAAAGACCTTTCGGACTGCCCGATTCAGTCCCTCGTCTAAAGTGAAACGGTCCCGATCCCAATCTACAGAACAACCGATCGCGCGGATCTGTTCGGTAATGGTTTTTCGGTACTTGCGCGCCCATTCCCACGTGATCTTTAAAAACGATTCTCTTCCGATTTCCTCTCGACTTGTGCCTTGATCGATAAGCATCTTTTCAACGACATTTTGGGTGGCAATTCCCGCATGGTCTTCTCCGGGCAACCAAAGGGTTTCTTGTCCCCTCATCCGATGGAACCGTGTAGCAATATCCTGGAGGGTCAAATTAAACCCGTGGCCAATATGGATTGCTCCTGTGATGTTTGGTGGCGGGATCACAATGACAAAGGGATCGGCTTTGTCTCCATTAGGTCTGAAAAGACCTTGATTTTCCCAGAAAGGATACCACTTTTGATCGATCTCCTTTGGATCATAGGTTTTTGGTAAAGGTTCCATCATCGAATCGTTCCTTTCATTGAACACTGTAAGCCAGAGCGCTTAAAGCCAAGATTGCGTTGAATACAACACGGTAATCCTCATGCTCAAACTCGATGGAACGCCCATCGATTCGCTTAGTATAAGGCATTAGGGATGCAACATCGCACATAGCGGTATTCTGAAATTCCACGCGAAGGGTTATCGGAGCGGAAAACGCATACATGGGAATGTGAAAAGGTTCTTTTGCCAAAGTTTCCTTGACGGCATGTATCGTCTCCGCTTTGACAACCTCAATCGGACGGTTTTTCACGGCGTATCTTGCGACAGCGTACTTCGTTGTCACAAACCGGACCCATGGCATTGCCTCGGATTGATGAAGTTCCTCTTTCAATGCGGCATCGCCTACAACCAGACCAATCGGAACAGAAAAGTAGGAAGCATAAGCAGCATTGACCAGCGCTTCATTGACGGGCTTTCCATTAATCCATATCCCATGAAAACGGGAATTAGAGTACGTATGATCCATGTTTCCATAGATTCTCCCTACACCCGCATGATACCCAATCAAGAAAACCATATCGTATGTGCTATCCAAACCGGCCATCATATAGTTTGCGCGGGGCGAACCCGATATTAAGTGCAATCGTTGATCCATCGCTGTGATATCATAGGAAAGATTGTCACCGGAATTATGTGAGTCCGCAATCAGAATCTCGTCGATCTTCGAGTTTAGATGGCAGCTTTGAACTCCCTCCATAACCCAACGAATCTGTAGATCCATCCATTTTCGTACAAGCGTTCGATCAGGAGTGTCCTCCTGTTTCCAATTAAAGGTCCCTCCGATCCCTTCCATATCCAGAGAAATGAATAGTTTCAACTCTACCCCTCCCTTTTCTTCACCACTTGGGCAATTATATCACAAAAAGCCCCCATCCCTCACATATCGCATTATGAGTGTGTTATAATTCTACCATCGATTATTATAGGAATTGGGGGGTGTTGACTTGAGCAAACATAAGATAATCCAGATTCTGATCGTCGTTCTGATTACATGCGCGATAACTACAAGCCTTGTAGCACAAACTGGGATGAGTGACGTTCCTACCTCACATTGGGCGTACGATGCGGTTCGATTCTTGATTGAAGCAAACATTTTGGGTGGAATGCCTGACGGTACCTACCAAGGAAATGCGAATACAACCCGCTATCAGATGGCTTTCGCCCTATATCGGACGATCCAATACATGCAGGGAGGAACACCGATCTCGATCCAACCGGGAATCAGCCCCGGAGTTGTTCAGGAAATAGAGGAACTGCGGTATCTTGTTCAATCTGTCGCAATAACCACAGAGCGCATCGGACAACAATATGAGCAAATCAATCGTAGATTGGACCAGATGAACCTCCAAGGAACTCCTGATATTTCGCGGTTGTCAG
Source organism: uncultured Thermotogaceae bacterium (assembly GCA_964462525.1). Taxonomy (GTDB): domain Bacteria; phylum Thermotogota; class Thermotogae; order MWEM01; family MWEM01; genus CAYWWY01. Next base: position 87,417 of record CAYWWY010000002.1, read on the forward strand.
GGAGTGTCGAGAATCTTCAGCAACGAGTTGCGTCTCTGGACCGGGTTTTGGCTTCCGTTTCAGCCAAACAGCTTCAGATGGAATCACAGCAAACCGCTATGCGTAATGAGATGGAATCAATACAGAACAAAATCCTTACTCAGAATTTCGATATGCAAAAGCTTGCAGATTCCGTCCATTCAATCGAAGAACAAGACCTGATCAGCGATATTGCCATTGCGCGCAGAGATATCTATGCATTAAACCTACTCAACCAAAGCCATTCCGATCAGATTCAAGAACTGAAAGGAATGCAAGGTCAGCTAACTTTAATGACATGGGTGGCTGTGGGAGGCGTGCTTTTGGGAGCGGCGGGTCTTGTTGTCGGGATAATCGCGATGCAGAATCAAGGCCAATAGTCATAAATAACAAAAGAGAGACTTCATACAGAAGAAGCTTCAGAAGCTTTACCATATCAATCATCCCTTCACTTGGGTTTTTTTATTCTACGGTAATAATATCCTTCTTCGAGATTACGGATTGATCACTCAGTCATCCAAAACTTTCGGTATGATGATTATTCTTGGTTGTACCAAATGGTACCGATTGGTTCATCCTTTTGGGTGTATAATGGAGTATCAAAATAAAGAAAGGGTGATCCATCAATGGTTCAGATTGTCAACGTACCAGAAGTAAAACCAATCTTAAACCAAAATGGAGTTGTTGGGAAACGGATCTACGATCAACCCGATGCGCAGGTTGTTCATATTGCTTTTGAGCCGAATTCGTTCTTACCAAAACACGAGACCCCTGTTGATGTTTTCTTCTACATTCTGGAAGGTCGTGCAGAGATTGAAATTGGAACGGATCAAACAGAAGCCCAAAAAGATAGCATCATTTATAGTCCAAAAAAAATCGCCCATGCAATCCGGAACATCGGCCCGGGTGTTCTGAGGGTTTTGGTTGGAAAAACTCCTAGACCGTAAAGACATACAGAAGAGGATTGCTTGCTGAAAAAGCTTATCAACAAATCATATGGAGCGCTCCATAAGGAGGGAAAATCATGAGCATGTTTTGTTATCAATGTTCCGAAACTGCGAATGGAAAAGGATGTGCGATCCAAGGAATATGCGGAAAAGATGAAGAGGTATCAAACCTGTTCGACTTGTTGATCTGGATCTGCAAAGGAATCTCTTTTTGGGCAGTGAAAGCGCACGCTTTAGGGATAAAGGATTCTATGGCTGACCATTTTGTGAGCGAAAGCCTCTTTATGACCATCACAAATGTTAACTTCAATTCAGCAGACATTGTGGATCGGATCTCCCTTGGTTTGGAAGTAAAAAATACTTTGGAGCAAAAGGTAAAAACGGCATGTGAACGAAGGGAGAGTTGTCCCGAGAAATCACAAATTCCCGAAGCTGCTACCTGGACATCAGATCCCTCATTAGATCGGTACCGAGAAAAAGCGAAAAGTGTCGGCGTTCTTTCGATCGAAGATATAACCATTCGTTCGTTAAAAGAGTTGATGATCTATGGGCTAAAAGGAATCGCAGCGTATACGGACCACGCGATGATCTTAGGGAAAGAATCTCAAGAGGTTTATGACTTTTTGCATCAGGCCCTTAAGGTAACTCTCGAGGAAGGAATCCCCAGGGATGAATTGACCAATTGGGTCATGAAGTCTGGGTCATTTGCAGTAAAAGCGATGGCGCTACTAGACCAAGCCAATACATCCCGATTTGGGCATCCGGAACTGACAGAAGTCGATACGGGAACAAGAGAGGGTTATGGCATTCTAATTAGTGGCCATGACCTTTTGGATCTGGAGGAGCTCCTTCAACAGACAGAAGGAAAAGGGATCCAAGTATACACCCATGGAGAAATGTTGCCTGCCAATGCCTACCCTAAGTTAAAACAGTATAAACATCTTGTTGGAAATTATGGCACCTCTTGGTACAACCAACAGAAGGAATTTGCTGCGTTCCCGGGAGCCATCCTAATGACGACCAACTGTATTCAAAAACCGACCGAAGCGTATCGAGACAGAATTTTTACAACAGGATTGGTAGGATGGCCCTCTGTAAGCCACATACCCAATCGAAGAAAAGGACAGCCAAAAGACTTCACACCATTAATCGAAAAGGCTTTATCAAAACCCAAAATGCAAGATCAAGCAGGGAAGAAACTCACAATTGGGCTGGCTCATAATCAGGTGGCTCAAGTGGCTGGAGCTGTAGTAAAAGCAATCAAGGACGGATTGATTACAAAGTTTGTCGTGATGGCAGGGTGTGATGGACGCGCAAAGGAAAGAAACTACTATACAGAAGTTGCTAAATCTTTACCCGAATCAGCAGTAATCTTGACCGCCGGTTGCGCCAAATACCGATACAATATGTTAGATTTGGGAACTGTTGGAGGCATTCCTCGATTGATCGATGCAGGTCAGTGCAACGATTCCTATTCGCTTGTGCTAACTGCCCTAAAACTCAAAGAGGCTTTCGGAGTGGAAAGTATAAACGATTTGCCGATTGCTTATGATATTGCTTGGTATGAGCAAAAAGCAGTAGCTGTTCTATTGGCCCTTCTTTCTCTTGGGGTTAAAGGGATTCGTTTGGGTCCTGTTTTACCCGCATTTGTCTCACCGGATATTCTGGAAGTACTTGTTTCCAATTTCGAGATCCAACCGATCGGAACTGTTGCCCAAGATGTTGCACAAATAATGGCATAAGCTTTGGCTCAGTTTCGTCCGATCACTATGTTATCGGACAATAGCATTATAACAAAGGGCGGATCAATCCGCCCTTTGTTAATCTTATGGGAATTGTTTACATAATGATCATTTTTTGGGTTTGCTTCTTTTTTGTGCTTTCTGTGAGGGGCGGTCCACATTCGCTCTATCTCGGTACCGTTTTAAAGTCTGATCGATCCGAGCGTTGATTGATTCTTTCTGATACCCTCTCTGAAGTTTTTTCCCAACGCGATGTTCCAACATAAGTTCCAAAGCCTGATCCATTGTTTCTACCGCCCAAATATGAAATTCATTTTTCCGGACTGCTTCTGCAACTTCGATTCGCAAGACAAGAGAATCGATATTCTGAATCGGAATAATCACCCCTTGAGTACCAGAAAGCCCGCGCAATTGGCACACCCGAAAAAACCCTTCGATCTTGGCTGAAACTCCTCCCACGGGCTGAGCTTGACCGTCAAGCCCCATTGAACCCGTAATCGCGATATCCTGCCGCACAGGGATTTGCGCGAGTTTTGAAAACAAAGCGACCGTCTCTGCCATCGTGGCACTATCTCCCTCAATCGGACCGTAGGTTTGTTCAAAAGACAGAGTCGCTTTTAATGCGAGGGGCCGATCTTGGGCGAACCGTTCTTCGAAAAAACTCTCCAGCGTCATTACCGCTTTTTTGAAGATCTTTCCGCTCAGATCCACTTCTCGTTGAATATCGGTAATTCCTGAATTGCCTATGGACGTATTGGCTGTAATCCGCACGGGCATTCCAAAATCAAATTCACCAGTATCCAAAACTGACAATCCATTGACTTGGCCAATGATTCTTCCTTCCACCTCAACCAGATACTCTTTGTGGAAAAATCGCTCATCGGACTTTTCTATCCAGAGACGAATCCTATTCTCTTTTGCTTCTAACGCTTTATGTACTGTTTTTTGGGTAATCCTTGTTTGCCCGTCTTTCCGAGCAATTTGGTCTGCTTCGACGAGAAGGTCTGAAATGCGCGTTAATTCTGAGGATATCTTCCGTCGGGATGAAACCAACCGCATCCCAAATGCAGCTACCTCTCTAACTGCGCCAGCGTCTAAAGGGAAGAGGGTTTCTTCGGACACAATCGCGCATAGATATTGGCAAAACAGCTCCAAGTTTTTCGCGCTAACGGGAAACTCGGTATCGAACTCCGCTTTAATCCGGAATAATTTGACAAAATCCGGATCCAACTGATACAAAAGACTGTAGAGTTCGGGTTCTCCAATCAAAATCACCTTAAGTCGGATCGGAATTGGCTGCGGTCGGATGCTGGCCAAAACAGAATACCCAAAACGAGTTTCCATATTTTCTGGGGCAATCTTTTGCTCATATAGGATTTTTTTCAGGGTTTCCCAAACATAGGGGTGAGTTAAGAGATCCCGGGCATCAAGGATCATAAACCCTCCATTTGCTTTATGAACTGCCCCTGCCCGTATCAAAGAAAAATCAGTGTATAAATACCCACTGCGGGATAAATACTCGATTTTCCCGAAGAGGTTCGGATAAGTAGGGTTTATTTCGAAAATGACCGGAGCGCCTTGAGCACCGCTATTGTCGACAAAAAGGTTTGCTCGATACCGAGAGATTACTTCCTGTCTCTGGTCTCCCTCGCTTGTAATAACCCCCAGATTCTCCAGAATATCCTCTTTCACTCTTCGGATATGATTGGCTACATGCTCATATGGACTATACCGAGCCAGTAATTCTGTAAAACTAGGACCAATCGCGAATTCACAACTTTCGCGATTGAGCTGATCCACTTCTTTCGAATGGTCTTTTTCCAATATACGCAATTGATGCAAATACCCTTCGACAAGATGCTTTACCTTAACGGAATTTTTCTCATATTCTTTTTTCTCCTCATCGGAAAGTCCTATGATCTGCTCTTGCGTTAGGGGTTTTTCTTCTTTGAGGGGGATTGTCATAATCCCTGTTTGCGCATATTTGACCAAATAGGATAAGGATTGGGCTTTCTGATTCATTTCATCCCAAAGGGCTTTCCGTTTTATTTCAAACCCCTCTTTGGTTTTTTGGAGAGAGTTTTGGTAATCATCGCTTTCGAAGAGCCCCTCTAACGCCTTAAAAACATCTTCAATCAATACATCCATTTCTTTGCGGAACTCTCGTCCCATACCGGAAGGAAGGTTCAGGGCTATGGGAGAAAAGCGATCTTGAAAATGATGAACATATACCCAATCGTCCGATGGAGGCGCTTTTTTCGCCTCTTCTTGTACCACTCGTTTGGTAAAAGTCCTTCTACCGGTTCCCGTCTCTCCGACAACAAAGACATTGTACTCCCTGCGGGGAATGTCAAAAGCTGTTTGCAAGGCGGTAAAAGCCCTTTCTTGACCAATCAATCCTTCCAAAGAATCCACGCAATCCGTATCTTGAAAGGAAAAACCCCGAAAAAGATCCAGATCTTCCGGTTGGATTTTCTTCATGATACCCCTCCCCAATCCAAAACATCTTCAACTTGATTGGAAATCATCCAATCCAAAACTCGTTGATAGTCATTCCCGAAAAACCGGTCAAAATCATAAGGGTCCATTAATCGCTCCAGTTGAGTAAAGAACGGTTGCAGCATTGATCCTGTTTTCATAGGATTTAGAGTTTGGAGCGCTCGTGTTGCTAGCATAAGTTCGATTGCGACAATTTTTTGGCTGTTCCTTAAAATTTTCCCGGCTTTACTGGCAGCGACAGGTCCCATTGAAACATGATCTTCCTGCAATCCTGATGTAGGAATCGAATCCACACTCCCGGGAAAACAGAGCGATTTGTTTTCGGAAGCAAGCGCTGCAGCGGTGTATTGCCAAATCATATATCCAGAATTTAACCCTTTTTCTCCTTTGGCCAGAAAAGGAGGGAGAAGCGAGACTAAGGGATTCACGAGACGATCGATCCTTCGCTCGGTTATACTGCCTAATTCACTGAGGGCTATACTCAAAAAATCTGCAACCATGGCTACCGGTTCTCCATGGAAATTCCCCCCTGATAAGGCTTTCCCTCCCGCAATGATCGGATTGTCCGTGACAGAATTGGCTTCCCGTATTGCAACCGAATGAACATAATCAAAGGTATCTTTTACTGCCCCTAATACTTGAGGGCATGCCCGGATGCTATATGCGTCCTGCACCTTTTCGCAGTGCACATGGGATCCGCGAATTTCGCTGTCTTGAAGGTAACCAAGCATAATCCGTGCAACTTCAGCCTGTCCGGGATGAGGTCGAATCTCATGCAAAATTGGTTCAAAAGGGTCGGTGGAACAACGAAGCGCGTCAGAGCTTAACGACGCGGATACCAATACCCATTCAAAAAGCCGATACGCGCTCCAAAGGGTGTCCAGCAGTAGTGAGGTGATCAGTTGCGTTCCGTTTAACAGCGCAAGTCCTTCTTTTTGACAAGGGTGAAATGGCGCAATCCTTTCTTGATCCATTGCTGAGTGAGCTGTTGTTCTGACACCATTATAGAAGACCTCTCCTTCACCCATTAAAACCATAGCGATATGGGCTAAAGGGGCCAAATCCCCACTAGCGCCAACAGAACCTTGACCAGGAACGATCGGTGTGATCCGATGGTTGAGCAACCTCAGTAACTGGAGGACCAAGTCAACGCGGACCCCTGAGAATCCTTGGACCAATGAGTTTGCTCGAATGAGAATCATAGATCGCACGATCCTTTCATCCAACGGATCTCCCACACCGGCGGCATGACTGAGAATCAAGTTTTTTTGCAGTTTATGTGTTTGCTCTGACGGAATATGGATATGGGAAAGAGCACCGAATCCTGTTGTCACTCCATAAACGAATTCTCCTCGATTCACAAACCCTTCAACAGTGCGATAACTCTGTTCCATCTTCGAAATACAAGAATCAGAAATCTCAACTTGTTCATAATCCTTTGCTACTTTGATGACTGCACCAAGGGTCAATGAACGCCCATCGATCTCGATCATCCCTCTTCCTCCCTTCCATAATCCCCTTCTTCCATTCCCTGCAGCGAGATTTGATCCGCTTCGAGTCGCTCCATCCGCGACAAAAGCGCGTTCATCTCTTGATCGACTTCCTGAAGGATGCCTTGCAATTCTTGCGCCTTTTGATAATCGGTCGTTGCATACAACCGATCCGTAATCTCCTTTTGTCTTTGCTCGTATTCTGAAAATTTGGTTTCGATCCGCTCAACTTCTTGATGAATTGCTTTCAATCGATTCTTAAGATTCTTTTGCTGCTGGAATGTTACTTGATTTCTGCTCTTCTTTCTTGAACCTTCTTTGAAGCGGAAGCTATTGTTCATACGCTCGAGATACCGATCCAATGATGGGATTTCCTCTATTCCCTTCCGGTGAAGAAGGAATAGCCTGTTTGATACCTTTCGCAGCAATCTTCGATCATGGGTTACCATTAACAGGGCCCCTTGATACTCTTCAAGGACGGACTGAAGACGATCAATGGATGGAAGATCCAGATGGTTGGTCGGCTCATCTAAAACAAGAAAATTAAAGGACTTTAAAAAGAGGGTGGCTAAAGATAGTTTGAGCTTCTCGCCACCGCTGAGCACAGAAATGGGTTTAAACACATCTTCGCCTATGAATCCGAATCTCCCGGCATACTTTCTGATCTCGTAATCGGGCCAATCCCTACGAAGGGACCATATTTGTTCCAATACCTCTTTCGATTCATCCAACTCCTCCAAGTTTTGAGACAGATATCCCACCCGAGTTTTCGGGCCCAAAGCAATATGGCCGGTGTCCGGACGTTCTTGACCTGTTATGATCTTGAGTAGGGTTGTTTTTCCAATCCCGTTTTTCCCGAGCAATACTGCCTTTTCATCCCGATGCAAATCAAAACAAACATGCTCAAACACCTTATTGCTTCCATAGCGTTTTCCTAATCCTTCAGCGTGAATCAACAGATAATCGGATCGATCTACCGAAGGAATCTGCCCCAATCGGGAAGTCTCTTCATCCATAATTTGAATCTGGTCTGCTTCTTCGATCAAGCGATCGACCACTTTCTCTCTACTACGGGCTTGTTTAATGAATTTCTCATTTCTGTGGCCCCACGTTTTAAACTGTTCCACCAACCGTTGTTGTCGATCGATTTCTTTGCTCAAGTTTTTCTGACGGCGGGCTAAAGTCTCATTCATGCGCTCCCGTTGAAGAAGATAATCCTGGTAACTTGTATTAAAGACATACACTTGCCTTTGGTTGATTTCGTACACACGGTTTGCGACTCGATCCACAAGATCACGATCGTGGCTAACCATCAGAATTGAACCGTGATAATTGCTCAATATGCCTTCCAACCAAATGACCGAAGGAATATCGAGATGATTGGTCGGTTCATCAAGAATGAGGAAATCGTATTCTTTCAAGAACACCTTACCAAGAGAGATTCGAGTGAGCTCTCCACCACTGAAAGTCTTCAAAGATCGGGCCCAGTCGTCTTCATCAAAGCCGAGCCCTTTCAGGATGGAACGGATGCGTTTTTCATAGGAAAGCATTTCATGATCGATTTCTGAAGCGAGATCCCAGATCTTTGCTCCATCCTCCTGAGTGTCAACTGTTATCTGACGGTGAATATCCTCAAATTCCCGCTCGTATTCGGCCCAAAGGCTCCGATGGGGATCGTCCGTCCGAAATTGTCGTTGGTATCCGATCTGAAGTCGATTTCGGACAATCAGTTGCCCATTTACTGGCATCTGTTGCCCCAAAATCACTTTGAGCAATGTGGTTTTCCCGCTTCCGTTCGGACCAATGAGCGCGATCCTGTTCCCTTCATCAATTTGGAAACTGGCTCCTTGAATGAGTTCTTCGGCCCCAAATCCGATATCCAAATCAATTGCCTTTAAAATCATGTTCTTTGTTTCCTCCAAAAGTATACAAAAAGGCTCACTAAGATCACCATAGTAGCTACGTAATAGATGAAAATGGATTGATATCCTGTCTGAACGCCGGCTGTGCCGCTAATCAGACCAATGGCCAAAGCGCTCAAAGAGCTTCCAACTGATCCGATTGCAGAAAAAACAGCTAACGCATAACCGATTCCTTTCCGAATCCGCTGAACGATCAGCGATTGCATAGTTGGATACATTGTCGCGTGGATTAATCCAGACAAAACGACAAATCCAGCCAATCCACCCCAACCACCAACAGGATTGAGTGTGAAAAAGACGACCGGAATACCGATGATCGAGATCATGGCCAACCATTTGCTTGGGCCCAATCGATCAACCAGCGACGAAAAAACGACTCTTCCTACAAATAATCCAACCCAGAAAAGAGAAGGAAGCAGACTGCTTCGCTCTGGACTTTCTCCCAAGAAATCGCTGGAATAAATTGCTGTCCACGAACTCGTGCCAATTTCGGAGGACACGTACATTGCGATTCCAACTGTAATCATCCAAAAAGTCAAGCTTCGAGCAAATCCAAATCTTCGTTCTTGCGCTGGGATGACCGACGCGGGTTTCGGGAGGATTTGGAATCCCTTGAGACTGAAGAGAACCAGGATGCATCCAACGGCAAAAGAAACAAACAACCCAAAAAACACCCTCCAGGAAAGACCCATCCCGAGGAACCCCGCAATCAACAAAGGACCGATTATCGCGCCTAAAGCAAAGAAAGAATGGATAAGGTTAAGGAGTTTCCCTAACCCAACAGGGTTCTTATGATTGGTTTTGGAAGTTCGAACCGCTTCAGCCCTTCTTTGATACTCTCCTGCCATAATCGGAATACCCGCTTCAAGCATACTCGCGCCTAGCATCATAATCAGATGGGCGATAGCAACGGTTATCGCGGAAGCGGAAACAGTGAGAGCGATAGCCCCGGAAGACAAAATGGCCAATCCAAGAACCAATGGCCAAAACACACCAAAAAAATCGATAAGAAGACTCATCACAGCCGCTCCTGCAATGAATCCCCAGCTGCCCATGGAAAAGATCAACCCTGTCATCTCATAGCCTAAGTCAAGTTCGACACGGATCGATGGCATGGCCGCTGAGAAACCGACCATGAAAGAACCGAAAACGAAATAGGCCGTATAGGCAAAGAGTCGAAATCGCTTTATTTCATTCATACATAGCGGTTCCAATATTTACGAAAGACCGTGATCACTGTATCGATATCTTGAGAACGGATACCGTTGTGTGTAACAAACCGATATTCTGTTTCTGTTCCAATTAGCATGGGTCCATTGATTTTGATTCCATGCTCAAAAAGATACTGAACAAAAGCATTAGGACTAAACCCTGGGATATTGATCCGACAAAAAACCATGTTGATATCCAGACGTCCATTTTGAACATGGACTCCGTTCAATTGATTCAATTCATGCGCAAGGTCAAAGGCGTTCTGATGATCTTCTTTCAAACGATCGATCATCTTTTTAAGGCCGATAAGTCCAGCCGCTGCAAGCACTCCAACCTGGCGAAGAGCTCCCCCCATCATTTTTCTGTTTCTTCGGGCCCGCTGAATAAACTGTTCGCTTCCCACAATCATAGACCCAATTGGTGCACAAAGACCTTTGGATAAGCAAAACATCGTTGTATCACTAAATCGAGAAATCTCTGATGCGGAAATTCCCATGGCAACAGCGGCGTTGAAGATCCGTGCCCCATCGAGATGAACGGGAATTCTGTGCTTTTGAGCGATGTTCCAAATCTCCTCCATATGATCCAAAGGTACAACTGCTCCACTAGAATGCGCATTCTCCATGCAGATCAATCCGGTGGGCGGATTGTGAATGTCATCATCACGAATGCATTGTTGAAGGCGTTTTGGATTGATTGTTCCTCGATCATCGGGAATAGTGCGGGTTTGAACCCCTGAAATCACTGCTACCGCGCCCGTTTCGTGGAAAAAGAGATGGTTGGATTCTGGAATTAGGATTTCTTGCCCTCTTTGAGTATGAGTACAAACACAGAGTTGGTTTCCAAAAACCCCAGAAGGGACGAACAAACCCGCTTCTTTCGCCAAAATCCGAGCCGACAAGTTTTCCAATTCTTTTACTGTAGGGTCATCTTCATAAACATCATCACCCACCCGAGCAGAAGCCATTGCATGTCGCATCTCATCTGTAGGTTCAGTAACTGTATCGCTTCGCAAGTCGATCCACTCGCGTCCATCATTCATTATGGGTCCTTCCTTTCAAAGAAAAATCGTTCGATTGCGCTTGCCACACCCGTATCCTCGTTACTAGGCGCAATCCATCTGCATAAAGCCTGCACTTCCCCTGGCGCATTCGCTACAGCGATAGGCATTCCGACTCGTTTCATCAATTCAACATCATTCAAGTTATCTCCGATGAAAACTGTTTCTTCTGGCGTAACATGGTAATACTTCAACAGCTCATCCAATGCGTGTCCTTTGGATATGTTCGGACCAAATATTTCCAAAAAACCAATTCCATCAAGGATTGTGGAGATGATCGGGCTGATTTGCCCGGAAAACTGCTTTTCCAAATCGAAAGCAAACTGATTGAGCAATTGGATTTCTCCGATGACACAGACCTGAGGAATCCCGTCTTTCTCCATCTGGATTGAAGGATGCCCATCCAAAACGGAGTGATATAAGTCATCAACTTGAAGAATTCGAGGTTGGTTGGCAGCCAAATAGGATTGAAAGGGAAAGGAGTCGCTCGAATAACCAGGAAAGGGATTCTTTGGATCTACTTCGACCAGCATATCAGGAATCTTAAGAAAAGAGACATACGCAATCAAAAGAAAACTCTGTTTTCGCCCCCTCATGATAATCTCTGCAGCCATTTTCCGGTGCATACCTTGCTGAAATATGATTTCTTTGCTTGAGGGGTTCATGATCATCGCCCCATTTTGAAAGACAACAGGGATTTGGATCCCAAGTTCGCGGACGATATCCACGCCTGAATGATAGCTTCGACCCGTGAAAACCGTACAATGGATCTTATGATCAACCAGTTTTTGAATCGCCTGCCGGTTTCTGACCGGTATATTCTTTTGATCGTCAAGTAACGTTCCGTCAAGATCGGTAATAAAGAGCTTGTAGTTTTTCTCACTGTGAACAGTCATCTCACGAACCTTCTTTTTTCTCCATAATCGCCTGAAGCAAATCCTCTGGACGGACCGGCACTCTCCGAAGACGGACGCCAGTCGCATGATCAATCGCATTCAATACGGCTATGGTGGGTGTGTCTATCCCTATTTCCGAAACGCTTTTTGCACCAAAGGGGCCAGAAGGTTCATAACTGTCAACGATCTTGGCTGTAATCTTCCCATAACTGGTACGATCGGGTATCTTATAGCGGAACAGCGAAGCGTTGATTGGTTTGCCTTTTTGATCAAACCTCATTTCCTCATGAAAAGCCGTTCCAATTCCTTGCATCGTCGCTCCATAGATTTGCCCCAAAGCCAATTGAGGATTGATCGGGGTCCCACAATCCACAACACTCACCGTTTCAATGGGATGCACAATCCCGGTTTTTAGATCTACCTCAACTTCCATAAAAGAAGCCATAAACGGAATGGGTGACTCTTGTCCGACATAGGATTCTGTTGCTGCGATTTGCCGTTGATGGGCTGTATAAAATAACTGGGTGCAAAGATCTCCATAATGAATTGCCTTCCCGCTTTTAGAAGAACGCACGTGTCCTGAATGAACCTCCAATTGATCAAGAGGTTCACCCATAATTTTCGATGCGGATTGAAGGATTTGCTCTTTTACCTTTTTTGCCGCCTTCAATACAGCATTTCCTGAAACATAGGTCGTACTCGATGCATATGCCCCTGTATCAAAGGGAGTATAATCTGTATCAGAAGAATGGACGATTATTGATGTCAATGGAACACTTAAAACCTCTGCAGCAATCTGAGAAAGAATCGTATCACTACCAGTTCCCAAATCAGTAGCCCCAATGTGCAGATTGAAACTCCCATCATCATTCATTTTCAAAGAAGCAGCACCCATATCGATTTTGGCTATTCCACTTCCTTGCATTGCAAGGGCACAACCAATCCCTCGTACGATAGACCCTTCCTTTTTTGGATACAAAAGGCGCTTTCGATCCCAGTCAAAAATCCTTCTTCCTTCTTCGATGCACAGGTCAAGTTTGCAGCTGGCAGCTACCTGCTCCACCCCTTCTCGCCCTTCACCCATGATTTTGAATATCGGAGATCCCTCGCCCTCTTGAATAGCATTCATCGCTTTCAAATCCAATGGATCCATATTCAATTCCAAGGCAAGTTCATCCAACACTCCGTCAATCCCCATAATCCCTTGGGGCGCGCCATACCCTCGATAAGCTCCTGCGCACGGAAGATTGGTATAAACGGCATCCCCTACAAAACGGACAGCATCGACTTTGTTATACAAAGGAAGGGTTTTCGATCCGCAAACCATGATCACTGTAAGAGCATGGTCTCCGTAAGCGCCTGTATTGGATAACGCATGCAAATCAAGGGAGCGAATTCTGCCGTCTCGATTTGCCCCGACGCGAACCTTCAGGCGCATATCATGCCGGGTGTACGTATTAAGAAAGCTTTCTTCACGACTTAAAACCAGATAAGCGGGTCTTGATGTTCGCAAGGTCACTGCTCCGACATACCCTTCGATAATTACCCCTTGTTTGGCTCCAAAACCCCCACCAATTCTCGGTTTAACTACTCTGATCCGAGAAAGGGGAAGAGAAAGGATTCGGGACAAAATTCTTCGTGCATGAAAAGGAACCTGAGTAGAAGAAACAACCACCAGACGATTCTTTTCATCGAAATAGCTGAATGCGGCATGGGGTTCCATGGGAACCTGTTGAGATTTCGGATAATAGTAGGTTCGTTCCATTTTTACTTCACTTTGCTCAAAGATGAGATCCACATCCCCCAACATCATTTCGTAATGCGCAGCTAGATTCTGTTGGGGATCATACGCGCCGGAAAGATCTGTTTCATCATGAATAACCGGCGCATCCGAATCCATAGCCTTCTCAAAATCCAACACAGGAGGGAGCTCCTCATATCCCACTTGGATCGCCTGAATTGCTCGTTCCGCTGTTTTTTCATCGACTGCGGCGACAATCGCCACCACATCTCCAACAAAGCGGACCTTTGAATCCAGAAGAACCGTGTCATAGGGCGAAGGTTCCGGATGCCCTTGGCCTGCTCGCGTGTATGGAATACGGGGAAGGTCCTTATGCGTGAGGACGCAAGAAACTCCTTCAATCTCTAATGCTTTGGAGAGATCAAAAGAGAGGATACGCGCATGAGCATAAGGGCTGTGTAAAAGCCGAACGCAAAGGGCGTCTTTCGGGATCAGATCTCCGGTGAAAACGGGGTTCCCCCGAAGCAATCCGTGGTAATCGACTTTTTGTTCATTCTTTTGCACGGTAGAAAAAATCTTGTTCATCCGAGCTCCCCCCTTTTCTTCTTCTGGAATAGGTTCTGAACAGCCTGGATTTGTTGCTCATAACCAGTGCACCGGCATAAGTTTCCCGACAGATGGAACCGGATTTCTTCGGCGTTTAACTCTTCATACCTAGATAGCAATTCATGTGTCGACATAATCAGTCCAGGCGCGCAATATCCACATTGAAAGGCATTTTCATCCGCAAAAGCTTTCTGCTCGGGACTGTACAAACGTTCCTGTTGTGACTCATCGGGTTTAGGGGATAAACCTTCGATGGTCGTAACCGTACACCCTTGTACGGATGGCGCCAGTAATAAACAAGAAAGTACAGCTTTTCCATTGACAAGCACCGTACAGCTCCCGCAGTCAGCCGTATCGCAGCCCTTTTTTGCTCCATGGTACCCTTTGGTTCGAAGGACGTTCAAAAGGCTCTGATTCGGTTCAACCTCCATCTCCACTGGTAGATGGTTCAACGTAAAGCTGATTTTCATGGGTACCACTCCTTTCAAGGATAGACCATCATCTGAAACACTCGATCAGCGATAATCAAAGAAATATAGATCCCAATCGCCAAAAAAGGACCAAAAGGGATCGCATCTTTCATTTTCTTTTTTTGGAGCGCAGCAAAAACCAATCCTGCTATACTGGCCACCAGGATTGTCATGGTGATGCCCACCATCCCTAAGCCCAAAGAAGCCGCCGCAATTAGGAGAACGTCACCCATTCCAAACCGTCCTCGATAAAACCAATAAACCAACAAAAACAAACCGAAGACCACAGTAGCAACGATGGCATTATATACCAACGCATTTCGGCTCAACGCGACGATGAAAGAGCCAACGCCTACAAAAATCCAATTCCAATCCGATATGGTCGATGTTTGCAGATCAATAAAGAAAACAACAAGGAGCGATACGGTGATCAAAGAAACACCCACCCATTCCCAACCAAACTGAAAAACGCAAAAATTGAGCCAAATCAATGCGGGTGTCAAAATTTCAATGAAAAGATAACGAGGGGAAATCCGGTCGTGGCATGTGCGACAACGACCCTTCAACAGGAGAAAGCTGATGATCGGTATATTTTCATACCATACCAACGTGCGATTGCACGAGGGGCAAAAAGACCTGGATGGCTTAAGGACACTCATTCCTTCATGATCATATCGGAAAATAATCACGTTCAAAAAACTGCCGATTATGGCCCCCACGATCCATATCCATACCGTATTTAGCCAAAAAGAGAACTCCACAATATTCCCCTTCTTTCTTAAAGATGCGGTTGAATCATCTTCTTGGTTCTGTTTCCTTCTGAATCGATTGCCTCAACTTCAATAGGGAAAAGCTCCTCGCCTTGAATCAATAGATCCATTTCAAAAAACAAGCTTTCCCGAACCGGATACCCCAAGACCTCAAATGAAACAGGGGCAACTCGCGAGACTCGAACCCCAGACACCCATATTTCCTTGATCTTCAAATCATCATAAGCAATTCCTCGGACCCGAATCCGATCATCGACGATAGTAGCTCTCAATTCAGCAATTCCAGGAGGATGCATATCTGGCGGATCCATTCCCAATCGATCTTTTTCAACATACCCTCCCTTGTGTTTGTCGGCAGGGGCAATCCGATATGTTCGATTGGTTTGGCCATTTACAAGAACTTCCGACCCCTTGAACAATATGCCGATTACTGTTCCCGATTCATCAGTGATCGCTGTTGTTTCTTGTTGAACATACATTCTTCGCAACCCTTGAATCGTAATCCACACTTCTGCGGTATTTTGAAAAGGATCGACTACTTCAATCCGAAACCGATTGCTTCCGGGGTGGATTTGTAAAGAAATCGGAATGACTGCCTCTTGTTTTTGAACGGGATATATTTGGTTTTGAGCGCGTACATAGTCCACTAGGTAATTGTCCGAAACCCGTAAAGAAAGGGTGTATGATTCCGAATAAACCTCGGATGGAATTACGGGCAAAAGATACTGAGGGGCTTCTCTCTCCCACCGGATGATTTGAATCGAAGATTTCGAGCTTTTCTGCTCCACATTGGTCGCTTGAATCGTGATCGGTGTAGTTCCAAAAGGCAAATTCAGGTTGTAAATAAACTCCATTTTTTTCGCTGGGTTTTCGATCACAGAATGGTGAATGGTGGAAAGAGCAAGTTCTTTCACACCCAGTACGTCTTCCACTTGAACTCGAATATCCACCTTTTCTTCTTCTGTTTTCCATTGCGGTCCAATTTCTAACCCATCTACGGATACTGAAATCCTTGGGGCCAACGGGCTTAGCCCAAGGATGGTCTTCGGCACGAGGTATTCTCGATCCCCCATTTCTACTAGAAAAGAATCGCTCTCAATCGCTTTTAATGTTACGATGGAATTCTCTTTCAGCTCTTCATAATCTTCTTTGACAAAAAATCGAAACCCAGAAAGATCAACAGAAAAGGTTTCTCGGGTAATATTTCCAAAAAAATCGTCTGCAATGATCGTTACTATGGATTCTTGCCGTTCAAAAATATCGAAATCGATATTCCATTCAGCTCTCGGCCTCTGAATTACTGCGATCTGATCTCCTTCACTGACTGTCTCCACCAAGGTTTCATCCTCAATCCGAAATCGGAGTACAGAGTCTGAAGGTGTCACCATCAGATTGACCGGGATGATTGTTGGACCGTCTACATCTCCAATAGGCAACCGATTTACTCGATCCAGAAATCCAAAGTATTGATCTACCGGGTATTCATGGCGGTTCTCCCTGACAAAAAAATCTCCCCGGACCAAGGCATTCACGGAGGAGAGATATTGACCCGTTGGCATATAGCTTATCCACTCTCCATTTCTCGCGAGCAGAAAAGTAGCAATCAGGTTTAGGTTTTCCGATGACCACATCCGGACAGATCCATCATTCGAGCTTGTGTATAGATACTTCGTGTACGGGGAAAATATGGCATTGCGAATTAACCCATTGTGGGCTTCTTCAATGCTACGTATCTCTCTTGCAGTCTCCATATTCCATATAGAAAGCCTTCCACTGGCTTCTCCCACTACAATCCTTCGATTCTCAAACCAACCCCCGCTCCATACTTCACTTTGAAACGGCCCCAATTCTCGAAGTAAATACCCTTGGGGTATGGACCATACATATACGGTCTGATCAGCGGAGGCAGACACCAAAAACCTTCCATCACCAGTGAAAGATAGGCTTGTAACCCAATCCTTGTGCCCACTGAGTTCTTGAATCATCTCTCCAGAAGGGACATCCCAAAGAAGGATGGAATGATCTGACGATCCGGTTGCAAGAAAAGAGCCGTCGGGAGAAAAAATGCCTGAATTGATCAACCTCCTATGCCTTGTAAAGACAGCTTCAAGAAATTTCGTGTCAACATTCCACATCCGGAGTCTTCCATCGGCATTCCCTGTGAAGAGATATTGATCGTCTTGAGAAAAGAGAAGAGCCCAAGGGGGATTGTCTTCTTTGATCAAGGTACCGTATTGTTGAAAAGAATCCAAATCCCAAATCACAAGGGTTCCGTTTTCGTGGGCAGAGGCAAGGTACTTCCTGTGATGAGTAATCGTCAAGGATACGATGGAGCTCCCTTCTTCCCGATTGAAGACCAAGCGTTCTAGTTGGCCGGAAGCAACATTCCATACCCCAATCCTCCCGTTGGAATAACCCACATACAATAGATTTCGCTCTTCGTGTAACGCGATAGCATTCGGAATAATCCGGCTGCCCTCCAATACCATTATCTGAGGGACTGCAATTCCCAAGAAACCAATGAATACCATAATGAACCCAATTGCTAAATCTTTCTTACGCAAAGCAACCCGCCTCATTCAAGGCAGATGATACTGCAAAGATCCCGTATGGAAGCAAACCATCCCCTCCTTATGAACCAGGAAAGCGTCTGAAAGTAGATCGGTTAATGAGGTGGGGTGTGACAAACGTCCATATGGATGGATATACCTGCCTTGGCTCGTATCATCCACGTAGTTTTTCAAACTCCCGCTGGAATCCCGTTCCATATCTGATTGACGGATCGAGTATCGCTCAATACTTCGGACGCGATTTTCCTCGCCGATAGTGAAATGATATACGGTATACTTGAACTCCTGGTCCAAACGGGTCCAAAATGAAATGAGATGACGAGTTCCATCACGGGAACTCGCTCGAACCAGAGGGGAGACTCTCCGAAAAAAAAGATCCCCTTCCCAAAGCATTTGAATCTGGCTGGACGCAGCAGATGCCAAAAGATCGGAACTCGAATGGTCAAGGATCCGAAAAAAAGAGACCAGAGCTGTGGAAATGATTCCGAAAACGATCAGAAGAATCATTAATGCACACATACATTCTGTCAACGTCATTTCATAGACTCAAGCGCTTCTTGAAGATCTGCCTCCTGTATCGCATCGAAAAGAGAATCCATTTCTCCATCCAAAATCGCTTGTAATTGATAGGATGTGAAGTTGATTCGGTGGTCTGTAATCCTTCCCTCACGATAGTTATAGGTCCGAATCTTTTCACTCCTGTCTCCCGATCCAATGAGTCGCTTGCGTTTCCGGGATTGCTCGGATTCGCTTTGTATCCGTTCCCGCTCATACAAACGGGCTTGGAGCAAACTCATTGCCTGGATTTTGTTTTGATGCTGAGACCGTTGGTTTTGACAGGTCACAACGATGCCCGACGGGATGTGGGTAATCCGGACTGCGGATTCGGTTCGATTTACATATTGACCGCCAGCGCCCGATGCGCGGTACACATCAATTCTCAAATCTTCGGGATCGATTTGAATCTCGATATCTTTGGAAACCTCGGGTAGCACTACAACTGATGCAGAGGAGGTATGAATTCGGCCACTTGCTTCTGTGGAAGGTACTCTTTGGACCCGATGCACACCGGCTTCATACTTTAGCTGCCCATAGGCTCCTTTCCCTTTCACTAGGAAGATTACCTCCTTAAAACCGCCCAAATCCGTTGGATTCTCCTCAATCAGTTGGGTCTTCCAGTTTCTCCGTTCGGCATATCGGGTATACATCCGGAACAGCACTCCGGAAAAAAGAGCTGCTTCATCGCCTCCAGTTCCAGCGCGGATTTCTATAATTGCATGCTTCTCGTCAGCTGGCTCTTTTGGAATGAGCATTCCTACGATTGCTCTTTCTTGCTGGTTTTCACGCTTCAGAAGCTCTTCCAACTCGATAAACGCCATTTCGCGGATTTCTTCGTCCGAGTTATGAGTCAGTTCTTCGGCCTCTGCCCGTTCTTTTTGCAAGCAAATATACTCGTCAAAGGCTTGGATCATTATTTCCAGTTCAGATCGTCTTCGAGTCAAAACACTCAATTGATCTTTCTGAGCATAGATATCCGGTTGAACCAGTTCCTTTTCTATTTCCTTCAATTGAGCCTGATAGGCTTCTTTTTTTTGATGGACATTGATCATCCCCCGCACACCACCTTGATCACTTGAGCTTGATCTCCCTCTCGAAATCGATAATCCAGCGAAACAATGGTTCTACCCAAACAAACCATAATCTCCGGAATCGGGATGTTCATCTCTTCCAATACTTCTCGAACCGTTTGCCCCTCATGAACTTTTTTCTGTTGTTCACCATATTGTATCATAATCATGGCCTTCACCGGAAGACAAGAATTGTTGCTTCTAAAGGACCCAATCGAATATGCAGGTACCCATCTTCATCCTGGAGCATTTCATTGGTCCAAACATAATCCTTGATCATTCTCTTTTTCCGCGTTTCCATAAAACCGGCGGTGCGCACATCAATCGTTATCCACTGAGAATCAAAAAAATCTGTGTTCCCGAGAATTGCCAAACCGATTCTTTTGGAAAAATGACGGTATATATGGCAAATAACTCGATCGGAAAGGGTATTCACTCCTTCCATTCGGTTTTCTTTCTTGAGCAAAGAAGCATATTCGTTCCTCAAACCTCCAATTTGCCGGCGCAGCTTGAAGAAGGTTTCTTGAGGATTGTCCCAAGGGATCAAATGCTTCTGAATCAGATTTGAGGAATAATCAAAAGGATAGGATTGATCTTTGCGATCTGCTTGATCATATGATGCGTGGGACCGAATCCTTTCAATAAATCCCCCGAGCTCAACCCCTGCATGAATTGATGGAATGGTATTGGGTAAAAAATGACTCAATACTGAGGTAAACAGAATAAACCGGTGTTCCCATTCTTTCGGAAGTTCGTCCAATACTTGATTGTGTAAACAACTGATGACCAAAGGAACGGAAAGCTGCGGCAATAATTTCTGGGCGAATTGATAACAAGCGCCTTTTTCTAAGTGCCTTTCCAAATCGATATTCATTCCTTGGAACGCGTCAAACCCGGCATCATGAACAGAGGAATGGAGCGAAAGCTCTCTTTCGTCGCTGATACAGACACAAGAAGGGTCGTTTTCCCTACAAGATTCGATGATCCGATCTTGGAGCGTCTTCGGAACCATATCCAATCCATGTAAACTGATTCCGTCAATCCCATACTGCTTACAGATCCAAGAAACCCAATCAGCAATCTCATTCCACAAGTCTTGATGCGGCATTTCTTCCTCATCAGCAAACCGGTTACCGGAATCATAAAACTTCAATGGCGTCAACGCCAGCTGTTCTTTTGCGCGATTATGAGTTTCTGAAGAAACCAGAGGAACAGTGGTTAAACCAAAAGATGCCTCCACTGCATCCAAAAAAGCGAGATTGTCATTGGCCTTTGGTAAAAGCGCTTCCCAGCGATCTGGGTCGAGTCGATCGGGGGGAGGAGAAAAGCAATCCCTCCCTCCTGCTCCCGAAAGAATATCTTCAAGACGATCGCAAGGAATCCAATGAAACCAATCGGGATGAGTTGAAATGGCGTTGTGGTATCGAGAAACTACCCCTGGTGCAAAGTCAAGGATCATACGAAAGCCCATCCTGTGCGCCGCTTCCACAAGACCCGAGAATTCTTGGTGGAGGGTAAATCCTTCTAGAAGTGGATCGTGATAGGCAGGTTCCAAATGCTTGAAATCGAGAATTCCAAAAGGATGCGCCTGCGATTGCGCCCCCAAATGATCTCGATTGTGATGCAAAACAGGAAAAAGATGAAGTGTGTTGATTCCAAGGCGTTTGAGATGGGGAAGAATAAGAATGGTTTTCAAAAAAGTCCCTTTTTCCTGAAACCCCATATTGTTCTGGTTCTGGACCTTCCAAAACCCTTTGTGATTGTATGTGGTCGTTCCTTCAATCGATAAGCGGTATATAGATGCAGAATGAATCCATTCTCTCGGCCGATTCCCTACTGCCTGCCCATTTCCTTCGATATGGGAAAGGGATAATCCATTGGAATACTCGTAATGAGAAGCAGATTGACAAATAATCCCCTGAATCAGATTATGATACAAGGCATATGGGTTAACAAACACGTTTTTTTGATCTGCGGATGTTTTTACAGGAAACCCTTCCGGGAGCCAAAGAATTGGGATCGAGTAGTTTTCTCTGCCTGTAGTCTGTTTTTCATCAAAAAAAAGGAGCATATCTTCGAGCAAATCCATTCCTCCTGACTAGTCCTGATCCACTTCCACCCAAAAGCACCGAAGATAAAGAGTTTCTGGCATCTGTAGCAACCACGGATGATCTGTGGACTGAATGGTTTGGCTAATGACCCGTACCTGTTTTCTCGTAGAGAACGCTGATTTTCTCAACACTTCTTCCATCTCATTCCACCCAAAATGATAAGAACAACTACATAATCCCATCAATCCAGGACAATCGATGCGTTCCATTGCTTTGGTCACTAAAGAAATCATCTTCCTTTTCCCTACAAATAACTCGTTTTTGCTTTTCACTAAAGCTGGAGGATCTATGAAGAGAACTTTGTACTTTCTTTTGTCTTGGTCCAACCAAGAAAATGCATCGGCGCACTCAAACAGCACCCTTGAATCCAGACGGTTCCTCTTTGCGTTTTCTTTGGCCAGAAGAATATCTTCAACTGATTTATCGACTCCGATGGATTGGATTCCCCATTTGGCCATATATAGCGCGAAAGAACCGGTATAACAGAATAAATCCAGTCCTGATGAGTCTTTCAAATCCGCCCTGCGAAGGTACTCGTTGAAAAACTGTCTTCCGTCCTTTTGATCAAGAAAAAACCCCGTTTTTTGACCTTTCTGAAGATGGGCAGAGAAGGTCAACTCATGTTCTTTGAACAACTGATGATGCTCTGGAGCGCCCCAGAGAACTCCCACATGACGTTTCAACCCAATTTCAGGGGATGACTCGAAATCGCTCCGCTCATAGATCCCACAAAGCGAATCTGCGAGGGCGGACCGGAAAGCATCGATAAGGGGCGATCGATATTCTTCCCACACCGGATGCCGGAGTTGAATGGTTAGCGTTCCCTGATAAAAATCCGCAATAACTCCGGGTAGAAGGTCTCCCTCACCATGGATCAATCGGAACCAAGAAAAATGCCCTCTTACTTTCCTTACTGAAAGCGCTTTTTGAATTCTTCTGAGAAAGAAAGCAAAATCGATCGGTTCATCAACATGGGTAAGCAAACGGAAGGTTTTCGAAGCGCCTTGAACAAAGAGACCTTTACCCACAAACTCTTGATTATGAGAAAACAAATTGGCAATCCCCATGGATGTATCGAGGACAACCCGTTCCACTTCATCATGGAAAAGCCATAGATAGTAGTTTTGTACTTTTTCCGCTCTTCCTTTTTTCGCAAAAATCAGGTTCATTCAAACAATTCTACAACCGTGTGGATTAGTTTGGAAAAGTGTTCTTTCACGCGATTGGCTGTTTCTAGTACTTCTTGATGCGTGAGCGGTTGCGGAAGAACCCCCGCAGCCATATTTGTAACGCAGGAAATGCCAAAAATCCGCAAACCACAATGCTTGGCCGCGATCATTTCGGGAACCGTAGACATACCGACTAGATCGGCGCCAAACCCTCGCATTGCCCGAATCTCTGCAGGAGATTCATAATTCGGTCCAAGACAGAACACATACACTCCTTGTTTTAGCTCCTTGCCCCGCGCTTTTTCTGATGCTTTTACCTTGCAAACCCACTCAGGGTCGAGCACACTGGACATATCGGGAAAGCGAGGGCCGATAGACTCATCATTTGGCCCTATAAGCGGATTCCGGCTTGAAAAATTGATAATATCATTGATGGCTACCAGATCACCCGGTTGAAAACTCATGTTAATCCCACCTGCGGCATTCGTTAGGATTAATCCATCCACACCGATCGCCTTCATTACATAGATGGGAAAAACTACATCGTCCGCATGATATCCTTCATATAGATGGAATCTTCCTTGCATGGCAATCACTTGTC
Organism: uncultured Thermotogaceae bacterium; assembly: GCA_964462525.1. Lineage (GTDB taxonomy): Bacteria > Thermotogota > Thermotogae > MWEM01 > MWEM01 > CAYWWY01. The sequence goes on from CAYWWY010000002.1 coordinate 110,869, forward strand.
GCCCACCAAATTCCCCGATTACCAGTTTACCAGCATGGCCGATCGCGGTCGATCGAAGAAAATGTGGGATCGTCTCATATGGGACTTCGATCCGATTCCCAAAGGAATTTGCCAAAGACCCCAGACCCGACCCCAAAACCATTCCGATCGTTGGACTCCTTCCTTCCATTGCTCTTTCCAGAAATGCTTGCGCTTCGGCAATCTGAGCGGGCTTTTTCACAAAAACGCCTCCTTGTACATATGATTCAACTCCAAACAGAAGTATACCATAACCCTCTGCTTTTTGTTATAATAGGTCGGAGGCAAACCGAGACAGATCTTTGCCAATAAAGGAGCGACTATGAGCCAGAATCAGCTTATTCAGAGGAGCAGCGGGGTTTTGCTTCACCCAACCTCGCTACCCAGTATGTATGGAATTGGTGACCTAGGACCTTGGGCCTACCGTTGGATCGATTTTCTCCGCCGATCTCGTCAGAGATGGTGGCAATTCCTCCCCCTTGGCCCAACAGGGTTCGCTGACTCTCCTTATCAATGTTTTTCGGCTTTTGCGGGAAATCCTTATTTGATCAGTCCTGAAAAAATGATTGAAGAGGGGCTACTGACTCAGGAAGAGGCTGCTCCCCCATCCTTTTCATCGGAATATGTAGAATATGGGCGAGCAATTACCTTTAAAATGGGATTGCTATCCAAAGCATTCGAGCATTTTGAGTCAGGTTGGGCAAGATCGTTGCAACCCTCTTTTGAAACGTTTTGCCATGCACAAGCGGAATGGTTGGAGGATTACGCTTTGTTTATGACCCTTAAGGAAGAGCATCATATGGAAAGTTGGTTGAGTTGGGAAGACAAACTGATCATGCGGTCATCGGATAGAATTCAACGAGAACGGGATCGTCTATCCAGAGGAATTCGGCACCAAAAGTTCGTTCAATTCTTGTTTTTCCATCAATGGGCTAGCCTTCGGGACTATGCCAATCAAAACGGAATTCGTTTCATTGGAGACATTCCCATTTTTATATCTAGTGATTCTTCAGATATTTGGGGGTTTCCAGAAGGGTTTATCGTTGATGAAACCCGGAAACCAAAAGCAGTCGCCGGTGTGCCACCCGATTATTTTTCTGCAACCGGTCAATTGTGGGGCAACCCGCTCTATGAGTGGAAAACTCACCAAAAGCAGCATTACGTTTGGTGGAAAAAACGGTTGAACGCTATTTTGGATTTGGTCGACCTGGTCCGAATCGATCATTTTCGCGGCTTTGAAGCCTATTGGGAAATTCCTGCGGGCAATCCGACCGCTGAAATTGGGCGATGGGTCAAAGGCCCGGGATATGACCTATTCGACCATTTACTGGATGATACGGATACGCTCCCCATAATCGCGGAAGACCTGGGTGTGATTACCCCGGAAGTTGACGCGCTACGCGAACATTACGGATTTCCAGGAATGCGCGTATTGCAGTTTGCTTTTGGGGGAGGGGTTGAGTCTCGGTTCCTTCCCCATAACTATGAAGATTCCAATACAGTTGTCTATACGGGAACACACGACAACGATACCAGCCGAGGATTCTATGAAAAAGCCAGTGAATATGAAAAGGATTTTATGAGGAGGTACATGGCTTGCGGCGGTGAGGACATCTCATGGGACATGATTCGATTGGCTTGGTCATCCATTGCGGATCTTGCTATTACACCCCTACAAGACATTCTTTCTTTGGACAGTAATTCTCGAATGAACATACCGGGGGTGGTAGGGGGTAATTGGGTGTGGCGTTTTTTGCCCGAGCAACTCAATGAGTTTATTACTGACCGTTTGGGGAATCTTACAGAGTTGTATGGTCGTTATGAATAGCCAAAAAAGGAGGTTGGAAACATGGAAACTCTCAACATCAGAAAGCAATTTGCCAATTTCCCGATGCCAACAGTTGTTGTTGGCACGGAAGAGATGGGTCAGATCAATTGGATGACAGTGGCTTGGTGTATGCAACTGGAGTACAACCCACCCATGATCGGTATTGTGTTGTCAAAAAACCATCATACATCGAAAGCCATCAGGAACACCGGGTGGTTCAGCGTCAATCTACCCACGATCAGACAGATGGAATCCACGGATTATGTAGGCATGGTCTCCGGGAAAGAAAAAGACAAATCAAAGGTGTTCCCTTCATTTTATGGGGACAAAAAAAAGGTTCCCATGATTGAGGGGTGTGGGATCGCTTTTGAGTGCGCTCTTTCAGAAACCATAGAAATTAATGGGGACCCTTTGTTCATCGGAAGAGTTGAGGGTATGTATTCCGACCCAGAGTATTTGACCGATGGAAAACCAGATTTTGCGAAGATTCATCCTTTTGTCTTCTGTATGGCAGACGGTAGTTATTGGTCGCTGGAAAAACGCGTTGCCAAAGCCTGGAAGGTAGGGGAGTCTTTACGGACTTGAGCAAATTCCCCCAAAAGCTGTGAAAGAGAAAGTCAAATCAGAAAACTGATCTTTGCCAAAAGGAGGAAGCCCATGCGGAAAAAAACCGTTGTTCTTTGCTATCTTGTGCTTCTGTTTACAACTACAATGATCTTTTCTCAGCAGTTTCACACAATTTTTGACCATACATTCGGTGGAGAAGGAAGCGACTCCATCCGCTGTATTCAACCGACTCGGGATGGAGGATGGATTGCCACAGGGATCACAACGTCGCGCTCACGTGATCTTACAGGAAATTTTGGTGGAGAAGATATTTGGGTTATCAAATTGGATCCTCAAGGGAAAATCGAATGGCAACGGAACTATGGAGGAAGAAGGCATGATCGGGGATATTGGATCGAACAAACATCCGATGGCGGGTATATTTTGGCTGCTGCCACCTCTTCCAATGAATACGATATCTCTGGAAATCATGGAACTTGGGACATTTGGATCGCCAAATTAGACCCTAGCGGAGAAATCCAATGGAGCCGTTGTTATGGAGGGTCCCAAGGAGACTCGCCGCGGAAAATCATGGAAGACAAGGCCGGAGGGTATATCTTTACCGGATATACCTTTTCCAACAATCATGATGTTAGCAACCATAAAGGCGGTAAGGACTTCTGGGTCGTTCGTTTGGATCGCCAAGGAAACATCCTGTGGGAAAGAACCTTGGGCGGTTCCCGGTATGATCAACCATATGATATTGTTCAACTGCGCGATCAAACATATGCGGTCGTTGGTTATACATTTTCTAACAATGGAGACGTATCGGATCACTATGGAAATGGAGATTATTGGGTTGTAAAACTGGATCGACAAGGGAATATTCAATGGGAGCAAAACTATGGGGGAAGGGGTTGGGACGAACCTCGCTCCATGGTAGCCACAATGGATGGAGGATTTGTCATTGCAGGTGGGTCGAGTTCTCCCGATGGAGATGTATCCAATCCCAAAGGCAATCAAGATTTATGGATTATAAAAATTGACCGGAACGGCGGTCTTCTTTGGGAGCGGTCTTATGGGGGATCCCGATTTGATAAGGCCTACTCCATTACCGAAACAAGAGATGGAGGGTTTGTTGTGGTGGGAATTACCGAATCCAACGACGGGGATGTACGAACCCATCATGGGGGAAGAGATATTTGGGTGCTCCGACTCTCTCGCACCGGAACACTCCTCCGTCAGCATACCATCGGAACCGCTGCTGATGAAGGAGCCGAAATGGTTGTTATGAATGCGGACGGAACCTTTACGCTCGCCGGAGGAGAGTATTCTGTCCCCGGAGGAGAAGTCGCTGGAGAAGATGGACGAAGATACAAAGACTTTCGGATCATCCATTTTCGCTTCTAAACACAATATGTTGTGTTGCCTATTGACATTATCCACAATATGTAGTAAAATATAGGTATCTTATCCGTTCTGGGGGGATCAAAAATGGTAGATACCAGTGCATTAATTGTTCAGAAAAGGGGCGGGGAAAAAGTTCTTTTTGATATCCAAAAAATCAAGACCGCAATACGAAAAGCCTTTGATGCTACGAAAACCACCTACAGCGAAGACATCCTAATCCTTCTAGCGCTACGGGTATCGGCATCCATTCAACCTTCGATCAAAAATAATGAAGTGCATTTGGAACACATTCAGGATGCGGTTGAACAAGTATTAGTGGAGTCTGGCTTTTCTCGGGTTGCCAAAGCCTATATTCTCTACCGAAATCAGCATGAAAAAATACGAAATCTCGACACAACCATGCTGAATTTTTCACGAACGGTCAACGACTATCTCACTCAACTGGATTGGAGAGTCAAAGAAAATTCGACAGTCTCTTACTCGATCGGCGGTTTGATCCTACATAACAGCGGCACAGTCATAGCCAACTACTGGCTCAATGAATTGTATGACGACGAAATCGCCGAAGCGCATAAAACCGCGGAATTTCACATTCACGACCTTTCAATGCTCTGTGGATACTGCGCTGGTTGGAGTTTGAGACAACTGATCCAAGAAGGATTGGGCGGGGTACCGGGAAAGATTACGAGCGCCCCTCCTCGCCATCTTTCTACATTGGTCAACCAGATGGTTAATTTTTTGGGAGTTTTGCAGAACGAATGGGCCGGTGCTCAAGCTTTCTCATCGTTTGACACCTACCTAGCCCCTTTTGTCAAAAGCGATCAGATGCGATATGAAGAGGTCAAACAGGCAATCCAATCCTTTATTTTCGGTGTGAATACGCCCAGCCGCTGGGGAACGCAATCCCCCTTTTCCAACATCACGTTGGATTGGGTGGTTCCCGAATCCATGAAAGGTCAACCTGCCATTGTTGGCGGTAAAGAGCAAAGCTTCACTTACGGGGATTGTCAACCGGAAATGGATGCAATCAACCGGGCCTTTTTAGAAATTATGATTGAAGGAGACTCAGCCGGAAGAGGGTTTCAGTATCCGATCCCTACATATAACATTACGAAAGACTTCAATTGGCACAACGAGAATGCATCCCTTCTCTTCTCGATGACTGCCAAATATGGTACTCCCTATTTCCAAAATTTTATCAACTCTGACCTTGATCCTTCCGATGTTCGAAGTATGTGCTGTCGACTTCAGCTTGATAAACGGGAGCTTCGACGCAGAGGAGGCGGCCTTTTCGGGTCAGATGAGTTCACCGGATCCATAGGTGTGGTTACCCTGAATCTTCCCAGAATGGCTTTTCTAAGCCAAACTGAGGATGAATTCTTCCTTCGGTTGAATCGAATGATGGACATGGCAAAACGATCGTTGGAGATCAAGCGACGAGTGATTGAACGACTCAACCATGAGGGACTATATCCGTACACCAAACGATATCTCAAAGACTTTAATAATCACTTTTCCACCATCGGGTTGGTAGGAATGAATGAGACAACCCAAAACGCGTCTTGGATTCGAAAACCGCTTTATGAAAGTGAAGCCCACCGTTTTGCGATGAAAGTATTACATTTTATGCGGTCTCGGTTGAAAGATTTCCAAGAAGAAACAGGAAATCTGTATAACCTGGAAGCAACACCCGCCGAATCTACATCCTACCGGTTGGCCAAACATGATAAAAACCGTTATCCGGAAATCATCTCTTCCGGAGTTAAACAACCCTATTATACCAACTCAACCCATTTGCCAGTACAGTTCACCGAAGACGTGTTCCAAGCTTTGGATCTACAAGAACCCCTCCAAAAACTATACACTGGCGGTACGGTTTTTCACCTCTTTCTGGGCGAAAGAATCAGCGAGTGGGAGAGCGCGCGTGAGCTTGTCCAATCCATAACGAACAACTATTCGATCCCTTACTTTACTTTAAGTCCTACCTATTCTATATGCCCCGAGCATGGGTATCTGGAAGGGGAAAAGAAAGAATGCCCCGTCTGTGGATACCCAGCAGAAATCTATTCAAGAATCACGGGGTATTATCGTCCGGTTCAACACTGGAATGATGGGAAGCGTTCGGAATTTGCTCAGCGAACTGAATACGCCATGCCCAGAGAGGATGATTATGAAGTTCAGCGGTTGGCAAAAAGTAAGCCTAAACGATTACCCGAAGAAGATCTCGTCGGTACTATTTACCTCGATTTGCAATTTTGACTGTCCGTACTGTCATAATCCAGATTTGATCAAACCCCAACCTGCTCCTTACGGTGAGGAGCAGGTTTTTGCGTACCTGTCTGAGCGGAGAAATCAAATCCAAGCACTAGTCATATCGGGTGGAGAGCCTACCCTTTGGGAAGAAGATTTGCTCGGCTTTCTAGGGAAGACAAAACAGAAATTCCCCACTCTATTGCTTAAGTTGGACACCAATGGGTCCCATCCAGGGTTTTTGGAACGATGCCTTTTCAAAGATCCTCTTGATTCGGGAAAACCCTTGATCGACTTTGTGGCTCTGGATTATAAATCGTTCCGATATGATCGACTCACGGACAGTCCCAAGGAAGAATGGGAAAAGTCACTACGCCTATTGCATCAGTTTCCAACTGGGGAGGTCCGAATAACCATGTATCCGCCCTTTGTTCCAGAAGTTGAGTTTTCAAGCATTGCCGCGCATCTTTCGCAATTTCTCATCCCTGCCGTCGCGATTCAGTTGTATCAACCCCAACCAAAAACATCAGCCGTCGCGCCGTACAAACGCGAGGTGTTCGAACGGTTCCAAAAAACCCTTCGAGCTTTCGGCCTTTCTGTAATCATTCGACCGGTACCCTAATGAATCACAAGGAAGATCGACCCATCCTCATGCAAAATAAATCCATCAGTGGAGTCCATCGGTCGGATAAAGGAGGAAGTGCATGCATTCCATTCGGAACAAGATGCTCATTTGGTTTGGGGGTTCGATGATCGTGTTGCTTTCCCTCTTAGGGATTGTACACTTCATCCAGGTCCGAGATACCGTAATCCCGTTAACTCACGATTTGAGCACAGAGGTTCTGGTCGCGCGATCCGCTGAAATAGGGCGACTGATCCACGGATATATAACAGATATCATTACACTAGCAAAAAACACGCTCATCCGAGAAGGTTCGTGGGAGCAAATTACTGACGCCATAATGAGTTGGGCGGGTGAGACGAACCCCGATTATGAAATCGTTTTTTTCGCTGATCAAGACGGCCGGTATATTACAACCTTAGGTGCCAAAGGAACCATTGTGGATCGCGATTACTTTCAAGCCATTATGCATGAGGGGTTTGACGATTTTATCAGTCACACCATGATCTCTCGCTCGACGGGAGAACGGATCTTCGTTGTGGCAAGTGCGGTCATCGATCTTCAAGGAAAAAGAAAGGGACTTATCGCCTCTACTGTTCTTTTAGAAACCCTTTCAAATATAGTGGGTTCGATCCGTATCGGAGCCAAAGGATTCGGGTATGTTATCGATCATGATGGGTTATTAATTGCTCATCCGGACGATAAATTGCGGATGACCCTCAACTTCCTACAATCTGATTCATTGGGATATCTGGGACTCCAAGAAATTGGACGAAAGATGATCGAAAAGGAAAGCGGGATTGGGACATATCGCCGACCGGATGGAACCTCATTGGCGACTGTATTCAATCCGATTCCCCATTCTCCTGATTGGACTTTAGGCATCTCTCTATTTGAGGAAGAGTTAATCGGTACGGCCCGAGAACTGATTCGTAAAACGCTTTCCCTGATGATCATCGTCGTATGTATCGTCCTGGTGGTAGTAGTAATCATTTCAAACCGGATCGCTTCTCCGATAAAAGCCCTTAAGGAAGGAGTCAATACAGTAAGCTCAGGGAATTTGGATCATACCCTATCCATCCGGGCAAAAGACGAAATTGGGGATTTGGCGAAGGCATATAATCGGATGACACAGCAACTGAAAACCCATATCATCACTCTCCAGAAAACGACCGCAGAAAAAGAACGCATTGAAGGCGAGCTTCGCATCGCGAACAAGATTCAAACCAGCATGCTTCCGCATCTTTTCCCTCCATTTCCTCATATTCATAGGATTGATCTATATGCAACTATGGAGCCAGCTCGTGAGGTAGGAGGGGACTTCTATGATTTTTTCCTTGTGAATGACCGATTCCTGTATTTCTCCATCGGTGACGTTTCAGGAAAGGGCATACCAGCAGCTCTTTTCATGGTCATTACCCGCACGATTTTAAAGAATCAAACCATGCAAGGTGATTCCCTATCCGATATCTTCTACCACACCAACCAAATTCTATGTACGGAAAATGAAGAAAATATGTTTGTAAGTGTTTTCATGGGTAAGGTAGACATTCAAACCGGAGTATTGGAGTTTATCAACGCTGGTCATAACCCTCCTTTGATATCACGAAAAAAAAAGCCCTATGAATTTCTCACAGTAGATCGAAACTTGGTTTTGGGATGTGTTCCGAACTATCGGTTTTCTGGGCATGAAACTATTTTAGAACCCAACGATGTCCTTCTTTTGTTTACAGATGGCGTTACCGAAGCGACAAACATGGCAAATGACCTTTTTTCGAACGAGCGATTAGTGCAAACAGTCAACAACACACGCAATTTTGATACCCAGACCATACTCAAAACCATTCGTCACGCAATCGACGGTTTTGTTTTAGAATCGCCCGCTTCCGATGATGTAACAATGCTGGCAATTCGATTAAGAGAGGAACCGATCGGAAGAGATCCAGCCATGGGTGCATCCTAAAAGAAAAAGCCCTTCGTGACTACGAAGGGCCATCTATGTGAGCAGTGTGGTTGGTCGGTCTTGTTTTTCAAAGATATTATACATCAAGGGCTTAACTGAGTGTCAACAGCCAAATTGCGATGTTTTGTGTAACGATCGTGAAAATACGGGGGTACACTCCATATGAGTTATCTATTTTCGTTCAAAGTATGGTTCGCTGGTTTTGAAATATACGATTTCAGTTCAGGACATGTCACTAGTGAACGGATTTCTTGATCAAGCTTTTTCCTCATTTGCATCCGATTATCCGTGTCCGACAATTCCGTTTGATCATACTTCTCGATCTCTTCTACCGTTTTACACAAATCCGCAAGGTCAACAGCGCCGACCAGAGCCGCAGCACCTTTGATCTTGTGAACTAATGGACGAATATCGACCCATAAACTCCGTGGATCAAATCGCGGAGTCCATTCCTCTTCCAATGACCGCAAAAAAATGGCCAAAAGCTCCTTGTGCATTTCTGCGTCTCCTCCCGTCATTTCAATCCCGCGGGCTACATCAATATGCGGGATCGGCCAATCATGGATCCTTTTTTTCCTTTCCTTGACCTCACCCGATTTTCCTCCCCAAACAGACCTCAATGCTGCAAAAAGTTCCTCAGGAGGCAGCGGTTTGTGTAACACCATTTCAACACCCACTTCTTGGCTCAGTCTTCCCGCTGCTTCTTTTGAAGACCCCGAGAAGACAATGATTTTTGCTTCAAAGTCGGGTATTTGGCGAAATCGATTGAGGAGCTCCCATCCATTCATATCAGGCAGATAATAATCCATAATGATTAGGTCATATGAACCAGTTTCTCCAAAATGCAGCGCTTTCCTTGCTGTATCGGCAATATCGACTTCAACTCCTTTTTTCATAAGGAGTTCTTTTGAAAGCGTGGCATTGCTTACATCATCCTCGACCAAAAGAACTCGTTTCGAATGAAAAATCGGTTCGGGTGTGAAAAGAGTCGTTCGATCGATCCCTGTGGAGGGGAAATCAAACAATCCTTCATTCCCTTTTTGATGTTGAAGGGGCAGCTCGACAACAAACTGACTCCCTTCTCCCTCTTTGCTAACGACTTCAATCGTCCCCTCCATTGTATCAATTAAGCTCTTGCAAATGGATAGCCCCAAACCCGTACCTCCATACCGGCGTCCAGTCGATGAATCGGCTTGGGTGTAGGGTGTGAAGAGTTTTTGTAGATGTTGATCGTTCATTCCGATTCCGGTATCCCATATAGTGAATCGGATTTTGTCTGGTTCCGGTTCTACTTTTAATCCAATATATCCTTGAACAGTAAACTTCAGAGCATTGCTGAATAGATTGATCAGGATTTGGTGAATGCGTAATGAATCACCCATATAGATCAGATCAGAGGAAAAAACAGGTTCGATCTGGAATTGGATTCTCTTCTGTTGAGCCATCGGTTCAAACAGCTGCTGGAATCTCTCGATTAGCTTCTTCAGTGAAAAAGGGGCTTTTTCCAATACCATCTTACCTGCTTCTAGTTTGGATAGATCCAGAATATCATTGATTATCGTACGAAGAGCATCAACGCCCATGGTAATTCGATCCAGATATGTTTTCTGTTCCTCAGTGCTTAGGATTGCTTCAAGCAAAGACAACAATCCCGTGACTGCATGGAGCGGGTTTCGTAATTCGTGACTGACATTCGCAATAAACTGGCTTTTAGCCTTATTGGCCGCTTGAGCATCCTTTCTTGCTTTTTCAAGAAATCGTTGTGTTTGCTTGAGTTTGGTTACATCCCGAAATAGAAAAGCTCGTCCGATATACCGCCCTATTCTATCCTTGAGGATCGTTGCATCAACATGAAACACTCGGTCTTTCGAAATATGCTCTTCAAGCTCAATGGGCTCTTGGTTGTTTTTCGTTCCGAGCTTCTGTAGACGGGGCCATTCCTCAAAGACACGAGAAGCCGGTACCCCTACAGTCAATCGAATGGGTTCCAACCAATCAGCAAGCGCTGAATTCCAGTTTACTATTTTATTCTCTTGATCAACAACCAATAATCCATCGATAAGGTTCATTGCAACCTGTTCCCAAGCGATTGGAGATACTTTCAACAATCCAAAACGTAGGGTGGCCCATGCAATGAGGCTTATCGATATCACAAAACTTAATGGGGTCGGATCAAATCCTCCGATTACTCGATTATCTAGGATATACATGATGCTTGAGGCAAAAGGGAAAGCGCAACCCATGATGATCATCACAGATTGTCTCAGGAACAAATCCCGCGAAGCAATCACATATCGAACCAGAAGAAAGACGGATATACCGACTAAGGAATACGCATATATACTATTGATCCAAAAAAGAGATCCTCGTTCATACACACCGGCAATTCCTCCTGGAATTGCCTCAAGTTCGATACTGGACCAGATAAGATGATGATATTGATTCGTAAAGGATAGGATGATTTGTATGGTCGGTACAATAAGGAGAAAAACACTTCGTTTTGTGGAAATCCGATTTCCCCTTCCTATGGCTTGGAGAACAAATAGGAGAAAAAAAACAGCGGTTGTTTGACTGCCAATATATGAGAAAGCGGACCAAAGAGCTTTACCTGTATGGCTCATGGAAACTGCCTCAAAGATCGACGTAAAACACCAAATCCCAACAAAAACCATTAATACAACCATCTCAATAGCCCCGGATGCGGGTCGTTTCCGAAAAGCAATCAATCCCATCAAGAAAGATAAACCAGTTCCCGCGATGCACAAAACCACATATACAATTAAATGCATACAGAAGCTCCTCTTGAAATGATCCATGGAGGGAAAGAGATCATCTTGTTCGAACTCCCTCACTACCAACGAA
>CAYWWY010000002.1:122467-288121 GCA_964462525.1 uncultured Thermotogaceae bacterium
ATGATCCATGGAGGGAAAGAGATCATCTTGTTCGAACTCCCTCACTACCAACGAACAGGATTTTTTACATAATTTTGTAATTCGACTCAAAAAAACATGAAAACCCCTTCAACCACCTTTTGAAAGGACTTTTGCGCGTTCTTGTATTGAGAAAAGGCATCGTGATACGATTGGCCGATCTCCTTCTGCACTTCAATAGAAGGAAAAGGAACCAAAAGTGTTCCCAAATTCCCGGGATTGATTACCTTGATTTTCCGGCCTGTTTGAATGGAATGGAGAAGCATCTGACCTTTGGGGCTATCAAAAAAGGCTTTGATATAATACGGATCTGCAACTTCTTTCTTCAATCGAATACAAAGAATGTTCGCTGATGCGATTGCAGGTAGTTGGTCGGATCGAATCACCGCAGACTTAATGACTGTTCCTCGAGCCGAAATGACCACATCATTCTCTTGAAGGGCATACGAGTTCCAGTTGTCATTGACAAAGCGGATTTCCCGCATTGGGTGCGTCTGTTTCTCTCCTGGATCATGAATATCTCCTGAGTTCCAAAAATACACAACGGGATGATTTTGGTAAGGAGCCCGAGGTTCGTACACTTCTGGACGGATTTGTAGGCCCCGAAAGATCCGAGATGCGAATTCGTTCAACCGCTGAGCCCGTACTCCTTCTTTGGATAATCCTTCTGTTTGCACATAACCGGACGCGCCGAGCAAATAAGACTGTCTTTTCAACTGTTCGTTTGGTACCCATGTGCTGATTCCAGTCATTTCTTTCCCGTCTTGGTAAATATCGGATAGTGTATTTACCCAGTCACCCGCAGCAATCGGGTCTCCAAAAAGATTCTTAGAATAGGCGTCGATCATAAGTACTTTTCCTTTTCGCTCTTGATCCTTTTTTTTCTGCATAACCAATAGCGATCGAGGGTGAGAATGAAGATCGGTGATTTGCTCGGGCATTTCGATCACAGATTCCACCCAATCCATTTCAACCAAATGCTTGCGAACACTCATATCGGCCGATTGATTCAAACTGGCTGTGGAAAGAGCCAATACAGCTATGCCATCGGATTGGAGCACGTGCAACGCATGCAAAGCAAAAAGCCAATCTTTCGAAGTCCCTCTTTCCATCCCTACGGGGAATCGTTCTGGATAGTTCCTCTTTATTGGCTCATGGTTGGGATACGCAATCGGCAAATCACCGACCACGGCATCAAAAGAGCGCAATCCGTCCTTGGCAAATAGCTTAGGGTTCTCGATCAAATCGCCATAAACAATATCTGTATGGTAGAAACCCATCAGAAAAAAATGAATGATACTCAGGAAGAAAGGAGCAAGTTCCTTTTCTTGACCGCTTAGTTGAATCCGAGGGTTTTGCATCAATATCCGAGCTCCCAATAAACCCCAACCAGATCCCATATCACAAAGAGAGTTTCTTGAGGAGGGTTGAAGGATTTTGATGATCAATCGCGAAAGGTGATCTGATGTTGAATAGAAACGAGAGTGGGTTTGGTTCAGGATGCTTTGAGTCTGTATATATCCCCAGATCACTTCTCGTGTTTGCTGGATATCCTTTATATCAACAGTTTCAGCAAAACGAAGGCTTTTCACCAACCTTTGATTATCGGTTTGATCGAATTCTTCGAAAAGAAACCCCGTGAATATCCCTTTTGTCCCTGCGTCTGTTGTTACAGCAAAAAAAGGGTTGTTCGTTTCTATTTCTTTGAAGATTCGCAATAGCTCTTTTTTGATCTGGTGTCCTTTTTGTTGAACGGCGGAAAAATCCGGTCCATCATAACGAAACCCTACCTGAGAACCGATTTGAATCACCCATTTGAGGAAACAGGCCCCGAGTTCTAGCCGATGGATCCGCGAAAGCAGCCCATGGAAAAGGAAGAATAACAACTTCTTCTTTCCTCCCTCCTTAATGGATCAATGCCTCATTATACCACACTACTCCAGCAAAATAGAAAAGTTCGGCATGTTGGATTCTTCAAAAAATGGGGTATGGGGTTTCCGAAAATCATACAATTTAGAATCATTCGGTACAGATGGGGTAAACTATACCAAATCACATTTCGTTTTGGGGGACAGGTATGAAAGGGGTTGATGCAACAAATGGTAGGGAATATTGTCATCACTGGTATCGGGATCATTTCGAGCATGGGAGAAGGCAAGGAGCAAACCATACAATCACTACGCAATGCAGAAAGCCGTGTTGGCCAAATTACTCATTTTCCTGTCGATGATTTTCCTGTTCAGATTGCTGCAGAGGTAAAAGACTTCGCGCCAGAAAAATATATAGACAAAAAGCAGGTTCGAAAAATCGACCGAGCCTTTTTGTTTGGTATTGCTGCAGCAAAAATGGCTCTTGAAGATAGTCAATTAGTTGTGGATGATGAATTGGCCGATGATTTTGGAGTTGTGGTCACATCCGGGATCGGTGGATTCAATACGTTATCTACCGAATTCGTGAAGTTTATGGATCGAGGACCATCTCGCGTGAGCCCCTTTTTGGTGCCCATGATGTTGGCAGACATGGCTGCGGGTATGGTATCAATCGAGTTAGGGTTGCGTGGACCCAATTATAGTGTTGTTAGCGCTTGCGCTTCGTCTCTTCACTCTATTGCCAGCGCAGCTTCTTTATTGCAGCAAGGACAAGCAAAAGCCGTATTGGCAGGAGGCACAGAAGGATGCATAACCCCTCTGGTAATTGCCGCTTTTAATGCCATGAGCGCACTATCGAGAAGAAACGAAGACCCGAAGCATGCCAGTCGACCATTCGATACTCAAAGAGATGGTTTTGTCATGTCAGAAGGAAGCGCAATCTTCGTTTTGGAAAGAGAAGAAGACGCCATAGCTCGAGGGGCGAAGATCTATGCGCGCTTGAAGGGATATGGAATGAGCGGTGACGCTTACCACATGGCAGCTCCAGACCCAGAAGGGAAAGGATCGTCTCGTTCGATTGCCCGTGCTTTGAAGCATGCGAATATGACCGCAAATCAAATTGATGTTGTGAATTGCCACGCTACCTCCACACCATCGGGCGATGCCGCTGAAATTAAGGCAATCTCTCACGTATTGGGTGATCATGCTCGATCAATCCCCATTGTATCAACCAAATCGATCTATGGTCATGGCCTTGGCGCCGCGGGCGGGATCGAGGTTGCATCGATGATCTTGTGCTTACAAAATGGGTTCATTCATCCAACGATCAATCTGGAACAACCAGACCCTCAATTGGAGGGGTTCGACTTTGTGCCCAACCGGGCAAGATCCTTTTCTGGCCGGCACTTTCTAAAAAACTCCTTTGGGTTCGGAGGTCATAATATCTCGTTGATTTTTGAGGTCATTGGATGAGGATCGGTATTGTAACGGACAGTACAGCCAACCTACCCGAGGATTGGACGAAAATAAATGACATATCGGTCGTTCCCTTGTATGTTCGTCGTGAAAATGGCTTGGTGCCAGCGATTCAAATTGACTTGATCAAGTATTACCAAGCAATTCGAGACAATTTGTTTACTCCTTCAACCAGTCAACCTTCTCCGGATGATTTTGCCAGGGTGTATGAACGGATGGCCCCGGTTTATGACACGATCGTTTCGGTTCATATTTCCGAAAAACTCAGTGGGACATGCAATTCCGCTCGGTTGGCCGCAAAATCCATTGGAGGGGATATTCGAGTGATTGATTCTCAGCTAACAGCCTGGGCTTTGGGATTTCTTGTTAAAGAATTGGCGTACGCCAGAGACCAAGGAAAAACCGCTGATGAACTGGAATTGATCACTGAACTGTTCCCCCTTCGTTCCCGGACTTTGTTTACCGTTCACGATATCATCTACTTATATCGCGGAGGCCGAATCAGCCGAGCGTCGGTTGTGATGGGTAGGATATTGAGTATCTTCCCCATTTTGACGCTAGAAGACGGAGAAGTCAAACTTCTTCAAAAGACGCGAGGCAAAAACGTGCTCCTGGATCGAATACTCAAGTCAGCCCTTCGACATGAAAAGGGCCATGCTGTAAAGAAATTGGCTGTTATGCATTGTGACAATCTTAGAGATGCCACTTCTTTGAGGGTCCGAATTCAGGACCAAATGCAACTTAAAGTTGACGAATTCGAGTTCAGTTTACTGGACCCGGTGATTGGGGCTCACGTAGGCCCGGGATCAGTAGGCATAACTACTCTTTGGGAATGAAGAATTATCGACCCAAACCGATAACCTGGTTCCGACTGTTTCAATTTCATAAAGCCATTGAAGCTCATCCCGCAAAGTTTTCCTTTGTTTTATTTGGATGTGGTCTTGTTTTTTTTGCTTGTTTGCCCTTGCCTTATCCCCTTTATGTTATAATCACTCTTCTATGGTCAGGTTTATGGTTTTGGTTGTATATCCAAAAACTTCAGCAACGGTCGATCCGTTTAGTCGCGTTGTTGAATCGTTTTTTCCTGACTCGAGACCGTAAAGTGTTCAAAGCAGTAGACGCGGGAGAATTAAAGGCATTCGGAGAGGTTTCGGGGTTTAAAGAGGTTTTGTTTACCTTGGAAAGTTCGTTGCCCAAGTTTCTGGATGAAATCGAATCCTATCGGAAGCTCCTCGCGTCCTTTGAATCATTGTTATGGGAGATGAATGAAGGCGTGATCCTTTGCGAAGGAGACGGGAAAATCAAGCTGATCAACCCTGTTGCGCAGAGTATGTTACAAATGCGATCAAGTGAACGATATCGGATTTTGCCCCAATTGATGCGCTCTCGGGGAATACTTCTCCCCAAAGGCACGGGCGAAGTGGAAGGCTTTTCTCGGAAGTTGAAGAAAAAGTACCAATTCTCCATTCACTCTTTTGCAGATCAAAGAAAGATTATCTTCTTTCATGATGTAACCGAGATTCGCAAACAACAAAGCCAAATGGAAGAGTTTCGCCGTTTGGTTATGTTGGGCAGGATTACAGCCGGAATAGCCCATGAAATCAAAACTCCATTGACCAATGTGAAGTTGGCTTTTCAGCTGATCCAAAATGGAGATCGAGATTTGGCGACTTTGAAAACGGTTGAGAGAGAGATCGAGCGCTTAGAACACAGAATTCGAGAGTTTTTAAGTTTCGCTCGTGGTCATTGGGTGGTCGAAGAGATTAACTTGAAAGTTCTTTCGGAAGAATTGATCCAAATGGTGTCCAACGCGCTCCATCTTCGCAACATCAGCGTGGATGTACAGCTCCCGAAAAGAGATCCTATTCTTCATTCAAGTATTTCCGGAGTTAAGACGCTCTTGTTGAATCTTCTAATCAACGCCGTTGACGCTGCTCGCACCTGTGTCCGACTGAAAATCCGGGCAGATAAGAAAGGGTATACGGTCTTCGTCTTTGATGATGGAACACAGAAGCTGCGGGAACAGGATTTCGAAGCCTTTCAATCATCAAAACCCTCTGGAACAGGGTTGGGTTTAGCAATTGTACAGGATGTAGCATTCAAAATCGACGCGCATATTCGGTATCGTTCCACGCGCTCATACACTCTTTTTGTTGTTGAAATCCGAAACCAAAGATAAATGGTTGGTTTACCTTCCGAGGTGATGAGTATGGGTGAAAAAAAGCAACCCAAAAACCCCGATGTTCTGATCGTCGAAGATGATATACCCTTGGGCTTTCTGCTGAAACGAGCCCTCGAAAAGAAAGAATACTGCCCTACTGTGGTGGGAACCGCAAGCGCCGCTTTGCACGAAATCCTTAATACCAGCTATGAATTGGTGCTTTTGGATATCCGGCTTCCAGACGCAGATGGTCTGGAGCTTGTGGAAACCTTTCTGCAGCATGACGTAGAAGTAATCGTCATGAGCGCTCATACAGAAATTGAACACGCGATTCGCGCGATTCAAAAAGGAGCGTATACCTTTTTGCCAAAGCCTTTTGAGTTGCCCCATCTTCAAATAGAGGTACAAAGAGCGATAGAAGCGCGAAAGATGAGGCAAGATCTTACACTTTTACAGGATCGGATTCAAAAGAAGTATGTAATCCCTCAAGAACTGCATCATAGAGGCTACATTTTCATCCCTGTAGGCACGAGTATGGAAGATGCTGAACGGATCATTATCAAAAAAACCTTAGAGGAAATGGACGGCAACAAAACACAAACATGCAAGGTTTTACAGATCAGCCCAAGCACGTTATACGCTAAACTGAAACAATCTGATGAAAATCCGGTATAATACGGCACAATCAAACTGGATAGACCTTATTTTTGGGGTGAGTCAATGAAATCAAAAGTTTCTCTCGGTGTAGATATCGGTTCCACTACCATAAAAATGGTCGGCATGGATGAAACCCGTACGGTTCTTTTTACTAGATATCGGCGGCACTATTCCGATATTAAGAATTCTTTTATTGCAATGATAGAAGAATCCAAGGATTTCTTTACAAATCATTACGTATCTATTGTTCTTTCTGGTTCAGCAGGACTTGGCATTGCAAAAAAGCTTGAATTCCCCTTTGTTCAAGAAGTGATTGCAAGTACCCATGCAATCGAAGCTTGGCTACCCAATACTGATGTCGCCATTGAATTGGGAGGAGAAGACGCAAAAATCACGTATTTTGGAGAAACGCTGGAACAGAGAATGAATGGTACCTGCGCGGGTGGTACTGGCTCTTTTATTGACCAAATGGCCATCCTTCTCCAAACCGATGCTCAAGGCCTCAATGAGTATGCAAAATCTTTCAAGACCATTCTTCCAGTTGCGTCTCGTTGTGGTGTATTTGCAAAGACTGATATCCAACCAATGCTCAACGAAGGAGCCTCAAAAGAAGACGTTGCCGCTTCTGTCTTTCAAGCAGTTGTCAATCAAACGATCAGTGGTTTGGCTCAAGGAAAACCCATCCGGGGGAAAATCGCTTTTTTGGGCGGCCCTCTCTTTTTTCTTTCTGAACTCCGGAATCGGTTTATCGATACTTTGCGCCTTTCTGAAGATCAGGTCCTTTTTCCCAAACACGCTTTGTTCTTTGTAAGCCTAGGTGCGGCTTTATGTGCGCAAAAAGAGCTTTATATCGATTTTTCCTGCCTCTACCGCCAAGTGTTTTCTCTCAATGGCTATCAAGATCATAAAGATCGGGCACATCCATTGTTCACAAATGAAGAGGATTATCGAGCATTCACAGAACGCCATGCGCGAAATACAGTGGATCGATTTCCGCTTGATCGGTATCATGGCCCAACTTTTCTGGGAATAGATGCCGGATCGACTACAACAAAACTCGCTCTCGTCGATACAAACGGAAGACTGCTGTTTTCCTACTATAGCAGCAATCGGGGTAGCCCTTTGAACTCTACCCTTCAAGCGCTGCAGATCCTTTATGAGAAAATGCATCCGGATGTATGGATCCAACGCTCTGTAGTGACGGGGTATGGCGAAAGTTTGATCAAAACCGCTTTTCATGTAGATGAAGGAACCATAGAGACGGTAGCCCATTATAAAGCGGCTCGCTATTTCCTCCCGGAGGTGGATTTTGTCTTGGATATTGGCGGACAAGACATGAAAAGTTTGAAGATTAAAGATGGAGTGATTGATTCGATTATGCTCAACGAAGCATGTTCATCTGGTTGTGGCTCTTTCATCGAAACTTTCGCCAAAACTTTGAACATGGAAGTAGAGGACTTCGCAAAAAAAGGGGTACGAGCAAAAAACCCAGTTGATTTGGGCACTCGGTGTACGGTGTTTATGAACTCGAAGGTAAAGCAAGTTCAGAAGGAAGGAGCCACCCTAGAAGACCTCTCAGCCGGAATTTCCCTTTCCATAATCAAAAACGCCTTGTTCAAAGTCATCCGAATGAGAAATGTGAAGGATTTGGGAGAAAAGATCGTGGTTCAGGGAGGCACTTTTTTAAATGAAGCTGTCTTGCGAGCCGCAGAACAAGTCTTGGGAAGAGACGTGATCCGACCTGATATTGCAGGAATTATGGGCGCATTTGGGGCTGCTCTGATTGCAAAAGAGGGATGGAACGGAACGGATCAGAGCAATCTGATTCAAGGAAAATCGCTTGAAGGGTTTCATGTGTCTATTTCAAATCGGAGATGCTCCCTGTGCGGAAATCAGTGTCTTCTCACAATCAACAGTTTCTCGGATGGGAGGCAGTACATCACAGGAAACCGATGTGAACGAGGGATTGGAGCGCCTTCGCTTTATAACGACCTGCCAAATCTTTATGAGTATAAGTATCATCGTGTCTTTGATTACCAACCCCTGCCTCAAGAAAAAGCGCCCATGGGAACCATGGGAATTCCAAGAGTGTTGAACATGTATGAAGATTATCCCTTTTGGTTTACCCTATTCTCTTGTTTGGGGTTTCGGGTGGTTCTTTCTTCTCGCTCATCTAAGCGCATCTTTGAAAAAGGAATGGAAACCATACCTTCTGAATCGGTATGTTACCCGGCAAAGCTGGTCCATGGTCATGCTGTGGATTTAATCGAAAAAGGAGTGGATCGGATCTTTTATCCAGGAATTCCTTGGAACATGAAGGAAGACCCTCATGCCGGGAATTGGTACAATTGCCCTATCGTTATTTCGTATTCGGAGATCATCCGTACCAATGTTCCCGAGTTTCGCGAAGGAAAGGTCCTTTTTTACAATCCCTTTTTGCCCCTTTATCACAAAGAAAAGATGGAAAAAAGGCTCAAAGAAGAGCTTAAGGGATTGGTTGAGGACACTTCTCAGATATCTAATGCGCTTGAAAAAGCTTATGAGGCTTTGGATGCCTATAAAGCGGATGTCCGAAGAAAAGGGGAAGAAGCGATTTCCTTTTTGAGAGCAAACGGGAAAAAAGGAATTGTCCTAGCAGGAAGACCCTATCATGTTGATCCCGAAATCCATAATGGGATTCCGCAAATCATCCGATCTCTGGGTTTCGCAGTTTTGTCGGAAGACTCCATTGCTCATTTGGGTCATTTGGAAAGGCCCCTACGAGTGGTCGATCAGTGGATGTATCATAATCGGATGTACCGAGCCGCTGCATACATTGCATCGCAACCAAATCTGGAACTGGTTCAGCTCAACTCATTCGGTTGTGGTTTGGATGCCATTACAACGGATCAAACAAAAGAAATACTGGATCAGTATGGAAAGCTCTATACTGTTCTAAAGATCGATGAAATCGCAAATTTGGGCGCAGCCAGAATCCGATTGCGGTCTTTGGTCGCAGCCATTCAAGAACGGGATAGAAAAGGATTCCGACCCGAAAAACAATATGAAGTGAAACGAAGGACCTTTTTTACGAAAGAAATGAAAGACAAACATACCATCTTGATCCCACAAATGTCCCCCATCCACTTTCAATTCATACAACCGGGTTTCAAAAAGGGTGGCTACACCATAGAGGTGATGCCCGCAGTTGACAAAATAGCCGTTGATGTTGGATTACGATGTGTCAACAACGACGCATGTTATCCTTCAATTATCATTGTTGGTCAAATGATGGAAGCGCTAACATCCGGAAAGTACGATCTAAAAAACACTTCTGTTATCATGACCCAAACCGGGGGTGGTTGCCGCGCCACAAATTATATCGCATTTATTCGTAAAGCCTTGAAAGACGCCGATTTAGATCACATTCCCGTTATCGCTGTTTCAATGCAAGGATTGGAAACCAATCCTGGATTTCGGTTTTATCCAAAGATGGGGCATACTCTGTTGATGGGCTTTTTGATGGGTGATTTGCTGATGCGTCTTCTTTATCGGGTGCGCCCATACGAAAAAAAACCCGGGAGCGCCAATGCCCTTGCGGCTCAGTGGGAAACAAAGATCATCCATGATCTGGAAAAATTTGGTTGGTATGCATTCGCTAAAAATTGCCGAAAGATGGTGCGAGATTTCGACGAATTGCCCATTCACGAAGATCTTATCAAACCTCGAGTAGGTGTTGTTGGGGAAATATTGGTCAAGTATCACCCTACCGCGAACAATGATATTGTAGGGCTTATTGAAAGCGAGGGGGCTGAAGCGGTTGTTCCCGACTTGATTGACTTTTTCATGTATGGGTTATACAACATGAAATTTAACTATCGGCCTATGGGGCGGACTTTTTTGGCCTATATTGCAGGAGTGTTGGGTATCCGGGCCGTTGAATTCTACCGAGGTCCGATGCGTAAAGCCCTACAACGGAGCAAACGCTTTGGTCCCCCTATTCCAATTGATGAAATGGCAAAGGGAGCGTCTCGTCACCTTTCTCTTGGCAATCAGACAGGAGAAGGATGGTTTCTCACAGCGGAAATGGTTGAATTGATTCAATCAGGTGTTAATAACATCGTCTGCCTACAGCCCTTTGGATGCCTACCCAATCACATCACGGGAAAAGGCATGGTAAAAGAGCTTCGCCAAGCATATCCATTATCCAATATTGTCGCCATCGACTGCGATCCGGGGGCCAGCGAAGTCAATCAAATCAACCGGATTAAACTAATGCTGTCAGTGGCCTTTAAGAATCTCCTAAATACCCGCTCTCTTGCATAATCTCTTGAACTACGGAACGAACTTGTTCCAATGACTGGGTGCGCAGATCTCGGATCAAAAATTCTTCGATCAGCATGGGATCCTTTTTGATGAATGCTTCTAAAGCCCATTCCATCCGCATAATCCTTGGGGTGAGGTACCATTGAATCACTCTTTTTGGTAAAGGAGGATCGATAGGCTCCGGGTGAATCCCCGCTTTATCGACCCAGGCATTGACTTCTATGGCTACGTCATCGGCAATATCCGGTATCAAACCTTGGTTGGGAATATTCACAACGAAACGATTGCCATGATTGTTTTCCAAAGCATCAATGAACGGAATATGTTGTTCGCCGCTCATCTCTTTGGAATCCAATATTCGTTGCGTTTCCTGCAAAAAAGCTTCCGGCAGTTGTCCAACTTTGGGGGTAAGGAATGTGCGGACATCTAATGATGGCTTTTCCTTAATTGCTTGCGCCATTTGTGCCATGACCTGTGTGACCAAACTTAGCTGATGTTGATACCAGCTCCATCCTTCCGGAGCATCAGCACCGCCCCAAGGTTCACCATACCATCTTTTTTTCGTGTCGGTATCAAAATGGTACTTCCAGCTCCCGTTCCTTGGTGTATCCCCGATCGGATACACTCCGTAAAAGCCAAACATATCCTGAGCGGCTGGAGAAAAATTGTCGTCAAAAGGTTGCTCTGGCTTCCAATCAGAAAGTACGAGCAGATACTCTTCCAATAGGGGATAGGCATCCTGTCCTTTGTATCGAAACCGATTCAGCCAGATCCCATGATTCACGCCCGCTACTTGCCAATCGACATGGTTTATATCCAAATTCAAGGCTTTACTGATTTCTCGCACCGAAAAATGACCGTGGCAAAATCCCATCATCTTGATAGATGAAGTCCTTCGAATCAATGTTGTTCCTTCAAATACTGGGTTAGCCGCTTGAAGCATCCATGCGTTTGGCGCCCTTTGTTCCATTAGGTGAGTCAACTGCGTAAAGAAGTCAAACTGCTTCCAATTGGTTAATGTATAGTAATCGGAGACCATATTGAATTCTTGGGTATCAATTCCCCGGTAGTATCCATGTTTTTCTCCGATGGCTCTCATCTTTTCTAAAAAGGCGTGCCCTCCTACCATTGCTGAGTTGATTACATAGTTTGCTCCATCAACAGCCTTCTCGAGATCATTCGTGGCTTCGAAGGTTATGTCTGCGCCTGCTTCGGAGGCGAATTTCCTCGCTAAGGTTTGCACCGCGCTCAACCTTTGGTCGTCAATGTCCATTAAACATACAGTCGCACCCTTCAAAGATGGTGTTTTATAGAGATCACTGACCAAGCGGAGAGAAAACACCGCGCTTCCCGCTCCCACAATACTGATCTTTACCGACATTTTATCTCCTCCTACTCAATAAATAACAGTGAATTCCGTACGGTTCCATTGGAAAGGGCGTTCCCATGGCGCCCTTCAATCTCTTGTTCAAAAACCTTATTCATTAGGCGCTTCGAGCTCAGCAAAAGTGAGCTTCATTCCTCGAGTGGGTTTAAAACCGAGCTTTTCGTAAAGCGGTCTTGCTTGATCACTGGTATGAAGCTGGATTTGCGCAACTCCTTTCTCCCTGCAAAAGGCAATCGCACGTCGGACTAACTTAAGCCCGATTCCTCTTCTTCGAAACAAAGGATCCACATAAATGCTATGTAGATACACATATTCACCGGTTGGGTTCACGGGACTCGGAATCCATGGAGCACTTGACAATACCGCGCTACCCACTCCGGTGCTCAAAACGAAGGCTACCCAAGCATTACTTGTGTTTTGGTTTAAACTCGAATGGATAAACCGGGAATATGCCTTCTCCATTTCATCAAGGGTCTCAATCGAATATCGGATCCCTTCTTTACGCGACATATCTTCGAACATCTTCCTCCGATGGGAAACCAGAAGGGAGCTATCTTGAATTGTTGCGAAACGGATTATTGTGGGCTCTATGGTTGGCTCCAGTGAGTGCTTTTTTATCATTATTTTCGCGCAATTACTTCATTCATCCTGCTTCGAAGGAAAGGTTTTCTTGAGTTTGAAGACCCAATCCGAAACCCTACTTTGACCAACACCATTTCGATTTCATCCAAAGATATGCCGTGACCAGCTTCATCCGGTTCTCGTATATACAGTGTTCCATTTGGTTTCATACACCTTCGGATTGCCATCATCGAAGGAACCCGTTCGGAACGAGGCAGATCATGGAGTACAAAGTGAACGATCGCGATATCAAACCGGTCTTCTGAAAGCGAAAGATCCCATATCTTCCCCAAATGGTATTCAACACGGGTCCCAAAACCAAGCCGGTCGCGCACAATATCAAGCCATCGACGCGAAATATCCACACAAGCAAGACAACCCTTTGGTCCGAGTCTCTTGTAAATGTGTTTTGACATGGCTCCGCTGCCGCTGCCAAACTCGAGGATTTGCTCATTGCCTTGGATTGCCATACTCCGTACATAAGAAGCGTAAACAGGACTCAAGATAGAATAACAAACAAGCTTATGAATCAATATTTCTCCTCTTGTTGGTTCGTAACCGCTCAAGTTCTTTCTCCTTTATAAAACAAAGCTTGATTCCCCTCCACAGTATTGTACCATAATTGGCCCAAGATTATGGACCAGCAAAGAACCTTTTAACCCGCTGGGCGGTTGCTGTTTAGAAATGGGGTCATCGAATCTTTCCTTTTTTCCTTTTTTCCAAATAACGAACCTCACGGAGCATCTTCTGGTAGTTTTCCCACCGGGAGACCGAAATCTCCCCTTTTTCAAGCGCTTCACGAACAGCGCATTCTGGTTCTGATCCATGGGTACAGTTTGCGTACTTGCACTGCTTGGCATACCCGTCAATATCAGAAAAACTCTGGTCCAAGTTTGCTTCATCGGCCCATAATTGGATTTCCCGCATACCGGGGTTATCAATGATCATCCCTCCTTTTGGAAGAACGATCATTTCGCGTTTGGTAGTGGTATGTTTTCCCTTATGATCATATGCGCGCACTTCGCCTGTTTTCATAAGATCTTCAGAGATAATCGCATTCACCAAAGAAGACTTTCCAACTCCAGAAGATCCCACTAAAGTAGAAGTGACCCCTTTTCTAAGATAGGGTGATAGGGAGTCGAGCCCTTGTTTGTTTCGAGCGCTGACCCAGTGGACCGGAATCGACGGATCTATGATGGATCTTTGATTTAACCATTGTTCGTGATCCTCGATTAGCTCTGCCTTATTCATCACCAAAACGGGTTTTGCACCACTTCGATGACATTGCGTTATATATCTCTCTATGCTCCTGAGTCGGAATGATTGGTCGCATGCAACAACAACCCATGCATAATCTATATTCGTTGCGATGATTTGCTCTTGAAGAACCAATCCCGCCACCTTCCGGGAAAAGATCGATTTCCTGGGCAATACCGCATGGATGAAACCTTGATGATCATCGGACCTTTTTACAGCCACCCAATCCCCTAAAGAGGGCAGTGAAGAGGGTTCAGCGGTGTGATACCTGAGTGTTCCCGACAGTTTTCCTACAATAGGGTCGCTTTCTCCCCATAAGAGCCACCTGTTCCGGTCTACCCGGGCAACTCGATAGGGAACCCACCCTTTCTTTAAAAAAGACCCAAAACGCTTTTCAAAGAAAACGTCCCAGCCCAATTCTTCCAAAGATACATTGTGCCATTCTCCCATGATTTCCCTCCTGAATCAAATGATGGATAAAAAAAACGCAGGTTTTTTTGTTAGCCTGCGGTCCATCATTATTCAGGATTCAAGAAAATACGATACACTCATGATGGATTTCGTTTGGACGGCAGGCTATAGAGTCCTAGTGAGTCTTTTCTTTTCTGAAGATTGTCATGTTCAACCATAGCCATACCACCCCTTTCATTTAGATTGTAATGATTTTCGGATCAATGATCTTCGAAATTATACCACGGAATTGATCAAACTGATCTCTTTTGGACCGTAAAGACCGTTGTCTTTATTACCTACCGATTCGATAATGGATCGACGCTATTGATCTAAGATTTTCAAAGACCTTGCAATGACTCATAAAATGATGTATAATATGGCCTGTCTCAAGTTCGTTGGGGTTCGGGCTCTTAGCTCAACAGGTAGAGCATCCGGCTCATAACCGGACGGTCGGAGGTTCGAGTCCTCCAGAGCCCACCACAATTCGAAAAGGATGTATTGAGTCGGGGCGTGGCGCAGATGGAAGCGCGTCAGCATGGGGCGTTGAAGGCCGCTGGTTCAAATCCAGTCGCCCCGACCAAAAAACCCTTCCTCATAGGAAGGGTTTTTTCTATTATTTGCTTGATTTGAGCGCATATATATGGTAGAATCCTCAAGGGATCGGAGAAAAGAGGATCGAAGGAATGAGGATCGAACCACCGGATAAAAATATCGACCAAAATAAAGACTCAGCAAAGGTTCGAAGAAAAAAGCTTAGAAAGAGCGTGGGGAAAGATACTTCTCTGGAGGAGACTTGGGAAGGGTTTATGGATGTCTTGGATGAAATCCAGTTGGATAAAGCAGAAGAAGAGGCAAAAAAATACCTTCAGCTTGTACTTTCTTCAGGGAACCGGTTTTCTCGCTCTCCTACTCATCGGCATTTTTTGGATTATAAAGAATCGATGCGAAAATTTCTCCAGTTTATTGAAAAAGGGTTATATCGAATCCGAGAAGATGCTGGAATGGATGTTGATTTCCCAAAACTATACATGATTGCTGAAGTCGTTGACGAAAGAATGCATCAAGTCGCTCAATTGCTTATCAATAATGAAAAAAACACCATCGTCTTTGCTGCCAAAGTAGAAGAGATGAATGGTTTGATCATAGACCTATATCGATGAAATCTATGGATCTTAGTTCCTTCTTCCAAACGTATTATGCTGGGCCTTTGGCAATCATTCAAAGATTTCTGAAAGAAAGGGATGCAATTTCGATATGTCTTCGATGTGATGATCCTTCTTTAGCCAGACACTTTTTTTCTCATGTTCTTAGCATCCAGGAAAACCTTTGTTTTCACAAAATCCAAACTTCAAACGACTTTTTCGCGATCCAAACTGAAGGCACAATCAAAATCGATGACATCCGTCAAGCAATCAGTTTTTCCCATCTGACTGTTTCGGAACTCACCAAAAAGTACCTATGGATTGATCGAATGGAACGGATCCAACCTCAAGCGGAAAACGCCATGCTCAAGCTCCTCGAAGAACCACCAACAAACACCATGATCATTGTCTGTTGTCAATCATTTCATGCCCTCTTGCCAACCGTTCAAAGTCGCCTATTTCGATTGGACCTTCCGATCATTTCGCCCTCCGAAGATTCATTCGCTCCAGGGACAATGACCCGCTGGATAATCGATCGAGGTGGTGTTCAATTGGGTACAGTGTTGAATGCGGAAGGCTTCCGCTTGGAAGAATATTTAGAGACACTCCAATCATCACCCATTGAAGATATCTGGAATGGATATCGACAATTGTGCGGAGGAGAGGCCCCACAAGATGACAAAGGCGAGCGCCTTGAAACCTACACTCGGAAATTTCTTTTCTCCTATCGCTTATCTTGGGAGCTCTTTTGGGACGCTTTACGGCGGCGGAGAAAAAGAGAGTGGCTAGAGCGATTCGAAACGATGGATCGGGAAGTTCGCGGTCGCAGGAGTGGTTTTTTCACTCTTTGGTTTCATTCGGTTTTCGATTGGATCCAAGAGATGGTTTCCGCATGCATCCGTTTGGACTACTCCGACCATTGGTATCGTGTTGGTTGTTCTCAATGGATCAACCAATGGTCGCAGTTTGATGGTTCAGTGCATTTGGACCGTTCTCGCTCATTAGTAACATGGATTGCCCGGGTTCAGAATATGAAGAGCCTGACCGTGCACCCGCAGTTGACCTTTATTCTATTATGGGACCAGCTTGAACAGCTAAATAAAAGGAGGAACAGTCGATGACTTTGCCCAATGAAATATATGAAGTAGAGTTCCTTCCCGTAGGCAAACTGCACTTGTTTGCCTGTAAAGAAAGGCTCTCAGTGAATGACTATGTGTTGGGGACCAGCGATTTTGGACTGGAGGTGGGCCGAGTGGTTCGAGGGCCCGTTCAGCGAGAGATTAAAGACCCCATTCCTTCGATCCTCCGGAAAATGACCGAGGAGGATCTGCAAGCCCATCGCAAGAACGAGGAAGACGCAAAAGAAGCATTTCGTGTCTGCGCAGAAAAGATTGCTGATTTTGGACTTCCAATGAAACTGTTGAAAGCGGTGTACATGTTTGACCGATCCAAAATTCTTTTCTATTTCAGCGCAGAAAACCGGGTTGATTTTCGCGACCTTGTCCGGGACTTGGCTCGAACCTTTAAACTACGGATCGAGTTGCGCCAGGTCGGGGTGCGAGATGAACTTAAGTTCACAGGCGCATGTGGTCTTTGTGGTCAAGTCGTATGTTGTAAGCGCTTTTTAAGGGACTTTGACACCATCACCTTGAAAGACGCAAAAAAACAACAACTGCTGATCAACCCAATTAAAATTTCCGGGCAATGCAAACGGTTGCTTTGTTGCCTTCGTTATGAGGTCGATGCATATACCCATTTTATGAAAGGCATTCCGAATCAGGGGGCCATTGTCGAGTTCGAGGGTTCTGTATGCAAGGTCCAAAATGCCAATGTTTTTACGCAAGTAGTAACTGCAGTGAGTGATAATGGGAAAACCATCCCGATTCCCTTTTCTTTTTTCAATGCCAACCAAATCAAAATCATCCATGAAACGGAAGATATAGAAACCATAGAAGTCGACATTCCTTCAGAAGATGGGGAAGAAATTCCTCCTGAAGACGATTGATTCTTTTCTGATGTCTTCACACTTCGAGCACTATTACACACCAAGCCCTAAGTCCGAACTAAGAAAGAGCGAAGCAAAACTCCTTTTGAGAAACGGGCATGAATATCAATTCATCACACCAAGCGGTGTTTTTTCATTCGGTCATGTGGATCGGGCGAGTCGTATTCTCATCGAGTATGCTAAGATTCATGGAAAATCGTTGCTCGATATCGGGTGTGGTTATGGGGTTGTCGGCATCACATTAGCGAAAGAAAATCCTTTGATTGACCTTTCAATGAGTGATGTCAACTCAAGAGCAGTGGAGTTTACCAAAATCAATGCCAAAAATCACAATATCCAACCCAATATAGCCATTGGCTATTTGTACACTCCCTGGAACAAACAGCGATTTGATATGATCCTCTCAAATCCTCCGATGGCAGCGGGAAAAGAGGTTTGGATGGAGTTGATTTCGAAAGCTCATGAACACTTGAATCCTGGTGGATCCATACAGATTGTCGCTTTCCATAACAAAGGAGGAGAACGACTAATGAATTATTTGCGCTCTGTTATGGGAAATGTACGGACACTAGTCAAGAGCGGAGGGATCCGAGTATACTTTTCATGTAAGGATGGGAATCCATTTTGAACCTTTTTCCTTGGAAGCAAAAGAAGAAACCTATTTTCTTAGGTCTGGTCATCGCAATCGTGGTTATGATGGCCATTTTCACATATCGCGATGTCGAGTATTCAGTGGCCCTTACGCTGATTATTCCTTCTCCTGCAGAGGCTTCTATGCAACAAAGTCGGTTGGTGTACTACCAACTAATGACCTCTCTTTTTGAGAATCACGGGTTTTCCACATCTTTTTCTATCCTACGCTATGATTCCGCCCAACAACTTACATCCCACATAGATCGACTTCGAAATGCGCGGAGTACCCATGTGGTTGTTGTATATCCGCCGGAATCCTATGATTGGGCGTCCGCCTTTTCCGACAAAGTGTACCATGCAAACACTTTGATTATCGTACCCACTCTAGCCAATCACGAACCATATCGCGATCGCCAAGAATGGATCGGCCTTGCTCCGCCCCCTGGTCGGATCTTCGCTGCGCTGCAGTTCTATTTTAGGCAGGAGGACAGAGTCCTTTGGATCAGCAACACACCACCCGCATATTCTGAGTTACAGCAACCTTGGGATCTTCGCTGGTTTGAATGGAACCCAGAGAACCGAGACCTTGTGAACTCAATAGTTTTGGAGTTTCAGCCTCAATGGATATTGATCGATATACAACCAAACGAAGTCATTTTCTTGATCGAGAGCATTGAAGAAGCACCCAATGAGCGGATTATTCTTTCTCCCAAATCCACGCAATTCTATATGCTTTCCGAATCCATTCAAGAATTACGAGGAGTAATAGGAATGAGTTGGGCGCACCCTCAAAAAATCCCCTCTTTATCTGTGCGTTGGGATGTGTATCCTACTCTGGATGTGGTTAAAGTCCTTTCTGAATATTATGCTCGAACACGATCAATTTCTCATTTTCTCCGATATCTCGAGGAATCCTCGTTTTCAGGACCATTTGAAGAAGTGCTGTTTGTTGATGGATACAAAGTGCAACCCGTGTATTTCATTGAATTGGGCATGGGTATAACGGAACCTTTGTTTACTTCAGTCCCTTCGCGTTTTTAGTGAATACTCAACGCCTCATGTGTAGAGAAAAACGAAGAGAGGAGAAGCAAGAAGAATGAGCATGACTCCTTCATGGAAAAAGAGCGTTCACAAACTCCAATGGCTATGGTTTGCTATTTTTCTAGCGCTTGCGCTCGCTTTTGGCTGTTTCCAATCTTCTCAATACACCCAACGCTTCGAAGAGGTGTTTCAACAGCAATCAAACATCCTCGATTCGTGGGTTTCTTCTTTGGTTTACCAGGATAATGTCCGGAATATGGCTCGCAGGCGGATGGTGTATGATTATGCTATAGAACCCCACACATCTATCCAGAAAATCTATCAAATCTTTGACTTCTATGCTTTGGAAAAACCCTTGCTTTCAAGGGACTTAATGGGAATCTGGCTGTCTGAAATCTTTTGGGATGACCACCTGGAACAGGATGTGGTCCTTCTTCTTCATATGAATCATGAGAAATTTGTTTTGGAATGGTTTGACATTCATACTTTTCAATCTATGGTCAATCCTTTCATTCAAGAATCATACCCTCTGATTCTAATAGACAGCAACTTGTATGGAATCTTTTTGGGAGGAAAAACAGCTCAAGAGCCTTTTGACTTTTTTTCTCTTCAGAGGTTTACCGTTCTCAATAATCCATTCTTCATCATCCATGGTTCCTTATTCTACTACCGAGAATACCAGTGGAACCAGTTCCGGGTATTCCAACTCGGGCTCCTTTCTCCTGATATCCTCCAATCGTTTTTGAATGTATTGATTCCGTTTATCATCGGGCTGGTTTTCTTCATTCATATTTCTTCATACGCCTCCCAAGAAAGCCGGAAGGTTGCTACGAGTATTGATAACTTGGAACGAGCGATCCGGAATGAAAAGTCCCTCATTTTTCCCGAAGGCACTTCCTTGTTGGAGGGTTGGGAACCGATCTTCCAGGAGTGGAACAACCATGTAAAAAGAAAAGGAACGGTTCAAAAAGAAATAGAAAGGCTAACCAAGAGAGTCTCAGAACTCGGGAATCGTGAAATGGAGTACAACAGAGGGATTAATGCTATGTATCAAGTATTGGCACGCCTGTCTCTTGAGCACCAATATGATGTGCGAACGGTTTTCTCATCGATGATGGAAACAGTTTTCTTGAAATCCCCGGTTTTCAAATCGATCGTTATGGAAAAAGATCAACAGATCGTCGAACGATGGGGTGTATCCTCCGAAAACTATTCGGACATGATTAGCGTTAGATATCACTATGAAGAATATACTCTAAAAATCCTACCTTCAAATGAGATCAACGAAAATGAATATCAGGTCCATCGTGAAATGCTTCGCCTCGGTGCACAAACGATCGTAACTCTTTGCTTACTCGCCTCAAAAGGGCAGATTGATCCACGAAGTGGATTGCTTCGATTCGATGTTTTCAGAGATCTTCTTGAGAAAGAAATGGATAAATGCCACCGATATCAAAGCCCGGGAATCTTGAGTATTTTAGAACTAAATGAATTACCCCAGTTGCTGGAACAGTTCGGGATTGGATTTATGGAAGGTTTGGAACAGAAAATCGGAACCATCCTTCAACAGGGTGTTCGGTCTTCCGATCTTCTGTGCAAATATTCCGAAAAATCTTATTTGTTATTTTTCCTACAATCAAATGACGCATCTGTCGAAGAGCGTCTTCAGAGCATAGCAAAACGGATTATAGAAGAATCAATAACACTGGGTCAAGGGAAATTGGTTCAAACGTTTCGATTCGCTTTATCCTCATATACGCTCAATATGGAAAAAGCAGACGATTTCATTCAAAAAACCATTGACAATTTAGCCCAAAAGCCATCTTCAAACGGATCTACCTAAGTATCTGTTGATTTTGGCTTTGTCAAATCCCACGACATAGTCCGATCCAATTTCAATTACAGGAACCCCCATTTGCCCTGTTTTTTGAACCATCATTTGTGCCGCTCTTTGGTCTTTGGACACATCTTTTTCCTGAAAGGACAAACCCATTTGCCGAAAGTATTGTTTGGCTGTGGTACAATACGGGCATGAGGGTGTTGTGTAGATTGTTATTTTTTTCTCCATAGTCATCACTCCTTTACCGGTTTCGTATTGTAAAGTATACCATACCCCGAGGGGGTATGTCAATAGGCTATTGTTAGAGGTTTGGAGGGACAATGAGCGTCTTTTCCGTTTCATCACTAGTCCAATCGATTCGATATTCGTTCAGCCAGCATCCGGTTCTCCGAAACAGCCTACAAGTGGAAGGAGAGGTTTCCGGTTTTAAGGTCTATGGACCCCATGCCTACTTTTCTTTGAAGGATGAGCATGCCTTGATTAAGTGTGTGTATTTTGGGGTTCCTAAATGGATAAAGGATAAAGCGAATGACGGAATCAGGGCTTTGCTCGGTGGTCGGATCGATATCTATGCCAAAAAAGGAGAACTGCAATTCTATGCGGATTCTTTTGAGGTGTTATCTCAGGAAGGATACCTACTGATTCAATTCTTACACCTCAAAGATCGGTTGATTTCGGAAGGGATCATTCCCCGCAAAGAAGAGCAAAAAAGACTGCTCCCGAAGTGCCCCCATCGGATCGGTCTTGTCGCGTCCCGTAGTTCTGCGGCGTTACAAGACATGATAAAAGTATTCCAAAATCGGTATCCATTTGCGGAACTGTGCTTGTTCCACACTTCGGTGCAAGGAAATACCGCAAAGGACGAAATCGCTAGCGCTATCGAATCCGCTCAATCGCATAAAGTCGATCTCATAATTGTCGCACGGGGTGGGGGTTCTCTTGAAGATCTTTGGCCATTTAACGAAGAGAAGGTGGTTCGCGCTGTACGTTCTTCGAAAGTTCCGATTATTACTGGTGTCGGGCATCAAATAGACAATATGTTGGTCGATTTCGCCGCAGACTACTACGCATCGACTCCAACAGCAGCTGCTGCATTCGCGGTACCAGATGCGCACCAACAGATTTATCATTCATTCTTATCCATACAGCGATCCGCAAAGGAAATTACCACACAGTGGGCAAAGAAAAAGCAGAACCTGAGGATCCTGAGAGGGAAAATCCGGATCCATCGGCCGGATTTGCGTCTCCAAAGACAGAGACTGAAAGCGGAGCGACTCCGAGAAACCATGAAGGAATGTGTTCGACAAACCTGGGAACGATCAATACAAAGAAGCGATCATTGGAAAAACCGTTTACAGAAGAATACGCCCATCCACAGCATATCCGTATTCAAAACCCGATTACATGGGTATAAAGAAGCTTTCGACTCCCTCCACCCCTTACGAACGGTTCAAAGGGGATTTGCTTGGGTGGAAAAAGACGGAGCTATTATTTCCGAATCCCAATCACTGAAACCCAAAGACCAAATTCGAATCATAATGCGGGATGGCCGAGTGGTTTCGATTGTTGAAAAGGTCATCGGAAAAGGAGAAATTGATGCCTGAATCACGGGATAACCAACCGGCTTCTTACTCTTTTGAAGAATTGATGAATGAAATTGAACGCATGGTTCAAGCATTGGAGAAAGGAGATCTTTCTTTGGAAAGAACTCTTGAGATCTTTCGTGAAGGTGTGGATGCGTTTCGACAAGCAGAAAGCATTCTATCCAAAGCAGAAGTCCAAGTTCACGACATGATGAAGGAATTGGAGGTAGCGGATGACACCCGATCTGAGAACCCTCCAGACAATGATCCCTCGGATTAAGCAGGGGGATCTGAAGGATCTTCAGCAGATCGCAGCAGAGATACGAAATCAGATTATTGAAACGACAAAAAAAAATGGCGGTCATCTCGCTTCCAATTTGGGCGTAGTTGAACTCACAATCGCTTTGTATCGATCCTTCGATTTCCCGGAAGAAGACGTTCTTGTCTGGGATACGGGCCATCAATCCTACGCTCATAAAATCATTACCGGTAGAGCGGATCAGTTTAACACCCTTCGAACCTTAGGTGGCATCAGCGGCTTCACAAGCATTTTAGAAAGCCCTTTTGACACATTCGGAGCTGGGCACGTAGGGACCGCGATTGGAGCCGGATTGGGGTTTGAACAGGCAAAAAGGCATTCGAATCAAACCGGAAACATCGTCGCTGTTGTTGGTGATGGAGCCTTAACTTCAGGCCCTTCACTTGAAGCGTTGAATCTGGCATCTCAACTGAAAAGCAATCTGAGATTGATCATCAATGATAATGGTATGTCCATCCATGAGAATGTGGGGGCTTTTGCCAGAAGTTTTGCGCTTCTTCGAACCAGTTCGAGTTATGCTGGTATGAAGGATCGACTAAAAACCTTTTTTAAGCATACTCATTTGGATGGAATTGAGATGGGTCTGGAGAAGATTCGGGACGCATGCAAATATACGATCCTTCCCCAGAGTTTTTTCGAAAATATGGGTTGGAAATACATTGGGCCTGTCGACGGACATGACCTTGAGTTTTTGATTGCCCTTATGGACAATTTAAAAAGAGACTATCAAAGACCGACGATTATCCACGTCCACACATGCAAAGGGAAGGGATATTCCGAAGCTGAGAAGCAACCCGTTCTCTTTCACGGAATCGGCAAGGTTGATCCCCATCCATCAGACGGTTCCCCTGAGAAAAAAACCGCTTATAGTTCAGCGATGGGACAGGCTATATGCTATTGGGCAAAAAAGGACCCCCGACTAATCGCAATTACAGCCGCGATGGAAGAGGGAACTGGCCTTGGTTTGTTCAAACAAACATTTCCCGATCGACTGTATGATCTTGGCATTACTGAATCGCTTTGCGCTATTTTCAGCGCCGCTTTAGCCAAAAAAAGCTATCATCCAGTTTTTGCCGTCTACTCAACTTTTTTGCAAAGAGCATATGATCAATTGGTTCATGATATCGCCCTTCAAAAACTACCCGTACTCTTCCTTGTGGATCGCGCGGGAATTGTCGGAGAAGATGGACCGACACACCATGGGATCTTTGATATTTCTTTTTCTCTACCCATTCCTGGTTCTCGCATCTATAGCCCATCAAGCATCATCAACTTGATTCGGATTATGGGTCACCTCCATTCGAAAGGATGGCATAGCAGCGGGCCACTATTTGTACGGTACCCTCGGGAAGAGGAACTATTGCCTTGTTTGCCCGTAGAAACCTACTTTGAAGACCCGAAAGACCCAGAACGATGGGACGTATACTTGGCCAAAAAGCGAGAAGAGCAAAAAGCCGTGATCTTTGCAGTAGGTAGTATGTTTTCCGTTGCCCGTAAAGTCCAAAACGTGTTTTATGACTACTTAACTGTAGTGGATTGCAGCTCAGTGAAGCCATTGGATTGGGAGACAATCTCCCATATCCTAACTCGGCCCAATCCACAAAGGATCTTTATTCTAGAGGAAGGCGCGCGGATTTGCGGATTTGGACAATACCTCATCGCCGAATTGATCGAGACCAAACCCGATTTAGCCCAAAAGATCTGGAGCATTCACCATTATGCCATCCCTGATCAGTTTGTTCCTCATGGGAGTAGAAACCAGTTGCTTGATTTTGTCGGGCTATCCGCGGAGAAATTGATCAAGAGGATATCCGAAGCGATGGACGAAGAACCAAAATCCATCTTAGACTCTCACTCAACCCTATGGAGGAAAATTAGCATATGAACAGCATCCATGCAAAACACCTTTTCCTTGATATTGATGGAACTTTGATCAACAGTCAAGGAGAGCTAGGTAGTGGGTTACCCCATGCAATCCAAACTTTGCGGAACAACGGTATTGACGTGGTCTTCTGTAGTGGAAGGATGTTTCAATCGATGAAACGGTTCACACAAGCACATTTTGGGACAACATTTCCCATAATTTCTTATAACGGAGCAATGATCCATATGGATTCGAACGATTCTTGCCCCTCATTCCATCATCCAATGGGAATATCAGACGCGCTGGAAATCATAACCCGGATGAACCGATTGGGGTTTCACTATCAAATCTATCTCAATGATCAGATATACGTTACAGAGCACAATGAATGGATTTCTGATTATGTTCAACACGCCGACACACGATTTTGCATAACGAATGATCTTTCCGAACTCATATTGGAAATGGGCATTGGACCAACAAAAATCCTTGCAATCCCCCCACAGGATGACTTTGAAGCGTCGAAACGAACCATTCAATCTTCTTTACATGATCTTGCCGATGTCTTCAACTCTTTCCGAAACTATGTGGATATCTGCCCAAAAGACATCAATAAAGGGAGCGCAATTCAGGAACTTGCTCGGTCTATGGAGTGGAGTTTGATGCAGTGTGTCATGATAGGAGACAGTGAAAATGATTGGGAAGCATTTGGCGTTGTCGGAACAGGGATTGCCATGGGGAACGCAGATCCTCGTGTCAAAAAAAGGGCGAAATATGTCGTCTCGGATAACGATCACTGCGGGGCTTTGGCGGGCATCCATCTTTGCTTTGATCGGTATCTTTCTCTCGCTTCTTCCTCAAGCTCAAGTCATTCTTGACCTAGATCTTGACGGAGAGCCGTACCGGTTGTTTATCGCTCACCCCCACGAGATCCTTCCCGAAATTACGCCGATGGTGTTGGGTTCGGTCAATCAATCCTCTCTTGTAGAAAAATTTGGAAGATGTTTGGGCAACCAAGCGATTCTGTTCAACTGCGAAGCAGCAGTTGTCGGAACAACGAGAACCCTTTCATTGGCCGACGAGGACTTCAATCTTTCTTTCTCCGCTTCCCCATATTTGACCGCGCAAACGCTTAGAGATCTCTCTTGGGGCGCGCTTTCTTCTGGAGTGTTTCCAGTTTTGGACCTAAGAAACGGATACAACCCCGAGGTTATCCGTTCATTAATGGCCCGTAAGATCTTTCCTGGACTCCTTATTGACGAAAACCAGTGGCCGGACCCCTTTATCATTGAAACCGGGCTTGGTGTTGTCACTTCAGATGGCAAATGGATGCAAAACCCTTATGAGTGGAAACGGTTCTCTTGGAAAGGGTCCGAAGTGTCTCCTGATCCATTGCGAATCCAACTGCTGATCCATTCCATTACCTTGATCAAACGCACGAAGAATTTCGATACTACCACCATCATCCAAAAAGATCATGGATTGCAAATCATAGATCGAGGGGTAATTTTGTACCTCCGACCCGATTGGATGGATCCGAAACTCTTTCTTTCCGGAGTTGTTGTTTATTCTTTGGATCCACAAGTGATTCAAGAAGCTACGGAAGTGTTAATGGGCATCCAACCAGCAAAAGGAAGAAAATCATGGTAACCCGCTTGGATCGGTTTCTGGCTAATGCAAAAAAAGGATCTCGGTCTCAGGTCAGAAAGGCGATTCTTTCTGGGAAAGCAACAGTTAATGGACAGATAGTAAAGCAAATCGATTATGGTGTGAATGCGCCCAATGACCAAGTAACCCTTGAAGGAGAGCGTGTCTTTCCGTATCACACAGTCTATATCATGTTCCATAAACCGGCTCAGTCGATCTGCGGCCGAAAAAGTGAGGGCGAGAAGCCTCCTGTATACGAGTGGATTGAGCATCCCTATCGAAAGGATCTTTCCATTGCTGGACGATTGGATTCTGACGCGACAGGGCTCTTGCTCCTGTCCAATGATGGTGGATGGATCCATCGGATCATCTCGCCACACTCCTTGATTCACAAAACCTATCATGTTGTTGTTGAGGGTTTTGATGCATCCTGGGAAACCGAGTTCTTCAAAGGAATCCAGTTATCGGATGGGTTCCGTTGTCGCCCGGTAGTCGAATTCTCATGCAAAGAAAACCCGGATCAAAATACCTCCATGATTCAAATTGGAATCATAGAAGGGAAATACCACCAAATCAAACGCATGTTCCAAATGGTTGGAAGCCGCGTGCGATCCATTCATCGGATCCAGATTGGCCCCATTTCTCTGGATCCATCCCTTAAACCTGGGTCATGGCGAGAACTCACTCAAACGGAAAAACTAAGGTTCCCCGACCTATTTCGCTAACCAAACTTTCTTTAACGCGTCAACATATATGGGATAGATGATCCAGCCTTGAACTTCTTTCCGTAACCCCACAATCTCCTCTGGTTCCATAATCCATACCGCTACAGCTTCCTCTGCTAACTTATAAAGGATTTGCTGAATGATCAATGCTCGATTATCGAAGTCGACCTCTTCTAAGGACACATTCAATAGCTGATCCATCTCAGGGTCGAAATAATTCATGTAGTTTCTTCCTACATCAGAGTAGAAGCGATCCAGCAGCAAGAAAGGATCGGGTTCGCCCGGGTGGCCGATGACGGTCATATCATATTCCCGCGCGCGGTATACATCGGCAAGCCATGTACCCCATTCAACAATCCGCAACTGAACCGGGATTCCTACATTGGACAACATTTGCCCGATCACTTCTCCGGTCCGTTGGTGCAAAGGATATGGCTGGGGAAGAGCGATCACCAAGGGTCTAGGAAGTGGCCCAATCTCATCGATTAACGCGCGCGCTTTTGCGGGATCATATGGATACATCTCAGAAAGGTCCAAAGAATGATAATCTCCCGTCGGCATGTGACTAGTTAGGGGCTTACCGTACCCTTCCGCCACAACATCGATGAGGGCCTGCCGATCAACGGCATGTGTTATGGCTTGGCGCAATCGAATGTCTGTGAGTGGGGAGCGCGCATTATTGATTGCAAGCACTTGGACAAGATTCATCGGCGCGGTTCGGTACGTGAAATTGGGGTCGTTGATCAAGTCGAACATATAGGCTGGATCCAAACGGGGGATAACATGGATGTCTCCTTTTCTCAAAGAAAGGACCTGCACGTTAAGATCCGGGATCACTCTGAAGTATGCTCCATCCAAATAAGGCAATTCGTTCTCGTGGTAATCCGGAAAAGCTTCCAAATACAGATACTGGTCTCTTCTCCACTCTTTCAGTACAAAAGGTCCTGTCCCGATCGGAGAACGCTCTAAGCCTTCGTCAGCGCCGTAAGGAACAATATGGATCTTCGATACCAAGGCAAGAAAAGGGGCATACACTTGGTGTAGGATAAATTCCACAGTATAGGGATCGGGTGAAAGAATCGTTTCAATCGCCGCATAATTTGAGGCTTTTGGATATACAGTTTGGGGATCTAATATGCGTTCAAAAGAGTACTGGACATCTTTTGAACTAAAATAGGACCCGTCATGAAACGAAACAGTTTCTTTCAAGAAAAAGGTATATCGAAGCCCGTCTTCCGAAATGATCCACTCTTTTGCCAAAACTGGAACGAGCATCCCGTTTTCGTCCATATCCAACAAAGGTTCGTATACATTATACAGGATTTCGAAGGTTAGGGCGCCGGTTGCTTTGTGGGGGTCAAGTGTTTCGACAACGTCGGTTGGAATGGCGACATTCAAAACCCCTCCCCGTTGAATCGCGATAAGGGTGGGCAAAAAGATCAATACCAAACTTACGAACATCACAATACTACGTTTGCTCATGCCTATCCTCTCCTCCCAGTATCGAATCTTTTAACTGCTTGCCTGTTTCTATGTAATAAAGTTCTTCAGCGATATTGGTTATATGGTCCGCCACTCGTTCAAGATGGCGGATCAAAAAAGCTTCTTCAAGGAGAACCCGGATTCGTCGTTCCTCTTTTTCTTTCGAGGCTAAAGCAATCAGTTCTTCATGCCCTTGATTATGGAGCTGATCGACTAGGTCGTCCATCTTCCATACCCGAATCGCCAGTTTCAGATCTTTGTATACGGAAGCATTCACGATGCCTTTCAACATAACTAAGATGTATTTTAACATTTGATCCAGCAATTCCCATGAGGCGAATCCATCAATCCGATTCTGAATGGTGCGCGAGGTCTGAGCCACATTCACGCATTCATCCGCAATTCGTTCCAAATCACCCGCCAAGCGAACCACCGTCACCACAAACCGTAAATCATCAGCCAATGGGTTAAACTTCCCGATCACTTCATATGCGATTTCTTGGATTTCTAAGTTTAATCGATCAAAAAACTCGTCTCCATCGATGATCCTCTGAATGTCCTTTTCTTCACCCGTTTTCAGAACCCTCATCGTCCGTTCAAAGGTATTTTCGATCTCTTCAAGAAACAGGGTCAGCTTTGTCTTGAGCAGATCGACCTGTTGTTCATAATGGACCGTTCGTTTTGTCATTCCTTTCTCCCCTATCCAATTCGCCCGGTCAAGAATTTTTTCGTCAGCTCGTGTTGTGGGTTCTCCATAACAAGGTTTGTATCGCCAGACTCGACAACGACGCCTTCATAAATGAAGATCACTTGATCACTGATTCGAAGCGCCTGACCCATACTATGAGTCACAATCAATACAGTGTATTCAGAGGAGATTTCCTCCAAAAGCCTTTCGATCCTCGTCGTAGCGATCGGATCAAGAGCAGCCGTAGGTTCGTCCAGAAGAATGACATCGGGGTCGACTGCAAGCGCGCGAGCGATACACAGCCTCTGTTGCTGCCCACCAGAAAGACGTACCGCAGGCTTTTTTAATTCATCCTTGACTTCATCCCAAAGGGCTGCTTTTTCCAACGCTTGTTGAACGATGGCTTGGAGGTTCGTTTTCCCTCGAACCCCTTGCAATCGGGGTCCATAAGCCACATTGTCGAAGATCGACATGGGAAAAGGATTTGGCCTTTGAAAGACCATGGTCACACGCTTTCGAAAAGCCGCCAAATCAGAGATTTCGTAGACTTCTTGATCCCGATAGAGGATCTTCCCTTGCAACCGGAATGTAGGCACCGAATCGTTTAGTCGATTCAAGGACCGGAGAAGGGTACTCTTCCCGCAGCCAGAGGGCCCCATGATCGCAGTAATACCGCAGGACTGAAACTCTGCGTATACTTTTCTCAAGACATGTTTTTCTCCGAACCAAGCGTCCAAGTTTTCTACTTGAAACACGGTTTCACAAACCCCTATCATATCCTCCTTTTCCCGATTCTCGTAAGTCAAATCCTTCGTCATCCGAGACTTTGATCTGTTCATCCTTTTCTCACCCCTCGTAAGATCTGAATGGCTGAATAGATGATCACGACAAATATCACCA
Source organism: uncultured Thermotogaceae bacterium (assembly GCA_964462525.1). GTDB lineage: Bacteria > Thermotogota > Thermotogae > MWEM01 > MWEM01 > CAYWWY01. The sequence goes on from CAYWWY010000002.1 coordinate 152,540, forward strand.
TCAAACTGGCCGTTCCCTGAGCCATCCATTGGGACCGTTCTCCTAGGTTAACAACAATCGCGTAGATCGTTGTTGGAAGAGCCATTACCGGATCGTGGATGCTTCTGGGGAGTTGAGTTGCATAGAAGACGGTTCCTGTAATCAGAATGGGCGCAGTTTCGCCAAAGGATTTTCCCATTCCGAGCAAGACAGCTGTGAGCATCCCTTTCCAGGCACCGCGAATGACCATTATTGAAACTTGAAACTTGCTGGCACCCAAAGACATCGCTGCTTCCCGAATATCCACAGGAACCGCTTTTAGGAACTCGGTCGTGCTGGTTACGATGAAGGGGATCGTCATTGTGCTTAAACTTAAGGATGCAGTCAAAAGAGAGGTTCCCATACCCAATTGGACACAATAAAAGACCAAACCAAAAAGCCCGTAGACGATCGAAGGAATTGCGGTCATCGTTGAGCAAATGCTTTGAAAGATCGCGGAAAGTCTCCCTTTGAGATACTCTGATAGGAAGATCGACGCCAGGATTGCGAGGGGCACACTGATCGCAAAAACGAGAAGAACCATGAAGGCAGATCCCACCAAAGCGGGAAAGATTCCTCCCTCTGTCATTCCGGAACGGGGAAACTCCGTGAGAAACCCCTGTTGAAAAATATACCGAAACCCCGGAGCAACAATATACCCAAGAACAAAGAGAACCATCGCAACGATGAGATACGTGATGAAACGAAACAGATTTCGAATTATCGCTTCAACCATCGCTCGCCCCTCTTTGCGATTTCCGCTGAAAGCTGGGTTAGTCCAAAGGAAAAGACCAGCAGCACAAACCCAATTAAAAAGAGGGTGCTGTAATGAAGACTTCGTAGCTCGACTTCACCCATTTCGCTTCCTAGGGCAACCGTTAACGGCCGAAATGGATCGAAAAACGATTGAGGAACCAGATTGCTCCCCCCGGATACCATGAGCACGATCATCGTTTCTCCGACAATCCGATTGAACGAGATGATTGCCGCATTGAGGATTCCGGGAAAGGCTACACGGATGGACATTGCCATAACGCCCAGGGGTTTCGATCCCATTGCAATGGCCCCTTCGCGAATCTCTACGGGAACAGACTCCAAGGATTGGTACGTTAAGCTCACCATGATCGGCAAGGTTAGCAAAAAAAGCATGATGGAAGCATTGAGGAAGTTCAAGCCAGTCCAGGCTCCCGCATTCAACAACCATTGAGCCATAATCACAATCCCAAAAAAACCGAAAACCACCGATGGGATCCCTGTAAGGTATTCGATGATCCGGATAATCCCTTCCCTTTCTTTTGGCCGAGCATATTCTTTAAGATACAGAGCGATCACCATACCGACAATCCAAACCAATCCACCTGCAAACGCCGCGATGAAAATGGTATTGACCAACATGATCCCAATTCCATAACTTGCATCCCAATGCGTTGGATACCAATCGGATTCAAACAAAGAAAATCCCAAGTTTTGCATGGCAGGAAGCGATTCTCGAACGATAAAAAAGATAATCCCGACCAGAGAAAGTACGACAGTGGCTGCAGAAATGAAGACAAGAATACGAAAAACATGGTTGGAAAAATCAGCACCAAGCGATGGGCGATTTCTCTTCAAATTCCTTCACCTTCCATCATAGGTTTGGTTATACAATAAACCCAGGGTCGTGGGTGATTGAACCCACAACCCTGGAACGCACATGGATGAACCAATGTCACTTGTCTCCGTACGCAGGAATGTATCCCGCCTGGGCAACTAAAGCCTGACCTTTGGGAGAAAGGGCGAAGGTGATAAAATCGCTGACAACGCCTTGATCCGGCCATTTGAAACCAAAGGGTTTCAAGTCGAAGAACATGAACAAGGGGCGGGAAATTGGATAAAGGCCTGTTAGCACGTTATCGACCGTGCAAGAAATCCCGTTCACTCGAAGCACTTTGAGCTCGTCGGTCACGTACCCGAGTCCGATATAGGCAATGGAATTGACATTCCTACGGATGTTTTCAACTTCTGCTTGTGTTGATTCAACCACTTGAACGCTCGGGTGCATCCGTTCATTGAGCAGCACTTTCTCTGACCATGTCTCATAAGTCCCCGAAGCCGTGCTCCTGGAAAAGACGGCGATCCTTCCTGAAGGCAGGTTGGGATCGATCTGGTTCCAGTTATTGATCGTTCCGGTATAGATTGCCTTAAGGGTTTCCAAAGAAATCTCTTCGATCGGATTGGATTTGTTCACTACGACCGCGATCCCATCATACGCAATAACCAGGGGAACAAAGTACCTACCTGCTTGATTCATGTCCTCAATCTCTCGGGCGCTAAGAAATCTGCTGGAGTTGGCGATATCTGTGGTTTCATTGAACAACCCGCGAATCCCCGTGGAAGACCCTGCTCCTTCCAATGTCGCGACCACTTCGGGATCCATCTCTTTAAACGCTTCGAGCCAAAGTTGAGTAATGGGATACACTGTGTTCGAACCCCGCACAACCAAATTCGTAGCAAACAGAGATAGAGACATGACCATAACCATCATCCATCCTACCAAAATCACCTTTCTCATGGTACGCACCTCCTTAAGTGGGCGGAACGGTTTTCGATGCAAGTATACCCTCACATATTCAAAGGAGGATCAACCCAGATGAAGGGATTTTGATATTTCGATTCTATTCATCCGCTTTGCAAAGTGGGTGCATTCTATAATGAAAGGTTCGATAGGAAATAGTACGCGCAAGATCGAATGAAGATGCTGGGGATGCGCATCATGAGTCAACTCCGAATGCGGAAAACTCTATGATTACCTTTGTCCCATGGTTTTGCTGACTCTGTATGGAAAATCGAATCTTCAAAGCACTAGCAATGCGCTTTACAATTGAAAGTCCCAGCCCAGACCCCTCGATTCGACGAACATTCCCTCCTCGAAAAAACTGAGATCCAATTCGATGCTGGTCTGTACCGGGAATACCTATACCCTCATCCATACAGATGAGCTGTTTCGGATTTGCATTAATTTCAATCAACCCTTTGATATGCGAATATTTGATCGCATTCGAAAGGATGTTTCGGAGGATAATCCTGAGTCCACCCCGGTCGGTATAAACGGATCCATCCGCATCAAAAAGAATCTTCAAATGCTTTTCTTGAATGCGCAGCTCAAGATCTGTAAGGATTTCCATTATGATTTCTTGAAGACCGATCGATTGAAACTGCGGATGATATTGACCGGAATCTATTTTCGAGAGAAGAATAAGTTGATCAAGAATTCGACTCATCTTTTGCAGGTGTCGTTCCATTTTTTCCAAAGAATCATGGACATAGATTCCATCTTTGGCCATTTGAACGAGGCCAATCAAAGCGGTAAGCGGAGTAAAGAGCTCATGGGATACCGCGCTGACAAAAAAGGCTTGATCGCTTTCTTTCCCGGGATGAATGAAAGTCCCGGTCTCATATCCCATCTTACAGGCTGCTTCATTCGCTTCGAATATGCGCCCATACTTGTCAAAATGGATTTTTGGTAGATCGTTCCGATTCGAGTTACTCATGGGAAAGCCTGTATCCAATGCCCCGCACAGTGACCAACATGTCTTTTCCAATCTTCTTCCGAATCAAGTTCATGTACACGTCCACGATTCGATCACTGCTTTCTCCATTGGGCCACACGCCATCCAAAAGTTCAGCTCGGGTAAAGACTTTGCCTGGGTGTTCCATCATCATCTCCAATAAGGCAAATTCTTTATATGAAAGGTCGATTTTTTGTCCGTCGATTTCCCCTTTTCTCGCATCAAGAAGCAATCGAAGCGAGCCATGAGACAACTCTCGGTTCTGAGAAATTCCTTTCCTTCGAAGAATGGCTTTAACTCGGGCAATCAATTCTCTTGGATGGAATGGCTTGGTCAAATAATCATCAGCGCCGATCTCAAGCCCATAGATTTTTTCGCGATCAGACCGTTTCGCTGTGAGGATCAATAAAAATGATTTCCTTGTTCGTACCCGCAATGCGGGAATTTCATCGATCGCATCACCATCAGGTAGCATCAGATCCAGAATGATCCCCTCAAAGCTTTGATCCTCAAGGGCGTTATACATTTCCCCGATCGTTCCGACCCCAACCGATTCGAAGCTTTCGGCCTGTAAATAGGTTTCTATGACTGCCCGCACATCCGGTTCGTCCTCTACCACCAAAATTTTTAGCATCCCCAACTCCTCAATTCGCCATGAATGGTTACCATTACGATTCTATCACAATTCTTTTCGAAATTGATGAAAGACTTTTCATCTTTCTTGATACTTTCGCGATTTCATTTCTAACCAAGCATTGCTCCTTTTCGACAAAAAATCCTCATCCTTCGGATCATTGAACAACCGCTTGCAGAAAATATCATTGAGTAGGAGTTTCCTTAATTGGATGTTCATGGTATAATCCAAAGGAATATTGAGGGAGGAATGAGATGGCCGAAAAGTACATTGTTGTTACCGGAGGCGTTATCAGTGGTATTGGGAAAGGAGTCCTGGCTGCGTCAACAGGAAGGCTTCTGAAGGAAATGGGCGTCGATATCCAAGGGATCAAAGTAGATCCGTATCTGAACGTTGACGCGGGGACCATGAATCCCAATCAACATGGAGAAGTTTTCGTAACAGAGGATGGGTACGAAGCGGATCTGGACCTTGGCCATTATGAACGATTTATGGGAATTCAGATGCATCGGGAAAACAATATGACTGCTGGTCAAGTCTACTCTTCAGTGATTCAAAAGGAACGTGAAGGCAAATATCTCGGTTCCACAGTGCAAATGGTTCCTCATGTAACATCGGAAATCAAGGAACGAATCCGTAGGATTCGTTCCGAGGTTTTGATCATAGAAATCGGAGGCACGGTGGGGGACATCGAGGGGGAAATATTTCTTGAGGCCATCCGTGAACTGACTTTGGAAGCCGGTCGCGAGCGATTTCTATTTGCTCATATTACATTTGTTCCTCATATCCGCACAACGGAAGAGTTTAAAACAAAACCCACTCAGCAATCTGTTCAATTGCTTCGGAGAATTGGGATTCAACCGGATGTGATCATCGCGCGAAGCGAAACACATATTGAACCAGAAGAGCGAAAAAAGATCGCGCTCTTCGGAGGTGTGAGACAGAATATGGTAGTCAACATTCCGGATATGGATAATGTTTACAAAGTGCCTCAGCTTCTCTACGACAATAACCTTCATCTCATGATCTCCGAACGTTTGGGACTCCAATTGAGTGGTCCGTTTCATTGGGATATTCCTTCTCTGTTTCGCCCCCTGAAAATCGGGTTGATCGGAAAATACCTGGGAACGAACGATGCGTATAAAAGCATAGATGAATCCGTTTTTTTATGTGGCGTCGAAAAACCAGAAATGATCGATGCCCAAGAACTAGAATCGCTTGAAGACAAAGAAATCCATTCCCGTCTTTCTTCTTTTGATGGATTGATTATTCCCGGCGGATTCGGGAAGCGGGGCACAGAAGGGAAAATCCGGGCGATCCAGTATTGCCGGGAACACGATCTTCCCGTATTGGGTATCTGTATGGGCATGCAGCTTATGGTAATTGAATTTGCTCGCAACCGATTGGGGTGGAAAGAAGCCAACTCGACCGAGTTTGATCCAAACACGCCATATCCCTTGATCGATATCATGGAAAACCAGAAAAAAAGCAAACTCATAGGCGGATCTATGCGGTTGGGTGGGCAAATCGCGCCCATCCTTGCTGGCACACGTCTGTGCGAGGTTTTTGGCAGCAAAAAGGAATCTTTCGAACGCCACCGCCATCGATATGAAGTGAACTATCACCCATTTCGGCAATTATATCGATTCCCGGAGGATCCTGAAGATGAATTCCGACTGACCATTTCATCGGTTTCCAATTTTGTGGAAGCGATAGAATGGAGCCATCATCCTTTTTATATTGGGGTTCAATTCCATCCCGAATTCCGAACCAAAGCGGGTGATGTTCATCCGCTTTTCCATGCATTGATTTCTAAAGCAGAAGAAAAGGGAAAGAATAAAAGAGAAGTACCATTTCGGGAAAATATGGTATAATTTCACAGAAGAGAATCAATTTGTGGTTCTTTTCAAAGAACTCAATCACTCGACTATGATGAAGGGGGCGATTTTGTGAAACGAATTTTGGGGATTTCTTTGATCACAGTTTCTCTAATGGTTTTGCTGGGAGGATGCATCCTTTTCTCTCCTCCCGGAATTCTAGAAAAATGGACCGGCGCGGTTAATGTCACTTCAGGGCATCCTTTTGACAATGGGAACTATGGAGTAACCATTACGTTCTCTTTTGATCCCCTGATCAACCCCAACCACATCAACGGGGGAACCATGGTATGGAATGTTCCTACCGCTTCCGAACGCGATGAGGTTGAACTGGATGGAGAAGAACGGATCTCGCTCACGATTGATTTCAACATTACGTCCGGTGACTTCACGGGAAACAATCTAATTTTCTTTGCGACAGAAAAACCCGGCGGATCGAATCGGAAAGTGAAATTTGAAGGGTCTGTAACCGGTTCAAAAGGATCTCACTCCAGTTCAGGCAATGTGACCAATCAATCGGGTGGCGCGAATATCGGCACATTTACAATCAATGAGCAATAATCCCGAAGGGTCTCTGAATGTCTTAGAATCGTAACCGCTGAAACTGGTTTTTTGAGAAAGAATGATCTCAAGCATTGCAGCCATTGAAACCTCCGTAGAATAATGTGGTATAATACTTGAGGAAGTCGCACGATCTCATTCATAAGGAGGAGCAAATGATGGAAGTTTTGAAAGTGAGCTCAAATTCAAATCCGAATAAGGTAGCGGGCGCCATTGCAGGAGAGTTGAGCAAAAACGAAAGCGTGGAGCTACAGGCTATCGGGGCTGGTGCGGTGAACCAAACAGTTAAAGCGGTAGCGATTGCGCGAAGGTTTTTGGATGAGCAGGGGAAAGATCTGCACATGGTTCCAAGCTTCGAGGATGTAATCATTGATGGCGAAACACGCACTGCTATTGCAGTGGTTGTCCTTGCGCATCCCAAAGAAACAGGAAATGAATGAGGATTTATTGGATGAAATTATAACCGCATGTCAAGAAGATGAACGCCTCAGAGAAATTCTGGGGCGTATTTTATCGATGGGTACAGAGGAACGGAAGGATTTCCGTAGAAAGATGAACCTTTTCTTTCTTGGGAAAGACAACCCTGCGGATTCGCAAACACGTTCCTTCTTTCAAACGCTGTTAACGAGCGACAACGCTGAAAATGTTGGAAGAAAGGTCGGATTGATTTGAAAACGAAAAAACAGGAAGAGAGTATCGCTGCAGGCGGACAAGCAGTCATAGAAGGAGTTATGATGCGTTCCGCTCAAACGGCAATCGCTGTTCGAAAACACGATGGCACGATTACCATAAAACACGTTGACAAACCTATGTTGATCAAACGACGGCCGTTTTTGGGCACTCCGTTTATTCGCGGAGTCTTTGTGCTCTATGATTCTTTGGTCATGGGGCTGAATGCCATTAGCTTCTCTGCGCAAGCTTCGTCTGAAGGCACTTCCGAGGAACTGAACAAAAAGGATATTGTATTTGCCATGCTTATGGCGGTTGGTTTGGCCATTGGTCTATTCATTGTAACACCCTTGCTCGTAACTTCTCTCTTCGGATTCCTTAGAGAACGGGGCGGTTTGTTTGCATTGGTGGAAGGCTTGATTCGAGCGACTATTTTGGTCCTGTATATCTGGATCATTTCTCGCTCTAAAGACATTCAAAGAGTCTTCGCTTATCACGGTGCAGAACACAAGACCGTGCATGCATACGAGAAGAAAGAAGAATTAACGATCGAAAATGCCCGTAGGTACTCAAGAATCCATCCGCGTTGTGGGACCAGTTTTTTGGCGATTACTGTGATCTCAGCCATTGTCGTATTAGGGGTAGTAGGAGTCATTTGGCCTTTGAATTTTTGGCAAAAGCTATTGGTTCGATTGGCCTTTTTACCGATTATTGCCTCCCTTGCATTTGAATTCCAGCGATTTACGTCAAAATTCTTAGAAAACCCTTTCGTACGAATTTTTGCCTTACCCGGAATGTGGCTTCAAAGATTAACGACAGCCGAACCGGATGATAAACAACTCCAAGTGGCGATCGTTTCTTTGAAATCTGCTTTGGGAATGACCCCAACCCCTCAAGAATTGGGAATCCCAAGCGATCAGGCTGAATCCGATGGGACAAAGACAACAGAAGAAACGCAACAGGAACAAAGCAAATCTCCAGAGCATACAGTGGAGGAAACCGCATGATCGCTTTGCATCTTTTTCTGGCTCATACAGTTGCTGATTATTCCTTTACCAATCCCATGAAATTGTATGGGATGATCCAAACCAGTCAGCGCTTGAAACACTTTTGTTGGGTTATTCTGGTGTTTCTCGCATTTACTTTTGATGTTACATTAAGCTCCTTTCCAGGAGCATTGATCCTTTGTGGTGGGCTTGCAATCCATTTCTTAACAGATCTGTTCCGCTGGAAAAGGCAAAATCCTTGGATCGTTGAGTGTGTTTCTCTTGGCTCATTTTTGCTGTATGGAATCATTCTTTCTTCCTTTTTTTCCGATTCGTTCCTCTCACCGTTTTTTTCAACCTACCTGATAGGTATGGTGACCGTATCGGTGCTTCCTACCCAGGTCTTTCGGATGATGGGAGGATTGGACGCGATGGATAATGAATCCGATGGGATCAGCGAACGATTGGCCATGTTTATCTTCGGAGTAGCCCAGCAGTATCTTTTTTTGGCCATTGCCATCGGAGCGGCTCTGGTATATCGCGTTTTATTCCGCAAAAAGCCAAATTGGGTCTGGGTAGCGAGTCCGATTATTGGGTTATTTGTTAGTCTGATTTTTCGTTGGATCATTTTTTCCTGATTGATATGGTATAATCAAGCAGCTTCTGTCTTTCTCTTTCCGGAATGATTCATTGGGGGTGTCTTACTCTTGAAAAAGGCTGTTTACGGGATGGTTTTGGTAGTCCTTTTTTGTTCACTGGGGTATGCAAATTGGTGGGATGAATCCATTGAACAGTATCAGTCGTACCTCCACGACTATCATCATGGGATAGGTTCTTTACGGGAAGAAATAGATCTCATGTCTGTTTTCCGGCTCTATCGCCTTCATATGATCGGAGGCGTCAAGAATGATGATCGCTTCTACGATGTTCCTATTTTGATGGAACGCGTCTTTCAAGAATATAAATCCGATGATTTTCTTAGTGATCTCGCGCTTTCCGCTTTTCTTTCTTATGTCGTTTCCGATCTTTTTGATCGTCCATATATCGTGGAAGAGATCAAGCGGTTTCGATCCTTTAACAACACGCATAACGCCTACGTAAGTTCAATCCGTGAAGAAGCGGTTTCCTATTTTCAAATCTGGATTGCTCATTCCTTAGGGATCGTTCCTGAACCCCCCGATGAGCTTTTTTCGGTTGCATTCCGTGACCCTCTGCTTCGAAGCAGAATCCGTATATCCTATGATCCGGATCCCTTACTATACGAAACCATCAGCGGTTTTTTTGATGCCCCAATCGTCCAGCAAAGACTCGATGAAGCCGTCCGGCGAACTATCGCCGATAGTGGGGCTCGATTGACTGATGACCAAATGCGGACTCTCATCCGGAGAAATGCTCTATTTACCGCAGCACCTCTTGTAGACCTTGCTGCTTCTGGTTTGAGCGATATTGCTCGTGAGTTTGTTGGCGTTACTCCCGACAGTGAGAATTTTTGGCTGTGGAGATGGTGTGTCTATGGGATCGTGTTCTTTTTGGCTATACTTTTTAAGAAACGGTTGATGGTCCTGATCGGAATCATCGGGACAGAAATGATTCTCCTTGCTATATCTCAAAATATCTTCTATTCACCGGTAGATTCGCTGATATGGGGTTTACTGGCGATCGCTCTTTTCCTTTTTGCCCTTGTCCTCCATTTATCCAAACTCCTTCGAAAAAAAACGCGGACTCTGTTTCAATGGATTGCATTGCTCGGGATCTTTGGCATCCTATTTATGGGCTTTTGCCCAATTATATCCAATCCCGAAGGGCTACGAATGAACGAGGTGGAAGGATTTCACGAATCCCGGTATTACCCTATTCTGGCTGAAGAATTGTATATCTGGTCTCGCTCACATATTGCTAAAGTTTTTTTGGATTTCGATAATCGGTCGATTTCAGCACAAGAAGCAGGAACCCAATTATCCAACCGAATTCGGAATGTTGTTCCCTATGCAAGCGAACCTCTTCGGAACGATATAAACAATTATCTCACAAGCCGATTTGAAAATCCTTCGTATCATCCGTTCCGTGGACAAGCACTGGCTGCATGGGAGGAAGCCTATGCTCTTCCCGTTCGGGCGCCTAATCTGTACATATGGCAGATCACCTCTCTCGGAAGCTTTTGGGTCTTTGCCGCATTCTTGGTGTCACTGTACATGATTCTTCCCGGGTTCCGCTGGAAGTCACGCATTATGTCCATTTTGCTTTGCCTATCCTTGATTTTGCCATTCTTCATCAACCGCCATAATCTTCAGATCGAAACAGGATATCCAATCATTTCTATTGAACGATACACGTGGAATCTTTGGGTACTTATTATCGGTGCAGGTATGATCCTTTTGAGCTTTTTCCTAAGCTCAAAACATCAAAGGAGGGATAACGGATGAAAAAGTTTTTGGTAGGTTTATTGGTAGTATTGTTGGTACCCGTTTTTCTTGCTGGTTTTACGGTTACCATGGTAACCGATACGGGTGGACTTGGTGACCAATCCTTTAATGACGGCACGTGGGCCGGTGTTCAAAGAGCGGTTGAGGAGTTGGGCGTTACAGCCAAGCTCATTCAGTCATTCGAGCAAGCAGACTATGTGCCAAACCTATCCACGGCAGCTGCAGAATCAGATGTTGTTCTTGCGGTAGGGTTCCTAATGCAAGACGCGCTGGAAACAGTGGCTCCTCAGTACCCCGATACGCATTTCCTCGGAATTGATATCGACTATGGTGATATGGTTATTCCCAACGTCAAGACCTACACTTTCCGGGAAGAAGAAGCCGCTTTCCTCGTCGGATTTTTGGCCGCTGCAATGACGAAATCAAACACAGTAGGCTTTATCGGTGGAATTCCCATTCCTCCCGTGCAACGATTCGAATGGGGATATACTGCTGGAATTCAAGCATACAACACCCTTCACGGCGGGAACGTGCGGCTTCTTATTGGATACACCCAGTCTTTTGGAGATGTGGCTGCGGGAAAATCCATGACAGAAGCGCAGTTTTCACAAGGGGCGGATATCTCTTTTGCCGCTGCTGGCGCGTGTGGTTTGGGTACCTTTGACGCGGCTCAATCAAGAGGCGAAGGTTTCTGGGCAATCGGTGTTGACCTTGACCAAGATCATATTGCTCCCGGATCGATTCTTGCTTCAGCTGTAAAAAGAATCGACAATGCCGCATTTTATGGGATTTTGGACTCTTATGAAGGATACTTCGTTGGAGGTCACGAAGTGTTGGGATTCAAGGAGGATGGAGCCGGAATCAGTCCAATGACGTACACGAGGCACATGGTCCCTGACTGGATCATCGTTCAGCTTGCGGGATTGAGAGCCCTTGTTGTCGAAGGAGCTTTTGAAGTCCCCGATACCCTCGAAAAACTGAACAACTTCGTTCTGAATTTTTAAGCATCCAAGGATCCCGCGTTCCAGCGCGGGATCCCTTTTTCTTTTTGTGAGGTGATGGTATGGTAGAAGCGCCTGTGAATCCAAATCATCTTGCCATCGACATGGCGGGAATTGTGAAGCAATTCCCGAAAGTATTAGCCAATGATCATGTTGATCTGCGCGTTCAAAAGGGAGAAATTCACGCCATTGTGGGAGAGAATGGCGCGGGAAAATCCACACTGATGAACATCCTATACGGTTTATACAAACCCGATGATGGAACCATCCGAGTGAACGGAGCGCTTTGTGACTTCCAAAGCCCCAATGACGCTATCCACAAAGGAATCGGGATGGTCCACCAGCATTTTATGCTGGTTCCTCCTTTGACCGTCACGGAAAACATTGTATTGGGGATGGAACCGCTGAAAAAACTCAAGGTGTTTGACTTCCAGAAAGCAAAAAAACTCGTTAAAGAGATATCGCAGAAGTATAACCTATTCGTTGATCCAACCGTAAAGATTGAAGATATTCCAGTGGGCGCCCAACAAAGAGTCGAAATTTTAAAAACCTTATATCGAGGAGCGGATATCCTTATTTTGGATGAACCTACCGCTGTCCTTACTCCTCAAGAAACGGAGAAGCTTTTCGAGGTATTGAGGCTTCTCCAGAGCAATGGGAAAACAATCATCTTCATTACTCATAAATTAAACGAAGTCATGGCCATCTCCAATCAGGTTTCGGTCATGCGACAGGGAAAAGTAACCGCCAATATACCTACTTCCCAGACCAATCCCAGGGAGTTGGCCAAATATATGGTAGGGAGAGAAGTTTTGCTTCGCGTTTCCAAAAAAGCCCGTGACCCCGGAAAAGAAGTGATGAAAGTGGAAAACCTGAGAGTCTTGGATAACCGGAAGCTCGAAGCGGTGAAAAACCTATCATTCTCTGTATGCGCAGGAGAAATTGTTGGAATTGCAGGCGTCGCTGGAAACGGACAAACAGAATTGGTGGAAGCCATCGCCGGATTGCGAAAACCACAGAGTGGCAAAATTTGGCTTCAAGGATCTGATATTGCCGGACTCAACCCGAAAGAAATCCGCGAGTTGGGTCTTTCTCATATTCCTGAAGACCGGTTAAAACATGCTTTGATCAAACCCTTCCCTGTCTTCTACAATATGCTTTTAGGACGACATGACCAAAGTCCATTTGCCAAACATGGGTTTTTGCAGCACAAATCAATTCACAATATGGCCAACCGCCTTGTTGAAGCATTCGATGTTCGTCCAAAATCCATCGATATTCTCGGTGGCAATCTATCCGGAGGCAACCAACAAAAAGCCATCGTCGCCCGAGAAATCGACATGAATCCAACAATCATGCTTGTCGCCCAACCAACGCGCGGATTGGATATTGGGGCAATCGAGTATATTCACAAAACGCTTCTAGAAATGAGAAACTCTGATGTAGGGATGCTTCTGGTTTCTATGGAGCTTGAGGAAGTGTTTTCCCTCAGTGACCGAATTCTTGTGATCTACGAAGGGACGATAATGGGTGAAGTCCGTCCCGAAGAGACAAACTTTGAAGAAGTGGGGTATATGATGGCAGGAAACCCCGCTTCCGAAGTACTGACGGGGCCATCATGAACCGGCGCGCTCTTTCCTTTATTATCCCGGTTATGGCTGTAATCATTGCTCTGGTTGTCGCTTCTGTAATCATTATTTTGATTGGAGAAGGCTCATTCTTTGAACGGTTGGGTTTTCTTGGACGCGCTTATTACGAATTGATTCGTGGCGCTTTTGGAAGCTCAGGGGCTTGGATCAATACCTTCATTCGAATGACGCCCTTAATTCTCACTGGGTTGGCTGTTGGTTTCGGTTTTCGCGCCGGAGTCTTCAATATTGGCGCAGAAGGACAGATGGCCATGGGGGCTCTGGCGGCAACTGTTTTTGCGGTAAATGCCTCTTTTTTGCCTGTTTTTCTTGCGATTCCATTGAGCATGCTTGTGGGTATGTTGACAGGGGCGGTTTGGGCTGGAATTGCAGGGTTTCTTAAAGCCAAAACAGGCGCTCATGAAGTCATCACAACCATTATGTTGAACTGGATCGCCTACAACATCACCAATTGGGCCGTTACCGCACCTTTCTCCTCTGGAGTTGGGGTACCCAAAAGCCCTGAAATCGCAACGTCTACAAAATTACCCGCGCTTGCCACTGCGCAAGCGAATGTTTTATCTGTCGGGCTGTTTGTGGCAATATCGGCAGCCTTGGTTATCTATGTTCTTTTGGAGAAAACGAGTCGTGGTTACGAAGTGAAAGCAGTGGGGTTCAACCCGTATTCTGCTGAATATGGGGGAATCAGCGTATCAAAAAACATCATCTTGACCATGGCGATCAGCGGGGCTTTGGCTGGTCTGGCCGGAACGCTGGAATCGATCGGTTTGTATCATCGATTCTATGGAACGCTATCTGCGGGAAAGGGGTTTGATGGGATTTCCATTGCCCTTATTGGGCAGAATCACCCCTTTGGAATCATTTTTGCTTCTCTCCTAATTTCGGGATTGAGGACTGGTTCGAATCAAATGCAATTTGTGGGAGTTCCCAAACACATCGTCACAATTATCCAAGCGGTTATAATTTTCCTTGTCGCAGCCGATCGGATTGTTCGAACAATCCTGAGGATTCGGACGTCCAAGGGAGGAAGTCCGGTATGATGAATTTTCTTGTCGCACTGGGTCAGAGCGTTACGAACCCTGTTTTCTACAAGCAAATGCTCAGCGCAACCACCCCTCTATTGTTTGCTTCTTTAGGGGGTCTTTTCAGTGAAAAAACCGGTGTAACCAACATCGCTCTAGAAGGGATTATGCTTATTGGAGCTTTTATGGGCGTAGTAGGTACTTACTTGACAGGAAATCCATGGATAGGGATTATTCTGGCCGTTGCTGCCGGGGTTTCATTTGCTTGGCTCCACGCCTGGGCAAGCATTCGGTTTTGCGCGAACCAAATCGTGAGCGCTACTGCATTGATTCTGTTGGCGCAAGGTTTGACCGGTTTTTTGTTGGAACCAATCTTTGGTCAACCAGGATCGACCGACATCTTCCCAAAGTTGGAATGGGGCGCATTCAATCCTTTTGACATTTTCCCCAAAGGATCCTTTCTTCATGAAGTTTTCGGATTCTTGAGTCCTTTTGTCTTAGTTGCTTTTCTTCTCGTTATCGCTTCGTGGTTTTGGATCTATAAAACCCAAGTGGGTTTGAGGATGCGGGCTGTGGGTGAAAATCCAGAAGCCGCAGACACTTTGGGCGTCAACGTGTTTCGGATCCGATACTTTGGAGTCATTATGAGTGGGGTTTTTGCTTCCCTAGGTGGCGCTTACCTTTCTGTAGGAGAACTGGGTCTGTTCAGCGAAAACATGACAGGAGGGAAAGGGTTTATTGCCCTTGCGGCAATGATTCTTGGGAACTGGCACCCCGTGAAGACCATGGGCGCATGTATGCTTTTTGGAGCAGCGCAGGCTCTCAATGAACAGTTGCAGAGCAATCCAAACCTTGCAATTGCGTCAACAACCAAACCCTTGTTCAATTTGCTCCCCTTCGTGATTACTCTCGTGGTTGTTGGTGGGTTGGTTGGCCGAAGCAGAGCTCCTGCTTCCGTCGGTGTGCCTTTTGAGAAAGAAGGATAGAAGCTTTGGAAATCTTTTCTCTGATCTTTTTTCTTATAGGAGCTTTCTTCTTAATTATGGGTACGATGGGTATGATCATCATGAAAAGCAATTTGATCAGAATCCACTTTAGTGGAATATCAGATACCGTTGGCGTTATCTTAATTGTTGGTGGCTTGGGATTTCTCTATCCAGAAAATCTCTGGAAGTTTCTGCTCTTGATTGTTTTACTCGCCATAACAGGCCCGATTTCAGCGATGGCTATAGCCCGGGCAGTATTTGAGCGCGGAAAAAGAAAGTAGTCAATGGTTGTTTTTCGAAATAACCTATCTTACAACGGGAGGGATGAAAAAACATGAGGAAAGCTGTAATGATTGTGGGATTGGTTTTGCTTCTTACAATGGCACTTATTGGACAGAAAGTAACCGTAGAGTTCTGGCACGCTATGGGTGGCGGCCATGGTGAGGCTTTGGCTGAAATCGTCGATATGTTCAATCAGCAGAATCCAGCCATAAAAATCGAAGCCATCTATGTGGGGAACTATAATGCGCTTCAGCAAAAACTCTTGGCTAGTGTTCAAAGCGATACACTTCCCGTCATATCGCAGGCATATTCCAACTGGACATCTAAACTACTTCAAAGCGATGTGGTCCAAGAGATCAGCTCTTTTATCAATGACCCAATCGTCGGTTGGACTCAAGCACAATGGGAAGACATCTGGAAACCGTTCCGCGAAATGGGCACTTGGGGAGATACGGTCTATGGAGTTCCGTTTAACAAAAGTGTTTATGTGATGTACTACAACACAGATTTGCTGGATTTTTCCGGTCTGGATATCCCAACCACAATGGACGAGCTCTATGCCGTGGCCAAAGAACTAACAGTTGACGAAACCGGAGACGGAGTGATTGACCAATATGGCATTGGATTCCGATCAACCGTCGATCACTTTACTGTCTTTCTTTTGGCTATGGGTGGGGAAATTATGGCAACCAATCCGGATGGAACATATACTGTGACCATCAATTCTCAAGAAGCGCGAAATACCTTTGCCTTTATGAAAAAGATGATGGACGAGGGAATCGCATTTGTTGAAGGCGGTTATTTGGATGGTCCTTTTGGCGACGGAAGAATCGCAATTTTCATTGAAACCGTCGCAAGCAAACCTTACGTGGATCGCGCATCCCTCGGGAAACACGACTGGAACTGGGCCGCTATTCCTACTGGCGTTACCTTCCGGCCCCCCTTCGCGGGTACAGAACTCATCATGTATAAGAGCGCAAGTGACCAGGAAAAAGCAGCCGCATGGGAATTCATGAAGTTTTTGACCAGCCCAACCGTAACGACATTCTGGTCATTGAAAACCGGTTATGTTCCCGTGCGAAAGAGCGCTTTGGATACCTCTCAGTGGAAGACATTCGTCCGAATTGATCAGAAAGCAGGCATTCCGGTTGAGTTCCTAGAATACGGGTATTCTGACCCAAAACCGGATGTATGGGAAGAAGTCCGAACGTTGATGAACACGCTTGTGCAAAACGTGCTCCATGACAAGTGGACCATAGACGAAGGTCTTCAAATTACAGAAGCAGAGATCCTAAAACTGATGAATCAGTAACTCCCCTTCATCTGTTTATGAAAAAAGGCGGGATTCTTCCCGCCTTTTTTTATAGACCTGTTGCCTTCGCAACATTACGCATCAGAATCTGCGTGGTGACCCCCCCAACCCCTCCAGGCACAGGAGTAATACGGACCTTTTTTCCTGAATCTTTCAGAGAGTCCATATCAACATCCCCTACGACTTTTTCGTCAACGACGTTTATTCCCACATCAATGACTACGCAGTTGTCCGGAATCTCTTCAACCCCAATTAAGCCAGCCTTTCCGGCTGCCACTACGATCAATTCCGATTCCAATAAAACCTTTCGTAAGTCGTTGGTTTGCGTATGGCAAACAGTAGGTGTCGCACCCAGCCTTCTTTCTAATACCATCAAAGCCAACGGTCTACCGACGGTATTGCTTCTTCCGATTATGGTCATCCGCTTTCCTAAGAGAGAAATTTCGTAATGGGAAAGAATCATAATGACAGCTTCCGCCGTGCAAGGATAGAAAAAGGCCTGTTCGTATACAATAAGCCCGAGGTTTTGTGGTGTGCGTCCTTCGATGTCTTTTTTTGGGTTCAATTCTTGAAGCACTCGCACTTCATCCATTCCTTTGGGTAAAGGATGAGCGATCATAATTCCATGGACGTCTTTTCTCGCATTCAGATCATGGACGGTTTGAATGATGGTTTGTTCATCCACCCCATCACCTAACGCTATGTGAGAGAAGCGAATGCCTATACCTTCTGCTTGCCTTCTTTGCGATTCAATGTAGGTGAGTGTATCATCAGATGCCCCTGCGCTTATTGTAACCAAAGATGGAACAATACCTCTGTCGATTTTTTTTTGAACGGCATCCGACGTTTCTTTTTTAATCTGTGCCGCAATCGGTTTCCCTTTAAGCAATTCCATGGTTGCACCTCCAGTCTTAGGTTTGCCATTCGACGTGAATTCTTGTCGTTCCAACCGTTACCGATATGATTTGCACCCCTACTGATTGGAGTGCTTCTTTTGCTTTGGATATTCGTTCCCATTCGCCAGGAGTTAGCGAGTCTTCAATTAATAGTTCTTTCGTTGAAGGAAGGAACATACCCAAAGGCATCCAACCACTTCTCCATCCACAAAAAACAATGGTTTTTTCGCCCGGGTCACCTCTGAACTCGTTCTTTTTCAGCTGCTCAATACCACTGACAAAAACAGGTTCGCTCTGTTCCGGGCTGTTTTGCATCACAAAAAATCGAAACGAATCGTCTCTCGAAAAAGGCTGAAACTTCAGCCCTGAGTAAGGAAATAGGGAAGGGCTAAATCCAAAGAGTTCCATCTGATCAAGTATTAAATTCGCTGATTGCTTTTTTTCTGTTTTTTTTGGAAAAGAATTCGGTTGCTTCGCTTTTCCAAAAATTTCATTCCCAAGGTCCTTCACTTCCTGTTGATACCGATGATACAAAGATAATACTTCTGAGCAACTCGGATGATACCCAAACAAAGCGTCTAGCGCCCCACTTAAAGCTAATGACCGTAAAACCGCGTCAGACAGAAGGGTTGACGCGTTCCGGCATATTCCTTCAAAACCTCGCTTCGCTCCTGAGAGCGTATCGCTTCGGAGTTGGATGCATTCTCGAATCCAAGACAACGGAAGGTTGGGGATCAACGAAAGGCCCAATCGCACCCCGTTACCTTCAGGCAGGCATAAAGCATCTGAGCGAAGAACATCCATCGGCAATACAGACAATCCATTATAAAACGCTTCCTGCATAACCCAAAAACAATCATGGGGTTGAGAAGCACATTGGTGAATCCAGCGACTATAGAAAAGAGCGGGATCTCGCTTTTTTGCCCACACGCATGCCAGAGTCAAATACACGTAAGCAGAAGCATGGGCTTTAGGAAAGGCATAAAGAGCAAGGTGATCCATATCCGCAAACATCCGTTCGGCATATTCCCGATCCAAACCATTTTCTCCCGCGTTCTGAATCCATTGATGATACAGTCTTTTCCACTCTTCTGTATCCTTAGAAATCCTTTTTTTTCGGAATTGATTTGCTTCTTTTCCAGAAAACCCGCCAAATCGCATCAATATCTCCATCAATTGCTCTTGGTATATTGGAAGACCAAAGGTTTCCCCCAAGATCTCTTGTAGATCGGGGTGTGGCAGTTTTTGCCCACTTTGATTCTCTTTCATCTGGAGCATTCTCTCTGTCATACCGCTTTGAATCGGTCCGGGACGGTTTAGGGAGATTAGAGCCCGGGTCTCCTGAAGATTGATTGGCTGGAACCGATCTGTAATCGATCGGCCAAAGCTGCTATCCAGCTGAAATATCCCACAAAGGTTTCTCGGATGAATCCGAGAATATAGATCCGGATCATCGATTGGAATCGATTCGATTGGGGTTTCCACCCGTTTCAGAAAACTGAGGGTACTCAATCCCAAAAGATCCAGTTTGGTATACCCCAATTCAGCCAAGTCTCCCATATCATATTGCGATACCATCAAATCTTTCTGGCGCATCATGGGAAGAATTGACAAAAGGTCTTCCTCCGAAAACAATAAACCTGCTGCATGCGTGGAAGTATTGCGGGGTAGTTTTGCGATCATCTTGATTCCGTTATTTCTGATGAACGACCTTTCTTCTTGGGAAAACTGATCTGATTTCCATTCAAGCAAATGCTTCAAACCCTTATCTCCGAATGTTCCAAAGGTAATGATCCTACATAAATGATCTTTTCCATAGCGATCTGCCAACAACAGAAATAGATGATTTCTCTGAGTATCCTCAAAATCGATATCGATATCCGGTTCATCAAATCGATCATGGCTTAAAAACCGCTCAAACAAAAGCCCCTCTTTTATGGGATCGGGGTAAGTGATGCCTAAAAGATGAACAACCAAAGAGCTCACCGCCGAACCCCGCCCGGGTCCAACCCAACAATCATTTTGTTTTGCAACGGTGACGATATCCCGTACCAACAAAAGGTATCGAAAAAATCCCCTCTTTGAAAAGATGTCCATCTCTTTCTCCAAACGGTCTTGATATCGAGAATCCTTTTTCAAAAGCGATCGATCGGAAAAACAGGAACGAACCATTGCCTCTTCATCCATTTGATCCACTCGGCTTTTCCAATCAGGCGGCAAAGGATACTGAATCGCTCGCTTGAGGGTGTATGGTTCAAACAGAGAAAGGATCTTTTGTAAGGTCTCTAAACCGTAATCCACAATGGGATTTTTTCCTGCCCAAGCAATTGGGTTTTCAAAGGCAATTCCGTTTTCAGTGCCTTTAGTGGTTGGCTGGATTTTTGCTAAGATTTCCAATTGAAGCTTGTCTTCTTCCCGAAGAAGAACGACAGGAGGAAAAAAAAGAAGAAGATTGATAGGGATGAATTGGGATGGATCAGTATTTACCTGATCGGGATAAACTGCGAAGTAAGAGTGTGGATGGTTCGACGCCTTGCTCGAAAAATCGTTCACCGGACATTGGAATACTTTGAGAGTTTCTTCAGAAGCAAGCAAGGAACCTAGTTGGTACCGTTCATTTTGATAGGCAACCAGTTGAAGGTACCCACGAATATTTCTTGCAAATACATTGACTCTCGTTTTGTCTTTCTGCTCAATTTCGATTCCTGCAATAGGGAGTAGCTGGTTTCGCTCGGCTTCCGTAAAAAGTTTCGCGATTCCATGCATGCGTCGATCGCACAGGGCAATATAGGACAAATCTTTCTCTAACGCAGCATGGGCGAGACCTTCAACAGTAATGAGGGATATACCCAACTCATAACAGGAATGAACGTGAAGCAATCCGACGCTCCTATACCCTAATTTTTCGCTTGTTCCAAAGGACTAGATTGCTGGGCCCGGGATATCAAGCGATATTCCAGCATAAACCAATAAACACCCATACTAAGCAGAGATTTCCAAAGAGCCTTTTGCATTGCTCGTATGGTTGCAGAATCGATGTCTACTCTTTCTTTTGATTTCTGAGCAAGGATTCCCAGGAGTTCTTTCCATGATAGAGAGAAGAAAAAAACAGCAACCACAGCAAAAACTACAGAAGCCCAGCGAAATCCGATTCCGTCGGTAAATGACCAAAAAAACACGCTTGTCCCCGACCAGAAGGCAAAAACTATTAGCAGTGTTTGAGTTTGACGAATGGAGGAAATGGTTGCTTTGGATTTTGCCTTGGATGGGGGCGATCGATCTTTCTTTCCTCCGCTTGGTTTTACCGGGCTATTCAGAACCTGATCCCTCAGGCGCGAGTTTATCAGCATAGCCAAAGACCACTGAAGGATAATCATCATCATTATGCTGATCTGCGACAGAATTCCCATTACGGTAGTCATAACGGGGGCCGTCTCTGCATTCCCCTGACTGGCAATACCAAGAAGAATCCCCGCAAATAAACAAGACATCGATACAACACCTATAGACGGTTCCATATCTCGAAACACGCAATGACCTCCCTTGCAGCCGTTATTCTGATCATGATTATACCATAATTCCTTGTTGCAAAGGGTATTGAAAATGATATGGAAAAGTAGTGGGCAATATGCTATGATATAGGCAGTAGTGAAATTGATTATTTTTCTGGGGTATCGTTGGGGGGGTCAACCATGGAATGGTTACTGGTTATATTGATTGCTGGATCGTTGTTTTTTACATTAATGGGAAATTTCAAAATCTCACGACTGGAAGAGCATTCCCAAAAACAAGCAGAAGAAGCATTTACAGAGAGAGAAAAGTGGAAGAATCAATGGATCGAAAAAGATAAAGCAATTCATCAGACTCTGAATGATATCCAACATCAACTCAAGGAATCGATCGAAGAATTCCAAACGATTGCCATACAAGCGATTCGAAAAGATATCCGCTCTCTGGAACAAGTGTTTGCTCGGATTCAACAGCAAATCGAATCCATGAAAGACCACCTCCAAGAAGAAACCATCCCAGATCAAAGTTCTCCTGTTCCCGAACAACCAACAGAGCTAAAGCCTTCTTTTGAAGAACCTGCCGCTCCTGCCAATCGGTTTTTACCTTCCATTCTTGAGCGGATGCGCTCCTTTTCATCGGACGAAGAACACCTCATGATAAAGGTCTTTCAAACGGAAGCGAGCCGTTGGCATCGTCCTTCTGAGGCAGGAATCTCAGAAACTACCTCAAAACTAATTTTCCCCCTTTTGGGGAGAAAACTGATCATCAACGGAGTTCCGATTGTAAAGATGAAAGAGTCAGGAGGATTCGTCAAGTTTCTTTGGGGGGATGGTCTTGCCGACGCGGAACAAGAGTCTATTGCTGCATACTTTGCTGATGAGGTGAAAGAATGACTCCATTTGAAGAAGAAATCATTCGCTCTCTCAGAAATGGGTCCGATTTGCCCTTTGGTGCAGCTTCACGCTTGATTTGTGGGCGGGAACGAGAAGAGACCATTATCATCAAAGATTTACAGTTCGTTGCAAAAGGGGGGTCTGCGCTTCGCGTGTTTTTGGGGGATTATGGCACTGGGAAAAGCATGCTCGGCCGCTATGCCCTCGAAAAAGGCTTGGAGAATAATATGCTTCCAATCTATACCTCCGAACCCCCCCTACACAAACCGATTGAAGCCTATCAGGCGCTTGTTAAAGGGATTATTACTCCTGAGTTTTCAGGGGAATCCTTATACTATCTCCTGTCCCAATGGTCGGAAAAGATGATTGAAAGCATGAAAGAAAAAGGACTCAAACTTGAAGAGCTCGAATCGTTTTTGGGCGCGATCCGAGACAAGGTAAAAGAGCATGAGTATACCAATGACTTCTATGAAGCAATCTCTGCGTTCGTTGAAGGTCAGATTACCGGACGAGAAGACATCAAAAAACGGGTCATTGATTGGATGTCGGGCCAAAGAGTCAGTTTACGCGAGTTAAAAGACATCCGCGTTGTCCGTAGGGTTGAATCGCGGGAAGAAAGTTTTCTTTTTTTAAAAGACCTCCTCAAACTCTCACAAGCCATTGATTATTCGGGAATTGTCGTTGTTTTCGATGAGCTTGAACTAACCCAAAACCTTCGAATGGACTTGGTGATTCGCAACTATAACGCTTTGAGAGAAATCTTGGATATGATTTCTTCAAAAGACTTGCCCAATCTGTATATGATTTGGTTGGGTACCCCTAGTTGGTTCGAAAACGGCGAACGGGGTGTCAAGAGTTATTTAGCGCTCCATGATCGATTGAGATCCGAACTGTCAATGACCACCGAATCCACTGTACAATATCTTTCTTCTATCCGCCCAGACATCTTTTCAGACCTGTATCAGCAAGTATCCTCTTTATACCGCGATGCCTACTCGTTTGATGGGATTGCTCAAGTGGACGAGACATGGAAAGAGAAACTCAAAGAATTCCTGGCGAGTCCATTTCATCAAGATCAATTTGTTGAGATGCGACAAGTGGTGAAAAGCATTGTTGAATTTCTGGATATGTTGAAAGACGGAATCGACGCTTCAAAAGCCTTTGAGCTAATTACGGGAAAAACCAAAGAACAGAACTCCGAAGATCCCTTCGAATTTTGGAGCACCTAACTTTCTAATCACCGGAAAGCAACAACTTCATCGATGGGCTTTCGAGATCGGGCCGCGATTTCTCTTTTCTGATCTTTTTCTGGAAGCTCCGAACCATCCGAGGGATAGCCTAACGCAATCAGCGTGATTAGGATATGAGACGAAGGAATCCCCAACAATCCTTTAATCGGAAGCGGTTCATAACCCGCTACAGGGTGCGCAACGAGTCCCATTTGAGTTGCTTGGATCATAAGAAATGCAGAAGCCAAACCCAGATCAAACAAGAGATAGGCCCGATCATCCGATAATTGGCAGTCAGCGGAAGGATTTCCATGAACGCCAATCAGAACGGGAGCGCTTCGCATCCATCCATTCCCTGCCATCAGATGCGGATAAATCTGTTCCCGAACTTGTGGATCAGAGATCACTTCAAAATGCCATGGCTGGTTGTTCGAGCATGATGGAGCCAAATGAGCGCTCTTTATGAGCCGGTCCAACATGTCTCTGGAAATGCGATCCTTCCGGATTCCTCGGTATGCGCGCCGATTCTCAATAGCAGAAAGGATGGATCGATCTTGATCCATGACCCTCTTCAAAAATGATGATACCTCATCGTCGTGACCGGATACCTTAACTTGATCCCATTTTGCGCGAATCATACCCCATGGATCAAATACAAAGCTCGTTCTCTTTACCATACCTCCGATTCCAGCGGAGCCAAGGGCTTGAGAAAGTGTTCCATCGTCGCTCAACAGTTCAATAGTCAATCCATGCTTTGACCGGAATTTCGCCAGGGTGCTCGGACTGTCTCGTGATACTCCGATCCACAAAACCCTCGGATCCTCTTTCCCTTTCACTTTTGGGACAATTGATCGAAACTCTTCTTCTGAGTCTCGGTAGTCGAACTCGAGAGAAAAGGTGGGTTGAATATCCGAAAAAGCGATGCATTCTTTAGTGCACCCTGGCGTAAAGGCTTTTGGAAAGAAAAAGAGAACGCCATATTTCCCTTTAAGCTGAGAATGAGTGATCCATTCTTCCCGATCATTCTGCAGTCGAAACTCTGGAATTCGTTCCATTTTCATCACCATGTCCACTCCTTTCATACCCCTTTTTCTCGGTAATTATACCTGATTGCTCGTCTCTTTTCCAAAACAAGGATTGCATGAAAAGCGAGATTGTGGTATACTTCGCCATGAATTGCTCATTATAGACTGATAAGGAGGTGTTTCCCATGAAACCGGTAAACCGAAGTCCTAGGAATTTCATTGAACAGATTATCATGGACGACCTAAAGAGCGGAAGAATCCAACAAATCCGAACTCGTTTCCCGCCGGAACCGAATGCGTACCTTGGTATCGGTCACGCAAAATCCATCTGCTTAAATTTTGGGTTGGCGAAGGATTTTGGTGGTACATGTAATCTTCGTTTTGATGATACCAATCCCGCCAAAGAAGAAGAAGAATATATGGAATCGATGAAAGAGGATATCCGCTGGTTGGGGTTTGAGTGGGATCAACTCTGTTACGCATCGGACTATTTCGAGCAATTCTATCAATGGGCTCTTGAGTTAATCGATAAAGGGTTGGCTTATGTAGATCATCAATCTGTGGAAGAAATCCGCAAAAACCGGGGGACTGCTTCTAGTAAAGGAACTGAATCTCCATGGCGCAATCGAAGCATTGCAGAAAACCGTACCCTCTTCGAACGGATGCGGGCTGGATCAATGGGGAATGGAGAATGTGTGCTTCGGGCAAAGATTGACATGAGTCACCCAAATACCCAAATGAGAGACCCGATCTTATATCGAGTCTTGCACCAATCTCATTATCGAACCGGAGATCGATGGTGCATATATCCAATGTACGACTTTGCCCATGGATACGAAGACGCCATTGAAGGAATTACTCATTCTTTATGTTCCTTGGAGTTCGAAGACCATCGACCTTTATATGATTGGCTACTGGACAATGTATCTGTTCCTTCACGACCGAGACAATATGAATTCGCTCGGCTCAATATTAGCTTTACCGTTATAAGCAAACGGCTGTACCTTGAGATGGTGAAACAAGGAATTGTGAATGGATGGGATGATCCTCGGATGCCTACCCTCAGAGGTCTTCGAAGAAGGGGGTTCACACCGACCTCGATCCGGAGATTCTGCCAAGAAGTTGGGGTTGCCAAAGCGGACAGCATTGTCGATTACGAATTTTTGGAGTATATTATTCGCGAAGAGCTAAATAAAAGCGCACCAAGGGTCATGGCTGTCCTGAACCCGCTCAAGGTGATCATCGAAAACTACCCGGAAGGAATGGTTGAAGAACTCCCTGCTGAGAACAATCCCGAAGATCCGACCGCTGGCGAAAGAAAAATCCCTTTTTCTCGAGAACTGTACATTGAAGCTGACGATTTTATGGAACACCCTCCCAAAAAATACTTCCGTCTTTCCCCTGGTGCGGAAGTCCGGCTCAAACACGCGTATTACATCACATGCAACGAGATTTTGAGGGATACTGAAGGGAAGATTGTTGAACTTCGATGCAGGTACGATCCCGATTCCCGTGGGGGAGGCACGCTTGATGGAAGGAAAGTGCGAGGGACTTTGCACTGGGTCAGCGCCAATCACGCCTTAGAAGCTGAAGTGAGACTCTATGACAAGCTGTTTACGCTTCGGAATATGGGGGAAATGGAAGAAGGAAAAGGATATAAGGACTATCTCAATCCTCAATCGCTCATCTGTCTTCCAAATGCTCTTATCGAACCGTCCCTTAAAAACGCAACGGTTGGAGATTCATTCCAATTCCTCCGCCAAGGGTATTTCACCGCTGATCCAGACTCAACCAAGGAAAAACTTGTATTTAACCGTATAGTAGCTTTGAAAGATTCTTGGAAAAAACAACAATAAAAAAGGCCGGCTCGGAAGCCGGCTTTTTTTATTCGTTTATTTTTTACCCATTCAACCAGTCGGATTCCTTTGATCGACCGTAGTAAATCTTCCCATTTTCTTTAGGGATTTTCCCAATCGATCGATACCGATAAAAGCATTTGTCATAATAATGAGGGGGTTCTGATCCTTCACATCAATTCGGATCCCTGATTCCTTCCGAAACCCCTGGGCCATTGCCATCTGTGTGGAAAGGGAACCATATCGTCCAAACAGAAGAAAGAGACCAAGCATCCATGGAGGAAGCCCTTTTTCGTAACTTCCTACAGCAATAATATCGTTCCAAAGTACGGTTCTCTTCCCTTTCAAGGAATTCTCCACGATCCCGTCTTCATTGATTTTATACCATAGAGTCGCATACCACAGACCAACAAAAAGAAGAAGCACCCCAAACAGGCCAAGAATCCAAAGGATAATTGCGATGGGAAAAAGGAACCATCCTTCCCAAACCAATAGAACCCGACCGATCCAAAAAAAACCAGTGGTCAGGATGACACCTGCAATATCTGGTCCGAGAATAGCGGGACCCTTCTGATAATAGAGCGCATCCGGAGCAAGACGGCGGCGGGGAATAAGCAAATACAGGAGAATCCCGGCAACGAGAAAAATAATCCCGGTGGTCCGCTGAGGGAATAACAGCCAGTCTGGTGGCGAAGGAGAAAAGGCGATTGCATCTTCACCCACCCAACGGTTGATTCCAAGATACAACACATTGCCAGCCTCTGAATGCATCTCAACAAACAATACAGTGCCCTGATTGGAAAAAGACTCAGCCACTGGGATTTCGGACGGGAGAAAGTAATAGTAGGTTGAGTACCCCGAAGGAACGGCCCGATTCGCATAAACAGACGGTTCCCTACGAGTAACGGAAGAATCGAGATCCCGATAGAGATGGAGCCAGTATGGATCTCCGGTTTGCTCAAGACGGCCTTCAGTCTGCGCTTGAATGTAGGCATCGAGCGTCTCGTAGTTTGCTTGTTGCCACCCGGGTCTCCGCGAAAGCTCTTCAGAAAAGTCGATCACATGCACCCGATAGATTTCAGATACAGGATTCCAGATCAACCAAATACCGATAATCAGACCCGCAATAAGGAATCCCCTTCTGGTAATTTCCATCCAGCGGACCCGATGATGATCCATTTCTTTCCGCTCTCTTTTCATTGCTATCCTTTCTCAGCGCCTTTTGTCAAGCCGCTGACAATATAGTTTTGCATCAGTAAGAATAAAACAACCATAGGAATTGCGCCCAACAATGCCGCTGCCGTAAACAACCCCCAATCTGTTTGATACGGGCCGTAGGCGAAGGTTTGCAGGCCTACTGGATATGTATAGTTTTGCGGAGATTGGAGAATAATCCGCGCAAGCAAAAACTCATTAAAAATACCCATAAATCCAAGGATGAACACAACAGATAATACAGGAATCGCCAAAGGAAGCACAATCCTCCAAAAAGTTTGGAGCCTTGTTGATCCATCGATCATCGCAGCTTCTTCCATGGATGTGGGGATCGTATCGAAATACCCTTTAATCAACCACATGTTGAATGCAATGGATCCACCAAGGTAGACAAAGGTCAACCCGCCCAAAGTATCAAGACCCAGAGGAGGAAATAGTTGGCCCAAGAACCGGAGAAGTGAATACAACGCGATGATGCCCATTGTTGCTGTGGGAAACATTTGAATCAATAAAAGGCCTAGCAAACCGTACTTCCTTCCTTTGAAACGCATACGGCTAAACGGATAAGCGCCCAGAGAACATACAGCAACTGAAATCAAAGCAACCAAAAGGGCGACAATAATGCTGTTGAACAACCAGCGGACAAACTGCTGCTCAGGCTTTCGGTACCAATATTGAGTCATATCAAAAATGAGCCGATCTTGATTCCGTAAGTGTGCCTGAACGGGGCCAAACCCATCTCTTTCCGAAAGATCGCTCACTTTACGGCCAACCCGGTTGAGAATGGCTGAGATCTCTTCGAACCCTCGACTGAATACCGAATTGATCTCATTGAATTCGGATATAACAATGGGCGATCCGCTCAGTTTTAATCGAATATAGTACTCAGAAAGCGCTGCAAACGAACCCATTCTTGATTGAAGATTTCTCGTCAATTCTTCCAGGCTATTGTATCCCCTCTCAAAAAGCGCCATAGTTTCAATCAAATCATAAAGCAAGTAAGACCTTTCCATCCAATCATCCTCCCGGTATGATTGGAGACCACCCAATCCATATGCTTCTCGATGCCTTCTGATCTGAAGGATATATCGGGAAAGGCTTTCAAAACCCCGGATCTGCTGCAAACCATCCCTCAGGTACAAACTTTCCACCCGAAGCATAATCCACCGTTGGATCTCAACCCGAGAATTGGCAATCCTTTGCTTTTCTTCAACCTCCCGTCGCATAGATTGGATCTCGGCATCTTTCAAAGGAATCGCTTCCTTTTTCTCCAAAACCTTCCGCAGGTTATTCTGGATCTGATTCGCTGCCATATCCAAATCTTCCAATCGGGGAAAAAGGACCAAAATCGAATTATTCATGGCCGAAATGGAATCTCGCACTTTAGAGTATCCAAGATTCTGCATAACGCTTTCTTCATGGGTAACGAGAGAAACTGTCATTGAATTGAGGGTTTCCAACCCCTGGGCCAAATCGGAATCCAACAGTTCGATCTGGATTTGGTCGATTAATTGGTTTGTATTCTTGATCGTCGTCAAAAAAGAAGTCGCCCTGGGTACAAAGGATGGATCGGATATTGGATCTGTTCGAGAAAAAGTGCTCTCAATGATTAAGAAGGCTTGCTGGAACGCGTGCACATTCATGAGCAGGCTTTTTTGGAGAAAATCCAGTTTCTCTTCCATCGCCATTTCCTGAAGAAGCAAATCTTGAATTTCCGCCTCAAGTTTGTTCCGCTCTTGCACTTTTGTGTTCAACAACCGATTTGCGGCTTCGAATAGTTGAATTGGCTGATGGTAATACGCATCATAATGTGTCTGTAGTTGATCAAGGGATTGACGGTACGTTTGCTCATAAGGAATGGTTGCATTCTCGGCGCTTTGTGCGAGTTCTTTTACCTCCTCGCGTAGTTCATCAAACTGATGAAATACCTCTTCCGATACCATGGATCGGAGTAAAGTCGCCGCACGGTTCAGAATCCGGATATTCACCTCCCTGTTCCATCGAGAATAAGTAAATCCGGGCTGAAGAAACAACCCTTTTGTATCCTCAATGGCTTGGGCGAGCATTTCTTGAACTTCCTCCGTGACTTGTGGCATCAAATCGCGCAACGTGCCGCTAATTTGATCAACCGCCGATAAGAGCTCTTCTATTTTGATCTCTTTTGCCTTACGCAATCCGGATAATTCGGGAAAGATAGATTCGATTTCCTGAAGCAAAATCGGAGCTCGATCTTCGCTTGCCTGCAAATAGGCAGTCATAAGCTGATAGGTGTATAAATCGATTTCATCCTGAGCCCAGTTTTGTTGGAGTTGCTGGATAAAGGAATCCAGCCTCTCATGCTCCAATTCCCTTTTCGCTTCAAATTGCTGATAGTTGAGGATCTTTTCGGATTCTGTCCATTCGAGAATCCCTTCGAGGTCATTGCTTGCCTGAGCCATTAGGTCGAGACTGTGATCCATTTGGCGAATGAACTCTTGATTCATCCAGTCAAACTCTCTTTGGAGCTGTGTTTCGCTCATACCTGAGAACCGTTGGGACAGATTCATGAGGTTTTGCATTTCCGCCAACAAAACAGGGAGGTTTCTTGGGGGCAGGAGCAAATCTTTATAATGTTGAAACGTCGATCTCGTACTGAAAAGTTTGGTCGAGAAAGCAGCGTTATCCCTTCGAACAGATGTTGTCACGACCCATACGATGGGGAATAAGACGATCGCTACTACCGCGATTAATATGATATGTCGAAGCCAATATATTCTCTTTTGGACCGCCATTATCGATTCGTCTCCTCAAAGGCACCGGAAAGCCGAAAATTGACATAGCTGATTCCGGCAACAATTACGAAGATGAAAACCGATATCGCGGCGGCATACCCAAAATCTTGCCCCCGCTCACTTTGGAAGGCCAGTTTGTAGGTATATGAAATGAGGATGTCTGTAGAACCCGCATTCGTAATTGAATCCGGCATGGCAGGTCCTCCTCGGGTAAGAAGATAGATATTCACGAAATTATTGAAATTAAACGCAAACGCTCCAACCAAAAGGGGCGCGACTGAAGTCATCAGAAGGGGAAGGGTGATTTTCCAAAACTGCTTAAACCGCCGAGCCCCATCAATTGCCGCCGCTTCATACATTGTTTCGGGTATCGATTGGAGCGCGCCAAGACAAACTGTCATCATATAGGGAAATCCAAGCCAGGTGTTGACAATGAGCACAGCCACTTTGGCCCAAAAAGCATCTCCCAACCAACGAATCGGTTCTCCTCCGAATATTTGTGTGATTAAGACTTTATTTATGACCCCATAGGTTTCATTAAACCAACCCACGCGCCAAACGAGAACTGAAATAAACGCAGGAATTGCCCACGGAATGATCAGGAGCGTTCGATAGACTTTTCGGCCTCTGAGCCGTCGATCATTTAGAACCATAGCCAACATAAGACCAATGATAAAGGTAAACAAGACACTCAAAGAAGCCCAAACGAAGGTCCAATTGAATATCCGGATAAACGGTCCGCTTAATCTTGGATCTGCAAAGAGTTTCGTAAAGTTTTGAAGGCCAACATAGGTCACATAACCCCCGACAATAACCCTAGAGCCATCATCCTGTATTTCGTAGAAGTTCCCATCTCTTTCTTCCAATGTCCTTCCCGTGAGCGTATCAACAAATACGGTTCGCAAAACAGCTTTCCCGTCAACCTCATATGTTTTCGTGTCCAAAACATATTTCTTCTGAACCGGAATCATTTTGCGGAACCCATATCGCGTACCAAATCGGATATTGGGTAAGGAAGGGTGGTCGAGGATTACTTTGTCCAAAAAGCGCGCATATAAATTGCTTACAAAAAACCGTTGATTGGGAAGGGTGGTCGGATCTTCAAAACTAAAAAAATAATCGTAAACGACTGTCTGACCCGCTACCGTCTCTTCAATCGCTATGTATTGGTCGGGTTCTCGAAAAGAACGAACGAGTTGATATACCTTCCCATCAATCGTAGCTTTATCATTTGCCACTCTCTGATAGTTTGATCGGGTAAGCGTCGGAATTCCGTTTACATCAACGCTTTCAATTATGGGGGTAGTGGCAAGGAACAGCGTATCTTCGTGATAGAGGAGCAAAACAAACTTCTCAGTTGGGTGTAGGTCTTTGATTTGCACAAAGACGCTGTAGGAGTATACTTCTCCCGTATCCAATGGAGCATATTGCTTCAAAAGAGACTCAACCACCTGGTCCCGGGTGAAAATGTGACCGGTTCCGTAATTAGTGAACGCAACATCCACTGTATAGTAGATGGGATACAGAGTAAGCACAAAAAGCAGAATGAGCGCGGGAATCGTGTACCGATACGGATAACCTCCCGGGCGGATGATCATCCAGTCAATCGCTATAATCAAAATAACCAAAATGACCCCTAATCCTGGCATACCGCTTCCAAAAAGGGATATAGCGCTCCAAACCGCAACCGCGTTGAATATCGCTAGGAGTATCCAGCCCAGGACCTTGAAGAACGCATAGAGCACCTCCACACCTCCCCTAAATCAAAAAGGGATGGCCTGCGCCATCCCTTCTTTTTGTTTCGGACCGATTATTGACCCAATGCAGTCCGGATTTTTTCAACCGCTTGTTTCAGTGCTTCCGATGCGGGAAGCTGATCATTGATAATCTGGCTTAACGCGTCATCCATCGAACCCCATACTGCGCCCATTTCTGGGATATTGGGCATAGGAATCCCAAAAGCCGCGCTATTCGCGAACGGGGCTACATCAGGTTCGTCTTTAACCATATCCAGAACATCCAAACGGACTGGTGGCCGTGGATCTTCCAGGAAGATTCGGTACATGACATCTTGGGTATTCACAAAGTTAGCCAAGAAATCGATTGCAAAAAGGGTGTTGGGGGACTTGGAGCTGATCATAAATCCTTGGACACCCGTGAATGGTCGGCCGGGATATCCGTTGATCGAAGGAACCGGGGCAATTCCATAATCGATCCCGGCTCGTTTGTAGTCTGCAATCGCCCAAGGACCGTTGAGAATGGCCATTGCCATTCCGTCTTTGAAGAGTCCATCCATGATTTCATACCCGTCACCGATTTTCAAGACTCCTTCTCGGTATAGTTGTTTAATAAATTCGGCGCCCATAATCGCGCCTTCGTTCGCCAAACCGATATCAGTAGAATCGAGTCCTTGATCGGTCATTTTGAAGACATATCCGCCTCCAGCGAACAAAAATGCTGCAGAGTGGTAGAAATTCCCTGCGAAATACACAAAACCCCTGAATTCATCGGATGTGTATTCTTTGGCAATGGGCAAAAACTCTTCCATTGTTTTGGGAGGTTCAGGCAGATAATCTTTGTTGTAGATAAATGCCATGGCTTCAATAGCGTAAGGGATTCCATAGAGTTTTCCGCCATAGCTGAAGGCTTCTAGAGCTGTATCCATAAATTCTGCTTTATCACGGGCAGTTAAAAAATCAACCGGTGTCAATAATCCGTTAACAACCAATTCTGCAATTCGGTCATGGGCACCCACAATGATATCGGGTCCTTCACCAGCAGGCGCTGCAGTGAGAAATTTGGTTTGAATATCCCCGAATGGAACTTCTACCACATCAACAGGTATGCCATATTGGGCTTCAAACTCATCTCCCAGTCGTTGCAACACGCCTACTTGTTTTTCAGAGCACCAGATGGTCAATCGTCCTGGAACTGCTGCCAGTCCAATGGATGCTACCAACGCAAGCGCAATAACCCATACCAGTAGTTTTTTCATAAGCTTCGCCTCCTCTTTGATTGAGTAGAGAGATACTTATAACAAGTCTATAATATCATCATTTTCCCGATTCGTCAATAGCTGTTTTCACTTGGCGCGTTACGATTTGCATTCTCTTTCCGTCAATTGCTTGGGATAAAAAAAGATTGCCGATCCGAATCTCTGTTAGGAATCTTGATTGAGTATCCAAATGAGGCAGCAAACGAAAGGAGTGGGAACATGAACCAAACGTTCTTTAAAAAAATCTCTGTGATGGTATTGGTAGGAATGATGTGGGTCAGTTTTACAGCGGTATCCGCAAATATGCCTGTTGTATTGGAGCAAACGACCAATTCGGTAGCTTTGGGACAACCCTTGTTAGTCACTCTCCATGAAAACCCAACTACAGGATACCAATGGGTATTTGATATTACTCAATGGGATATTCTTGAATTCCGTTCATTTGAAGTAGTAGGAGGAGGGACAACTGAAACAAAAGATCAGACTCCTCTGGGAGCGGGTAGAGATGTGCAATGGGAATTTCGAAGCATAAATCCAGGATTCTGCCAGATCCAGTTCGATTATGTACGGAGTTGGGAAGATACTTACAAACCGGTAGACACTCGAATCTTCCATGTGAACGTACTCGATCAACCCGGGATCCAGATTTTCATCGACCTTGAAGAAGTGACCAATCATCCATCCGTAGGGCAAAAAATGAGCGTGGTTTTGGAAGAAAACCCAACAACCGGATATCAATGGTTTTTCGAAATCTCGGACACCGTTATTCTTTCCTTCGTCGAATCGAAAGTAAAAACTCCGCCACAAGAAGGTTTGGTCGGAGCGCCACAAACGATGCAATGGGACTTCCAGGCATCAAAACCAGGGATCGCATGGATTCATTTCCTGTACTACCGGATCTGGGAAGGGAAAGAGCAAGCAATTGACGAGAAGGTATATGTCATTCACGTTCATGAATAGGACCAAATAGCGAAAGAACCGACCCGTTTCCGACATTCTAAAAAACTGCCTTGGAATAAATCAAGGCAGTTTTTTATCGGCCCCCTCCATTTGTTCATCAAATCATTCAGATTCATTAAGGTTAGGTTCCATACCCGATTTCCTCAAGAATCTCATCCATTTCTCCGTCAATATGCCTTGATTGACCTTCATGATCCTTCTTTTCTGGAGATGGCCAATCCAACAGAACACTATGGGCAATCTTTTCTCCCAGTATACGTGTTATGACAAAACCCCTTTTTTGAGTCAGGAGCAACGAAATGTGGAGAACCTATTCTGCTTCTCAATACGAGAAGAGCGATTCACCCCTTTACCGGTTTATTCTTCCTAAAGACGTGATCATAACCCTTATGGAATCATGAAAAAACAGCTCCTAGCGATAGCTTGTGGACTTTTCCTTTCATTAATCTTCATAATTTTTTCCATAGAGATTACTCACCCAAAAGGACAACCCCTTCAAGGCATCTGGATGGTAGAAAACGATAATACGGCTTTGGATATTTCAGGCGCCAAATCGATCTTTCAAGAAACCCGAAAAGCGGTTGGTTTTGTCTCTCATTTTTCTGGTACTAATCATCAAGTTCTGATGATCTTATCATCAAGCGACACAACTTTTTGGGTTTCCATCAACGGGCAAGAGTTGACAAAATGGACCCATCGTTCCCGACTGCGGCACCGTTTGCCCAACGCGCTCTTTACTATAATTCCTGAAGGTCTTCTGGATGAAGAAAACACCATGATCATCACCTTTTCAAACCTTCCTTCAGAAAGTAGGCATTTTCTATCTTCATTCTCTATGACCATGCAGGAATATATCCGATTTGATCGAAACTGTTTGTTGTTTGATTCGTACTTTACTGCCTTTTCTTTCGGGTCTTTGGTTCTCTTGTCATTTATCCTTTTCTCAATGGGATGGTATGGAATCGGTGTAAAAAAGAAAGCATACCTCCTTATGGGAACCGGGATCTTCGTTTCATGCATCGGTCTTTTTCCTCTTTTTGTCGAAACGGCGTTTATCTCTTTGGATCAGTTTACAGAGATCAGCCTTATGGGGATATTGGTTCTCTTTTTTTGCACCTATCTCGGACTTGTCATGTTCATGAAATCGATTGGCATATTCTTCTTTGATCCCCCGCGGTTTTCGAATCGCCTATTATGGGGTATACCTTTGATTACGTTCATTTTTCTCCTGGAGCATTTCTTACCCAGAGGGCTTTTGCTGCTGATTGTTGATTTGGGCTTGATTGTCCTTCTCGTTTGTTTTGCTTATGCCTATTATTTGCTTCGGAGCAAGATGACAGCGGTCGTGTTTTTCATGTTGGGTTGTTCTATCTTTTCTCTACTGATTGTGGACCGTTTTTCCCAATCGATCCCGAATGCGCCCTATCTTAGAGATCATGGCATATTCGCTTTTATTTTTATGCACGGTTTTTTGCTTGTCAAGGACTATCGCAGTCTTTTCCGGGAAAAAAACTCACTATTGGAAAAATCCACAAAAGACGGGTTGACCGGTCTTTTTAATCAAACCAGCTTTAAAACCATTCTAACCAACCACATCCGTATGCCGAGTCAAAACCATCCCTCTTTTTTGCTTCTTTTTGATATTGATGATTATAAGAAACTTAACGATACATATGGCCATGTCGCAGGTGATGCGATCCTAAAAGAAGTAGCAAAAAGAACGCAAGAAAGGATCCGATCGACAGACGCGATCGGGCGTTACGGCGGGGACGAATTTGGAATTCTTCTGCTCAACACTAACGAAAAGCAAGCGCGATGGATCGGAGAAAAAATCAGGAAAGCCGTTTCCGAGAAACCCTTTACTGTAGAAGGAGAAACGCACTATGTCACGGTCAGCATAGGCATATCTCCGATCCAAAGCAATCACACCCATGCGGAGGAATGGATTCGTGAAGCAGACAAAGCCCTTTATCGATCGAAGAAAGCAGGAAAAAACAGACTGTCAGTTTGATACCGGATCATAGGACGGGATAGCACGGCTTTTCGGACAATCAGGATTTAATAGTTTCCCCGACATCATAGATCATCTTGCGCGGTTTGTTATGGATGGTCTGAGGAAGTGGTTTTGTGGTAGAGCATGAGATCAGAGAACGGGAGCAAATCTGTATGGGGACAGTAGTTACCCACAGGGTTTACGGAGTCCCTTCTGAAGGAGTTCTTGAAGAGGCTGAACAAGAGATCAGCCGATTGAATCATTTGGTCAGTCGATTCGGTTCAGATAGCGAAATCAGCCAAATTAACAGAGCGGCAGGGGGAAAACCAATCTTTGTCAGCAAATCGACTTATGAACTCTTTGAAGCAGCTTTGACGTATTCCGAAATCAGCGTGGGGTTGTTCGATGTTACAATCGGACCTTTGGTTGAACTTTGGGAGCGGAAGAAAAAGCAACAGGCGGTTCCTGCTCCAGAAGAGATAGTAGATTGTCTTACTCTTGTGGACTATCACTGTGTTGTCCATGATAATCGCGCCCTGTCAATCGGTTTGAAACGGGAGAGACAGTCGGTTGATTTTGGCGGAATCGGCAAAGGGTTTGCAGCAGATCGGGTTTTGGATCTTTTTCGGAATCATGGAGTGGAATCGGGGTTTACGAATTTTGGGGGGAATGTTGCCCTCCTTGGTTCAAAACCCGATGGTTCCTGTTGGAGAGTGGGGATTCAGCATCCCAGAGAGCGCAGGCGGATCATCGGTTTTCTCGATCTGGTTGATCGGTCAGTTGCGACATCTGGAGATTATCAACGGTATTACCAAGCCAAGAACGGTCAATGCTATCATCATATCATCAACCCTCTGACAGGCTATCCTTCGGATTCGGGGTTGATTAGCGCGACAATCGTCACCAAAAGTGCTACAAGGGCCGATGCCCTTTCAACCATTTTCTTCTCGTCAGGAATTGCCGGCAGCAAACACTTGCTTGGATTTCTTCCAGAGGTCGAAGCGGTGCTCATTGATCGGGAACTGAATGTGTACATATCCAATGGTTTGGTAGGCAACTTTCATGCCATCGGAGGTGCCGTGGTCCGTGGGCTTGATTCCTAAACAAAATGGGAAAAAGCTCGTACCAAATGATACAGATATCCTCTTGGGTAAGTAGTATACTAAGGATTGGAGGAAAAATCAGAAAGGGGGTATGAATATGACGGTTAAGGTGACAGAGCATGTTCATTGGATTGGAAAAATCGACTGGGAACTACGGAAATTTCATGGAGAAGATTATTCCACACACCGCGGATCCACTTACAACGCCTATCTTATTACGGATGAGAAAACAGCGATCATTGATACCGTTTGGACACCCTATGCAAAAGAGTTTGTCGAAACCCTCAAGAAAGAATTGAATGGTAAGCCACTGGATTATATCATTGCCAACCACGGAGAGGTCGATCATAGCGGAGCGCTTCCTGATGTAATGAAGGCCTTCCCAAGAACGCCGATTTATTGCACTGCAAACGCAGTACATTCCCTAAAAGGGCAATTTCATGAAGAATGGGAGTTTCGGGTTGTGAAAACAGGGGATCAATTATCCCTGGGCAAACAGACTTTGACTTTTATCGAAGCGCCGATGCTGCATTGGCCCGATTCTATGTTCGAGTACTTGGATGGGGATCAAATCTTATTTAGTAATGACGCTTTCGGACAGCATTACGCATCCGAATTGCTGTTCAATGATTTGGTGGATCCGTGTGAGCTCTTTCAGGAAGCAATCAAGTACTATGCCAATATCCTCACCCCATTTAGCGAATTGGTCATAAAAAAGATCGAGCAATGGTCTTCGTTGAATCTTCCTTTACAAATGATTTGCCCCAGTCATGGAGTAATCTGGAGAAAGAATCCAGTTCAAATCGTTGAAAAGTACCTTTCTTGGGCAAGCAGATATCAAGAAGAACAAGTGACTATTGTCTATGATTCTATGTGGGAAGGCACAAGGATCATGGCTGAAGCAATCACGGAAGGGCTTCAACCCGATGGAAAACGGA
This sequence comes from uncultured Thermotogaceae bacterium, assembly GCA_964462525.1. Lineage (GTDB taxonomy): Bacteria > Thermotogota > Thermotogae > MWEM01 > MWEM01 > CAYWWY01. The sequence goes on from CAYWWY010000002.1 coordinate 190,892, forward strand.
TGAATGTCAAGATCTTCAATGCCGCGCGCTCGGACAAGAATGATATTATCACCCAGATTTTCAAATCCAAAGCCATTCTCGTTGGATGCCCTACAGTAAACAAAGGAATACTTGCGCCAATTGCGGGGTTGTTGGAGGAAATTAGCGGGCTCAGGATGAAAGGAAAGAAAGGCGCTGCTTTTGGATGTTATGGATGGAGCGGTGAAGGAAACCAAGTATTAGTAAGCGCGCTCAAAAGAGCCGGGTTTGAGGTAATTATTGGACCGATAAAAACCCTTTGGAAACCTACGCCAGAAGACCGGGAGCGGTGCAAAGCCTTTGGCGCTGAGTTTCAGAAGATGCTTGAAGGGTAACTGCGGGCTTCTTTCTAGCTGGTGGGACAAGATATGGTGCCGAGAGTGGGAATCGAACCCACACGAGGATCACTCCTCTTCGGTTTTTGAGACCGACGCGTCTGCCTGTTCCGCCATCTCGGCATAAATCATGGTTTTGGAGCCTGGTGGAGCCGATGGGATTCGAACCCACGGCTTCTACCTTGCGAAGGTAGCGCTCTCCCAGCTGAGCTACGGCCCCATTTCCAGACCGAATTATATCACAATTTTCGGAAAAGTCAAAGCCTTAAAAATTCGTCTTAGTAAAAAACGGCCGCAAAACCGTCAATAAGGTGACTCCCGTTTAACCGTGCGGTAGGGAAAAAGGTAAGAACTTCGGGGATTTCCCATCCGCGCAATAATCCTTGGAATGATGATCGATCTAGAAGACAGTACCCAAATTGCACTTGACAAGGGCCTAGAAAAAAGATATAATAGGCTTCGGTTTTTGGGCCAGTGTAGCTCAGCTGGCAGAGCGGCTGACTTGTAATCAGCAGGTCGTGGGTTCGATTCCCGCCGCTGGCTCCAGACTGAGCAATTTCATACCTAACGTCTCAATGGTAAGGTACCCAAGCGGCCAAAGGGGGCGGACTGTAAATCCGCTGGCAGAATGCCTTCGAAGGTTCAAATCCTTCCCTTACCACCATTTTCATGAGAAAGGACGGGATAGAGTGAGAGTAAAAATCACCATGGAGTGCACGGAGTGTAAAGAAAGAAACTATGCAACCACAAAGAACAAGCAAACAATGAAAGAGAAACTGGAGTTGAAGAAGTTCTGCCGGCGCTGTAAAAAGCACACCCCCCACAAAGAAGGGAAATAGAGAAACATAGGTCCGTAGCTCAATTGGTAGAGCACCGGTCTCCAAAATCGGGTGTTGCAGGTTCAAGTCCTGCCGGGCCTGCCAGAATTGGATTAGGAGGTTGTTTCGATGGCCAATGAGATAAAGAAAAAAGAATCAGAAAAAAAAGAGTTGGAAAGGAAAGTCGGCAAAACTGCGGATCGGAATTCGAAAGGCCCAGTCGCGCCCCCCAAAAAACCTTCCAAGATCAAACGATTCTTTCGGGATGTTAAGCAAGAGTTCAAAGCAACAAGCTGGCCCACCCGCAAAGAATTGGTTGCTTCAACAGGTGTTGTTTTATTCCTTTTGGCAATCATGGCTGTTTATTTTGGACTGATTGATTTGGGTTTTTCCAATCTAACCCGTGTAATCGTTCAAGTTTTGGGTTTGGGTGGTTGATTTGAAAAAGAAGTGGTTTGTTCTCCAAACCTATTCGGGCTTGGAGGATTCCATTTTGGAAAACGCGGAAAAAAAGAGGGATTCTTTGAATTTGGGTCATCTCATCGGGCGGATCGTGATCCCGGAAGAGATGATTATTGACCCCACAAATCCTCATCAAACGCGGTATGTCCTTTCTCCTTCCGCAAAGTTTCACGTTTCTAACGGAGATGAAGTGAAAAAAGCGGATGTTCTTGCGGATGAACCAGCCGTAAAGGTTCGTTATGCCGGAGAAGTAAAAGAACTAAGAAACTACCGAAAAATCATGATTGAAACTCCCGATGCAAAATATACCAAAACCTACTTCATCCCTGAAACGGCAAAAGTCGAAACGGGACTTAAAGTCGGGTTCAAAATTCGACAGGGGATGCCATTATCTAAATCGGACGAGCATATATGTGAAATTGACGGTACAGTAATCGTTTTTTTGCGGGTCAAAAAAGTAGTCATTGTTCGTGATTCCAAAAAGGATTCAGATGTGTATTATATCCCGTTGGAATTATATGACAAGACGCGGGTCAAAAAAGGCGCGCGCTTTAAAGAAGGGCAAGCCCTTTCCGAAGACCTTGTTGTCAGTGCTGATTATGACGGATTGGTAGAAGTATCGGAACACGGTGGGAGAAAGAGCTTGAAAGTGGTAAAGGTAAAGCGGCGCAAACTCTTTCCTGGATATATCTTTGTCGAGATGTCTATGACTGACGCATCGTGGAATGCGATCCGCTCCATCCCGAATGTCATCAACTTTGTCTCCTCGGGAGGGGCGCCAATCCCAATCAAGGATCGTGAAGCTCGTGTCATCAAGCGTTTGGCCGGGATTGAGACTACGGAAAAAGCAGAGAAGAAAGCGGCCCGGATCGAAATTGACTTCCATCTTGGTGAAGTTGTCAAGATCAAAGATGGTCCATTCGCGGATTTCTCGGGAGCGATTGAAGACATCAATCCAGAACGACAGGAACTAAAAGTCATGGTAAATATATTCGGGAGAGAAACCCCAGTAATGGTTCATCTCAGCGAAGTGCAAAAACTATAGCATTATCCCTTACAGGAAAGGCTGTGGGAGGGGAAACCCGTCAGCACCACAAAGGAGGAGTTTTATGGCAAAGAAAGTACTGACTCAGGTAAAACTGCAGTTGCCTGCAGGAAAAGCAACACCCGCACCACCCGTAGGACCCGCATTGGGTCAGCATGGAGTCAATATTATGGGTTTTTGCAAACAGTTCAACGCAGAAACTTCAGATCAAACAGGAACCATTATCCCTGTTGTGATCACTGTTTTCGAGGACCGGTCATTCTCATTCATCAAAAAAACACCCCCCGCATCCTTTTTGATCCTGAAAGAAGCGGGCGTCAAAAAGGGTTCCTCCGTGCCCAACAAAGAGAAAGTGGGAAAAATTACCAAAGCTCAGATTGAAAAAATTGCTCAGATCAAGATGCCTGATCTCAATGCCAATGACCTGGAAGGCGCTATGCAAATCATCGCCGGTACAGCCAGGAGCATGGGCATTGAAACGGTCGAGTGAGGGGGGAAACCGATGCCGAAACGATCCAAACGATACGAAGCAGGCAAAGAAAAGATTGATCGATTAAGAACTTATAGCATCCAAGATGCCGTTAAGCTTGTCAAAGAAATTGCAACTGCCAAATTTGACGAAACGGTAGAACTCCATATCAGCACGTCCATCGATCCTCGAAAAGCGGAACAACAGATTCGAAATACCATCTCTCTGCCTCATGGCACAGGAAAGGTCATTCGGGTCCTTGTTTTTGCGAAAGGGGATGCTGCTGAAAAGGCGAAAGAAGCCGGTGCGGACTATGTCGGCGCCGAAGACTATGCCGAAAAGATCATGAATGAAGGATGGACAGATTTTGATGTTGCTATTGCCACGCCCGATATGATGAGAATTATCGGAAGGTTGGGAAAAGTGTTGGGACCGCGCGGTCTCATGCCTTCTCCCAAATCCGGAACCGTAACCGATGATGTGGAAGAAGCGGTAAAAGCATTTAAACTTGGCCGAGTTGAGGCAAGAAACGATAAAACCGGCAATATCCATATTCCGATTGGAAAAAAATCCTTTAAAGATGAAGCACTGCAGGAAAACCTTGAGAATGCTTTGCGGCAAATCATGGGATTAAAACCGCCTGCCTTGAAAGGAAGGCTTTTCAAAAAAGTCGCTATTGCCCCAACCATGGGCACAGGGATTAAACTGGATTCTTCGTTTTTGGAATAAAGAAATCAAGTGGGTACACCAAAGACAGTAGGTCATAAAATCCTACCGAGGTGGAGTCCACCTCCATACCGATGTGTGGAAGGTAGACTTTTCGAGGAGTTCGATTGCGAACGTGCACGCAACCGTCTCTCTTCGCCTCGGCCTTGGAAGAAGGCCGTTTCTTTTTGGAGGGAGGTGAAAGGATGCTTACAAAAGCAAAAAAGGAACAGATTGTACACGAATTGACCGATAATTTGCAGAAGAGTCCGATCCTTGTCGTTGTAGACTATCGCGGTTTGAGTGTCACGTTGATCAGTGAGCTCCGAAAGGCAATCCGTCAGGACGGGGGCGTTCTGCAGGTATGCAAAAATACCCTGGCCAAACGAGCAATCCAAAATATAGATATTCAAGACGCGGCGCTAATTGACCATTTGGATGGAACAAATGCCTTTTTCTTCGTAAAAGAAGGCGGAGATCCCATTGCCGCACTAAAGCAACTGGTCAAATTCGGGAAAGAGAAAAAAATCCCAGAAATCAAGTTCGGGTACTTCGAAGGAAAGGTTTATAATGCAGAAGGAATGATCGAAATATCCAAACTACCATCCCGGGATCAGTTGCTGGCTATGGTGTTGAATACAATGCAGGCACCAATTACGGGTCTTGTAGTCGCAATGTCTGGGATTATCCGAAATCTTGCGTACGCAATCAAAGCCATTCAAGAAAAAAAAGAATCCTAAAAAACAATTATGGAGGTGGATGAAATATGTCCAAAGAAGAGTTCATTCAAGCAATTGAGACAATGACAGTAGCAGAGTTGGCTGATTTAGTAAAGGCTTTAGAAGAGCGGTTTGGAGTTACCGCCGCGGCGCCTGTTGCTGTAGCAAGCGCAGCAGGAGCAGCCGCAGCCGGAGAACCCGAAGAAGAGAAGACGGATTTTGATCTGTTCTTGAAGAGTTTTGGCGCAAATAAGGTGGCAGTAATCAAGGTTGTACGAGAGTTGACGGGTTTGAATCTGAAAGACGCAAAGGATGCTGTGGAAAAAGCTGGTTCAGCCGATGCAATCATTAAACAAGCCATGAAAAAGGAAGAAGCCGAAGAAGCCAAGAAGAAACTGGTAGAGGCCGGAGCGGAAGTCGAACTCAAATAAGATCAAAAAGAAAGAACATTTGTTGATCAGGCCACGCGACAATGATTTGTCGCGTGGATCTGGTATGTTTTTTTGTTAGCTGGTGATCTGTATCCTCTCAAGGGGGTAATGGTATGAAGAAAGCGAATTTCGGTCGAAGAGAACGACAAGTGTACGGAAAAATCGAAGAAACCGTTGCTGTTGAGAACCTGAACGATATCCAAACCGTCTCATATGCACGATTTCTGGACGAAGGGGTTTTCCACGTATTAAAAAAGTTTTCCCCCATTCGATCTCAGCCACATCGAGGAGATCTCCGAAAGGATGAAAAGGGCTTTGTTCTGGAGTTTTCCGGTACCCGACTAGGCCAACCAAAAGAATGGGAAGATCACTGCAAAGCCAAAGGAACCACCTATAGCATACCGATTTACGTAACCATTCGTGTTTCGGATTTGCGAACCGGAGAGATGAGGGAAGAGGAAACCTTTTTTGGTAGCATCCCTTATATGACGGATCGAGGTTCTTTTGTAATTAATGGAGTCGAGCGGGTGGTCGTAAACCAATTGGTTCGTTCACCCGGTGTGTACTTTGTGGATGAACCAAGAACCCCTGCCAATAGCCCAATCTATGTCGCCCATTTTCTTCCCCAACGGGGCGCTTGGCTAGAGATCATGCTGAACACCAACAAGGGAATTCTGCAAGCGCGGATTGATCGAAGAAGAAAGGTCAATTTGCTCCTGTTTTTTAAGGCAGTTGGTTTTGACAATAATATGGAGCTATTTGCTCATTTCCCTTATGTGCTGGACGAGTTTGAACAAAAAGACCTGGAAGAACATACTCATAGTTTCATCCTGGAAGACATACGGACTGGCGGAGGCGAGCTAATTGCTTCCAAAGGTTCTCTTCTGGACAAAGAAACCATACTTAAAATTGTGGAAGCGGAAATCTCACAAATTACAATCTTGGATCCCTATCTACAAAGAACATATGAAAACCTAGACGATGACCTGAAGGAAGCCGATGAAGACACGGCGGTTATGGAGTTGTTCCGTAAGCTCAAACCAGGTGAGATCCCTCGGGTGAATACTGCGAAAAATTACCTGTACAATCTCTATTTCAGCGCGGAAAAGTATGATTTTTCTGAGGTTGGGCGGTATAAAATGAACCGTCGATTGAACAAAACCTATCAGAAATACTTATCCAACATGAATGAATCGGAACCCCGCCTTTATGAAGAAATATCTTCGGTTATTCGTGAGATGGACATTCTTTTGGCCACCATGCATTTGATCGATTTGGAAAAAGACCCCACTCTATTGGATACCAAAGACCATTTGGGGAACAAACGGGTTCGAACTGTGGGAGAACTTTTGGAATCCGAGTTTGAACGAGGGTTTTCAAAAATCCAGAGACAAATCCAAGAACGACTTACCCTGTACAACTCTTTGGATAAGGTATCTATGCAGAGTTTGATCAACGTGCGTCCGATTATTGTCTCGATGAACCAATTCTTTGCGAGCAGTCAACTTTCTCAGTTTATGGAACAGGTAAACCCGTTGGCTGAGCTCACCCATAAACGAAGACTTTCTGCGATCGGGCCGGGTGGATTGAAACGGGAACGGGCAAAAATCGAGGTCAGAGATGTCCACGATTCTCATTATGGCCGAATGTGTCCGATTGAAACGCCAGAAGGCGCGAATATTGGGCTTATCACATCCCTTTCTTCCTTTGCCAAAATTGATAAGTTCGGGTTTCTGATCACCCCATACCGAAAGGTCGCGAATGGAAGGGTTACTGATGAAATTATCTATTTAACCGCCGACGAAGAAGAACACTACAATATTGCCCAAGCGAACACCCCGCTCTCCAAAAATGGAGAAATCGCCGTAGATTTTCCTACTGTCCGGTTTCATAGCGAAATTAAGTATATCGAAAAGAATCAAGTCGACTTTATCGATGTTTCCCCCAAGCAAACCATCGCGATTTCAACAGCTTTGATCCCGTTTTTGGAGCATGATGACTCCAACCGAGCCATGATGGGATCCAATATGCAACGGCAAGCCGTTCCGCTTGTTCACCCGGAAGCGCCCAAAGTAGGCACGGGAATTGAGTGGATTGCCGGACGAGATTCGGGCTTTGTTGTCTTGGCCAAATATCCCGGCCAGGTCGTGAAAATGGATGCCAGCGCTATCCGGATCCATAGAAGGGATGAAGAAGGAAAGCTGATGTTCGATGGGAAAAACCCAATTGTCGATGCCTATCAGCTGAAAAAATTCGTTCGTTCCAATCAGGATACGATGATCAACCAGCGTCCGATCGTGAATATTGGAGAGTACGTGAATGTCGGAGACCCGATCGCTGATGGACCCGCTACGGATATGGGAGAACTCGCGCTCGGGCAGAATGTTATGGTCGCGTTCATGCCGTGGGAAGGGTACAATTTTGAAGACGCCATGCTGATGAGTGAAGAGCTTCTGGAACAGGACACATTCACCTCTGTCCATATCGAAATGTACGAGGTCAACGCGCGAGAAACTCGTTTGGGTCCCGAAGAGATCACACCAGATATACCGAACGTTGGTCGAGATCGTCTGAAAAACCTTGATGAGCAAGGCATCATTCGAATTGGCGCTTTTGTGACTTCTGAAGATATTTTGGTCGGAAAAGTAACCCCCAAAGGCGAAGCGGAAATCTCTCCAGAAGAAAAGATCATCCGTTCTGTATTTGGAGACCGGGGAAGGGACATACGCGATACTTCTCTGAAACTGCCGCATGGAGTGAATGGCCGAGTGATTGATGTCCAAATTTTCCAAAAAGATGATGTTTCCGAGCTGGGTCCAGGGGTCAATACGATGGTGCGGGTATATGTAGCCTGTAGAAAACCGTTGGATATCGGAGACAAGTTTGCGGGTCGGCATGGAAATAAAGGGGTGGTGTCCAAAATTCTCCCCAAACAGGATATGCCGTTTATGCCAGATGGCAAACCGATCAATATCATTTTGAATCCATTGGGTGTGCCTTCGAGAATGAATATTGGACAAATTTTGGAAACGCATCTCGGATGGCTCGCTGATTTGAATGGTTGGTTTGTTGCAACACCCGTATTCGATGGGGCGAAAGAAGATGAGGTCCTGAGCGCTTTGTATAAACGGAGAAGCGAACTGGGGATCACAGAAGGAGATCATCCCAAAACCATGTCCGGGAAAGTATTCCTGCGAGATGGTCGTACAGGAGAACCTTTTGCCAATCCGGTTGTTGTCGGTATTATGTATATTATGAAACTGGTCCATATCGCTCAAGACAAAATACACGCGCGCAGTGTTGGACCATACTCTTTGATTCATCAGCAACCTTTGGGAGGAAAAGCGCAGTTCGGTGGGCAACGGTTTGGAGAAATGGAAGTATGGGCTTTAGAAGCCTATGGCGCAACCAATACTCTGAACGAAATGCTGACAATCAAATCAGACGATGTCTTTGGAAGAAATGAAGTATACATGGCCATTTCAAAAAACAAGAACGTTCCGGAAGCTGGAATTCCGGAAAGCTTCAAAGTTTTGGTGAAAGAATTGAGGGGAGTAGCCCTTGATGTAAAAGTATATGACGAACATGGGAATGAAATCCTCTTGGATAAAGAGTGATGGGGGTGCGCGATGAGAAAGATTGACCATGTCAAAATAACGATGGCTTCTCCAGATACGATCATGGGTTGGACCAATGGAGAGGTAAAAAAACCGGAAACCATCAATTATCGAACCTTCAAACCCGAACGAGACGGGTTGTTTTGCGAAAAGATCTTTGGGCCTACCAAAGACTATGAATGCTCGTGTGGAAAGTATAAGGGAAAGAAATACGAAGGAACTGTTTGTGAGCGATGCGGCGTTCGGATTGAACCAAAGTCTTCTCGAAGGTTTAATATGGGTCATATCGATCTTGCGGCTCCGGTTGTTCATCTTTGGTACTTGAAAAGCACCCCAAGCATTCTTGCCAATCTACTCAGCATGGCCAGCAAAGATTTGGAGAATATTATCTATTTTGGTTCTTTGCGAATTATTGAAAAGATGTTTATGGTGGTCAACAAAAAGAATACCCCCTTCGATAGCGGCGATACCCTGTATGAAACCGAGTTCTCCATCTACAATGAGTTTTGGGATTTTGAAGCAGAACCGGCAGTGATCGTGAAAAATCCGATGGGACCCGTCCGAGCGGAAGTCGGGGGGGAAGTGTCAATCATAGAGGAAGAGACGCATACGGGCAAACTCATCAATTGGGTTCACATCACCGATAAAGTCAGCAAAGGCCATACTTTGCACAAAGACACCACGCTAAACGTACGGGCCGGAGAACGGGTGGAAGAAGGACAAGAATTGGCCAGCGAGCAGACTCATCCCGCCCTTTACGCGCCGATTGATGGAACGGTTGATGTAGATGAAGGGCTAGGAACGGTATCCGTTGAACCGATCATTACGAGCGGAGATCAGCCGGTTACATTCAGCATACCCTATGGAGCCAAAGTGTTGGTGAAAGACGAATCAAAAGTGAAAAAAGGAGATCCCCTCACCGAGATGGTCACCTATGACCCCATTCGGTCTAAATTTTCGGGCCAAGTGGTCTTCGGAAAGGGGTTAACGGTTGCTTCAGGACCGGATGGCCGACTCGTCACCGCTTCGAACGGACAGATTCTGATCGAAAACATTATTGAAGAAAAGAAATACCCCATCATTGAAGGGTCCATCCTCTATGTCAACGAAGGCGAAATCGTAGAAAAGGATGCCCATATCGCCGATCGGTTTGTCTATGAGGAAGAAATCTTATCCCTAACGGAGTATAAAACCCTCGAAAACTACTATCCCGGCATGTTTAATGTCGAAGCGGAGATTGAAAACGATCGCCCGATTCTGGTGATTACCGAGATTGATGAAGCGGTATCCCAAGAAATCGGCAAAAAAGTCGGGGACATATTGACCGACAATGAGTACGAGGCCTATCATACTGTGTATCCTGGCAAGATTGAAGCCCAGACCGGCGCTGAAGCGGTTAAGATCCTTTTGGAAAAACTAGATTTGGAGAAAATCCGAGTCGAAATCGAAGATGAACTTCGACTGATTCCTCGATCCAATGCACGTGTCCTTAAATTGAGAAAACGGTTGCAGATCGTCAAGGATCTTCTGACCTCTGATAACGATCCAACGTGGATGATCTTGAATTCTGTTCCTGTAATCCCTCCCGAACTTCGACCGATGATCCAGATCGAAGGGGGCCGGTTTGCGACAACCGATTTGAATGATCTATACCGAAGAGTCATCAATCGAAACAATCGTTTATCCAAATTAATGAACTTGAACGCGCCGGATGTAATCGTTCGCAATGAGAAGCGGATGCTGCAACAGGCGGTCGACGCGCTCATTTATAATGGTCGGATGTCCAAACCGATTACAGACCGGGGCGGACGCCCCCTAAAATCCTTAACAGACCTTCTGAAAGGAAAGAAAGGACGGTTTCGGAGGAATCTGTTGGGAAAACGGGTGGACTATTCGGGGCGTGCCGTCATAGTAGTCGGTCCTGAACTGAGAATCCATGAATGCGGAATCCCGAAAAAGATGGCGCTTGAACTCTTCAAACCCTTTGTGTTGGCCAAACTCTTGGGAGATGAAACCACTTCCAAAACAGCACGAAAACTGAAAAAAGCCATCATCGAAAAGGAAATGCCCCAGGCGTGGGAAGTGCTGGAAGATGTGATCAAAGAACACCCGATCATGCTGAACCGAGCACCTACTCTTCATCGGATCTCTATCCAATCCTTCATGCCCCGTTTGGTAGAAGGAAACGCCATTCGTCTTCATCCGTTGGTGTGTCCGCCATTCAACGCAGACTTCGACGGAGACCAAATGGCAGTGCATGTTCCTTTGTCCGCAAAAGCCCAAGCAGAGGTCAAACTGTTGATGCTCTCCCGGTACAACATCATCTCACCGGCAGATGGACAACCGTTATCAAGACCGGACAAGGAAATCATCGTCGGGATTTACTATCTAACGCTGGCCCAAAAAGGCTTTGATCAAACCCCCGAAGAAGAGATCCCCTACCGGTTCAGCTCCTTGGAAGAAGGATTGCTGGCGATGGAGTTCTCCAAGATCAATCAGTCTGAAAAACCACTGGACCTCCATACACCCGTCCTCATGGATATCGAAGGCGGCCGAGGAGGAACACCATGGAGAATAAAGACCACTTTAGGCCGCGCGATTTGGAACGAAATCATCCCCACCGATTTTCAAGACTATCAGAAAACCTTTGGAAAAAAACAGATCAAAGAACTAATCTATGAGACCTTCAAAAAATTCGGGATCGACCGCACGGCTGACTTGTTAGACGACATTAAAGACCTTGGATTCCATTACGCAACCCAAGCAGGGCTAACCATTTCGGTTGTGGATGTCGTGATCTCTCCCAAGAAGAAAGACTTCATTCGTCAAGCGGAGAAAAAGATCAAAGAGATTGAAGCCTACTACAAAAAAGGATTTTTGACTTCTTTGGAACGGAAGAGAGAGGTCATCAAGATCTGGGATAAGACGACAGAATCGATTCAAAAGGAAACCTACGACTATCTAGGCAAGGACCTGTTCAACCCCTTGTACATGATGGTGGCTTCGGGCGCCAGAGGAAATATCGACCAGATCAAACAACTGGCTGGGATGCGCGGTCTTATGGTTGGACCTGCGGGAGATATCATCGAGCTGCCCATTCGCGCGAACTTCCGCGAGGGACTTAGTGTCATGGAATTCTTCATGTCCACCCACGGCGGAAGAAAAGGATCCGCAGACACCGCTTTGCGAACGGCAAATGCCGGCTATCTGACACGAAGATTGGTCGATGTCTCCCAAGGGATTGTCGTACTGAAAGCAGATTGCGGAACCCACCACGGAGTCGAAGCAACAGCCCTTCGCGATGAAGACATGGAGATCGAAAACTTGGAAAAGAACATCTTTGGTCGAGTTCTTGGCGAAGCAGTCATTCACCCGCGAACCGGCGAGGTGCTCCGGAATGATCAGGATCCTACGAGATCCTATGATCGGGATGTCATGCTCTATGACAATGACGCTCGCTTCCTGGCGACTTTCTCTCAGAAAGTGGATGTGATGAGGGAATACTCGCTTCGCTATCAAGACATGAAGAAAGACAATCATTCATACATAGAATTGAAAGAGGATATCTTTGCATCCAATGGTATGCTCTTGTTTCAAGCGGGGACGCCCGTGAATTGGCATATGATGCAGGAATGCAACAATCATGGGATATCGGAAGTGAGTGTTTTGGAATTCCCTGTGGTGGGTAACTACTCCATTCAGAAGATTCGTTCGCAAGATGGCAAACGGATTCTTTTGCTGGAAGAAGAAAAGATCGATCCAGCGACAGCTCGCTTGCTCGCGGACGAAGATGTCACGGAAGTGGAAGTCCGACCGACCATAAAAATCCGGACCGTCTTTGATTGTGAAGCAGAGGATGGAGTGTGTGCCAAGTGCTATGGAATGGATCTTTCGAATCACCGGATTGTGTCTGTGGGAGAAGCCGTTGGCATCATTGCAGCCCAATCAATCGGAGAACCGGGGACTCAGTTAACAATGAGAACCTTTCACACAGGCGGAATCGCTTCAGCAGCAGACATTACCCAAGGGTTGCCCAGAGCAGAGGAGTTGTTCGAAGCCAGAAAGAAACTAAAAGAAAACCCTGCCATTTTCAGCAAAGTTCGTGGATTTGTGAAAGATATCAAGCAGGATGAAACCGGGAAAACCAAGATCTATCTAGAAGATTATGAAGGAAGAATCTCGGAGTATGAGCTCGCCTCCAATCTCAAAACTCGCAATCTTGTTGGAGACAAAGTCCTTCCGGGATCCGCTCTTTCCACCGGCGCCTTGCGTCCGAGAGAACTAATGCAGGAGCTCGATGTGGATGCAACCTTCTCATACCTTCTTCGTGAAATCAAACGGGTATACTCGGAACAAGGAGTCGAAATCCACAACAAGCACATCGAACTCATCATCAAACAAATGCTGAGCAAGGTTGAAGTGATTGATCCCGGTGACACCGACTTCCTTGTGGGCGATTTGGTCATGATTCAAGAAGTCCGAAAAGCCAACGAGACCCTTCTGAAAAACAATGCTAAAGTCAACGAAAATCGGAAACGGGTGCTAGGGAAAGAATTGGCCCGTCATGTCCTTACACGGGAAGACAAAGAGCTTGTGGAGCTTGCTAAAGATGGGGAAACCGTTACTGAGTCCTTGCTCCAAAAGCTGGTTCGAGCGGGTGTGAAAGAAGTGGAGATTATTGAAGAACACGCCTCCGAACTCAACCCTGAACGCAAAACCAAAACCATTCAGATCTTAGCGAAAGAACCGGTCAAATATCGACGAAAACTATTGAGAATCACCAAAGCTTCTTTGGAACGAATTGGGTGGTTGAGTGCCGCTTCATTCCAACAAACTGCGCAAGTACTTACCGAGAGCGCGTTGCGCGGAAGCATCGATGAACTGAAAGGACTTAAAGAAAACGTGATTATCGGACAGATTGTGCCTGCTGGAACCGGAATGGATTGGTATACTGCTATCGAATATGAGGAGTCTGTTTTCGGTCAAAAGAAGACCGCGATCTAAACCATAGGATTCGATCTTGCACCTCAGGTGCGGATATGATATAATACACAGGACATTTTATGAGAGGTGAGTGTTGTTGAAGACAAAAATCCATCCTGTTCTGAAAAAGATTCAAGCCAGATGTGCATGTGGAGCGGAGTATGAAGTATGGTCCATTTCCGATGAGATGAAACTTGATGTCTGTTCATCCTGTCATCCCTTTTTCCAGGGGAAAGGTGATTCGCTCATCATCGATACAGAAGGGCGAATTGACAAATTCCGAAAAAAATACGGCAACAAGTATTGATGGTAAGAGCTTTTGATCTTACGGAAGGAGGCACTTCTGGTCTTCAGAAGGTAAAGCATGTCTGAAAAGGGAAGCATTGTAGAAGGAAAAATCTCGGGAATTCGCCGATTCGGCGCGTTCGTAGACCTTGAATCTGGAGAAAAGGGTCTGATCCATATTTCGAATATTGCCAGCGAGTATGTAAAAAATGTTGACGACTATTTAAAGGTTGGACAACCGATCAAGGCAAAAGTCTTGGGCATTACAAAAGACGGAAAGGTCGATTTGACGCTGAAAGGCTTGGATGATTCTGCCGTTCAACCTGTAACCGTGCACAGAAAGAGTGCGAGTGCCCATCAGAAATCCGAATCCGAGAGTGAAGATACGGATTTTGAAAAGAAACTTTCCAAATTCATGAAAGACTCCGAGAAGAAGATATCGGAGTTTCGAAGAGCTCGCCAGAAGAAGACAGGGAAAAGAGGAAGATGAATCACTGGGGAGGCGTGACCGAATTGGCTAAGGAGCCGGTCTTGAAAATCGGTGGGGTAACCCCCCGTGTGGGTTCGAGTCCCACCGCCTCCGCCAATCGTCATCAAAGAAGTCCAGCCCCGAACTAGGTTTTTCTTGATTGATTACTATCCTTATGAAGGAGGGAATTCAATGTCCTTAATCACCATCCAATTGAATGGGAAAGAGGTGCAAGTTCCTACCGGATCGACCATCTTAGAGGCATGTCAACAGCATAATGTGTATGTGCCTACTCTTTGCAATCATCCTAGACTTCCGTCAACAGGGGGATGTAGGGTTTGCGCAATAGAAGTGGAAGGCATGCGAAACCTTCAAACCGCCTGTACAACTATCGTAAGCGAAGGTATGGTGGTTAAGACCAAAACAGATCGGGTGGCCTCTGCGATCCAGACAAATTTAAGTCTATTGTTGGCCCGTCATCCCAATACCTGCATGACATGTGAATCCAATAATCGATGCGAGTTTCAAGACCTGATCTATCGATATGATGTTCCGGACACCTTCGCGGATTTTCATTCCGAATTGTCCGCAATGGATGAGAGCTCTCCTTCACTGATCCGAGATCTGAACAAATGCATTCTTTGCTCCCGATGTGTCCGGGCTTGCTCTGACATTCAGGGGTTAAATATTTACGGAATCGCTCATCGCGGTTTTGATTCTTTGCCATTAACCGCATTTGATCAACCGCTTGCCAATACAAACTGCATCAACTGCGGTCAGTGTTCGGCTTTTTGTCCCACTGGGGCCATTATCGAAAAATCCGCGGTGCACGAAGTTCTTAATGCCTTGGAAAAGAAAGAGAAGATTCTCATCGCCCAAACCGCACCGTCTACAAGGGTGGCTGTGGGAGAGGAATTTGGTATGGATTCGGGCAGTGTTTCCACAGGAAAGATGGTTGCCGCCCTCAAGCAATTAGGCTTTGACTATGTTTTTGACACGGATTTTTCCGCGGACTTAACCATTATGGAAGAAGGCAGCGAGTTCCTCCAGAGGGTAGAAGAAGGGGGTCCGTTCCCGATGTTTACCTCTTGTTGCCCTGGCTGGGTCAATTTTGTCGAAAAGTACTATCCGGAGTACACAGAGAATTTATCAAGCGCCAAATCCCCTCAGCAGATGTTGGGCGCAGTGATCAAGACCTATTTCGCAAAAAAACTCAATGTTGACCCATCGCAAATCTATAGTGTATCGATTATGCCTTGCACCGCAAAAAAAGATGAAGCCGAACGGCCACAACATTCGAGAGATGGCATGCGAGACGTTGATGCCGTCCTTACTACCCGTGAACTTGGCCGATTGATCCGGATCAAGAAGATCCCATACGCAACGCTCCCTGATGAAGCCTACGACAATCCTTTGGGAGAATCAACAGGAGCCGCGGTCATTTTCGGCGTCACTGGTGGCGTAATGGAAGCGGCATTGCGCACAGCGTATGAACTGAAAACAGGCAAACCTTTGCCTACCCTGAATTTCGAACCAGTGCGCGGGTTGGAAGGAATAAAAGCTGCGTCTGTCGATGTCAATGGGATTGAAATCAAAGTCGCAGTGACCCATTCGATGGAAAAAGCGCAAGAATTGGTTGGGCAAATCCATCGGGGAGAAGTCTTTTATCACTTTGTGGAAGTCATGGCTTGCCAAGGAGGCTGTATTGGCGGTGGCGGACAACCCTACAGCTTGGATGGAAAAATCCTTCAAAAACGGATGGCTTCTGTATACTCTATTGACGAACGGATGACTCTACGAAGATCCCATGAGAACCCGTCCATCCAAAAGATCTATGAAGACTTCTTTGATAAACCATTGAGCCACCTCGCACATGATTTGCTACACACCCATTATACGGACCGAAGCCAAAAAGCTGCCCTTGAAAAAGCGATCCACGAATAAGGATTTGGTCCAAACAAGGATTACTATAGGAAGCATGGGCACTTGGACCATGCTTCCTTTTTTTGGATAAGGACAAATCTTTGGGGAGGATTTTTCTTTTGCTCAAACGATTCATTCAAAACAGGATGTTCCTATTTATGCTCAGTATCCTATTGCTTGGGATTGTGTGGGAGTTGCTCTCGATCTGGATTGGATCTTCTCTCATTATCCCTTCCCCTGTTCAGGTCATCCAGACTCTTTTCGCCCTCTTTCAATCCCCGCAAATATGGAATGCGCTTCTCTCCACTTTTGGTAAGGGCTTGTTGGGAATGGTCATCTCTTTAGGGCTTGGAATACCGATTGGTTTTGTGATTGGTCTGTTCCCGTTGCTTGATCCCTTTTTTCAACCGTTTTTGATGATTCTCCGCGCGATGCCGATCGTTTCCTGGTTAACCAGCGTTCTGGTCTTGTGGGGAATGGGGTGGCAGTCTCCTTTATTTATCGTGGTCGTGACGCTCTTGCCCTTGATCATTTACAATGTCGCATCCGGTGTTCGTTCGGTCAATCGGGGGCTTCTTGAGATGGCTCATGTCTTTCGGGTTTCTCTTTGGAATCGCCTTACTCAGATATACCTTGGATCAATGTTCCCGTTTCTCTTTTCATCCATCCAAGTTTCGTTGGGTACTATGTGGAAAGCCACGATCGCTGCTGAGTTTCTCATTGGAGACAGTGGTATTGGACTGCGGATCGCCTGGCATAAAACCTACTTGGAAACGGACCGGGTTCTTGCCTATACTCTCCTTGCTGTTGCATGCGGAATCGCATTCGAATATCTTTTAATTGGGATATCTTCTCTCCCATGGTTTCGTCGATGGAAACTGAACAAAAACACCTATGGGGATACGAAAAAATGATTGACATTCGAGAAGTATGCAAAGACTTTCGAGAAAAAAAAGTGATTCAGAACATCAGTCTGTCTCTTCGCAAGGGAGATCATATCGCTTTAGTAGGGCCCTCTGGGTGCGGAAAGTCCACTTTGCTTCGATTGATTGCAGGGTTATTGCTTCCTGACTGCGGTTCTGTGGAACGAAGATGCAACCGCCTGGGTTTTGTGTTCCAAGACGATCGATTAATTCCTTGGAAAACAGTTCGGAAAAATTTGGCCATTGTTGGAGCTAAAGACTCAGACATCGCGATTATGCTCCAAAAAGTTGGTCTGGAACGGGAAGGAGAACGGCCGCCTGTTTTTTTAAGCGGAGGCATGAAACAGAGAGTCAATATTGCCCGCGCACTCTTGTACCACCCGCAATGTCTTCTTTTGGATGAACCGTTCCAAAACCTCGACGTGAAAAGTCGGAATCGGTTAATCAAGCTCATCCTTACCGATTGGGTTTCCAAAGATAATGCCTCTATACTGGTCACGCACCAGCTTCGGGAAGCTATTGTCTTTTCCCAAAAGATTGTTTTTCTTTCTTCTCCCCCATCAACCATCATCGGCAGCTGGGACATCGACAAGAAAACCGGAGAATCCGAATGGTCTTTGGATGAGGTCTTGGAAATCGAAAAGGAAATATATCATGTATATCCCAGCATGTTCTTATAACCCCGAGCTCCAAACGCAGAGGAAGAACCCTCGTTGGTTCTGAAAACCCTTGTTTTTGACTTCCTCCTCGTTCTCACCAGTTCCTTGCTTGGCACATTTGGTCTGTATCCGCTCATGATCGGGTTTCTCCTTTTTGGATGGATCGCTGTTCATCGGATTTCTCCGATGTATTCCAGCGCTCACTCGGTAGCCATTGGAATGCAAACGAACATCTACCGAAATGTTCGTTTGATGAGTCGTACCATGTGGCTTCCACTTTTAACCAGTTGTGGGCAGTATGTACTACTTTCGCTCATTCAACCGTTGATAATCGATGCAGACCAAACCCTTCTACTGCTCAAAATGCTCTGATATGACGCTCGATTTATCCCGTTTGCCTTCTTCCTATACCTGGTTCCTCTGTTACAGTAGGGAGAAGAGCTGTTTCAAAAGCGAAAAGGAGGAATTCAATGAAGATTGGAATCATGCACTTTCGTGTGGGTGAGACGGACGGAGTTTCTTTAGAAATTGAAAAGCAGATTCAGGCTCTGACTCAAAGAGGCTTTTCGGTCATCCGTATTTCCGGAGAAACCAAAGATGTTGAATCATCCGTATTGGACGGAATCGCTATGAACGACCCAGAGAACCTGGATATCTTTCACGCCTCGTTTGCGGATTTGGGCACCTTATCTCCCGATGATTTGGAACGGAAGATTCTCAAGAAGGCCAAATCAATTCAGAAAAAACTGACAACCTTCATCCAACGCGAACAATTGGGTGGTCTGATCGTTCACAATATTTGGGCTTTGGGGTGGAATCTGCCTGCTGCCATTGGAGTAACTGAATCAATCAAAGAAACTGGGATACGGGGAATCGGTCACAATCATGACTTTTATTGGGAACGGTCTCAGTATGATCAACCAACCACGCCCTTTATCCAAAAGATCATGGAGCAGTACCTTCCCCCTTCCGGTCCTGGCTTTTTCCATTTCGTGATCAATCAAATTGCGCAGAATCAGCTCAAGAGACGAAAAGCAATTCCTAGCGTTGTGCTTCCCAATGTTATGGATTTTCAGGCGCCTATGTGGAAAAGAGACGGGTTTTCCGAAACCATTCGCCCCAAGCTAGGCATTGCTCCGCACGATCTGGTATTTTTACAGGCAACCCGGATCCTTCCAAGAAAAGGAATCGAAATGGCTTTTGACTTTATTGAAGCCTTCCAGGAAGTTTTTGCATCACTTGACCGCTCTTCTCGACAGCCAATTTTTACAGGCGGCCCAATCCTTCAAAAAGATTCTCAAATCCATTTCGTACTTTGTGGATATGCGGAACAACAAGACCAGGATTACCTCGCGCTTTTGCACCAAAAGGCGTTAAAACACTCCTATTCGACCCATTTTTGCGGTGATCTGGTAGGTCAGACAAGAAGCGAAAACCCGGTCCGGTTTTCTTTGTGGGATATGTACACAATGGCGGATATCATAACCTATCCAAGCATTCAAGAAGGGTGGGGCAATCAGCTTCTGGAAGCCATTTTTGCAAAAAAACTCGTCCTCGGGTACGAGTACCCGGTCTTCCAAACGGATATTGGTCCAAAGGGAATCCGAATCATTTCCTTGGGGTCATCGGCGCAAACAATCCAAAAAAACCTCCGAGTGGTGCCAAAACCAGACATGGACCGAGCGATACAAATGCTTGCTGACTTGCTTCGTGATCCTGCCGCTGTTCAAGACTGGGTTTCATCAAACTTCTCGATTGGAAAAGACTGCTTTTCTTTGTCAGTTTTGGGCGATGCCCTTGAGAAAGCTTTTTTCCAATAACCAAAAAGCCAGATACGATCTGAGGGGCAAACTCCTTTTGTCCAAAACCATGATATAATCGAAAGACATTATGGGTATTCCATACACCCTTGTGGGCACAGGATAATGGAGGTGAATCCCCATTGGGCAGAGTTGCCATTACAGGTCTCGGAACGATTAATCCGATTGCGTTGACCCTTAATGAGTATGAAATGGCTCTGAAAGAATTGCGTGTAGGCATCCAACGAATCACGAAATACGATCCAGTCAATGAGATCGTCCAGATTGCGGCAGAAGTAAGAGGGTTTGAAGCAACGGAATATATGGAGAAAAAGAAAGCCAAGCGGTATGATCCTGTGATCAAATATGCCATTGCGGCATCCAAAATGGCGCTCGAGGATTCAGGACTCGATATGCAAGGGAGTTGGAAGACCCAAGCTGCTGTCACAGTTTCATCCGGGATTGGCGGTATCCATACGATGATGGCTGAATTCGATTCGTTTCAGAAATTCGGTTCCCGGTACACTTCTCCCTTTTTGATCCCCATGATGATCCCA
This sequence comes from uncultured Thermotogaceae bacterium, assembly GCA_964462525.1. Taxonomy (GTDB): domain Bacteria; phylum Thermotogota; class Thermotogae; order MWEM01; family MWEM01; genus CAYWWY01. The sequence continues at coordinate 211,109 of CAYWWY010000002.1, forward strand.
GATATGTCGGCAGGCGCGGTGGCGATGGAGTTTGGATTACAAGGTCCGAACTTTGCAACGATCAGTGCGTGCGCAACTTCTTTGCACTCCATCATCATAACCGCCATGATGATTCGGCATGGATACATCCAAGTCGGGATCTGTGGCGGAGCGGAAGCGGTCATTTCTCCTCTTCCTATTGCCGCTTTTGCCAACATGATGGCTCTTTCCCGGAACAACGAAGACCCTGCGCATGCCTCTCGGCCATTCGATCAAGAACGGGACGGGTTTGTCATGGGCGAAGGTGCTGGAGTGTTGGTGCTGGAGGACCTTTCACACGCCCTAAACCGAAAGGCCCGGATCTATGGGTTTATTGACGGATTTGGAATGAGCGGCGACGCCTATGACTTTAGCGCAATCGAACCGGGTGGGGAGACAGTAGCACGAGCGATGAACCATGCCATTGCCATGGCTGGTGTCGCAAAAGAAGATATCGATCTGGTCAATTGCCACGCCACCAGTACCCCAAGAGGCGACAAATCGGAACTGATCGCGTTACAAAACCTCTACAGCAGATCAAGCAAAAGACCTGCCCTGCAATCGACAAAAGCCATGATTGGCCATGGGCTGGGAGCAGCTGGCGCGAATGAAGTCATTGCTTGCATCCTGCAAACTCAAAGAGGGTTTGTTCACGGAACCGCGAATCTATGCAATCCGGACCCGCAAGCGGAAGGGTTTTGGATTCCGACACAAACGATAGAAAAGCCCATCCGTTTTGTCTTGAAAAACTCTCTGGGTTTTGGTGGTCACAATGCCAGCATCCTTCTCTCGAAGGATTGAACGGAATGGAAAGCAAAGAAATCCTTCAGATCGCTCCTCATAAATATCCCATGCTTCTTGTTGATCGGATCATTGAATGTACCGAAACATTCGTCCGAGCAATCAAAAACGTCTCGATCAACGAACCGTTTTTTCAAGGGCATTTTCCTTCGCATCCGATATATCCGGGCATCATGCAAGTCGAAGGGATTGCGCAATCGGCTGGTCTTCTACTCCGCCAGTATTTCCCCGATCCCTCCTCCAATATCCCCCTATTCATGAAAATCGAAGAATCCGTTTTCTTAAAAGCGGTCCGCCCTGGAGTCCAAATGATTTACGAAGTGTGGCTTACGCAACGATTGGGAGGTGTTTTCAAACTAAAAGGCAAGGTAATTGTCAATGGGATTGTTTGCACCAAAACGAAGATTATGGTGGGATGCGTTCCAGCCATCCATGAAAAAGAGACCATATGAGCAAACCGTCTCATAATGTTCATTCATTTCCCGAAGATACCGAGACAATCATCCATCCTGTGCAAACAAAAAAAGACAAACGAAGGTTTAGGGATTTCCCGAGCCATCTACATAAAGGACAACTTTATTGGGTCCCTATGCTCCGAAGCATGGAAGCAAAGGTGATACTCAAAGAAGACTCACCTGTCTTAAAGGGAGGACCCCACCAGTTCTTCCTCGCTCTGAAAAACAACCAATGTGTAGGCCGAATATGCGTTGGGATTGACAAACTGATGAATCAGCAAAAAGGGCAGCGACACGCCCATTTTTTCTTTTTCGACTGCATAGATGACCGGTCTGTTGCTCGAAAACTGCTTGGCTCTGCTGAGGAGTGGGCCCTTCAGCAAGGGATGGATATGATCAAAGGACCGATTTCGTTTACCAACGGCGATGATTTTCGTGGAATGCTTTTAGAAGGGTTTGATCGAATCCCACCCCTTTTTTTGGCCTGGAATCCTCCCTACTATCCTCATTTGATGGAAGGATACGAGCCAATGTTCAATTACTCCGCCTTTGAATATGATCTTCAAAAACCGATCTCGCAGGATCATGAACAATACATAGAGCGAGTTCTGGAACACTATGGATCCTTCGAACCGGAACAGGTGCGAAAGATGAGCACGCAAGAAAAGATTCAACGCCTGTTTCCTGTCGCCTTTGACCGTTTTGGGTATTCAATGGAATCTCCTGATTTTTCGAACATACCCAAAGTGGCTGAAGATTTGAAGTTCCTGTTGAATGAAGCCAATCAAGATTTACAGGAAGACCTCCGCCAATTCACGCTTGAAGACTGCATTGAAATCATCAAAGAGTTCAAGAAGATGCTGGATCCCTCTTTAGTGGTTTTTTGCGTCTATGGAGGAAAAAAAGTCGGATTAGCGGTATGCATTCCCAATTTCAATCCGATCATTCAACGCATTCATGGGAAACTCCTTCCTTTTGGGTGGATCCGATTCCTAAGAGAAAAGAACCGAATGAAAAACGCCCGTGGGATAATTTTCTACATTAACAAAGAGCACTTTCAACGAGGCATTTCTGCATTAATGATCTTGAAACTCCACCAAAACTTAACCCGTATGGGCTTCCGCTCAGTGGAATTCGCGACCATTGAAGAGAAAAACGCTTCCATGATGATGAATATCCGGTATTTGGGTCTTACAGCTTCTCGGAAGTATGTTGTCTATGGAAAAGGTCTTTGCGAACGCAGATCGAATCCCATGGCAAATATGCTATAATCCATTTGAGTCAGTCCTTTATCAATTCCAACAAAGGGGGGAAACCTATGGCAATTGAATTTCGCAATCGGCACTTTATAACAACCCAGGATTACTCTGTCGAAGAATTGGCAATGATGCTGGACCTTTCTTTCGATATGAAAAAAAAGTTTGCTCTGAGTGAGTCAACCCGCTATTTGCCAGATAAGACGCTGTTTATGATCTTCTTTGACGAATCAACACGAACCCGGAACTCCATGGAAGCGGGTATGACTCAACTGGGGGGGCATGCCCATTTTTTGGCTCCTTTGCATATGCAAATTTCCCATGGAGAGACCCCTAAAGACACCGCTATGGTCTTAAGCCGAATGGGACATGGCATTTCGATCCGACACTGCAAACATGGATTTGGCAACTCCTATCTGCGCGGTGTCGCTGAATGGTCGAAAGTGCCTGTGTTCAACCTTCAAGATGATGTCTACCATCCGTTCCAGGTCATGGCTGACATGATGACCATTCAAGAGCAGTTCGGGAAAGATCCCCGAGGCCTGAAAGTAGTCGTGTCTTGGGCATACGCGGAATCTCACCTCAAACCACTTTCAGTTCCTCAATCTCAGGTTCTCATGTTCCCTCGATTTGGGATGAATGTCACCCTTGCTTATCCCAAAGGGTTCGACTTAATGCCCGAAATTATGGATCAGGCGCGTGAGAATGCACGCAATACAGGAACGAAGCTTGAAGTGGTCCATGAAATGGAAGAAGCCTTCCGTGACGCCGATGTCATCATTGCGAAAAACTGGGGCGGTTTCTATGTCGGATCGACTGAACAGGAAATCCGGGAAAAACAAGCAGAGCACAAGGATTGGATTTGTGATCGGAAAAAGATGGATTTGGCCCGCAGTCGAGCCGTTTATATGCATGCCCTGCCAGCGGATCGGAATAAGGAAGTCACCGATGAAATCATTGATGGAAAATGGTCTGTCGTGTATGATGAAGCCGAAAACCGCCTCCACACAGCAAAAGCCATAATGGCCCTAACAATGGGGGGGCGTCCTTGACCGAAAAGGCTCCCGACTCTGGAGTCATCCGAAATGGAGCCATATGGATTGGGGCTCGGATTTTTCTGGTTGACATGCAAATCACCGGTAATACCATCACTTCAATCCAGCGGACCGGATTGATCAAACAGAATTCTGGGTGGAAGTACGATGCTCAGGGACAAACGATTCTCCCTGGGCTTATTGATCCTCATGTTCATATGCAGCTCGATGTAGGTTCACATATCTCTGCAGATACATTTGCTTCTGGTAGCCGCGCTGCTGCATTCGGGGGCATCACTCTGTTGATGGATTTTACCGATGTGGTCACGGAGGGGGAGGATCAGCTTTTCTTCTTCCTGCAACGCAGAAGGAAGGAAACAGCCGATTCCGTACTTCCGATTGCTCTTCACCTAACTGTTGCTGAACCCAAGATTTCTCCAGAGCGGTTGGTGGAAATTGCTATACAGGAGGGAATCAAAGGGATCAAAGTCTTTACGACATACAAAGATTCGGGTCGGATGACCGGAACCGGTTACCTGCACGAGCTTCTGAGAGCAGCAGCCAGAAAGAATCGGCTTGTATTGGTTCATGCGGAAAATGACGACTTGATCTCTTATCAAGGAAAGAAGATGGAAGGCGCGCTTGTTCCCGTTTCAAAACTTCCTTTTGTTCGCCCTTCGATCTCTGAGTCCGTTGAGGTCATGAAAATCGCCCACTTGGTAGAAAAAACGGAAGCAAGTGTATATTTCGTCCATATTTCCAGCGGAGCGACTGTCGAAGAACTGCACCGAAAATATGGACATTTGCTTGGACGGAGAATTTTTGTTGAAACATGTCCCCAATACCTCCAGTTGGATCAAGATGCATACCAAACCGGAAGGGGATTTTTATACGCTATATGCCCACCCTTACGAACGGTGGAGGATCAGAATCTATTATTGAAGCATCTCGCAGAAAAGCGAGTCCATACGGTTGGAACGGATCACTGTCCCTTTCTCTTCGAAGAAAAAGAAAAAGGGGCCTCAGATCTTTCCAAAATGGTCTATGGGATTTCAGGCGTAGAACTAAGCTTCTCTCTCGTTTTTAACCGACTCAAACCGATGCTAAAAGATGAAACGCTGGATCGGTGTTCCAAAGTCTTTTCTTCCCAAACAGCCAAAATTTTCGGTCTTTACCCCCTCCGAGGAAAAATCACCCCAGGCGCACCAGCCAACCTGACCTTTTTCGATCCAGCAAAGAAATGGACCGTCCATTCAAAGGAGTTGCGCATGAATACCGATTACTCGCCATATGAAGGCTTTGAATTGGAGGGGAAAGTGGTCAGCACCATGGTGGACGGCCGATTTTTGGTACAAAATGAGCAGTGGGTGGGTGGGAGAGCATGACCGATCAATATCGCAACCTCATAGAGAAATATCCGGAGTTAACCCTTTCCTTGGGTGATGAACCCCGAAAAACCCCATTCTTTCGACCTTCTTTCGACCAGATGTATATGGCGATTGCATTAATCGTAGGAAAGCGCAGCACATGTTTACGCGGACAAATCGGAGCGGTTATCTGCAAAGACACCCGGATCATTTCGATCGGGTATAATGGCGCGCCTTCCGGTATGGCCCAATGTAATCAAGAAGGATGCATCATTGATACCCAACGCGGGGGGTGTATTCGCACCATTCATGCCGAACAAAATGCGATCGCCTATGCGTGTCGGATCGGAATCCCGATGGAACGCGCCACCCTTTACGTGACCCTGAGTCCCTGCATCGATTGTGCCAAACTAATTATCGCATCGGGTATCAAACGGGTTGTCTATTACGAAGCCTATCGCAAAGGATACGCGATCGATTTCCTCATCCAGTCTGGAGTTCAAGTGGAACACCTTCCTTTCGGGATTCAGGAAATGATCTCCCAATTCCCTTAGAGCAGGTGGTTCATATGATTCAGGAACGGAATCAAACATGGTATATAGAAGACGCGCGTGCGCATGACATTGCGGACGAGTATGGCACCCCAACGTACATATACAGCAAGCGCGCCATCCAAGAAAACATCCGAAAAGTAAAACTGGTATTTGGAGATGTTCCTACTCAAATCGGATTTGCATGCAAAGCCAACGATAATATCCACCTGATGAATCTTATGGTGCAAGAGGGTTGTTCGCTTGATGTAGTAGGGCGCTGCGAATATCTTCTGGCACGCCACGCCGGAGCTTCCCCTGATCAGATTGTCATCAACGGCAATGCGATATCTCTTTCGGACATTGCATTTTTCCTTAGAGAAGGGATCCACTCCATCAATATCGATTCTCACGAAGTTTATAGCCATGTGATGGATATGGTTGACGTCATACAGCCATCCATACGGCCTTTGTTTTTCCTCAGGGTAAATCCGGATGTTGACCCTTTGGTCCATCCCTACGTTTCTACCGGTCTAAAAAAAAGCAAATTTGGAATCCCGTTGGCGCAAGCAGAGGAGATCCTCGATCATGATCAGTTGGGCATTATCGGCATTCACGCTCATATCGGATCCAATCTTCAGGAGGTTTCCCCCTTTGTCGAAGCACTAGACAAACTAAGCGCTTTCGCGCAATCCCACCCCAAGATCCGGCACCTCAATATGGGAGGAGGCTGGGGGATTGACTATCTGCATGACGGAACCGCATTTTCGGTCGAGAAGTATCAGAAGCAGATCCTTCCTAAATTAAGCGGATTTGAACCGCCCGTTCTTCTTGAACTGGGGAGGTTTTTGATCGCAAACGCAGGGATACTCGTCAGCAAGTGCCTTTATCATAAGAAAGGGCACAGTCGGCATTTTTTGGTATGCGATACCAACATGGCTCATTTGATCCGTCCCGCCTTATATCAATCCTTTCACAAAATCATCCCCTTGATCTTCCATACCGACCAAAGAGAGAAAACCATTTACGATGTGGTGGGTGGTTTGTGCGAGTCAGGAGACATACTCGCTTGGGACCGTGAATTGGCAAGGGTGGAACCCGGAGAACTGATCGCCATTCTGGATGCGGGCGCGTATGGGTTCTCGATGGCTTCGAATTACAATGCGGCCCTCCGCCCCGCAGAAGTATTGGTGGATGGCTCAAAATTCCGATGCATCCGGAACAGGGAAACGATCGAAGACATTTTGCGATTGATGGAGGTGTGAATTTGGCATTATCCTTGAAAAAGATCCCAATTCCTTACGATGTTGAGCTTATATACCTCTTCGGACAGAAAGACGTAAAACTCCGTTCTTTCCGAGAGCGATTTCAAGTGGACATCAGCGCAGTCGATGATGAAATTTGGGTACGGGGAGAAGATTCGGGACAGGTGGAATGCGCAGTTCGAATGCTTTCCGAGTTTGTGCGGATGGTTCAGTTGGGCCATGTTCCCGATGATATGGAAACAGAATACCTTCTCGACCGATACACCCAGATAGGCAAAGAATCTGGGCAATCCAACGATTCCATTCCCAAAGATGTAGGCTTTCAATCTCCCGTCCTTGGAGCCCAGAGCGCATTGCTAAAGATGGCCAAGGTCAAACCGAAAACCAAAGGCCAAGCCAAGTATTTGGAAGCAATGAAAGAATATGATATCGTTTTTTCCATCGGCCCTGCAGGTACAGGGAAAACCTATCTTGCCGTTGCTATGGCCGTGGAGGCGTTAAAGTCCGGAAAAGCGCAGAGAATTATATTGACTCGTCCCGCCGTCGAAGCAGGAGAACGATTGGGGTTTCTGCCTGGCAGTTTAGTCGAAAAGGTGGATCCCTATCTCCGGCCTTTATATGACGCGCTCTTCGATATGATCACGCCGGAACGATTTCAATTCCTGAAAGAAAAACAGATCATCGAAATTGCTCCATTGGCTTATATGCGGGGAAGAACGTTGAATCATTCTTTCATCATTTTGGACGAAGCGCAGAACACGACCCATCAACAAATGAAGATGTTTCTCACAAGGATCGGCTTTTACTCTAAAGCCGTCATTACAGGTGACATTACTCAAGTGGACCTTCAAAAGGGCGTGGCCTCTGGGCTGGTGGAATGCCAGTCGATTTTAAAAGGAGTCTCTGGAATATCCTTCGTTTCTCTGGGAAAACAGGATGTGATTCGCCATCCTTTGGTAAAAAGCATTATCGATGCATACGAAAGATTTGAGGAGACGCAACCAAATGCAGAATCGACGGATGGATAAAACGATTCCGGCTCCACAAATATTCAAGCATTTCCAACGGTACGTTCGGATGAATTTGGAAATGTTCATCAATGCCCTATTCTTAAGCCTTGTGTCAACACTCACCTTTGGAAATCAACGGATCCTCTTCTTCCTCATGACTTTCTTTTTTTTATTCGCAATCGAACTCTTGATTTGCGAAACCGCTATTGTCAAAAACCGATTTTTCTTGTTGCACAGAAACTACCGTATCACCTTTTATTCCGTACTCCTGTTTCAATGCACGCTAAACACCTTGGTGGGATTCTCAATGGGCCATTTGAGCGTGACCGTTTTCCTTGGGGTTGCGATGGTGGCTATCCTTTTTGGGAAACGAGCCGGCCATGCGGCCGCCATTTTCATTGCCTTTCATGCCGGAATCCTGTTCCCCAGCAGCGCGCCGTATATTCTTTTCTTGCTCCTCACTGGTGTTGCGACAGCCAGTGTGGTTCAAGATATCAACCGTAGGATCGATCTCGCTCTGTATTCTTTTTTGCTCGGAGCGGTGAAAGGGGCTTTCTTCCTTTTATTGATGTATGCAGGATTGGAACGATTTCTCTTGATGGACCTGCTGGTTGTAAGCATTTTGCCTCCCATCTCTTCTGTTCTTGTTGTGGGGATCTTGCCTTATGTCGAATGGGGAAGCCGGATCTATTCCAACATCGGTCTGATGGAGTTGGGCAACCTGAACCAACCCCTCTTAAAAAGCTTATTGGAGAATGCCCCAGGTACCTATTATCATAGTTTTATGCTGGCAAACCTTTCTGAAGCAGCCGCCGAGAAAATCGGCGTGAATCCCATCTTGGCGAGGACAGGTGCGTATTTCCATGACATCGGAAAGATAAAAAAGCCGCTCTTTTTCGTTGAAAACCAAACGGATGAAAACCCGCATGATCTTTTGGCGCCCAATCTGAGTCACCTGGTTTTACAGGAGCATATCCGATATGGAGTCGAACTATGTGAAAAGTACCGCCTCCCGCTCCTTTTTCAAGACTTGGCCGCTCAGCATCATGGAACGAGGGTTCAAAAGTTCTTCTACAACAAAGCAAAAGCCGCAGATTTGTCCGTAACCGAAGAACAGTATCGATACTTAGGACCCCGTCCGAAATTTAAAGAAGCAGGAATATTGATGCTTGCCGATTCAGTCGAAGCCGCCGCCCGGAGTATTCAAAATCCAAGCATTCAAAAGATCAAGGAAGTAGTCAATGATATCATCAATGGGATCTATCTAGAAAGGCAACTGGATGATTCAGGCCTGACCTTGAAGGATATTGAAATCATCATCGAGGAATTCATTCGAGTCCTTCACAAATTCTCCCACAAACGAATCGAATATCCCAAAGAAGAAATCGAGCTGATGATCGGTAAAAAAGGAGGCAAAGAAAATGGATGAACCAAAAGGCGCTGGTCTTGCCGTTGAACTAATGGCTACAAACCCCGATCGACAAGCACCCCTATCTCTGCCTCAAACACAGGCTATTGTCGACTATGTCATACCCGTGGGATTTGCTGGGCCAGGGTCTCGATTGAACATCATTTACACCCATGACGATGAAATGCGCCGCTTAAACATCCAATACCGAAACAAACAGGAAACCACAGATGTCTTGACCTTCGCCTACCTAGACCAAGAATCCGAATGGGATATGGTTGGCGAAGAATCAACGCTCGTGGGAGAAATCTATTTCTCGGCCCAAGCGGTGGAAAGACAAGCAGCGGAAGAAGGCCATCAACCTTATGAAGAAATGGCTTTTCTTTTAATCCACTCCCTACTGCATCTTCTCGGAATGGATCACGAAACGGACCCAGATCAATCTCACGTGATGAATCAACTCCAGAACCAGTATTTCCAAGATATACGGAGCATACTCTCGGATCCCGTTTGATGGACCGGATTACGTTTTCCGAAAAACATGAACAGGAGGAATGCAATCATGGCTCGATGGAAAAAATGGGTTGTGTATCTATGGATCGCGGGAATTATTGGATTGAGCGCGGGGATTGGGGGAGAACTTACTTTTTTATACCACCCCGACTATTACCCGTTGACATACGAAGAAAATGGAAATGCCGCTGGTTTGGTCGTAGAAGTGGCCAATTTGATTGCAGATCAGTTGGGAGACGCTATCCATTGGGAACCATGCTCCGTTGATCAGGCAATTGCTCGCCTTTTGGATGGAGATATGGTTTCATTGCCGACTCTCGTGTTTACTGCGGCCAGAAAAGACCAATTTCAATGGGTTGGTCCTCTGGCGGTCAATATGACATATCTGTATGCTTCTTCAAAGGAGCCTTTGGTTATTTCTTCCATAGACGATGCCAAACAGGTGACTTCCATCGGGGTCGTTCGCAACTACTATTCTCATCAAATCCTATTGGAGTGGGATTTCAATAACTTGGTTGTATACGATTGCGAACATCAATTGTTCGAAGATCTTATCGCAAGCAAGCTCGTCCTCGCTCCTTTTAATTCAATGATTGCTCAAAGCGCTATGGTCCATGAATCCTCATTGCCGATGGTTCCCGTCATTCCCATTCACTTGGAAATGAACTTTTTGGGCTTCTCGAAAAGCGTCCCTTCGGACACCATTGCCGATTGGCAAAGGGTTTTGGATGAACTCAAGGATAGGGGCTCATTCGCTGAGATATACAAAAGGTGGATCCCGGATCATTATGTGCCCGGGGTATATTCCCTAATCACCGAAGAATACCCTCCTGTGACCTTCATGGGGGCGGATCATCGTCCTTCCGGATTTGTGGTTGAAATCGTGGAAGCGCTTATGGAACAGGTAGGAATGGATCAAGAGATTCTTGTCGCTCCCTGGGCAATCGGATACGATTTGGCATTGAACCTTCCCAACATTCTGTTGTTCAGCATGGATCGTACTCCTTTGCGGGATCCTTTGTTTGCATGGATTGGACCCGTTGGAAGCAATACCGCGTATCTCTATGGAAGAAGGAGCTTTGAGCCAACCCTCCCCGATCTGTCAGCCGCAAAAGCATCTCCCGCTATTGGCACTACCCAAGATTGGTGGACCGAACAGCTGCTGAAAGAACTCGGGTTTACCAACCTGAAAAGTTCTTTGGATCCGCGAGACACGGTACGTCAACTGATCCACGGAGATGTGGAGCTCGCGATCTTCACCGACCTAACCGCATCGTCTCTATTCGAATCCGCGGGATATTCCATCAATGATGTCGTTCCATTATTGCCTGTTTGGACACAAGACTTCTACATAGCAGCATCCGAAGGGACGCATCCGCATTTGGTCTATCAGATGCAAAAAGCTTTGGACGCCATGAAACGGGATGGCAGGTTCGAACGAATCATCCGTTCCTATGTACCGAGCATGTTGGTCACTCCATTGATTGGGAAATCGTCCACACCAGAACGGAAAGAACTAACTTGGCAGACAAACCTCTTGTCAATCGGGCAGTTCTCCGGAATCTCCCTGCCAGAAAACGCTGCGACTGGGTATATATGGTCTGTAGAGATTCGAAATCCGGAAGTGGTTTCGATCGTTGATCGGAGAGAAACAGCGTATGAATCTGACAAAATGCTCGTCGGCGCTGGATATCATGTGGAATGGACCTTTCAAGCACTGCAACTGGGCGAAACCGTGATTGTGTTTTCTCACTATCGCCCTTGGGAAACAGACCCTCCCATTCAAACCTTTGCCATTTCAATTCGGGTGGAATGATTGGTTCAACCAGCATTCCAAACCTTAGGAGAGGAGAGGGATCCATTTGGCGATCAACATATTCACCAAACAAATCATGATGCGGCGTGTGATCTATTCATTGATCCCCATCTACGCCTTTGCGTTTTGGGCTTATGGGTGGCATTTGCTTGTGCTGTCTCTCGTTGTGTTCGCAGGAGGGATTTTTTCCGAATACATGATGGAAAGGCGGCAAAAGAAGAAAGTCAGTGAAGCGGTCCTTGTTACCTGTATGCTCTTCACTCTGTCCCTTCCACCGTTAACTCCATGGTGGATCGCATTGATCGGGATCTTGTTCGGGGTAATCATCGGAAAAGAAGCCTACGGGGGATTTGGAAGGAACGTCTTTAATCCAGCCATTGTCGGGCGGCTATTTGTTTATATTGCTTTCCCAGGAGAAATGACAGCCCGATTTCTCGTACCCGGTGGATTTGGCTCAAATGCTATAACTTCGGCCACCCCGCTCTCGATTCTTCGGGAAGGAGAAACCCTCTCCATTTGGAATACGTTTATCGGAAACCGCGCCGGCGCTATGGGGGAGGGACCGATTCTTTTAATCTTGCTGGCGGCAATCTACCTCATGTACACGAAGACTGCAAGTTGGCGGATAATCCTTTCGACATTGGCCAGTTCGTTTGCACTCATACTTGCCCTCGATATCTTTGGGGTAGCGAGGGCTCTACCGGTTTTCCATTCCTTTATATCGGGAAGCATTCTTTTTGTGATGGTGTTTATGGCGACCGATCCGGTTTCAGCTCCCAAGAAACCGCAAGCGCAATGGCTGTATGGTATGATCATCGGAGTATCCTCTGTGCTGGTTCGAACCTTTTCCCTCTTCCCGGAAGGCACGAGCTTTGGCGTGTTGATCGGAAATACCTTCGCCTCTCTGATCGATCTGAAATTCTCGAAACCAAAGAAGGTGAATTCATGAAAAAAGAAAGCAAAGTCTATTCAGTCCTTTTCACCTTCGGGATAACCTTTGTCTTGGTCGCTCTGCTCGCCTTAGCTAATGAAAGCACAAAAGAACCGATCGCTCGGAATAACGAGCTCTTTTTTCGAAGGGCAGTCCTCTTCGCCATGAATATCCCCTATGATCGGATCGATCAGGTATTTGATCTCTATAGCAAAACAGTCACAGAGAGAACCACCGATCAAGGGATTTTGTATCAAGCTGTTCAAGACGGAGAAACTGTGTTTGCGATGAAATTCGCTGGAAATGGGCTTTGGGGGACGATCACGGGTATCGTAGCCATTTCCGAAGACGCTTCGCGGATTGTAGGAATCGATTTTGTCGAGCAGAATGAAACCCCTGGATTGGGCGGCCGGATTGATGACCTTTGGTTTAAAGAGCAATTTCGGGGTGAAGCCATCCCTGAGGGTCGAATTACCATGCTGCGTTCCGCAGGAAGACTGGGCGATCCCGATTCCGATAATGCTGCTGTCGATGCAGTCACAGGCGCGACCCTAACCTCCGAGTCTGTGGAGAAGATCCTGAACCAATACCTGCACACCCTTCAAAACCTGGTTCGCGAAGGGAAGAACTGAAATGGCATCCAAATCGGTGCAAATACTCACAAATAATGTGTGGGGAAACAACCCGGTATTCGTGCAAATCTTGGGCATCTGTTCTACCTTGGCAGTCACCAATGATGCAACGAATACCCTGATTCTTTCGATCAGCGTCACCTTTGTTACTGCCTTATCCAACTTCTTCCTTTCCATCATGAAAAACTGGATCCCGAGAAAAGTACGAATGATCATTCAAACCTTGGTTATCTCTTTCTTCGTAATCTTGGTGGACATCGTCCTTCGAGCCTTTCTCCCAGACATCAGCAAAGCGCTGGGTCCGTATGTGGGTCTCATAATCACCAATTGCATCATCATGGGTCGAGCGGAAGCTTTTGCGCAGTCCAACAAACCAATTCTCTCTTTTTGGGATGGATTAACTACGGGATTCGGGTTTATGATCGTCCTCATGACGATTGCCATATGCAGAGAAATCCTGGGATTTGGTTCCATCTTTGGCTTTCGGTTGCTACCAGAGTCGTTTGTCCCTTGGACCATAATGATCATGGCTCCTAGCGGGTTTTTCATGCTGGGAATCTTTATCTGGATCGCGCGCGGGAATTACTTAGCAAAAACCGCGACAAAAAAGAATCAGGAGACAAAACCATGACGCCTCCCATCAACGCTTTTATCCTTTTCTTTGCAGCGATATTTACTTCCAATATTCTCCTGACCAACTTCTTGGGTATGTGTTCATTCATTTCGGTTTCCAAAGATTTCAAGTCTTCTAATGGACTGGGGATGGCGGTAACTTTAGTCATGACCCTCACAACTGCTGTGAACTGGGTTGTCCTGCATTCGGTCCTCATTCCTCTTCATCTGGAGTATCTCCGCTATATCGTTTTCATCATAGTCATTGCCGCCGTTGTGCAGATCCTTGAGATGGTGATCGACCGGCTTTCTCCCTCTTTGTATATTAGTCTGGGGATCTTTCTCCCCTTGATCACCGTCAATTGTGCTATATTGGGTGTTGCCCTGTTCATGCAGCTTCGCCAATATAGTTTTTTTCAATCGGTTCTTTTTGGCGCTGGTTCCGGAATCGGTTGGTGGCTTGCCATCCTTTTGCTGGCCGCAATCCGGAAACGGATTGACAAAAACCCAATACCTCCTGCCTTGCAAGGACCAGGAATCACGCTCATAACCATCGGGATTATGGCGATGGCGTTCATCGGTTTTGCAGGTATGCTGAGCGTTCAATAGGAAGGATGATCGGAATGTCGATTTGGATTGCCCCGCTCGTCGTTGGAGGAATCGGAGCCGTTTTGGCTTTAACCATTGCCATCATCGACGCAATCGTCAACAACTACGGAGAAGTGGAAATTGATATCAACCAGGGTAAAAAGAAACTCCAAGCAAAAGGAGGAGCCTCTCTCCTATCGACCCTTTCCGAACATGGGATGTTTATTCCATCTGCCTGTGGAGGGAGGGGAAGCTGCGGAGCATGCAAAATTGGGGTCCTTTCCGATATCGGTCCGATCCTTCCGACGGAATATCCCCTACTCTCCCCACAGGAACGGCAAGACGGGATTCGATTGTCATGTCAAATCAAACTCAAAGCTAGCATTGAAATCCAAATCCCTGAAGAATTGTTCATAGCCAGGCCCTATCTGGGAGTGATCGATTCATTGAAGGATGTAACTCATGACATCAAAGAGGTGCGGATCGCTCTCGAAAAGCCTGATTCCATTGAATATCAGGCCGGCCAATATGTCCAACTTGTTATTCCTCCCTACCGCAAAATCCCAGAATCCACACAAAGAGCCTATTCCATGTCGTCAACACCCTCTCAGCCGAATACTGTCGAATTACTCATACGGAAAGTTCCGAACGGGATTGCAACAACCTATGTCCACGAACTCCTCAAAGAAGGACAATCAATCGAGCTGATCGGGCCTTTTGGAGATTTTTATGTTCGTGATAACGAAGCAGATATGATTTGTGTAGCAGGTGGATCAGGGATGGCGCCTATCAAGTCGATCCTAATGGATTTGTTTGAGAAAGGGGAACAAACGCGCCATATCTGGTATTTTTTCGGAGCGCGATCCAAAAGAGATCTTTTCTATCTAGACCTTTTCTCAAGTCTGGAAGAACGCTGGCCCATCTTCCATTTCATCCCAGCCTTATCCGATCCCTTGCCCGAAGACGAATGGAAGGATGAAACAGGGTTGATTACTGATGTTTTGGACGAATACCTGCGCAATCGCGTAGATCCCGAGCACACGAAAGAAGGATATTTGTGCGGAAGTCCCGGCATGGTCAACGCATGTGTGCAGGTTATGAAGAAAAACGGGATCCCAGAAGACCGGATCTATTACGACAAATTTGCCTAGGGGGGCGGATACGATGAAAATGACCCCAGAATTGCAGATGGCACAGGAAAATATGCTTCCAGGAAAGATTTCGGGACAAGGATTTCTCGGAGATGACCATCGCCCTTTGATCGATATCATTACAGAAGATGAGGAACGCTTGGCCAAATCAGGAAAATCCTTTGATGAACTATTCCAGCGGATGGAATATTTCATGATACACGGGCGGAAAGGACTTGGGGAACCGATTGTGGTAGACAATGAATGGGAAGTTTGGGTGGATGAAGCCCGAGGCAAGATGGTTTGCCCCTTCCAAGACGGAATCTTTGCCAAGATCAACGCGCACGTCTGCAAAACATTAACCAAAGATTGCATAACCTACTCAGAGTTGGCGCTTCATCTGATCCATAAACATCATTTTTTTCAAGGAAACCCCTCGTCCTATCGTCTTAATCCTGAGGAACTGGTTCGTATCCTCTTTTAGCGATTGATCTCGTTCCAGATGAACGATATTTGCTCAAATGCTTCAAGGAAGGATGTGGTTTGGTGGAGGATAAGGCAAGAAAGATCTCTTTTTTCGAAGAAAAAAAGGCGGACTATGCCCGGAGAAAATGGTATGACTGGCTGTACAAAGGGATCATCATGGTCGTTTTTGGAATTCTAACCCTGATCTGGCCCGAAGAATCTTCAAAGATCATCATTTCGTTGATCGGTATTTTGGGTTTTGCCATCGGCGCCTTTAAGCTCTTTGTTTTTTTCAAGAAGGAAACTGATCAAAACAAGGTGATGATCGGGTTTGAAATGTTTGCCGGCATCATCATCGGAATTCTTTCGTTTGCTGCTCCTGGATTTGTTGGAACCATCGCAGTCTTTGTGGTTGGATTGACTCTGATCTATTTGGGGGTTTTGGAAACAGTTGTCGGGTTTTTGCTTCCCCTAAAGACTGCCGGTTCATGGTACAAGTGGGTGATTGCCCTTGCAGGGATCGCTAGTATCACGTTCGGCGTCATCATTATTTCGCGTTTCGAAATCATTCTTTGGATCATTAGTCTGTACGCAATTTTTGGGGGGACCTTATTGTTAGCAAGATCAATCATCCGAAAAAACCACCTGAAAAAGAAACCGGGATAATCGCCCTTTTCCAACGTTTCAATACTAGAAAGGTATCTCTTTCATGTATACATAAGCATACTTTTCATTTAGCAAGTATGACTTCTCTCATGGCACTAGATTCAACCTAAAGGCGAAAAACCCCCACAATTAGAAGACAGGAAAACGCAAGTGTTCGTGTAGAATCGGAATAGAAACGATGATTGAAATCTCAAAAAAGAATCGAAAACCCAAAAAGAGGAGGTTATGGCGTTGAGTCTTTTTGAAAATGCGCTAAAACAGTTTAACAAGGCCGCAGATGTAATGCAACTCGATCCATCGATGAGGGAAGCCCTGTCGTTACCCAAACGGGAGTTAACCGTCAATTTCCCCGTTCGCATGGATAACGGTTCCATCAAGGTTTTTACTGGGCATCGGGTCCAGCACAGTTTAACCAGGGGTCCTGCCAAGGGAGGGATTCGATACCACCCCGACGTTACCTTAGATGAAGTAAAGGCGCTTGCGTTTTGGATGACCTGGAAAAGCGCAGTTGTCGGTATTCCTTATGGCGGTGGTAAAGGTGGTGTTCAGGTAGATCCCAGCCTCCTCTCCGATTCGGAAATTGAACGATTATCCCGAAGATTCTTCTCGGAAATCCAGATCATCATTGGGGAAAACCAAGACATCCCAGCGCCAGACGTGAATACCAATGCCCAAATCATGGCATGGTACATGGATACCTACAGCATGAATATTGGCCACTCTGTGTTAGGCATTGTTACGGGAAAACCGGTGGACATTGGCGGATCTCTCGGTAGAAACGAGGCAACAGGCAGAGGATGCAGAGTTTGCGCTGAACAAGCGGTAAAATACCTTAACGATAAAGGGGTCATCAACAAACCGATTAACAAAATGACCGTGGCTGTCCAGGGCTTTGGCAACGTTGGTTCTTTCGCCGCGCTAACATCCCAACAGGAATGTGGAGCGACAATCGTTGGAATTAGCGATGTGTCTGGAGGGATGTACAATTCCAAAGGGTTTGACGTGGCAGATGTCATCGAATACGTTAAGACAAACAAAGTCATCAAAGGCTATCCGAAAGCAGAAAAGGTATTGACCAACGAAGAGTTGTTAACTTTGGATGTTGATATTCTGATTCCTGCCGCCTTGGAAAACGTGATCACCCAAGAAAACGCCGATCACATTCGGGCCAAGATCATTGTAGAAGGCGCGAATGGACCTGTTACGCCTGAAGCGGATGAAATTCTCATCAAAAAGGGAATATTCAGCGTACCCGACTTTTTGGCCAACGCAGGCGGGGTTACCGTATCCTATTTTGAATGGGTCCAAGGGTTGCAATGGTTTTTCTGGGATTTGGATCGAATTCGACAAGCGCTGCATTCCATTTTGGAAAAAGCCTTCGCGGACGTGGCCGATTGCGCCGAACGATACAAAACCGATATGCGGTCTGCAGCCTATGTTGTGGCCATTGAAAAAGTCGCTCATGCTACAAAGCTCCGGGGGATATATCCCTAACGCTCATCAAATGTTCAAAGTAGTTTGAGAAACCCTTCAAGCTGTTCAATCAAATCAAAGGAGCGAAGAACCTTCGCTCCTGTTTTTTTCTGGTGATCCAATATCGATTCCCCATTTTCATCCCAATGAGATCCGTAAACCAATCTTTCGCGTTTTTGACCGTTCAAAGCTGAATTGTGGTACAATTGACCCGTAAACCGAAAGCGCGGAGGTGCGAAAGGTGAGGATTGTTAGCGGCACAAGACCGACAGGTAAGCTTCATATTGGGCATTATGTTGGGATTTTGGAGCATTGGGTGCGCCTGCAAAATGAAGGAAATGAAACCTTTTTTTTCGTAGTCGATTGGCACGCGTTAACCACTGATTACGCAAATACCCAGATGATTCCGCAAAATACCTTTGAAGTCATAAAGACATTCTTAGCGTGTGGGCTGGATCCAGAAAAATCGGTACTTTTCGTTCAATCCGCTCTGAAAGAGACCGCAGAACTCACCTTGCTTTTTTCTATGTTTACATCAGTGGCGCGGTTAGAACGCGTCCCCACTTACAAAGACATGAAACAAGAATTATCCGATCGGGATTTGTCGAATATGGGCTTTCTCATGTATCCCATTCTTCAAGCAGCCGATATCTTGGTCCTTCTGGGGGAGGCGGTTCCTGTCGGAGAAGACCAACTATCCCATCTCGAGCTGTCCAGAGAAATTGCCCGGAGGTTCAACTATCTCTACGAAATCGATCTGTTCCCAGAGCCGAAATCCCTCCTGGCTCCTGTCACGAAACTTCTCGGAACCGATGGCCGGAAGATGTCAAAAAGTTATCGCAATGTCATCGAGATCGATTCTTCTCCGGAACAACTGAAACAAGCGATTCTTCCAATGATTACCGATCCAGCTCGTAAAAGAAAAACAGATCCGGGCAATCCAGAAAAGTGCCCAGTTTGGTCCTATCACAAGGCCTTTCAGATACCCCCTGATCAAGCACAATGGATTATTGAAGGATGTACAAAAGCCAAAATCGGATGCATTGAGTGCAAAAAAGCGCTAATCCAAAACCTTACCGAAACCTTATCACCCATTTGGAGCAAGCTTTCTGAAATTAATCTGCGCCCTTCGATCATTCACCAAACAATTGAAGAGGGGAACCGGAAAGCGAAAATCATTGCCCGTCAGACTTTGGAAAAAGTCCGTACTGCGATGCATCTGATGTCCTAAGATGAGCGAAGAACTTCAAGACACCTTTCAGTTTCAGATCGGAGCTTTTGAAGGATCCTTGGATTTGCTTCTCTTTCTCATCCGTAAACACCAGATGGATATACGAGACATTCAAATTGCCTTGATTGCGGATGAATTTGCTTCTTACGTGGAAAAAATGCACCGAATTGATGTGTTTATCGCCTCTGATTTTTTGGTCATGGCTTCTACCCTCATGGAGTTGAAATCGAAAGCACTCTTGGCCAAAGAAGAAGATCAGGAGGAATTCCGGAACGCCAAAGCGCAACTGGAAAACCAGCTGCAAGAATATGAACAGATGAAGCAGATTGTCACCTTTTTGGACAGCCGCTATGAAGATGCCCAAAAACGATTTGGCGCAATCGTTCGAAACAAAATCCTCCCCAAAGACCGGACGCGCGAATTACCGAAAAAACTACTGGAAATCTTTCGGAGCGCCTATAACGAGCTCAAACTAAGAGAAAAGGTATATCGAGTCAAAGGGGAGCGGTATTCACTCACCTCTCGTGTCCGAAGCCTTACGCAACGGCTCCAGGAGGAAGGTGATTTGGAGTTTCGCCAGCTTCTATCGGAATCGGAAGACCGGATTTCCTTGATCGTCACTTTCTTGGCCATTCTTGAGATTGTCAAACTAGGCGTGGCCAACCTAGAAGAACGAGAAGCGGATGGGCATTCAGAGTTTTGGATTGTTACCCCCTCCAAGTAACGGGAATCATCCAATTTATTCGGGCTTGTGATATAATTGGGTCAAGGAGGTGATAAGATGAAAATGCTAAAACTCTTCAAGTACAAAGAACAAGCAAGGACTATGATGGACATCTTAGAAGATAATGGGATTTCCTTTGAAGAGAAAAAAATGACTCCTGTCGAAATTTGGGTTGAAGAAGAAGATTACGATAAAGCTTTTGGGTTGCTCAAAGAAAATATGAGATACCTTGAAAGCGTGATGGAAAAATGGTATTCTGTAACCACCACCCCCGATGAAATGACCGCAGAAATCATTAAATCAACATTGGACGCGGCAGGAATCCCCTGTTTATTAAAAGGCCTTGCAATACCCTTTGGAGAACCGGTAATTATGGGACAAACAGGGATTGTACCCATGGAGATTTTGGTCCCGTCTTCTTGTTATGACGAAGCAAAAGATATCATTGAGATTACGATAAGCCAGGATGATGAGGACGAAACCTGCGGAGAAAAAAAGGATGATGAGGAGGAGGATTCCGGTTCATGACAGATAAAGAAAACACACAGACCAAGACAACAGCCCTTTACCCAGAGCACAAGAGGCTGGACGCCAAAATAGTCGATTTCGCCGGTTGGAGTATGCCAATGCAGTATTCTGGCATTCTTGACGAAGTCCGAGCTGTCCGCAGCAATGCGGGGCTTTTCGACATCAGCCATATGGGCGAAATTCGAGTTAATGGACCTGATGCGATCCCATTTTGCAACTATCTTTTGACCAACAATATTGAAACAATGAAGTTCGGAGAGGTCTGCTACACTATGCTGTGTAATAATCAGGGCGGAGTGATCGATGACCTTCTCGCATACAAGATCCGAAAGGACGAAATCCTCTTGGTAGTCAACGCATCCAATGCAAGCAAATGTTTCGCATGGATTCAATCTCAAACCCAAGGGTTTGTCGTTCATGTTGAAGACGCTTCCAATGCCTTCGCGCAAATCGCATTACAAGGTCCGAATTCGCAGTCTCTTTTGGAATCGGTGTCTGGAGTCGAACTAGAGGCGATCGATTTTTATTCTTTTGCAATTGGACGAATTAACGGAATCGAATGCATCGTTTCTCGAACCGGTTATACGGGAGAAGACGGATTTGAGTTCTATCTCCATCCCGACGCTGCCAAACCCTTATGGAGGAAACTAATCGAGTTGGGAGCCAAACCAGCTGGACTTGGCGCGCGAGACCTCCTCCGGTTTGAAGCGTGCTATATGTTGTACGGACATGAATTGGATGAACAGACAACTCCTTTGGAAGCGGGGCTTTCATGGACAGTAGATCTGGCCAAACCATTTATTGGCCATTCAGCCCTAAAGCAGCAGAAAGAAGAAGGCGTTAGCAAACGGTTGAAAGGCCTTCAAACTCTCGAAAAAGGCGGGATACCAAGACAAGGCAATCCAGTAATTGTCAAGGGAAAAAAAGTCGGACACGTCACTTCGGGAAATCAGTCCCCCTCCGTTGGAGAAAACCTTGCGATGGCTTATCTACCGAAAGACATTAAAATTGGTGCGGAAGTCGATATATCGATTCGAGAAAACAAAACAGTTCCCGCCAAAGTAATCAAAATGCCGTTCTACCGGGGAAGTGTTCGAACCAAGAAAAAATCACCATAAACCAGAAGGGGATGAATAACATGAAAAAGTATACGCAATCTCATGAATGGGTGGAGTTAGCGGGCACACGAGCAACAATTGGGATTAGCAACCACGCCCAGGAAGAACTTGGAGATGTTGTATATGTAGATTTGCCCGAAGTGGGAAAAAAAGCGAAAAAGGGGCAGGTCATTTGCTCTATTGAATCCGTAAAGGCGGCGAGTGATATATACACTCCTGTTGACGGAGAAGTGGCTGAAATCAATACCCTTTTAGATTCATCCCCAGAGACGATCAACCAAGATGCCGAAGGGGAAGGGTGGATCATTCGATTGGAAGGGGTTCAATCCGAACAGCTGGAAGGATTGATGGATCAAGACGCGTATTTGAAAATGATCCAAGAATAAGGAGCCCGATTCGATGGTCCACATTCGATTTCGGATCAATGGAAAAAATCAGGAAGCTGACGTTCCCGATGATCTGAGGGCTTTGGATTTTCTCAGAGAGTCCCTTTCTCTCACCGGAGTCAAAGAAGGGTGCGGAGAAGGCGAATGCGGGGCATGCACGATCCTTATGGATGGTGAAGCGGTCTGTTCTTGTCTGCTTTTTGCTGCTCAGTTAGACGGAAAAGAAATCATAACAATCGAAGGACTCGAAACGGACCATGGTCTTCATCCAATTCAACAATCGTTTATCGATGAAGGGGCTGTTCAATGCGGGTTTTGTACTCCGGGGATGATTCTGGCCGCTAAGGCCCTTTTGGACCATAACCCCAATCCCAGTCCTCAAGAAATCCGAAAAGGACTGGAAGGCAACCTTTGTCGTTGTACAGGATACGTCAAAATTGAGAATGCCGTGGAAAAGGCATCCCAGAAAATGAAGGAATGAACAGATCATGAAAAAACGCACACATACCTGCGGGGAACTGCAACGGACCAAAGCGGGTAGCACAGTTGTTCTGAACGGATGGGTCAACCGAATTCGCAACCTTGGAGGGATCATCTTTTTTTCCTTGCGGGACCGGTATGGAGTCACACAAATCACCGTGCATCCCGATACGCAATCCTATGCTCTGGCCGCTTCCTTACGCGGGGAAGACGTGGTCTGCGTACGTGGCGAAGTCATTGAACGACCAGAAGAGGCGCGAAATCTCGAAATGACCACGGGAGAAATAGAAGTGCTTGCCCAAGAAGTCGAGCTTTTGTCCAAAGCAACAACACCCCCTATCTACACGAATAAAGAAGAGGATGTTACCGAAGAAATGCGTTTGCGATATCGGTATTTGGATCTGCGGAAGCCGCGAATGCAAAAAAACCTCATCCTGCGTCATCAGGTCGCGCACGCAATCCGGAACTTCTTTGATCGGGAAGGGTTCCTCGATATCGAAACCCCTATTCTGAACAAAAGCACTCCGGAAGGCGCTCGGGACTATTTAGTTCCTTCCCGGATGAAACCCGGAAAGGTCTACGCGCTTCCTCAGTCGCCGCAGATTCTCAAACAACTGTTGATGATCGCTGGAACCGACCGATATTATCAGATTGCCAAATGCTTTCGGGACGAAGATCTCCGCGCTGATCGACAGCCAGAGTTTACGCAGATCGATTACGAAATGTCCTTCGCTACGGAAGAAGATGTTATGGAACTGACGGAAGCGATGCTGACCCAAGTCTTTCGTGCAGTCAAAGGAGTCGAGATTTCTCATCCATTCCCGATAATCTCATTCGAACAAGCGATGAATGAGTATGGGACGGACAAGCCCGACATCCGCTATGACATGAAACTCCAAGAAGTATCGGAGTATTTCCAGAAATCCTCCTTCGCGATTGCAAAAGACATCCTTCATCAAGGGGGCGTCGTCAAGGGCTTCACCCTCTCAGAAAATGGAACCACCTATTCCCGGAAAACCATAACTGAACTGGAGACCTTTGTCCGGCAATATGGCGCCGAGGGGTTGATGACCATGAAATACGGGAATGAAGGGATCCAGTCTTCCTTTCAGAAATACTTCAGTCCTGAATCACTGCATTCTCTTTCTGCGCGGATGAACATGAGCCAAGGAGCGATGGCGTTTTTGATTATGGGTGAAAAAGAAACAGTCAATACGGCATTAGGCGCGTTAAGGACGCACATCGCAAAAAGAGAAAAGATAACCAACAATCGACCCGACGCCTTCTTATGGGTAAATCGGTTCCCTATGTTTCACTACGATGAGGAATCCAAACGGTATATTGCTGAACACCACCCTTTTACCCTTCCGGTGATGGATGAATTTAATCGATGGAATCATCAAGATCCTTTACGAATTCACGCGCATGCCTACGATGTTGTTATGAACGGCTGGGAGCTTGGCGGTGGAAGCGTTCGGATACACGACAGCGAAACTCAAAAAAAGGTCTTTACCCTTTTGGGATTGGACGAAACGGATCAAAAGGAAAAGTTTGGTTTTCTGCTGGAAGCATTTTTGTATGGAACTCCGCCACATGCGGGATGTGCGTTGGGTTTGGATCGGCTTGTTGCATTGATGGCTGGAGAAGAATACATTCGTGAAGTGATCGCTTTTCCGAAAACAACAACAGGAACCTGCCTTATGACTGGCGCGCCTTCAGAAGTTCCGGAAGACCAGCTTCGCATCTTGGGGTTGGAAGTTCTTTCAAACCGAAGACCATCAAAGGAGGGAGTATCATGAACGAGATTTCATTCCAGGTTCAAGAAATGGATGATGCTGTGGTCGTCCGTATCATTGGTGATATTGACGCATATCACTCCCCGAAACTCAAAGAAAACTTAGAGGATCATATCCGGGGCGATTGTCCCACACTTCTGTTGGACCTTTCTATGGTGCCCTATATTGATAGCGCCGGTTTGGGAACACTCGTGTCCGTCCTCCGGGAGACTCGAAACTATAAGAAGACACTCAAACTGATCGGCTTGCGGCAAAACATCCGGAGAATATTCGAGATGACCCGCCTTGATAAAATATTTATCATTATGGATACCGTGGAGGAAGGACTGAAATGAACCCGGTATTTTGCTTGGCCATAGATGGCCCGGCGGGAAGTGGGAAAAGCACAGTTGCCCAAAAGCTTGCAGAGCGGTTTTCTTTGACCCATTTCGATAGTGGCGCTCTATATAGAAGCATTGCGTTTTTCCTCATAAACAAAAGCGTGATTGAATCGGATCCTTCCGAATGGATCACCCTGTTGGACAGCATTTCATTCTCCTTTGAGGAAAACCACCTCTATTTGAACCAAAAAAAAGTAGGAGAGGAAATACGAACCCCTGAGGTAGGAAGATGGGCTTCTCCAGTGTCTTCATACCCTGAAGTGCGAGAAAAAGTGAATCAATCCATACGAGATATGGCATCGGGCAAGACTATTGTAATGGAGGGCAGAGATATAGGTACCGTTGTTTTTCCCGAAGCAAACCTGAAGGTGTTCTTGGAAGCGTCTTTGGAAGAAAGAGCGCTTCGAAGACGTAAGGAATGGGAGCAAGAAGGCATCCAAAGATCGTTCGAAGAGACGCTAGAAGAACTGAAAGAACGCGACGAACGAGATAGTCAAAGGGTTCACGCACCGTTAAGACCTGCCGAAGACGCTATTGTTTTGGACACGACCGATCTGACTTTAGAAGAAGTGGTATCGACGATTGGCATTTGGGTAGATGCGATATGGAAAGGAAAATCTCCATAGTCAACGCGCATTTGGCCCATAGTATCGGGTTTTGTTCGGGTGTGCATAAAGCGGTTGAAACAGCCCGGATGTTGCTTGAACAGGGAGAACAGGTCTGCGTTACCGGAGAGTTGGTGCATAACCCCTCGGTAATGCGTTCGCTTGTTGCCCTTGGGCTTCAGATATTGAACTCCGATCATCTTGAGGACCTAACCGGAAAGACTGTGTTGGTAAGGGCCCATGGAGTTTCCCCGTCGGTTTTTGCGGATCTCCAAAAGAGAGCGGCGAGGCTTGTTGATTTGACTTGTCCCATTGTGAAGCAGCTATTCCGACAAGCGCAGAGCCTTCGAAACCTAACGTATGATGTATTTGTCCTTGGAACGTCCCATCATCCGGAGATGCAAGCGCTCATGGGCTATGCTCCAGGGATCCGAGTGATTGAAAGTTTGGAGGCCCTCCAAGCCCATTGGAAATTGAAAGATTTGAATCAAAGTCTTGCTCTGTTATCGCAAACTACGGTTTCAGAACTCGACTTTCGGTCTGTTGTCCTTTGGATGATTCAATCGCTCAAACCATTTCAAAGCCTTCAAGTTGTCAATACAATTTGTCCCATATCAAGAGATCGTCAAAAAGAGGTTCAAAAAATGGCTCGGGAACTGGATGGGGTAATTGTTGTGGGCGGAATGAACAGCTCCAATACCAGAAAACTCGTCGATATTGCCCGGGCATATCTGGAAGAACCCATACATATTGAACACCCAGAAGAGATTCGTGTTCATTGCAAACGGATGAAACCGAATGCTTCATATGGAATAATAAGCGGTACATCGACACCCGTACAGGATGTGCGGATGACCCAGGAAATCATTCTGAGAAATACAGGAGGTTGAACTAAGATGATCGACGGTAGAGAAGAACCTTTGGAAATCAGTAACATGGAAGAAGCCCTTGAACATCTGGACAATGGCTTTTTGGGAAATCCATCTCGAGGAGATCGGATCAGCGTGAAAGTGCTGCAAATTTTGCAAGATGAGCTTCTGGTAGAGGTGGGTGCAAAGAGCGAAGGGATTATCTCGTCCTCCGAATTGATCCGTCCTGTAGGCGAGTATGCTGTTGGAGATACCATCAATGGAGTTGTTACATATATCAACGAAGAGGAAGGAAGAATCCAGGTTTCTGAACGCAGCAGAGCTGTTCGGGACGCAATGAAAGCTTTGCAGGAAGCCTACCACAATCAGACGAAAATTGAAGGGACTGTGAAAGAACGCGTCCGAGGCGGATATACGGTAATGGCCTATGATGTTGTTGAAGCCTTTCTACCCGGTGGACAGTCCATGTTCAAACGGAATGAAGATCCAATCAACCAGAAGATGGATTTTGAAGTCATCGACTTTCGCCAACGGCGAAAAAGACAAACGAATATCGTGCTTTCTCGAAAAACCATGTTCCAGGAAGAGATCGCTCAGTTTTTTGATTCGATTTCCGCCGGTCAAATGATCGAAGGGGTGGTAGAAAATATCGAAGATTTCGGTGTGTTTTTGAATATTGGCCCCATTTCCGGATTGATCCCCCGATCGGAAATTTCCTTTGATCGGGATGTTGACCCCAAGAAACGATTCCGTTCCGGCCAAAACCTGAAAGCAGAAATTCTGAACGTGGATTCAGAAAAACACAAAGTCACTTTGAGCCTGAAAAGCCTACAAAAAGATCCGTGGGAAGAAATCGACGAAAAGTTTCAACCGGGTCAAATTGTTGAAGGCGAAGTCATCAAAATCCTTCCATTTGGATTTGTTGTACGGATCGATTCCGGTATGGAAGGATTGGTTCATGCCTCAGAAATCTTTTGGACCCGAAGAAGACCCGACATTCGATCTGTTGTTCATGAAGAAGAACGGGTTGAGGTAGAAATCTTATCCATAGACAAAGCCAACAGAAAAATATCATTGAGCCTAAAACGGGTTCGGGGCAATCCGTGGGAAGATGCAACCGCAAAATTCTCTATCGGCTCTGTATGGGATGGAAAGATTGTGAAAATCCTCTCGACAGGCCTAATTGTTGAACTCGAAGAAGGGATCAGCGGGTATGTCCATGTATCGGAAGCTTCCTGGAACTTTCTAGACAGCTTGGAAGAAGCCTTTCGTGTTGATGATCTGGTTCGGGTCCGTGTGCTCGAAATCAATCCCGACCAGGAAAAAATTCGTTTAAGCATCCGGAAAGCAATGGAAGATCCGTGGAAAAAGGTTCAGGAGGAGCTTCAAAAGGGAAGCGTCATTCAAGGGCATGTCCTGCGTGTAACGGAGTCCGGAGCGGTATGTATGCTTGACGTCTATGGGGTCGAAGCCTTTCTTCCCGTTTCCCAAATCTCTACAGAACGCGTGGAGCGACCGGCGGATGTTCTCGAAGCTGGTGATCCCATTGAGGCGGCCGTTGTCCGTCTGATTATCGAAGAAGATAAAGATCGACGCAATATGGTCATTTCCATTAAGCAGTTGAAGCAAGATCAATCGAATCCGTCTGAATCCCATGATGAAGACGATGACTATGATCAGTATCTGAGCCCCGCTGACTCAGAAATGAGCCTCGCTGAAATGGTTCAAGAAAAGCAAAAAGAAAAAGAAGCGAAAGAAAAGATCCAGGAGCAAAAGGCGCACGAACGATCGGAAGAAAAACCTTCGGATCTTGCAAGCGAGTCGGAGCAGGTCTCCGAGGATGATCAACAACCATTGGATCAAACCCAACAACAGGGGTGAACTTTTTGTTTACCGTAATGATCGTTGGAAAACCCAATGTGGGGAAATCAAGTCTGTTCAACAAACTCATTCGAAAGAACAAGGCCATTACGGATGATACCCCAGGAGTGACTCGAGACGCAGTTTATGGTGAAGCGATCATTGATGGTGCAGAGGTTCGTTTTGTCGATACCTGTGGTTTGTTCTCCCGACCTCAAGGGGAGATTGAATCCAAGATGCGCCAGAGAACGATTGAAATTCTCGATCAAGCCGATTTGCTTTTGTTTGTGGTTAGCGCGCAAGACCTACCCACCCAGGAAGACCACGACTATGCCGAGATTATTCGCAAGGGTGGGTATTCTTATCTTTTCGTAGCCAATAAATCGGAAAGCACTAAAAAAACGGAACCGAATCGATCGGTACTGTACGAGTTGGGAATGGGAGAGCCAATAATGATCTCCGCAGCCCATAATATGGGTTTGCAGGATCTAAGAGACCAAATTTCCGAGATCATCTTGGATCGCAAAGAAGAGGCCGTACAATCAGATAGTGCTTTAGCTTCTGTTCCCAATCCTTCCAACCCTTGCATCAAAGTTGCAATTGTGGGCAAGCCGAACTCCGGAAAATCTTCAATGTTCAACGCAATCATCGGGAAAGACCGCGCACTGGTTACATCCATACCGGGAACTACGAGAGACTCCATTGATGATCTCGTCCGCTGGCAAGGAAAAGAAGTTCTTTTTATCGATACGGCAGGCATGAGACGCCGTTCTCGAGTCGAGAAGTACACAATCGAAAGCTATAGTTTTCTCAGGGCCCAGAAAGCAATTCAACGAGCCGATGTGTGTATATTGGTCATCGATTTTTTAGAAGGCATTACTGACCAGGACCTGAAAATTGCTGGCATCATCGAAAACGCGGGGAAAGCAAGCATTATTACGATCAACAAAATGGATCTATCCGACACCATTCCTCATCCTAGCTTGAAAACCATGGAGAAGATGGTGCAACAGCGGTTTCACTTCATCGACTACAGCTTGATTTCGTTCGTTTCCGCATTGAAAAAACGAGGACTCGATCAACTTTTCTCGCAGATTGAAGAAGCCCATCAATCGTTTCAATCCTCCTTTTCAACAGGAGCAATCAACTCAGCATTAGAAAAGGTAAAGACGATTGCTCCACCCCCCCGTAGCGGGAAAAAATTCCTTAAATTATACTACGCAACCCAAGTATCGGTAGGACCACCGATTATTTCGATCTATGTTAACGATCCATCCGAGATCCCTGACACATATAAAAAAACCTTAAAAAGAGGGCTTCGCAAGTACCTTTCGATGGGTTTGGGATCCCCTCTTTTCTTGAAGTTTTTAGCTCGGAGGCCAATATGACTGAAGTGATTTGGACAGTAATCATGTATATCTGTGGTTCGATCCCATTCAGCTTTATTATCCCGTATTGGGTAAAAGGAGTGGATGTCCGGAAGGTTGGCAGCGGAAATGTTGGAGCAACGAATGCCTTCCGAGTTTCTGGTTGGAAAGTCGCGATCATGTGTATTGTCATGGATTGTTGCAAAGTCCTTGTTCCATTGGTTATCCTGCAACTTGCGTTCCATCCCGAAAAACCATTATTGTTTGCCTCTTCGATTGCCGGTGTCGTTGGCCATGACTTTTCCATCTTTCTTCGATTTCGATCGGGCAAAGGGGTCGCTTCTACAATGGGGGTATTCTTTGCGCTCAACCCGATTGCAGGTTCGATTTTTTTGGGTAGCTCTTTGCTGCTCTTCGCAAAAACCCGCTTGGTCTCTCTTTCCACGATGAGCGGTATGGTATTGGCAACGATTTCTTCTCTATTCCTTTTCTCTGATCTCTCCTACTTTTTCCTGTTCTTGGGTTTGACCTTGCTCTCAATATTCCGGCACAAAAAAAACATCCAACGTCTGATTAAAGGAGAGGAAAAAAGACTGACAGAAAAGAAAAAGAATCCATAAATAGAGGTGTCCATGATTACCGTCTCAGCTGGCAAACCCCATATCCTTGGACCCACAGTTCATTCAAATGGAACGAATTTTGCCCTTTTTTCTCGGCATGCAAAAGGGATGATCCTCGAGCTCTATGATTCCTACTATGATGATCGGCCTTCCCACCGATTCGAAATGGATCCACAAATCAATCGCACTGGGGATATTTGGCACATATTCTTAGCCGGGGTGGGTCATGGCCAGTGTTATGGATATCGAGCCATCGGACCGTACAATCCCCTTGACGGTCATCGATTCAATCCCAACAAGCTGTTGGTAGATCCATATGCCCAAGCCATCTCAGGAGCATTCAATTGGGATGAAGACCATGCCTATGGGTACGATCGAAATGACCCGCTTGGTGACCTATCCTTTTCTCAGTTGGATTCAGCCAGAAGCCCGGCGAAAGGAATCGTAATCAATTCGGGCGAATATGATTGGGGCAAAGATCGCCCGATACGGATCCCTATGAAAGATACCATTATCTATGAATTGCACGTCCGATTTTTCACTATTTCCCAAACGGCTCAAGTATCCTGTCCCGGCACCTTTATGGGGATTGAAGAAAAATTGAATTACCTCAAACAGTTGGGCATAACATCCATCGAACTGATGCCCATCTTTGAGTTTAACCCAAACGCAAACACCCACTTTAACCCCGTCACCAGTGAGCGCTTGAAGAACATGTGGGGATACGACCCGTTGAACTTTTTTTCCGTTGAAGGGTCTTTTACCCGTGGACTGCAGCTAGGAGATCAGGTTGTCCAGTTCCGCGATTTTGTGAAAACAGTGCACTCCAACGGGTTGGAAGTCCTTTTGGATGTGGTGTACAATCACACAGGCGAAGGCGCCCAAGACGGACCAACACTCAGTTTCAAAGGATTTGACAACAGCATCTATTATATGCTTGATCCAAACAACAAACGGTACTACCTAAACTATTCCGGATGCGGAAATACCCTAAACTGCAATCACCCCGTTCTCAAACAGATGATCCTTGATTCGCTTCGGTACTGGGTCACAGAAATGCATGTGGATGGGTTCCGTTTTGATTTGGCCTCAGTTTTGGGTCGAGCGCCTAACGGGAAATGGATCGGAGACCTGTCTTTGCTGAAAGACATCGCGGAAGACCCAATCATCGCGGGATCCAAGTTAATCGCCGAGGGATGGGATGCTGGCGGGGGGTACTATGTTGGGGATTTCCCAAGCGGTTGGTCGGAATGGAACGGGAAGTTCCGCGATGTAGCTCGGAAGTTCTTTCATGGATATGAGGGATTGGTTCCCGAGCTGGCGACAAGAATCGCGGGGAGCAGCGATCTATACGACAAACCCGGGAGAAAACCGTTTGATAGCATCAACTTCGTGACTGCACATGATGGATTTACGATGTGGGACCTTGTGTCCTATTCGCGGAAACACAACCTCATGAACGGAGAAAATAATCAAGATGGGTCCAGCGACAATTTTTCCTGCAACCATGGACATGAGGGAGAAACAGACGATCCTTCGATCGTTCGGCTTCGAAAACAACAGATGAAGAATTTTTTTACGTTGCTCATGGTTTCTCAAGGGACACCGATGATCTTAATGGGCGACGAGTTTGCTCGGACGCAACTGGGGAACAACAATGCTTATTGTCACGACAATGAGTTGACTTGGTTAGATTGGTCCAGAAAAGATCAGTTTTCGGATATCCACGGCTTTGTCCAAAAAGCCATTGCCTTTCGAAAACGCCATAACTGCCTTCGAAGAGAGCACTTTTTTACCGGAAAGAAAATTTCTCACTCTGTTCGAGATATTACCTGGCATGGCATAAAACCCGGAAAGCCTGATTGGAGTCATCCATCCCACACTCTTGCGTTCGTGATCAGTGGTGAGGATTTGGAGTCCTATCTTGATCCCGATGATGATATCTATTGTGCGATCAATGCCTATGATCATGCCTTGGCCTTTGAAGTCCCTGCGTACCAAGGGAAGAGGTGGGTCAAGGTGATCGACACTTTCCTCGAAGGCGAAAAAAGTTGCTATGAGGATGAAGCGCAAGCCCCAGTTGTAAAGCAGAGCATCCTCCTACATCCCAAAACAATGGCGGTACTGGTATCGAAAAGGGGAGAAAGCACATGAAGAAGCTGTACATCCGTTCTGTTTCTGGAAAAGTGAAAGGCCAAGGAGTGGATTCCGCCTTTCTCGAGCACAGAAAGCTCATGCAACAATCTCAAAAGATTCAGGTCGTACTCGAACCAAAAGACCATTGGGATATTCTTCACATTCACACCTTCGATCCAGGCTCCTATTTCCTGATGAGAAAGGCAAAACGAAAAAAGAAGAAGGTCGTAGTTTCCTGTCATGTTATGCCCGATTCGCTGGTTGGCAGTTTGAAGATCCCTCGTTGGGTCATGCCATTCCTGGTGCGATATATGATCCATTTCTATAACAAAGCCGATCGATTGGTGGTTGTCAATCCTTTTTACAAAGAAACCTTGACAAAAGCCGGTTTGCGCAAAGAAAAAGTTTCTTATGTTCCCAATTACGTTTCTGGAGAAACATTCCGACCCCTTGCGCCCGACGAGAAAACTCACTTGCGAACCAAAATGGGGATAAAGGAAACGGATTTTCTGATTGTCGGAGCAGGGCAAGTACAAAAGCGCAAGGGCATCGACGATTTTGTTCGAACAGCCTTGCTTTTGCCTCAATATCAGTTTGTTTGGGTTGGAGGGTTCTCTTTTGGAAAACTTACCGATGGCTATGAGCAATATGCGAAAATCATGGATAATCCTCCCCCCAATCTCCGGTTTACTGGGATCGTAGACCGTTCCGAAGTGGCGCGATATTTTCAAGCCGCAGACGTATTGTTCCTGCCCTCTTATCAAGAACTCTTCCCGATGACTGTCCTAGAAGCGGCCAATTGTCATCTCCCTTTGCTGCTTAGGAATATCGAGCTCTATCAGGAAATCCTTTCAGAACACTATCTGTTTGGCGATTCATCGGAAGAATTTGCGGAGCAACTTCGCCGG
Source organism: uncultured Thermotogaceae bacterium (assembly GCA_964462525.1). Taxonomy (GTDB): domain Bacteria; phylum Thermotogota; class Thermotogae; order MWEM01; family MWEM01; genus CAYWWY01. The sequence continues at coordinate 244,087 of CAYWWY010000002.1, forward strand.
ATCCAAGAAGACACGAATCTTCGAGAAGCCTTTCAAACCCATTCCAGAGAACTCAGCATCATCTATTCTGGGGTAAACGTAATGAAACAATGGGAAGAACTATATCTACATGACAAAATCTGGTATAATAATGATTGATAAATCGGGGCATAGATAGCGGAGGTGCCGGCATGGACGTCAGGAATCCTAGGCAAGAAGAGATGCGGGAAGTGTTTGGTTTGATCAACAACACATTCCGAAAAGACCTGGATCCCACAATGGAAATTGAGTTTCCTTTATTGTTTTCTGATCAGAACCTACCCCATATCTTTATTGCAAAAGACTCTGGGCAAATTGTCTCCCATGTTGCTGCGTATGTAACGGATCTTTTGATTCCTGGCTTAAAAATCCGCACGGGTTTTCTCGGCGCGGTCGCCACGCATCCAGATTTTCGGGAAAAAGGGCATGCCTCCAAAGTTTTGGAAGCATTGGAAGACCAACTGATCCGGGAAAGTGTGGAGATGATCCTTATTTCGGGGAATCGAAATTTGTACCTTCGACGAGGATTTCGGGAAATGGGGAAATCAATGTTCTTTGAAATCGCAGGGGAAGAAGAGGAAGGATTGATCCCGGTTGAAATTGAACCCTTAACCCCAGACCTCTTTCAAGAAGTGTGTCATTTGTATTGGGCGGAAGATGTACGCTTCCGGAGAACCGAAACCGACTTTTCCACCCTCCTTCAGGTGCACGAACAGTTGCTTCAAGAAGGACCCAAATCTCTCGAGAAAGCGCAGATCGGACCAACTTATCTGGTCAAGGCCTTCGGAATTTACCGCGGGTATTTTACCTTCAAAGCGGATCAAAGCAGGATTATCGAGTATGCGGGGAGTCGTATCAGTTTGCTTTCCGGTATGGAAAAACTGGTGCGGGATGGCCACCCTTCCTTCCAGCTCATCATTCCCGAGAGCGACTTGGAGTTTTTGAATATGCTCATTTTCAACCACTACAGTTCCACGACATCCACCTATTTCCCCCCCAACCATACGGTGAAAATCGTGAATTCCGAGTCTCTATATGAACGGCTGGGTATCATGGAAGACACAAGACTTACGCAATTTGCGCTTCCTCCGATGCCGCTACCGGGTTTCAATTTTGTCTAAATTGCTTGTTTAATGATCATTGAGACTTGTCCTTGTATCGAGCACTTGTCCTCGTCGATCATAAAAATATAGGTTCAAAAAACGAACATAAGGAGGGATTATGATGAAGAAAAGGCACGGTACACGAACCATGGTTCTTTTGGGGTTGGTTGCCATCCTCGTCTTGGTGTGTGCGCTCAACCTTGGTTGCCAACGAAGAGATCGGCGCCCTGTACCTCCCGCACCTGAACTTGTCGCTCCTGCGAACGGATCAACCAATATTACGCTCCGTCCTACCTTTTCGTGGGTAGGGGGAACTCCCACGGAATTTTACCAACTGTACATCAGCGAGCAAACTGACCCTGTCTTGTATGTGCTAAATGGCCAACCGATCGTGATTACAGAAGAGGCCTATACGCTCACGGTCGATTTGCAGCCCAATACGACCTATTATTGGCTGGTCATGGCGTGTTTGGAGTATCCGACCGGGCACATCGCCTCGACCCACAGCGAAGTGAAGAGTTTTACGACAGGGGCTCTGTAATCCCGGGTTATTTTCCTCTCATTCCAAGCATCGTGATAATCGTCTTTATGAGAATCAACGCGCTCAAACGGGCATTTCGATTTTTGATGGAATACAGATCATATTCCGTCTTTCGTTTATATTCATCTAGTGTTGTCGTGTGTTTGTAAGAAACCTGAGCCCAACCGGTAATTCCCGGTTTGACACGGAACCGATATTGGTAAAAGGGAATCTGCTCGACACACATTTGATGATAATAAACCATCTCTGGCCGCGGTCCGATGAATGCCATTTTCCCCGTTAGGACATTCCAAAACTGAGGAATTTCATCGATTCGCGTTTTTCGGATCCACCTTCCAAAAGCATTCGACCGTGATGAGATAGCACAGTTAGGATCTTCCGATTCAGCTGGACTGTTGGGTGTGGTTAAGCTTCGAAATTTGTAGAAAGTAAAGAGCTCTCCGAATACGCCTGCTCTTTTTTGGGCAAAGATAACGGGTCTTCCGGATGTCAACAAAATGCCCAATGCAATCCCAAGAATTAACGGGGAAAGAAAAACAAGAGCGAAAAAAGAAATACCCACGTCAAAAACCCTCTCGATCCGAGAGGGTTTTTTTTGACACAAGACCACATCATAATAGTCTCGAAACTGATCGATCAGATCCAAAGGGATCCGGCGCAATCTTCTTTCAACCAAATTGGGAAGGTATTCGATTTTCACTCCGGCTTTCCTGGCTTGATCGATTTCCTGTTCCACTGAACGCCCAAGCCGAGGATCTGCGATTAACAAGATATCCGGTCTCTCCCGAGGAGATTGGATCGCTTCCAATAGAATATGGGCTGAAGGATTCATGTACTGCTGGATTACCATTGGGTTGTGATCCTTTTGCAGCATCTCTTGGACCATACTGCCTACTTGCTCTTGTTTGCCAATAACGATAATCCTTTCTTGCTTTTTTTTCTTTTTCTTCATACCCGACACCCCGGTGATTATTGGCCAGAATAAACTTTTCCAATCGGAGCCAGATAGATGACAAACTCATCATTTCCGTCAACATCCAACAACTGATCGATCAACTGTTGGTTGTACGCTCCGATTCCGCATGTGCCCGCATCAATCGCTTCTACGGCCAAATAGAGATTTTGACACATATGCCCTGCATCGATACCGATGATCTTGTGAGCCACATGCGCATACCGCCATTCTGTCCGATAAGGAATGCTTGTCCAAATAAAGCTCACGGGGGCCTGACCAACAAATTGCTGGCCCAAACATGCTTGGGTAAGCTGATCGGAAAAGTCTTCGCGATCAAAGAGGAAAACCAATTCGTGCGTTATGGGGAGATACCGATACAATCCAGGGTCTAGGGAATCTACCTTTTGAGCAAAAACATACGTTTCAAAAGGGTGTCGAGATCCTCCCGAAGGTACAGTTCGAAAAGAGGTAGCCCCATCTTTTGTAATGCTTTTCACCCCTTGAATCGCCCACAAAAGGAAGGACACTTCTTCCAAGAGCAGCCCATCTTCCTTAAACTTCCGATGGCTTTTCCGATCCTGGAACAATGGATAAAACCGGGTCTCCCTTTGAGCAACTTCTTGGAATGCCGGTAGCTTTATGATTTTGGCATCCTCAGCCACTCCTTTCTCAAGATCGGGATGCAAAATCCCTTTCTTCTGATCGGTCTCCAATTGTCGCACCTGTTCCCATCCTGATGATTTCAAATAAGCCCTATGTTTTCGATAGTCTTCCATATGTCTCCTCCCTTTGATTGGGTCGTTTTCACAGATAGTATACCAGATTCCACCAAAGGAACGGAAGAAGCGGTTTTTTTCATTTGCTTTCGTGGTACAATATTGAATATGAATGGTCTACGGCGAAAAGCTAGGGGGTGAACTTCCGTGGCGGTGGATTTCTATCAACAACAAAAAAAGAATGTACGGAAGACGATCATATTGGTCGGTGTTATCTTTGGGATTGCCATAGGCGCGGGGGTATTGCTGGATTTGACCTTTTTAACCAACGGGATCATTACCGCTGTTTTGGTTGTCTTTGTAGCAGTCCAAGCCTTAATCGCATTTGGGTCCGGTAGCAAAATCGTGTTGAAATCGGTGGGTGCGAAAGAAGTACTCCCTGATACGAAAAGCTTGGAAGAAAAGCAACTGCTCAATATCGCGGACGAGCTGAGTATTTCTTCTGGAATGACCCGGCCAAAAGTCTATGTCATGAATGACCCTTCCATCAATGCCTTCGCCACAGGGACCAAGGAGAAAGAGTCGTATGTTTGTGTGACAACTGGGTTGTTGAACAGCCTGAACCGAGAAGAGACCGAAGGCGTGGTCGCTCATGAAATCGCTCATATCAAAAACCGGGATGTCCTTCTGATGACGATCGTCAGCGCGCTCGTGGGAGGCGTTCTTTTGCTCTCGCTGGTCGCTTTCCGCGCTGGATTGATTATGCTGCGGACGACCGGATTCATCGCAATGACTGGGGGGGCTTCCCGCTCTCGCAGAGGCGGAAAAAGTGATAAAGGAGATTCACAAGGAGCCATACTGGCCATCATCGCAGCGATCTTCGCGACAGCGCTGGTCATGTTTATCGTTGGCCAGGTCAGTCGCTTGATGACCTTTGCCATTTCCCGCAAACGGGAGTTTTTGGCTGACGCGACTGCTGTTGAGTTTACCCGGAATCCGAATGGGTTGACTTCCGCCTTTCGGAAGATCTACCAAAAGCCCCTCGCGACCAAACAAGCAAACGGCGCCACCGCCCACTTATTCATCTCCGAACCGAAGATGCTTAAACTCGCGGAAAAACGAGGGTTCTTTGCAAACTTGTTGAGCACGCACCCCCCTTTGATTGATCGGATTGCGGTTTTGGAAGCCAAAGACCGATCCCAGATCGTTCAGGAGCTTCAGTTCAAGACCTGATAATGGAGAATCAACGCCCCAGAGGGCAAAGCATGATGGTTGATTAGGCTCAGTTTCCGTTCAATAGCATTGGATCCCACCAAACCTACCTGGCCAGAAAACAAAACGGGCTCGATGGTGACGACCATTTCATCGATCAACCGATCATTCCAGAAAAGCGTATTGATCTTTTCCCCGCCAATCACGCATACTTCAGGGAATCCCATTCGTTTAAGCGTTTCCAGCAAACTCAAAGGATTGCAGGAACAATACCGTACTTCTTCAGTAGAATGAGCCTCTAATCGAGGATCCCTGGTCATCACGACATTCAAACGGTTCGGAAGCGGGCGCGGCAGGGACCGGAAGGTCCGGTGTCCCATAACAACCGCGCCAATCCGCCTCGTGAATGCAGAGAAATGATCCATATCCCCGGGTGAGGTCCAATCTGGTCGATTCTGACCATCACGGCCTATCCATCCGTTGACTGTCGTCGCACATACTAGGATCGTTTTCGATCGATCGGATCCATAACTCATATCCGAGCAATGGCTTCCACGCCAAGCCATCGAACCTTAGTTTTCGGTCCGAAATACAAATTTTTCATTGCTGAACATACGGGATGTAACCCATGCCAAAAAGACGGCAACACCCACATTGATCAGGACTGTTTGAAGAATCTGCTGATAGGGAATGACATTACTCGTAAACAGGGCTTTGAGCGTATCGATTCCATTCATCAAAGGAATAAACCCAATAAACGGAATATTTTCCAAGCCGCCAGGTTGCATACTCATGATCCCAAAAATTATGGCAACGATATACAAAGGCATGGTATAAGCAGTTGCCTCTTTGACCGTCTTCGCAAAAATCCCGATGGCCGCGATAATCGACGCGACAATAACGGACATGGACAATACCGTAATAATCAGCATGGCGATTAGATCTACCGAGAATGCCGCCATAAAGTCCCCCCCCATGTCGGAACCGCCGCTCATCATCCGCGAAAACCCGATTGAAAAGGCCACCGATGAAATCAATGCCATCAATAGGTTGGCCAACATCATATAGAGGATTTTCCCCCATGCGATGGCGGTGCGGGACACTTGATTCACCAAAAGAATGGTAAGGGTCTGGCGTTCTTTTTCCCCGGCCGTAGTATCAAACCCTAGAGAGAAGGATCCGGCGAAGAGATATATCACAAGCATATAGGGCAGCATCATCCCCAAAAAGTTTCCTGCTTGTTCTCGTTCCGTAGCGATGTTTGTTGTATGAGTATACGGGCGGTTCAGGACTTCCGGATTCACCCCCAAGGACTCCATAATGGACCGGATCTCTTGATTCCTGAGCTGAGAAATACCATAAAACACATGGTTCAATGCCCTGCTTGATTCCATCTGCTCCGAGAATGAGATAAACTCGATTTGAAGATCATCCATCCGGATATACTCATCCATGGTTTTTGTCGGATCGCTAAAGATCATGGCCAAATGGATCTCTCGGTCTCGAATCGATTGATCCAAATCATCTGGCGCGTCCGTCACGATCTGAAAGAGAATGCCGGCCTGTTGCAGCACTTCCCGCGCAAGAGTTTCCTGATTGGTAAAGATGACAAAGGTGGTCTCTTGAAGCCGCTGCTCGGTCTGAGTCTGCATGCTGCCGATTACTTGGAAGATCACCAAAAAAAGGATGACGGGCAGAACAAAGGTAGAAAACACGGTCCGTTTGTCCTTAAAGGTTTGATAGAATTCTTTGCGAAAGATCAGCAATGTATCTTTCATGCGGCATCACCTTCCTTGACAATCGAAAAGAACGCATCCTCTAAATCGTCGGTTTCCGTTTTCTTCAAGATTTCAGGGAGCGTTCCTATGATTTTGAGCATACCATGGTCAATTATCCCGATTCGGTCACACATCTTGCGGGCAACTTCCATCACATGCGTTGATATGATGATCGTTTTCCCTTGGGATTGAAGGTCTTTGAGGTAATCCAATACTGTTCTCGCAGTCAGGATATCCAACCCATTGGTGGGTTCGTCAAAGACGATAATGTCCGGAGAATGGATCAAAGCAATGGCGATCAACGTTTTCTGTTTCATCCCTTGCGAATAGGTTCCCATTCTTCGATCCAAAAAATCCTTCATCCCCAGATATTGGGATAGACTGGCGATCTGATGTTCGATCGTTCCTTTCTCCAAATGATTAAGTTCCCCAAAAAACCGAAGGGTTTCTCGGGAGGTCATATTACCCGTCAAACTCATATCCGAGGAAAGAAACCCGACTCTCTTACGGACCTGCTGGGATTCTTTTTGCGTATCATACCCACAAACAACCACGTTTCCTTGGGTGGGCACCAAAAGAGTGGACAATATCCGCAATGCCGTTGTCTTCCCAGCACCGTTTGGTCCAAGCAATCCGAAGATCTCTCCTTTTTTTACCTCGAAAGAAACATCCTTCAGCGCCTGAACACTTTTCTTCCGCGCGGCAAACACCTTGTTCACCCGCTGAAATTGAATCATCGCGTTTTCCAAAACCCATACCCCCTTTGCTCAAAAAAACCGGTTTGATCGAACAATACTCGGGTCAATGAAACCCTTGCGAAGTATATCACAAATCAAATCAATCGCCAAATTTTCTCCCTTTTTCGCATACTACGAGCGCATATTCGTTTGATTTCAAACTCTGGTTTCCGAATGAAAAGCGTGGTACAATTGTCTTTGAGAAAACCGCTTCCATCATGGATGGATCGATTCGAGAAAGCAGGTGAATGGAATATCAGATGCCGAGTTCAGATAGAAACATCCGAAAAGTCAATCCAGATATCGACTCCTGTTGGACATACGCTGATGCAGATTCTGAGAGATCATGGGATTGCTTATCCTTTTCCTTGTGGAGGAATGGGTAAATGCGGAGGTTGCGTAGTTCGGGCCTCCGGAGCTTTGTCTAAGCCCTCAAAGCGAGAGTTGGAACTCCTTGGCGCTCGTGGGCTCTCTTATGACCATCGATTGGCTTGCGCAACACGAATCGAAGGAGACGCGATCGTCGCTCTTGAACCCCAACTTTCTATCGAATCCGAGGAACAGCTATCTCCTGCCGCTTCCTTTTCTCAAAGCCATGCACCCTCTGACCAAAACGAGGCCGCCTATTCCATCGCAGTCGATATCGGTACCACAACTCTGACCGCATTTCTCCTGCGCCCAGGCAGCGGAATGATCCAAGCGACATTCCGAAAAAATCCCCAAACCTTGTATGGCGCGGATCTGATCACCCGGATTTCTTTCGCGGGCCGGCCAAAAGGACTGGAGGCCCTTCAGAACCAGATTCGATCCGCAGTGGATCAGATGATCCAAACGCTGCTTCTCAAAGAAAATATCTTGTCCAAGCAAGTGCATACAGTCGGTTTGGTAGGAAACACATGCATGCATCATCTCTTCTGGGGTCTTTCCACCCGCTCGTTGGGACAGATGCCCTTTGAACCACATGTGATTTCGACACCCGAAAAAAAAGCCTTGGATGTTGGGTTGAACCATGCAGACCCACAGACGATGGTTCGCTTTCTCCCCAACATCGCCGGGTTTGTGGGATCCGATATTCTCGCTGCAAGCATCCATTGCGGACTACACATCCCGAGCGCTTTGGGGTCAGGGGCTCGCCTGCTCATCGATATCGGAACGAACGGTGAAATTGTGCTGGTCAATGATGATCAAATGTTTTGCTGTTCCACAGCCGCTGGACCGGCTTTTGAAGGGATGAACATCACGCATGGAATGCTTGCGGTTCCCGGAGCCATTGATCAAGTGTGGAAGGATTCAAATGAGAAGGTTCGATATACCGTGATTGGTGATGGACATCCGAAAGGCATTTGTGGATCGGCGTTGATTCAGTGGATCGCCCTTCTGATCGAAAATGGCGCGATCCATCCCAACGGGAGAATCCATAATTCTCAGCCTCATAGTGATGGCGATCGATCCATCAAACTTCCCGAGGCGCGCCACAGCCGATCCATCCTGCTTACGCAAAAAGATATTCGACAGGTACAACTGGCCAAAGGAGCCATCCGCGCAGGGGTTGACACCTTGCTGGAACGAATGGGAATCCGATCCTCCGATCTGGATCAAATCTACCTTGCGGGACATTTTGGCGCTCACCTTGATATTCAAGCGATTCAAAAAATCGGCCTAATCCCATCGATTCCTTCCCACAAGGTAAAAGCAGTGGGAAACGCTGCATGCAAAGGGTTAGCAACAGTCCTTTTGGATCCCCAATTGCTCGGTTCTGTTTCTGCCTTCCAGAAACAGTTCACGCATATTCCGCTCCACAATGATCCCCAATTCATAGAACGGTTTGCCCAATCCATGCGTTTGGAACAGGATGCTAAGGAGTAACCCTTCGAACTTCGGTCAAGTACCCGTTTGATTTCAGAGACGCGAAGCAGTCCCCGAAAACGGAACTCCATCCTGCCGGCAGAACCGCCGCGCAAGATTCCGGCCATCCAAGCCGGCGGGCGGCAACCCGCCTCCAGGATTTGTCCATTGCCCAATCATCGAAAAGTTCTGCAAAGAAGGAAGGGTATTGGGCAACCGGGCCATCACACTCTGGGGCGTGGGTCCAAACCCTTCATAACTCCCATGCCAGTTTCGAGTATAGCGTTGAACGGTGTGCGGTGTTGAGACATCGGAAACCTCTATATCCGAACCAATCCCCGGAAACCGTTTCTCCATCAATTCCACTACCTGTGTTTTCAACTCCTCTTTCACTTGCTCATAGGACTTGCGATCAGAAAGGGCCAGGTCACGCCAGTATTGGTCACGCCATGTATTGAAAATCACTTTTGCGGAGGTTTTCCCTTTTGGGGCTAAGGTAGGGTCGTAATGACGAAACGTGATTGCCAACGAGTTGTGGACAGAACCATCGGGAAACTCCAAAGGTTTGTCCAATTCAAGAATAAGGCTATGCGGTTCACTCGACATATCCCGTGCGATTCCAAAACCAAAGAGAACGGAAGATGGGAACAAAGGAAAGGTTTCATACGCCTTTCTTATGTTATCTGTAAGATAGTTTCCTTCAAGCATCTCGAACAAGGTGGCATGTCCGTCAGCTGCGGAGACAACTTCGTCCCCCGTCAGTTCAACACCGGAAGAAAGACGAATGCCTACGGCTTTTCCTTTTTTTACTATAATTTTATCCACAGGATTACGGTAATGGACTTGCCCTCCTAAAGACCGGTATTTCCGTTCAATATTTCGTGCAAACGCAAGAGAACCTCCCACCGGGTACCCCGCTGCTTGGCGATGTTGCATGCTAAGCCCCATGGTCAATGACATGACAGACCAGTCCGGAGGAATCACCCCCATCAACACCTTCTTCATGATCGGATTTCTGAATTGATCCGCATAAACCTTCATGGGCGTTCGAGCGTGTCTCAAAAAACGGGGCATAATCGATAGATTGCCTAAGAGGCTGCTTGCTCGGTGAATGGGGCTATGATTTTCTGGATCAGTCGTGATTCGGAACCGGCTCAATCTCTTCAAGTCTTTCGCGAGTTGCACGATCATCTTCCGGTCTTCTGGGGCAATTCTCAAGAGCTCTTCTTTCAAGCGATCCGCGTCAGAAAACAACCGCACAACCGAACCATCCACAAATTCCATCCGGGAAAAGTCGTCCAGGTTGACGATTTCGGAGCGACTTCCATCCTCGTTCTCGAAGGCGCCCAATTCATTCCAAACCACATCGAACCCCGTGTTGGGTTTGGTACCCATTAACCAATGAACACAGTAATCGATCGTATAATCACCCCGTTTCCAGGCAGTGCATAGTCCTCCCGGGATGGAATGCGCTTCGAATATCTCCGTATCGTATCCGTTTCGCTGCAGATAAGAACCGGCCGATAGACCAGCAATCCCTGCACCGATAATCAAGACCTTTTTTGGCGCCATATCTTTGCCCCTTTCTGGATTTGAAACGATCGATCCCAATGGATTCTTTGATAGTATAGCACATTTTTTTCGATTTCCTCATGGGATCCGCAGCGCCTACTTCAGAATGGGCATGATTGAATCCTTGGGCAAAGAGGGTGCAGATGGTTCAGAAGAAGTTTTACAAACCAGAAAGAGGATACCGGAGAATCAAAAAGCCATACTCCTTTAAAGACCTTGTCACAAGAAAACCCCATCGTTTGTATATCGCGATTGCCTTTTCATTGGATTGGTGAACACCCAATTCGATGGCGTTCAGTCGTCCTCGATGCTGGTTGCATATATGACGGAAAACGAAGCTTCCAATCCCTTGGCCTTGAAACTCGGAATGGAGAATAAGCCCATGCAGATGGAGAATCCGATCCCGTTCTTCTGTCCAAAAGTATCCAGTCTTTTGGCCTTGAACCATTATGCGCTGAACCACTCCTGTCCCTCGGACCAATTCAGCAAACTGCTCCCATGAAACGCCCATGATCTCCAAGGTTTTCTCGAGATACTCAGCTGCTTCTTCCTTCATCAGAGTCAGAAAATCATCGATATCCAGACTTGAAGCGGGGAAAAAAGCAACCGTATGATCTTCTCTCATGGGAAACCCTCCTCATTCTCGAAAGTAGGATGCCATTCCTCAGCTACTTTTGCATAAGCATCGATCGGATTGAAGGGTCCATCTTTTCGATGGCATACCGCAACGAAAGACGGGGCATATGGTCTTTGTGGGTTTGGATAAAACCGATCACCGCGTCAAGATCCTGTTCCGCCAGGACTTTGAGCATCCATCCATATCCTTTTACCACCAGATAGTGCGCATCATTCAACAATCGTTCAGCGATCCGCAAAGGGCCTGTGTGTTGATATCGGTCTCTGCGGATGGGCAGGATGAGCACGACGGCCGATGCCCTTCGAACTGGGAACTGAGGGGAATGGGTCCACTCCAATATTTTCGGGAACGAATCAGTTTGTTGCATCACCAATTCTCCAAAGGCGTGCGTGCAGAAGTCATCGCAGTCCCCCCAATCAGATACATACTCCATCAACCATCGCTCGAACAAGGGAAAAGTCTGCTTTTGATATTGGTTCCTCATTCGGTGGGCCCAATCGAAGGCAATCGTATTGTATGGCCATCTCTTTTCTTTCAGCAACTGCTCGCAAAGTGGAAAGACCGTTTCGGGGTTTGGATCTTCAAGGATCCGGAACAACTCCGCGCTGAAGGACCGAACCGTTTTGGTATTCAATGACCGCGCGCGTTGCAAATCATCAAATTGCTGATGGATCCGCTCAAGAAGATGGGTCACGCTAACCTCCCATTTTTCAGGGGTTTGAAGAAACCGGTTGTTCGATCGCGTTCCCAGGTTTCAACAGTGATTCCAGGCAGACAAGAAACCGCTCCAGTGTTTGGCGGTTAACATTCAAACATGGATCCAATCGGAGGGTTTTCCCTCCTAAACGCAACGAAAGGATGAACCTGTTTGCAAGCAATCCTTCAAAAACTCCTTGAGCCTGATCCAAATCAATCGCCAGCATCAACCCTCTCCCGCGTACTTCTTGGATCATCGAATACCGCGTCTTGAGCCCCTCTAGGGCGTTCTTAAGAAAAATGCCTTCATTGCGGGCGCGATCGATCAGTCCCTCTTCCTTGATGACGCGAACAACCTCCAGAGCCACGCGCGCACCCAAGGGATCATACTGATGCGATTGGGCGTATGGGAAAGGCCTACCTTCCCAACAGTCCACGCATTGTTTGGAAATCCCGGTAAAACTGACCGGATAGCCATTTCCGATCCCTTTCCCAATGGCCACAATGTCGGGTTTTATCCCGTAATGCTCAAATCCATACCATCGTCCGGTTCGGCCAATCCCGGTCGTGATTTCATTGACTAGAACCAGACCGCCTTCCGATTGGATGGTTTCACAGATCAAACGAACCAAGCCTTTCGGAGGAAACCGTACAAATCCCGAAGAACTCCCCGGTTCGAACAAAAACCCTCCCAACTGATTGAAGGGAATGGATTGAAAATGAGTGCAATCGCGATCACAGACCTCAGTCTTGGGGCAGGTTTTGCAGCGGTCCAACCAATCAAAGGCTGTCCATGCTCCCGCGTCCCTTGTTGTGGCCGATCCATACGCCCCATAGTACGAATCGCTCATCGATAGAAGGAACGGGCGATCCATAATCTTTTGGGCCAAACGGACTCCAAACTCGATTGCTTCGCTTCCCGAACACAAGAAAACGCCCTTCCCATCGTCCAGGCCCATCGTCTCCAGCAGCTCGATGGCGCTTTCCTCAATCACCTGATGCGCGTAGATATACCCGGTATGTATGAGCTCTTCGGACTGGTTTCGAATCACTTGGCAAATCCGTGGGTGATTGTGTCCGATCGAGGTGCACCAAATTCCCGATTCGAGATCGATGTATTCCGTTCCCTGTGAATCGTATACATACTCCTTTTTCGCTCGGACCGCATTGGGGATTCGAACCGGATGCAGGGTCCAGAAAATATGTTCCATCCTCCCCCCCTTATCTCGACAATCCTCGTTCTATAAAGGTGATCAGCTGGTCTACCCGATGCATAAGCACGTCGATTGTTTGTTCCCTATACTCTTTAAGCATCGACCAAGAGTTTCGAAAGAGGTACAAGATCATTGTTTCGGCAAAACCTTGATCAAAACAAGGTGCGAACCTGTTTTGGCTATACTCCTGGTCGATCAAGGGCAAAAAAAAGTCTCTCAGCTTGGGTTCTATGTCTCGAAGCGCTTTTTCCATCAGTTCCGGACTTGCATTCAGAATCGTGCTGAAGCTAAACTCAACATATTCCGGATATTGCTTCATAAACCCGACCATCATATTCATATGGACTCTCAAAGAATCAAAAAGAGGCATTGGTTCCTGGCTATTTTTCGGAATATGGTTGCGCAACCATTCCACCTTCAGATCCCCTGCTTTTTGAACAAGATAGAGAAACAACTCTTCTTTACCCAAAAAGTGGTAATAAAAGGTGCCTTTGCTAATCCCCGATTCTTTTATGATCGTATTGATCGACGCCTTCTCATATCCTTTCTCCGCAAATTCCTTGAGCGCGGCACGAACGACGTCTTCTTCTCGTTCAAATCCCTTGCGAAGCATTTTTCACCTCGATATACCCTGCTGCTTTCATAGGAACCGGGATAATCATACCCCATTAATCCCTGTTTTGTCAATACAACAGAAATCACTCAATGGATTCGCAGCCTCAGTTTTTTGATCATCAACGGCATCATCAACACAAAAGCCCCGATGTTCGTCAGGATGGCCAAGACAAAATGCCACCCATATGCGCCCGTTCCAGACACTATGCCAGAAACCGATCGGAACACCCAAAAGCTTGGAATCGGATAAAACACCCATTCCCAATTGGAATCAAAAAACATGGAAAGCAGCGGAACAAAACCTAGAAGAAAGGCTGAGACTTTGATGATCGCGATCGCCGTATTCTGATTGTCAGCAAACACCCCGATGATCATCCCCATGAACACTCCCAAAGCGCTGGAAGCCAAAACAATCATGAGCACCCGCTCTCCGGGTAAGGAGGTTCCTACCATCGCTAAAGATACGATCACTCCGTACAAGAGATTGTAAGCCACCACGATCAGTATCTTCGATGCCCAATAATGCCCGATGGTGATGGGACAGACCGCTTGGGCTCGAATCATGCCGCTCTCTTTGTCGTCGACAACTGTTAGGCCCATCGAAATCCCTGCCCACATTCCGATCAGCAAAATCAAAACAGCTGTCAAAAAGGTGTACAGTTGAGATTGTTCCACCCCCATCGAGTGAACCGTGACAGGAACTGCGTCATTCAAATCTGTTGCCGCGATCATAGCCATTTGAACTGCGGCTTGCCGGATCTCCTCTTCTTCGGTACCATAAAAGACCAACGCATAGGATGCATCCTTGCGGAAAACCCCGATCCAACCCGAAGACTGGTTGACCCAATCTGTCAATTCTTCGTAGGAAGAAACCCGTTCCACCTGGCTTGTGCGCCTCAAGCGGTCTTCAAAGTCTGTTGGCACGGAAGGATCAACCACAAACTGCACTGTTGTACCCTCTAAGAGGGGGATCACCATCTGAAAGGCAAGGATCATGATGATCGGGGAAAAAAACATATAAAGAATGATTTGGTTCCGAAACCCGTTGCAAATGTCCTTCCCGGCTAAAGCAAACAGTCGACTCATGTTCAGCATCTCCTCGAGAAGCTCATAATCCGCTTCTTTTCATTGTTGTCTTTCCAAACGACCACCCGGTCAATGGGATCATAATGCCAAGCAGAACCAACGCGGGCGCGAACATCTGCCATGGAACGTCGCTCGCCCCCTCCAACAATCGATGGACGCCGAAAAAAACCGGATACGAAGGAATCCATTCAAATACAGGAGCTGCAATCGATGGATTGAAGTATGGAATCGCCGGCAATAAAGCAATCAGCGTGACCCCAAGGATGATGTACAGAAAATCCATCAGCGAATCGTAGAACTGAGCCAGAAGCAATCCGAGAAACGACATCAATCCAGAGGAAAGCACAACCATAAGGATAAATGGCCATAGATGGATACGCCATTGATCGGTGGCGATCAGAAACAACAAGGAAAAGAGAAGGCAGTTTCCCACATTGACCAATACCTTTGAAAGAAGGTAGGCGAACGTTCCCCCGGGCGAAACGCGGTAAGCAAATAGGCTCCGTTCCTTCTTTTCGTTGAACAGCATGGCCGAAATGAGAAAAAAAGCGATGAGCATGACATCGGTTGCCAGCAAAACAGGAATGAATCGGAGGTTCATCGGCAAAGAAACCGCATGCGGATGGAGGTTCACGGTAGAGATCATTGGCGGAAGGATTACCCTTTGGATCATCTGATCCGAAAGCTGAAGGAACTCTTCGATCGCCGTGATGGTTTTCGGCTGTTCATATCCTTGAATGATCAAGATGATTTCTTCTTCGCACGCAACCACTCCTATGATCCCATGATCCTGCGCTTCTTGTTCGAGAAGGGACCGGTCAGAAAAAAACTGGAACTCATGTTCTTGTGGTTCCAAAAATGACTTCCATCGCTGATCCTCCGTTTGATCCACAAACCCTATGGTCGGTCTTTCTGCCTCAAACGAAGGAGGGATCAACCAGTTCACCGCTGCGGCATAAGCTGCAACCAAAGCGATCGTAATGGCGAAAAAGCCATTCCGCCAAGCGGTTTTCGTGTCCAAACGCACATTTGCCCATAGGACTGCAAGAAAACGCCTCATGCCTTCAACTCCTTCCCCGTGAGCTTGATGAAGATCTGCTCCAATGTTGCCTCCTGAGAATGGAGCGTAATGACCGGGTATTGCGCGACCAATTCGGCCAAACGTTGTTTTTCTTCTGGTCGATCCATGAAAAAAATCGCCCGTTGGGTTTGATCCTCCTCTCGATACTCGATCTGCACCGATTGCGTTCCATACTGTAGCTTCAGATTTTTCGGCGTATCCATGGCAACGATCGCTCCTTCATACAAGAAAGCGACTTGGTCGCAAAGCTCCTCCGCGGTAAACATGTTATGGGTGGTCAGAAAAATCGTTGTCCCTTGATCCCGCTGATCGCGAATGATGTTCTTGATCTCCTGAGCGGTGGATGGGTCCAACCCGGAGGTCGGTTCATCCAAAAACAGAATCTTGGGCCGGTTGATCAGAGATCGAGCGAAGACCAATCGATGCTTCATTCCTTTGGAATAGTCCTTGGCCTTCTTGTTTCTCGCATTCTCCAGGCCCACCATACGCAGGAGGGAATCCGGATCGATCGTCTTTTTCCTGAAGAGCTTTCCGAAGAAAGCCAAGTTCTCATAACCTGTAAGTTTTTCATACAGATTGGGCAATTCGAAGGAAACTCCGATCTCTTCATAATAGGATTGCTTGACGGCCCTGAGTGGAACCCCATCGATCATTACATCCCCAGACTGAATGGGAAGCAACCGCGAAAGGATATTCTGCACTGTGCTCTTCCCCGCGCCATTGGGACCCAGAAACCCAAAGATTTCTCCCTTTGAAATAGAAAAGCTGATCTCGTTCACGGCATTAACGCTCGCCCGTGGGTATCGATGGACCAAATCCCGTACCTGGATCACAAAGACCACCTCCAACTATCGAGTATGTACCATATGGTTTCGACCTAGTGGTCTAATTATATCAAATTGGATTGACCTATGTCAAGATCAAGGGGGTTGAAAAGAAAGCATCGGGGGAAAGGAAAGGATCTGGAGAGCAATGGACGCTTGCTTGCATCCGTAAGAAACCGAATCCGTCCGCTTTCCCGTTAGGGAGGAGTCGTCCGCGCGAGGCGTAAGCCCAAGCGGATTTCCTGTTCATGCAGGCAGAAAAATCCGTAGCTGCGGCGGGCCACTCGACATTGCATAGCTGCGCTGTTCCAGAGGCGCCCACGCGTTGGACTCTGTTGGATCCCCTGGAAGGGTCTATTGGAATGGTTGTTTCCATCGCTTGTGTATGCCTCCCACCAGGTTACTTTGTCTCTGGCCGATTTTCTCTTCCCAACCCAGAAATCGCACGTCAGACGGACATTCAGGACCGGTCTCAGTTGACCTTCTTGTGTAATCTCCGCTCGATTCTATGGTACAATCATGCGGGATATCCCTGTTCGATATGCCAATCCATTGCAGGAGGTCTATTGGTGATTTTTTCAAACCCTCAGCCCGTCACAAAACAAAGGAAGTTTTTTTATGGATGGGTCATCATCGGAATCTCTGCTTTGGGGTTGTTTTTTTCCAGTCCTGGTCAGACCTTTTCCGTTTCGATCTTTATCAACTCCTACGTAGATGGGCTGGGATGGAGTCGGTCCCTTGTGTCGGGATACTACTCGTTTGCCACCCTTCTGGCTGGATTTGCTCTTCCGATGGTGGGGAGAATGATCGATCGGCGGGGGCATCGAAAGCTCTTTGTCCTTATCCCATGTTTATTGGGACTGGCTTGTCTTTGGATGAGTTTCGTCAGCCATCCGTTGATGCTATTTATTGGTTTCTTCTTTCTTAGGCTATTGGGGCAGGGTTCGATGAGTTTGCTTCCATCAACCCTTGTTCCTCAATGGTTTCTTAAGAATCGAGGCAAAGCCCTGAGTTTGATGGCCGTGGGAAGCGTTGTGGGATCTGCTTTTTTTCCTCCTGTCAACGATTGGTTGATTCAACGATTCGGCGCTCACGTCGGATGGATGGTGCTGGGCTTTTCCCTGTTTATCATCATGGCGCCATTGGGGTGGTTTTTGGTTAAAGACAAGCCGGAAGATATCGGGCAAAAACCCGACGGAAACCATTCCGGTAGTCCGGTATCAGAATTTGCTCGCCATCCAAAAGTATCCATATCCGACGACCCGTGGACCTTACGTCAAGCCATGGCGACAAGAGCCTTTTGGATTATGATCTTTTGCATGGTTGTCCCTTCCATGGTCAATACTGGGATCACTTTCCACATTGTTTCCATGATCCAAACCCAAGGATTTTCATCCTCTTTTGCGGCTATGATCCTTAGCGTAACTGCCATCGTTCAATTTCCCCTCACCTTCGTTGCCGGTTACATTGTCGATCGATCTCGGGTTCATCACATCAAAGCATGGGGATTTTTGATTCTGCTTTTGGCGATGATTCTTCTTCTGTGGGGGCGTTCCAACGGAGTTTTATTACTCTATGCGGCCTTACACGGTGTTTTCTGCGCATTTGATTCGGTGAGCACGAATGTTATGTGGCCCAACTATTATGGAAGAAAGTATCAAGGTTCGATTCGGGGGATTGCGATGACTGCTATGGTCATAGGCTCGGCATTAGGGCCATTGCCTTTTGGGTACGCCTTCGATCGGTTTCACGGATATCATGAGATCCTGTTGATCATGATGCTCTTTCCGATGCTTGCCAGCGGATTGGCTCTATTTGCGCCCGCTCCAAAGTACCCATCCCATTCCTAAAAGGCCCGATTGGCATAGGCATATATCTTTTTTCCCCAGGGAAAGAGGGCGAACACAACCTGACCGATTCGGAACAACCAGGAAGGATGGATCGATCTCCGGTCTTTTTGGATTCCCCGAATGATAGCATCCGCAACTACCTTGACATCCTGTCGGGGCCATGGCATGGAGGGTCGGTTGGCCTTCTGAAAAAAACGGGTCTTTGTTGCAATGGGGTACACCACCGAAAGGACTTGGTGCTTTGGGGTTTCGTAGGCCATACTCTCGAAGAAAGTATGCAAAGCGGCTTTTGTTGATCCATACAAAGCAAAATTGGGAATCGGGACAAAACTGATCCCGCTGGCTGTCGCCAGAAAAAAGAATCCATCTTCGTTTTTAAGTGCCCTCATCTTTTCCAGAGAATAGATGACCGAGAAGACATTGACTCGGTAGATGGCTTCAATATGCCCCCAATCCGGAGGACCCAACGGTTCGTGATAGGCAAACCCCGCGTTGGCGAAAAAGAGATCGATTCCGCCCATGACCCCAAGCGCATGGGCGAACAATTGATCCACTTTCTCGGGTTCGGAGACATCACACGCATATTCATGGAACAACGGATGATGGAGTTTCGACTCATCGGGAAAGCTCCGGGCTACTCCCATTACTTTTGCACCCTGTTCCAGAAGCCTGAGAGACACCTCACGGCCTATTCCCGACGACGCTCCGGTGATTACACACCTTGCTCCTTGAATCTTCATGCTCCTCCTCCCTCAACCGGTTTCTCTGCCTTTGGGATATTTCTCGATCTTCTTTCTCCTTGCGGTCAAATAAGCGGGAGCCCCGCATATTGAAGAATCCGCAGCGCGCGCAGGGTGTTCCATCGACTCGGGCCTCCGGGATCCTCCATGACGAGATGGACTTGGCCCGCTGGTTTGGATTGAGTGGTCCATCGCCCATCCTTTTTTCTCTTTCGAATCATCATATTCAACGCTGGGGTCATCCGTTCGTCATAGGGAATCCCGCTTGTGCGAAAATAGTCGAGTGCTCGAACGATATCGTATTGCCATCGCGGCGGGAAGGGGAAGTTCAGAAATTTTGCGTCGATGATCTCTCCGCTTCGATCCGACAAATACAATCGATGGGCAAGCACGAACTCCGCCGAAGTCTTTTCAGCTTCGATCAGTTCCTCAAGTCGATATTGATACCCATGTTCGCGATAGGATTGAATCCCTTCTATCATGCACAAAGTCGTATGAAGCGAACTGTGTCTAGCTCCCGATCGATTCAACCGACAGTTGAATCCCCCGTCGCACATTCTCTGAGACAGAATGAAGTCCACTACCGAACGGAGCGGTTCGGGGTCGATCTTGAAATAACAAGCGTAGAGCAAGAACATACCGTTGATGCACACGTCGCTTTGTGAAATGGTTTCGGCCGGATTGATTCCTCCGTCGGTACTCTTTTCCCGCTCGGCGATCATACTGATGGTTTCTCGGGCCTGTGGGTTGGTGGGTTCTAGACCGATCAAACACAGATCGACAAGAGTGTAATGGGAGCATATCCATTTTGGCTGGTAAAACTTCCTTCCCCAATGGCCCGTTGGGTTTCTTTGCGAAAGGTAGATGGCCCCGTACCCTTCATGGGCAATCCTTTGTTGGAGGTCTGTACGTTCTTTTCCAAGTAGATCTCGGTACACTTGGTATTGGACGGACACATCACCTGACAACAGCCATTGCATTCGATCCTGTTCGGTCATGGTTCACCTTCCTTTCCTTGATTCATGAACTGCTGGATCGAGGAGAACGAAGAACCGCGTTCGAATTTAACCCCGATCCGGCCGTTTTCACAGAGAGATGCACGCCTCGGCAGCAATCCAGAAGAGATCTTCTCGAACCGATCCATCCTTCCGATCCCAATCTCGTTTGTCCCATAGTTCTCCGCTGACGTCATCCCCTCCATAGAGGAGCTGGCCGAACGCCACTCCTCGAAATTCAGCAGCAGCCATAAATGAAGCGGTTTCCATCTCCACAGTGATGCAACCCTCTTCTTTCCTTTTTTTGACCTTCTGGGGCGTCTCTCGATAGAAGGCGTCTGTCGTCCAGGTCATTCCTTTCTGATAATCAATGCCTCGCTTCTGCAGGACCGATTCCATCGCTTGGATGGGTTCTTTTTGGCCCTCGACAAACCGGGACGGGGGAAGGTAGTGATAGGAAACGCCTTCATCGCGCAAAGCGGCCGTGGGAATCACCACATGATTCCGGGGAATCTGTGAATCGAGAACCCCCGCCGACCCGCAAGCGATGAACTTCCGATACCCATAGGCAATCACTTCTTCGAAAAAACCGACCGCCAAGGGACCTCCAACCCCGGCAAGCGACACTCCCACCCGCGTACCCCGATACTCCATCTCGTATAAAGGAACATGTCCCATTTCGCTTTTGAGGATATGGATAACCTTGAACAAACCGTCTGCGTTGAGTTTGTCCAACACATCCTTGAAAAAAGTAAGGACACAGTGCTCTGCGTGTTCCACTGGTTTGAAGTGGTCTTCGGGATTAATCACAGCCTTACGCTGTGGATCGAACTCTAAGATGGGATACATCCGATCCGCTCCTTTATTCAATGGGATTGGGGGAATTGAGCACAAATTGGGTGATTTGGGCCCACTTTTGGACAATCCCTTTGCATAGCTCTGAAACGCCTGCCGCATTCGCCAGTTCGCGCTGCTTCGGATCGGAAAGGTCAAATCCGGTCAACCCAGGGCACGTCGTAGATGCGTATTCCCGGGAAAACAATCTCATCCATTGCTGTGCCAGTTGATACAGTCTTTCCTTTTCATCCGGATCATTCCCAGACGAGAACCCCCGAGTCCATCCCAAAGCCATCAGAGAACCGGTTATAGCGCCGCAGGTCTGTCCGGTCCTACCCATTCCCCCACCCATGATGGAAGTCATCTTCATTACATGCTCCCTTTCTTCGGAAGGCATTTCGCCAAGGAATGGCGCAAGACAGGCTTGACAGCAGTTATATCCTTTAGAAAAAAGCTCTGTTGCAAAAGAAACGAGGTCTTTATTGCGTTTCGATTGGTTTTCCATGAACCGCTCCTCCTCTTCGCGTCCTGCGCCCATAACCCCCTTACCCAAGGTCTCCAACTCGCTTGGGACTATCAGTCTCTGGCTTGAATCAACCAGTCGCAAGACCCTTAGTGATATGGTTTCCCGTAGTATACCACAGAATGGATCAGATCAACGAACTGTTGCGCGGGTTGATTGCTGCAAAAGGAGAATGGATCTCATCGGAAAAATCTGTTCTGGGTGGGGGTGGGAAAAGCAAGATATGCAATAATCGGAGGGTTTTATTGGGTCATGAACGGATGCAAAACATGGGTTTCTATCAATTCGGAATGGGAATTGCCGCGTTTACTGACTTGGGTCTTCAATTGTCGGTTGTCCCCAATTTTTTTTTTGGCCGGTTGCAGACATCCAGCTACTACACGATTCAAACGAATCTCTTCGTCGGCCTTCTGATGGCATGATTTATGATCCAACGATTTCAGAGAGAAAAGCCTACCCCTTGGGCAGACTTCTTCCTAGGAGGGGTGGCGTTACGGATTCCCATTACAGGCATCATTTACCAAATCTTCTTGTCTCAAGCGCATACCCCTTCCGGATTGTATTCTTCTTTTTCCATCGCCCTTCGCGACCGTATCAGTGGAAAGACCCACTGAAATGGTTCATCTATCCCGGACTTTACGCGCTGGTATCCATGCTCCGAGGCGCACTCACCGGATTCTACCCCTACTGGTTTTTCAACCCATCGGCTGAACAAGGAATCGGATCATATGGCAGGGTATTCTTGTTCGTGATTCTGGTTTTTTTCGTATTTTCCATGTTGGGACTGGGCATGGTGATGGCCCACAGAAAACTGTCCTCTAGCCGATTATCCTAAACCAATAAGGTAAGCATAGAACCTTTCGAAGGAGGACAGGAATCAAACCGATGGGCGTATGTTCACGCGCATACTTGTGATCCATCAAAAACCGTGTGGTATATCTTGGGAGGAATATGGTACACTAGAAGAGCAAAAAATACCAGATCGAAAGGAGAAATAATGAAGGGCAATCTGGTCTTGATCGAGATGCTGGGGCTTATGGTTGTCTGTAGTGTGGCTTCTGGTAAATCGGCTTATGACCATCCCACAACTCAAGAGCACATCCTCGCGGATTCCAAGCACGCTATTGTTCAACGGATGAATCAATGGCAGATTCCGGGCATGAGCGCGGGAATCGTGTGCAAACCATACGGGGTAGGGGCAGAGCGATCAAAACCCGTCATGGTTCCATCATAACGAGTCTTCAAATCAAAGGAGCAATTTTATGAAGTATCAAGACGTGGTATACGATTTTATTGAAACAATATGGATTGCAACTTGGCCGGAATTGCAGTTTATATACATAAGTCCAGAATTGTATGAAATTACTGGATATTCTGTTTCTGAATTTGAAAAAGATCCTGCGCTCTATCAGACAATATTTCCTCCCGAAGACCTTATCATGATTAACGAATTAATCAAATCTTTGAAAGTTAATCAAAAGGAGTCATTTGAATTTAGAATCCGACACAAAAATGGATCTTGTTTTTTGATGGGCTGTTGTATTAAACTGGTAGAATACGATAATAAAAAGTTTGTTTTTAGTGTTGTCTATGATCTTCAAAATAAAAGAATTTCAGAATTGGATACATATAAATACACTGTCTTTTTACAAAAAGTAATTGATACTGTTCCGGAAAATATATTTGTTCGAGATAAAAATGGACGGTTCGCAATTGCAAATCAAGCTGTTGCGAATTGGTATGAAACAACTGTAGACGATTTGATCGGGAAAACCGATTATGATTTTAATCCAAACACCAAAGAAGTCGATCTCTTTGTATCAAGAGATCAAACGGTGTTTAGAACAAACGAAGAACTTACTGTAAGCGAAGAAGAAATTCTCGATGTACACGGAAACTCTCATTGGATCAAAACAAAAAAAGTTCCGATCGTTTTAGATTCCGGTGAAAAAATGGTATTGGGTATTTGTATCGATATTACCGAAACGAAAATCATACAACAAAAAATCGAAGAACAAAATAAAATAAAAGAATTATTATTGCACCTCGCTACGGAATTCATTCATACTACACCTGAAAAAGTAGAAAAAAGCATTATGGTAGCATTGGAAAAAATCGGAACATTTGTTCAAGCGGATCGAGTATATATATTAAAATATCTTTATGAAAAGGAAATCGCTCGAAATGTTTATGAGTGGTGTAGCGAAAACACCCCGAGCGCAAAAAATCAATTGCCGGAAGTTCCGCTTGATCAAATGGATGAATGGGTTATCGCGCATTCTGGAAATCAAAAAATCCATTATCCAAACATTTCTTTGCTCGAAGAAGGACCACTCAAAACGATTTTGCAACTGAAAGACACTAAGGCATTGATCGCCGTGCCTGTTTGTTCAGCTGGATATTGTCACGGAAGCATCGGGTTTGATTTCGTTCGCTCGACAAAAGAATTATCAGAAGATGATTTACGCATATTGGAATTATTCGCGGGAATGTTAGCGCAGGTATACGACTCTATAAAAGCGAAAAAAGAGATAGTCGACTACCAAAAACGTATCGATGATATATTGCAAGAAATACCCGGATCTATATGGTCCGTCAGCTGGCCGGATAAACAAACGCTGTATATTTCTCCTTCTGCTTCAGAACTATATAAAAGACCGATGTCAGAACTGATAGGCAATAGAGACACATCATTCGAATTTGGCCATCCAGAAGATTTAGATATTATAAGAAATGCCGTCAGCAAAATGCTTACTGAAGGGTTTGCTGAGTCCCAATACCGCATTATAAGAGGCGATGGATCTTGCATTTGGCTCAATACGAAAATGAAGGCAGTAATAGAAAACGGCCAAGTCATTCGTGTTCACGGAATCGATGCGGATATCACTCAGCAAAAAGAAGCGGAAAAGTTATTGGAAATGGCCTCAAAAGCGAAATCTCGATTCTTGGCCAATATGTCCCATGAGCTTCGAACCCCACTGACTACAATTCAAGGATTCTCCGAAACACTGGAAGCAACGGATCTGGACGAAGACCAGAAAAATATGCTGGATCATATTATGGTTGCGGCAAAAACCCTCAAAGATGTAGTGGGAAACATTTTGGACATTTCCAAAATAGAAGCCGGAAAAATGGAACTCTATCCCAAATCATTCAATGTCGAAAAACTGATCAAACAAACTGTATCCTTAATCGAGTTTCAAGCAAAAAGGAAGAATATTGCGCTTATTCTTAATATCGAAAAAAATATCCCACATTTGTATCTCGATCCGGTCCGGCTGCAGCAAGTGTTGCTCAACCTGTTGGCAAACGCTGTAAAGTTTGTCAACGAAGGGTCAATCACAGTAACCGGAAAAACCACCTCCAAAGATCCCTTGTGTGTGTATTTCGAAGTTTCTGATACCGGCATCGGCATTCCGAAAGATCATCAAGAGATCATCTTCCAACAGTTTCAGCAAGTCGATGGATCACCCACGCGAAGATATGGAGGCGCAGGGCTCGGGCTTACCATATGTTCTGAAATTCTTCACTTGATGGGATCAGAAATCCACCTTGTTTCCGAATCAAACGCCGGATCCACTTTCTATTTTACCGTTTGTTCTTCTAAATCAGTAAAAAAAGAAGAAATCGCGGCGAAATTACGAATACCTCTCTCTAGTAAAGTATATAACATCCTATTCGTGGAAGACGATCCTCCCAATACAATCGTCTTGAAATCTTTCTTGAAGAGAATCATTCCCGGTTCCAAACTCATCGGAACACATAACGGAGAACAAGCATTATCCGCGTTTTCCCGCGACATCGATCTCGTCATCATGGATCTGCATATGCCTGTAATGGATGGTTGGACCGCCGCTTCGAAGATTCGAGCGATCGATGCCCTGGTTCCTATCATCGCCGTCACTGCATCCGCTGACGACCATTCAGTCAAAAAAGCCTACGATATGGGTTGCTCTGACTTCTTATCAAAACCCTATTCCTTGGTTACCCTCGCTGCCATTATTGGAAAATGGCTTCCTTAAGTTTTTTTAAAATGAAGGAGTGATCAGATGAAGCTGATGAAACAAGAGGTTTCCTTGCCACAATTGGAACGAACTGCCAAGTTGTATGTCGCGGCTCCCGATCAAATGCTCGAAGGGGCGAGATATCCCGTGCTTTACATGCATGACGGGCATAACCTCTTTCTGCCGGAAGATTCGTTCACAGGAATCACTTGGGGCGTCCTCGAATCCGATCGACAATTTCCCACCTTGCCCAAGGTTATTATTGTGGGTCTGGAATGCGCCGATGGAGAGCGGCGGTTTTCCGAGTATTCCGGGTATCCGTTTGAGGATTTCGATTTCGAGATGGATTCAAGTCCCCCTTTGGGAGGCCTTGGGGATCTCTATCTGGACACGATCGTCAATGAGATCAAACCGATGATCGACAATCACTATCCGACGCTTCCGGAACGAGAGCATACAGGAATGATGGGGTCTTCGATGGGAGGGGTCATCTCTCATTACGCCGCCCTGACAAAAGGCCGCTTTTTTTCCCGATTCGGTTCTCTGTCTGGGGCCTTTTTTGTGAGCGAACAGAGAATCATTCAGGAAACCTTGGAAGCCGACCTGTCGCATATACACCGGTTTTACATAGCCGTCGGAACGGCAGAATCGGGGATCGCTTTTGCAGACCGGTATCTTCAAACCAACCGACGGGTCTTTCAGGCCCTTTCCGAGAAAATCCCATCGGATCGGTTGCGGTTTGAGCAGGTTCAAGGAGGCATTCACCACGAATCCGCCTGGGCTCAACAGTTCCCTCAAGCGCTCGGTTTTCTCTTTGATGGATATCCATAATGGACAGGGTTCCAAAGATACCGAACCATGTGATACAATATGATATGGAAAACGAACTACATTCTGGAATCAATAAGGAGGGTGCGATTTGATCAAAATGGACCTCAGCCAATTCTTGGCCCGGATGAAGCGGTATTCTGAACTCCGAATCCAAGACAACAGCAATATCATCCTTGCGCTCTTGAACGGAAACCTCGTACGCAACGAGAAGAACAAATCGAGGGGCGTAAGCGCACGCGTCTTTGACAATGGGTCTTGGGGATTTGCTTCAAAAGCGGAAACCAAAGAGCCGTCGATCGAACAAACCATCTTCACTGCCACGCAAAACGCGCGATTCTTGGCCGAAAAGTCCGATGTGTTCCAAGATCCCTACACTTCCCCGACCATTCATTCGACAAAGGACTTTTCAACCAAGAAGAACCGATGGTCCCAGGCTCAAATCATGCAATACCTTCAGAGCGTGGACGCATTCATCGCGAAGCAATATCCCGATCTTCTTTCGCGTTTGGTGGTGCTCAATTGTTTGGATATTGAAAAACACTTAATCACGACCGGTGGAACGACCGCAATCCTCAAACTGCCGCGTACTGTGCTTTATATCCGCCTTTCCACCCAAAAAGACGGCTCTCCATGCGAGATGATGGACATCTTTGGCGGCAAAGGCAACTTGGAAGACCACTTGAGCGAACCGGAAGGCTTGTCGAAACGGATCGACGCTCTGCATGAGAAACTCATGGAAAAAAATGAGGGGGTGCACCCGATCTCGGGGTTCCATGATGTGATTTTGGACGCCGACCTGGCTGGAATCCTGGCGCACGAAGCCTTTGGCCATACCGTGGAGGCAGACTTGGTTCGGAATGGCTCTATTGCTGGAGACTATCTGAACAAAGAGGTGGCCAGTCCTTTGGTCTCTCTTTCCGACTTTGCCCACACCTTTCAGGACGAAGATACGCCTTGCCCGATCTTTATCGACGATGAAGGCATTGAATGCAAAGACGCGCATATTGTCGAACGGGGCGTGTTAAAAGCGTACCTCCACAATCGAGACTCCGCGCATCAAATGGGCCATGAGCCTCTAGGCAACGCGCGCGCGTGGTCCTTTTCGGACGAACCCTTAATTCGAATGAGAAATACCGCCATACTACCAGGATCATCAAAGCTTGAAGAGATGATCGCTTCGATTGATGATGGGTATTATTTTACCAAGACCAGCAACGGTCAAGCCGATATGACCGGGGAATTCATGTTTGGTGTTACCGCAGGCTATGAGATTAAAAGTGGGAAATTGGGCAAGGCGGTGAAAGACACGACCATCTCCGGGAAAGCCTTCGATGTCCTTTCATCGGTCGCGATGGTCTCCGATGAGATGAAATGGAACTTTTCGGGAATGTGCGGAAAAAAGCAGATGATTCCTGTTGGCATGGGTGGGCCTGCCATCAAATGCCAAATCAGTGTGGGAGGGAAGTAGGATGATGAATCATAAAGAAACCATCGAATACGCCCTGCATGCAATGGAGGGAAAGGGAGCCGATCAAGCGCAGGTGGTTGTTGAGTCGAACGTAATGCAGGAACTGAACGCGGAATCGCATATCACAAAACTCTTCCGAACCACAGAAGAAACCCAAGCCCAACTCACCTATATCAAAGAGCATAGGAAAGCGAGCACGAAAATCAATCAGACCGCGCGCGAAGAGATCGATCAAGCGGTGGAAGAACTGGTTCAGCTATCCCAACACGCGCCCATAGACGAAGCCAATGATATCGCACCAAAAGTCGACGACGCGACCTTCGCGTTGGGGATCCAGGAACCGGATATGGATCGACTCTATCAATCTCTGCAAGAACTCAACGAAGAAATGAAGACCCGCTATCCCCAAATATCAGGCGATGTGGTCCTGTGGTATGAGGACAAAAAGAAAACCTTGGGAAACACCAATGGCCTAAACCTGAGCGAAACCAAAGGAAAGTACACCTTCACCGTCATGTTCTCGGCCAAAGACAAAGATCGGATCACCTCGTTCAACTATTCGTACGCGAGTTTGCTCGACTTGTCTCAAAGGATCACCCAGGTGGGTATGCTGGGCTCGCTTTTCGAACAAACCATTGCTGAACTCGATGCCCAACCCTTGCGCAGCAAATTCGAGGGAGATGTGATTGTCAATCCCCTTTGCTTAACCAGCTTATTGCAGATGATTGCTCAGAACGCCCTTATGGATGGTCCGATGATTTCTGGGACCAGCCCGCTCAAAGACAAGATTGGGGTTCAAGTGGCCAGCGAACTCTTTACCTGGGAATCGAACCCTCGTTCTCCTGATTTGGCTGGAGGATATGCGATTACCAGCGACGGGTTTGTGGCGGAAGATACCCCCATCATCGACCGCGGCGTGCTAAAGACGCATTTGCTCACCCAATACGGCGCAAACAAGACGGGCAGGAAAAGGGCGCCCAATTACGGGGATTCTTTTATGGTCAAACCCGGTTCGAGCAGCAAAGAAGATATGATCCAAAGCGTCGATCGGGGCATCCTTCTTTCCCGATTCTCTGGGGGCGTTCCCGCGGCGAACGGAGATTTTTCCGGGGTCGCGAAGAATAGTTTCTACATTGAAAAAGGAAAGATCCAACACCCAATCAGCGAAGTAATGGTATCGGGCAACATCTTTGACCTGATCACCCATATACAATCGGTCAGCCAAGAACGAGTGGATTTCGGTTTAACCATCATGCCTTGGGTCCATGCTACAGGCGTGACCATATCAGGAAAGTGAAGGGGACCAGAGAATGACGAATCCTGTTAAGCGCCTCAGAGACAGATTGAACCAAACGGGTGTGGACGCTTACATTGTACCCAGTTTTGATTCCCATCAGAGCGAGTATGTCGCCCCGCACTTCAAAAAAAGAGAATGGCTGACCGGGTTTACCGGCTCCGCAGGAACGGCTATTGTGACCCAAGACCATGCGGTATTGTGGACCGACGGACGATACCATACTCAAGCCCAGCGGCAGCTGGCGGGGGGGCCATTCTCTCTGATCCGCGAAGGACTTCCTGGGGAGCCGACGATGGAAGAATGGTTACGCGATCTTCTGCCCGATCATGCCGTCATCGGATTCGATGGCAGCTGTTTGAACCAAGTGACATTTGCTGTGATTCAGGAACGAACCAAAGACAAAGAGTTTTCTTTCTCCATCGATACGTGTTTGTTGGATGGTCTTTGGGACGATCGTCCACCCTTACCCAAAGAGCCGGTTATTGACTTCCCATTGGCCTTCGCTGGAGCTTCCCGTCTGGATAAGCTCGACCGCGTGCGATCCAAAATGACCGAATGGAATGTCGATCTCTACCTCATTCCGAATCTGGATGATATTGCTTGGCTGATGAACATTCGAGGAGCAGACATCCCGTTTTGTCCATTTGTTCTCTCGTACCTAACGATTGCCCATGACCAGACAACCCTGTTTATCCACCAAGAAAAACTGCCCAAACAACTGATTGCGGATTTCAAGGAGCAGGGCATCCGCTTGGTTCCCTACGAATCCATATACGAAGCACTCCGAAAAACCGATAAGCGAAGAATCCTGTTCGACCCCCAACAAGTCAGCGCAAAGCTCTTCTCATCGGTTCCCGAAGGGTGCCAAATGATCCCCAAAGGAGACCTGGTTACGAAGATGAAAGCGGTCAAATCAGAGGCCGAACTGCGCAACATTCACAACGCTCAGGTCAAAGATGGCGTAGCCATGATGCATTTCTTGGTGTGGTTGACCGATCAGGTGCCTAAAGGTTCGATAACCGAACTGGACATTGGGGAACAAGTCGCGCATTTCCGAAGCAATCAACCTAATTGGTTGGGGCCGAGTTTTGACCCCATTGCGGCATACAAAGAAAACGCCGCGATGATGCATTACAAAGCCACCCAAGAAAATCACGCTGTGATTGGATCGGAGGGGTTTTTGCTCATCGATTCCGGCGGCCAATACATGGATGGAACTACCGATATCACCCGAACCGTCGCTTTGGGGCCCGTGACCAAGGAAGAACAAGTAGACTATACCCTAACCCTGAAAGCCCACATCGGCCTTGGTCAAGCCATTTTCCTGGAAGGCACCTGCGGCCCCCATATCGACGTTTTGGCGCGTCGACACATGTGGAACCGCGGATTGGACTATAAATGCGGCACCGGACACGGGATCGGATATGCGTTGGGTGTTCACGAAGGGCCGCACCGAATTCGAAACAACGATAATGCCGTTCCCTTGGAACCCGGCATGCTTGTGACCAACGAGCCGGGGGTATACAAACCGGGGCGCCATGGGGTCCGGATCGAAAACACCGTATGTGTTCGATTGCATCAACAAACGGAGTTCGGTCGGTTCTACCGGTTCGAAACAATCTCCTTCTGCCCCATCGATACCACGCCAATTGTTTTGGATCTTCTGACCGATGACGAGAAGGATTGGCTGAATGCCTACCACCGAACAGTATACGAAACGCTGGCCCCGCAGTTGGAAGGAAGGGTTTTGGAACGCCTCCAAGAATGGACAAAACCGGTTTGATTGAAGTATTTGCTGGGGATATCTTTCAATAAACCATCTTTGATACAGGGGTTTCTTGCGGTCGTTTTTTTAACCAGAAAGGAACCCCTCGCTTTTTTCACTTCATTCAATCCAAATGACAGGAGATCAGCTGCTCTTGGCCCCCCATACACTCCTCCTGTTGCGCTGAATACTGGCTCACGGATTCTCCATTACCGAGGCAACCACCAATTCCCTGAAACTGCAATCATAACGAGCAATCGAATCGTGTTCGGATAGTATTCGCTGCCGTCAAAAGGAATGCCATCCTCCCATGAATCACTAATCACAGCCTTCCATAATGCATCCAACCACTGTTGGTTTTCTCCTGATATACTGACCATCGCAGAAACCGCAAATGGTGCGATAAAGCTCATATTCGCTTGGGACCAATCTCTTGGAATCGGGGTTCCTTCCGTTCCTGAACCGACATAATATCCAGGGTGAATCCTCATGGGATCTCCCTGAGTTGTATGCTGGATCCATTGATTCATCTGATTCATCATCGGAAAGAGGCGGAACTCGTGAAGAAGCAAGTAAGACAACCCCAATCTCCACGGAATCCGACATGCGTTGAAGTTGTAATCGCCATCATAGGGAGACTCCAAGATTTGACCCTGAACGGGGTGGAAGGACCCGTCATTTTGTCTTTCCAAGAAATCGGGCATCAACCCTGTGTTGGGCGTCCAGGTTGGGTAAGTATCCAAGCAAATATCAAGTGACCGCTCATAGATGGCTTTCCATCTTTCTCGATTCTGGGAATCTACGTCCATGAAGGCATACACGTGGGTCAGCATGAAGTCCGAGCTTCGAGTAATCCCTCCATACCTTGGACTCCTACGCACCCAGTCCCCCAATTGGATGAAATGGTATTCCGGACTGACGGACCTCTCCAAGATTGCATGAAGGATGGAAAGGGCTTCGTTTCGGTAATCGATCACTCCATCACTCCCCCATTGGTTGTCGGCCAACAAAAGCGCATAGGCGATGTCCAGGTCTCCGTCGATCGCATTGGTGCTGTCGTGGGAACTATCCACATGGATTGCATTTCCATCGCGATCCACCGTTCCCATGATGATCCACGACATGAGCTCGGGTGTCAACTGGGAAGGATGCGATCGGAAAAACCGAAACATCGCGTCGAAATCTGACTGAGCATCGGGATCGAAACCCGCCATGAATGCGAGCGCTATCATCCCATATCCGTGGGCTTCCGATACTGTAATCGAACCCTCCACTACCCACTCGCGAAAAGGGATATTCCAGTGAACGAACTTTTCTTCAGGGTGCGTTCCGAGCACGGTTTTCAAATGCCGTTCTTTCCATTGGAGGTAGTATTCTTGAACCTGTCGTTCCAATTCTTCTTGGGGCCACAAAGAGGGAGAAATCGATCCATAAGCGTATGGTGTGTTGGTTGGGAACGGGTAATTGGGGGTCGTTGCCGTGATCAGACCGGTTAGCAAGAATAGGATAAGGGTGATCAATTTGGTTCTTTTTTCCAACTTCCAGTCCTTCCTTTGCTCCATCGGCAACCCTCCAATCAAATGGGCTTGCCATCTGGGAGATTGGTGTTTCCCAGACAGATTAAGCAACCCGCTTGTAGGTCTGATTCTTTTACGCAATTAGCCCGCGTTCGACTAAAAAAGGAGACATTCCTTCGTTATTGGGAATTGCAGGGGCTCAGACCATTGTCTTGCTTTTGATCTCCGCAACAACGACTCCTACCAAGGGATGGATCGGGATCAAGCGGACATGATTCGAATACGGTCGGAACCAATCCAAAAACTGGTCTCCTTGCGCAGGAAAGTCCGTATCCCCTTCGTCGTAGTAGACCAGATCCCATTGGTCTCGATGGATTTGCGGGTCTTCGAACCACATAATATCTCCGATCACGATTTTCTTGTTTGGGTTGGGAGCCGCGCGGACCAGATGGACCATCGCGGCAATGGCTTCGGCTTTCATGGGATCGGTCAGGTGGTGCATCGCGTAAATGGTCATAATCTTGTTGATCCCCAAAGAACGCAAATCCGGACGATCAGGCAGCTCTTCGAAAGAACCCTTGAGGAACTGAAGGTTGTGGAACATGGCTTCGCTGGCTTTCTGTTTCGCAATCGAAAGCATAGAATCGCTGATATCCAATCCATAAACACTTTGACACTCCTGAGCCGCAGGCATCGCCCATCGGCCTTGGCCGGTTCCAAGATCCAACAGAATATCGGATGAACCCAATTCAAGCTCGTAAAGCACAATACTCCCCACTTGCGAGATAATCCCTCCCAATTGGGGATCATAACTGACGATGGCATCTTGCTCTCCCATTGCGTTAAATTCCCTCTCCAACCGGTTTCGATCATACGGAGAGGAGGATTTAGGAAACTTCATTTTTCCCGCCTCCTTTGGCACTTTTTGGATTTCGAATTGCATTGAAACCGATTTTTTCCTGCATGACTTTTCGGAAATCTT
This sequence comes from uncultured Thermotogaceae bacterium, assembly GCA_964462525.1. Taxonomy (GTDB): domain Bacteria; phylum Thermotogota; class Thermotogae; order MWEM01; family MWEM01; genus CAYWWY01. Next base: position 277,526 of record CAYWWY010000002.1, read on the forward strand.
CCAATACAGTCTCATCCCGGATTTCGAAAATGAATGGAACCGACTTGCCTACCTTTTTGGCGCTCCGAATCCGTTCTTTCGTTTTCTCTTGCAGATTCAGGGCGTCCATATCCGGGGCAAATCCTTCCCGGAAATAGATCGTGGCTTGCATGTACCCTTTCCAGGCAGACATCCATACAATCGTCTTTTTTTTCTTCAGGACTTTGCACAACCAAGCTTTTCCGTCTCGGTAATATCTCCATTCAGGAGTCATAGTATTCTCATTGTAGAGATCCAGCAGTTTCTGGTACGCAGGATATGATTCTCCCAGCACTTTTTTAGAACCTGCTCCTCAGGCGCGATATGCTCATCCCGTAACACGATGCTGTTGATCGTTTCCACGGCCCTGTTCCCTCCCTATACATACGGAAAAAAACCCGATGATTCCCATCGTATCATACATGAGGATCAGAAGTCAATGATGTGGGAACTTTTGTACCCGTTTTCTTTACTCACCTGTAATTCCGTAATACAGAAACGAACATACAGAGGCTTCTTGGTTTTTCTTCTTTGTAACGTTTCAATGCAAGTGGGTATGGAATGGCTTGACTCCATTTATTACCTACTGTACAATAGGGACAGAAGAGATGCGTTTGGAAGAAGGGGAGACTATGTTCTGGAAAAAAGACCAATTGATTAAGGATATGAAAGCGATTGGCATTGGTGCTAAGGACCGATTGCTCGCGCACACATCCATGCGCAGCATCGGCCCTGTCGAAGGCGGCGGAGATACGGTGATCGACGCGTTGCTTGATGCTGTCTCCGAAGGAATGCTGATCCTTCCGACCCATACCTGGAAACAGGTCGGAAATGATTATCCGATCTTCAATCCAAAAACTGAGCCATCGTGCGTTGGGATTTTAACCAATCTTTTTCTTCACAGACCGGGCGTAATTCGGTCGCTTCATCCGACCCATTCTGTGGCTGCATTCGGACAAGGGGCGGAAGCCTTCGTTTCTGGAGAAGAGCAATGGGACACCCCGTGCCCAAGAGGGGGGTGTTGGGGGAAAATGGTGGACCTAGGAGTCAAGATCCTCTTTCTGGGATGCACCCTGAACACAAATACGATGCTCCATGGGGTGGAAGAATGGCGCTCGATCCCCAATCGGTTGACCCACACCCACCAAAAGCTCCAGATCGTTATGGAAGACGGCCGTTTTCTCGATCGCCCGATGCGCAGGCACCATAACCCTTCTGGCGATGTATCCAATAACTATGGGAAGATCCTTCCTGCCCTACGAGAAAAAGGGATTGCCCAAGAAGGAATGATTGGAGACGCTCATTCGGTCCTTTGTGATGCGAGGCCTATGGTCGCGCTTGTAACCCGCTTTTTGGAAAAGGATCCTGATCTGTTCCTTCACGCAGACCCAATTCCCCAAGAGTGGTACGCAAAACCCCGCTAGATTTGCTGGGAGATCAATTTTCCCTGGAGGAAGAGGCCAAGATAATCACTTCCACCCGCTTTGCTATCGGTTCCGCTCATATTGAATCCACCGAAGGGATGAACACCCACCAGCGCCCCGGTGCAGTTTCGATTCAGATAGAGATTCCCCACGTGAAACTCTTCGCAAGCTCTTTGCAGGCGACTCCGATCTTCGCTGAACAGGCTGCCGGTCAGTCCGAAGAGAGTATCGTTGCCCTTCTCCAGAATATCATCAAATCCTTCGGCTTGGATCATGGCCAATATTGGTCCAAAGATCTCTTCCTGGGCGATTCTGGAACGGTGGGGCACCCGAGAGAAAATCGTAGGCTCCAAAAAGCTCCCTCCCAAGTGTCTCCGGTCTTTCCCGCCCAAGACGAGCTCGCTCTCGGATTTCCCGGATTCGATGTACTCCATCATCTGCGTGAGGGCCCGATCGTTGATGACCGGTCCCATGAAGTGGTCGGGATTTCGCGCGTCTCCCATGGTGAGTGTTTTGGCCTTTTCGACCACCATCTCTTGGATTTTGGAATAGACTGACTGCTCAATGATCGCGCGCGAACAAGCGCTGCACTTTTGCCCTTGAAATCCGAATGCGCTCGCAACAATCGCATCCGCGGCGCTCTCCAGATCGGCCGTTTCATCGACCAAGATCGCGTCCTTTCCACCCAACTCCAAACTCACCCGTTTGATCCACTTCTGTCCGGGACCCGCGACCGCCGCTAAGGTATTGATCCGAAGCCCCACTTCCATCGAGCCGGTGAAATTGATAAATCGAGTCAACGGATGCGAGACCAAATGATCCCCAATCGCGCCTCCGCTGCCGGGCAAAAAGTTGATCACGCCATCAGGCACTCCCGCCTGTTCGAAGATATCCATGACTTTGGCTGCGATCACGCCGCTATCGCTGGCAGGCTTGAGCACAACCGTATTCCCGGTTACAATGGCCGCAGCGGTCATTCCTGTGAGGATCGCGCACGGAAAGTTCCATGGAGGAATGATGACGCCTACGCCCAATGGGATGTACTCCAACCGGTTCTTCTCTTCCTCTACCGGGGTTATCGGTTGCTGCGAACCATATCGCATCATCTCGCGGGCATAAAACTCAAGAAAATCGATGGCTTCTGCCGTATCTCCATCCGCTTCTTGCCAATTCTTTCCCACTTCACAGACCATAGTGGCGTTCAGTTCCAACCGCCTTTGACGCATAATTTGTGCCGCGTTCAAAAGGACTTTTGCTCGGTCGAAAAAGGGGACTCGTTTCCATGAAGAAAAAGCCTCCCACGCGCCGTGGATCGCCTGGTCGGCCAGTTCTGTAGAAGCGCTGCTTGTAACACCAACCGTTTCATCAGCGTCAGAAGGATTGATGGATCGAATCGTTTTTTGTGTGGTGATCCGTTTGCCCCCAATGATTATGGGGTACTCTTTTCCAAACTCCGCTTCCACCTTATGTATGGCTTCTTTCATGGATTTGCTGGTTCGCGCGTCATAATCCAAAAGGGGTTCGTTCTGAAACGTGGGAAGGACAGTCCAGTTGCTCATTGAAACACCTCCTATGCTTGTTGCTTATTCATTGGCGAGGAGGGCCAGGGCATTAAACCCAACGACCCCCTCATACCATCAACCGTGCATTTGCGAGAGAATTATACCATATTCCCTATCATCTGAAGCTGGATTGACAGGATGCCCCTCCTATGATATAATATGAACATATGCACAAGTGTTCATATATAGAAGGAGGGTATGATGGAACAAAGCAAAGAACTGTGCGATCACAACGAACCCCACAAGGAAGCAATAAACAAGGCGAAGGCCCATATGCTCCAAGAAAATGAAACGCAAACCCTCTCCGAGCTCTTTAAGTGTTTGGGTGACGCAAGCCGACTGAAGATCCTCAGTGCGCTATCATCGGGAGAACTGTGCGTGTGCGATCTTTCCGAAACCTTGGATATCTCTCAATCCGCGATTTCTCATCAGCTTCGCCTGTTGCGGGCCCAACGCCTTGTGCGCGCGCGGCGCGAGGGAAAAAACGTGTTTTATCGGCTTCACGATCATCACGTCGCGCAGCTTATGGAAACCGTTCTCCAACACATTCGAGAGGCTGAGACTCATGAAAACCACCCCTAAAACAGCTTGTCCGACTTGCTCTCTCGAACGCGATCCGACAAACCATCCGAAAGCCATATCGCTAAACCAACTCCTTGCCCTGGTCATCGCGAGCATCGGTTTGGGCGTGTTGGGCGGCCTCAGCCGATCCCTGTTCGAACCGTTCCCTTGGGGATCGGCAGTCAGTCTGTCCTTTTTTGTGACGGCATACCTCTTGGGTGGTTCCCGAACACTGATCCGTGGATATCGAAGCCTGAAAACCAAACGCCTGATGGACGAACATGTCCTGATGTCCGTAGCCACTTTGGGCGCGATGATCTTGGGGGAATACCCAGAAGCCATTGCCGTGGTGGTTCTGGCCAGAATCGGTAATTATTTAGAGGATCTGGCCCTGAACCGTTCGCGCAGCCAGATCCAATCCTTGTTCGACGCAAAACCGCAAAAGGTCCAAGTCATGCACGACGGTCAATGGACCCTCGAACATGCCGATACCGTCTCGGTTGAATCCGTGATTCGCGTGGCCCCCTTCGAGACCATCCCTTTGGACGGGATTGTGATCGAAGGCTCTTCCACGACCGATACCTCATCGCTCACCGGAGAATCATTCCCCCACCCCGTTCAAGTGAATGATCCGGTCTATGCAGGATCCATCAACCAAAAGGGCTTGTTGATCATACGCACCCAAAAGACCTACGACCAGACCCATTTGTCCAAGATCCTGAAAAGCGTGGAAGAAGGATTGGAGCGAAAAAGCCGGACGGAAACGGTTCTTACCCGATTTGCCCGAGTCTATACTCCGATTGTTCTCCTCTTGGCTTTGGGCGTGGTTATTGCACCTCCAATCCTGTTTGGCCAGCCTTGGCAGCCATGGATCTACCGCGCGCTGTATCTGTTGGTCATTTCATGCCCGTGCGCGCTGGTGATCAGCATTCCCTTATCCTACTTCACCGGCATCGGAAGAGCCAGTCAAAAAGGCCTTTTCTTCCGCGGGTCGCAAAACATCGACAACTTGGCCAAAGTCAAATCTGTCGTTTGGGACAAAACCGGTACGCTCACGTATGGAGATCTGGCGGTGCATAGGGTGGTCGGAACCAATGGGATGACTCCAGACGAGATCTTGGACCTTGCGCGAAGCGTTTCCGAACCTTCCGGGCACCCATTGGCCAAAAGCCTGCAAACCAATCCCGGCCCCCCTCCCTCCCCCATCGCATACACCCAATATGAAGAGCATCCGGGAAAAGGAATACGGGCCCAATGGGAAGAAAATTCCGTTCTATTTGGAAGCGCAAGTTGGATGAAAGAAAACGGGATTCCCGTTGCTCCCATCAACCACAACACCCAAGTCCATATCGCCTTGAACGATGCCTATCTCGGGAGGATCGAATTTCGCGACCGACCCAAACCTCAGCTTCAGAAAGTTCTGTCCACCCTAAGAAAGGCCGGCGTTGCGCATATCGCGATGCTCAGTGGGGATACCGGAACGACTGTCAATGATTTTGCCGATGGGTTGGATTTGGATGAGGCTTATGGAGGTCTTTTGCCAGATCAAAAGCTGGAACAGCTCGAAACCATGATGAACCGCAGAAAGAGAAATGAGAAGACAGTCTTTGTGGGCGATGGGTTCAACGACACACCCTGCCTGGCAAGAGCGGATGTCGGATTTGCCATGGGTCGGATCGGAACCCAGTGGGCTTTGGAAACTGCCGATGTGGTCATCATGGACGACAACCCCCACAAGATCCATGAGGCCATGCAAATCTCCAAATCCACCATTCGCACTGTTTATCAGAATCTGATCATGATCATGGCTGCAAAGTCCGTCTTTGTGCTGTTGGGTGTGATGGGCCTTGCATCCATGTGGGCCGCAGTCTTTGCGGATGTAGGTATCTCTCTTATAGCAATCCTCAATGCCATTCGAAAACAGTGAGCAAAAAAGGCTCCCGAAGGAGCCTTTTTTGATTGGATGCTCTTTACTCAGCTGGCATGAAGTACAAACGCATTCCAAGGGCCGTCCTGTTCGGGAATCCTTCCCAGTGAGTATGGTCGGCCTTGAAGGTTCCATCTCTTTCCTGAGACCATACCCCTTGATTGGAATATTCAACAAGATCCAAATACCTGTGGGTATCAATCCCCTTGAGGTTCTGGTCAAAAAAGGCTGTGGCAAAATGTTGAACGATGTTGTTCAACCGGCGAAGGTCCCATGCGGGTTCCGCATACCGGAGATAGTCATCCGCGGTCATGTGAATCGAAAGGAGCGGATGGGTGCCATAAGCATTGACCCCAACGTTATGGCGGGCATTTTCAAACACGAGCATATATCGATCGGAGTGAATCGCACGATCATAAAAGAGCTTCACACCCTGTTGATAGCCGGAAACATCGTCTTGATCGCCAACAACGAAGAACGAGGGAACCGTCAACCCTTTCATGGTGTCTGGATCCCAAAACATACTCGCTCCCCAAGGAGCTAAAGCAAAGATAGCCTTGATTCGGCTGTCTAAGCTTTCTTCAAAAACAGGATTCCCAGACTGGCGAATGGCAAGATGCCCACCGGGCACGCCCCATGACAGATTGACGCCGGCTTGTGAGATTCCCGCTCCTGCCGCGTTAATGATCCCATATCCCCCCATGGAATACCCTACAAGACCCACATTTTGAGCATCGATCTTCCCGTACAAGAAATGATCCTCTTGAGCAGCCAATCGCTCCATTTCGTCGATAACAAAGAGAATATCGAGTGGGCGATTGAGTAGAGTACTCGAGAAAGCAGATTGATCGAGAACCGTAGATTCGGTATGATCGATGGTGACTACAACATATCCCTTAGAGGCCAGGTTCTCCGTGAGAAAACTCATCATGTTCCGAGTGCCTGGATAGCCATGAGAAACAACGATTAACGGGAATCGACCTTCTAGGGGCTTCGCGTCGCGAGTCGCTCTTCCCTGGTGCACAATCGGTTCATGCCGGTAATAATGATCGATATAATAAGTCCCTTCTCGCTGATGGTCTTCCAACGCTGCTGGATACCAAACTTCCAACACAAGCTCACGATCATACCTTGGGTTGGGATTGTCGGGTTGATAAGCCAGGATATTAAGTTGATCCGGATTGACCGCCGCAATCGTGCGAACTCCAACTGAGTATTCACCCCGAGGCGCGAGCGTAGGAGCATCGGGCAACATATCTCCGATCAAGAAAGCGTTCGCTCCAAAAAGGCAAAGGGGTACCAATGCAAGCACGAACAGTACCTTTCGTTTCATAGTTTCCTCCCAAATCTGTTAACGTTAACATAAATAATTCCCACATGTGCATTCAATTATATCACCGAAAATCCATGGGATCAAATCTCTGATTTGTTGAATACCGATGATGAAAGCCGATGAACGGTGGTTACACTTTGTATGGTTCGGATTCCTAATGAATAATAGGGATTTCGAACCCCTTTGCCCTCAACCCCATTATTGATCGGAAGCAAAACGAATCCGCTTTTCCTTCAGAACCATTTTTTGGTGAAAAAGAAAATTACAAATGAAACAGCGATGATCCCCATGATAATCAGAACCGCGGGATAAGCAAAAGGTTGGGTCAATTCGGGCATATGGACAAAATTCATCCCATATAGTCCTGCCACAAAAGACAGGGGCATAAAGATCGTTGTGATCAAGGTTAGGGTTTTCATGATAGAACTCATCTTGTTGTTCATACTGGAGAGATACAGGTCCAGAAAGTCAGCTGCCATCTCCCGATAGCTTTCCAAAGTGTCGATCATGTACAAAACATGGTCATAAAGGTCCCGAAGGTACGGCTTCGTGGTAGCAGATACCAGAGGGGAGTCTAGTCTTTGAAGAAGCAAGAGCATTTCGCGCAATGGCCAAATGCTTCTTCTCAAGAAAAGGATCTGCCTTCGGAAATGCTGTACCTTCGCCAATGATTCTTTTGATGCGGTTGCGGTCACTTCATCTTCCAAAGCTTCAATGGAATCCCCGATCTTTTCCAAGATTAGAAAGTACTGGTCGATGATACTGTCTAATAAAGAATAGACCAAAAATCCTGGATCTTCTCTCCGAATCCGCCCCCGGTTGTTCCGGATTCTATCTCGGACGGGAATGAAAACATCACCCGCCATTTCTTGGAAGGTCAGCAAAAAACCCTTCCCCAAGACCATGCTCACCTGTTCGTCATTTAACTGATCATGCTCTTCATCATAATACAGCATCTTCACAACAAAAAAGAGGTATGGCCCATAGTCCTCGACCTTCGGCCGTTGTTCTGTATGAAGGATATCTTCCAATACAAGAGAATGGATCGAAAACTGCTTTCCCATAGACTCGATGAAAGGAAGATCATGCAACCCATTGATGTTGATCCACAATACCTTGCTTTCTTCGGGCATCGGAATCGGATCTTTGATTTCAAGGGTCTGCTGATGGAAGGAATCGGACGAATAGGAATATACTTCGATGGACGTTCGTTCCGGCTCCCGATCACCTGTATACACCAAAGTGCCGGGGGGAAGACCGATTTTTTTTAAATACCCAGTTCGCGTAAAGATACGACCACCTCCTATATCTTTCCCAATCAGTTTGCGTTACAGGAGAAAAATCGATCCGTCAAATCTTCAACCTATGCTTTGGGTTCGGATTTTCGCCCTACGTAGATCATGTGTTCGGCAAACCCCCATGTATGCGGATCGGTGGACAAAGGTTTCATTAGATCGACCCAAAGCTGGAAGTCTTCGTCAGAAAGCTCGTTGAGCATATTTTCGTACGGCGCGGCCAATCCTTCCTGAGAACCGATATGCACCGTTTGAAGACCGAAGGCCTCCATCCATGGTTGGATGGTTTGGGGGATCTCAAACCAAGCATTCGTGAATGCGCCATCGTCAGAGGTTGCATGATTGATCCCCGTTTCCAGAAGCGTCTGAAGCAGTTGGTGGGTTTGCCGAATCTCATGGCAATAGCCTTTCAAGGAGTCAACCACCGGAGCGTACCGCGTGATGAAAGTCGCAAATATAAGCCCGTCATCTTCCAGTACCCACAAAGCCTGGCGCACCGCTGTTTTTCGTTCCTCCTCCGTTAGCAAGTGATACAGCGGACCAAAGAGGAGGACCGCTTGATACCGCCTGGGCTCCAAAAAACCAAGATCCAACGCATTGGCATGAAAGACTTCCTTCAAGTGAAGCCCTTCCTTGTTTGCATGGTCTTGAGCAAAGTCCAAAGCCTTTTGAGACAAATCCAACAAGCTCACTTCATGCCCTTTGCTTGACAGGTACAACGCATACCGGCCCGGTCCCCCGCCGATATCCAAGATCCGCGATGGTTCCACAATCCATTGATCCAGAATCGCGCGTGTGATCGCAAATTCCATTTTATGTCGTTCCAATCGCTGCCATTCATCTAGTACAGTTCGATCGTAATACCTTTGGACTGTGTCTGTCTCTTTGCTCTTTTTCATTTCCTCCCACCCCTTGGGTTCCCTTCTGGTTCTTGGTATGGACAACCATCAAATCCCATTTTTTCATTGATGCGACCGATAAGGATCGATTTGTGCCGAACGCTCAGAACCCGATAATGCGGATCATACGATTTTCTGTACCTTTCGCTATGATGGATCGCGACGATCCCATCGGAAATCATTCGATTGATTTCTCGATGATCCTCCTCATAATAATCCACTCGGTCAGAAAACGGGCGCACGATTTCCTCGATCAAACGCCACTTTTCAATCCATTCTGGCAATTTACCCTCTAGAAAATCGTGAGAACTGTCCAAGAATAATTCAAAATACTCCGATGCAGAAAGAAACCCTCCAATGATCAAATCCATATTCGCCCGAAAGAACCGAACCCCAATACCGCATGGTTCGATAGAATACCGGTTCCTGTTTCCCATTTTATGCAACTCTTGATCGAAGTATTTCTTTGCAACCTCATGATCTTCCAACAAATGACCCGGCCCAAATTCATCTTGAAAAAAACTCTTATAGATATCTTTCAAGGATGAATTGGGATACTTCAAAAGCATATTCTGAACACTCTTTTTTACCGCTAGATGAAAGTCGGTTTCGTTCACGCTTGCCTCACAGAGCAGATTTGTCCCCTGACATTGGTACCAAACTTGCAGTCCTCATTGATCCTCCGTTTTCAAGGATTTACGAACATACTATCACAACCGCGGGTTTCTTGTCAATTCAGGAAACAGTTTATTGTGTCATTATCTGTTTCTTATTTAGTTATACATGAATAACTACCCAACCCAAAGAATATACCGATGCTTGACAAGCAGTTGCATGTGCTGTATACTCCCAAAAGCTGTACCAACAGCAAAAAGAGGAGAAGGGAATAGAGAAAGGTGTCATTCATTTCGTGATATATTCACCTCACCCATAGAGGAAGAAAGGGTTATCATCGTTGGAAAACCATAATTACATAATGCTACTAAATACTGAAAGGATGGAATATGGAAGAATATTTTGACATATATACGATAAATAGAGAACCCACTGGCAAAAAAGGGGTACGAGGACAAGACCTTAAAAAAAATGAATATCATATAGTAGTTATGGCAATAATAATGAATAAGTATGGCGAAGTATTAATTACAAAACGCAGTAATAACAAAATCGCAGGCGGAAAATGGGAATGTACATCTGGATCTGCATTAGCAGGAGAAAGTAGTAAAGAAGCAGTTATTCGCGAAATAAAAGAAGAACTAGGAGTAACTGTAACGATAGAAGAAGAAAAACCCATATCATATTTTGTTTTAGATGATGCAATATGGGATATTTGGGTTGTAAAGGCTAATATAGATATCAAAGACGTAAAATTACAACATGAAGAAGTAGATGAAGCAAAATATGTAAATTTAGAAGAAATAACCAATATGATAAAATCGAGAATAGCCACAAAAACAATAGAAAAAATGGTGTGCCTTCATACAAAAGGATTTATAAAAATAACAAATAAATAATGGCGGAAAGAGAAAGCAATCAATGAATATAAGAATGGAAAAGCTTCCTTTGAAATAAAAAGA
>CAYWWY010000002.1:288221-293576 GCA_964462525.1 uncultured Thermotogaceae bacterium
AGAGAAAGCAATCAATGAATATAAGAATGGAAAAGCTTCCTTTGAAATAAAAAGAGATGATTGCGCGCTAATTGTGATTGATATGCAAAATGAGTTTGTAAAACCCGGATGGACATCATCCTGGATTCCAGAAGCAACCCGACAGGTAGCAAAAATAAAACGAGTCATCGAAAAATGCCGTAAGAATCGAGTGCCGGTCATCTACACGGTTTTCAGCAAGACCCATCAGGATCTTGATCGGCCTAAATATGGGTATGCAATGCCGAATTGATTTTCTGATTTTGGAACCGATACGGAATGGTTTTCCAAAGGAGAGGTATGGGAAGAACTAAAACCCAACAATGATGAAGTAGTGATTCATAAAAGCTCATATGGAGCTTTTTATGATACGCCATTGGATACAATATTGAAGAACATGGAAAAAAATACAATAATCATTTGTGGAACATTAACTAATTGCTGTTGTGGAACAACTGCAAGACAAGGTTACGAGCGAGGATACAAAGTGATTTTTGGGTCCGATATTACTTCAACCTATACCAAAGAGATGCAAGATTCGGAACTCAATATTCTTCGATTCGCGTTTGCGAGAATACTATCATCTGATGATATAATAAATGAGTTAGAAAATTATGTCTAGCACTCGCCTCGACCTGACAACGCTATGACGCGTTACTGATTAAACGTATGGAAAGGGGGTAAGATATTGAATGAATCCGACCGATAACCAACTCCTCATTCTATGGACCAGCGATAATAAGGAAGCGGCCGTCAATATGGTCTTCATGTATGCCAAGAATTCAAAAATCAGAGGTTGGTGGCCTGAAGTCACACTGCTGATCTGGGGTCCTTCTGCGGCCTTAGTCACAAGGGATAATGAAATTCAAAACCATATTCAATCATTACAGCAGGAAAAAGTCAGAGTCATCGCTTGCAGAAAGTGTGCTGAGAACTACAATATCGTTCCAGATCTAGAGAAATTGGGTATCGAAGTATTTTACACGGGCGAGTTCCTAACGAACTGGTTGAACTCAAACAAGAAATTGATCACCATATAAGCAACCCATCGTAGGAGGAGAAAATGAGCAAATACGAAAAAGCAATGAAACTTTTAGACGAATTCTACGGAAATGGTAAGGACAACGTTATTGCTCTGGCAACCATTGCATTGTCCTCAAATGCCGACGGAAATCCTCGCCCCGCTGTCCGTATGGTTGACGCGTATTATGAAGACGGCGTGTTCTATGTTTCTACAGACGCAACAAAGAAGAAAATGCAGGAAATCGTGAAAAACAACGCGGTTTCCATCTGTGGTTTGGACTGGTTTGTTGCTCAAGGAACGGCGGAAAATCTCGGTTGGGTGAAGGACGAGAGGAATGCAATTATTAGAGCAAAGATGAAAAAAATCTTCCAATGGTTTGATGCGCACGCGGATGAAGATAACCCTGATTCAATCGTTCTGCGGATAACTCTTACAGAAGGAACGATCACTGATAACGAAAAAAAATATGGCGAATGGCAGTATCAAGTCGATTTCTTGAAAAAAGAGGCGAAATAAACAGCCATTCCGTTCAAAGTAGGATCATGAACACACTCGATAAAGACATTCAAGAATTGCGGAAACGCTTAAAGGATGAGGTGATCCAGCGGGCTTATCGAGGGATCATCGCACACGTGTCACGCTTGCGGACGGTGTTTGTGCCATTCTGCGACGGGGAACGAGCGATCAGCGGGTTGTACCAAGGGTACTTCGGCATGACCTACTTTGCCCTGTTCTCCGAAGAGCTGAAGGCGCGAGATCTGAAACTCGCAGTGGTCTTCAACTACGAATCGTTTGCTTTTGAGGTATGGCTTGCTGCTCGGAATCGAAAGGTACAGAGGCGGTATTGGGAGCTGCTTCTTGACTCCGGTTACAAGAAGCACCCGCTTGTTGAGCCTGCTGTTGGCATCGATGCGATTGTGATGGCTGTGCTTGCCCAAGAGTATACCTTTGAGGAGGAAGAAACCCTCACCGCCCGAATCGTTGAAGGGGTTGCTGCTTTTGAACAAGACATCCTTGCAATTTTGAAAAAAATCGATGGTCGAGAGAATCATTCTTAAATCTGATCGAGCGAATTTTACACCTTTTGTTCTATAGGAAGAAGTGACAATAAGAATGAATGACAACATGAATGAAGGGTACGAGGTTTTCTGTACCCTTTTTTTGTGATGATTCTGGACAATCCCATCCGAACCCAACTTAATGCACCATAAGCAGAAGAATGCATGTTTCTTCTGAATTGTCGTTGAACGGGAAGCCATTTATGGAATGCCAGCCACAAAGACGATCAAAGCGAAAGACTCCGCGCGGAAAGTTCCTATCGTCCAGCATGCAGCGGTGGCACTAAGCGACGCCTGCTGCCTACTGTTGTTAGCCTGAACGTCTCTCATGGTGTAGCGAACCCAATGGCAGCCCTAATGAGATCGGAAAATCCGAGCACATCGACAAAGGTTACCAGCCCTTCTGGATAGTCCGTCGTCTGCTGGTCTCGTTTCTGCCAGCCCAACGATAGGCTTCACCCGCACCGCGACTGTCGGAAAGCCCCTTCGGTAAAAACCACCTGAAAGCGCGTTTCCCCTTCGCCATCAGGCCGCGCAGCGCGTCGGGCGGAAGCGATGTTGGGCGGCTTTCACAGATTGAAATCACCTATCAATATCTACACAGGTTTTCGTAAAAAGTAATATACATGAGTATACTGTAATTCGTGAATTCTTTGGGTATACTTGTATTCCCAAGTCTCCCGAGTATACCTGTCCCGAACCTCCCGATGAAACTCCATCCAAGTGGCAAGTGATGTTTCTTGAGCATCTTCTCTCATATAGATAACTCGTTTCTCTTTCGAGATGATCTCCCATCCTGACACAAGCTGATCAGCCTCTTCATCAGTGAACATACTGTGCAGTGTTAGTTCATCCTCGTGTTCTTTGCCCCAAAACTGGCCTGGTTCTCTTTCCTCCCCAAAACTCAACTTTGGCCATGTATCCATTGAGATTACACCCAAAAAACACAATCCGGCTTTCTTGAGAACTCGATACATCTCGTGAATGGCAATGCTTGTATCTTGTTTGCTTAAATGACACATCGAATAATGCTCGAACACATAGTCAAAAGTTTCATCTTCGAAGGGAATTTGACGCACATCGCCCTTGCGAAGCTGTAGTTGAATCCCTTGTTTGTCACAGAATTCTCTTGCCTTTTGGATTTGTTCATCAGAAATGTCAATGCCCCAGCTATCAAATCCGTGTTGATGAAACAATGTTAGCGGCGGAAGCATCCCTCCAGCACCACAATCCAAGATTTTCTTCCCCCTAAGGGTTTCCCCTTTTGCACTCGCGTTAATCAGACTTAAGAATGCATACACAGGTGTTGCATTGGTTCGTAGAATAGAATTTGTCATTCACTATCCCCTTTTATATTGTTGAAATCCAAATCCCTTGCTAAAGAGATGATCTCTATGTCCGGTATTTCTAAGCCGTCCAGCTATTGCTTAACCTGCATTGCGTCCTTTGGCACACTTTTTGCCGAGCGCAGCGATTAGCAAAAAGTGTGACAATAGCAATATCAGGTTGAAGCAGTTGATAGAAGGTCTTAAACATTTTTGTCATATTGCATATAGATCTTTTTAGAATATTTTTGATTTTTTTTCGCTTTTTCTTCTTTATATACTTGAAAGCCCAGTTTGGTATAAACGCGTATCGCACTCGTATTGATATCAATGACATCCAATTCACAATGGTTGAAATTATTGATTACATATTGCATCATCATAGTTGCAATACCCTTTCCCTGTGAAATAGGATCAGTTGCTACGGCTTCAATATAAACACCTGGTTTATTTAACTGTATCTTGCCTTCAAGCTCCTTTTTCATAATAGTATATACAATAGTTCCTTTGATAAAACCTAATCTTTTTATTATTTGTTTTTTATCTAACTTAATAGATCGTTCTTTTTCATCTGATAATGCGAATATTCCAATCATATTCCCATCAATAAATGCTCCGTAAAAATGTGAAATTATTAGACTTCGAGCAAAAATGCTAATCAGTAATTCCTTGTTATCACTTATATCCTTTAAATCATCAAAATAAGCATCGACGAATATTTCAGCTGCTCTTTCAACCGTTTTGATACTGTTATCGAGTTTTTTTATAGAAACGTGTTCCATTCTTTTCTACCTCCACAAACTAATAAATCTTAAAATAAGACATAGATGCTAAGTATATTATTGCATCAGTATAATTGAATCCTTCTAACATTTGATTAACATGCAAACCGTTATTGGTGTAGTTTTCGCGTATGCAAAAACCATGACAATAGGTTTGTCAGGATGAAGCAGTTGTTAGGTAGCTACAATTTTATATTTCTCGTTCTTTTCTTTATACCCTATTATTTCCCGGGAAAATGCATTTCCCACATTTTAACATTTAATTCTGGTATTTCTATTGTTTTGAGCACAACAAACCCATGTTTCTCATAAAACATAACATTTTCCTCAGATTCTGTTTCTGCATAAATTGGGATATTTGATGGGAGATGTTCTATCATTTTTTTAATATGCCTTGATCCTAATCCCAAGCCCTGTTTTGATGGCTCTACCCCAAGGCCGTTTAAGTATATACAACTCTTTTTCATGTATAGAATTTGGTCTTTTTCAAGTTCAAGAAGATTTTTTAAAACATTTCTTCCTTCTTTGATTAACAAAATCATTTCCTTTAGGGCATTACATGCCAAAAGTCTAAAAAGAGTCTTTTTTGTATATTTAGAAGGTAGCCATATAGCAACATCAGATACTTCATTTGTCACCGAATATACTTTTCCATACTTGTGAGCATATTTTAGAAACATTGAAAATGTAATTCTGAATAGTTTTTTATTCGTTTGTGATATTGAACCCCATAATGGATCATCCTTAAATGAACGACTCAACATATCAAGTGCTTTTCCGAAATCATCAGGTTTTAATTGATACAAGCTAGGAATATTTGGAACATTTAATTCTAATTTACGATTAAACATTATAGAGCTCCTATGAAAATGGTATGGGAGGAATTTTCATTTTCCCAGTCTATCTAGCGCTTCGCATCACCGACAGCCAAAATCGATGCTACAAAGGAACGGCGCTTTTGGCTGTCCGAGTGCATGTGATTAGTAGGGCAGCTTTCCACTAAATTGCATAGTGGGATAATCGTAAGTTCCATAATCAGTATATTCTCCTTCGTACTTGATGACTAGAAACAGTAATTGATAGAATAAAACCAAAACAGCAGATACTCGATTAAGATGGTTTTGAAAATCAGCGCCTGAGTTTTTTCC
>CAYWWY010000002.1:293676-294970 GCA_964462525.1 uncultured Thermotogaceae bacterium
TGAGAAGTGACTCAATCGAAACAGACAGGATCAATGCTTCGACGTCTAGCGATACCTTACCAGATTCAATAACAGAAAAAATTAATTTGGATAATGGGTGGAAGTAATCTACCCCATTCAAAAGCACGTATTTTAGATAGCAATCAAACAATCGCCAGACAGAATCTGTAGTTTGATAACGCCGAAATTCAATTGGGGGTTGTATTCGTGATTCTTGTGTATCTGGATTTACAGCTCTAATTCTGGTTTCTCTCAATCCCTTACTCTTAATGACAAGAGTCGACCATGATGTGGAATTTGAGGTAACAAAGCAAAAGGCCTCGAATATTCGATTAATTAGTACTTCCTTAAACTCAACCGCATCACTGATAGCGCTGAGTTTGGTGTGCCCTTCATTTTCCTCGACTTCGAAATCAATGCTACTTGCAGCAAATCTCGCCAACCTTATATCACTCTTCATCTTCCGAGTAGTATTACCAACTGTTTCTTGCTCTCTAACTACTGTATTTAGTGGCACCTTGATTATTTTGTTGAAGTAAAACTGAATCCGTTCTTTTTCACTTCCGCGATAATCTTCTTCCTTTCGGGACAGCTCAGGTACTTTCCCTTCAATCATCGACATATCGGGACCGGTTTTCTTGTTAGGGATAAATCTTCCGGCCTCCCAAACAGCTCCTGAAAGCTCGTATGCCTTCAGATTGTAGTAAGCATCCTCTGCGATTACTTTCCCTGCCTTCCAATTTAATCCCTCAAAGACCTCATCAACAGAAAGTAGTTTTTGAAAGTAGACCTTCAAATCAAATGTACCATCTTTACACCGTGAAATATAACCAGAGCCATTCAAGGTGGCTTTCTTGGAAGAACGGGCATAAGGGGTCAATTCGATTTTGGGGCAATCCAACACAAATCGCCCATGCAAAAATTCCTGGATATCTAGTGTCTTCGTTTTATTTTTCACCTCCTCTTATTTATCTCCTTGTATATGTTGCTCATATTGCCAAACAAAATAAAAAACGGCATAACTCCTTACGCCCTAACCAATGCTTTATTCAGTTTTTCGAAGGGTGTTTTTTCCTATAGCCATCATCAATACTTCTCTGAATCATTTCTTGAATGCTACCACATCCAAAGTTGTAAAGTCAAGCCCCCGAATTCTTTAATTATTTTCGTGAATGTCAATATTTCGTTTCGCCAAGAATCGATCGGTGATTTCAGCGATGGTGGTTGCATTATTGGCATGAATATAATGGTTCCCCTCAAGAATCTCATGCTTTGCATGAGGACCAATACGCTC
>CAYWWY010000003.1:0-121427 GCA_964462525.1 uncultured Thermotogaceae bacterium
GAGCGGCCGTTTGCAGTCCTCGGAAGCCCAAAGCGTCGGATTGAAGCAGGTTTAACTCTGCAACCATAGCTGGATCCGGATGAGCAATGATCATCCCGGTTCCGTCTGAAACCCAACCATATCCGATGTCTCCGATCTTGATTTCGGATGCGATTTGGCTGAGGGTATCCAACCGCACCGAAACGCAAAAGAGACCGATGGTTTTGTTCTGATTATCCTTTAGGGCATGGGCAATCACAAAAACCATTAGTCCCGTATCGCGAGAGAGAACAGGATCGCTAATGACCAGTTCCTTCCCTCTTAGCGCAATCTCGATAAAATACGCGCGATCACTAAGCTGAAGGGTTCGATCCCCAGTTAGGTTCGCGTGGCCAGTCATGTCGATGAAGAAAACGGTATCATACAGATTCCTATTTGCCGCGTGAAACCGTTCCAATTCTGGCCCAGCCTGCTTCCAATCCAAACTCCGGACCACATTCCAATCCGCTATTCTTCGAGTTTCCACAATTCTAGCGCCAAGCCATTGGCCCATTTCAGCCGCGCGGGCTCGAGCGACTTCCACACTAGAGTTTTCGATGAGACGGACTTGAGAGTTTTGAACCTGCAGGAAAAGGATGATTCCGGTGATTACAAGCAAGGCGGCAATCGGAATGAGAAACCACACCAGAATTTTGGACCGTAAAGATGGAAGACCCCCTTTTGGCAGGATCTTACTGAGTTCCATGATTATGCCCCCTTTCTTTATTCGCACCGCTACCTGCCCGTGATTCTTTTGTGATATACTATTCCGAGCAGAAAAACAGACAATTATTTCGCGATAAACTATTGTAGCACACTATCGCATAATACTTGGAAAAGCAAAGAATCGGCAACACATTTCATCCTATCTTTGATCCCATATAGTTTTGCCGGCTTATTTAGACAGAAAAGCCATCCGGTCACCAGATTATGAAGAATGACTTATCAATACGGTCAAGAAAGAATAGGAGGACGAACAATCATGGAGAACTATACTGGGAAACCCTATCAGATATGGGGCAGGGAGCTGATCGACCAGCCATCCATCGATCAGATGAACAACGCCATATCTCTACCGATCAGTGTCGCGGGGGCGCTGATGCCGGATGCGCACTTGGGATACGGATTGCCTATTGGTGGTGTTTTGGCCACCGTAAAGGCGGTGATTCCCTATGCGGTCGGTGTGGATATCGCTTGTCGCGTTTGTATGAGTATCTATCCGGCCGATCCAGAATTACTGGTTGAAGAGCCAGAACGATTGATCCAGTGCCTGCAACGATCCACTCGGTTTGGTGTGGGCGCCCATTGGGCCCCCCCCAAGAATCACCCTGTTTTGGATGACCCTTTATGGGATTCGACTTCGCTCCTGCGGGATCTGCATCGCACCGCGGTTACCCAGTTGGGAACTTCGGGAGCGGGCAACCACTTTGCGGACTTTGGCCTTTTGGAAGTTCACCAGGAGCACCCGGGCGTCCCCTTGACGAAAGGCAAGTATATCGCCCTATTGACCCATAGTGGTAGCCGAAAGGTCGGTCACGCCATCTGCACCCATTACAGCCAAATCGCGCGAACGATCCGACACGATCTACCCAAACCCCTTCAGCACCTGAGTTGGCTTTCGATGGACAGCAAAGAGGGAGAGGAATACTGGCAGGCCATGGAGCTTGCCGGCCGGTTCTCAGCCGCCAACCATACCATCATTCACGATCAAATCGCTCAATGCCTGGGGTGGAAGTCCCTTCATCGGATTGAAAACCATCACAACTTTGCATGGAAAGAGCGCTGGCAAGGGCAGAAGGTCATTCTCCACCGAAAAGGGGCCACCCCCGCAAACCAAGACGCGATTGGGATCATTCCCGGTTCGATGGCCGATCCAGCCTTTGTGGTTCGGGGTCTTGGAAACGAGCAATCCTTGAACAGCGCGGCTCATGGCGCGGGCAGGCAAATGAGCCGGAAAAGCGCGAAAGCTACGATCTCCATCCAAGAACGAGCGGCTTATCTCAAAAAAAAAGGGGTCCATCTGATCCAAGCCGGCATCGACGAAGCCCCTCAAGCCTACAAGTCCATCAGCGAGATCATGGCCAGCCAGCAGGATCTGGTCGAGATCATGGGTCGGTTTCACCCCAAGATTGTGCTCATGGCCAGGGAAAAAGGGGCGATCTAGGGGTTTAAGGCGCCCGAACTATCAAAGAAAAAAGGGCCAAAAGGCCCTTTTTTCTTTTCCGTATTCAGAAATTCGCTTAGTACACAGGCACGACTTCTGTGATGGTGAAGGTGAAGTTGAGCGGATCTTCAGCCCACTCTTCGACCAGAACGGTATAGGTTCCTGCGGGAAGCCAGATCATGATTTCCGAGAACCATGTCCCAGGGCCTGCGTCATCATTGCTGGCCAGCAGTACTTCATCCTCGTCAAACAAGTACATCATCGTATCGCACAGAGGATCTTCAAATTCGCTGGTCTGGAAGAGGTAGAGCCCACCAACGGTAGCGACAAACTCATACTCCCATTCCCAGTCGAGGATATCGACATCTTCCTGATACAGCTGGAACAATTCGATATCCACAGCCACATCAAAGGCAAAAAAGAGTTCGCTGTGGGTGAATCGGTGGACTTCAAACCATTGGGCTTGGGATGTGTAGGTTTCAGTAAACGGATCGAAGTAGGTTACCTGCACTCTGTACAACCCTTCCAAAAGACCGTCGAAGTAGTGATCGCCCAATGTCCCGGTGGTCCCATAGGAGACGATGTTGTCATCCAGATCGAAGATGATGACCACCCCGAAGCCGACCGATGGTTCTCCAAAGTCGATGATGTTGGTTTTCACGCTCAAAGACCCGTATTTCAGTGGTTTGAGCTCTGCCAACATGGCAACGGTATCAATGATTCCATATCCAACCTGTTCATTGAACGGATTCCCTCTTGAACCGCTCAGATTGGCAGCGCGAGCGGTTTCTTCTAACTGGTTTTTCACCTGGATCGGGGTGAGGTTGGGATACTTCGCCAACAGCATGGCGGCCGCTCCAGCGACATGGGGCGAAGCCATCGATGTTCCCTGCCAATAATCATATGCCCCTTCGGTGATCGAAGAATAGATCTCAACACCGGGCGCGCCTACAGAGGTCCATGGACCGGTAGTGGAGAAGTCGGCTTTGCCTCCTGTGGGCGTGGTGGCCGCTACTGCGATGACCCCGTTGTAGGCAGTGGGGTATGAGGGAACGCGTTTCACATCGTTGCCTGCAGAGGTAACAAAGACCACTCCGCTATCGACTGCATAGTCGATGGCTTCTTTGAAGATGAAGTTGTACCCTCTTCCGCCGATGCTCATATTGATGACCGCGCGGTATTCGGGGTTGTCTTGTACATAATCGGCTACGTGGATGGTTCCATCGATCAGATACGTGGTATAGATCGTCCCATCCTCATTCATGACCCGAACCGGCATGATGGGCGAATCCCAAACGACCCCTGCCAGTTCGCCGCCTCGACCGTTCGCGCCCGCTGTTCCGGCTACGTGGGTTCCGTGCCCGTGTAAATCGATCAGGGGCTGGCCTTCTCCGGTCGCGTCAAAGGCTCCGAGAATGGTCGCGTCCGCAAACTCGGGGTGATCTCCTTCGAATCCGGTGTCGATGATGGCCAGGATGACCTTATCCGATCCTGTGGTTTCTTCCCATGCCTCTGTGGCACGGATGTCAAACATACCCCACAGTTTTTCGATATCCACATTGGGACCAAGGGGTACATCTCGGGAGATCAGTCCTTCGGTTTTGAGGAGATCCCCATCGACAACCGTTGGGGTTGGGGCTTCCATCTTGAAATCGGGTTGGGCAATCATGACCGATGGCTGTTTCATCAATACCTGAACGAAATCGGCCACGCTCATACCGGCGGGTACGCCTACACTGGCCCATCCGATCTGATCCCACACTTTGAGAACGGGAAGCCCTTCTTTCTGAAGAAAGCGCTCCAAGGCTTCCAAATTGGTATATTTGGCAAGGACATGCTGGTCTGCGTACTCCAGCCCTTCGTAGTTGAACAGACTGATGGCGACCGGATCGGCTGTTCCACCGATCGGATCCGGACGGTGGGCGGGGTTGGATACCTGCGTACAGCTAACCAGCGCTATCAGAAGCACAATGGTCACTAGATATAGAAAGTTCTTTTTCACATTCATCACCTCGCTCCTTTTCTAGATAGCCTAATTACCGGCATCGGTTGTCGTGGTAAACATAAACTCGCCATTGGCCGATCCATTGCTCCAATACAGATCCGGTTGCCCTGCATAACTAAACGCGCGGGCCCAGTTCTGTGTACTGAAATACTGGCTGAATTTCAACGCCTGGGCATAGTAGATGTCCCACGAGTAGATTCCGCCGGGTTCCAATTCGAATGGCATTTCGTAGAACAGATCGTCTTCGATGTCTTCATCAAGGATCCTCCACCAAGTGGCGTCGAAGAGGTGGATCGAATAGTCCATCCAGGCAAAGGCAAAATCAGCGGCTGTTCCGCCGAGGTATTCCAGATCCCACTCAAATGTCGGCTCTAGGTCTACATCCGCTTCATTGTGCGCCGGACTGTCCAGATAGACGGCAAATCCGGGCAAGGGCCAGACATATCGGATGATCGGATCGGCTTCCGAATCGCCCAATGAGTTGAAGGGGATGATCTTATAGAATGTTTGTTTGTTGGGCGCCAGATCATACCCGTGATCGTTGAAATTTGCCGTAGTTGTCATACCCACCAGGTGGTAATCCTCTCCATCAAAGCTACGATAGACCTTGTACCCTGTGGCGTTGGCCACTCCGGCCCATGCGAGGGCGCAGGTCACGGTGATGTCTGCGGTGAAGATTCGTTCCTGGAGGATATCCTGGGACAGAATCTGGGTTTCCAGCTCGTGCACTTCGATGGTCCGCGGTACCGAAACAGGACTTTTCGCCGTAGGATTGGACCGAGGTTCGGAATAGTATCCAAACTTGGTTCCCAAGGTCGTTGCCGTCAGCTGGACAATCTGTGTCGCACCGGGGAGTGTTTCATGAACGACTGGGTTGTCAAAGACGATCGGCATATAGTGCAAGGTTGTGTTGTGGTTTCGATCATAGATCATAAACCGCAAGTAGGTGGTTCCGCTTGGATAGGCCGCTGTGTTGATGGAAAGTTGCGCTTCATCGACATCGAAGAAGGCGCCAACCCTCTGCCCTCTTTGCTCGCCGCCAACCCAAACATAAATCGCATAGGTCTCAAACTGCGTACCAATTTGAATATCCAGATCGATCGTTCCGGTAACTACATCACCGGGTCGTACACCCTCGACTGTGAGCAATGGGGGCACTCGAGTCCAATTGGGATTGAACAGGGCCCTCAACGGCAGATGATAGGTGTACCCTTGGACTGCGGAGGCGATGACCCCCTGGATCTTTCCAATGCTGTACCCATCTTTGGTAATGATGATATCTCCGGGGACCGTAAAGATGTTCGCTGGGTAGGAAACCTGCGCATTTGCCACCACGGGGCCTCCAAAATTCTCAGTGACCACGCCTTCGATGGTCATCGCATTCCGTGCCCCCGCGCCTGCAGCTTGCTGAATCACAAACCGGCCATCCGCGTCGGTCTGAACCTGAAGAATCGGGACCGGAGCCGGTCCTACAGAACAAGACATGACTGTGACAAGAACCAGGATCATAACCAGTGGAAAAAGATACCTTTTCATACTATTCCTCCCTTTCCCTAAATTTGTGCCTACTTATCGAACGCGTATCCAGATCCTCCATGCCTTTCGTAAAAAGATTGATCCTCATAATGGAGAAGCCAAAAAAGAGCCGTTGACATGTTTCCGTTGTCCCGCTTTACCTTCCTCCTTATTGATCTCGGCTGGATGATTCCTTACGCAATTATAGCATATAATTCTAGTCGATTCAATCTTGGATTCATGATGAAGCCAGAGATTTGATTGCTTATGGTTCAGGGGAGCACATCCGTATACACCCTTCGGGTCTTCCATTTTCCTTTGATGTAATAGCTATACAAGACCCCTGCTTCCGCGAGATCGGAGATCATGTACGACACCCATACCCATAGGACCGGAAGCTGAAAACCATATACGAAGAGGAGGAGCAGAGGCATCTGAATCGCCCATCGGGAGAGAAGACTGGCTACGGCGAACGGGCTGTTGTATCCCGATCCACCAAAGCAGGCGGCCAATCCGAAGGTGAATCCAAGGGGCACCAAAGCGATGGCGACGATCCGCAACAAGGAAGCGCCCATCTCCATAATTTCGGGGGTCGAATCGAAGATACCGATCAACCGCTCTCCGAGAACGAAACATAAAAGCGCGAAAGTGGCCATGAAAACCGTTCCGAACAAACCGGAGATCTTACCTGTTTTAATCGCGCGATCCACGTCATCCACCCCAAGGCTTTGGCCAACAATGGTGGAAGCGCCCATGTTCAATCCCCACAACGGTACAAAAGCAACGCCCAGGATCCGGCTGCCGATGCCGCCAGCTGCAAGGGCCGCAGTGCCATAGAGAGAGATAAAATGCAAAACCACAACTCCGGAAAGGTTCCGCATCAACACTTCCAACCCTGTGGGAAGCCCTATGGTCAGGAGTTTCCGATCGGTAGGCCAATGGAGCCGAAATAGCCCGCGAAGGGTGGGTTTCACACCGGCTCTTCCGCTGAAGAGGTAGGCAAACCCAACGACGAAGGCAAGGCTTTGCGCGATGATGGTGGCGATAGCCGCCCCGAACACTCCAAGTCCCATCCCCGGGATGGAGGTGAATGGCACGGTTTCGAAGATCAGGATCGGATCCAAGACGATGTTCACAACACTGGCCAACAGCATGATCTTCATCGGGGTCTTTGCGTCGCCAATACAGCGAAGGGCCGTGTTGACCGAGTACGAAGAAAACATGATCGGCAGGAAGAAAAGGCGGATGTATCCGTAATCAATCGCCGATTGGCGAACTGTGAGATCATCGGAGAAGATGTTGATCATCGGTCTCATGATCAAGGCCACGCAACAAGCCGCCACAAAGGCGACAAGGAATTTGAAGGTGATGGTCTGTTCGATGGAGGTGTTGGTGGCCAAGACGTTTTTTCGGCTATGGTTCTGGGAGATCAACGAGATCGAACTCTGCCCGATGATCGCATTCAAAAACTCAACGACCCAAAAAAGCGCAGTAAATACGGTAACACCGGCAATTGCCTCCGAGGAAATCATCCCGATCCAAAATAAATCCACAAGGTCATAGATCATCTGGAAGCTCATCCCCAACATCGTTGGCACGGCCATCGAAAAGAGAGATCGAGTGATGCTCCCTTGAGTCAGATCAATGGGTTTCTTCGACATACGCGGTCTCCTTTTAGGGTCGAATATGGACGGGTGTTCCAACAGCCAAAATCGTTTGGAGATGGTCGATATCGCGGTCGAACATTCGGATGCATCCATGAGAAATTCGTTTTCCGATCTCCCATGGCCGAGTTGTCCCATGAATCCCGTACTGGGGATTGTTCAGCTCAAGCCACCAGATTCCCAACCCATTGATCGGGCTGAGAGGTTGGAGCGCTTGCCCCTGCCAGTAGAGCATGGGTTCGGGTACCTTTCGGGCAATATGAAAGGTTCCGATCGGGGTGCTCGTGCCCCTGCCAACGGCTACGGGGTATTCCCGAATCACCTGATCCTGATAGACGACTTGAAGAAGGCATCGACCCAGCAGGATCCGGAGCTCCAAAGGGGAAGAATCAAAGGCGACATCCCCAATCCGTAGGACCTGGCCGGGAACTATGCGATCATCGATTTCGTTGATCCATTGAATAAGCGCAACGGTTGTATCATGCTCTCGGGCGATCTGATAGAGCCAATCGCCTGGTTGAACCGTCAACTGGGTCCGTTCCGTCACTTTACTTTCTAACCGAAGCCCCCCTTTGGGGAAGAGAAGCCCACCCAACCCAACCAGAGGAAATTGATGCGTTTGATCGCTAAAGCGAAGGTTCAGTCGATAGAAATCCCCTTCAGGTAGGGGACTGGGAATCCGGCCCGCTCCAAAAAAAGCCTTCCCATCTTGGAAGGCATCTATATGGAGATACAGGTTCGGACCTTCAACCCACACGGCTTGAATGGTCCGTTCTTCCTCGAGAATCCCCAGGATATGCAGACTTGGCCCCTCTGATTCCTGATAGGGGAAGATTTGGATCTCCAATCCCTGGATCCACCCGGGACCCCCGATCAGGAGAAGGGCAAATCCTATGAGTTTACTTAACGCTGGGTTTGAGCAACTTAAGGATATCCTCGTTTTTAATTTTGATTTTTTGATCATAGATCTCCTGGAATGCGGAAGCCACCAAATCGGCAATCTCGGCATGCTCCCCGCGCAAACTCAACTCTTCTTTGACTCGTTCGGCTCGTTTTCCCACCAACACTGGAATGGAAAATTTGTAGGGAACCGTTTTCAGAAGCTGATCATAGTTAAAGCGCAATCGATACATGTTCAGACCCTCCTCGGGGAAAGGTTATAAGAATTTATACCGTTCAACATAATCGGTTCTTCTTGTCACTTTCAATTTTTCCGCGCGGATGATGCTTTTCAGATCCTGGGCCGACGCTTCGATGGTGTGGTTGATGATGAGGTATCGGAATCGATCGATATGCGAAAGCTCCCATTTGGCATTTTCCAATCGGGTACCGATCGATTGGGGATCTTCTGTCGCTCTTTTTTTGAGCCGGTCAGAGAGATCGCGAAAACTGGGTGGGGTGATAAAGATGCAGATGGGATCCATATCTGTCGAGAGGATATTCAATGCGCCTTTCACGTCAAGATCCAAGAGCATATCTACACCTGCCTGAACACGGGTCATGACATATCCTTTGGTTGTTCCGTACCGATGCTCGTAATGAAAGGCATGTTCGATAAACTCACCCCGGTCGATGGCCTGCTGGAACTCCTCTTCCGTCACGAAAAAATAGTCCACTCCATGGACTTCATGCGCGCGCTTGGGTCGGGTGGTCATGGACACGGAAAATTCAATATCGGAAAGTTCTTTCAAAACGGTTTTCAGAATGGTGGTTTTCCCTGCTCCAGAAGGTCCGCTCACCACAAAGAGCAAGCCCTGTTGGTTCACTTGATGGCATCCTCCGGAACGCGAATGTTGTGCAATACCTTCTCCAGCTCTTCAAAGCTTTGCTTGAACCGTATGGCAATGGTCTCGGGTTGTATGGCGCTGAGTATGACATGGCTGCTGTCGGTGATCACGATTGCCCTTGTTTTCCGCCCGTAGGTGGCATCGATCAGTTTGTCTACGGATTTGGCCTGTTCTTTCAATCGTTTCATCGGTGCTGATTCGGGGTTGACGATGGCTATTACCCGGTCACCCACAATGATGTTTCCAAAGCCGATATTGATAATTCCGTACACCACACACCTCCAAGGAATAAATGAATCGATCGGACGTTTCTTCTCTGTCAAGCTGCGTCAAGGGTGAGCTTTCGTTATGGCTGGATTGCGGGATACTGTATTATATCACAAAAGACAGGTCCAAAAAAAAACCCTTTTGCAAGGGTTTTGGTGGAGGCGGGGGGAATTGAACCCCCGTCCGAAAAAGGCACTTGCCGGTCGTCTCCGTGCGCAGTCTCTGTTTCAAGCCGGTATCGATGGAGTACAAAGACAAACTCCACCGTACCCGTCTGCCTTATTGTCCCGTATCTGTCGGCAGCTTCAGATATGGTAAGACCAGATTATTGACGCCTTATCGGACTGTCCCGGTCACAACGATCCGTAAGGCGCGCAGTCATTTAGGCTGCGAGTGCGTAATTTGGTTCGACGCTTAATGCGTTGTTCCCGCCTTTTTAACGAGGCATGCGGGGACCTCGGCACGCTTCCCGACTTGCATCCGATCTCGTCGAACCCAGATCGCCCCCGAATCGGGTACAATAGTATACCATTTTTCCCCATCGATGTCAAATCAGTGGTTCAACCCAATGACATTCCAAAAAGAGGCGGAACGAAGGCGTATGGAACAGAAAGCCTTGCATTTTCTATGCTTTTGGTTTATGATATGAACAGGCGAAACCAAATGGGGTCAAAGATGAAACGACTACGAATGCAACAGATATCCAAATATTATTCGGCCAATAATGTGCAGGCTTTGAAAGATGCTTCTTTGGAAGCGGATCAAGGCGCAATCCACGGCGTTGTCGGCGAAAACGGGGCGGGAAAAACCACTTTAATGAAGATCCTTTGCGGCATGGAACGCGAGGATTCGGGCGCGATCTTCCTGAATGGGTCGCAAATCCGGATTCCCAACCCGAAAGTCGCGTACCGATACGGCATTGGTATGGTGCACCAACATTTTCGCTTGATCGACAGTTTCACCGTTGCGCAAAATGTTGGTCTGGGCGTTGAACCCAAAGGGAGAATCCCGTTTTGGATATCCTCAAAGCGCCTCGAGGAAACGGTCTTTCACCTAACTCAGCAGACTGGCTTACGCCTGGACCCAACAGGGATTGTCGGGCGACTGCCCATGGGACAGAAGCAGAAAGCGGAGATTCTTCGGCTTCTGTATCGGAACGTCGATCTGTTGATCTTGGATGAGCCTACCTCCGTTTTGAATGATCGAGAAGTGGATGAACTTTTCCAAACATTGTATCGGCTCAAGGAGCAGGGGAAAACGATATTGTTCATCACCCACAAGCTCCATGAACTAACGCAAATTGCCGATGAAGTCACGGTTTTGCGCAAAGGTAAGACAGTCTTTCATAGTCCAATGAGCGGCACGGATCCAAAGGAATTGGCGTTCCAGATGGTGGGAGATGTGGCTCCTGTAGAGCGCGGGGACAATCGGGTCGATGAACAAACACCCCCTTTTGTATCTGTCCGGAATCTTTCGGTCTTGAACCCATGGAACAAAGAGATCCTTTCTTCTCTTTCCTTTGATGTGCACAGAGGGGAGATCCTGGGAATCGGTGGCGTGGCGGGGAACGGTCAACAGACCCTCGCGCAGGCCTTATTCGGTCTGATTCCCATCGATGACGGCGAGATCTTTTTTGACAATTTACCAATCCAACATCAATCTCCAGCGCAGCGAAGAAGGAGTGGAATTGGTTATATTCCAGAAGACAGGCTCTATCAAGGGTCGTCTTTGTATGCGACCATCTCCGAGAATTTGATCGTCGATCGCTTCCGTCACCCCCCTTTGTGCAAAAAAGGCTGGCTTTCTTCCCGATCCATCCGAAACCATACCGATCCACTGATTCGGCAATTTCGAATCGAGCCGGCGGATGGACGGACGCGCGCGGGCCTGTTATCGGGTGGGAATATCCAAAAGACCTTGCTTGCGCGCGAAATTTCCGCTCGTCCCCAATTTCTGATCGTGAGTGAACCAACCTGGGGATTGGACCTTCGCGCCGCAGATCTTGTCCATCGGCAATTGCAAACCCTTCGCGACCAACAATCGTCGGTGATCTTATTCAGCAGCAATCTACAGGAGTTGATCCTCCTCTCAGACCGGATTCTGATCATGTACAAAGGGACATTTGCCGCGCGCTTGACTCCTCAGGAACTTCGAGAAGGCGATAGGGATTCTCATAAATTGCGCCACTATTTGAGTGGACTTCATGCATTGGACGATCCGCACAGCGAGGAGATTCATGAAACCCTTCGCTAAGCACCTCTTGACCAGCGCAATGGGCAATCCAACCATAAACAGCCTTTTGGTCGGCCTGGGTGCGGGTATGGTCTTGATCAGTATAACATCCCAAGAGCCGATTCATGCCTTCACCTCTTTTTTTGGCGGGCCTTTTTCTTCCCCTTTCTTCATCGGCAACTGGCTGAGTCTGTCCATTCCCTATATCCTTACGGGTCTGGCCGCATCGGTCAGTTTCTCCGTGTCCAGCTTCAACCTTGGCCTGGAAGGTCAAGTGTACGTAGGCGCTTTTATTGGCAGTTGGGTGGGGCTACAATGGGGGGGGCAACATGAATGGCTCGGTATTGTGCTCGCTTTGGTAGCGGCCTTTTTATGTGGTGGATTGATTGCCTTCTTGAGCAGCTGGTGGAAACGGACCCGTGGGTTTAGCGAAATGATTTCCAGTTTCATGGTTGGCTATATCCTGATCCTGGTCATCGATCATTTTCTCGAAGGTCCTATGCGCGATCCGGTATCCGGACTCATCTCCACCCGCTTTGTGACCGAAGGCTTTCGATTTTCCCGGATCTTTCCTCCATCCGACCTGCACTCGGGTCTTTGGATCTCTCTGGGAACCGCGGTCACTTTATTTTTCCTCCTTCGATTCACCTCTGGAGGATACGCCCTTCGCATGGTAGGAAAGAATCGAACCTTTGCTCGATACGGGGGAATATCCGTCCAGCGGGTCCTTTTTTGGGGGATGATTCTTAGTGGAGGCATGGCTTCTCTGGCCGGTGTTGTGGATGTCTTCGGCGTTCATGGACGAATGATTCGCGGGTTTTCGGCCGGTTACGGATGGAATGGCATCGCAATTGCCTTGATCGCTCGAACCCACCCGATCGGGGTCATCCCATCGGCCCTTCTTTTTGCCTGGCTGGATATCGGTGCTCAATATGCTTCCATGATGTCCGACATCACCCCGGAAATCGCTCGGATGATCCAGGGGATCATTTTTTATGGCATTACCGCTCAAAGCTTGTTTCGGTGGTTTCAGTTTCGAAAGAGGGAGGGAGAAGCATGATCGGATCCGTAATTGGGGATATCGTCATCATGACCACACCCATTCTTCTCGCTGGGTTGGGCGGCTTGTACACCCAACTGGGCGGAAAACTGAACATCGGTTTAGAAGGGTTGATCCTATTGGGAGCTTTTTTCTCGGGTGTATGCGGACACCTTACCGGCAACCTGTTTTTGGGTATTCTGGCCGGAGTTGGAGTTTCTGCTTTATTCTCGTTGATCATGATTTTGCTTTCCGATCTGCTGAAAGCCAACATCTTCGTTGTAGGGTTGGCCAACAACCTCTTCTGCGCTGGCTTTTGCCTTTGGATGGGCGAATTGTTGATGGGTTCGAGAGGCACCTTATATTTCACGCAAATTCCGGCACTGGCAAGATATGGATTGGGTTTTCATTGGATCGATTTTATCGGGTTTGCTGTCGCGGGATTCTCGTGGGTGATCCTGTTTCGCACACGGTTCGGGATCCATCTTCGGAGCGTGGGCATTGACTCCCGAACCGCGCAAAGCGTTGGAATATCTCCTTGGATCGTTCGGATCAAAGCCTATGGAATCTGCGGGATCTTATGTGGATTGGCCGGAGCCGCGCTATCTCTTCCCATTCAAAGTTTTGTGGGAGGAATGTCGGGTGGACGGGGGTGGATTGCTTTAGTCGGGGTGGTTCTTTCAAGAGGAAATCCGGTAGGGGTATGGGGGATCAGTTTGATCTTCGGCGCTTCTTCTTATCTTTCCGCAGCCCTTCAAGCTTCAACTGATTTCTCCCCCAAACTTTTACTCACCCTGCCTTTCGCGCTTACACTGATTGTAGGGCTTCTGATTTCACGGGCACCCGCTCAGGAGGACGCGCAATGAGAAAAGAAGGAAAAGAACCTCTGTTTTGTGGGGTTGATATTGGAACAAGCAGCACGAAGATCGCCTTATTCTCTTCCGAAGGCAGGATGCTGTATCGATCGGCTGCCGCTTCAGATAGTCATGCTGTTCAATCGCAGCAGATCTGGGCGACTTTTCTTCGGGCTTGGAATACCGTTCCCAATATATGGAAAAAGGAGATCCAGGCCCTATGTTTTGTCGGGCACGGACCCACGATTGTTCCCTTAATCTCGGAACAAGAGGACAAAGGATCCGAAAGTCCGGTCATGGGATGGTGGGCGAATCCCCCTGCCGACCTTCTCGCTTGGGCCCATTCGAGAGGGTTTGATCCCCAAATCGCTCCCGTAATGGCCAAACTAGTTGCATGGAAGAATCAATCCGGATCCGCGCCCAGTAAGCCTATTGCCCTTCTTCAACCAACAGACTTCCTTGCCTATCGGTGCACAGGAATTGTCGCCAACAGTTCGTTTCCAGTGCCCGGTTTCCTTCCATGGAGTCCGGAAGCCCTTGATACAATGGGATTGAAGGATTGGTTTACCGCGCCGAGATGCATCCCGGCTGGTGAGGTGATTGGGGGAATTAGCAAACCGGCGTTGGAGGAATTGGGATTGCGCAAGGATGCGGTTGTAGTATCCGGATGCCCGGACTTTGCGGCCGCGTTGCTGGGAACTGCAACAATCGAGGATGGACTGCTCTGTGATCGGGGTGGCAGTTCTCAAGGCGTGACCTTATGCTGCAAGAAACGCATCCAACCACCCGGGCTTGTAGCGACCCCTTTTTTCATCCCCGGTTACTGGAAGATCAGCGGAATGATGAATACGACGGGAAGCGCCCTTCAATGGTTTTGTGCTCAAGTCGCAAGCATTCCGATCGATGGGCTGGACGCTCTTTTGTTTGATCAGAATCGTCCGTCTCCGATCCTCTTCATTCCCTATCTTAGCGGCGAAAGAAGCCCCCATTGGGATCCTGAAGCATCGGGAGGGTTTTTGGGGCTTCGCATGGAAGATACTCCCCAACGAATGGCCCTATCCATTATGGAAACGGTGGGTTATCAGATTCGGCAGATTGTGCGTCTCATGGAGGGAGCGGGCGGGGTTGTGCGTGAGATTCGATCAACCGGAGGTCAAGCGCGGAGCGATCTTTGGAATCAAATCAAAGCAGATGTCTTGGGCCGACCCGTCGTGGTTGGAACGAGCCCTGAATCGGAACTGCTGGGAGCTGCAATCCTTGCTATTGCGGGCTTTTCCGAGTCTGACCCCTTCACCCTCAGTCAAACATTCTATGCCCCAGCAAAGACCTTTATCCCAAACCAATCCCTACACAAACGCTATAACACTCTTTTTCACGAGTTTTCATTGCTATACCCAGAACAAAAAAACCGATTCGAGCGACTGGCGCGATTTCGAAAATCTCAATAGAGTGAACCTTCGTCTCAAATCCAGGGAGGTGAACAGATGAAAGGGATACCGATCCTATGGATTCTTCTGTTTTTAGCAACAGCAGGTGTGATGGGCATCGACCCCTATCCGGATCTTTCGGAAGCCAATAGCCGTTTCTTTTTGGCAGAAGAGGGCGTGGTTTTGCATTATCAGAGGATGGGGGAAGGATCACCGACCATTGTTTTATTGCACGGATTCGGAGCTTCTGTCTTTTCTTGGAGAACAGTCATGGAAGAGCTGTCGGAACTTGGGACTGTGATCGCCATTGATCGAACAGGATTTGGCCTCAGCGCTCGACCTTTGAATTTGGAAGCGTATGATGTGAATCCTTATTCTCAACACGCGCAAGTCCGGTATATGATGACATTGGTCGATCATACCGTGGGCCAGGAAGAACCATTGATCTTGATTGGTCACTCGGCGGGCGCGGCGATCGCTGTTCTTGCGGCCCTGGATCACTCTGACCGCGTAAAGCGGTTGGTATTGGAAGCGCCATCTGTTCTTTCCAGCAGGGGACCATCGTGGGGATCGATCTTTGCGGACACCCAGCTATCTCTTTCAATGCCTATTGTGAAAGCTTGGATCGGGCGCCAGTTTGAAGACTTACTAATGAGTTCATGGTATGACCCTTCCGGCATTACTCCAGAGGTTGTTGAAGGATACAAAAAGGCGTTGAGCGTTCCTGATTGGGAGAAGGCATTACAGGCATATACCTTGGCTCAGCAGGATATTGACCTTGCATCGAGGCTTGGATCGCTGAATCTTCCTGTACTGGTCATCAGTGGAACAGAGGATCAAATCGTTCCGTTATCCCAATCGAAAAGAACTGCGGAGATGATTCCCGGAGCAGTGTTGAAGGTTATTTCAGAGTGTGGACATATTCCGCACGAAGAACATCCGACCCGATGGTTGGAATGGGTGAAACCCTTTGCAAGCCGCTGAAACGCCCTTACAAAAAAGAAAAACCCTCCAACGAGGGTTTTTGGTGCCGGAGGCGGGACTTGAACCCGCACAGGAATACTCCCATATGAACCTGAATCATACGCGTCTGCCAATTCCGCCACCCCGGCGTGCATCACGGCTATTGTACATGATTGCTCAGAATTTGTCAAGATCACGTTTTTTGCCAACAGTTCCATGAACCAAACCAAAACTGGTATAATCCCTTGGGATGATGGGATTTCTTTCCATAAGGGGGTGAGAAGAGCGAAATGGCTCGACCAAAAAAGACCATTCTTCTTGTCGAGGACGACCCCGTCAGCGAGCGCCTGATAGTCGGGCTGATCGAAAAGATGGGGTATCGAGTGATTGCAACGCTTTCAACCGGTGAGGCAGCGGTAGAACAGGTGACGGCTTTGTCTCCCGATTTGATTCTGATGGATATCGGTTTGAAGGGAAAGATGGATGGGATTGAAGCGACTCAGAGAATTAAGGAACAGTATGACCGACCGGTTGTATACTTAACCGGTTCCGATGATGCGGGAACCGTTCAGCGAGCGGTTGCCACCCATCCCTTTGGATACATCATGAAACCGATTCAAGAGGCAGCGCTGAAGAGTGCGATCGAATTGGCGCTCATCAAATCCGAGGGTGACCGCACACTTCGAGAGAACCAAACTTGGCTTTCTACGATCCTAAACAACATCCATGATGCGCTGATCTCCGTAGATCGGACCGGTCGGGTTTCTTTCATCAACCAATGGGGTTTGGAATCGCTACCCGTCCGTCTAAGCGCATGTATCGGACTTCCTTTTTGTCAAGTCCTACGGTTGTACCGCGAGGAAACCCACATCGCTTATACCAATCGGCAGGGAGAACAACGGTATATCGATCTCCACCATTCTCCGCTTCTCTCTCCATCAGATTCTTCGTTCGAAGGGGTTTTATGGATCTTACGGGACATTACCAATCAGGTCCTGGCACACCGAGCTCGGCTATTGGACGAAAGCCGTTTGGAAGCATTATACCAAATGACCCAGATGGTTGACCAGCCTCGGACATCGATCGTTCAGTATGCCATAGAAGCAGGAGTGCGCCTCACGAAGAGCCAACTGGGTTTTATGGGCTTTATCGAGGATACCAATGACTTGGGAGATCTTTTTGCTTTTTCCGAACCTTTTACTGATCCGGAGGCCGCCACAATTGATCCCATACAAATGGTTGATAAGATGCCCGTTTGGAAAGAATCGGTTCAGAAAGGCCGCAATATCATCAAAAACCTCCCTTTTCCCTACGACCCCCCTTCTCAATCTGATGCCTGTTTTGTCATACACCGGTACATGGTTGTTCCTGTGTTTGATGGCACAACAATCAAAGCCATCGTCGGGGTAGCCAACAAAAATAACGAATACGACGATTCCGATGCGCGACAGATCACACTGCTCTTTGGAGAAATGATGCGTATTCTGGACAAAAAGCAAATGGAGGAAACAGAGGCGTACATAAGCATCCACGACGGCCTGACAAAGCTCTACAACCGAGCCTACTTCGAAGAGGAGATGAATCGGTTTTCATCCGGACGGCAGAATCCGGTTGGGTTGATCATCTGCGATATGGAAGATCTTCAAATGGTCAACGAAGCCTACGGACACGCCTATGGCGATCAATTGCTCGTTCAAGCCTCTTTGCTACTGAGTCGGGCCTTTCGAAAAGGAGATCTGATTGCCCGGATCGGGGGAGGCAGATTTGCGGTTTTGGTTCCCAAAACAACGGAAGAAGCCATTCGAAAGGCCTGTGATCGATTTCGGGCCCGTTTGGACCAACGCAATCAAAAACACCCGGACATGCCCCTTCATGTTTCCATTAACTATATCATTCGTCACATGGATCCATCGCGTGACGGACCGAATCGGCCCATCGAAGACCATAGAATCGGGCCCGACCTGTTGGAAAAAAGTCGGAATATAGAAAGTCGGCTCACCCAAACGCTTTGCGCTATTTTGGAGGAACAGGGATTGTTCCCCCGACTCTATAAAGAGGTATTGGAGAAATGGACCATGGATCTGGCGAAAGCGCTTTCTCTTCCCGAACAAATTCAACGAGCGTTGCCCAAATTCTGTTGGGTTCATGACATCGGAAAGATTGGCGTCCCAGATCGGATTTTGTTGAAACCGACCCATTTGACAGACCGAGAATACCGCAAGTTGATGGATCACTGCATCATCGGTCAGAAAATTGCTCTGTGCGCGCCCGATCTGATCCCGTTGGCTGGTTGGATTCTGCACCATCACGAATGGTGGAATGGCAAAGGATTTCCAGACGGAATCCACGGTAAGGAGATTCCACTGGCCTGTCGAATCCTGTCGGTAGTGAGTTCTTATGTTGAACGAATCTACCCTTGGCAACACAAGAAACCGGGAAAGTGGTATGAAGCGTTCGAACAGATCCAAAGCCTATCTGGATCGCAATTTGAACCCCGGATTGTTGAGACCTTCCTTCATATGATCCGTTCCCATTCCAAATTCCATCGGATTCCTGAAGATCTGTCAAAAGAAGATCTGTGATTCCCGTCTTCTTCCCACTCGGCCATCCAAATTTTACCAAATGGTCAAATAGTTGCCCTTGACTTTTTTTTACCACATGGTAAAATTAGAATGGAGGTTGTTCCGCCTTTTTTTGATCCGAGAGTATGGGAGGGAGTACGATGGGTATTGGCAAAGCAATCAAAGACAAAGCTACGAATGTAATGGTTGGAACGCTGATCGATCAAGCTGTAAAGTTTGTTCAGAAGGATCCACAAAATAACTTTGATAAACTTTGTGATAGTTTGTTAAAGATTGAAAAGATTTTTCCCAAATCCAATGGGAGTTTCGGGAAGTTTGTCCGATGGACCAACGGAAATCCCGGCAGCAAACAGTGGTTCATAGAGCTCCTGTCCAGAAACGAAGAGCAGGTTCGGGTTTTTATCCGCAACATGTTTGTCAATGTTAGCCTAGGCTGGATGCAAACCAACCCGGAAGTCGAAGCCAATCATGGGCTTACGGCTCCGTATACGATCTTGATAAGCCCGACTATGCGCTGCAACCTTCGCTGTCGAGGTTGTTATGCGGATGATTATTCCATGAATGATGACCTCCCTATGCCAATTGTCAACCGAATTATCCACGAAGCCAAAGAATTGGGCACACACTTTTTCACCATTTTGGGTGGAGAGCCTTTTGTTCGGTTTCCCGAATTATACGAGATATTCAAAGAACACTCGGACTGTCTGTTTCAGGTTTTCACCAACGGAACCCTAATCACCGAACAAGTAGCCGATCAATTGGCGGAGCTAAAGAATGTGGTGGTGGCATTCAGCGTAAACGGAGACGAATCAGAAACGGAATACATGAGAGGTCCTGGCGTATATCAGAAGGTCTTGGCGGGAATGGAACGCATGAAGGAAAGAAATCTTCTCTTCGGAATGTCATTGGTCCTGACTCGCCATAACTTCCATGTGATGACCGATCCGGAATTCTATCTGAAATGGAGAGACCGAGGGGTTGTGTACGCGTGGAACTTCCTGTTCATGCCTGTTGGAAAAAATCCGGACCTAAGTCTTATGCCCACGCCCCAACAGCGATACGAGTACGGGGAGTTTATCCAGAAATTCCGCACCCAAGAACCGGTCTATATCATGGACTTTTGGGCCGATGCACCTTTTGTGCATGGGTGCATTGCAGGCGGCAGACGGTATATTCATATCAATTCGAAAGGCGATGTGGAGCCATGTATCTTTGTCCACTTTGCTACCGACAACATCAAAGAAAAACCTTTGGTGGAAGCGTTGAAGTCTTCGTTCATGGCCGATATCCGAATGCATCAACCCCATACCGACAACCTGCTTCGCCCCTGTATGATTATCGATAATCCGTCGGTACTTCGTACGATTGTGGAACGCAACCAGGCAAAACCCACTTCTCCCGGGGCAGATGCAGTTGTTACAGAACTGGCCGAAGCATTGGATGAATACGCGCAAACCGCTGCAGATTACCTAGATCCGATCTGGAAGAGAGATTGGGAACCCAATATTCAGAACATGAAAGATCGGAAAGCATCGTATGGAGAAGGGAAAGATCGGATCCAATATCGGCTGGATCGCGAAACCTTCCTACGCAATTTGGATGAGTTGCGGAGGAATGATCCCAAGATGGCAGAAACGCTTCTATCCTTGGCAGAATTGGCTCAAAAGGAGTATGGAGAAATCAGCGAGCGCCAACCGGTGATTGTCGAGTAAACTCCTTAACGATGCGTTTGGAGTTCATAAGGACACATCCATGATGTGTCCTTTTTTGAATCGGGACATCTGTAGAATTTCGCCTTTTCTGATATTTATGATATAATTCAGGCTGGTTCAAGTACGAAAAAATCAAAGTGAGGTGGTTATTGAATGGATTTCTTATTGCGCGCCTTTGCGCCGCCCGATGGAACACCCGTTGCTCCGGAAGCGGTTCCGGGTGATGCGGGAGCTGGTGCAGGCGGTTTCTCCGGCCTGATCATCTGGCTGGTGGTGCTTGTTGGGATGTTTTATTTTCTGATCATCATGCCCCAAAGAAGACGAGACAAGCAGTTTAAGAGCATGATGTCCACACTCAAGGTGGGAGACAAAATTGTCACGATCGGCGGGATCATTGGCAGGGTTACTTCTCTAAACGAACAAACGGTGGAGATCACAGTGGCCAATTCTTCGAAACTGGAAATCACCCGACGATCCGTCGCGTCTATTCTGGGAAAGACTTCGAAAGATCCAAATGAAGCGATCGAACGGAAATAAAACCACATCGTAGATTCGATTCAATTTGAGAGGAGGATATCATGAAAGCAGATCGGATTCGCCTGGCTTTTGTGATACTTATCATTGGTGCGGCTCTTCTGGCATTGTTTTGGCCAGATGCAAGCAAAACGTATGATAACTGGGTAGAAGGATTGTTCGGAAACATCCGATTGGGTTTGGATATCCGTGGCGGTTCCCGGTTGGATTACTCGTTGAGCGTTCCGGCTGACGCAACAAAACCCATTGATGAGATCGCAAATGAAGTCGTCGTTGTCGTTCGCCAGCGATTGGATGCCGCAGGCTATACGGAAGCCGGTATCACTCGAGTTGGCGTTGGGGCTCTATCCCGAATTCGAGTTGAAATCCCCGGAGTCGACGATCCATCGGTGGCTGAACGCTTAGTCGGTCGCCAAGGAACCTTGTATTTTGGAGAGATTTTGGAAACGGAACAATCGGAGACCCAACCCCGGCCTAAGGTAGGGATTCAATATCGCGATGCGATATGGCTTCGTTCCAAGGATTTTGCCGGACCGGCCACAACGTGGTATTTGATTCTTCCCTATGTTCGAATTGGCTCCCAACGCGTTTATCTGGACGGTTCAAAAGTAACGGACGCGCGCGCGGAAGTCGATACGCAGCGCGGAGGATTCAAAATCAATCTCGCCTTCGATAGGGAAGGAACGGAAATGTTCGCTCGAATCACCGCGAACTTTGTCCAGCAGCAGCTTCCCATAATCTTGGATGATTTGGTTTTGGTGGCGCCCGTTGTTCAAAATGCGATCCGAGAAGGACGAGCTGAGATTTCGGGTCGGTTTACCGGACAGGAATCGATGGAATTGGCCGCTCTGATCCGAAGCGGAAATCTGCCCGCTGAATTGATTAAAGAAGAAGAACGGACCTTAGGACCCACCTTGGGTATGGATATCGTCACCGCCAGTTTGATCGCTGGTCTGTTCGGACTGATTATCGTGTTGGTCTATATGGTCGTCTATTACCGGATCATGGGTTTGATTGCCGATATCGCCCTGGTCTATAATACCTTCCTGCTTCTCGGTGTAATGTCCGCTGGCCAGTTTATTCTGACGCTGCCCGGAATCGCGGGGATCATCCTTACGATCGGCACAACGGTGGACGGGAATATTATCGTGTTCGAACGGATTCGAGAAGAAATGCGGAGCGGAAAGACAACCTTGAACGCCATCACAGGCGGCTATGCCAAAGCATTTTCAACCATCTTGGATTCCAACATCACCACGATCTTGGCCGCTTTTGTCCTCTTTTACATGGGGACCGGACCCATCAAAGGGTTTGCCAACACGCTCATCATCGGCGTTGTGGGAAGCATGTTCGTGACATTGGTTGTTTCCCGGCTCTTGCTAAACGCATTCCATCACAAAATTGAGCATGGCTTTTATGCTAAAGTCGAAACAAAGGCGGGTGGTCAGTAATGTATCGCCTGAGAACAATCGATTTTGTCGGCAAACGACGGTATTTTTTGATTCTTTCCATCATCTTGGTCCTGATCTCCCTTTTTTCCATCGGCGTCCGAGGATTCAATTTTGGAGTCGATTTTGCGGGGGGGACAGAGATTACGCTTGTGGCTAGTGAAAGCATGGATGTCAGCGAAGTACGGTCGACGCTTTCCGCCATCAATTCCGAATACGAAACAGCGAAAATCTTGAAGCTGTTCCCGATGACGGGCCAAGAAGTGGTCGTTGAGCGGTTTTCTGTTACCATCCCTCGATTCATGGCTGGGGACGAAAAAGACCTGCTGATTTCCCAGCTCGCCGGATTCGGCGTCGACTCTTTTGACACAGTCAGCGGACTCTCGGCTACAGAACTGCGGGATCGTTCCCTTTGGGCGGTATTGGTCACCATCATCATCATTCTGGTCTATATCGCCATTCGGTTTCAAATCGCTTTTGGTTTGGGTGCGATCTTATCATTGGCCCACGATGGAATCATCACCATGGGGATCTTCTCTCTGTTTCAGATTCCCTTTGACATCTCGGTGATCGCGGCGCTTCTGACCCTTTTGGGGTATTCGCTCAATGATACCATCGTTGTGTACGATCGAATCCGCGAGAATATGAAGAAATTCCAGCATTCTCAGATTGCAAAAACCATAAACACTAGCATTAATGATGTTTTGAATCGTACGATCAACACTTCGTTGACCACCTTTATCGTGGTTTTTATGCTCCTGCTTTTTGGAGGATCGGGCCTTCAGCCATTCGCGTTCGCTTTGACCATCGGAGTCATTATCGGGACCTATTCCTCCATCTACGTTGCGAGCCCTGTTTTGATCGGGTTTTTGAAATCGAGACGGTAACCAATCAGATTAAACAAAGGCGACGATCCCGTCGCCTTTGTTTTCTATTGCAAAGGAGGTAAGACGATGATCAACGCAGTCGATCAATGGATTGACAACCATCTCCCCGAACTCACAAAAGCCATTTCTGAGAGCATTCAAATCCGATCCGTACAAGAACCCACAAAAGAAGGGGCACCTTTCGGCGATGGCCCCAAACAGGCCTTGGAGCACGCTTTGGCTCTCGGCAACCAGTTTGGCTTTGAAACAAAAAACGTCGATAACTACGCAGGCCATATCCAATTTGGCAGGGAAGGAACCCTTTTTGGTGTGTTGGGCCATCTGGATGTCGTGCCCGAAGGCGATGGCTGGGATATTGAACCGTATTCGGGTATTGTCAAAGATGGGTACATCTGGGGCCGAGGCAGCATCGACAACAAAGGGCCTTGCATGGGTGCGCTTTTTGCTTTGGCAGCCTTGAAAGAGACCGGATTTCATCCCAAACACCGCTTACGGATTATCCTGGGCACCAATGAAGAGTCTGGATGGGAGTGCGTCCGTCATTACTTTTCGAAAGAAGAACCCCCTGCCGAGGGTGTTACACCGGATGCGGCATTCCCCATGGCCAACGCAGAAAAAGGGATTGTCAACTATGCGTTCCACAAAACCGTACAACCGGAACCAAAAGATGCTGAAGTGCGCATTCTCTCGATGAAGGGGGGAGATGCCCCAAACATGGTGGCTGCGACCTTCCAATGCGCCATAGAGGCAATCAACCCTGAAAAGGTTCTGGATGCTTTTCAGGGATTCTATGCGAAAAACCCAACACGGATGAGTTGTGTCCAGGAGGGAAACAAGCTCCATTTTGTATTCCGCGGAAAGTCCGCCCACGGTTCGACTCCAGAAGAGGGAATCAACGCGGTCTCTGCGGGTCTGGATTTCTTGGGGTCTCTCCCTTTAAGTCCGCAATGGGCCGAAATTATCGGGCATCTCAACCAAAAGCTCGGATATGATTTCTATGGCCTGTCGCTTGGCATCTCGGGAGCTGACCACACCAGTGGTTGTTTGACTTGCAATTTGGGCGTTATATCCCTTGAAGGCAATGAACTCAAGGTGATCATCAACATCCGCCACCCAATTTTCTTCTCGTTGGAAATGCTGACCAAACAGATCACCGAAGCGATGAAAGCCTTTGAAGTGGCCCAGGGAAAGGCGCAAAAGCCCCTATTTGTCTCTCCCGATAGTTCATTGATCCAATCGCTTCAAAAGATTTATCATGAAGTCACCGGATTGGACCCGACTCCGTATTCCATGGGCGGAGGCACTTATGCCCGCGCAATCCCATACGGTGTGGCTTTTGGGTCTTTGTTCCCCGATGATCTTGGTTTGGCCCACCAGCCCAATGAACGCGCGAAGATCGAGTCCTTGGTGAAAATGGTCAAGATCTATGCCCGGTTGTATATGATTTGGTTGTCCTGACTTGACAGAACCATGAAAAAAGCGGTCATACGACCGCTCTAATGTGGGGGGTAAACATTATCTTTATGGGGATAGGGGATTATGTTTTTCTACAGTTTAGACTCCTACTCCAGAAAAAAGTTCATTCCCTTACCCCCTTCATTTTTCTACACCAACCGTCAAGATTCCTTTACAAGCTGAATTACCGCCATTTCCGAGGCATCTCCTCTACGGGCGCCCATCTTGACAATTCGGGTGTATCCTCCGGGGCGATTGGCATATTCTTTGGCGATTTCATCAACCACTTTATTGGTAAGCTTGCGGTCCTGGAGATGAGCAAAGAGATATCTCCTGCAGCTGAGGTCTCCCCGCTTTCCTTTGGTGATCAGTTTTTCCACGTAAGGCCGGACCGCCTTGGCTTTATCTACCGTTGTAACAATGGTTCCATGCTCAAACAGATCCTTTGCCAAGTTTTTCATCAAGGCTCTTCGGTGATCTGATGCTCTTCCCAGTTTTTTTTGTGCATTTCGATGGCGCATCTTGTGTACTCCTCCTTCGGTGCTTTCTTATGATTCTAACGGTCTGCCGTACTTTTCCTGGAATTTTTCCGTCAATTCTTGATAGGACTTTTCACCAAAATTCCGGATTTTCAAGAGATCATCCTTGCTCTTACTGAGAATATCCCCAATGGTATACATCTTCTCTCGTTTCAGACAGTTGAGCGTGCGCGACGCAAGTCCCAAATCTTCCACAGAATGCTCTTCTATGTT
Source organism: uncultured Thermotogaceae bacterium (assembly GCA_964462525.1). Lineage (GTDB taxonomy): Bacteria > Thermotogota > Thermotogae > MWEM01 > MWEM01 > CAYWWY01. Next base: position 25,306 of record CAYWWY010000003.1, read on the forward strand.
TTGAGGGACCTCATCGCTCGCCGGTTGGGTGGCGAACGGATCCACGATCATGGAATTCTGGACTCCCTGAAGGTCTTCTTCTTCCATGAACTGGGAGATGGAAAGATCATCCTCCGGTTTTTCTTCGGTTTTTGGCGCGCTCTCTTTTTTCTTTCGGAACCGTTCAAGGGTTGGTTCTCCCTCCGGATCTTCCCCTTCGAGTTGAGCCAGCTTCTTTTTGATATCTATACCGCTTTTGATCGATGATTCAGCGTCTACTCTATCTTTCGGGGTCTCGAAAAGCATCTCTACCCCTTTCATCTCGGGTAGGTTTTTGATCAGTATGGTGAAATGCTCGATCAGGATATTCGCGGCCAACTGGAGGGCTTCAGCGGGTTGGATGTTTCTTTTCGTCCACAGTTCCAGTACCAGTTTATCATAGTCGGTTTTCTTACCCACCCGAACATTTTCTTCGTGGAAATTTACCCGCACTACAGGCGTATAGATCCCATCAATTGGGATGACCTGAATATCGTCGGGTTTTTCCTGCTCAGCCACAGGCACATATCCTTTTCCAACATTGGCGCTCAATACCACCGAAAGATGGGCGTTTTCATTCAGAGTGGCAATCACAAGATCTGGATTGGCAACACTGACACCAGCCGGACACTGCACATCCCCTGCCAGTACCTCTCCCGGCCCGTCTTTGGAAATGCTCAACTCAACTTCATCTTCGATGGGGATCTCGTTTCGGAGTTGGATTCGTTTGATGTTCATAATCATCTCAAGGATGTCTTCTTTAATGCCTTCGATGGTATCGAACTCGTGAAAGTGTTCCGGAAACTTGATTCGAGTGATCGCTAAAGACATGATGGATGAAAGCAAGACTCTCCGTAGAGAATTTCCGAGCGTTATGGCATACCCTTTTTCCAAAGGGGCCAACGAGAACTTCCCATAGAGAAAATCTCCCTCTTCATGTTCCTCTTCAATAAATAGCTTTTGGGGTGTTACATATCTAATCATGGGGTTTTCCCTCCTGTTTCATGTGATGGTGAAACATGGGCTCAGGCAAGTGGGTACCTGTCAGAACACCTTTCATCACTTGGAGTACAGCTCTACGATGGACTGAACGTCGACGGGTAGACCTACTTCATCCAAATTGGGCAACCGAACAAAGGTTGCTCGGAATTGGTCATAATCGACTTCCATCCAAGGTACAACCCCTTTATCGCGGAAGGCTTCCACAGCCTCGCGCAACCCTGGGATGCTCCGGGCTTTTTCATGAATCTCGACAATATCTTCCGGACGCAGCCGGTAGGATGGAATATTCACCTTTCTCCCATTGACTTTGACATGCCCATGGAGGACCAGCTGACGGGCTTGGGGACGCGAAAGCGCAAAACCCATGCGAAAAATCGCGTTATCCAACCGTGATTCTACGATCTGAACCAAGTTTTCCCCTGTAATCCCTTTCTTCTTTCGCGCTTGTTCAAAGTAGAGGCGAAACTGTTTTTCCAAAACGCCATAGGTTCTCTTCATTGCTTGTTTTGAGCGTAGTTGCAACCCATACTGAGTCGTTTTTTTCTTCCCCATCGTCTTTCCATGCTGCCCCGGAGCAAAGCTTCTTTTTTTGAAGCTGCACTTTTCGGTGTAGCAGCGCTCGCCTTTCAGGTATAGTGCCATTCCCTCCCGGCGACAAAGTTTGCACAAAGGCCCTGTGTATCGTGCCATCTATGACCCTCCCTTACATTCCGCGTCGTTTTTTGGGTCTGCACCCATTATGAGGGATCGGAGTGATGTCTCGGATCACACCGATTTCCAATCCAGCTGCCTGTAAAGTTCGAATGGCAGCTTCTCTCCCTGGTCCCGGGCCTTTGGCCGTTACATCGACCTTTTTCAGACCCATCTTCAACACCTCTTTCGCCACAGAATCTGCAGCGAGTTGGGCTGCATATGGCGTGCTTTTTTTCGATCCGGTGTACCCAACTGTTCCCCCGCTGGACCAAGTTATTAGATTTCCGTTGGAATCGGTTATGGCAATTATGGTGTTGTTATACGTCGATTTGATATGCGCAACGCCTCGGTCCACCAACACCCGTTTTTTCTTTTTACTGTCCGTTTTCTTCGCAGCTTTGGCCATGATTCATACCTCCCTTATGCTTCCTTTTTCTTCTTTTTCTTACCGATACCGGGCTTTGGCCCTTTTCGGGTTCGAGCATTGGTTTTGGTTCTTTGTCCACGCAAAGGAAGGCCAATTTTATGGCGGTGTCCACGGTATGAACCAATTTCGACCAATCGTTTGATACTCTTCTGCACATCTTGCCTCAGTTCCCCTTCAACCCGGTAATGCTCGTTGATAAACTGGGTGATCTTCCGGATTTCGTCCTCGGTCAGATCTTTCATCCGTTTGTCGGGATCCAATTCAGTCTCTTGGATAATTTTCATCGCCCGTGTGGGCCCAATTCCATAGAGATACTGAAGCGAGATGAATAGTTTTTTCTGATTCGGCAATTCCACTCCCAGCACTCGTGCCATCGTTTTCCTCCTTTTCCTGTTAGCCCTGTTTTTGGTTGTGTTTGGGATTCCGGGAACAGATGATTCTCAAGATCCCTTTTCTGCGCACGATCTTGCAGTGTTCACAACGGGGCTTGACAGATGCACTTACTTTCATGGTAGACACGCTCCCTTCTTATCGAAAACCCTACATTCTTAGATCGTTTTTTTTCGGTACACGATCCTGCCTTTGGTTAGATCATAAATCGACAATTCTAATACGACCCGATCCCCGGGCACCAACCGGATAAAGTTCTTTCTCATCTTCCCAGAGATATGCGCAAGAACCTTATGTCCATTATCCAACTCCACGCGAAACATAGCGTTGGGTAAGGCTTCATATACCTTTCCTTCTACTTTAATGACGTCGCTTTTGTCTTTTGCCATCGTTCCCCCCTCGCTAAAGGCGAGTTAAGATCTCGACCCCGTTTTCTGTAAGCGCTACGGTATCTTCGTAATGCGCCGCAAGGCTTCTATCTACTGTCACCGCAGTAAATCCGTCGTCCAGGACTTCGGTTCTCCAATCTCCGGCGCTGACCATGGGTTCGATAGCGAGTGTCATTCCTTTCCGAAGACGGATGCCTCGATTGGGGAATCCATAATTGGGAATCTGAGGCGATTCATGGAGATCTTTGCCGATACCGTGACCAACATATTCTCGGATGATCGAAAATCCCTGACCTTCCACATAGGTTTGAATGGCATAACTCACATTGCCCAATCGTTCCATTTTATCCAGTTCGCGGATTCCCAATTCCAACGCTTCTTGCGTTACGGTCATCAAACGATTCGCTTCTTCCGACGCCTGACCCACCGAATAGGTTCGAGCAGCGTCTCCATGGAACCCATCGACATAAGCCCCAACATCGATCGACACGAGATCGCCTTCCATAAGCACTCGATTCCGATCAGGCAATCCATGAATTACAACTTCATTTACGGAAATGCAGGAAGAAAATGGAAATCCTCCATACCCTTTAAAGGAAGGAATCGCATGATTCTGGGAAAAAAACTCCTCTATAATCCCATCCAAATGCGCGGTGTTTTCACCGGGACGGATGTGGACTCGAATCATCTCCAAGACTTCTGCTACCAACCGGCCCGGTTTTTTCATCCGTTCGATCTCTTCACGCGACTTAATAACAATCACGCCACACGTTCCTTATCGTTCAAGGTGATCCAAAACATCGGTTGCCACTTCATCTACATCTCGCTGTCCATCGATCCGAATCAAACGGTTTCGATCCTGATAGTACTGGATTAGGGGTTGTGTGTTGTCCAGGTACACTTGAAATCGGGTTCGAACCGTCTCTTCTCGATCGTCTTCTCTCTGAAACAGCGGTTGATGATCCACATCACATCTACCATCTTCTTTCGGAGCGAGCGTAATGAGATTGTAGACCTTTCCGCATTGAGAGCAAATCCTTCGATTGCTGATTCTTCGTACAACGGTGTCCTCATCCACTTCTAGCAAAATGGCTTGGCTCTCAGGACGATCCATGGCTTGAGACAGTTGTTCCAGTGCCTCTGCCTGGAGTAGGGTCCGAGGAAATCCGTCCAAGAGAAAGCCGTTTTTGCAATCAGGTTGCGAAAGCCGATCGCGGACGATCTGGATCATCAGATCATCACCGACCAAGTCTCCCGCCTTCATGATGGCTTGGGCTTGTTTCCCCAATGCTGTGCCTGCTGCTACAGCACTGCGAAGCATATCGCCCGTCGAGATATGAGGAATGTCCAAACGGGCGCACACTCCTTTGGCAACCGTTCCCTTTCCCGCGCCAGGAGCGCCCAGAAAGATGATATCCCTCATCCGCCTTTCCTTCCGCGCAATCGACCTCGTTTCATGAATCCTTCATAATTCCGCATGATCATATGCGCTTCCATCTGTTGAATAATATCCAAGGCAACCCCTACAGCGATCAACGTTGAAGTTCCTCCAATTGCGATGTTTACACCAATTACCGGTGTCATCAGGTACGGCAGAATCGCGACAGTGACTAAAAATGTCGCTCCCATAAATGTGATCCGATTGAGAATCCGGAGCATGTATTTCTCGGTTGGCGCTCCAGGACGCAATCCTGGTATGAATCCTCCGTATTTTTTGATGTTTTCGCTGATGTCATGAACATCGAACGTGATGATGCTGTAAAAGTAACAGAAAAAGAGAATCAGACCCCCATATATGATCAAATACAAAGGAGCGCCTGTCCCCAAAAGCCGAATCGCGACTTGAGAACCGGTTAACTGAGCAAGAGCCGCAGGAATGACCATAATTGCTTGACCGAATATAACTGGAATGACACCGCCTTGGTTGATCTTCATAGGTATGTAGGTGCTTTGCCCGCCATATACTCTTCGCCCGCTCACTCTCCGCGCATACTGGACAGTAATCCTTCGTTCCCCTTGCTGGACGAAGATCACGGCAACGACGATACCCAGACTGACTCCGATCAAGACGATCCATTCCAGGATATCCAACTGGCCCACGACGGCCTGACCAAGATAACTGGGATATCGCGACACGATCCCGGCAAAGATCAGAACGGAAATTCCGTTTCCGATTCCTTTTTCCGTAATTCGTTCCCCCAACCAGATGGCGAACATGGTTCCTGCCACCAAGGTGATGGTGGAAACAAATACAAAGAAGAAAGGAGAGAGTGTCGGATGAACAAGGGCCGGTTGTTGCGCGATGGCCACGCTGAAGAACAAACCTTGGAGAAAACCAAGGCCCACGGTGAGATACCGCGTATACTTGGCCATCTTCTTCTTTCCTTCTTCTCCTTCCCTTGCAAGTTCTTTCAACGCAGGAATGACGCTACCGAGAAGCTGTAGGATAATAGACGCGTTGATGTATGGGGTAACACTCATCATCAAAATGGAAAATTCTTGCAGAGCGCCTCCCGCAAATATGTCGTAAAAATTAATCAGCCCAGCAAAAGCCTCACTCTGAAACCCTTCGAGCACATTGGCCCATTCTTGAAGGTTGATCCCAGGGATGGGAATAAAGATACCCAATCGATACACAATAAGCATGAGCAACGTAAAAACGATTCGGTCTCTGAGTTCGGGTATTCTGAATGCGTTGCGAAATGCCCTCCACATATTAATGCTCCTCGGTCTGCGTCTGGATGACCTGCGCTTTCCCGCCTGCTGCTTCGATCTTTTCTTTGGCTTTGGCGCTGAACGCATGCGCGGAAACAGTCAACCTATGGCTAAGGGTTCCATAAGCAAGGATCTTAACGCCATCCAGCTTCTGTTTCAGAGCGCCCTTTTCTTTCAGTGTTTCGGGTGAAACCTCTTCTCCCTCTGCGAACAAAAGCTCCAATTGTTTGAGATTGAAGACTGCGTACTCTTTCCGATTGACATTTTTGAACCCTCTCTTGGGAGAACGCATATACAGGGGGGTCTGTCCGCCTTCAAAACCAGGTCGGACTCCTCCGCCACTACGCGCTTTCTGTCCCTTATGGCCTCTACCCGAGGTCTTTCCCAACCCGGAACCAGGGCCTCTGCCCAATCGTTTCGCTTTCTTCCGGGAATTTGGAGTTGGTTGTAGATCTTCCAGTCTCAGGGCCATTCTATTTCCCTCCTTCGCCGTTACACCGGATTATGACCGAACTTCGTTTTCGATTTCTTCCCATTGCACTAGATGACGAATCTTCCGGATCATGCCGCGGATGGTTGGATGATCCTCTTTGATCACTGAATGATTCATTCTTCGAAGCCCCAGCGCGCGTACGGTGTCTTTCTGATCCCGCGCGTACCCAATGGGGCTTTTGACAAGGGTGATCTTCAGTTTGGCATTCATTTCGCTTCACTCCCATGTTTCCCTTGAAACACTTCACCAACCGTCACATCTCTCTTTTTCGCTAGACTTTCGGGTGATTGAATCCGTTTCAAGCCTTCAAAAGTCGCCTTTACCACGTTGACCGGAGAGTTGGACCCCAAATTCTTTGTTAAGATATTCTGAACGCCAGCCAATTCGACCACTGCACGCACTGAGTTGGAGGCAACGATTCCGGTACCGGGCGTTGCGGGTTTTAGCATAACTTTTGCCGATCCGAATTTCTGGGTAATCTCATGGGGAATGGTACCCCGGGCGATGCGAACGGAAACCATGTTCTTTTTTGCTTCCGCAATTGCTTTCCGAATGGACTCGGGTACTTCACGGGCATTACCGATGCCAATGCCGACCTTGCCTTTTTTGTCACCCACAACGGCGATTGCTCGAAAATGAAGGTTCTTTCCTCCAGCGACCACCTTTGTGGTTCTCCGGATCTCTACCACTCTTTCTTCCAGTTCTTCTGTTTCTTTTCCGATGATCTCTTGTGGCACCCTAATCCCCTCCATTAAAACTTCAGACCCGCTTCACGAGCCCCTTCTGCCAATTTTTTCACTCTTCCCATATATTGAAATCCCCCGCGGTCAAAGACAACCTCGGTAATCCCTTGATCAGAGGCTCTTTGAGCTACTAGTTTTCCAACTGCGTGCGCGGCTTCTTGGCTCCATGTCTTTGAGACCGAATCACGGATTTCTCGATCCAAAGTGGAAGCTTGTGCGAGTGTGTGTCCTTTGTGGTCATCGATGACTTGCACATAAATGTTCTTCTCGCTTCGATATACTGCCATTCGAGGTCGATCCGGTGTCCCGGAAATCTTGTTGCGGATTCTGAAATGTCTCTTTTTCCGTAGCGTTTTTCGATCTTTTCGCTTAATCATCCTCTTCGCCTCCGTTACACTTTCTTACCGACTTTAGTACGAACCATCTCTCCTGCATACCGAATCCCTTTCCCGCCATACACCAGAGGTTCTCGCCATTTGCGGATGTTTGCGGCGGTTTGGCCTACGACTTCTTTGTCATACCCTTTGACAATGATTTTCGTAGCAGACGGCACTTCAAAGGATATCCCTTCGGGTGGTTCAACATTCACCTCATGGGCATATCCCAGAGAAAGATTCAGCGTTTTCCCCTTCAGAGCGGCCCGATATCCAACGCCAACGATTTCTAGTTCTTTCGTGAATCCCTCTGTCACGCCATGAATCATATTATGAATATGAGAACAGAAGGTCCCAGTCATCGATCGAAAGATCTTAGATTCGCTCATCCGTTTCATCAAATCCAAGTTGGGTTCCACACGGGCTGCTCCTTCCGTAATCTGAATCACAACATAAGGATTGACCTTCTTCACGATGGACCCCTTGGGACCTTTGACGGTAAGGGTATCTGCTTCCAGTGTGACCTGCACCCCGTTGGGGATGGGAAGTTCTTTTCTCGCCAATCGCGAGGTCACTTTTTTAATATCCACATTCATCGCCATACCGTATGCCTCCTGTCACCAGATGTAGGCGATGATTTCTCCGCCCACGCCTTTTTGCCTTGCTTCTTTGTCGGTCATCACACCTTTGGAAGTCGTCAGAATCGCGATGCCCAGACCTCCCTTGACTCTGGGAATCCGGTCAGAGGGCATATACACCCTGCGACCCGATTTCGAAACCCGAACAAGGCCACTGATTACATGTTCTTTGATCCTTCGCGTTCCTTTATATTTCAACATAACACGGATCAAACCTTGTTTTCCATCCTCGATCAACCGATAATCGGAGATGAAACCTTCTTTTTTCAAAATGTCACAGACACTCTTTTTCAAGTTCGATGCAGGTATGTCTACCGTTTCCTTGAATACAGAATTCGCGTTGCGAATTCGTGTGAGCATATCTGCGATGGGATCACTCCACATGAACAACGCCTCCTTTTTTACCAGCTTGCTTTTCGCACACCTGGGAGTTTCCCCTCCAAGGCCATTTTTCGTAAGCAACACCTGCAAATCCCAAATTCTCGGTATACTGAATGAGGTCTCCCGCAAATCTTGCAGCGGGAATACTCTCGAACCTTGTACTTCTTTTCTCGCTTCCAACTAGCAATCATCGATTTTTTCGCCATGCATTCTCCTCCCGATCATGAATACTTCAAGGGCAAACCCATGAGTTCAAGCAGTCGTTTGGCTTCTTCATTCGTCTTCGCACTAGTAACGATGATGATATCCATTCCCTGAATCCGTTTCACTTTCTCCGGGCGAATTTCTGGAAAAATGACCTGTTCGGATAAACCAAAGGCATAGTTCCCTCTTCCATCGAAAGAATTTGGATTCAATCCCCGGAAGTCCCGAACTTTCGGCATGACAATATTAAAGAGTTTATTGAGAAAATTGTACATCCCTCCGGAGCGAAGCGTCACTTTCAGCCCGATGGCCATCCCTTTTCGGATTTTAAAATTCGAAATGGCGTTCCGGGCATGTGTAGCGATCGGCTTTTGCCCGGCAATGCTGATCAATTCCTCCTGATGAGTGGTGATCAGCTCTTTGTTCCGGCTTCCTTCTCCGATTCCCATGTTCAGAACCACTTTTTCGATTTTGGGTACTTGATGCACGTTTTTGTAATGAAACTCCTTCATCATGGCTGGGACCACTTCGGAATAATACTTTTCCTTGAGAGGTGTTCTGCTGGGTACTTTTCCTCCCTCGTCTTTCTTCGATTCCTTTTGTGCCATATTTCCTCCCGCCTGGGTCACTCGGGTATGCGCGCCCGCGACAGCACCCGGCCGTTTGGGAGCCACCTCCTTCTTCCTTATACTTTATCGATCATCTCTCCGCATTTTTTGCAGTATCGGACCTTAACGTTGTCTTCCAAGAATTTTTTCCCCACTCGGGTTGGTTTATCGCAATTGGGGCATACCAGCATGATCTTGGATGTTTTGATGGGCAAGTTTTTGTCGATGATCCCACCCTCTCGCATCTGTTGATTGGGTTTCTGGTGGCGTTTTACGGTGTTGACTTTATTCACGATCACGCTGCATGAATCGGGGAACACCTTCAGCACCTTCCCACGCTTGCCCCGATCTCTTCCCATGATGACTTCCACGAGATCGTCCTTTCGAATCCGATAACGGAACTTTTCTTTAGCAAACATCTTCCACCTCCTATAATACTTCCGGAGCAAGGGATACGATCTTCATGAACCCTTTTTCTCTGAGTTCGCGAGCCACGGGACCAAAAATCCGGGTTCCCTTTGGAATGTTCAACTTATCGATGATGACCGCTGCATTATCGTCAAACCGAACATATGTTCCATCATCGCGTCGAATGGGATGGCGCGTTCGAACCACAACCGCCCGCACCACTTCCCCTTTTTTGATGTCTGTATGCGGAATCGCTTCTTTTACCGATCCAATGACGATATCCCCGACGCCTCCGGCTTTGGTATGAGATCCGCCCAATACTCGGATCACTAAGATCTTTTTCGCGCCTGAGTTGTCCGCCACTTTCATCATGCTTTCGGTCTGGATCATTCCTGTTCACCTCTCTCAATAATGAGGTCAGGGGTTTCTTCTTCGGTGATCACTTCATCGGAAAGCACGTTGGTCTTCAATATCTTTGAGAGGATAAAGCGTTTGTCTCTGCTCAAAGGTCGGGATTCGACGATTTCAACCACATCACCGATCATACACTGATTGTCTTCATCGTGCGCCTTAAATTTCTTGTGTTTTTTCAGCATCTTTTTGGATAGGGGATCCTGAAAGACACGCTCTACTTGAACCACAATCGTCTTTTCCATATGGTTGCTCATTACAGTACCTGTCATTCTTTTCTTCGGCATGGCACACACTCCCTTACCTTTGAATCCCGAGTTGCCGTTCTGTCATGATGGTCTTGACCCGGGCAATATCTCGTTTCACCATTGTCATTTTATTCGTGTTGTCCAACTGATTCATCGCCAACTGAAATCGCAAATTCATCAATTCTCTTTTCTTTGTTTCCAATAGAGTTGCCAGCTCATCATCTGTCTGGTCTCTCAGTTCTTTCGCCTTCATGTTATTCACCTCCCACAAGATGCTTCGGGACGATCTTTGTTTCTATTGGAAGTTTTGCGGCTGCATATTTCAAGGCTTCTTTGGCAACATCGTCCGAAACTCCTCCTACTTCGAATAGGATTCTTCCGGATTTAACCACAGCAACCCACAGCTCCACATTTCCTTTTCCTTTTCCCATTCGCGAATCCTGTGCCCGTTTGGTGACAGGTTTATCAGGGAAGATGCGAATCCATATTTTTCCAGACCGTTTCAAAGTCCGCACCAAAGCAACACGGCAGGCTTCAATCTGGCGAGATGTAATCCATTTGGGTTCGACGGCTTTCAGTCCCCAGTCTCCAAAATGAACTTCAGTAGCTCCTTTTGACTTTCCAGCCATTTTCCCGCGTTGTTGCTTACGATATTTCACCCGTTTGGGCATCAACATATCAATGTCCTCCTCTCAATTGATCCAATTCCTATGAAGCCACTTTCTTTGATTCGCCGGGTCTTTTTTCGCCATGATAGATCCAAACCTTGATGCCAATCACACCGTATTTGGTTTTCGCTTCAGAGAACCCATACGTGATATTTGCGCGAAGGGTCTGCAGGGGAATCTGACCTTCCCGATACCATTCGACACGAGCAATTTCTGCTCCGCCCAATCGACCGGCTACCATGACTTTGATCCCTTTGGCTCCTCCACGCATGGCGTTGAACATAACCCGCTTCATAGCCCTTTTGTGGGATGTCCTTCGTTCAAGCATGGCGGAAACATTCCGAGAGACAAGATACGCATCGGTATCGACCGAGGGGTTGGATGCCCGCATTGGTCCGGACTGTCTTCCGGGCTTTCTGGCTGAATTGAGATCTTTGATGTTTAGACTAATGTCTTTTCGGCCGCTCATCTCTTCCAGCTCGAGTTTGATTTTTTTGACTTCTTCCCCTTTTTTTCCAATCACGACACCGGGTTTTGCGGTCAGAATCGTAACCGATACTTTCGAAGCTCCGGATCGCTCGATATATACCTCGCTGATATCCGGTGTTGCTTCGATGATTTTTCCATCGGGGAGTCTTAGATCATACGAACGGTTCATAATATGGGATCGGATTTTTTCGTCTTCGACCAGGAATTCGGAGTACTTTTTCCCGCCGTACCATTTGGACTGCCAGCTGCTTGTAATTCCCAAACGAAAACCTCTTGGATGTACCTTTTGGCCCACGGTTTTATTCACCTCGCTCCTTGGTTTGCGCCTCTTCTGAGGGTTTCTGATGCACCACAACGGTAATGTGGCTCAGACGTTTCTGCTGAATATCCGCTCGCCCTCGTCCCCTTTGCCAGATCCGTTTCATTCGGGGCCCGTCGTTGACGTGCGCTTCTTTCACACTAAGCGTGTCCACATCAAGACTATAGTTGTTTTCCGCATTGGCTATCGCAGATTGCAATACTTTATAGACAATCCGAGCCGCTTTTTTGGGGGAAAACTCAAGGATTTTGAGCGCAGCTTCTGCTTCCTTCCCCCGAATGGAATTGACGGTAGAGCGAGCTTTTCGAGGAGAGATTCGTACAAATCGCGCTACTGCTCTTGCCTCGGTCACGGGTGTTTCGGATGCGGATTCCTTCCGTTCTCGATGAAAGGTTGATCGCTTCGGGTGTGCCATCTTTCTCCCTCCTCTCTATACTTGGCCTTTTTTGGCCTTTTTGTCTGCGTGTCCGCCAAACCGACGAGTCCATGAAAACTCACCCAGTTTGTTTCCGACCATGTTTTCGGAAATATACACAGGAATGTGCTTGAGTCCATTGTATACTGCTATGGTATGTCCCACCATTTCGGGTACGATTGTGGATGATCGACTCCACGTCTTGATGACTTCTTTTTTGCCCGATTGGTTTAACTCACGAATCCGTTTCATCAATTTAGGATGTACATAGGGGCCCTTTTTTGAGGAACGTCCCATGGTTTCTTCCTCCTCTCATCTTCGTAAACAGGTTGCCCTGTTATTTCTGGTTCCTGCGGCGCACAATCAGCCGATCAGAAGCCCTTTTCCCGATGCGTGTCTTATAGCCTTTCGCCGGAGTGCCCCAAGGGCTTTGTGGGTGTTTTCCGCCTTTGGTCCGTCCTTCTCCTCCGCCGTGGGGATGATCGCATGGGTTCATAGCCATCCCACGGACGGTTGGTTTGATGCCCAGCCATCGTTTTCTTCCGGCTTTCCCATGGACGATATTGGAGTGATCCTCATTACCGACGACACCGACGGTCCCTAAACACTCTTCGCGTACCCTGCGCAGTTCTCCGGAGGGCATTTTCAACAAGGCATATCCGTCTTCTCTTGCCATGATCTGTACCCCTACCCCAGCAGAACGCGCAATTTGCGCGCCTTTCCCGGGAAGAAACTCAACGGCGTGAACGATCGTTCCCACTGGAATTCTGCTTAACGGAAGCGCATTCCCGGGTTTGATTTCCGCATTCGGCCCACTCATGACGATTGAGCCAACGGCTAAGTTTTTTGGGGCTAAAATATACCGTTTTTCTCCATCTCGATAGACCAAAAGGGCGATTCTTGCGCTCCGGTTGGGATCATATTCGATGGATGCCACTCTGGCTTCAATTCCGTATTTTTCCCTTCGAAAGTCAATGATTCGATATTTTCGTTTGTTCCCACCGGCCTGATGGCGCATGGTAATATGACCATGGTGATTGCGGCCCGCTTTCTTTTTCAAAGGCTCCGTCAAGGATTTCTCTGGCGTTGATTTGGTGATTTCCTTGTAATCGGGGATGACCATGGTTCGTCTACTCGGCGTGGTAGGTTTAAATCTTTTGAGTCCCATCTTGCTTCTCCCCTTTCTTGTTCAGCGAGTGGATTTTCTCGCCCATTATCGCAAGTTTTCGAATTCGGGGATCGTGTATCCTTCCACCAGCTTCACGATCGCCTTTTTCCAGCTCCGGGTTTTGCCAACAAAGACTCCTCTTCGTTTGGGCTTTGGTTTGACGGTCAGTGTCTTGACGCTTTCCACACGCACTTTGTACAACCGCTCAATCGCTTCCCGGATCATTGGCTTGGTGGCTTCTTTGACCACTTCAAAGGTGTACTTTCTTTCTTCCATATTCATGGTAGCCTTTTCGGTCAGCACCGGTCGTATCATCAGATCATGATACCGACTCATCATATTCGAACTACTCATTGCCCAGCACCTCCTGAATCTTGCGCACCATCTCTTTGGTCAAAATGAGTTTTTCATTGTTGATGATGTCGTATACATTCAACCCGTCAATCCGGGCTCCATCCCGATCCGCGCCGGGATTATCGGCGATGATGACCTTCACCAAGGGAAGATTCTTCCCAGACAGCCGTACGAGCTGGTATTCTTTCTGTTTGTATGGCAGCATGATCAAAGATTTCGTTTCATGAAGACCAAGGGTTTGCAGGATATCCAACAACCCTTTGGTTTTGGGTTGTTCCATCTTCAAGTCTTCCAAAACCAACAGATTGCCTTCTCGAAATCGAACGCTCAAAGCCGACTTCAGAGCCAACTGTTTCATTTTTTTGTTAAGTCGGGTGCTCCAATCCCTGGGTTTGGGTCCAAAAGCCACTCCTCCATGCCGTTGATGGGGGCCTTTCAATGAACCCTGTCGAGCCCGCCCCGTATGTTTTTGCGGAAATGGTTTTTTCGTTGTTCCTCGGACTTCCGCCCGTGTTTTGGTACTGGCTGTTCCCTGTCGTCTGTTGTTGAGCTGCATATCGACATACCGATACAGCAAATCCATGTTTGGTTCGACATTAAAGACGCTATCCAGCAACTGCAGCTCTTCCGTTTTCTGCCCCTTGAGGTCGAGAACTTGGATGGAAATCATGGTGTACCTCCTCTCAATAATAAACCGAATTCTACCCTGATAAAAAAACCGTTCTTTTCTATCCGGATTGCTATCTGATCTTTTTCTTGGCTACGCGGACAGGCGGGCGTAGGATAACCAAGCTTTTATAGGCGCCCGGAATGGATCCCTTGATCGCTACTAGGTTGTTTTCCGAGTCGATTTTGACCACTTCCAGATTATGTAGGGTGACTCGTTCGTTTCCATACTGACCGGGCATCTTCTTTCCCGGGAAGATTCGGGCAGGATAAGAGTGTTGTCCGATACTCCCCAGTTCGCGATGAAACTTAGACCCATGCGAGCGTTCGCCCCCTCGGAAATTCCACCGCTTCATAGCTCCAGAAAAACCTCTGCCTTTGGTTGTGCCGATCACATCGAGCTTTTGCCCTTCTGTAAACACATCCACTGTAATGGCTTGGCCGACTTCATAGGCTTCGGGATTATCGACCCGAAACTCCCGCAAAAACCGATGAGGTTTCACGTTCCCCTTTTTGAAATGACCTTTCTGTGGTTTGTTGGCCTTGCTTTCCCGGATTTCTTCAAATCCCACCTGGATGGCTTTGTATCCGTCGGGGTCTTCGTTCTTAATTTGAACCACCGTGCAGGGGCCTGCCTGAACCACGGTTACGGGGACACTAACCCCGTCGATGAATAAGCGGGTCATCCCCACTTTTTTTCCGATCAATCCGCTCATTGTTTTCCTCCTATCGGTACTGAACTGTGCTATAACTTGATTTCGACATCTACCCCAGCTGGAAGATCAACCTTCATGAGCGCTTCCACCGTTTTCGGATTGGGGTCCAAAATGTCTATGAGCCGTTTGTGTTCTCGTTTTTCGAAGTGTTCCCTGGAATCCTTGTGCTTATGAGGAGACCGCAGCACACAGTAAATCTTTTTCTCTGTGGGAAGGGGAATGGGACCCGTGACCGCTGCTTGGGTCGTACGGACAATCTCCACGATCTTCTTTGCCTGCTGGTCTAATAGTTCATGATCATAGGCTCTCAAGCGAATCCTAATTCTTTGTGAGGCCATTCAGTCTTTCCCTCCTTGATCTGACAACATAATTCGGGGGACAATCGGATCGACCTTTGTTGTCCCCCGATTGGATCGCCAACTCAAAAACGCTTACTCAATCACTTCTGCAACAACGCCTGCGCCAACTGTTCTTCCGCCTTCTCGGACGGCAAAACGCATTCCTGTTTCGCAAGCGGCGGGTTTAATCAATTTCACTGTCATAACAACGTTGTCTCCGGGCATAACCATTTCTACGCCTTCACCCAAATCCAGAACTTCGCCCGTCACATCCGCTGTCTTCATGAAGAATTGCGGTCGATACCCCTTTTGGAACGGGGAATGCCGTCCGCCTTCCTCTTTCTTTAGCACGTAAATGTTGGCTTTGAATGTCGTATGGGGATTGATGGACCCGGGTTTTGCTAAGACCTGACCCCGTTGGACCTCTTCTTTCTTAATCCCTCTAAGCAAACATCCCACGTTGTCCCCAGCCATTCCTTCGTCCAGGATCTTCCGGAACATTTCGACGCCGGTCACGACGCACTTTTGCGTTGGGACCAGTCCTACAATAGCGATTTCGTCTCCTGTATGCACCGCGCCTCGTTCGATTCTTCCGGTCACAACCGTTCCTCGACCGGTAATGGTGAATATGTCTTCGACCGGCATCAGGAATGGCTTATCGACTTCGCGAACAGGATCGGGAATGTGATTGTCACAGCCTTCCACCAATTCGTAGATCTTTTGGACCCAGGGATCGTCCGCATTGTCCGCTTCCAGCGCAAGAAGGGCCGAGCCACGAATGACAGGGGCGTCATCTCCTTGGAATTCGTACTTTGAGAGCAAATCTCGCACTTCCATTTCCACCAAATCCACCAGCTCTTCGTCATCCACCATATCAACTTTGTTCAAAAAGACGACGATGGAAGGCACGTTCACCTGGCGCGCCAGCAATACGTGCTCGCGTGTCTGGGGCATGGGGCCATCTGTAGCAGCTACCACCAAAATTGCTCCATCCATCTGAGCCGCTCCGGTAATCATATTCTTAATGTAGTCGGCGTGCCCGGGACAGTCGATGTGCGCATAATGTCTCTTCTCGGACTGATACTCGACATGGGTCACGTTGATGGTAATACCGCGGGCCTTTTCTTCGGGGGCTTTGTCGATTGCGTCGAAAGGCGCAAAATCAGCAAGCCCTTTGTACGAAAGACTCTTGGTAATGGCTGCGGTCAAGGTCGTCTTTCCGTGGTCAATGTGCCCGATCGTTCCGATGTTCACGTGGGGTTTGGTTCTCGAAAACTTTTCCTTTGCCATTCGCTTTCCCTCCTCAACTGCTTTATGATTGCTGTTGTTGTTGATCTCTGTATTCCGACATAGTCTTTATCGTAGAATCTTTTCTGACGTACGGCTGTCCATTTCTTGGTAATGGCTGAATTGAATCACCTGTGTCGCTCTCCCTTGGCTGAGAGAACGCAAGGTCGTCGCGTATCCGAAAAGCTCAGCCAAAGGCACTTTGGAATGGATGATCCGTGCGTTTCCCCTACTATCGAATCCTTCCAAACGGCCCCTACGGGTATTTAGGTCCCCGATGATATCTCCCATATACTCTTCAGGCGTTGTGATCTCTACATTCATGATTGGTTCCAGAAGATAGGGGTTGGCTTTTTTCATCGCAGATTTGAAGGCCATGGATCCGGCGATTTTGAAGGCGATCTCGCTGCTGTCGACTTCATGATAGGTGCCATCGATCAACGTGGCTTTCAGATCCACAACTGGATAGCCCGCCAAAACTCCATCTTGTAACGCTTCTTCAATTCCCATTTTCACCGCAGGAATAAACTCTTTGGGAATCACGCCACCGATAATCGCATTCACGAACTCAAAACCCGTTCCTTGGGGGAGCGGTTCGAGTCGAATCTTAACGTGCCCATATTGCCCTTTGCCCCCACTTTGGCGAATGTATTTTCCTTCTTGAACAACCAAATCATGAATGGACTCCCGATAGGAGACATGCGGTTGCCCAACCCGGACATTCGCGGCAAACTCCCTGCGAAGTCGATCAACGATGATCTCGAGGTGCAATTCTCCCATTCCGCTAAGAATGGTTTGCCCGGTCTCTTCATCCACCCAGGTTCGCAGAGTGGGATCTTCTTCGGTAAGCGATGCCAATCCTTTCCCGAGTCGGTCCTGATCGTTTTTCGTTTCTGGTTCGATCGCGATCTGGATCACCGGTTCCGGAAAATCGATTTTTTCAAGTAAGACAGGCTTCGATTCATTGGCAATGGTATCACCGGTTGTGGTAAACTTCAGCCCAATCGCGGCAACAATATCTCCTGCTCGAACCTGATCTACATCTTCTCTTTTGTCCGCGTGCATATAAATTAATCGGCTCACTCGCTCTTTGCGATTTTTATTAACATTAAGCACATAGGAACCTTTGTTGAGCCGGCCGGAATAGACCCGAAAATACGTCAGACGACCAACAAAGGGATCGGCGATAATCTTGAAGGTCAAAGCGGTAAAGGGACCGGTTTCATCTGGATCCAAAAAGACAAGCTCGTCATCCTGTATGCCTTCCACAGGGGGTAGATCCATAGGAGACGGAAGGTAATCACAAACAGCGTCAATGACTGGTTGCATCCCTTTGTTTCGATACGCCGATCCACAAAGGACCGGAACGTAATCATACGCAATCGTCGCTTTTCGGACCGCGGCTTTCAGCAGTTCAATGGGAACCGGTTCTCCCTCCAGGTAATAATTCATAATCGATTCATCATAAGAGGAAAGTTTGGCTAGCAGATCTTCATGCATCTCTTGGGCTTTGTCAACCAGGGCTTCCGGAATGGCCTCAGAATGAGATATGGTCCCATCTTCGTTGTCCCAATAGATGGCCTGCAACGTAAGTAGATCCACCACCCCACGGAAGTGTTCTTCCGCCCCGATGGGAATCTGGAGGGGTAAGGGATGAGCGCCCAATTTTTTCCGTATGCTTTCCACCGACATATCAAAATCGGCTCCGATTTTGTCCATCTTGTTCAAAAATGCGATTCGAGGAACCCCATATCGATCGGCCTGTCTCCAGACGGTTTCTGATTGAGGTTCTACACCTGAACAAACGTCAAAAACAGCTACGGCGCCATCCAAAACCCGCAAAGAACGTTCCACTTCGATTGTAAAGTCCACGTGACCGGGTGTATCGATAATATTGATCCGGAAATCTTTCCAAAAACACGTTGTCGCAGCCGACGTTATGGTAATGCCCCGTTCCTTTTCTTGCTCCATCCAATCCATCGTCGCTGTTCCATCATCCACGCTACCCATTTTGTGCTTTCGGCCCGTATAGAACAAGAACCGCTCTGTTGTCGTGGTTTTTCCTGCATCGATATGGGCCATAATTCCTATGTTGCGAATCATCCGCAACGGTAATCCTTGAAAACTCACAATTCCACCTTCTGATTTATTAAGCGTTGTTCCTCACCATCGGAAATGGGCAAATGCCCGGTTGGCTTCGGCCATTCTATGGGTATCTTCTCTTCTTTTCACTGCTGTGCCGGTTCCTTCGAAGGCCGACAGCAACTCCTCTGCTAGTCGAATCTTCATGGGCCTTCCCTTTTTTCCGCGAGAAGCAGTTACCAACCATCGCAAACCCAGAGAGGTCTTCCGCGGCTCGTTGACTTCAACAGGCACTTGGTAGGTCGCCCCGCCCACTCGTCTGGGTTTCACTTCGACGATGGGTTTGATGTTGTCCAACGCTTTCTTGAATACCTCCAAAGGATCTTTTCCCGACTTTTCCCGAATCATCTCGAAAGCGCCGTATACCACTTTCTGGGCAATCGATTTTTTGCCATCGTACATGACTGTATTGACCAACTTCGTTACCAATAGGTCATTGTACATCGGATCCGGGTCGATTTTTCGAACTTCTGCTCTTCTTCGTCTCATTCTTTGTCCTCCACCTTATTTCTTCGGTCGTTTCGCGCCATATTTCGATCGGGCTTGAGCTCGCTTTTCAACACCTGAAGAATCGAATGTACCTCGAACAATTCGATACCGCACTCCAGGAAGATCCTTGATCCTTCCACCACGGATCAAGACTACCGAGTGTTCTTGGAGATTGTGTCCTTCTCCGGGTATGTATGCTGTCACTTCTATGCTGTTGGAGAGTCGCACTCGGGCAATCTTCCGTATTGCGGAATTGGGCTTCTTTGGCGTCATTGTCGTTACGCGTACACATACCCCCCGCTTTTGGGGATTTCCCTGCAATGCGGGCGCTTTTGATTTGAACTCCAGTTTCTTTCTTCCCTTTTTCACCAGTTGGTTGATCGTTGGCATTCGGTTGTCCCTTCCTCCCTTCTTTTCTTCACTTCGACCGCACCCATTCTTTGGGTTGCGAAAAAAGACCACGCGTATTCTACAACCAAAGCGGGTGCTTTGTCAACAGCACCCGCGATATTGTACAAACCGTTACATAAATTCCATCTTATGTTAGCACTTTTTTGGGATTGATTCGTTCCATAACGCACTTTCCGACGGGGCAGGGCTCTTTCTTCCCATGACGCAAAAACTCTTCACGGAACTTTTCCAGAATGGTCTGCAACGGGATAGGCGCGGCTTGTCCCAATCCGCAAAAAGAGCTTTGCTCCATAGTTCGCGCAATCTGATCGAGCATCTCCACATCGGACTCGACTCCCTGTCCCTTGGAGAGTCTTTTGAGAATTTCAACAGCCATAGCGGTTCCTTCTCGACAAGGTGTACATTTGCCACAGGATTCGTGGGCGAAAAAATGCATAACGGTCAATGCAATGTCAACCGCGCAATTTTCTTCATCCAAGGCAAGAACAACCCCCGAACCCAGTGTAGCTCCTTCTTTCCAAGAGTCAAAATCCAACGGAATGTCCAGGTTTTGCGCGTCCACAAAGCTGCCGGCTGTTCCACCGGTTTGAACCATCTTGAGTTTTTTGCCGCTGGGCACCCCACCACCGTACCGATAGACCAATTCATGAAGGGTCGTACCCATGGGCACTTCGACAAGACCTCGATTGGCTATATTACCGACCAGAGTAAAGACTTTGGTGCCTGCGGAGTTTTCAGTACCGATCTTGGAAAAGGCTTTTTCCCCATTCAGCAGGATCCATGGAACATTGGCGAAGGTTTCCACATTGTTAACAACCGTCGGCTTTTGATAGAGTCCTTCCACCGGGGGATAAGGCGGTTTTAACCGGGGTCTACCGGGTTTTCCTTCGATCGATTCGATCAACGCAGTTTCTTCTCCACAAATATAAGCCCCCGCGCCCAACCGAACACTCAAATCAAAGGTGAAATCGGCGCCCATGATCTGCTTGCCCAAAAACCCATATTCATAAGCATCCTGGATCGCTTTTTGGATATTGTCGATGGATCCATAGTACTCTCCACGGATATAGATATACCCTTTTGACGCGCCAACTGCGTAAGCGCAGATGGCCATAGCTTCAATCACGCTGTGCGGATCGCCTTCCATGATCAACCGATCTTTGAAGGTTCCCGGCTCCCCCTCATCGGCATTGCAGAGGACATACTTGGGACTCCCATCGGCCTTGGCTGTAAACTCCCACTTCAAACCGGTTGGGAACCCAGCGCCCCCTCGACCGCGAAGCCCGCTTTCTTTGATCATATGAATTACTTGTTGACCATCCATTTCGGTGAGCGCCTTACCCAAAGCCATGTATCCATCGCGGGCAATATACTCATTAATTTCTTTGGGATCGATCAAACCCACATTCCTCAGGACAATACGCATCTCTTCACTGATCTTCCGCGGTTTCCCCGATAGGGACTGAACAACCTTGTCATCGATCATCAGCGAGCTGACGATTCTTCCCTTCAAGAGGTGTTCGGTTACGATGGTCTCTACATCTTCCTTGCTGCGCACTTCATAATAGATGTTGTCGGGATAGATCGCAACAATCACCCCATCGCGATATACCCCAAAACTACCCGTTTCCAGAACCTCAATCATTTCCCTGAGCCCGTATTGTTCCAGCAACGACTCTGCGTATTTGGTATAGAATTTCGACCCTTTCAACACACTGGTCGAATCGACAGAGACCAATAAAGTCTGAACCTTCACGAAGATGCACCTCCCTTGCGGAGGGTTTCAATGAGCGCTTTGGTCTTCTCTACAGTCAGATTGCCATGAAATGTGTCATTAATCATCAAAACGGGACTGACTCCACACAAACCAAGACATCCTGTCGTTTCCAGGGTAAACATCTGATCCGGTGTCGTTTCTCCAATATCGATCTTCAATTCGGCCTTCAAAAAGTCAACAATCTCTTTCCCGCCGGTGACATGACAGGGAAGACTGTCGCAAAACCGGATCAAATATTTGCCTCTGGGTTTGGTTGAAAACATTGTATAAAAGGTTAAGACCTCGTATACCCTTGATTTTGGCAAAGACAATATCTCTGCAACCTTTTCGGCAGCTTCGGGAGGGATAAAATTATGAAAATGATCCTGAAGCTTATGCAAACAGTTGATGAGAATATCTCCTTCTTCAAGACTTTGATTATGAATGGTATTCTGAACGATTTCTTCTACCTTTTGCAGTTCTTGATCTGCAACCACTGGGTTCACCCCCCTTGATTGATGGTTCTCGCGAAAATCCAATTCATGGTTCAAGGCGATTCTTTAACAATCGCATCAAACCGACATACTTCGATACAACTGCCGCATCGGGTACAGATCTCTGGATCGATCTCATGCACCTTCTTTGGAGCCCCTTCGATCGCGTCAACCGGACATACACGCGCGCAAGCTGTACATCCGACACATTTTTCCCCGATGACCACATATCGAATCAAGGGGCGGCATACTTTGGCCACGCATTCGTGTCGATCAATATGGGCCTCATATTCATGCCGGAAATACCGGATCGTGGAAAGAACCGGTTGTGGCGCTGATTGTCCCAATCCGCACAGAGAGGTTTCCATAATAAACCGGCACAATTCTTCCAACTTTTCAATATCCCCCGGTTGCCCTTCCCCGTTGGTAATCTTATCCAGCATTTGGTACAGGATCTTCGTACCTTCCCGACAGGGCGTGCACTTGCCACACGATTCATCCACAGTGAATTCAAGGAAATACTTGGCAATATCCACCATACAGGTGTCCTCATCCATAAAGACAAGTCCACCGGATCCCATCATCGCTCCGATTTTTTTAAGGGATTCATAGTCGATGGGCGTATCCAACATATGGTTCGGAATGCATCCCCCGCTCGGTCCGCCGGCCTGAACGGCTTTGAACTCCTTGTTATTCGGAATGCCGCCTCCGACTTCAAAGACAAGATCCCGAAGCGATATGCCCATGGGAACTTCAACTAGACCTGTGTTTTTGATTTTGCCTGCCAAAGCAAAGACTTTGGTTCCTTTAGAGGTCTCGGTCCCGTATTGGGCAAACCAATCCGCTCCGTTTCGAATAATGGAAGGAATGTTGGCATATGTTTCGACATTGTTGTTTAAAGAAGGACTCATCCATAAGCCCGCTTGCGAAGGAAATGGAGGTTTAACCCGTGGATGGCCTCTCTTGCCTTCGATCGACTCGATCAACGCGGTTTCCTCTCCACACACAAAGGCTCCGGCGCCAATTCGAATCTCAATGTCAAAGGAAAAGCCAGTTCCCATGATGTCTTCACCCAAAAGACCGTAACTTTTCGCCTGACGGATCCCTTCTCTCAACCGTTCAATGGCAAGCGGGTATTCTGCGCGGACATACACAAACCCTTTGTTCGATCCGATCGCATACCCGGCAATCGTCACGGCTTCGATGATGGTATGAGGATCCCCTTCCAAAATGGATCGATCCATGAAAGCGCCTGGGTCTCCTTCATCCGCGTTGCAAATCACATACTTTTTGTCTCCCACTTCTTTCCGGGTCAGTTCCCACTTCAAACCGGTAGGAAAGCCGGCCCCGCCTCGCCCTCGTAAGCCGCTTTTTTTGAGCGTATCGATGACTTCATCCGGCTTCATTTCCTGAAGAACCTTTTGAAGCGCAAAGTACCCATCATGAGCAATGTATTCATCGATGCTCAACGGATTGATTACACCCATATTTTTGGTGGCGATTTTGATTTGACGGGTGTAAAAGGGATGATGATCCATCGGTGACAAGATCTTCCCTTCCGATTTTGGCGCTTCCAGAAGAAGATCTTCAATCACTCTTCCTTTTAAGATATGTTCTTTCACCACCCGTTCCATATCTTCTACACGGAGTTTTTTATAAAATACCCCTTCGGGATAAATCATCATCAATGGACCTGCATCACACATCCCCATGCAACCCGTTTCAACGATCTTAACAACCTTCTCCAGAGAATAATGGCTGATATGCTTTTTCAAAGCGCTCAGACAACTCTCTTCTCCAGAGGAGATACAAGCGCCACCAGCGCAAATCAAAATGGTGTTGGTCTCTATTGCCACCGCGTCCACCTCACTCTCATGGGGATTTCTACAGCTCGCCTTTCCGGATCATCAGATCACTCACTACTTTTCCTTCAATAATATGCTGTTCAACAATCCTTCGCACTTGTTGTGGAGTGACATGTCCATAGACGATGGGATCCTGGTTTTCCAAGATCACTTCAATCGTTGGCTCAACATCGCATAATCCCATGCACCCTGATTGCACAACTGCGATATCGTTTATATTTTTCTGAGAAAGCTCCGATACAACCGCTTGAAGGGTGTCTTTCGCTCCGGCGGCAATCCCACAAGTGCCCATCGCAACGACCACTTTGCCCTTTTTTTGCGTATCTCTCATCTGAAGATCTTTAACAGCCTTTTCCTTGATCTTCATTAATTCTTCCAAGCTTTTGACTTTCGCCACTGCCATCACCCCTTATATTTTTTGAGTATTTTTGGCACTTCACCGGGCGTCACTCGTCCATAAAAGTCCTTTTCTCCAATAAGCACGACAGGAGCCATGCTACAAGCTCCGAGACATCGGACACCGATGACACTGAATAACCCGTCTGCGGTCACTTCTTCCAGACCCACCTTCAACTCTTCTTTGAACCGATCGGTCACTCGATCGGCTCCCTTAACGTAGCATGCGGTCCCCAGACAAATCTTGATTTGGTTTTTCCCCCTGGGTTTCATGGTAAAGAAGTTATAGAAGGTCACCACACCGAAGACTGCGCTCATTGGAACATCCAATTTCCGGGCAACAAACTCCTGAACTTCAGTCGGCAAATGGCCAAATAGTTCTTGGGCCTTATGCAGCACCTCGATCAGCACTCCCTTGCGATCCCGTACTTCTTCAATGTATTGGCTGAGCTGTCCGTACAACCGTTCGTGCTCGGCACACATACCCTTGTTATCTGTTGCCTGCACCCAAAACACCTCCCCGGTTCATAGGAAATCGTGGTCAATTTCTCGTAGATTATATCACAAGCCATTCGAAAAACAAAAACGAGCCCTCTTGGTTCTTGATCCTGGAGAGATCCGATTGGGACATTCTTATCCCGCTTTGCGTATTGGCAAAATATTACGCTGAAAACGGATCTTTGGTATTGTGGATTACCATTCCCAAGATCGGAACCCTGGTGTGGAACAAAGCCTGTAAAGCCGCTTTTAATGATGGTTTCGTGGTTTTGTGAACCATCCCAACCAATAACACTCCATCCACTCGGGAGGCAATGAGACTGACATCCGCAGCCATCGTCACCGGGGGGGTATCGATCAATACCCGATCGTATCTTTGCTTAAGCCATTCGATCAGCTTCTCGAGCTTCCTGGATCCGATGATCGAAGCCGGATTGGATGGAATCGATCCCACTGGAAGGAGATCCAAATTTTCATCCACACCAACCATAGGGATCTCAGAAGGAATGGGCTGCTGAAAATACTCCGCGATCCCAGAATGGGTTGGACTGATCGATAAAACCCGTTCCATTCGTGGGTTTCTCATATCCAGATTAATAATGGCTACCTTTTCCCCTTGTTGTGCATAAGCATACGCAATATTCGCAATCAGCGTTGTCTTCCCTTCTCCGATTGCTGGACTGGTTACTGCAATCACTGGATTGGGCGTTGTCAGTGACAGGGCAAGATGATTCGCTGCCATCTTATACGCCTCAGAAACCGCATTCATGGCAGAGGATTTTGTATACAATTCTTGCCTGGTCTTTGGGCTCCATTTGGGGATCGTTCCCAAAACGGGAATGGCCGATGACAGCATTCGCTTTACCTCTTCTCGGGAGCGAATCTTCGGATCAAAAAATTCAATCAGAAAAACCAAAAGAACCCCCAAAAAAACCCCCAAAACACCCCCGATCGCGAGGGTAAGCATTCGTTGGGGTTTGACCGGATTTGTGGGCGTGAGGGCAGAATCGACTATGTATGCTCTTCCCACAACAGCGGCCTCGGAGATCCGTGTCTCTTCATAGTTTTTGTACAACAAGGTGTACACTTCTTCTTTCAGTTTCATTAATCGCTGCAAATCCAGCAACTGTTGTTCCAATGCCGGAAGATCGCGCAAACGGGATTCGATATCCCCCCGGACCCGGTTCAGCGAATCGCTTGTTGTCTGCACAATAATCAATTTGATCTCATTGGAAACCAGATCGGCCAACAAAGTATTGTAGATGGGGTTGTTGACTTTCTGCTGGGAGGTGACCAAAGTCATTACCTGATGGGACAGCTCGGACTGAATCTCTTCGATCTCCTTTTTTTTCTGTATGATTCTTGGATCGGTTATGGGATACATTCGTTCCAGGGTTGCCAATTCGATATTGGAGTTTGCCAATTTGCTCCGCAATTCACTGACGAGAGGATTGAGACTGATCGTTTCCGATGCGATCAAATGCGGGTCGATAATTTGCAGCTGTTCGGAAATGGACCGAATGGCAGAGGTTGTTGTTTGGATTTCCAGGTTTTTTCGGATGATTTCGGAATCGTAGGTCGAAAGCAAGGAAAAGACGTACTCCGCTTCCAAAGACAAGGTGAATACTCCCGTTCGCTCCTTGAATTCTCGAATCTGATGGATCGTCTCCAATAGTTCTTTCTCCGCTTGCGGGAGTTGCGCTTCAATGAACTCCTTTTTTATGCTGATTTCTCGACGGGCAAATTCCTCCAATTGGTGATTGTATACCCGGGCCAGTTCATTGACAATATCCGTTGCAAGTTGCGCTTGGGGGAGTTCAGCTGTAATGCGGATAATACTTGTGTTCCGAACCGGAGTTACCTGAATCGCCTGATCCAAAGAACGCACAACCTGTTGGATCAGCTGGTCAGCTGTCTTGTTTTTCCGATCCGGGCTATCGGGTGCAACGAAGATTTCCACAAGCCCAAGGTTGTGAACCACTCTTTCGAGGTTTGACCGGCTTTTGATCAACTCTACTTCGGTAGATAAATCGGATGTGCTCCCGGGGATTTGCAACCCTACAGAAAACAATCCCCCCAATACCGATGACTGATCCTTAGCTTGAACACGGACCGTAACTGTCGACTCATAGATGGGAGTAGACACAAAGAGATACCCCAATGTGCCCAAAACGGTAACGGCGAATATCCCACAGAACCACCAAAACCGTCTTCGGAAGATCCGAACGATATCCTCCAAACTCAATTCTCGAACCGAATCTTCTGGCGCTCCTTTTGAATGATCCTCCATGCTTGCCTCCCAATCTGAAGGTTCCGTACCGTCTTAGGATAGAAACCGAATGGGTTCCCTTCCGTCATCCAAAACGTGCTTATCGCTACCCAAAAACCGAATGACTCCATCCCGAAGAAGCTTCTTGATCCATGGAACAGACTCCAAGAGCAATACCGTGGAATAGTTGATCTGGAATTCCACCTGTCGGTCAATCAACGCATTGAAAATGGCCTCATTGCATTCGATTCCTGTTGAACCTCCTCCGATCGGTTCCAGCCAACAATATCGTTCCACATGAGCAAAGATTGGGCGGAACCCTCGGGCGATAATTTCATCGATGGCGTCGAGCAAACACTCGGGCTGTTGATCCAATGGAGTTTCAAAAAGGATCCAGTCTGTGTCTCCCAACGGGATGAGGTTTTTGGGTAGTTTGGGGGTGATATACAATTCGCTCCCCATAAGCACCGTGAGATTTGATTGTCTTTCAATCAAGGGCGCGTATTCCTGATAATGGGTTTCAATTGCCTCCCGAGTAATATGAGGCAATCGGGGAAACCCATAGTGCGGTGTCCAAATAATCGCGTCGGCGCTTCGGTCTTTAATTTGGCGCGCCAATATTATGGCTTCTTCCAAGGACTTGGGGCCATCATCTTTGAAACAGGGAAGAATATGTGTATGCACATCGATTCGGGTTTTCGGGTGAATCAGTTTCCGGGCAATATCCTGATTCCCTGGAAACTCCATCCTTTGATCGCCCGCCCTGCTTTTCCCCTCTTGAATCGGTTGTGTCAATCCGCGCATATCGACCCCCTTATTGAATCTTGTTGTATAGACTCACTCCGGAATCCACAAGGGATATCATTCTCCCGATAAAGGTAACAACCTGGAGAATGTCAACCATTGCGCTTCGGGGTACATAGATCACATCGCCCGGTTGGAGGAAGACATCGTCGGAAGCTTTCCCCATCCGGATAACATCCAGATCGACTATTGTCGGGTTTTGGGAGATTCCCCCCCGAAAATGCAAAACTTTGCTCATATACGCAGCTTCGGTAGGTCCACCGGATGAGATTACGGCTTCCAAAAGCGTAAGGGCGGAATGGTATCGCACAATACCCGGTCGCGCAACCTCACCGAACACGTAGACCTTCAGTTTGCTGCTGGGCACCACGTACACCACATCACCCATTTGAACCTGCACATTGGAAAGCACACCGGGATCCTCATCAGTATATACCTGTTCTTTTCGGCCGTCTTTTCGAGTAATCTCGATGGTGGTGTTCAGGGTCCAGTCTCGGACTCCTCCCACAAGGCCCAGCAATTCAACCAACGCAATGCTTTCCCGTCTCAAGGAACGCACACCCGGATTCAAAACATCTCCCAAAACAATGACCGTCTGTTCCAAGTTCTGATCCACAATAACATAGGAGTTATTGGGGACGATAATCTGACTGGGATCTTCTATGTCGTCATAGGAATACTGGGTGATGACTCCATCGGAAGAGATCACTTTGATGGTTCGGTCTGCGTCGTCCAAGAATCCGCCGCTTTTCGACAAAACCATCAGCAAGGTTGTGGGAATTCCTTTCTCGAAGAGTTTCACTCCAGGGCTTGTGACTCGGCCGAAGACGTTGATTTTTGGCTGGATGAACGGTTTGATGTATATGATCTGATCGGTTTTGAGGGGCACATTCCGCCCCAATTCCACAATCTCTTCGATGGTATAGATATCTGTTTTTCTCTCATCATATACCCAGATCCCTTCGGTTGCCGGTGAAAGGTCTGCTCTCGCTTTGATCAACAGGTGCCTCAATGTGAAGGGTTCGTCCCGCGAAAAAGCGATTTCTCCCCATCTCTGGGCATTCCCTAAAACATACACCCGTTGGTCGGTCTTTGGCAGCATGACCACGCTCAGGGGCTCCAATGATAGATCGGACCGTTTGGCCATAATTTCGTCCAGATTGGCCATCCGCACAACCCCATTCGGGCTAATGATTCGGATTTGAGTATCGAGCGTCGGGGATATCTCGCCTAATTTCATCAGAAGATGAAACAGGGTCATCGGTTCGTATGATGAGAAAGAGACTTTGGACGTGGTTTGATCGTTTTGAATTACATAAATATGGTTCAAACGGTCTTTTTGGGTAAATACAATATCCCCTCTTTGCAAATCAAAGGAGACAGAGCTCATGAATACCCGCTGTGAATCAAATGTGTACACATCCGAAGACCGGATCACTTCCACATGGATCCGCTCTTCGGATGAGACCGCATTGATCTTTGTTAATGCGGTCTTCAAGTCCATCGGTTCATCCCAGCGAAAAACCAATCGTCCCGAAGATGACGCAAAATCTGCTTCAGTTCCTGCAGTGGACGCATGGTCTCCGATTACGTAGATATATCGCATATAGGGAAATTCGATAATGCTTCCCGATTGAAGATAGATGTCTTGACGCGAATGCTCTTCGATCGAATACTCGTACCTGCGGCCCGATTCGGTGGTCACTTGAACCGTTCCCGGAAGCTGAAGAGGCATGCCCAGTTTGGCCATCAATGTCCGAAGCGTAAGGGTTTCTTCTGGGGCAAAGACCACTTTGCCCGTAGTGGGTAGGTCTCCTAGTACATAGAGGTAGCGGGGCGCTGGAAACTCGATGATGGTCCCTGCGATTATGGTCTGATTCAAAGAAGTTTGCTGGGGCCGGATTGTTTGCTTTTCTCCTCCGGGCAGCCAAAGAATCAATTCTGAGAGATTTAGGCTTGTGATCCCCAGTTTCCCCAACAAACTTCCGATCGTCATCTTTTCTTCAAGACCAAAATCAACCCGGCCGGAAGCCTCTCCGACACCCACCGCATATACAAACCGTTCCTCCATCCGGTTGATTACGAGGATATCGTTGATGTGAAGGGGCAGGTCTCCTGAAGAGGGAAGCGATTCAATGGACAAAGTAAATTGCTGATCTTCCCGGAACAATCGAATCTCGGGGTGGACCTTTTCTGGATTCAGCTCCGCTTTGGAGATCAAATGGCTCAAGGTGAACGGCTCCCGGTCCTCAAAGTAGATTGGACCGCTTTTTCCCGCCGTGCCCAAAACATATACGCGTCGTTCATACTTCCGGGGAACGATCAGGATATCTCCTGGATTTACCCTAGGCAGCGGAATATCCAAGCCTTGCTCCAAAACAGGCGTGAGATCCACTTCAATCCGATATTGATCCGGTTGGACAAGAAACAGTTTGCGAATATCCGCCAATTCTGTAAACCCACCGCTTGCGCTGATCGCCTGCATAATGGGCATTGACCGCAAAAATGTCAGGTCGATCGGACCATTGCGATGGACTTCGCCCATGACATGGGCCAACTGAGGATAGAACTCTTCTCGAATTATTGTGATATGGGATTCCGGAGCGAATTGAGCATACTCTTTTTGAATCATCTGGGCCAATTCTTCGGGTGTACGTCCGGCGGCTTGCAGAGGACCGATCAATTTGATCTCCACCATTCCATCTGGACCAATTCGAGCCGTTTGGGACAGATCCGCATAGCCATAATTAAAAACCTGAAGCACATCTCCGATTTGCAACACAAACCGGTTGGATAAAGCCATGGTGGGAATCATGCATAGGGAAAGCACGATCAACCGAAGAAAAGGCGACCGGACCAGAGAACCCGTATTGATTCTCCCTATTCTTGCCCAAAACTGCTTCATTTCTCGAATCCTCCTAACGAGCGTACGCAATGCTCCGTTTCTCGCGAATCACGGTCACTTTCACCTGACCCGGATACTCCATCTTCGCTTCTACCTCTTTTGAGACATCATAAGCCAGTTTATCAGCCATCATATCGTCGATTTTGTCGGGCAGGACAATTATTCGCAGCTCTCTACCTGCTTGGATGGCATACGATTTCTCCACTGAATCGTGCGAATTGGCGATCTCCTCCAATTGCTGCAACCGTTTGATGTAAATATCAAGGGTCTCCCTCCTTGCGCCCGGTCTAGCAGCAGAAAGGGCATCCGCAGCAGCTATGATGACAGACTCGGGGCATGTGGCCTCCACCTCGCCGTGATGGTATTGGATCATATTTATGATATCAGCTCGTTCTCCATACCGCTTTGCAAGCTCTCCACCAATTACAGCATGGGATCCTTCCACCTCGTGGTCAACTGCTTTGCCGATATCATGCAAAAGCCCGCCTCTTTTGGCTCGATCTGCGTTCAGTTCAAGTTCTGATGCCATCAATCCTGCCAATCGGGCTACCTCAATGGAGTGTTCCAATACATTCTGGCCAAAGCTGGTCCGGAACCGCAACCGTCCCAAAAGCTTGAGCAGTTCATGGTCGATCCCCCGGACTCCCGTTTCAAATACCGCTCTTTGCCCCTCTTCTTTGATGACGCGAATCACGTCTGATTTGGCCTTTTCGTACATATCTTCAATGTGCGCGGGATGGATTCTTCCATCGGCAATCAGCTTTTCCAGGGTAATCCGAGCAATCTCTCTGCGGACTGTGTTGAAACATGATACCACGACTACTTCGGGGGTATCATCGATAATCAGATCCGTTCCGGTTGCCTTTTCGAACGCCCGTATATTTCTGCCTTCTCGACCGATGATTCTGCCTTTCATGTCATCGGATGGCAAAGCGACGGTTGAAACAGTGCCCTCATTCACATAATCCGCCGCGTATCGTTGAATCGCAGTTGCTACGACCCATTGGGCACGTCGCTCCGCCTCTTCTTCATACCCCGTTTTGATCTCTTTGAACATCTGAGCGAGGTCATGCTCATATTGTTTGCTTGTTTCGTTAAGAACAATTTCCCTCGCTTCATCGGGAGAGAGATTTGAGATGCTCATAAGCATCTCTTTTTGCTTCCCGAGGATAGCTTCCACTTCCATTTTATTCTGGAGTACCAATTCTTCTCGATGGTTCAAAGACTCCTCTTTGGAAGATATTTGCTCTTCTCGGGTATTTACGTACTCTTCTCGTTTATCCAGCCGTTCCTCAAACTTCTTGTTTTCATCCCGGTCTTTCTTTAGCTCCCGCTCGATCTCTTCCCGCCACTTCTGAATCTCTTCTTTAGCGTCCAACAGCGCATTCTTTTTCAGATCTTTGGCTTCCCGATCCGCCCGTTCAAGGATATCTTTCGCCGTGGACCGACTGGCTTCCAGCTCTTTTTGAACCTTTTCCGATGTGGATCGCTCTCCCCGCCTGATTCCAAACAGATATCCAAAAAAGACCCCTGCCAGTAGGGCCACAACAGGAAGGACAATCAACAGCACAATCGCTATTTCATTCATATGATCACCTCAATTGATTTCAAGAATCATTCCATTCCTCTTCATCTCGGTTCTCTTCTTCATAGATCTCATCCACGAGACCGATCCACTCTCGATCAAACCCTCGACGCATTAAGGAAGATTTGATTTTTTCGTGTGTCCATACCCTGCGTTTGCGTATGTAGGAGCGGATGATCTCGGTCATGTCGACTTCAACGCGAACTTTTTCCCATTCGTCTTCTATCACATGGGTGTCAACGCCCTTTTGAAGCAGCTCCCAACGAAGCACTTTTGGACCTTTTTCCTTCAATCGAAGCCCTTCTTCCAGGTACATCCGAGCATACCTCCGATCATCGATCAACCCATTGGTTTCAAGCTGTTGAACGGCTGCTCGGATTTCTTGCAAAGAATATCCCTTTTGCTGACATCGGATGATCACCTCTTGGCGGGTCCTCAACCCATATCGAAACAAGAGGTGCGTATACGCCTCAATCGTCCGTTTGGTTGGTTCCATTGGTGTCAATGTCTTCCGGATCGGCAAGGGGTTGTTTCTCCATACCCGATGTCCCGGGTATATTGGATTTTTCACGAATGCGGCGTTCTAGTTCATCACTAATATCCGGGTTCTGTTTGAGAAAATCCACCGCTGCGTTCTTTCCTTGCCCCATGCTGATCTCTTGTCCGCTGGGATCCAAATAGCTAAACCAGGATCCTTTCTTCAACACAAATTCCAAAAGGACACCCATATTGACCAATTCATTCTCCCGAACGATCCCTTTCCCATATATCACATCAAAGATTGCCTCTCGAAAGGGGGATGCCACTTTGTTCTTGACGATTTTCACACGCGTTTCGGATCCGATGGATTCTGTCGCATCTTTGATTGTGCTGGTCCGTCGAACATCGACGCGCACACTCGCATAAAACTTCATTGCCATTCCTCCGGTTGTTGTTTCGGGATTCCCAAAACTGATCCCTATCTTCATCCGGAGCTGATTGGTGAAGATCACTGCCGTTTTGGATTTGTGGACGACACCCGCTAGTTTTCGCAATGCCTGCGACATCAAACGAGCTTGCAACCCCATCTGCATATCCCCCATATTGCCCTCGATCTCGGCTTTCGGGACCAACGCTGCGACGGAATCCACCACAATCAGATCCACTGCACCGCTCCGAACCAGAGTTTCCACAATCTCCAACGCTTCTTCTCCGCTATCGGGTTGAGAGATCAACAGCCGCTTCAAATCCACGCCCAAATTCCGCGCATATAAGGGATCCAATGCGTGCTCCGCATCGACAAAAGCCGTCATGCCTCCCAGTTTTTGCGCTTGAGCAATTGCATGGAGTGTCAAGGTAGTCTTTCCGCTGGACTCGGGTCCATAGATCTCAATGATGCGTCCGCGCGGATAACCACCGACGCCCAAAGCAACGTCCATCGCAATCGAACCCGAAGGGATAACTTCGATGGCGCGATTGGAATCTTCCTCTCCCAGAACCATAATGCTTCCTTGGCCAAAATCTTTTTCGATCTTTTTCATTGCGGCTTCTAAAGCCCTCATTTTCTCTTTGTTTCGATCCTCTGCCACGGCTTACCCTCCTTTAGTCTGAAGGCGAATACGATCCAACTCCTGATAAATGGGGCCCTGAGGAGTCAGCGTAGAATGGATCAACGAAACGGTATCCACCATCATCGGTACTTTCGGGATAATCTGCGCAGGAACCCCCAAGTCTACAAGGCTTGGGCACGACTTGATCCTGCATAAGGTCATATGTGGGACATTTTTGGACGGAAAGGTATATCCAAAATGGACAAACGATTCTACGCCCCTTCGATAGAGCTGAACAAATGGTTCCGATCGTTCGAACCCTAGGTACAAAACACGGGGATTTCCTTGTTTGGCGAAACTATCAACTTTCTCGGCAACCATCGGAAAGGCATTCCAATCCTCCAATTCCGAGCGATACCGATCGATCATCATTTGCGCTTTTTCATAAGAAATTTCGCCCAAAAAGAACAGGGTGATGTGCATGTTTTCTCTCCGGGTCCAGCCTCCGCGAACCCCCAATGCTTTGAATCGCTCGCTTTCAGCCAGGGCGCTTGCTTGCACTGCTTCTGAAACGGGAATCCCTAAGAAAGACCTCATGACAAAACCTTTCCAATCCCCCGGAAATACGAGAAAGCGGAACCAATGGTGATGATCCCCACTGCCCACGCCAGAACAGCCATTACAATTGATCCAGGCCATCCGGTAAGCAAAGACACGTACAAGAGAATCACATACCCCATCTGAACAACCGTTTTCACTTTCCCCAACCAATGGGCAGCAACCACTACACCCCGCGAGGCATACAGCATTCGCGCGCCGCTGACGGCAATATCCCGAATCACAATGAGGGCCAATAACCAATAACTTACCTGCTGATTCCAGACAAAAGCGCAGAGGACCCCTGTGAGAAAGGCTTTATCCGCCAATTGATCCAAAAACTTTCCCAGGTTGGTTATTTCGTTGCGTTTTCGCGCGATCCACCCATCCAACCAATCGGAAAGAGCGCCAACCAGGAACAGAAAGAAGGCCACACCATACCAATTGGGATGCGAAGGACCCGAGGCAGTGGCCCAGATGATCCAAGGAATTAAAACAATCCGGATCATGGTAATTTTCGTCGCCAATGTAACCGTCAAAGGACATCACCAACCAAATCATGCTCCATCGAATCAACCACCCGGCAGAGAACAAAATCTCCCAGGCGTAACGGAGCATGAGAATTCAACCAAACCATTCCATCAATTTCGGGCGCGTCTCGAAAACTCCGACCGACGTACCCATCGGGTTCCCTCTCTTCAACCAACACGCGCAATTCTTTTCCAATCCAATTTTGAAGAATGATTGCGGATATTTCTTCCTGAGCCATCATAATCTGTTCTTGCCGATCTTTCGCCACAGAAACCGGTACGGGTTCTTTTTGCTCCATAGCCGTTCCTTCTTCCATAGAATAGATAAAACATCCCAAATGGTCAAAACTCGCTCTCTGCACAAAATCCATAAGCAGATCAAAATCCCCGTCCGTTTCTTCCGGGCAACCTACAATCACCGTGCTCCGAATCGAAGCCAAGGGATCTAAGGCTCGAATGGACTGAATCTGTTCGAGAAGCTGGATTCGATTTTTCTTTCGATTCATTCGTTGGAGCATCGCGTCGCTCCCGTGTTGCGTCGGCAGGTCGAAGTACGGAAGGACTTTGGGCAACCCAATCATTGTCGAAATCAGATCTTTTGAAAGATGATCCGGATGGATATACAAAACACGAATCCAAAAGTCCCCTTCGATCCCATCAATTCTTCTTAGCAATTCGGGAAGGCCAACCGGGCCATCTTGGTATTGGGTTGTGTCCTGGTCCACCAAAATCATCTCTTTGATTCCTTGCGTAACCAGATCTTCCATTTCCTGGATAATCTTTGCCCAAGGTCTTGACCGATGAACCCCTTTGAAAGAGGGTATCGAACAAAAACCGCACGCCCGATCGCATCCATCTCCGATCTTCACATAGGCGCTTGCCTGCCCTCGACTGACCTTCTGCCGAAACAGATTGTGCATGGGATCTGGCGGTTGACTTGAGAATCGAATCGGTTTGCTTGATTCCAACAACCGATATACCGCTTCAAGGTCTTGCACACCGATCCATCCATCGATCTCTGGAATTTCCCGAATGAGCTCTTGCCCATACCGCTGGACCAAACAACCCCATCCGATAATCTGTTGGTTTGGGTGGGCCCGGTTGCGCGAAAATTGAAGCAAGGCATCAATCGATTCTTGACGCGCATCAAGGATAAAGCCACACGTGTTGATCAATACCCGATCTGCGTTTTCAACATCTGTGGTTACCTTATGTCCATTCTGCTCAATCAATGCGGCCAAAACAGCACTATCGGCGTCATTTTTGGGGCATCCCAAAGTGTGAATGGAATAAATCATGGAATTTTTCTCGATCGCGCGAAACTTTTCCGTTTTTGAAGATACTCGGTCCGTATTTGTTCCAATACCTTGCGATACTCGGGATCTGCATAATTGGGATAGGTATAGGGCAAGGGCTGGAAGGCGCCATGAATGTACATAAGCGTTATTTCAGCATAGATCCCGTCTTTTAGATAGATTCGATTGGCCCAGTGCTTGGTCGAGGCAAGCACAAACTGTGAGGCGTGAATATACCCTGGATCCAGGTTGATTGCCCTTCGGTCGTCGATCGTAAGGCTCTGCTCCAAACGATGGGTAACCCATTTGATCTCGGACAGTCGTTCCGGCCGGATCAATTCTTTAAACCCCAAAAAACGTCCTTCGATCGGTCCATTCCCCATCTCGCGATTATAGTACATGGTATATTTGCCAAAATCCAACAGCTCCGAACGAAAATCGATCGGCCCAAATTCCTTTTCCAGCCCCGATTGCAAGGCATTGAGATGAACATCAACAAAGGGGCCAAAACAGAAAAGGACCAAAGCCACCTCTTCCATGGGTTTGACCTTACCCATCATTCCACTCCACGATAAACGCCTCCAGCTCAACCCTCCATTGGTTTTTTCCAAATTCCACAAGAACCCGGTTTTGTTTGGGATTTTGAACCTCCAAAGAATCACCGATTGGAAATACGCGTGTTTGGCCCACGCCCAACTCCTGCCATGGATCCGACCCATACCGCACATGGATCGAATACGAACCCAAATTCGTGATGCGGGGTTGCCGCTGCTGAAGCAGTGAATGGGTATGAATCCCTAGATATCCGATGCTACCCAACAAAACGGGCAAGATAATAATGTTCCACCAAACGATTGGTTTCCAACTCCGTCTGGCGATTGCGCGAAAGTTCTCTTTTGCCCCAGTTCCAGGGGGTTCATATAGATTCAATACCCGTTGACAATCCATTTCTAAGTACCGACAGATTCGTTTCAACGCATCTCGAACATAGATCCCCGGAGTACCCTTAAGCGTTCCTTCCTCAAGGCTTTGAAGAAACTGCTCCGATATTTTTAGATGTCCGGCCATTTCCTCGCAAGACAAATTTCGATTCATTCGTTGTTGTCTCAACAATCGGCCAAGTTCATCCCAATTGTCCATCGATTGCCTTTCGGATCCGATTCATGATGGCCATACCAATTCCGATCTCTTCCACCCCTTCGATGAGGATCATCGGATACCCTTCGTCATCAGCCCTCCGAAATGCATGGAACAGAGATTTCCCAATTGAATACGGTTGAGCCCGACTCCCAAGAGAAACAAAAGGAATTCCCCTTTCCTGATATCGTTGCATTGTCTCGTCTGTGCATAGCACAAGCACTCGGAACTCCGGTCGGTTTTTTTCATGATACCGGCAAAGGACCTGTTCAGCCATTCGCTCCAAATCCGAATCGCTTCCCCCTACATACTCAATCAGGGTCAATGAGGCTTTTGGAGCGTAGTGCCGATATTTCATTCCCGGAGCGATTGCCTCTGTGCGTTGCAAACCGATGACTAAGTCCGGAATCATCGTTTGGATCTGTTCTACCGTGATTGGACCGGGTCGAAGCAACACAGGGGGGTCCTCTACCAGAGAAATAATGGTTGACTCCAATCCGAAATCCAGCGTCCCGCTTTCGATGATCCAATCTGCGATGCCTTCCATCTCACACAAATGCTCTTTCCGTGTCAAGCTCGGCGTTCCAGACCGGTTTGCGCTGGGCGCCGCTAAAGGAATGCCGCACTCAGAAATAAGGACCTGAGCAACGGGATGAGAAGGAAAGCGAATGGCGACAGTATCTCGTCCTCCCGTGACCCAATTCGGCACATGCGGCGCTTTTGGAAACACAAAAGTCATTGGGCCCGGCCAAAACTGGTCCGCCAAATCCTGCCACTTTCCCGCAACAGACCCAACCAAGCGGGTCAAGTAGCTCAGAGCGCTGATATGAAGAATCAACGGATTATCAAAAGGCCTGCCTTTCGCTCGATACACGTTTTGCACCGAGGGTCCAAGAAATGGATTCACGCCCAACCCATACACCGTTTCTGTCGGGAAAACCACCAGTCCTCCGTTCAGCAACTCCACCGCTGCTGGCCGAAGGATATGGGTCATCTGCTGTTTGGGCATGCAGTCTTCGATGGAAAGCCATCTTGTTTTGAGCAACTCCCGTTTTGGATCCGACCCATCGATTTTGTTCATGGTTACCGCCGGAACATGGCGCGAAAGAGTGTCCAAAATGTAGGCCTTGACAAACGATAATCTTCTTTAATCGGGATTTTGTGTCCCATAATCCGGCGCGCGATATTTCCAAATATTTGGTGAATCTCCTTGCTTCCTTCCATGGTGGCTGGTATCCCTCGATTGCTTGCCACAATAATCTCTTCGGAATCGGGGATAATCCCGACCAGCTGCAGCGCCAGAGTCTTCAAGATATCTTCGATGGAAAGCATTCCCTTTTTTTGAGACATCAAATCACGATATCGGTTGATGATAAGGAGGATATGATCCTCGCTCTTTCCCGACTTCTCCAAAAGACCCACCACACGATCCGCATCGCTCACGGACGGATATTCGGGATTTGTTACGACAATCGCGGTATCTGCACCAACTACCGCATTCCGAAACCCGCTCTCGATCCCGGCCGGAGAATCTACAATGACAAAGTCAAATTCGTTTCTCAGTTGACCGATCACCTTTTTCATATCTTCTTCGTGCACCATCTCTTTTGTGGCCACCTGAGAAGCCGGTAACAAAAACAGATTGCGATTTGTCTTATGCCGGACCAAGGCATCGATTCCGGAAACCCGATCGGAAATCACGTCCATGATTGTATAGATGATCCGATTCTCTAACCCCAAAAGGACATCCAAGTTTTTTAATCCGATATCGGCGTCCAAAAGGCACACCCGTCTCCCCAGATTGGCAAACGATACCCCCAAATTTGCCGTAACGGTTGTTTTCCCCACACCACCTTTACCAGAAGTTACAACCAACACTTGGCCCATACCCCACCCCCATTGGTTTCAAGTCGATTGGCCCGGATGGTTCCGAATGCTCGAATCTAGCCGATCTGGCGTCCATGGCGGATCGAAAACAAGATGAACGGTGACCTTTCCGGCTCCAACCACTTGTTCCACAGCCCAGGTAGCCTGTTCAACCATCACACCGGCAAGCGGACAGGCGGGAGTGGTCAATGTCATATCAACTTCAACGCGTTGATCATCACAAATTCGAATATCATAGATTAACCCCAATGTAACGATATCAATGCCCAGCTCAAGATCGATCACCTGGCCCAATGCTTCCATGATCGTTTTTTGGTTCAGACCCCCCATCCCGGTCCCTCCTCGTTTTTCGCGTGATTTTGCTTTTGGATCTCCATTTGTTCTTTTGTGTAGGTCAAGACGGAATCAATGGCTTCATCCATTTCCATAAGAAGGGTGCACCCTGCTGCTTTCGGGTGGCCACCCCCGCCAAAATGGAGGGCAACAGTTGCAATATCAAACCAGTCTTTCGAACGCATATGCGTTTTGATTTTCCGATCCTCTTCTTCCGAGAAAAAAAGGGCTGCTTCCATTCCCTTCAGTGATCGAAGGGCTCCAACGAATCCGCTCGTATCGGAATAGCCATTGCCGTATTCGCGAACTTCCTCCCTCCGCAAAAACGAGAATACAATCCCAAGGTCTGGATCCATATGCATGTTGTTGATCATCCGAGCCAGTAAGGCAAAGTATTCCGGCCGCTGGTTCTCCAGCACCAAATTGGCGTTAAATGAAGGATCCGCTCCAAACCGAGCCAAACGCGCAGCATCTTCGAGCAACCGAGCATCCGTGTTTGAATACTTGAAAAACCCGGAGTCCGTTTGGATTCCCAACAACAACAGAGAGGACAAAACGGGATCCAGTCCCAGTTCCATCCGCTGAAAGATCCAGAGAACCATCTGCGCAGTCGCTGCCGCAGACGGATCAACCCAGTTCACATCGCCAAAGTTCGTATTGGTTGCATGATGATCGACGACAACCGAAGGCATCGAACCGAGAAGCCTTTCGAACTGCCCGATTCGATCCCGAGACGAAGCATCGACCACCACCAAGCATTCAAAGTCCTTTGGAGTATGAAGGCGACAAAACCCGTCCCAATCCAGGATTTGGTCGGTAAGCAATAGAGGGCGGAAGATTTCAGGGATCGGGCTATCAACAACCGCGATAGCCTTTTTTCCCATACGCCTTAGACCCAATGTCAAACCGAGCATGGAACTAATATCATCTCCATCGGGATCAATATGCCCAATCACAAGAATGGAGTTATTTGCTTGAATCGTTTCGATTACAGCCAACAGCTGCTTCTCATGCCTCACAAAATCACCCGTTCGCGGAATTATACCATGATTTTCTTAAAAAGAGAAGGTCTATGATTACGGGATTAGGATAAACCATCGGATTCCTAGGTAGAAAGAAGCAACCCCCATCCCAATCAAGGAGATCACCACACCATCCCGGAAAAACTGACTGAAGGGCATCCGTGTTTTTGATGCGGATTCAAGAATCCCTACACCAACAATATTCGCTGCTGTTCCACTGATCGTAAGATTCCCGCCCATATTCGCGCCCAAGACAAGCGCCCACCATAGCTCTTGGGGATGCAAAAAACCTGGGGCGATCGTCTGGACAATGGGGATGAATACGGCAACGACCGGTACGGCTCCGATCAATCCTCCCAAAATCCCGGAAACCCATTGAATCAGGATGATCAGCAGAAATGGCCTGGACTGAAAGGTTATGATCCATTGAGCGATATGGTCGATGACCCCAACCTCTTTCAGTGCCCCTGTGAGCAAAAACAATCCCAAGAAAAAGAAGAGGGTATTCCATTCAATCTCTCTCGCTATATGCTCAAAGGTGCCTTTGGATAAAAAGAGCATGACTACCCCACCGCTCAAGGCAATCAATGAGGCCTCGTAGTCCAATGTATCATGGAGGATAAACCCGGCTAAAACCACTCCAAAGGCGATCGATCCTTTCAGAAAAAGGGGTCGGTCCAGGATAGCCTTAGACGGATCGATGGAAAGCAAAGCATTTAGCCGTTCCGTAGGGACTTGGGAAAACTGCGGATATCGGAATCGGAAATATATCAAACTGATTGCAAGCACAATCAGAGAAGGAGCAATCATTACGGAGGTGAACTCCAAAAACCCAATTTTGGCAGCGCTTCCGATCAGGATATTGGGGGGGTCTCCAATGATGGTTGCCATGCCGCCAATGTTGGAAGCAAATATCAACGATAGCATCAGTGGAGCTGGGCGAAACCCGATGGAATCGCTAATCAAGAAAACGATGGGCGCAAAGAGCAGAATAGTGGTCACATTGTCCAAAACGCTTGACAATCCAGCGACAGCAATGATCATCAACACATAGATCACGGCCATGTTTCCCTTTGAACTCCGTACGATCCGCGCCGCAATGTACTGAAACATTCCGGTGCTTTTCAGCACACCGACAAGGATCATCATACCCAACAGAATGCCTAATGTATTGAAATCCACAAAGTCTCCCATTCGGGAGATGGTCAATCCGTCGGCTACTTTGACAAAAATAGCCAGCAACCCCATGGAAAAAGCGATTAAGGATCGGTCCAGCTTTCCGGTAATAATAAAGAAATAGG
The DNA here is from genome assembly GCA_964462525.1 of uncultured Thermotogaceae bacterium. Classification (GTDB taxonomy): domain Bacteria; phylum Thermotogota; class Thermotogae; order MWEM01; family MWEM01; genus CAYWWY01. The sequence goes on from CAYWWY010000003.1 coordinate 67,113, forward strand.
CCAATAAAAAGATCCCAATAACAACTCCTTGCTGCAGCAAAAACACCTCCAAAGCCCTTATAATCTGTGGTTTTTTCTCTACTGGATTATATCACAATCCGACCATTCTCCATTCATTTCAATCATCCAAATGATGGTTTGCTTGTGATATACTATCTCGATACGGTCCGATCACCTCGGGAGGAAATCATGAATTTCTGGACAGCACTCAAAGAAGGGCGGAAGGAAAGTTCGATCGAATGGATGATCTATTCCAATATTGCGGTTACCACGCTTTGGAGTCAATACTTTTATTCAGAAGGGTATAATCCCGTTCAGATTGGTCTTCTAATGGCTATGATTCCCTTGATGTCTTTTGTGTCCAACCCTTTCTTCTTCCGATTGGCCAGCTCTGTCAGCGAACAAAAGATCATTCGTTTGGTTGCATTCATTCCCGCAATTCTCGTTTGGGGGGTCTTTCTCTTTTCCGGATTCTGGTTCAAACTTTGGATCATATTGCCCGTGGCCTTGACCATGTCCGCAGTCATTCCTCTGGCTGAAGGAATGGTCATCCAAAGCCTGAAAAAGAAAGGACTTCGGTTTGATCATATTCGCCTATGGGGAACCATCGGATACTCCTGTACCATTCTCATCTCGGGCCTTTTGGTCCAAGTATCCTATGCGTGGGTGTTTGCTTTCTCTACCATGTCGCTCCTTGTCGTTGGCGCCATAGGTCCGCTTCTTGCTCAAACTCCTGTTGCGGTCTCCGTGAAACAACAACCCACCGTTCCCTTGGGACAGATGAAAACCTTTTTAATCATGCTTGGGTTTTCTGCGGTGGCAACTTCGGTTGGAAGCATGAGTTCAGTGTTTCTTCCGATGTTGACAGACGGATACGGATTCCCGGAATGGGCTCCTGGCGTTAGTTTTTCCATTATGGCGATTTCTGAAGTCCCTTTCCTTTTGCTGGGAGAACGCATCCTCAAACGACTAGGCAATATCCGGTTATTGGCCATAGGCATCAGCGCAATCGCTTTTCGGGTCTTGCTCATGTCTTGGATCGCCCATCCTTTGGGATTCTTTTTTACCTTGCCCATTCACGGCCTCGGCTACATCACGGTATATTACGCCCTGTTCCAATTCATCCATTATCATCTTTCTCCCCACCAAGTTCGGAATGCTCAGGTTCTCCTTTGGATCACACTTCAAGGCATCAATTTTACGGTCGGATCCCTTGGAGGCGGATGGTTGGTGGAACAGACCGGGGTATTGACGGGGTATCGATTCGCAGGTTGGTTGGGCCTTGCCATAGCAGCGGGCGCATGGGTCTACTCCTTACAGGCAAAACGCGCCGCCCATACGAAAGAACGAGAATAATGAACACACACGCTTTGAACGATATCAAAACCGGGTTGTTTGAAGCGATTGCGACCGTGCGAAAATCCTTTGTTCCCGCAGTCCTTTTCGAAGCTGCGATCAATATCATTGGGGCGATCATCATTACACCCCTATCCGCTTTTCTATTTGCCCGATTGGTTCGATTGAGCGGGTTTTCTGCGGTAAACAACCTTCAGGTCCTTTCCTTCTTCTTCAGCCTACCCGGAATTCTTTCCATGACCCTTGCAGCAATGGCCCTTTTTATTGGGCTTTTTATCAAAGAAGCCGGGCAGCTCGCCATCCTGAGCTCGGCTCATTATGGGGTTCCGATTTCCTTTCGGTATTTGGTAAACCGAAGCGTATTTATGCTTCCGAAGCTATTGAGAATGGGTGTTGTTGAGTTTTCCGCCTATTTCCTTCTTATTTTTCCTTTGATCTGGCTTCTGGTGACCCTGGTCGGTGAAGGGGCGTTCTTCTCCTTGGGGTGGCCTGCAGTAACCCAATGGATGACCGGTTCATGGTGGAGAATCGCACTGGTAAGCATCGGAATTGGCGGGTTGATTTATGGGATGATCCGCTTCTTTGTGAACCGGATCTTTTTGATTCCTTGCGCCGTACTAGAAAACCTGAGCTTCCCCGAAGCGGTTCGCCGGAGCATCTGCCTTGTCAAAGGGTCTTTTTTTCGCATTCTCTTCTTGCTCTCTCTATGGTTTATCATCTTCCTGCTTACCGTTGTCGGGGTAGCTTCTTTGATTGTTGAAATGATCGGCATCGGGATCGGAGACATCCACCCAGAAAACCCCGTTTTTTTTAGCTTCTTTGTTTTGGTGATCGTGATCGGAGTCGTAGCGTCTGTGATAGTCTCTCTTGTGTTGAACCCGATCAATACTGCCTTTATCTTTCATTTATACCTGCGGCATCGGAAACGAAAAGAGGGAGCCGAACCGAAGATTATCCTACCAAAGATTTCCCGACAAACTGGACAAACCCCATGGATCCATAAGCACCCCAAACTCGCTGCAACAGGATTTTTTGCGGGCGTTCTCGCTGTTGCCTTTCTCTTCTTTCTTGGCCTTCAAGAGGAAGCCCCTTTGCTGAAAGACCACGTAGAAGTTACAGCTCATCGGGGGAGCAGTCTGCGGGCTCCAGAGAACACTCTTTCTGCCATTCTGCTTGCAGCAAAAGAAGGAGCGGACTACGCGGAGATGGATGTTCGGCAAACAGCGGATGATGTCGTGGTTTTGCTTCATGATGAAAGCTTATGGGCGCGTACTGGGGTTCATCAAAGGATTTGGAGCATAACCTATCCCGAAGTCCGGCAGTTGGATGCGGGTATTCGGTTTTCACCGGATTTCGCCGGAGAACGGATTGTATCTCTGGAAGAAGTGATTCAGCAAACCGTAGGGAAAATCAAGTTGAACATCGAAATCAAAGCTCATCCTCAAAACCCCCATATCGCAAGCGCGGTCGTTTCTTTGATCGAACAATATGGGATTGTACACCAGTGTGTGATCACCTCTTTGGACTACCGAACCCTTCAACGCGTTCGAAGACTGAACCCGGATATCCGAATCGGTTTGATCACAGCGCTTAGCATCGGAACGCTTTGGGATCTCGACGTGGATTTCTACAGCATCATCCATACTATGGCCACACCCGAATTTCTCCATCGTGCCGATTCAATCGGACGTTCGGTCCACGTATGGACGGTCAACGATCGGGATGAAATGGAGCGTCTGATTCGTCTTGGGGTGGATAATATTATCACAGACGATCCTTTGGTCTTCTTCTCCATTATGAAAGAAAAGACCGGAATCCCTGATCTAGGGTTTTCTTGGGAACCCTATCTCGATTGATCCCGGTCGGTCTTTATTTAAAAGGTTCCGACAATAAAGGTGTCTGAAATGTGATTGCCTTGAACAGTTTGAACGGTGGGAAAGGCCCAGTCCAATACCTTGTCTCGGGTGTAATTGTACAGCTCCGGGTAGGTCAATTTTCGGTCCACAATCCCCATCGGTCCATATCCGTCGGCGTTGTGTGTCCCGTCGAAATCGCCCATTGGATTGCTTGAACCTGTATGGCCCATGCCATCCGTCAGAAAGAAGCTCATGTACCCGTGGTTCAACACTCCCCCTTCCCAAGCGCTTTCCGTAATGGAGGCTCCCGTCAACACATAGAATTCGTAGGTGGAACCAAACACGCCTCTCTTCTCAGGATCCTCCGTAAAAGCCGCGATGACCGCATCGTTGAATCGGATTGCCCGATCCAATCGATCTCGGCCGGATTCATCCGGGGCAAGATTCGCAAAATCCCCCGATTCGCAAGCGTCGATGATTACAAGCTTTGTTCCATGGATCTTCCCCAATTCGGTTCGTAAGTCGTTCACGCTGATCGCCCCTGAAGGCAAATGGAGAAAGGAAGTAATCCCATTGTAATACCCATGCCCAGAATAGTGGAAGACAAAGAGGTCCTCCGCCTGGCTGCCTGGGATATACTCATTCAACCATCCGATCACATCCGACCGAGACATCGACCCTGTCTGCGTCTGCACATCGAAGGATTCCAACTGGTTGGAAAAAGCGGCCCGAATCCGTTCGGAATCTCGCGCCGCTCCCGGAAGATCACCCTCCCCTCCATAATCTGAGGCTCCAATGGACAAAGCCCGAAAGGAACCTACTGAAATGGAGGAAAAGTGAGCGGTAAGCGTCACAAAGTACGCAGGCATGGTATAGGTGTGCGCGGCTTCAGCACTGATCGGTTCTCCGTTCTCGGCCCAATAGGAAAACTGATACCCCGAATGGGGAATGGCTTCTATATTTGCGAGGGAGCCAGCCGGATATGACCCTGCCCCATAGACCGTGCCTCCCATCAAAGGCTGCGCTTGCAGCTGAAGGAGGTAGAGAATCGGAACGAACCGGGCGCGAATTGTGCGCGATGTGACAGCGGGAAAGTTTAAAGGATTCGAAGAGCTTATTTGTGTTGTTCCCTCATACCACCCCTCGAATTGATAGCCTTCATAGGCCTGGGCTTCAAGGGAAACATAGGTTCCCAAAAAAACCGTTTTGCTCTGGGACTGATCGGTCCATAACCCTCCATCGATCCGAACTGCTCCCCCATAGAGAGCGATCCTCGAATGGGTTTCTTCCAATGGCATGACACTGACCGTTATGGTTACCTGTAAAGGTGTTGGCCCTGGGGAAATCCCACCGCATGCCGTCATCATAAGAATGCTGACAATCAGAATCCCCATCATGCAAAGAATGTCTCTTATTCTTTTCACCGGATCCCTCCCTAAGTGTATGTGGATCTTCATTGTAATGCCCTATCGAAGTCTTCCGACTATTACTGCTGGACTTCGCTCAAAGGGATCCCTAAAGCCTCAGCCACTCCTTTGCCATATGCGGGATCCGCCTTGAAACAGTTTCGGATGTGCCGGATCTTGATCATTCGCGGCGCGTCACCCATATTTCGAGCAGTGTTCTCAAACAACGCCTTTTTTTGGTCCGGGTTCATCAGATTGAACAGGGCCCGTGGTTGTGCGTAATAATCATCGTCCTCCCGGTGGTTCCAATGCCCCGCGTCGCCCTCCAAACCAAGGGTAGGCTCAGAGAAGCTGGGTTGTTCTTCCCATTCTTCATAACTGTTGGGTTCATAGCCGATTCTGCTTCCGTGATTTCCATCCACGCGCATTTGCCCGTCTCGGTGATAGCTATGAACCGGACAGCGAGGCGCGTTGACAGGGATTAGGTGATGATTGACTCCAAGGCGGTATCGTTGAGCGTCTCCATAGGAGAATAGGCGCCCTTGAAGCATCTTGTCCGGCGAAAATCCGATGCCTGGCACAATACTGGCGGGATTGAAGGCTGCCTGTTCTACATCAGCAAAGTAGTTTTCAGGATTCTTGTTCAACTCCAAGATTCCCACATCGATCAGAGGGAAATCCTTATGCGGCCATACCTTAGTTAGGTCGAACGGATTGTAAGGGACTCTTGCGGCTTCTTGTTCGGTCATCACTTGGATTGACAGCTTCCACCGAGGATAATCGCCCTTTTCGATGGACTCAAACAAATCCCGTTGGTGGCTTTCGCGATCCTTGGCAACGATGGCTTCCGCTTCCTGATCTGTCAGATTCTTGATCCCTTGTTGGGTGTGAAAATGGAACTTGACCCAATGCCGCTCGTTGGCGCTGTTGATCATGCTGAACGTATGGCTGCCATACCCGTTCATATGCCGATACGAATAGGGGATTCCGCGATCGCTCATCGTGATTGTAACCTGATGCAATGCTTCTGGAAGAGAGGTCCAGAAATCCCAGTTGTTTTTCGGGCTGCGCATGTTCGTTTTCGGATCCCTTTTCACGGCATGATTGAGATCCGGAAACTTGAGGGGATCGCGGAGGAAAAAGACCGGGGTATTGTTGCCAACCAAATCCCAATTCCCTTCTTCGGTATAGAATTTGATGGCAAACCCTCGAATATCCCGCTCCGCGTCTGCAGCACCGCGTTCACCCGCTACAGTAGAAAAACGGACAAACACCTCTGTTTTTTTTCCAACTTCGGAAAAGATCTTTGCTTTGGTGAACCGGGTAATGTCGTGGGTCACAGTGAAGGCGCCAAACGCCCCCGATCCCTTTGCGTGCATCCGACGTTCCGGAATCACTTCCCGATCAAAATGTGCCAATTTTTCCAAATACCATACATCCTGCAACAACATCGGTCCTCGTTTGCCAGCAGTCATAACATTTTGATTGTCCGGTACCGGGGCTCCATTGGTACGGGTTAATTTTTTCTTCTTTTCCATGGGTTCCCTCCTTTTTGTTTGTTTTGTTTGAACAAGTATGGTTTTTCTAACTTCTCAATCAAACGAAAACCATTGAGAATATCTTCCCAAAACCCCTCCCTTTTCATGAGAGGATCATGTATTTATGGTAGGATCGTCACCTCTCAGCCGGGGGGCTAAAGCACCCACAATTCGGATTCATATAAAAGCGGTTTATGTACAACGAGAAGATAGATCCCCATCCCAATGGCCCCAGCGACCACAAAGGCGTCGGCGATGTTGAATATGGCAAAACTACCAATATGGATGAAATCCACGACCGCTCCACGGAAAAACCGATCGATCAGGTTGCCTGCGGCCCCACCGATGATGGTTCCGAATGAAAAGCGAAGGAACCACGATCCCTCCGCATACTTCCATGCCAAAACAGCCATACCGACGCTTATGATAAGCACCACCGGCAAGAGTTGATCTCCTTTTCCTTGAAGCATTCCAAATACGATCCCTTCATTCTCAAAGTGGGTGAACCGGAACCATGCGCCGACAATCGGAATGCTCCCATACAAAGGGATATGCACCACAACCAACCATTTTGTCAGTTGGTCGAATCCCACAACCAAGAAAAACCAACAAACGGTTTTCTTCATCGCAGATGCTTACTTCTTTCCTTTGGTATAATAAATCAGTTCCGATTCGATGAAGGCATCCAGATCTCCATCCATAACGGAATCGACATTGCCAGTTTCGTGCTCTGTTCGGAGATCCTTGATCATTTTGTAGGGATGGAATACGTACGATCGAATCTGATTGCCCCACGAAATACCCGTCAGTTCTCCTTGGATTGCGTCGGCCTCTTTCCGCTTGATCTCCATTTCCCGTTCATACAGTTTCGCGGCGAGGATCTTCATTGCTGTTTCTTTGTTCTGATGCTGAGACCGTTGATTTTGACAGGCAACAACAAATCCCGTGGGCAAATGGGTGATCCGAACGGCTGACTCGGTACGGTTGACATACTGCCCCCCCGCTCCAGAAGCTCGGTATACATCAACCCGGAGATCGTCGGGGTTGATTTCAACCTCCACACAATCATCCAACTCCGGCATCAGGTTGACAGAGACAAAAGAAGTATGTCTCCGTTTGGAAGAATCAAAGGGAGAAATCCGGACCAAGCGATGGACACCCTTCTCGTATTTGAGATACCCATAGACATAATTGCCTTTTATCAGCAAGGTTGCATCTTTGATCCCCGCCTCATCCCCTGGTTGAACTTCGATGATCTCGGTTTCAAATCCCCGCCGCTCGGCCCACCGAAGATACATTCTCAATAACATCTGGGCCCAATCTTGGGATTCAGTCCCTCCCGCGCCAGGATGGATGCTCAAAAAGGCATTGTTCATATCGAATTGTTCATTCAGAACCATCTTTAACTCGAAATCACGCACTTTGTGTCTCAGCATCCGAAGATCTTTCTGAAAATGCGCCTCCATCGAATCATCCTCATTCGCTAACTCAAGGGCCGTGTTTCCGTCTTCAATCAGTTCTTGCACCTCATGGTATTCCTGCAGTTGAGTTTCAAGAACCTTGGCGTTTCTCAAAATATCTGCCGCCAATTGGGGATCGTCCCAAAAGCCTTGACGTCCCATTTCTGTTTCCAACTCCGCCAATCGAGACCGACTCCGTTTTGGATCCAGAACCGCCGACATATCTTCAAACTTTTCCGATAAGACCCGAAATTCCTGTTTTTCTTCATATAATATCAAACTGGGTCACCTCGCCACTTTCATTCTTCGCTTGGCCGTACTCTTCGAACCTTTTGACTCTGTTTTTCTCCTCTGTTTTCGATTGAAAGAGTCAAAATCTTCATGGGTGTATTTCAATCGATCCACTTCTTTTTGGGCTTCTTGAGAGGCTTGCTGGTGATCTACCCGTACAATTCGGAGCAACAGCGAGGCCATATCGTCGTAGATTGAATCGATCATTTCCTCAAACAACCGATGCGATTCTCTCTTGAACTCCATAACCGGATCTTTTTGCCCATAGGCCCGCAAACTGATTCCTTCTTTCAGAGAGTCGATGGATTCCAGGTGTTTGCGCCACCGTTCATCGATAATTTTCAAAAGCAGATATTTTTGAAGCCCGAAAAAGTCGGCGCCGATCTCCTCTCTCTTTGCCTCATATGCTTGGATCATACATTCATTAAGGTCTGTTTGAATCTGTTCGACTGATTCGATCGAATCCCATTTTATCCCATCGAATATGGGCGGAAAGGGATTTAACGATCCTTTCAGTCCCGGAATATCCCAATCCGTTCCGGGACAATAGGTGTCGATTCTTCGATCCACCACATCTTGATAGATATCCTTAAGATTCTCCGATATATCCGTTTCTCCCAGTACCCAGTTCCGGTGCTCGTAGATGGCTTTTCTCTGGGAATCCATGACGGTATCCAGCTCCAGAAGGTATTTCCGAATTGAGAAGTGCATTCCTTCCACCCGCTTCTGCGCCTGCTCGATCAACCGGGTCAACATCGGGTGATAAATTGGCTCCCCTTGCTCGATCTTCATCATATCCATTATCTTGGCGATTCGGTCTCCCCCAAAGATCCGAACCAGATCATCTTCGGTGGAAAGGAAGAACTTGGATTCTCCAACATCTCCCTGACGACCGCTTCTGCCGCGGAGCTGGTTGTCGATTCTTCTCGCTTCATGCCGTTCTGTGCCGATGACATACAACCCCCCCAACTCTTTCACGCCTCGGCCCAACTTGATGTCTGTCCCGCGGCCTGCCATGTTTGTGGCGATCGTCACCATCTTCTGTTCCCCGGCTTTCGCGATGATCTCCGCTTCCTGTTCGTGAAATTTTGCGTTCAATACCTGGTGCGGGATGGTAAGTTTTTTGAGCGCCGTACTGATCCATTCGCTCTTTTCGATTGAAGTCGTTCCTACGAGAAGCGGTTGGCCTTTTTCATACCGGGCTTGGATTTCCTTGATAATGGCTCCATATTTTTCTCCAACCGTTCGATAGATCTCATCGTCATGATCCGAACGGATCATGGGTTTGTGCGTGGGGATCACCGCCACATCCATCCGATAGATTTGTTTAAACTCCTCTTCTTCTGTTTTGGCGGTCCCTGTCATCCCAGCGAGTTTTTCATACATCCGGAAGTAATTCTGGAAGGTTATGCTTGCGTAGGTCAAAGATTCTTCTTGAACCTTCACCCCTTCCTTCGCTTCAAGAGCCTGGTGCAATCCACCGCTGAATCGCCTACCCGGCATGAGTCTTCCCGTAAATTCATCCACAATCACCACTTGGCCTTGATCATCTACAATATAGTGGTCTTCCCGTTGATACAGGTGGAGTGCGTTGAGGGCATTGATGACGTGATACAGATCATCGATGTTTGCAGGGTCGTATAGGTTCTCCAGATTCAACAACTTCTCGGATTTTGCGACACCCTCTTCGGTAAGGGTTACGGTACGGCTCTTCTCATCGATGACATAATCGGTGTCTGCTATATACTTTGGAGCCAAACGGGCAAACTTGTTGTAGGCCAAAGCCGTTCCTTTTGTTGGTCCGGATATGATGAGCGGTGTTCGGGCTTCATCGATCAATATGGAGTCAACCTCATCAACGATTGCGAAAAAGTGGCTCCTTTGTGATTTAGCGGATTGTTCGTATACCAAGTTATCGCGCAGATAATCAAAACCAAATTCATTGTTCGTCCCATACACCACGTCCAATTGATACACATCTCTGCGTTCCACCGGTTCCAATCGAACAGAAAAGGCTTTTACGGCATCGGGGGTTTTTTCGCTTTCTTCAATGGTTTCCCGATCGATCCCTTTTGGCCATACCCACAAATCTTTCTCGACTGCCTCTTTTTGGAGATCGGGATGTTCCCATACCACCTCAAAAGAGGCATTTAGGGAATTGATCACACCAATTCGCAACCCCAGACTTTTGTAGAGCGGGGCCATCCACATAGCATGGAACCGAGCCAAATAATCATTGACCGTAACCATATGGACCCCTTTTCCCGTCATTCCATTGAGAAAAACAGGAAGGGTCACAACAAGCGTTTTTCCTTCTCCTGTGCGCATTTCTGCTACATGTCCTTCATGAAGAGCGAGCGCGCCGATGATCTGGACATCGAAAGGGGCCATGCCAAGGACTCGTTTGGCTGTTTCACAGGCGATCGCAAAGGCCTGTTCCACATAACCGTCAAAAGAATCCGCTGCCTGCGTATCTTTTCTCAATTGCTCCACTTGGTCAAACAAAGCCTGGTTCGTTTGCTTCTCCAGTTCCCGATGGATTTCTCTAACCTCGTGTGCCATTTTGCGGTATCTGCGTAACAGGCTTTCGTTTTTATCGAATAGTTTCCCAAAAAGCTTCATTCAATCATCTCCTTCATTGGATTCTCATAACTGTGCGGTCAATTCGGGATTCTTGTGTGTGGGCAAAGGGGACAGAAATCCGTATATGAGAGATCTCTCGAAACCACACTCCATAATGGACCGCCCGGCGATCGGTGAAAACGGCGTTCCAAAGATCTCGTTCGCCTGCAGAAGGAGGGGAACGAGGGGAAGATGATTGCTCTTGGTGATAATCCCAGCGATCATTTTGGTTGGAAAAAAGGATCCGGTCCTCCAATACTTGAATCCACAAGCTTGGATGGGCAGACCGCAAACAGATGACCGGATCTTCACCGTCTTCATCAAACGGTACAGACCAACTGTCAAAAAAGGGACGCATTACCTCTTGGGGAAAAGGGTGATTGACATGAATGATCCATTGATCCGGAAAATCTTCATGAATCACCATCTCTGCTTTTTCCAAAATCGTCCGCACCATCCGATTCCATTCGGAATCATAAGAAAACTCTGGAAAAATTGCAGGATATCGAGCTAGATAGTACGATGGAGAAAACCAATGCACCTGCAACTGATCGGAAGCAATCCCATAATGTTCCATCCAGTCTAGGACAGCCTGCGCGCTTACAGGAAGATGGGTCCCAGTCGGTTGACTGCGAAGGTCAACGCTAAGAAACCCGGTCTGTTTTCGGACATCCACAACCTGGAGCGGCGTCTGTCCGTACAAAAGGGTGGAAGGGGAAAAGGATTCGCGATAGATCTGCTGCTCTCGGATCCTTTGCAATCCTTGTGCTGTGAAGGATATCCCTACAAATTCTCCGATTCGATACGTGACCAGTTGCTGGGAATACAACCCGCGAAACAGGATTTCCACACCCTCAAAGTACGGAAGAATGACCCCTCCCCTTTCCATGGCATTGTGAAGCAAACTGAAGAAGGCGTCCGGATGAAAAAAGGCCTCGATCTGACCCAGGGGATTCCATCCCTCCATGGGGCCATACCAACAAAGAATGACGGGTCGTTCAAACAACCGTTCGAACAAGGAAGTATGCAGGTTTTTTTCAATGCTCCACCGGAATACCCGTTTATCGATCTGCTGATCCATCCGGAAGGCCAGCCATAAGGAACGGACTGAAGGTACATCCAGATTCTGAAAACTTTGATAGGAAGACAAATACAGCGTTAGTGATGTGTCTTGCACCCATGGAATGGTCCCAGCAGTTGCCAAGGCCGAGTAAGAAGACATGAAAAAAGGAGCCAATACCAGCCAGGCAAGAACCTTTCGGATTGTTCGAAGATCAGAACATTTGACCAAACCCAAAGCTGAATCCTCCCCATTCAAGGGTGCGCATGTTCCAACCGGTATCAAATCTCAAAAGCCCGAATCCAGGGATGGTAATCCTCATTCCAAACCCAAACGAAGCCAGCATTCGTTCAAACTGGAACTCGCTGCCATCATTAAAGGCCATTCCCGCATCGATAAATCCAACCAGACCAAGCCCGACAGGATCTTGACGAATGATTTGATACCGATACTCCATATTTGCCGCAAGGGCGTATTGTCCCAATTGTGATCTTGAATCCAAAATCCCGCGCACCAATGCGCTCCGTGGTCCTCCAATCTTGTACTCTAGGACTTCCAGGGGATTATAGAGAATTTCTCCTGCAAAGAGCCGCCCAGCAAAGGTATGATCCCTCCATGGGGTCCAAAACCCTCGGACAAACTGGCGCATCTGGAACCAATCTTCTGTGGCTCCCAAACCGGAGTATTCTCCGCGAATATAGAACTCATATCCCGATGTCGGACTGGTTAAATCATCTCGGGTGTCAAAGCTGTAGTTGAGCCCCAAGACAGTAACGATCCCCGAAGGGGCTATTGTGGTCGCTGTGGCGGGAACCTCATGGCGGTTGAAACTCCCCCAGGTCACATCAGCGCCTAAGAAGTGAAAGTCACCAATCCGAAGGCCCACATTGGGAACGATCCGGAACGAATCGACTTCAAATCGGACAGGAATCCGTTCATCTTCGTCTCGGAAATACCTGAGGTCCCATTTTCGGCTGTAGTTCAAACTGATGCCCGCGTCGAAATTGGAGCCAAATAGGTTTTTAATGGCGTACGAAAAACCGAATTCGGGTTGACGACCCAAAACAGCGTTCAGCGAAATGGTTTCCCCTTGACCGGTGGGATTGATCCATTCAAAACTCATGTTTCCGGAAATCTGCTGAATGACCGATCCTTCAATGGAAGGATCGAAGGTAAGACCAGCATTCATGGTTAAGGGATAAGGAGATTCCTCCAAAGTGATGACAAAAATGGTGCCTGGGGAATTCCGAGCGAATCCGATCGGTTCCATCCGGATATCTGAAAAGTATTGTGTTCGATTGAGATTAATGTAGGTTTGAACCCAATCACGTTCTGTAACTGGTTGTCCAGGCTTCAGTCGGACCTCCCGCATTACCAAATCCTCTCTTGTTTTTGTTAGGCCTCGAATCCGGATTTCTTGCACCACTGATTCGGTGATGGTGAAGGTAAGCGTTTGGGTTGACGTGCTATAGGTTGGATGGATGAGTACGACGGGATAGCCCGCATCTTTGTATCGATAAACCATCAACTCGGTATCGCGCAGGACATCCATCAACACGGTCGTTGGGTTATATGGGCTTCGTAACCCCGGCATTAGCTCGGCGTGGGATAGTAGGGTATTTCCTTTGATGATCACCTCTTGAACCGGATGGTCTTTGGGAACGACCGGGTTCAATTGAATCTTGAGAACAAGATATACCCCATGTTCTCCTGTCTCCAGCGGCTCTTCCAGCGCGTTGAAATACATTTCTGTTTCAGGCCCATACAGACCGGTATTGTAGAGTGAGTTCAGCGCAAGCTGAAGGGTTAGCAACTTTGGATAGCATACCGCTTTATTCCGAAAAATTCTCCAGAAATCCGCATAGAAGTCTTTCAAAAGTTCTAATTGCATAATGTCCTTGACTTCCTGCAATGTGATGTCTCCCATTTCTCCGGTAATCTGGATGTCGTAGAGTCCATATTCAATGACTTTAATTTCCAGTTTCCCTTCCGGGATGAAAAATTGCCCATTCGGTGCGATCTCCATGTTGGTTCGCACTTCGATCAATTGAGGGATATATCCTTGGTTGGAATAATAGGTCCGGATCGCGTTCGTGCTTCGAATCAGCATCTTATGATTAAACGCTCGATCTTTTTTGATCTGGATTAATGGGTTCAAATCAGCAACACGCACAACATTAGAACCATTGATCCTTACAGTGATATCGCTGACAAATGGGTGTTCCACCAGTTCAAAAACGATCATCTTAACGTCGCCAATGTAGGGAGCCAAGCGATACGAAACCGATTGAAAGTATCCCATATCTTCAATTAGAAAGATATCCTGTTCGATCTGTTCAATCGTTACCCGCGCTCCTTCTTTGGTGTTTCGGATCACCTCTTGGATCTCATAGGTCGGAATGGTTGTATTTCCCGCAATCTCCACAAGCCCAATCGAATTGGACCATCCAATAACCGCAAGAGAAATGAGTAGAATGATTCCTGTCCATATTCGGATTCTCTTCATTGATAGCAAAGTCCTGTCCCCCTTGATCATCCAAGTATGTGTAACTGATCTAAATTGCCGGCGTTCCTTACGATCCAACCTTTTTCAGTATTTTGGGTCGAAACTTTCCCCGCATGGTACGATCGATCCCTCGAAGCGCAAGAAATCCCAAGGAAAGAGGGAGCAAAGACCACAAAAGCGATTGAATATCCGAAAGCTGAAAGATCTCACTGGTAAGAAAAAGCGAGATGATAAAGAGGATGGTAGGAATCCCGTAGGTCAGAAATGCCAACCGCGTCACGGGCGTTTGGGGTATTTCCACTTCCAACTCATCCATCGCTTGGATGCTCATTCCATTAGGGCATTCAATATGGAGCTCCAACTTTTTTGGCACTCCGCAAATCGACGAAGATGGGCAGGATCCACATGCTGTCGTCCGTTCCTTTTCTACGATCGCCACCGTTTTTCCCTTTTCCTGTTCGACGCGCATAACACGAAATACTTCGATCACTCGACTGCTCCAATCGATTCATTCAAACCATCTTTACTAGAATCGGATCAAAATACCCAAATAGGGTATCCATCGATCCCGACAGCGGATCCCAGCATAAACCTCAAATCCCTTATGGACTTCATATCCAAGTTGGAACCGCCAATCTTCTTGTCTCATCCGAATCAAAAGCATCCATGGTTGACAGACAGATGAAAACTCCCAAGACAACTGCTCGGAATCGCTCGAAAAAACCAAGGAAAGGGTTTGATTCCAGGTGTTGGATCTCACCTGAATCCCAGAGATCCATTCATCGTTATATCCGCAAACCAACTGAACTTTTGGATGGATGAACCATTCCTGATAAAAAAACGGGAACGTCCGTTGACCAACGTCAATTCCGATCGCAGTCGAACCAAACCAGAAGGTAGGAAAAACGGAAATGAATCGAAATGAGTCTGGTTCCCCAGTTCGGACATCGCCTTGGACAGAAACCCATATGTAGTCGCGTAAACCGACCCGACTCCCATTGGCATATTGACGACTAAATTCCTTGATTTGATGCACATAGTCGCGGGCAGGCGTTTCAGACAAAGGGTCTTTTCCCGATTGCACGATCTTTGTGACCGTGCCGGTCCCCATATGATAGGCAGCCAGCGCAAGGTCTTTGGAACCAAATTGGCGTTCCAGACCTTCTACATACTCCAGGACGCGCACACCCCCATAGGGATAGAACGGATTGATCATCCCCATTTCTTCTGCTGTAAATGGCTTGGTTTGAAAGATCCCGAGCGCATATGAGGGTGAAATCGAATGAATGATAAACGAAGATTCCCTCTGAATCAACCCCCCGAGGATTGGATCTTCGATCCGAATCGATAACCCGGTTTGAAATGTCCTTCTAAAGGTCATTTGCAGTGAAAATTCGGTTATTCCTCCCTGGAAAGAAACAAAGGGCCGAGGTTGATACAAAAGATTTGTGGGGAAAAACCCAACAACCCCTTTGGCCATAAGGAGCACAATCGCAAACCAACAGATCCTTCTCCAAGCACTAATGAAGATGCTCCTGTTCCTGAAGCGTTCGCGAAATAATCTCTTCCTGATGCAATCGGTCCAAATGGATGAAATAATCGCTGTATCCAGCGACTCGGACCAGAAGATCGGCATATTGTTCCGGATCTTTTTGCGCGGAGCGTAACGTCTTCGTATCAACAACATTGAACTGGATATGGTGGCCTCCCTGACGGAAATAACTCCGGATTAGGTGGGCAATTTTTTGGATTCCCTCTCGCTCCGTGAACAAAGAGGGAGAAAACCGTTGATTGAGGAGTGTTCCTCCCGTTTTTGCCTGATCCATCCGGGAAAGGGAACGAATCACTGCCGTCGGTCCATTCCGATCCGCTCCATGAGACGGAGAGGTTCCATCTGAAATGGGAAGCCCCTTATGACGCCCATTCGGTGTTGCCCCTGTCTTTGTTCCAAAATAGACATGACAGGTCGTCGAAAGGAAGTTGATATGGTATTTTCCCCCAACACTATCGGGTTTTCCATCTATCATTTCGAACAAAGAACAGAAAACCCGTTCCATCAGATGATCCGCTTGTGGATCATCATTTCCAAAAAATGGGGTATGATTCCAAAGGAGTTGCCGCAGAGGTTCTTCCTCGCAGAAATCCTGATTCATCGCATGAATGATTTGACCCATCGCAAGGTCCTTTCGTTCATACACATGGGTCTGAAGCGCGGAGAGACTGTCGGTGACCGTACCAATTCCACAGCATTGGATGTAGTGGGTATTATATCTTGCGCCTCCTTGATAGTAGTCTTTGCCTTTTTGGATGCAATCAGCGATTAGCACCGACAAAAAAGGAGCTGGCATTTCGTTGACATAAGCCTGTTCCAGCAGATGATTGGCTTCCATCTTGATATGGATCGCGTAGTTCAGTTGTTTCTCAAAAGCGCGATACAAAAGGTCAAAGGAATCCATTTGATTGGGATCGCCACAAGAAAGGCCCACCTGTTTTCCACTGAATCGATCGATCCCTTGATTCAAGGTTAGTTCCAGGATTTTGGGAAGGTTTAGGTACCCAGTCAAGATATAGGCCTCTTTGCCAAAAGCGCCAGTTTCGATACACCCACTTGTCCCTCCTTCTCTGGCATCCTCCAGGGTTTTTCCCATCCCCACCATCTCTTGAACCACCAGATCTGAATTGAACACAGACGGGTACCCAAAGCCGCGGGCGATTACCGCGCAAGCCCGTTCGAGAAAGTGTTGGGGGGATTTCTGGCTGATTTGAATGTTAAACCCGGGCTGCAAAAGGTGAACCTCTTCGGCAATGTCCAACAAAAGATAGGAAAGGTCATTGACCCCATCGCTTCCATTGCGCAGCAGGCCACCCAAATTGATGTTTGTGAAATCATTGTATGTCCCGCTTTCTTGGGCTGTAACACCCACTTTTGGGGGGGCTGGTTGATTGTTGAATTTGATCCACAAACAGCTGATCAGTTCTCGTGCTTCTTCTTGCGTAAGCCGGCCTTCTTCCAGATCGTTCTGATAAAAAGGATACAGATGCTGATCCAAATGCCCCGGATTCATGGCATCCCATCCGTTTAGCTCCATGATGGTCCCCAAATGCAAAAACCAATAGGTCTGCAAGGCTTCGTGCAAATCTTGCGGGGCATGTTCCGGAACTCGAGCGCAAACCCGCGCGATCGTACGAAGCTCTTCTCTCCTTTTGGGATCTTTTTCTTGGCTGGTCATTTGATTGGCCAATTCAGAATGCCGGTGGGCGAACAGAATGATGGCATCGCACGCAATTTCCATAGCCATCAGCTGGTTCTGCTTTTCGTAAGCGTGGGGATCGGTGCCGCGATCCAAAGTGTTCAAATGATCGCGAATCTCTTGCTTCCAATCTTTGATTCCTTTTTGATAAATTCGGCCGTCAAGGGTTGTATGGCCAGGAGCGCGCTGTTCCATGAATTCAGTAAAAACTCCTGCCTCATACAACAGATGCCATGGTTCGGAAAATAAGGGGAGAAGCCGATCCCGCATGGATCTTCCTTCCCAAAAGGGAATCACTTTCGTTTTATAGGCTTCAAAGACCTGAGGCGGAACATGATATGCCGTCATCTCCCGATCATTCAACACCTGAAGATCGTTCAGACTATGGCATGTGAGCTCAGGAAAGGTCGGCACCGCTTTGGGAAAAGGACCCCGCTCTCCGACAATCCATTCGTCCGCTCCAATATATAGCCTTTGTTTCGCACACAGTTCGCGGAAACTCAGCGCCCGCAAGATCGGTATCGGTACTTTTCCCAATTGGTCTTTGTAAAATTCCGTTATTATTTCGGCTCGTTCATGGGAAATTGTAGGCTTTGCTCGGTAGCTTTCTTCTCGCAACCGTTGCACCCTAGGTGTCATTATCCTCTCCTCCGTTTCTCCGCGCAGGAAACCCTTTTTTGCGCAAGTCAATCAACCACTGTTTGGAAGATTGTTCTGAGGCTGCTGTGTCAAAAGTGTCTTGGGCAATACCGATCTTCCGGGCTTTTCCGGTGCCCCACGAATGATAAGGCATCAACTGAATATGATCCATTCGGTCCAATCCTTCCAAAATTTGGATGGTGCGCTTTCGATTCTCCTCTCCATCGTTCATTCCAAATATGATTGGGATCCGGATGGCATAAGGGATTGTGGTCATTCGATCCAAGTATGCAAGATTCCGGAGAATCCTCTCGTTGCTGGTTCCTGTGCAAAAAAGATGAAGTTCTTTGGATGCAGCTTTGATATCGAACAAAACCCAATCTGTAAGGGAAAGGACCGATCGAAATAGGTCCAAATCAGCATATCCACTTGTATCCAACGTGCGGTGGATTCCTTTCATACCGAAAGACTCCCACAGTTCGATCGTGAATTGCGGTTGGGTCAATGGTTCCCCGCCAGAAAGCGTAACACCGCCTTCGGATTCTTCATAGAAAACCCGGTCTCTCATCACCAACGTAACTACCTCATCGACCCTCATAGAACGGCCTACCAACTCTCGAGCGCCTGTCGGGCAGGTATACAGACCTTGCGCCGATCCACGGCATTGACCACAATCAATGCACCGTTCTGGTGTGAAAAGGATCTGAGCTTCCTGTGCCTGGCTCTCCGGGTTGTGACACCACCGGCAGCGGAGCGGGCACCCTTTCAAAAAAACGGTCGTTCGGATGCCATTCCCATCATCGGTCGCAAACCGTTTGATCAGGAAAATGGACGCGCTCTCCATTAGAACCCGTGAACAAGGGAATTAGACATATTCATGAACAAAGAGTATAATCCTTGGGTAGGCAACAGAATCACTGCGGATCCGTTGGGTACGAACCGAACCAGAAGAATGAAACCAATGAGGATCATGAATTGCTGCCGTTCAATTCGGTCAAAAATACCGTTCCATCGCATCGGAAACACTCCACGCATCACCTTGAATCCATCCAAAGGCGGAATTGGGAAGAGATTGAAGATGAACAAAACACAGTTCAAAAGGACGATGGTTTGCAGGATGTATCGGATATTTGCTAGAAAATGAGAATCCGCGTTCGCAAAGCGACCAACCAAGGCACAGATCAAAGAGAAGAAGAAAGCAACAACAAGGTTTGAAAGGGGCCCCATAATGGATACAAGAATTTGGGCTTTATGGTAGTTCCGGTACGCGCGTGGATTGATCAAAACGGGTTTGCCCCACCCGAAACCAACAAGGAGAAAGGCAAAGAATCCGAACCAGTCGATGTGGGCAATCGGATTCAGGGTTAGTCTTCCTTGCGATCTTGGGGTACTGTCTCCCAGAAGATCTGCGGTTTTAGCGTGAGAGAATTCATGAATTCCAATGGCTATCAAAATGGCGGGAATTAACAAGAGTTTGTCAACAATCAGTTCCATATCGGCCCTATTCTCCTTCCTTTGAGTGGCTCGATGTCTCGAAAATAGTATAACAGCGAAACTATGAAAAGTCAATACCCTTTGCGTCGGACAGAATGAACAAGGGGTTTGGAATGGTTCTATTGTTCTATGAATAGAGGTAGTCTTCATAGTAGATCGGTCGGTTATCCGTTCAAAAATCCGGAAAAGGGGAAGGGATCCAAAGAGAAAAGCCGTCGGTTTTTGTCGAAAAAAATGAGGTCCGTCGAATCCATAAAGAACGGACTGATCAAAAAGGGGTTTTCGACAGAAGGTTCAACGCATTCATAAAAATCATTCATAAAGCGAATGAGTTTTCGACGGGATCCGTAGAAAAAGAAGTCAATCGCGCAGGAACATAGGTTCAATGAAAAAGATTGTTAGGATGACGAATCGTTTTCGACGGCAGTGTTGAGGCAATCGAACAGAAAAGTGTAACATAACCTTATCATCCCTTCGGAAGAGCATCGGCATTTCTTTATGGATTTGATTGGAACCGTATCATTCCTGTGGTATAATCTCGAAAAAAATAGATCCATATCTTTGTGTAGGAGGTGGCATGATGAAAAAGCGGATTCTGTTTACCGCACTTTTTTCTCTGATGGTTGTTGTGGCTCTGGCTCAGGTCTCCTTGGACGAAGCGGCTCCCGAGATCCTTCGAAGAGGGATTTTACGAGCGGTGGACGCTTCGGAGTTGAGCTTCACCGAGTTTCGATCTGCCGTTGCAGTAGCTTTTCCGGGAAAAGAGGACCTTGTTGGGGTAGAAGACTGTTATATGACCCGAACAGACTTTTTGCTCAACTTGATCAAAGTGCTTGGTTTGGAAAGCCAAGCCGCGCAGTATGCGCAAGTGGTGACAATGGCCAATGATGAAGCCAAAGTTTCTGAAGAAGCGGCGGGAGCGTTTTCAGTGGCATTCCGTAGTGATCGACAACTGCTGAACTATCGGTACGGACATACGCTTCAACCAAATGCGTTGATTACCAAAGAGGAAGCGGCGCTGTCATTCTACATGGCACTTTATCCACCGGTTCGTGGGGGATCAATTACCACGCGCGTTGGAGCTGACGCGCCCGGATTCAATACCTTGTTCACATCCTCCGGTTTGACTTGGACCATCTGCAACATTATCGGAGACGGCCTTCTGGGAACGAATCAAGACGGATTCTACCATCCCCGGATGATCCGAGAGATTCCATCATTGGAGAACGGACTGATACAGATTCACGTGGATGGAAGCGTCGCTATTACATACCACCTTCGAGAGGGAATGAAGTGGCACGATGGGTACCCCGTTACAGCTCACGACGCAAAGTTCCAATGGGAAGTCATGGTCTCTGGGGCTCCGGTAACGTCGAACCACTACGAATTGGCTGCCTCGTCAGTTGAAGTATTGGATGACCTCACTTATGTCGTCCACTTCGATGAGGTTTTCGGGAGCGCTTGGTTTGGTTCTTCGGAATATGCCTTTTACTTTGGATGGTTCCAACTGCCCAAACATATCTTTGAACAGGATTTTCTTAAAGCCAAAGAACGAGGAATCTGGGACGATTTTGTCTTGAAGGTCACACGGAATCCTGTGATGACCGGACCCTACAAGTTCAAGGAATACCGGGAAGGCCAGTATGTTGTCCTTGAGGCTTTTGACGAGTATTTCATGGGGCGACCCAACATCGATACCATTGTTATGCGGATCATTCCGGATGGAGATGTGGCATTTGCCGCAGCGAAAAACGGGGAAATCGATTTTGGAAGGTACACCCTGAGTCTGAGACATACCATGCAATTGGCCCAAGAACATGGAGATATGTTCAAAGCGTATCTGGTTCCCAACATTGCTCCGGATCTGATCTTTCTTAACTTCCGCAATCCAGACAATCTGTCCGAACCCAACTTCTTTTTCTCCGATCTTCGCGTGCGCCAAGCCATCGCCCACGCAATCAACCGCGAGGCCATCAACAATCTCATCTATAACGGAACTGGGGATATTGCTGTTTCATGGATTACTGAACTTCATATGATGAGAGAAGCGCTTGCGCATCCAGACATTCAACGGTATCCATATGATTTGGCGAAGGCCAAAGCCCTCCTTGAACAAGCAGGGTGGCGAACCAACCGGAGCGGAGTATATGAAAAGGATGGACGAGCGCTCCAATTTGATTTGCTCGTTGGGGCAGGCGAGCCAGACTACTTGACTATGGCCCAAATGATTCAAGGTATGCTTAGGCAGGCTGGGATCACAATGGAGATCAAAACCATTCCTCCCGTGGCGATGTGGGAGATTATGCCCCAAGGGGAGTACAATGCCATATTGTCCGGATGGGGATATGGGATCTCGGCTGAAGCGGCGGAATACTGGACAGCCGATGCCATTCCCTCCGAGGCCAATTCTTTTGGCGGCGTCAACTATAGCGCTTGGTCCAATGAAGAGAATGACTGGATTGTTGTTCACGCCGGAGCGACGGTGGATTCCCAGGAAAAACGAGAGCTTTACGAGCGTCATTTGGTACTCTGGTCCGAAGCGTTGCCTTATGTTCCTCTGGTCTGCCCACCCACACCGATCTTTGCCAAGAACAATATCAAGGCATTCAACGCAGGGTATGATAATGGGATCGGGTGGATCATTCAGAACTGGTTTATCCGGAAATAACTAAGGATATTCGGATTTGATTTATTGAAAGGTGAAGAGCGGCAGGTCTAAGGATCTGCCGCATTTCACAGACAGATCCGATTCGGTCAACTACATTCGAATCGATTGACTATTCTTCCAGTGAGGTGTTGATATGAGTTTTCAGTCAGTGATCGATCAAATACCGGACTTTCACCGGTTTTTTCGCGTCGAAGAAATGGATTGTCGCTCTCTTCAACTGGCCAAGGATTATCCAGACCGTGTGGAGGTCATGGAACGAGGCAGATCCAGGGAAGGCAACCCAATCTATGTGATCAAAATCGGAAGTGGTTCCAAAAACGCGCTTCTGTTCGGATGTCCCCATCCCAACGAACCGATTGGCGCGATGATGCTTGAAGTGCTGAGCGAGTTATTGGCGAAAGATGATCCGGCTCTACGGGAACTGGATTATACGTGGTATCTGATCAAATCGATCGATATCGATGGAACGAAGCGGAACGAAGGATGGTTTGACGATTCTTCATCCATCCGCAAGTATGCCGAACACTTCTATCGACCGGCCAGCTTCGAACAGGTGGAGTGGACTTTCCCCGTCGATTACAAAACTCTTCACTTCCACGACCCACTCCCCGAAACCAAAGTGTTAATGGAGATCATCGAAGAGAAAAAACCGGTCTTCATGTATTCACTGCACAATTCCGGGTTTGGGGGCGTGTACTACTATGTTTCCGGAACACTAACCGATTCGCTCTTTGATCTCTTCCAATCGATTCCGGGCCAATTTCAATTGCCCTTGAATCTGGGTGAGCCAGAGGTTCCTTATCTCAAACCCTTTGCTCCCGCAATATTCCCCATGTTTGGGATTTCCGATGAATATGATTATCTGGAAAAGCATCTGCCCAAAGGAATGGACCCGGCGACTGTGATTCAAGCAGGGACCAGTTCGGATGATTATGCGAAGAAGATCGCGGACACCTATTCGTTGGTCTGTGAAATGCCGTATTACTTTGATCCCCGGGTCAACGATCAAACAACGGTTGAACAAAGCCGCCAGCATTTTCTTCAAAAGGCGGTTCAATCAGGAAAAGAAAATTATGATCGGTTGCAGGCCATCTTTTCAACGATAGAAAGCGCCATCCAAAAGAAAGATTCTCCTTTCTTCACAGCAGTTCATCATTATCTGGCCATGATTCCCAATCATTTGGCCGCTCAAGAGAACTGGATCAAAACCGACGAGACGTTGCAAAGGCCCGCAACCAAGGCGGAAGAATTTGACAACCTGTACGCCCAAAAGTTCTACAACCTGTTAATGCAGGGCATGATGAGGAGAATGATTCGGGAAAACCTCGAAGGCGCGTCGGGGAATGCAGCGATGAAAGAGGCGTTGGAAAAGGCGGATCAGTGTTTTGAAGAAACAGTCGACTTCCTTGAAAAGAACCTTGCCTATCAAACGATTCCCATCAAAAAATTGATCAGTGTTCAAATGCTGGCGGGATTGCATACCATGAAAACCATCCAGGAGCAAAGTCAAGCAAATTCAGAGGGAATGTCTTGAAGGCGTATCTAATCAAACGGGTTTTGGAACTGATTCCCGTCTTTTTCATGATTTCGCTGATCATTTTCCTTTTGATCAACCTAATGCCGGGGGATCCATTGCTTCAGATGCGTATGGACAACCCCCGCGCTGTGATGACCGATCCTCAGCGAATCCAAGCGTTGCGAGAATACTATCGACTGGACGATCCGTTGTTTGTTCGATATCTCACATGGCTAGGCAGCGCTTTCACAGGAGACTTTGGGTTTTCCAGCCTCTACAAAGTGCCCGTCTGGGATATGATCATCTCTCGACTGCCCAACACGCTTTTGCTGACCATCGTTGCCTGGTTAATCGGATTGGCGGTGGCCTTGCCCATCGGGATTTACTCTGCAGTCAAGAAGTACTCGGTATTCGATTATTCGGCTACAGTAACGGCCTTTGTGGGCATGTCGCTGCCCAGTTTTTGGTTTGGCCTGATGGGGATCATCATCTTCAGCGTAACTCTAAGATGGCTTCCGGTGTCAGGGATGGAAACCTACGGGTTGACCGAGCCTTGGGCGATCTTTTGGGATCGGTTCCGTCATTTGATTCTTCCGGCGTGCGTTTTGGGATTTGTTCAAGTTGCTTCCTGGGTACGGTATATTCGCACCTCTCTACTGGAAGTCCTTGACCAGGATTATGTTCGAACGGCTTATGCCAAAGGCGTCCCGGACCGGAAGGTGATTATTCGTCATGCGTTGAAAAACGCGATGATTCCGATCATTACGATCATCGCGTTGGATATCCCCTATTTTTTTGGAGGGGCGCTGATCATTGAAACGATCTTCTCTTGGCCTGGGATGGGCCGATTAATGTACCAAGCGGTAATCGGAAGCGATTACAACCTCGCCATCAGTTGCCTGATGTTCTTGACGATGATTACGTTGATATCCAATTTAGTAGCGGATTTTCTTTATGTTCTTGTCGATCCGAGAATCCGAATTACACGGAAGGCGTAAGGAGGAAACGATGCGTCCATCACGGTTTTCGTACAAAAGAAAAATCCAAAAGATCGAAGAGCAATCGTCCTCCATCAATATCGTAACCTATCGAAAATTGGTATGGATGAAGTTCAAAAGCCATAAACTAGCGCTATTTGGCGCGATCGTTCTGCTCGGAATGCTCGTTTTTTGTTTCATCGGACCATTGTTCACCTCCGTCCAATACTTTGATATGGACTTTTCCTCCATCTTTGTGCCACCAATGACGCCCGGTCATATTTTGGGGACCGACGAACTGGGTCAGGATACCTTTGTTCGGCTGATGTATGGGGGAAGGATCTCTTTGCTGGTTGGAATCTGCTCGGCATTATTCACAACCATTATCGGTATGGGGATCGGATTGTTCTCGGGATATTTTGGGGGTATGGTAGACAGAATTCTCATGCGCTTTGTCGATGTCATGCTATCCATCCCGATGTTTCCAATCCTTTTAACATTGACCATGGTCATCGGATCAGGGCTCTGGAATATCATCCTGGTACTTACCGTTTTCGGGTGGATGGGGGTGTCCCGTCTGGTACGCGGTTTGACCTTATCGATCCGGGAATCCGAATATGTGGTCAGCGCAAGAGCTCTTGGCGTGAAAACCCTGCCGATTATTCTGAGACACATCATTCCCAATGTTCTTCCGGTGGTAATCGTTTCAGCCACCCTCAACATGTCCTATGCCATCTTGGCGGAATCCTCGCTCAGTTATTTGGGCCTGGGGATCCAGCCTCCTTTGCCTTCGTGGGGCAATATGCTGCAAAAATCCATGAACTATATCCTGGGAACACCCATGGGGATCAGCCCTTGGTGGCTGACCTTTTTCCCGGGGCTGTTCATCTTTATGACCGTGCTCAATGTAAACTTTCTCGGTGATGGACTGAGGGATGCCTTGGATCCCAAGTTTACCAGCGAATGATCAGGAAAGGATGAGATGGATGCGTCAAAAAAGCGTTACAGCCCTCAGCGATCCCGAAACCATTCTCAAGGTCCATGATTTGGAAATCTCATTCAAGACCCAATTTGGAGTCGTAACCCCTGTCGATGATGTTCGATTCGAATTGAAAAAAGGGGAAACATTGGGGATTGTTGGGGAGTCGGGATGTGGAAAGACAATCACGGCTTTTTCGATCCTGAGGCTATTGCCAAAGAATGCCTTCTTGGGAACAAGGACGGAAATCTCCTTTGAAGGGAAGAATGTGGCCCATTTCAGCAAAGAACAGCTCCAAAAGATTCGGGGGAAGAAGATTTCCATGATCTTCCAAGAGCCAATGACCTCTTTGAATCCGGTGTATACGATCGGCCAACAACTTTCCGAAGTATTCATCTTGCATGAAGGGCTATCGGAAAAACAGGCGTGGTCCAAAAGCCAGGAACTATTGCGAATGGTTCGGATTCCCGAACCAAACAAACGGATTCGCGACTATCCCCATTTGCTGTCGGGAGGGATGAGGCAGCGGGTTATGATCGCAATGGCATTGGCTTGCAAACCGTTGCTGTTGATTGCAGACGAACCAACGACCGCTTTGGATGTAACCATTCAGGCGCAAATTCTCGAATTGATCGATGAGCTGAGAACCAAACAGAATACAACCACCATCATCATAACGCATGATCTGGGTGTTGTGGCCGAGATGTGCGATCGCGTGATTGTCATGTATGCGGGGCAAATCGCGGAGGCTTCCGAAATCTATTCTCTGTTTTCGAACCCCAAACACCCATATACCCAAGGCTTGATTCACTCCATCCCTCGAATCGAAGTGCCGAAAAAAGATCAAAAAAGGCTCCACGTTATTCCGGGCTATGTACCCCACCCTTCCGCTTTTCCAAAGGGTTGTCGGTTCCAGCCCCGATGTCAACAGGCGATGGAACGGTGTTTGGTTGAAATCCCTCCCGTTCGATCGATTCAAGGGCACCAAGTGAAATGCTGGCTCTACGAGCAAGAGGGGGACAGCCATGAATCCATCTAAGACCCTTTGTACGGTTAGAAACCTGAAAAAATGGTTTCCGGTCAAAGGAGCCCGGATTTTTGGGGAGAAGCCTTTTCTCAAGGCAGTCGATGGAGTGTATTTTCAGGTGCAAACCCGGGAGACTTTGGGGCTTGTAGGAGAGTCGGGATGCGGAAAAACCACCGTCGGCCGAACCTTGATGCGGATCCATGATCCAACAGCCGGCGCCTTCCTCTATTATCCCGAGGATGCGCAGAAAGAACCCGTTGATATCTTCAGTTTGAAAGCGCAACCCCTTCAAAAGGTAAAACGACAAATTCAGATGGTATTTCAGGACCCGTACGCATCGCTAAACCCAAGGATGACGGTCCAAGACATCATTTCTGAAGGAATCCGGGCTAATCGAATGGCGGGCTCCAAGAAAGAGATCATAGAGTATGTTACCGATATTATGGAAAAAGTGGGTCTGCGGCCAGAATACATGAAACGGTATCCCCACGAGTTCTCAGGAGGCCAAAGGCAACGCATCGGAATCGCCCGCGTGATGATCATGAGGCCGCGCCTGGTAATTTGTGACGAACCCGTGTCGGCGTTGGATGTTTCGGTTCAAGCGCAAATCATCAATCTCCTGGAAGACCTAAAAGAAGCCTTTGACCTTACCTACCTATTCATCGCCCATGACCTGTCAGTTGTGAAGCATATTTCTGACCGAATCGCTGTGATGTATTTGGGGAAAATCGTGGAAACCGCGGATACAGAGACCCTCTTTACCCGTCCGCTGCATCCCTATACCGTTGGGTTGTTGAGCGCAATCCCTGTTCCGGATCCTCGCTTTCGGAAAAAAGAACAACGAGCTTTGTTGACAGGAGATATTCCATCCCCAATCAATCCCCCCGATGGGTGCAGGTTTGCAAAAAGGTGTCCGTATGTTATGGACCGGTGTGGTCGGGAAAACCCTTCATGGGTCGAGAGAGAACCCGGGCATTTCGTTTCGTGTTTTCTACATGAATCAGAATAGCGATAATGGTTCAATCGGCTGAAGAGTGAAAGTATGGATATTTTGATCCGATTCATCAGTTGACAGAGGCCCGATTCTGTGATATAATCGTAAAGTAAGCAAAAATCCCACAACAAAGGAGGCGACGCGAATGTTCAACAATATGACACGAAATCGTAGCTCTATGATCGGTAATGCTACTGTTATCGTGGGATTGGTCTGTCTCGTCGCGCCTGGAAGGAATTCTTTGTTGTAGGATAGGAACAACAAATGAGAAGAAACAAGAGGGCTGTGACGAATCATAGCCCTCTTTTTTTGCCGAAATCATAGGAGGTGTAGGGATGAGAATGAAAGGGTATCATCAGGGAGAAAGGGTAGGAAAGCATCAGCAGGTGATCCGAAAACAGGAAGAGGTGATTTTCAATGCAAGGGAGATACATGAAAAGCCGTGGGTCGGAACGTAATCGAGCGCAAGTGACTCAGTTTCGATTTGCGCAAGCCCAAAAAAAGAAGCAAATGACCAATGAGCGAGCAACCCATTCAGAACCATTTAGACCGAAGAAAAAGGAGTGAATCGTGATGACGCAAAAAGATCCAAATAAAGCACTTGAAATACATACAGTCGATAAAGTATTTATCAAACGGAAGAACAAGCAGATCAAAGCGGTGGATCAGGTGCAGTTTTCGGTAGGTAGAGGAGAGATCTTCGGTGTTTTGGGACCAAACGGATCCGGGAAATCAACTTTAATCCGAATGATTTCGACCCTTCTGGTTCCCGATCATGGGACTATCGAGGTGTTTGGATATGATTCGGTGAAAGAAGCGATGATGGTCCGCAAACTGATCAATCGGGTATCTGCGGAGGCCAGTTTTTTCAAAAAGCTGTCTGCAATGGAAAACCTCTTATTTACTGCAGGGTTATATGGAATTCCCAAACCGTACGCCCGGAAAAAATTGATGGAAATCTTTAAACGGGTCGGCCTTCCCGCAAAACGGGTCCATGATCCGTTGGAAGATTTTTCGCGTGGAATGCAACAAAAAGTGGCCATAGCGCGGGCGTTTTTGACGACCCCGGCGCTCCTCCTTTTGGATGAACCGACAACCGGACTAGACCCAAGGGCAAAAAAGGAAGTGCAAAGCCTGATCCTTGAGATCCAAAAGGAAAA
The DNA here is from genome assembly GCA_964462525.1 of uncultured Thermotogaceae bacterium. Taxonomy (GTDB): domain Bacteria; phylum Thermotogota; class Thermotogae; order MWEM01; family MWEM01; genus CAYWWY01. Next base: position 95,913 of record CAYWWY010000003.1, read on the forward strand.
CCAGACAACAGTACTATTAACAACACACGACATGGTGGAAGCGGATCAACTCTGTGAGCGCGTAGCGATTATTCACGATGGAAGGATATCCGCCATCGGCACGGCCCAGGATTTGAAGATGAAAGCTTCCCGCAATGGATCGGTTTGCACCTTGGAAGAGGTCTTTATGTTCTTCACGGGGTCCCAATTGGTCCAATATGAAGATGAGATGATTGCTGAGGTGAGCTGATCATGGAAAAGGTTTTTCAAGAAACGCGCGCCGCGTGGGCCTTTATCGAGCGGAATTTCAACCTGGTCAAACGGTATTGGAAGTGGGAACTGGTCTTTTTTGTTTATACCGTGGCCAATTCAGTAACGATGGGATTCATCGGGAAAGGCATCGAAAACTTCAGCGGCGTTGTTGTAGATACGCAATACTTGATTCTATACATGCTTTTGGGGTCTATCCTCTGGGGATATCTGTCCATCCTTTTTGAAGTGGTGGCTGAAACAGTCGCTTGGGAACGGTGGGAAGAGACGATCGAATACACATTTATGGCCCCCGTTTCTCGAGCCACTCACTTGTTGAGCGTTTGTGGATTCAGTATCTTTTATGGGCTTCTCCGCAGTGGGTTGATCCTTTTGGTGGTGTCGGTATTTTTCAATCTGGATCTTCAGGGCGCAAACATTTTGGCCGCGGGTGGAGTGCTCGGCATCGCTAGTTTGTCCTTTATCGGTCTGGGGATGATCGCATCCATTCTTCCTTTAATCTCCCCAGAAAAGGGCGTCCAAGTGGTCCACATCTTCCAAGCCCTGCTGCTCATGTTTTCGGGTGTCTATTATGAAGTGGAGGTCCTGCCCCATTGGATGCAGATGGTCGGACGGATTTCTCCAGCGACCTATGCCTTGCGAGGGATGCGCGCAGCCATTTTGGAAGGAGAAGGGTTTTGGTCCCTGTGGATGCATTGGACCCCCTTGCTGCTCATGGGGATCATTATGCTTCCCATGGGTATTCTGATCTTTTCGTGGATGGAAACCTTCGCCAAACGCCGCGGTTTGTTGAAACGAAACGGGTAACCCTCCGAAAACAGCTTCTAATCTTGGTTATAGCGGTTGGAACCTTTTGGCATAAATCCCTTTTTTGGGGTATTGCTTTATCCGCGGCATTTATGGTATATTTGGGGTAGGAAAAACCGTAGATCTATGGGAAGATTCTACAGAAGGAGGGGGGATTACTGTGAACAAGAAGGAAATGGTAGACAAACTAGCAGCTGAAGCAAGTGTTTCCAAGAAAGAGGCGGGAAAACTCCTTGACTCATTCATCAAAGTAGTGGAAGATGAATTGGCTACAGGAGGGAGCGTGCGTTTAGTGGGATTCGGTAGTTTTGTTGTCAAGCAGAACTCGGCCCGAAAGGGCGTTGATCCCCGGACCAAAGCACCCATAAACATTCCCGCAAAAAAAGTACCGAAATTTGTTCCCGGTAAAGAACTCAAAGAGAGAGTCCGGTAACCGGAACAGGCTAAGAAAAAGAAAAGGGCTTGCAGTTTGCAAGCCCTTTTTTGTTTTCGGAGTAAAAAGCAAAATTATCCAATAAGGTGTACGTTTGCGGCCTGAGGACCTTTGGGGCCATCCGTAACCTCAAACTCTACCGCTTGTCCTTCTTCCAATGTGCGGAATCCTTCAGCCTGAATGGCAGAAAAATGGACAAAAACATCGGGGCCATCTTCCTGTGAGATGAATCCATACCCCTTTTTCCCATCGAACCATTTCACTGTACCTTTTAACATCCTGCATCCTCCTACATCAATAATACTTCTCTTTATCGAAAAGCTTACGTGTATCATACTCTTTTTTTCTCGATTTGTCAAGGTTTGGATCTGATTCATATAACCATTTGAGAGGGAAAAAGGCTGGAACAGGCATCGGATTGTGATATAATCAAGAACACACCAAAAAACAGGAGTCAATATGGCCATTCATGAGATCGAGGCAAAAACCGTTTTGCATTACCACAAACGGAAAACAGCCACCCATTGGGATATAAACATATATCGGGGATGCGGCCATGGGTGTCGGTATTGCTTTGCCCGATACACCCATGATTATGTTTCATTGGCAACCCCTTCGGACAATTCTTTCTTCCAAGAAATCTTTGTGAAAACGAACGCGCCCCAAGTTCTGGAACGCCAACTCCGGTCGGCTCGGTGGAAGGGCGATCCGATCACCATCGGAGGAGTGAGCGATTCCTACCAGCCGATTGAAGGCAAATACCGAATCATGCCTGAAATCTTGCGGATCATGATCAAACATCGAAATCCGATTGTAATATCGACAAAATCCACCCGCATTTTCAGGGACCTTCCGCTGTTCGAAAGACTCGCTCAGGTGTGCCCGGTGCATGTGGGTGTTTCTGTATCTACGATGGACCCTTCCGTTCAACAAGTGTTGGAACCCAACGCATCCCCGACTATGGAACGATTGGAGCTTCTTCGTGCTTTCCGAAAGATCGGCTGCGCAACGAGCGTGTTGATGATGCCCATCCTTCCTTGGATCACCGATTCCTATGAGAACTTGGAAGGATTGATCCGTATGGCCCATCAAGTAGGCGCCCAAGATTTGATTTCAGGCAGCCTCCGGCTACGAGGACATACCCGCAAAGTCTTCTTCCGATTTTTGGATCGGGAATATTCGGGTCTGAAAGAGAAGTATCAGGAGCTATACGCGGGTGAAAAACCTTCAAAACCGTATCGGAGCAAAATCAACTGCCAGATTCACACGCTCATAAACCAGTATCCGCTTAATCTCCTTCCGAAACGGGTAAAGCAGACCCCTCAGCCCTCGATAAAACCTGAGCAGCTTCGCTTGTTCTAAAAAACCGATTCATTAACTATTTAGGCGGTAATTGATTACCGCCTAAATTTTGGAGCACGTACTCCATGATCCGAAGGGCGTTGGTGGCAGCCCCAACGCGAACATTGTCCGCTACGATCCACATGAAAAGCTCGCGCGGTCCCACTAAGCGAAGACGACTAATTCCCGTACGATCGCTACCCGCAAACTCTAGGGGCGTGTGATACCCATCGCTTCTTTGGATATGAAGGGTTCGATCAATAGCCCGCGCGATTTCTCGCTCCGAAGCGATTGGAGTCGATACGCGGACGAACACAGCCTCGGAATGACCAAAAACCACTGGAACCCGCACACAGGTTGGGAAGATGCGTATGTTCGAGTCATTAAGAATGGTTCGTGTTTCGTCGATCATCTTCCGTTCTTCGGTCGTGTATCCATCATCTTGTGGATCGCCAATGACCGGGATCACATTCTCATGAATCAAATTAGGGAAATGCTCATGTTCCAGAGTTCCCTGCTGCTGGGCTCGGAGTTCGAGAATCCCCTTATTGCCTGCCCCCGATACCGATTGAAAGGTAACAACCACGACTTCTTCAATCCCCCACTCCTTATGGACTTGGCTAATGCCCAGTACCATTTGGATGGTCGAACAGTTTGGGTTGGCAACAATTCCATGATAGTGGTTCAAAAGGAGCCCATTGACTTCGGGAACAATTAAGGGGACTTGGGGGTCTTTGCGAAAGGCCGAAGAGTTGTCGATGACGATCGGGGTATGCTCAGCCCCGATAGGAGCGTATTTCCGAGCGATTTCTGAGCCAGCGGAAAAGAACAGGAAATCATACGGCTGGGTTAGGGCATCTTGGGAAAGCATTTGAACAGGAATTCGCTGATCGGAAAACGGAATGGATATCCCAACCGATCGTTCCGATGCGAAAAGGTCAAGCTGACTCACACCGATCGAGCGTTCATGAAGCAACTGAATCATGGTTCTCCCAACCAGCCCTGTGGCGCCGACAATTCCTATTTTCATAGCCATTTCCTGCGATTCATGGGTTTCCCCCCTCCCAACGAGTGGAATCTATGTGATTTCCGGTCGATTATATCACATCCGCACTGATAAAGCTTCCCGAGGAGATTTGTGGTATAATCCTTCAAAAGGAGGTGGTGCCGGTTTCGGCGAAGGTATGAAACAAAAGGTGATCCATATTCAAACTGCGGTGGATATGATTCCTCAAGGAGCCTCTCTGATGATCGGAGGCTTTTTGGGAGATGGATCCCCCGATTCCATGATCGAACGCCTACTGGAGCATTCCAACGGCGGATTCACCATTATTGCCAATGATACGGCCTTTCCTGAAAAGGGAATCGGAAAATTGATTGTCGCCCAAAAAGCGGCGCGAGTCATTGTTTCTCACATCGGAACCAATCCGGAAACCCAGAAACAGATGATCGATGGTCGTTTGGAGGTGGAGCTTGTTCCCCAGGGGACTTTGGCTGAACAAGTCCGAGCGGCGGGATTTGGGTTGGGAGGCATTCTGACACCTACAGGAGTCGGCACCATCGCCGAGAAGGGAAAACAGAAGATTACCATTGAGGATCAGGAGTATCTGGTAGCTTTGCCCATCTTTGCCGATTTTGCCCTCATCCGGGCCAAAAGAGCTGACTATTGGGGCAATCTCTCTTTTTCCCTCACGGGGCGGAATTTCAACTCTCTTATGGCATTTGCCGCCCGCACCGTAATTGCTGAAGTGGATGAACTCATACCAGTCGGGGGTTTGCCGCCCGATGAGATCGTTGTTCCGCATGCCGTTGTGGATTATCTCGTTAGGAGGGATGTCCAATGATCCAAGATCCCAAGACCGCACGGAAGATTATTGCGCAAAGAATCGCTCTAGAGCTTCATGATGGAGATATTGTCAATCTCGGAATCGGAATCCCCACCATGGTGGCCAATTTCATTCCCAAAGGGATTCATGTCCACTTTCAATCCGAAAACGGAATCTTGGGAATGGGTCCTGCGCCAGCGCCCGGGATGGAACACCCTCAATTGAACAATGCAGGCGGGATGCCCATCACCTTTTTGCCTGGAGCCGCCGCTTTTGATTCGGCCACTTCCTTTGGACTGATTCGGGGCAGGCATGTCGATATCACTGTTTTGGGGGGACTTGAAGTTGACCAACGGGGGCTTTTGGCCAATTGGATGGTGCCTGGCAAGATGATCCCAGGCATGGGCGGCGCGATGGATTTGGTAACTGGGGCAAAGAAGGTAATCGTTGCCATGACCCATACAAACAAAGATGGATCGCCCAAAATCATTCCTGAATGCACGCTGCCTTTGACATCGATCCGACCGGTTCACCTGATCGTGACCGAAATGGCTGTGATTGCTGTAGAACCGGAAATCGGATTGGTCTTGAAAGAGATTGCCCCGCAGACCAGTTTGGAAGAGGTACGAAAAGCCACAACCGCCCAACTGATGGTATCCGATTCGTTGACGGTGATGGAGGTTCAGCTCTCCAGCGCCTCTGAATAAGAGAAAGAAGACATTCCAATGATCTAAGCCAACGCATGGGGATCAGTCGAAAAATCGGATGATTCGGCGGGCGATCAACCCGGTTAGCACAATCGAAGTTGTATGGCCCATTGGATATCGGACTACGTAAGGGTTTGGCAACAAATGAAGGAGTTCGTCAGTTGCCTGAGACGGAATGACCCGGTCGAACACCCCTCGGATGAAGAGAACGGGCGACCGGATCAAAGGGGCAAACGAGATGGGATCATATTGATAACACGGAATCGGCGCTTTCTCGAAGATATCCTCAACCCGGCGTACTTCCCGTTTAACCCAACCCACCGGATCGGGGCGAAATTTGCGGATGCAGGTCTCTTCCGAATCGCACCCGTAGGCGTTCCCCTTATTGCTGTATTCGGCGCGCACTTTGTGGGTGTAGGGACAGTGAAAATTGATCCATCGCCAATTGCCCCCGGTAATAACCAAAGCCCCTTTGCGAAACCGTTGATCCAATCCCATGGTCAGAGTGCCAATCATGCCACCGAAAGAAACCCCCACCAACCATAACCGATCGGAATGAAAGCCTTCCAGGGTTTCGATCAAGTCCGCGCTTCTGCGCACATCCTTGACAGCCCGATGAAACCGGACCACACATAGATCGGGTTCGGCCGAATAAAAGGGATCTCCGCTTTCCATATGGACGGGTTTGCGTTTTTGATGATACGGCAGGATCACCATCGAGGCCCGATACCCTTTTGACGCAAAGAACTTCGGAAACCGCTCTAAGAAGCGGATATTCGATTCTCCGATCCCATGCAAAAAGAGAATATCTCCCCGCAAAGGACGGTTAGAGGGAGAATACACACGAAGATAGACCTGCTCATTTTCATGCACAGGGTCATTATAGTTGGTGGGAAAGATGTATTCCACGCAATCGGGTTCCTGAGTCACTGAGTATTCGATCGGTTTCTTCTCGTACCTATACAAGTCGGACAAAAAGGGTTCTCTCCTATTCGAAATCTGTAAGCGCTTGTTGGAATGGTCTCAGGTTTGGGCGCTGCGAAATCTCTGCCTCTTTGATTATACGGATTCGTTCCACATATCCTTGCGCCGTCGATCGCCAGGTATAGCGATCGTTCACTCGCTGGATTCCTTTTTGGACGAGCTCTTCGTACAAAGGGCCCTCACGAAGGACCTGTTCCAACCCTTGGGAGATATCAGAGATATCGGTAGGGTCTACCAAGATCCCAAACCGGGTATCCCTATCCCGTAGGATTTCTGAAGGCCCTCCATTTTGCGTGGCAACGACAGGAAGCCCGCACCCCATTGCCTCGATTACCGTCAATCCGAATGGTTCGTACAAGGGCGTCGAGCAGAAAACGGATCGATGCCTTCCCGCCAGTCGGTACAGACTGGCAAGCATTGACTGATCCGAAATATCCGCAAAAAGGACGGAATCCTCAAGGCCTTCTTCCCGAATGACTTCGATCCATTGTTCGACAAGCTCTCGATCTGGAGAAGGCATCTTTCGGTACTGTTCCATCAGATTGGAATACCCCCGGACCACAATCAATAATCGGGCATTTCTCTTCAACCATGACGAAGCGGCATAAGCCTTGATTACCGAGAGATGATTCTTTTTGGGGTCAATTCGGCTTGAAAGAATGATCAATGGTCGGTCCAAAGGGATCGGGGTCTTTACAGCCTCTTCATCCTTTTTTGAAAGGGTTGGATGAAAGATCGACAAGTTGACTCCGGGGGGAATGACTGCAAATTTGGAATCATCGTAAGAATCAACCCACCCATGATACAACGGGTGCGCGTATTGTTCGTTCTGTTCCATCGTGGTACTCACCATGATCGAAGAGGCATATCGCATGGCGGTTCGCTCGGCAGCCAGGCGGAGAGAAAAACGAAACTGTCGATAGACTTTATCGTCGGGATGATCGGAAAGCCCCAGCTTGTCGATCTTCTGAGCGCCTAAAGAATGGCCAGTAAACGAAAAGGGAATCGAGGTATGAGAACAAAGAAAGGCAGCCGAGATTCCGCCATCGCCATAATGGCCGGTCCAAAAATCGGGGTAGGATCCTTCCTGTTCGTAGAACTGGGCAATCCGTTTGCTCCACGCTTCTAGGTGCGGCCAAAGCAGTTCTTTGGGAAGAAAGTGGGGCGGCCCGCATGGAATCCGAATGATCCTCACTCCCTCGAACCCTTCGTAGCGGTCCAATGGGTCACCAAAGACAGGCCAATCCGGATCGGTCATTCTCCGAGTGATGATATCAGCCCGAATCCCCATTTGGCTCATTGCGCACGCCAATTCCTTTACATAGACCAGTTGGCCCCCAAAATCGGGATGCTGTGTCCAATAATGATCATGGGCGTCAAAATTCCCCTGGGGGTTGAGGAACGCGATTCTCCATTCTTTCGGTCTCATTGACCCGCTCCTTTCGAATAGGCTGCCCGGTTTGTGGAAAAAAAGGCAACCGGAATCAGGTTGCCTTTTTGGCTCCGGCAGAGGGTTTCGAACCCCCAACCCTGCGGTTAACAGCCGCATGCTCTACCGTTGAGCTATGCCGGAGTGGTTACCGAACGTATTGTACCAAATATTTATGGAAAAATCAAGATATCCGGTTTTCCCATTCCGCTGAGGGGGATTTTTCTCAAGCAGACGGTTCTCCGTTTTCTTCCTCTTTCTGGTTTTCCGGCCTGTCATTCGGGCTTGACGGTTCTTCGGTTCCAGGGCCTTCCACATCTTTCAGAAAATGGTTGATCTCGTTTTCGTTGTATTCCAGGATGGTCAAAAGCTCAACAGCTTCTTGCCGGGTTATGATCCCTTGGGTATAGGTTTGAATGATCTTTCGCACCTCTTCATTGGGTTCGACCAACCGTTCGAAAAACCCATCGTCCGTATTGGGAGTCTTTATGGGTTCTTGGACGCGCGCTTCTTCCAAGGTGTGCACTCTCAGATCGCCTGAAACTGTGTTAATTTTCAGAATCCCTTCTTTCCCAGTTCCAAAGACATATTCCGATCTTCCTCCGGCGATCGGGCGTTGGCCTTTGAAGGAAGCGTCTCCTGAAACGCTGGTGAACCGAATGGTTCCATTCAACATATGTGCTTGGATGGTAACATCCCCGCTGACGGTTTTGATCGTCCAGCTCGGTTCCAACAGGTCTTCCGTCTTCAGATTGAAATCACCGCTCACTGACTGAATCGTTCCACGGTTGCACCTCGTTTTTGCGGAAATATCTCCGCTAACCGCATACAATCGGATTTCTCGGGGGTTTTCCGAGCGATCGTCCAAAGAAATATCACCGGATTTCGAGGTGCACTTCAGATCTTGAAAAGACACCCGATGCAACCGGATTTCCCCGGAAAAACTTTCCACTTCAAGAGTTCCCGTGCATGACGCATCTTCCACAACGCAATCCCCGGATTTTGTGGAAAGGTGAAGCGACGGAGATTGTGAATCGTTGACTGTGATATCGCCCGAAGTGGTTGACAGTCTGAAATGTCGGGACACTCGATAATCAGATGACCGAAGATTCCCTGAGATCGAATTGATCTGAACCGTCTCTATGCCTTTGGGAACCCGGATCAAGGCGCGATCGAGATTTCCACTGCTGGTGCCGATCCGAATCCGCCCAACCATGATGCCCACAAAAGATTCTTTGCTGTCAAACCGGATAACCATTCGTTTGCCTTCGCGAACGACTTCCACACTGCCCCTATCTTCGGAGTTCCAATAGGCATCCCAGGTGAGATGATTCTCCTCCTCGGGCAAAGGCAGCAGCTCTATGTTTCCATCGATCGAATTGATAACGACTTCTGTTATTCCTTCCAAACTTTCTTTTCCTTGTTCGATAAACATCTCTTCACATCCCTCCCAAAAGACTCATGCCCAAAATGGCAAGAATCCAATTTATGATTGCGTACCCGATGGTCAAAGGGAAAAAGTCAATCACGAGAACCACCGCAAATCCTACTGCCAAGATGAGATACAACAAATTCAGATACGGAACTCGGATGGCCAAGAACCGTTTGCCCAAAACCAGCAGGGGGAGGGTTCCGATAATGGCCAGCGCAATCCGGATCCAAAAAGACATTTCTATCGAACCACCAATTTTTTCACAAGGACCAGCATCAGCAAAAGCGCGAGCAGTGGCAATAGAAAGGGGATCAGCACAATAAAGACGATGATCAATACCACCACAACCCCAATTCCCACAATGGCCGCAATGGACGCCCCAAGGATGATGGGCAAAAACCGTATGGCAAGGATAAAGAGAAAAATCCCCCCCAGAACAGCCAGGAAATGCATCATGATTTTTGTCCTCCTTTCAAAGATCGAAGCATATCCATCGCTTCTTTGGCCGATATTTCGTTTCGCTCCAACATGTCCAATATCTTCTGCGATTCGGTTTTTTCGTACGGTTCTCCTGGTTCGAAACCCATCCCGCGCACCGCTTCTTCCAACCGATTCCGCGCGGTCGGATAGGAAATTTCCAGTTCTTTCTGAACCTCCGAAAGGTTCCCCCGGTTTTTGATGAAGACCTTCAAAAACAACAGTTGATCCTCAGAAAGACGAAAAAACTCATCCAGTTCAAACTTCCCCTGGATCTTCGTGCCGCACCGGGTGCACGCGTATTCGGTAATCATCATTGCGCCCGAGCATGCAGGACAATTGGTAAAGGTCTTTCTCATCAGTTCACCTCGCTTTCTGCCCCATAAGGCAAGATTGATTATCTGTTCATATTATACCACATGAATATCAGAATGTCAATAGGAACATAAGATATATTTATCTTCGTATTCAGATTATAAATTCCATAATCATAATATTCAACTCCCAGACTATAATTTCATAGCCTTCTCTTCCCAAGAGGCATAAGGGGGGGCAGGCTCGGAGCGTCGGTGGGGGTTGGGGTAAAATTGATCGGATTTATGCGGAATCGTGGTATAATAGCGAAGAAACCCAAGGGGTTCCTTGTTGGTTTCGCATTTCTTGCGTCGAGGTGGCTCATGGACAAACCCAGTTTCTATATTACCACACCCATATACTACGCGAACTCCGATCCGCATATCGGATCGGCCTATACTACGATCATCGGTGATGTGCTTGCCCGATACAAGCGGTTTATGGGGTATGACGTATACTATCTCACCGGCACCGACGAACATGGTCAGAAGATGCTGGAAACGGCCAAATCCATGGGAATGGATGTTCGGCTCTTTTGCGATCAGCTATCCGAGAAATTCAAAACGCTGTGGAAGGCTTTGGATATTACTCATGATGGATTCATCCGGACAACCGAGCCGCGTCATGAACGGGTGGTCCAGTACTTTGTCCAGAGGATGCTGGAAAAAGGGGATGTCTACAAAGGGACCTATGAAGGATGGTATTGCGTTCCTTGCGAGACCTTTTGCCCAGAGGATGAAATCGAGATTCGAGACGGAAAGAAGAGCTGTCCAAGTTGCGGGCGAGAGGTCCGATGGTTGGGCGAAGAAAACTACTTTTTTGCCCTTTCAAAGTATCAGCACCCTTTGCTCGACCATTTCCGAGCAAACCCGGGGTTTGTAGAACCGGATTTTCGGGCCAATGAGATGATCCGGGTTTTGGAATCGGGTTTGAAAGACCTGAGCATCACACGCACGACCTTTCAGTGGGGCGTTCCCATGCTTGAAGACCCCAAACACGTGATCTATGTATGGGTGGACGCCTTGATCAACTATATCTCCGAATTGGAGTATGGGCCCCAACCAGGGCCTTTGTTCCACCGATTCTGGCCAGCCGATGTTCATCTGATCGGAAAGGAGATCAACCGATTCCATTCCATCATTTGGCCTGCGATGCTGATGTCGGTTGGATTGCCTCTGCCCAAGAAGATTTTTGCCCATGGATGGCTAACAGTCAACGGGGAAAAGATCAGCAAATCCGTAGGCAATGCGGTGGATCCCCGCGAATTGATCCCGGTCTATGGCAAAGATGCTCTGAAATACTATCTACTCCGTGAGATCCAGTTTGGCCGAGATGGGGATTTTTCGGAAGAAAACCTGATCCTGAGAATCAATGCGGACTTGGCCAACGATCTGGGCAACCTTGTGCACCGGACCCTAGCGATGCTGCATCAAAACTTTGGGGGAACGATTCCTGCTTATGATGAACGTCTTCCTCTTTCGGAAGAAGACCAACAGCTGCGCGCGGCCTTTGACCGATTGGCCGAGGACTTTCCCCAAAAGATGGATCGGTATCAGTTTACCCAAGCTTTGGATGTCTTATGGGGCTGTGTGGGCTTGTCCAACAAATACATCGACCTAAGCCGCCCATGGGTTCTGGCTAAAGACCCAAAAGACCGCGGTTTGCTGGGGAATGTACTGATCCACTTGGCCCAGGCCATTCGAAATGTGGCTCTATACCTTAAACCCGTCATGCCCGATACTTCCCGGGAGATCTTCCGGCGGTTGGGGGTTTCGGAAGACCGATGGGCATCAGCGACATTCCATGATATCGGATGGGATGGTTCGATGGAAGGGTGGGAGGTCCGGGAAGCAGAACCCCTCTTTCCGAGGATCGATGTCAAAAAGGCAAAGCGGGTGATTCATATGCAGGGCATGGAAAAAACGGAAACTCAAGAAGAAGCGGCCCCTGACATTCCCGATGGGCTCATCGAGATCCAAGACTTCGCGAAAGCCCAGCTTCATGTAGGGTCCATTGTTGAGGCCCAAGCGGTTCCGAAGTCCAGAAAGCTGGTCCGCCTCCAGGTCGATTTGGGCTCCGAATTAGGAAAACGGCAGATTGTGGCTGGGATCATGCAGCATTATACCCCCGACCAATTGCTTGGAAAACAAGTCATTGTCGTAACCAATCTCAAACCCGCATCGCTCATGGGCGTTGAATCCCATGGTATGCTTCTGGCAGCCAAGTCTAAGGATCAATTGCGATTGCTGACTGTGGAACAAGCCATCGCGCCGGGCGCCACAATATCCTGAATGGTGAAATTGAACAGAATCGGAGGCAATCGGAACGATGGCAAAAGAAAAAGATAAGGACCAATTGGCGTTTGGGGCGCAAACGACGGGGACTGTGATAAACCGCCATTTTGAAGAGGAAATGAGCGAGTCCTATGTCAACTATTCCATGTCGGTGATCATCGGACGCGCCATACCCGAAGTCCGAGACGGAATGAAACCAGTACAACGGCGGATCCTCTTTGGAATGATGGATCTCAAGAACTGGCACAACGCACCGCACAAAAAGTGCGCGAGAATTGTGGGCGAAGTGATTGGTAAGTACCATCCCCATGGAGATGTGGCCCTATACGAAGCGCTGGTGCGCATGGCTCAGGAGTTCAATATGCGGTATCCGTTGGTGGACGGCCAGGGCAATTTTGGATCGATCGACCGGGATCCGGCAGCTGCAATGCGCTATACCGAAGCGCGGCTGGCAAAGATTGCCGAAGAGATGTTGGCCGACATCGATCAGGATACTGTCGACTTTGTGCCCAATTACGATGAAACCTTGCAAGAACCGGTCGTATTGCCGAGCGCGTTGCCCAATCTGCTCATGAACGGAGCATCCGGTATTGCAGTAGGGATGGCGACCAACATTCCGCCTCACAATCTGGGAGAATTGGTGGATGGCTTGGTGTATCTGATCGATTCCCCAGAAGCTACCGTCAAAGATCTGATGCAGTGGATCAAAGGCCCCGATTTTCCCACAGGCGGGAAGATCCTCAGCGGAGAGAACCTGCAATCCATGTATGAAACAGGTCAAGGCAGTATTGCGGTGGAAGGCGAATATGAGCTGGAAGAGGATCGGATCATCATCACCGAGATTCCCTATGCCCTCTCAAAAGCGGGATTGATCGAACAGATTGCCGATTACTTCAAGCGGCAAGAAAAACCTATGATTCGGGATATCCGGGATGAATCGGATCGACGAGGGATGCGCGTGGTAATTGAAATCGCGCGCAACGCCAACCCCCATGTGGCTCTTAACCAGATTCTCAAGCACTCGTCGTTGAGAACCAGCTTTTCAACCAAGATGTTGGTGATCGATCGGAATCGGAAACCTAGGGTCATGCCTTTGAAAGATCTTTTGGAAGCCTTTTTGGAACACAGGTATGAAGTGGTCCGAAGGCGTTCGGAGTATCAACTGTCTTTAGCGACCAAACGGGCGCATATTGTGGAAGGGCTTATGAAGGCAGCCCGATCGATCGATACGACCGTTGACATCATCCGGCATTCCAAAGATACTGAGGATGCCGTACGCAATCTCATGGAGACTTTGGAAGTCAGCGAAGAGCAAGCGAAGGCCATATTGGATCTCCGCCTCGGAAGGCTCACCTCTATGGAGGTGGATAAGCTTCTTACCGAAATGCGCGAGCTGAACCAGAAGATCCAATCCCTCAAAACCCTGTTGGGAGATGAAGAACAGATCCGGGCCGATGTGAAACGATCGCTGATCGAACTGAAGGAACAGTATGCAAATCCCCGCCGAACCCGGATCGAGACGCAAGGAATTACCGATATGGAGGCAGAAGACCTCATTGAAGATCAAGAAGTCATCATTACCGTTACCCGTAGGGGATACATCCTTCAGACCGAACTGGCCGACTATCGTAGGCAGTATCGAGGGGGACGGGGGGCCAAAGGCATCAAGACACGCGAAGAAGACTGGGTCCGGCATATTATGTCGACCAGCAAACTGGATCATACCATGTTCATCTCGTCCAAAGGGAAGGCGTACACCCTGAGGAACTACGAGATTGAAAGCACATCGAAAGGCTCAAAAGGCAAGCATCTCATGTCCTATCTGAAGCTGGATGAAGGAGAAGTGATCCGAACTGTCCTCGAGGTCGGGAAAGACTTCCATAATGGGCAAGATATCATCATTGTCACCGAGAAAGGGAAAGTCAAACGATCCTCGTTGAAAGACTTCGGGCGTGCGGGAACCAATGGTGTAATCGCAATTCGTTTGGAAGAGGGAGACCAGGTGGTTGACGCCATTCTTATCCCTGCTGCGGATGAAACGTCCCGTTTGTTCATCGCGACTAAGAATGGGATGAGCATTCAGTTCCCAACGTCTGACACGAGACGATTGGGCCGAAATACCATCGGTGTCAAGGCGATCGATCTGAAGAAGGAGGATCGGATCGTTTCTCTCACTCATTTTACCCCGCACCCGAGCGGGCAAATGACCCTGAGTCCGGGGAAGACAGTGGCGACTGTATTAACCGTGACCGAGAAGGGTTTCGGAAAACGAACACCGATCGAGGAATATCGTCTTCAATCACGGGGGGGGAAAGGGATCAAAAACTTGGCGCTCACGCCTTCCGCAGGGAAAGTGGTCAGCGTTCATTTGGTTGACAACCATGACGAGATCCTGGTGGTCACCAAATCCGGATTCACCATCCGATTTCGAAGCAGCGATATCCGCTCCATGGGTCGAGTGACCCGAGGGGTTCGAGCGATCGATCTTTCGGAAGAGGATGAAGTAGCCTCGGTCGAACTGGTCACTGGAGAGACGAACGATCCGACGCAATCAATTACAAGTATGATGGATCCGGACGGACCATCGTAGCATATCAAGGAGGGAAAAACCTATGTTGGCATCCAAAAACCAAGGGAAATGGACATTGGTGGATTTAAGCGGCACTCTGGACATTTCCAATTCCGTAGAGACAAAGAAACAGCTGGTCGAAGGGTACATCGACAAGGGAAAAACAAATTTGGCTTTGGACCTATCCAATGTGCCGATGGTAGATAGTTCCGGGTTGGGGGTATTTATCAGCCTGGTTCGTCGGTGTAAGACTTTGGGTGGGGATTTTGCCTTGGTTTGTCCAAACGAAAAAGTGGAAAAGCTTCTCAAGATCACCGGAATCGACAGATCCACCACTGTGTTGAAAAGCCCCAGCGAGCTCCGGTAAAGGGTGGGAATGATTTGTTGCGGATAACTCAATCAGGAAAATGGAAGATTGTCAGCATGAGCGGAGAGCTGGATGTCAATACCTCCAGTTCCTTCAAGGACGAGGTCGTGGAGCAACTGATCCAACAGGGCGTACGGTGGGTTGCGATGGACTGCCGGGATCTGGAGTATATTGACAGCTCCGGTCTTGCGGCGATCGTCAGCCTACACAAAAAACTCAAAACAATTGGGGGCGGATTTGCTTTGGTCGCGCTCAACGATACCCTTACCCGTCTCTTTCGGCTTACCTCTTTGGATAAAGCCCTCGCGATCTATACCGATCAAGAGGATCTGGTGGATTCGCGTTGATCAGGGTCGCGCTTGGTTCAGATCACGCAGCTTGGGTTACAAAAGAGCAATTGAAGACCTTCCTCGAAACCCAGGGGTATGTAGTTTTGGATGAAGGGACTCATTCGGCCGATTCTGTAGATTATCCGGATATCGCGCAGCGGGTATGCAGCCGGTACAGGCGGAGAGAAGCGGATTTTGGCATACTTCTGTGCGGCACGGGGATCGGAATGTCCATAACCGCCAACAAGATTCCTTCCATTCGGGCTGCCTTGTGTTTGTTTCCGGAAATGGCGGAGCTGGCCCGCAGGCACAACGATGCCAATGTGCTTGTGCTGGGCGGCAGATTGATGGGCCCCACGCTGATCCAATGGACTGTCCAGCGGTTTTTGGAGACACAGTTCGAGGCGGGACGCCATCAAACTCGTGTGGATAAAATCACGAATATCGAGCAGAAGGCGGAATTTGAACGTGAAAGCCGTATTTGACCCGCGGGGGTTTCGCTACCATCCAAAGTGGGAAGGGATCCATCATTACCCCCTGTTTCCCCATTTTTTCGCCTCTGCTGGCGTGGAACGAATCCACCAATCTATGCAACTACAGCCATTTATCGAGTTTGCCAAGGTCCGGGAGTTTCCCCGAACCATGCTCTATACCATTCACAGCCCCGAATACGTCAAATGGTTGCTGAACCTTTCCAAGACCATACCGGACGGCACGTCCCGGTTTCCATTGGTGATGGGCCATGACCTGTGCTACGATACTCTGACGCCTCTTACCAGAGAAAGCTTTGAGGCAGCATGGAGCGCAACCAGGATTGCTTGGACCGGAGCGCGTTTGCTGATTCAGGAAGAAGAAAGCCTGGTCTACGGGTTAACTTTTCCGTCAGGCAACCATTGTCTCCAAGGGTTTTGTGGAGGGAGCAGTTTTCTAAATCATGCAGCGCTTGCGGCTGAGTACTTTCTGAAAGAAGGGGCGCTGAATGTTGCTGTTTTGGATTTGGATCTCCATCACGGCAATGGAACCCAAGAAATCTTTTACGAAATGCCGGAAGTGCTGACAATATCAATTCACGGAGATCCCCAGACGGTTTTTCCTTGGGTCAGCGGGTTCGAGTGGGAAAAGGGAGAAGAGGAAGGAAAGGGATACAACATCAACCTTCCGCTCGAACAGGGAGCTACATTCAAGGACTACTCATGGGCATTGGATATGGCCATTCAGCAGTTGGAAGACTTTGACCCGGAGTTTCTGATCATATCGATGGCCTTCAACACCCATGCGGACAGTCCCTATCAATGGTTTCAGCTTCGGAACGATGATTTTCGCCTAATGGGCCGGTCAATTCGGTCTCTGGAAGTGCCTACGCTCATTGTACAGGAAGACGGAAGCGATTTCGAACAACTAGGAATCGCTTCATCGATGTTTGTAAGGGGGTTGGAAGGGTATTGAAGCGTGTATGGGTCGGAACAATTTGCGTCTCTCTCGTTGTTTTTGTCTTGAGTGGTTGTTTTGTTATCGAGTTTTTTTTCCCGCCGGAAAAAAAACTGTACAAAGCAAACTTTTACGCCTATTTCTATAATGTTCACCCCAAAAACCACAGCCTTCAGGGGGTGGATATTCCCATACAGTCGTTGAATTTTGGAGGGCAGGAAATTGCCGAGCAGCGGATCATCGAACTTTCGTTGACTCCTTCCGGAGAAGTAGACGAGTTTGCAGATCTTTTTGCCTTTTTGGTCGTTCCCCTCTATGGAAGCCTTGATTTTGCCGAAGAGCAAATTCCCATCCGTCAGCCAGCTATTACGATCACTTTGGGGAGTACCCTAACCGCGCACTATATCAACCCAGAAACGCAAGAACCCTTCGAAGTCGATCTGCCCATCCAGCAGTCATCACGAACCTTGGTATTGAACCTAAAAGATCTCACCACAAGCGGATTCTCCACCAAAGACCGTCTGTTCCTCAATCCTGTGGAAACGCAAATATTCATGGTTTTCAACCTGGTCAATCTACCACAATGGGACAATTACGATGAGACGGTTCCGGTGAGCCTGGGCCAATCGATCTATATGATCACCGATGACCTCGTTCTTTTGTATGGGCGGATTCTTTCGCAGGATGAAGACCTCCTCCTACCCGGCCAACGCTGGTCTCTGTCCTTCCAGGACGACCCGCTTCTATATTTGGGTGGATTTCCCTTTCGGGCTTTGAGCTATCCGGTGGCTCCCTTGGATCAGCACCATTACTTTCTTCTGATCCCCAAGATGAAACAAATGCCTTCCTATATCGGAAGACTGGAGCTCTTTGGCCCGGAGAATCCTTCGGATCAGCCCGCTAAAACAATCAATATAACCGTTTCCACCGCTGTGACTCGGATCCTTCAGCATATCCAGGCAGGAGAAGAAGAGGAATGATTTACCCCAAAGGGCAGGCGGGAGAATCCGGATTGAACCTGGCCGGGAAAAGCCAACCTCGACGCCGCGCGAAAAAAAAGAAGAATTCCAGCCAGATTCTGTATTGGGTGGTTGTGGGTCTGTTGTCAACCTGGATGCTGTATCTCAACATCAGCGTCCTTTTCGATTATCAGGAAATCCGGGAAGAGTACCAGCAAACCCTGGAACAGTACCATGAAAAAAAGAGAATCTTGGATGAACGGGTTCTTGAGTTTCAGAGGCTTCAGGAATTGATCGATCATGCAAATACCCCCTAATGTCCAACGGTTTCGAGAAGAATCATTCTTTGTCACAACCTCCAACCGCCCCAAGAAAGAACTGGTGATCCGCGCCAAAGAGCTTGCGCGGCTTTTGAAGGCGCCTTACATCTCCCGAAGAACCCTGGTCCAGCATCAAAACCCGCCCCAACCCGACTTTTACTATGTAATGGAAACTGATCGGCTGGTGATCCGAGGAGCAGACGGGAGTCAGCTGTTTTTCCATCCCGCTAGCGCCAAAATGCGTCATCGGAACTTGAAAAACGGGCAAGAAGACCATCTGATTAACGTACTGGAACTGCGGGGAAATGAACAGATCTTGGACCTAACCCTGGGATTGGGCAGCGAAGCGATACTGATGGCAGGCTACCTGGAACAGGGCGGCTTCGTTGTAGGGTTGGAAGCATCGAGACATCTTGCGGTGATTGTCGGACACGGTCTCAAAACATATCGAGACGATTCTCCTTGGATTCAACAGGCCATGAGCCGGGTAGTGGTGGAACACGCCGATTATAAGCGAAAAATCCGCGAACTGCCCGATGACGCTTATGATATTGTATACTGCGATCCAATGTTTGAAAGCCCGGTATGGGAATCGTCCGCCCTCAATGCCATCCGCCCGTTTGCTATCTACGATTCGATCGATTTGGAGGACGTTGACCACATGAAACGGGTTGCTCGAAAGAAGGTTGTGCTAAAGGCCTTGTATCGGGATTCTCTTTTTGATCAAATTGCGGTGGATCATCTAACCGGTAGCCGCCACAGTGGGGTGCTTTACGGTGTGATTCACCCTTGATTCCCGTCATCTTTGGCCCAACAGCCATTGGAAAGACCGAGCTTCTCCTCTCCCTTTCGGATCACTTCCCGATTGAAGCGATCTCCATGGACTCCATGCAGATCTATACGGAAATGGATATCGGAACGGCCAAACCCACTCATGATGAACGACAGCGATTGCGACACTGGATGATCGACATCGTACGGCCCGATGAACCCTTCGACGCCTTTTCGTATGCCCGTCTCTGCAAAGCGTGCATTGCCGACGTGCAAAGCAGGGGAAAGATTCCGATCGTTGCCGGAGGAACCGGCCTGTATCTGGACGCTCTTTTGTATGGGATTGCGCAAGGCGTGCAACGAGATGAATTGGTTCGGGCCCATCTGGAAAGCCAAGAGCGAGAGCGGTCGGGGTTTTTGTACCAAAGACTGCAAAAGATCGATCCTCCCTCTGCCCAACGGATCCACCCCAACGACCTTCGAAGGATCATTCGCGCCCTGGAGATTCACCAAATCACCGGAAAGCCATGGTCAGATCTGAGAATCCATCATCAGCCCGACCCTCAGTATCGATTGGTCATCCTTTCACGCGACCGCTCGGAGTTATACCGCCGGATTGAAGCACGGGCGCCGATCATGGTCGACTCGGGACTGATCGATGAAACTCGAATGCTTGTACAGCGGTATGGAACAGAGCACGCATCGATGAAAGCCATCGGATACCGCCAGACCATCCAATACCTCCAAGAGGAGATCAGTAGCATCGATGACTTGAAATCCGTGATCGCGCGTGATACCCGGCATTATGCCCGGCGTCAAATCATATGGGGCAGAAAGTATTCTCATGCCTTACATTGGCAATTGGGCAGCGATCCATTGGGCAGTACCCCCCATGATTGGATGCGGACGATCCTGGGTGATACATGAATCCCCCTTTCCTTTACTTGGGTACCCCGCTTTATGGTATAGTAGAGTAGGTATTCCAGTACCCGTTGTTTTTGGTTGGGAAAGAAAGAGAGAGAGAATGGATTCAAGGGGGAGAGTGTATATGGCGGATAAGTTCAATCTGCAGGACCGGTTTCTGAACCATCTACGCACGCATAAGATCGACACAAAGGTCTATCTGATCAATGGGTTTCAAACCAAAGGGATCATCAAATCCTTTGACAGTTTCACCGTCCTGCTCGAAGACGGGAAAACCCAGAACCTGATTTACAAGCACGCAATCAGCACCATCACGCCCGATACCTATGTTCGCTTGATGAAGCCAGGTGATGAGGACGAAAACAATCAGAACTGATCCAAGCAAGGGGAACCATTTGGAACGAGCGATTTTGGTTGGTGTTGGGACCAAGGATCTCCCCGTTGATGAGATCCATCAATCGCTGGACGAGCTCTCAGACCTTCTGCGAACCGCCGGAGGCGTTGTTGCTTCTCGACTGATCCAAAGGGTGGATAAAGTGCGAAGCGCCATGCTGTTGGGTTCGGGGAAGGTAGAAGAACTGAAACAGATGATCGAAGAGACGGAAGCGGACTTGGTAGTCTTTGACCACGAGCTTTCGCCCACGCAGCTGAGAAATTTAGAGGCAGGGTTGGATTGCAAAGTACTGGACCGGACGCAGCTGATTCTTGACATCTTTGCCCTCCACGCTGTAAGCCGCGAAGGAAAACTCCAGGTGGAAATGGCCCAGATGCAGTATATGCTTCCCCGGCTGATTGGTATGGGGAAGGCTTTATCCCGTCTGGGAGGCGGAATTGGCACACGAGGCCCCGGGGAAACCCAGCTGGAAGCCCAACGAAGGGCAGCGCGGCAACGAATGGCTCAGCTGCGTCTTGTTTTACAGAAGCTGGAGACTCAACGAACCCTTCAGAGAAAGAAGAGGCTAGAAGGCCCAATTCCGATTGTTTCGATCGTAGGATACACCAACTGTGGCAAATCCACGTTGATCCGCGCCTTGTCCCGAGATGAAGAAATCTATGTTCAAGACGCCTTGTTTGCCACTCTGAGCCCGGTATCCCGCAGAGTCTTCTTGGATCCCAAAACCCAGATCATCCTGAACGACACCGTAGGATTCATCCGAAAACTCCCACACACCATCATCCAAGCCTTCCACGCAACCCTGGAGGAGATCCGGGTCAGCAAGCTCTTGATCCATCTGGTGGACAGCAGCGATCCGAATCTGGACAAAAAGATCTCCGAAAGCCAAAAGGTACTCACCGAAATCGGCGCCCACGAGATTCCAAGGATCTTGGCCTTCAACAAGATCGACCTCATCGATCATGAACGGCGCGAGCATCTTCAGATGGCCTTTCCACAGTCCATCCAGATATCCGCTCTTCACAAAGAGACCCTCTTTCCCCTAACCGCTCAAATCATGGCACATCTCAAAACCTGATCGATCATTCCTTTCGGATGGCCTGCCAGATCCCATTGTGAAGCAAACCCAAAGCATAGGCCCTCATTGTGCCGGAGATTTCCGTCATTCCTTCGTTCAGCTGCCCCAAAAACTCCGCGGTTCCAAACCCGCCTTTCTCCTGCCCGTACAGGTAGACCTGCCCGGTTTCGGTAAAGATCCCTCGGACATCCATGGTCATTCCTTCCAGGGTAAGCGATCCACGCAAGGCATAATCATCCTGCTCGATATTCAGGTCAAACGAGAAGGATAAAGGGAGGGGCGATAGGATCTGAACCGATACAGACCAAAGGCCTGCAACGGGGGGAGCATCGCCAGTGCCGGGATCAAATGGAGGGAGAAAGTCCATTGCGCAGCCTCCAAGAATAAAGAGGAGAATCAGGCACAAAGCGCCCAACCCAATCCGACCAACCAGTTTATCGTACCGCATACCATGTACCGGTGACAGCATTTCCCAAGATCTCACCCGATACCGTCCCTTCCATTCGGTCTGATTGAACCAAAGCGCCTGAAAACGTGATCGTGCCTAAAGCGTCATCAGATCCGGTCATCGTTAGGGTTCCCTGCGTATCGATGGATCCGAACAGCGTGATGGCGATCCCTTCCACGGACAGGGTTGTCTGGAGCTGATTGCCCTCTTGCTCGACGAATAAACCGAATACCAGACCTCCGATCAGGTTCGTGTCAATATAAACGGTCCAATCCCCCGATATATCGGGAAAAAGATCAACTTCCTCAGCGCGGGTGCGGAAAGACCAGATCGCCCCATCAGACCCTTCGACAGCCCCCCAGTCGTTTACCGCGCGGACCCGCCACTCATAGTCTGTTTCCGGGGTTAAATCATACAATCGCAAGTACGTAAGCGGGGTCGGTATTTCTGTCCATTGGGGGTGGGAAACAGAACGGAAGAACAGTGTATATTGAACCGCATACCGGCTCTTTGTCCAGTAGAAGATGGGATCCAACGGGTGATCGACCAATCCGTCCGCTGGCGATAGCAGGAAAAAGGGTTGAGGGGGCGTTTCATCGTTCCAATCGAGGGTTGTAAAGGACCATATGGCGCCATTTCCGGCCTCGGTTGTCCCAAAGGCGTTTTTGGCGCAGACGGTCCAATAATAGGTCGTGTTAGGGAGTAGAGGACCGGTGGAAAACTGGGTATTGCTGGTCTGTGTGGGAACGATGGTTGAGAAGTCCGGTTGCGTGTGAAGATATAGGTCATAGCTGGTTGCGCCGGCGCTTTCTTCCCATAAGAGAATCCCTTCCAGGTCAACATCCAGGGCGCCGTTTGCTGGGAGGAGCATGGAAAAGGGATCCGGCGGGCCGGGTGGCAGGGGAGCAGTTTCTGTCGTAAAGGACCAGTACGGATCCCCTTGCGCAGGAGTATCCCCATAGGCGTTGTGAGCGGTTACTGTCCAGTAATAGGTTGTGGCTTCTTCGAGCGGGCCGGGAGCGTATGATGGTTCATATACGATCTGGGTTTGGGATATGGGAAGTTGGGAACCGAACCACACGGAATAGAATTCCGCGCCTTCGCTGCTGCTCCACAGAAGCGTGGGATTCACTGACACGTCTTGCGCATCGTTTAGGGGGGTCAACAGGACGAAACTCCCCGGGGCTGAAGGGGGTATGTCTGCCGGCTTGACGGAAAAGGACCAGAGGATCCCGCTATTGGAGGTTTTCTGACCCAAGGAATTCTTCGCAACCACTTTCCAATAATACGTTTGCCCTTGAGCAAGGCTGGAAACCCACAACACTGGCGCGGTCGTTTCGGTGGGTTGCGAATGAAAATCTTGCGCGGGGCTAAGATAGACCTCATATTTGTCTGCGTTGATGCTGGGATTCCACATCAGGTACAGCGCGTTCGCATCAATTTGGACGCCATTGGCTGGGCTATAGAGAAAAAAAGCTTCGGGCCCTGTGATATTTGCATTCTCATTTGAAACCATGCAACCGGTAAGACATACCATAATCCATACCGTAAGCCAAAATACCGCTAAAGGAAGAAATCCCCTTTTTTTTCGCATATATCCGCCTCTTTCTTGATGAACCAATTATACCATACATAATGGCGACCATAAAAAAAAGAAGGCGCTCATTAGAGCGCCTTCTGTCGAGGTTTCTTTTGAACTCTAGTACACGAGCAAGAAAATATCGACTTCTGGGATCCCTACGGTCAGAGTGCTGACCGGAGGTACGGGACCCGTGAGCAAACCTAAGCCTGCGTAATTATTCGCTGTAATAGTTCCATATTTGATTGGATATACATACGGCAATATTGCTTCGTGATTGAAGGAAGCAATGATATCCTGGAGCAGAATTCCATCTTCTAGGGATATATCGGCTTGCATGCTGCCAAAATCGAACATGGCGCCGGTGAATACCCCATAGCCGATTTGGGTGAGCACGTCTGTGGCCAAGAAGTGCAGGGATCCGAGAAGATCGTCTTCATCCGTTGGGTTGGTTGTTGGGATGAATCCTCCCGATTTTGTCCAGACGTCGAACAAGACCACATTTTCAATCGGATTTGCAAGGATCTGGTTGAATCCAAATCGAATGTAGTTGATTGTTCGTACATCGCTGCCATTTAATTGCACCCAATCACTTCCATTGTCACTGACTCTGACGGTATTGGCTTGGAAGGGTTGACCCAACATCCAGACCTCATAGTCCAAGGTTTGAGCCACGATTGTTTCACTTAAGTCAACCACCACCACAGTCCATTGAGGCATTATTGAGGTATCGGTAGAAATAGCAGAAATGATTTTGGGATGGATGTAAACCACAGTGGCAGATTTCGTTTCTTCCGTCCAGTGCCATCCGTCAAACGCCCAGGCATTTGCATTAAAGGTATATTCTGTGTCAGTAGCAGGGGCTGTTACCGAGACGGTTGTGGCCAATCGGGTAGGATGAAGGGCATTTCCCGTAAAGTCAGATTGCCATTCGTCTTTACCCCCAAATTCGAACCAGAGATCGAATCGGTCACAGTTGTCGTCTTCTGCAGTTGCGTATCCGCGGATATAGACAGGCGACGCGGTGGTTGTGTATTGAGCGAGAGGATTCAATGCCATAGATGGAAGGAAGAGAGTTGGAATGTCTTCTGGAATCCGTTTCATATTCATCCCAAAGAAGTCGATATCGATGACCGGCGCGTTTCCGCTGTATATCCCACCAATTTCAAAGGTTTCTTCAACCGGTTGCCCAGCGGGTTCCTGGTCTCGCGCCATGGACATGAGCCAGTCAAGGTCGGGATAGGCCTTCACGTGGACAGTTCGCGTTGGTTCATAGGAAGGAGGTACCGGCACAACCACCGATACGACTTCCAAGCTAGGATCGAATTCGAAGGTCTCTGTGGCGTCTCCACAAGGGCAAATAGAGACTTCGATCTTGCTGATCCGGCCATTTGTGGCTGTTGCATGAACCGTCATGGTAGCTTCTTTGAGGGGAGCAGTTGGTTCTTCAGGCTGGTCGGGCAATGTTCCTTCTTCAGGACCCTCTGGCGGTTCCGTGTCAGGAATATCGTTCCATATCACATCGATTAGTACTTCAAAATCACCAAAGATCTTCAGCTTCAACCAACTATCCCAATGTCCGGGATTGTTTAACTCATCCACCAAGGAAAACTGGATATACTTGGCGCTGTTGGGGCTTGTGGTCTCCCATATGACGGTATAGAAGTCGATGTTGTTGAAGAGCACATGCTCCGGAATGCTCCGTGGGTCACGAGTCAGGGTTCCGTAAGCGCCCCAACCAGTTCCATCGATAAAATACTGATGCCAAGGAGTCGTGATTGCCAGATCTTCGGGTGGAATCGGAGCGCGGGTTAAGTAGCGCAACGAAGCTACCGCGATGGAATCCGAAGGGAACCCGAGGAGATAGGAATTCAGGACATTGGTAATGTGCATGGGATCGGGTGTATGGTTAAAGTTGACGTACGTTGCGCTGGGCCACCAGAGCCGGACCTGATGTTTCACAAGATCGCGCGCGCGGTCCATACGCAACCTTGGAGCGACATCAAAGGGGTAGTC
>CAYWWY010000003.1:121527-123084 GCA_964462525.1 uncultured Thermotogaceae bacterium
GGGGTAGTCCGCGTATACAGGGGGAACATGATCGCGAACAAAAGCGGAAATCCCTTTGGCGTACTCGAACATCAACCCGCCGCGGTCATATACGTGGAAAGCTCCCCACCGTCGCGCCACAGACGGTTCCAGATCGCTGAGGCTTCGAGGAACGCGTTCCAGGATATTCAAGTGGGAGTAGGTGCGGCTTGAGTTTTCGTCGTCGATGCTGTACAGCTCGATCCGAGGACCGAGGGTGTCCACAAAGACGGGCCACTGCCACTGTTCCCAGAAGGTGCCTTCTTTGACGTGGCGGGCTTTGACAACCAAGGTCTGCGTGGCTTCGATGCCGACCAAGGATGCTAATTGCGGATCGTTATGCCAGTCGAGCGTCCATTCCCAGTATCCACCCATGCCCCGGCCATCGTGTTTGGATGAGCCAAAGTCTTTGTCGATGGTGATGGTCTTGTAGATCAAGGGTTTGTTGAATGCGTACTCCTCGACGGTCCAAACCTCTCCTTGGACAAATTCTAGAATGACCTGCTCGATGTCTTCGTGCGTCTTGACACGGAATGTGGTGGGATTAGGGCCACCAACGACAGGAACGGCCTCCATGGTGATCTCGGTATCTTGTTGCAACGGATTGCTGCTGTAATCAACCGTTTCCATGGCGCGCCAGAGATTGTATACCTGCGGCGTGTCAAGGGTTCCCGCTTGGACACCAAACCGGTTTCCTGCGTCTTTGTCGCTTGTTCGTTTGAATACCGGATACATATCCACAGGCAGAAGATCCTTGGGTTCGTTGGGATCGAACTCGGCAACCTTGGTCTGTTTGTCCAATTGAAGCACGTTGTAGGAATGGGCAAACCATACCCGCCGCACATTGTCGTTGTAGGTCCATGTGGCGGGGTAGCTGACCAGGTCGGGTTCATGAATATCCAGCCGTTGAATGTCCATGGAATGTGTCTCTACAATGACCCGAAGCAAAACAACCATTGGCGCGTCGGCTTCGCTTTCAGAGTTTTCATAGAAGTTGTTTGGGTTCTCCAGATTGTTGGCATTCGCAAAGATGAGACTCTGGTGATGCTGGACATCCTGAGGATAGACACGCGTGGTCGGCACTTCCTTAGGATCCACATTCACACGGCTGTCCTCATAATCGAACAGGAATGTGTCCTGCGCGCCCCGATCACGGGCGACGACCCAAACCCAGTAGGTTCCGGGAATGCTTGGCATGACGACGCTGTGGGCCTGTTGGGTAATTTCCATCCCGAAGTATCGGTTTTGAAGAGTAGCGTTCACGGGATCGGTAGCGGCATTTCGCACATTCGACCAGGTGTAGTTATCGTAGAACTCGTACCGGTTATCGATAGAGAAAGTGTTGTTATACACATTGGTAAACAAGGCTTTGGCAATGATGTTAGCCGGTTCATCCGCAAAGATCTCGTTCAAAGTTTTGGCGGGAAGGGTCTCCGCGTGCGGATCACCGTTGGGCGCCACGCCTTGATAGAACTTTTGCGCTACTAAGTTGCTTGGGCAGATTCTCCGATAAATGAAATCAAACCCCATGGGGATATC
>CAYWWY010000003.1:123184-289650 GCA_964462525.1 uncultured Thermotogaceae bacterium
GTGATGAGCAGGTGCTGGTTCAACTGTTCGATATGTCGATCGGGAATCCCGAAATAATAGATGAAATCGACCGGGTCTAGAGTATCCCAAAGCCTGGGCATGATGCCTGTCGCTGGAGTTACCCGGTCAGCAAGGGTCCCGTCGTAGCGATACCAGCGGTGAATTGCGCGGTTGTCAAAGTCTGTAGGATCCGGATCCTGTCCCATATGGGGCTGACTGATGGCATACACGATCTTCGGGTCGGGGTCCACATCCATGTTCAGCCTTCGGAAGTTATCCAGGTCTCCTTCCAAGAATTCGTCAAAGGAAACGCGAACATGATACCGCACAGCAAACCGCCAATCGGATTGCCAGTCGGGGGATAGTGTTGTCTCAGCGGTCCCTGCCGGCAACGATGCATTGGTTTGCGCAATCAACTGCTCGAGGGTCAAGAACTGACCGACTTCGTTTTGGAACCGAATCCGAAGGTCATCCAAGGATCGCAGGATCTCGTCTTTCATCTTGACGGTTACTTTGATGGGTTTTCCTTCGATGAACTCGGCCAACGTTCCTCGATACTCGAGGTCAATTTGGGGTTCTGTCGCATGATCGGCAGCAGCAATCTTCCAAACGAACCACGGCTTTGTGATCAAAGGGGTCCCTTCGATTTTGATGGCCAGCCATTTGGCATCGTCGGCGGAGAGGTTGGCGAATCGGATCCACGTGGTATCGTCCTGGCCAATGACACCCGAACCTCGTTGATATTGAAGCGCTTCGCTAAACAACTCGGTAGGGTCAGAATAGATGAAGAGCGTGGCTTGGCGCCCGGTGACGATCTCGGGAAGGGATCCGAAGTCGAAGAGCAGCTCGGTGATTGCAAAGGGAAGGGTGTAGGTTGGATCTTGTTCGTATAACCCTTCGGGGTCTGCGATTACTTCTTCCCGATCCGCGACGGTTCCTTGATACCGGCCCCAATGAACTTGAGGCAAGCCATTGGGCGGAGGTGGTGCGAGTTCGCCTAGATGGTTTTCTTGAACAATCTCCACCGCTTGTTTGACCACCCGGATCAGGAACACTTCGATCTGGGGTTCATAGACATCATCGATCGCGGTTGCGGTTGCAAAGAAGGTGGCAAATGCCCCATCTATTTGGTAGGTGAGGTTCGGGATCACAGCGGTGAGCTGGGAAGCACCTCCGTGCGTAACGGTTGTTTCTTGCTTTTCTGTGGCTGAGGTTTGAATCTCCAATTTGAGAGAACGGAGATCTCCATCCGCATCCGTTGCTCGAACCGAGAATTGAATGGGCCTATCGTCGGGAACGCGGAGCAAACCGCCAACCCAATTTCCGATATCCGCTTGCAATTGCTCGATTACGGGAGGATTCGGGTCCAGCGAGGGACTAACCACAAAGCCGACCGATGAGGATGTCATCGATTGCGCTTCTGAGGTTTTGTTGCCTTTGGTGTCCTCCGCGTAGGCTTTCGCGCGGAATTCGTAGTTTCCAGCCGCGGGGAACGCTGTTCCCGTTGTGGGGATGGCGAATGTGTGTTGGGTTGTTGCGGACCGTTGGGCTGGGAAGGCAACGATTTCTCGGGCAACCTCGGTAAAAACAGCTCCGACAGCGTCCAACTTAACATAGAGGACGATTTCCGCATGTTTGAGGTTGCTCCTCCGATCGGTAGCGGAGACGGTGACCGTTGCGCTCACCGGTTGACCCTTAACCACCGGGGTTGGTGTGATGTTGGAAACGACCACGGAATGGATTTCCGGTGGTGTGGTGTCTGGCTGCTGTTGGGGAAAACATCCCAACAAGCCGATTAATAAAACGATAAGAGTGCTGAATAGAACAACAGTGCGCGTGTTCAATCGCATACTTTTCCTGACTCTGAATTCAGAGCCAGGTCACCCCCTTTCTGATTGTTTGTCATTTTTACCCCTAATTCTCCCTTCTGTATCCAATAATTCCGCGATATTATACCATTTCGGCCCATATGACTGTCAAAGAATCCTGGGTTTCGTCACAGAACCAAAGATCGAAAGGAAGAAGAAACCAGGGTGATTCCTTACAGATATTATAGCACAATTTGAATGGATGCGTTCGATTTATCTCGGATTTTGTTTTGGTGTAAACCCGACAGAAAGTAAGGTAATATCGTCGTTGAAGTTCTTTGCACCAGAGTAGCGCTTGAGCGTATGCAAAAGATGATCGAAGGGGTTGTCCAAAGTGCTTTCTCCCAAAGTTTCAATGACCCGCTCAATCCCGAACTCTTCTTGAACGGAGTTGGTCTGTTCCAAAATCCCATCGGTGTAAAGAAAGACATGTTCGTCGGGTTGGATTTGAATCCGTTGCGGTTCAACCTTTTTTGGAATCATACCCAATCCCACAACAGGGCAGAGGGGTTCTAGATTGGGCAAAATCTGCGCCTTTTTTTTTGCCCGGTGGACCAAAATGGGTTCTGGATGACCGGCTAATGCGTATTCAAGCAATCCATTCTTGTGCAAGACTCCATACACGCCCGTTGCATAGAAACAATCATCGCCCGAGATATGGCTTTGAAGGTCGGCGTCCAAAATTTTAAGCACAAAGGGAATATCGAGCATCTTTTGGGGCAGCATGAAATAGATTTCATTCATCTGTATGGAGATCAAGGTGCTGATCATCGCTGCTGCGACCCCATGGCCCATGACATCGAAGACATAAAAGGCCAGGGCATCTTGGACAAGTTTGTATCCCACAAGATCCCCTGCTAACGAAGAGGAAGGAATATAACGGTACTTCAGTAAAAAGGAGTAGGTCTGGTACAGGTCAGGCGGAAGAAGTCGTTCTTGGATGACCGAAGCAGCGCGAAGGTCGTTTTCGATCAGGATCATCGCTTTTTCCAGGTCGATCTGGTTCCGATAGGATTTGCCGTAGTTGTGGATCTTGGATGCCAGTTCCTGAACTTCGAAGGGTTTGAAGATGCAATCCACGGCCCCCAGGTTGAACGCGCGGATTCGGTCGGGTCCTTCGAGGGGGTTATGAAGCAAAAGCAAAGGCATGCCTTCAGAGAAACACTCCTTCCGGGCCTTGGCCATTTCTTCGAGGAGGAGGAAGTCTTGATCGATCAATGCAAGATCAAATCTTTGGTGCGCCAACTCGCGCAATCCTTGTTGTCTGAGAACGATGTGATATTGGATGGAATCCTCACTGGTGAAAAGCCCCTTCAGCGCCTCGGGATCATCGGATGCCACAAGGACCTGAAGGGGGCGATTGGTTGAAATCATCATGCCTCCTAAAAAAGGCATGCACAAGCTCAGCATGCCTTTGGTTTTTTGGAAAGACAATAGGTGGCTGCAGGGCGAGCCACAGGTTCCTTTTAGAATCGAACGGTGATTCCCAACTCGATGGGGATGGAATGCATGGTGATCGAACCTCTTTCTTTGGCATCTGGATTGCCTTCTTCCCGCGTGACGAGATTGTATGTGCGCAGTTCATACCCTGCGCCAATAGAAAGCACCATTCCTCCCAAATCAAAACCGACACCGAACTTGGCTTTAATCAAATACCCCAAATTGTCGAATCCTTCGAAGTTGAAGAACGATACCCCCCCAAGGACATTGACCTTGAGCAAAACGGGTTGAAGTGGATAGAAATAACTAATTCCGATCAGTCCATCCACAAGAAACGGAGAATGAACAGTTGCGTCGGGTGTGATGGTTGATTCGAAAGCCAACGGTTTTGCGAGTTGAAAGGCACCCCCAACCCCTCCGCCGATGGAAAACCCATCCGCAATTTCATAATCAATCAAAAAACCAGCATTGACCATCTGAGGCATGATATCCTCGCCGCCGACCGATGTGATCGATCCTGCGGTTGTGATTGGGTTGAGACCCCATAGATATCCCACAAAGATATCCGTTCCAAACTGAGAAAACCCCGAAATGCTGACTACAGATAAGATAACAAGTAGAAAGAATGCCCTCCTCATTTTGTATCCCCCCATTTCAAAAAAATAGTTGTTTCGCGTTTATTATACACCAAATAAGGGTTGAATTGCAATCCTTTTCCTAATTTGTCAATCCAATCTTTTTTCATTCACTCTCCGGTTTCTTCTTGTTGCACCAAAGACTCCCAGTGATCGGCAACCTGGCGGAGTTCTTCCTGGTCTTCCACATCATAAAGGGTGACATATCCCTCTTCCTCTTCTTCGGCCTGGAAGATATATAGATCCATCTCTTCCTCAGGACCGCTTTGGGATGAGGAACTTGGTTCGGGATCTTCGCCTTCGGGAATGTGTAAGCAGATCCAGTAGGTATTGCCTTCCCATTTCACTTCATCATAAAAAGCAAAGTGACTTTCATTGCCTTCCTCATCCGTAACGCTGAATACATGAGGCTGATCGTCGATCGTTTCGTCTTCGGGAAGGATGGGTTCATTTTCTTCAGCACGCATCATAAATCCTCCTTTGGGTATCGGAAATGGAGCCTATTCGGAAAAGTGACAGGCAACAAAGTGAGCTGGCCGCTTCTCCTCAAAGGTTGGTTCTTCGCGCGAACAGATCTCCTTGGCAATGGGGCATCGCGTATGGAATCGGCAACCGCTGGGCGGATTGATCGGGCTGGGAACATCCCCGGTCAGGATGATTCTCTGGCGTTTGGCCTCGGGGTTGGGAACAGGAATGGCCGAGATCAGTGCTTTTGTATAAGGATGCATAGGCCTGTCAAAGAGCTCTTTTTTGGCTGATGTTTCCACGATCTTGCCCAAGTACATCACGGCGATCCGGTCGCTGATGTGTTTGACCACTGCCAAGTCGTGGGCGATAAAGATATAGGTCAGGTGGAACTCTGTTTGGAGCTTTTTCAAAAGATTGATCACCTGGGCTTGGATGGATACG
Organism: uncultured Thermotogaceae bacterium; assembly: GCA_964462525.1. Lineage (GTDB taxonomy): Bacteria > Thermotogota > Thermotogae > MWEM01 > MWEM01 > CAYWWY01. The sequence goes on from CAYWWY010000003.1 coordinate 128,037, forward strand.
TCAAGGGCTGACACCGCCTCGTCGCAAACGATCATCTTCGGTTGAACCGCTAACGCGCGCGCGATCCCGATGCGTTGCCGCTGTCCGCCCGAGAACTCATGCGGGAATCGGTACATATGATCCGCGGATAGACCTACTTTTTTCATCAGATCGGCGACATATTCGTTGGCGCTCGATCCTTGAGGAATGATGTGATGGGTGCGCGCCCCTTCAGCGATGATGTTTTTCACGCGCATTCGTGGATTCAAAGAGCTGTAGGGATCCTGGAAGATCATCTGAATTTCTTTGCGCAGATTTCGGAGCGCGTTTCCTTTCAGACTGAGCAGATCTCGGTCTTTGAACCACGCTTGTCCGGAGGAGGCGTTGTACAACCGCATCAACGTCATCCCTGCCGTTGTCTTGCCGCATCCCGATTCTCCGACCAATCCAAAGGTCTCTCCTTCGTATACGTCGAAATCAACCTTGTCCACCGCTTGAACCCAACCAACAGTACGACGGAAAACCCCCCCACGGATGGGAAAGTACTTGACCATATTGCGCACTTGGAGCATGGCATCGGTCTGTCGTTCTCTCATACCCTCTCACCCGCCTTGCTTTTCCGCCGCGCTTCCATCACCTTTTCGATGAAGAAGCATCGGGCCAAATGACCATTACCGACATCCTTCAACGGGGGTTCCTCTTCTTTGCATATCGGCTCCAAAAACGGGCACCGCGTATGAAACTTGCATCCTGTGGGAAAGCTTAAGGGGTCGGGAACGATTCCCGGAATGTTGTACAAGCTCTCCTGGTCAAGATCCAAGCGAGGAAGCGCATTCATCAGTCCCCAGGAATATGGGTGTCTCGGATCTTTGAAGAGGGTGCGCGTGTCGGTGTATTCGACAGCTTTCCCTGCGTACATAACCACGACATGGTCGGCTGTCTCCGCGATGACCCCCAGATCATGGGTGATCATGATGATGGCCATCCCGAATTCTTTCTGAAGCCCCCGCATCAGATCAAGGATCTGAGCTTGGATCGTTACATCTAGGGCGGTTGTCGGTTCGTCTGCGATCAGAACTTTGGGGTTGCAGGACAGCGACATTGCGATCATCGCCCGTTGACGCATTCCACCCGATAGTTCGTGGGGGTATTCGTCCACTCGCTTTTCGGGATTGGGAATCCCCACCTTTTGGAGCATGTCGATTGCGACCTTCCGGGACTGGCTTTGGCTCTTTTTCTGGTGAAGCGCTACCGCTTCCATGATCTGGTCTCCAACTGTATAAACCGGGTTGAGGGCTGTCATCGGTTCTTGGAAGATCATGGCGATGTCATTCCCCCGGATTTTTCGCATCTTTGGTTCCGAGAGCTTGAGCAGATCCTGCCCGGAGAAGAGAACCTCACCACCGGCCACATATCCCTTTTCATCCAGAAGACGCATGATGGATAGAGAAGTGACGCTTTTCCCGCATCCGCTTTCTCCGACAATCCCCAAGGTCTTTCCGGGAAAGACCTCAAAATCCACACCATCGACCGCTTTGACCAGACCGTCTTCGGTGCGGAAATAGGTCTTCAGGTCCTTGACTTGCAGTAAGGGGTTTTCCATATCTTCATCACCTCTCATTTCGATCGCATTTTTGGATCGAAGATGTCTCTTAGCGCATCCCCCACCAGGTTCCAGGCAAGGACGAAGAGAATCATCGCCACTCCAGGAAAGACAATTGTGAACCAAGTATCGGTGATATTGGTAATGTAATCGCGAGAATAGCTGAGGATTGTTCCCCAATCAGCATAACCCGGTTCAGCGCCAAGACCCAAAAAGCTGAGGGCTGCAGCGGTGATAACCAAAGAACCCATTCTCATCGAGACTTGGACAATGACTGGGAAAATGGTATTCGGCAATAGGTGTTTCAAGATGATGTAGCCATGATTGATACCCAGCGCTTTTGCGGCCATGACATATTGTTCTTCTTTGGCTTGAAGGATATTACCCCGAATCAGACGAGCGGTCTGCATCCAGCCAAAGATTATCAAAGCCAACATAACATTGTCCAATCCCTTCCCCAAAATAACGGTCATGACCATCGCACCTACCAGAAAGGGCATGGACATAAAAATATCGGTAATCCGCATCAACACCTCATCCAACCATCCACCAAAATAAGCAGCAACAGATCCAACGATCAAACCGATTAAGGTGGATACAAGGGATACGATCAATCCAATACGAAAAGCCGTTCGGGTTCCCCAGACAACCCCATAAAAGATATCTTTGCCATCTATAAGACCAAAAGGGTGGTCAGCAGTAGGTTGGATCGGAACAGGCCTCCATGAAACGCGAGGCATGTTGTATGGATTGGAGGTGTCTTGAGGGGGTGCAATGAAAGGCGTAAAGATTGCAATCACCACAAAGAATAAGAGAAGCATTATACCCATGAGGGCTGTGGGATTTCGGTAAAACTTTCTAAGGGTTCGGCGAAATTCATTCTGTTTTTTCATGAGAACCAACCTCAACTTAACCGGATTCGTGGATCAATCAAGGCATACGAGATATCCACGATCAGGTTGCCGATCACCAAAATGAGAGAGAAAAAGAAGGCAAATCCGATAATGGCAAAATAATCGAGCTGTTGAGCCGCTCTTGCGCTAAAAGTTCCGATACCGGGTCTTGTAAAGATTGTTTCCACAATGACAACCCCGGCCATTAGCTGAACCACCATATGACCGGCAACCGTAATCACAGGGATTAAGGCATTTCGCCGAGCATGCTTGTTGATGACCACCTTTTCACTCAAACCTTTGGCTCGCGCTGTTCGAATGTAATCTTTACTCAGGACATCCAACATGCTGGAACGGGTTACGCGGAGCAGGAAAGCCCACCATAGGTAAGCAAGTGTCAAGACAGGCGCAACGAGATGGCGGATCCCATCGAGGAAGATATCCCAGCGCCAATTGAGGATTGCATCAAAGGTAACCATCCGGGTGTAATGGGTCCAATTATCCATGCGCATTGCCTGTTCTGTGGCAAGAGAATAGAGTCCGGGGGGAAACCAGCCCAACTGCGAATAGAAAAGCATGAGGATAAGCAAACCAAAGACAAAATCAGGCAAAGACCACCCAACAATCGCAAAGATTCGGATCCCTTGATCGAGGGGGCGGTTGTGATGAACACCCGATTTAACACCTAACCAGATCCCAACAAAAATGACGGGAATAAGTGAAAAGATCGTTAACTCAAGCGTATAAGGGAGTCGGGCAAGTAAACCCTCCAAAACAGGTTGGTGAGAAGACATTGAATAGCCAAGATCACCCCGAAGAACATTGCCAACCCACTTACCATATTGAATGATGGCGGGTTGATCAAGGCCATATTTTTCGATCAACCGTTGCTTTGCATCAGCGCTTTTCATAGCTTCTGGAGTCGAGATGTACAAAGAGATCAACCGGTCCGATCCCAGAGACCAAACCATGGTAAAAAGGAGAAGGGTTACCCCGAAAAGGACCACAGGCAATAAGAACAACCGACGAATGATGAAGGCCGTCATGAACTGATTCACCTCACTGGCTTAGAGTGGTAAAGGATAAGGCGGGGGGACCCCCCGCCTTGGTTACTTCAAGGTGGCGCTCGTTATTTGGACAGGAAGAAGAATTCGAGTTCTGGGGAGCGCATGGGATGATACCACCATCCATCAACCCAATCTCTCATAACTTGGATACCCGTTGGCATATAAAGCGGAGATGCTACAACGTTTTCGATCACGATCTCTTGGACTGTGCGATATAGCTCTGCCCGTCGATCGAAGTCCGGTTCAAACAGTGCTTCTTCGATGAGCGCGTCTGTGTTTTCTCTCAGGAATTGGCGATAAGGCTCCCCTCTCCATTCGGAGTATGTGCCCTGACTGTGGTAGTAGGTGAAGATGAAGTCATGTGGATCCGGATAGTCTGAAGACCAGCCGATAAAGAACAAAGGAAGCAGGTTGTTGTTTCCTGCGGCCAGATAGGTTGCCCATTGAAGACCAATGACATTGACCTTAAATTTCGGGTTCAGACTTTCCATGTACACTTTGAGCATTTCGGCGCCTGTCTGCCGCATCATGTTTCCCGTATTATACAATGCGGGCATGACAAATCCCACTTCCCAAAGTTTTCCGTCCCACGCCTGTTTGAGTTCTCTTTCTGCGAGAGCTAGGTTAAAGGAGGCTTTGGGCAGGGTATCGTCATAACCAAGGTATCCCTCGGGCATATCAGTGGGAACCATTTTCCCCAAACCGCTAAGCACATCTTCCATATATGCGTCGTAATTAATCAGATGGATAATGGCGCGGCGGACATGGATGTCAGTAAAGAAATCGGGTGGAATCCCACGACCGTCAAGCTTTCCGCTGCCTAAGTATTCACTGACGGGATCAACGCCCCAGTTCATGTGGATGTTTGTCACGGAAGCCAAGGGGAATCCTGTTACTGCGCGTATTCCCGGGATGTTTTTGAATTGGTCGATGAATTGGTTGGGAACATTGATTAGGTCGGCATCTCCAGCGAGAAGCATAGCTTTTCGCGTCGAGAACTCATCGACACCCCAAATAATGACATTTTTCATCGGAGCAGGACCTTGCCAATAATCTTCAAATCGCTCGAGGACAATCCTTTGGTTTCCCTGATCCCATTCGACCAGCTTGTAAGGACCGCTTCCGGCAACCTTTGTGTGCAGAGGTGTTTCGGTTGGATGTAGGTCGTTCCATCTCCACCAACCATCAGCCTTGCCATCCCATGCCCCATTTGCGATCGCCCATTGGCTGTCAATTATGGATGCCCAACTGCTGTAATGGGTTATTTGGAAGAGGAATGGCCCATAAGAACGGTTCAGGTGAAAAACAACACTATTTCCTTCAACGGTAACAATCGGGTCAACAACTTCGTTGTAAAACGCAATGAGTTTTTCTCGGGCTTCAGCGGATTTGACCATACGGTCTTGTGTTACGGCGTCAGACCAAGCCATACCAGAAAACCCTTCGAACCAATCTCGGATCCCATAGTATTCTGCGCCTGAAAGGGCTTCAATAAGGAGTTTCATAGGTCCAGCCGAACGATCGAACAAAATTCCTCTTTTGATAGACCACGCAACATCTTCTGGAGTTAAGGTGTTTCCAGAATGGAATTTCACCCCTTCTCGTAGAGGAAACTCAATGGTTTTTCCGCCATCACGAATCAAACCGTTTTCCACTGTAGGAACTTCAAGAGAAATCATGGGAAGGAACGCGTCAATGCGAGAGTGATCATAACGAATCAGTGAGTCGTACGTGTTGAATATCACTTGACTGCTGGATGTGTCATACGCATAGTGAGGATCGAGCGATTCTGGTGAGCCGAAGGGAAGGTAAATCATTGTGTCCGGATTCTTGACCTGCCCAAACCCCGCTACTCCCACTAAAACTACTGCAAGCGTTAAAACAAGTACCTTACGCCACATAGTAATCCTCCTTTCAAATTACCCAACGAATGGGGGTGATCATGGTGGTTTATTATAGCACATTTTTTCAGGAGCGCAACCGGTTGAATTGTGATGGTCTGAAAGGGGTAAAAAAACAAAGATTGAGAATCCGTTGCATTATATGGTATAATGGTCTAATCATTGGTGGTTGAATGTTCAAACCAATCGTTTATGGGAGGGGATCTTGGATCGAATGCATCGCGCACTGGGATATCAAGTAGAGGAACTGGAAAAGGCTTTGCAACAGTTTATGGCGGGGGTGCCATACGATCTGACGCAGCGCGCCAGGAAGTACCTCTTGAACAAATGGGTGTATTTTGTCAAAGGAACGCAAGACGCTCAGGGGGTGCATCTGCATGGTTCGGTGATCGGATCCATGGTTTATTCGGCTTCCTTCACGCTGGTTTCCTCCGATCAAGGGACTTCCTTTCGCCTCCATCACTACTGCAATTGTCCCCAGGGGCAAAACGGGGTTTTGTGCGAACATGTGGTTGCTTTGGGCGCCGAATTAAAAACATCCTTGGATGAGGGCGGGTTGGATATCGATGCTGAACCGGAGGGCGATTTTGCGTCGGTCCCCCAAGCTGTTCCTCGTTCTTCTCTGTCTCAGGGACTCAAACGGATCCAGTACTATCGTGATTTGCTATCGGATTTTCATCAGGCGCTGTATACCCGGCCGGTTCATTTCTTACAGGATTATATCAGTTTGGTGGATCCCAGACGGATGAGTGTGGAAGTGATTCGGGATCGTTTTGATATGAAGTTGGTTTTTTTTGCGGAAAGGGTCGGAAAGAGGGGGAATACACTGAAGACAAGTCCGCGGCGGGTTCGGTTTTCTGAGATCGTCAAATACCACGATCCGGTTTTTTCGCAGGCCCAGACCGTGGGATACCCCGAAAACCCCGATTCTGCTGAGGGAAAACTGGTGGTTACGAGGATTTTCCAGATGATGAAGGTTTTCAGCGACTTCCCCCGGCTGTATTGGGACAAGGAACGGGAATCGGTTCGGTTTGGTCCTTCGTTGGAATTGGAAATTCGTCCTGCCCGCATCCAAAACCAAGACCTGTTGAAGATTCATTTTATCAACCCCTCTGAAGGGATATCGATCCCATACGAGCAGATTCTGCTTCGGGGTCCTTCGGCTTCCTATCCCTATCCCGCTTTATATGGGCGCGCCCCTGACTTGGGAATCTGTTGCGACGGCGTTATTTATCCGTTGAAAACGCCTTTGTCCAAAGAGAGGATCCTATCATTGGTCCATTATTTGGGCCAAATACCGCTCAATCAGCTTACCGAAAGCATGAAAGCTCATCTGTTCGAAGAGATCCTTAGCCCGCTCGTTGGAGGACACCTTCACTTGAACGGTCCCGCTTTTTCGCTTTTCGATCATCCGACCCTTGTCGAGCCGATAGGGGTTTTCCAATTGGATGCCGCGGAGGGTATGAACGAACTGCGGGTCTTGTTCCGATACGGGAACAAAGAAATCTCTCGAGTGGACCTTCGGGAGCAGATCATCGATCACGATCAATCCACCATATACGCGAGAAACTGGGAATATGAGAAAAAGGTGATTGAAGCCTTTGAGTCTGGTTGCCACATGCAGATGATCGAAGGGATGAATCCGGTCTATCTGGATCACCCGATGATTATGGAGATCTTGGATTTTCTATACAATTCCGAAAACCCCATAATGACCGGAGAACGAGTGGTGATCCGATTGGATGAACGGTTGAGCGCTTCCATTCCCAAAAAGGCGCGCATCCGTGTTGATGCGAAATCCGGGGTAGATTGGTTTGAGATTCAGATCCGTGGAGAATGCGCAGGAGAGGAAATGTCACCGGTTGTGCTGAAACGGATCTTGGAAGAGAAGAAGAAATACGTAGAAGTGGACGGAGCTGCATTCAAGGTTGATTCCCGTCTGCTCCAGCAAATCAACCGGTATCTGGACCGATACCGCAAGGAGGCGAGAGAAGAACCGGAAGACGCATCGCTTCGTTTTCAGATTCCTTGGTACGAACAACAAATCCTCGAACGTCTTCCATCAGAACTGTTCCAATCGGATGACCGGTATCTTTCCTTCCAAAAGGCGTTTTGGAACCTTGATCACGTGCCCGCATATCCAATTCCCGCTTCGTTTAAAGGATCCCTTCGATCCTATCAGATTCAAGGGTACAGATGGCTTCGGTTCTTGGAGGAATATGGATTGCATGGAGTGTTGGCTGATGACATGGGTTTGGGAAAGACCATTCAAGCGATTTGTCTGATGGCGGCTCGAAAAGAATCGACCAAGTTCTTCAAAGGCCTCGTTGTCGCGCCCCTATCTGTATTGGACAATTGGGCCCGTGAGTTGAGTCGATTCACACCCTCGATTCGTGTGGAAAAATATCACGGCGCCCAACGGAGCGCCAAAAAGATCGACGATTCTTCTGTGCATGTCGTTGTGACTTCGTACGCTTTGCTTCGTCAAGATATCGATGTGTTTTTGGAGCGGGAATGGGACTATCTGATCTTGGATGAAGCCCAATTTATCAAAAACAAAGCCACCGCTACCTTTCGTCAGATCCGAAAGGTGCCCGCCCGCAATCGGATTGCTTTGAGCGGAACCCCTATTGAAAATACGCCCCGGGACATCAAAGGGATCTTTGACTTTCTCATGCCGGGTTTTTTGGGCACGGATCGGAATTTCGAGCAGGACTATCTTCGGGATTTGCCTCGGATGCAGGAAAAGATTCGGCCATTCATCCTTCGACGCAAAAAGGATGCGGTCTTGAGAGAGCTTCCACCCAAAACTATTGAAAATTTGTTCATCGATATGCCCCTTCCCCAGGAGACGATGTACAAAGAACGCTATTCAGAGGCAAAGCGGGAGATCGAATCGATGCTGGCCGATCCAAGCGCCTTGCATAAGCATCATTGGAAGATCCTTACCCATCTGATCCGTCTTCGGCAATTGGCTTGCCATTGCGGCATTCTCAATCCATCGATGACTGGCTCGGAGTATTCAGGGAAAATTCAGGCTTTGGACGAGCTTTTGGAAGGAATCTGCAGCGAAGGGCACAAAGTTTTGGTTTTTTCCCAGTTCGCGCAGATGGTGGATTTGATCTCCCGGCACTTAAAAGGGCAAAGAAAAAACCATTTGATGATTCATGGAGGCGTTCGAAATCGCTCGGAGATTATCCAGCAGTTCAATGAAGCCGCGGATCAACAGATCCTTCTTCTAACGCTCAAAGTTGGCGGGTTGGGCCTCAATTTGACGTGCGCGAGCTATGTTGTCCTTTTTGATCCGTGGTGGAATCCGGCCACTGAGATTCAAGCGATCGATCGGACCCATCGGATTGGCCAAACAAGGCCAGTCAATGTTTATCGCCTCTTTTCCACGGGGACGATTGAAGAGAAGGTTTTGCAGCTTCAAGAACGCAAGTTGAAATGGGCCAGCGAAGTGTTGGATTACCGAACCGCCCAGTCGGATATGGAGTATATCGAACAGCTTCGGTCTCTTCTATAACCATTCATTCGGTTGTTCCATTGGATACAGAGCATAAGAGGCGCCCGAAGGGCGCCTCTTTGTAAACTAGCGTAGCATGGTTCGAGTGGAATCGAAACTTAGAAAAAGTAATCGTTCAGTATGCGCTGGCATTCGTTGTGCAATCGTTGAAGAAGGGCATCAACATTGACGTTGGGATCGGTCATAAGAGTCTGCCACGCAGAGGTGATCCTGGCATGGACTTCTGGGTATGGACCAAACCAGGGCCGTCGGACCGCGCTTTCCGCAAGTTGCTGATAGGTCAATGCGTATCTCGGGTCTGCCCGCATGATCTCCTGGATAATGGGAGCCTCGAAGGCAGAGATCCGGCTGGTCATGTATCCGGTGGACATGGCGTACTTGAGGGTTCCTTCGTAGCTGGTTGCGAATTTTAGAAATTCCCAACCCGCCTCTTTTTCGGCCTGAGGGCGGGAAGCGAACATGAAGACGTTGGCTCCTCCGATGGGAACCATCTGTCGGGCTTGTCTGGGCATAACGGCTGCGCCTAATTCATAAGGCGTATTTTCAATCATATAAGCAAGACTCCCTGTGGATCGACCGACCATGCCAATCCTTCCCGATAGGTCAAGCGTATTGCCTTCGGGTCCGGTTGGGGCATAGGCAAAATAGCCTTCGTGAGCGGCTTTATGGAAGAAAGTCCAGCATTCGACAGCTTCAGGAGAGTAAATGAGCATGGTTTCCCCATCATCCGAAATGATGTCCGCGCCAAACTGCCACAGATAAGCCTCTAGCAACCAGTCGTCATTCCCCAATCGATAGCCGAAAAAGTCTGGGTTCACGGCTTTGATCTTTTGTGAAACTTCCAGCACTTCGTCCCATGTTTCGGGAGGTTGATCCGGATCCAAACCGGCTTCCAAGAAAAGATCCTTGTTGTAGTACATCAGCGGGGTACTGTTGTTCAGAGGGAAAGCGTAGAGTTTTCCATCGTATGTATTGGCGGCCATGAACCGGGGCCAGTAATCGTCGAATTCCCTTTGAAAGTCCGGATCCTTTCGGATGAAGTCGTAAAGATCCTGAAAGGCCATTCCATCCACAAACTGTCCGATTCTCGATTGTTCGATCTGGGCCAGTGTAGGCAAGTCTCCTGCTAGCATAGATGCCAGGAGTTTAAGCATGGTGTCCTGATAATTTCCCGTATACACCATTTCCACATGGTATTTGCCCTCGTGCAATTGATTGAACTCTTCGGCAAGATCCAAAAGCGCTTGGGAGTAAATCCCTGTTTGGGCATACCACATCGTTACCTTGACCGGCGCCGCGAAGGCTGCCACTGCCAGCAACACGATCAATGCGAACCATAAACCTTTCTTCATGCCATTCACCTCCATAGGGTAAGTTGGGGTCATCCTTTCATGCCCGAAATACTGATTCCTTCGACAAACTGCTTCTGAACGAAGAGAAAGAAGATGATGATCGGAATAACAGCAACCGTCGAGGCAGCCATTCGAAGGGTCCATTGAACCTCCCAACCGCTAACGAATTGAGAGATTCCTACTTGAATCACCTGCTTGTTCAGATCGTTGATGATCACCAAAGGCCACATATATTCGTTCCACATGGCCAGAAAGACATATAGGGACATGGTCCAAAGAGCTGGTTTGGATAGAGGTAGGATGATGGACCAAAAAATCCGCATCCGACCGGCTCCATCCATGATCGCGGCCTCTTCAAGGTCTTTGGGTATGGTCATGAAAAACTGCCTGAGAAGGAAAATCCCGAAAGCGCTGCTCATGAAGGGAACGATAAGCGCTCGATAGGTGTTGAACATCCCCATTTGCCGGACAATAATATACAAGGGAACCATAGTTACTTCCGGAGGGACGAGCAACGTGCCGATGAGCATGGCAAATACAATTTTCCTCCCTCGGAACGGGATTCGCGCCAACCCATATGCAGCCAGGCTGTTGAAAACGAGTTGAAGAGCCGTGACACTAAGGGCAACAAACAGGGTATTGAGCAGATAGCGATCGAGGGCGACGATTTGGAAAGCTCGTTCATAGTTTCTGAGATCGAAGATGGTCGGTATAAAGCTGGGTGGGATTCGGAAAACCTCGGCTTCCGTTTTGAAGGTTGTAACAAGCATCCAAATGAACGGGAGGTTGACAATGATCATGACTACCGCGATTGCCCCGATCACGATCAAACGAATGGGTATGGGTGGGGGTTTTCTCATCCGTAATGCACCCGATTCTTGCTGATCCGAAACTGCAAAACGGTAAAAACCATCATCAAAATGAACATCACAACGGCAATTGCGGATGCATAACCAAACCGCAGATACCGGAAGGCGTTTTCATACAGATAGAAAGTGATCACTTCTGTGGAACGCGCTGGCCCCCCTTGCGTCATAACACTAACCGAGACAAAAACCCGGAACGAAGCGATAAACTGGAGAATGACCACGAAAAGGGTGGTTGGGGACAAAAGAGGAACGGTAATCCGGATGAGTTTGGTCCATGTTTTGGCCCCATCAATTTCCGCAGCTTCGTAATAGGTACTGGGGATATTTTGGAGTCCGGCAAGAAAGAGAACCATGTTATAGCCAATCCGTTTCCAAACCCCCACGATCATCAATGCGATCAAGGTAAAGTTGGGATCAGCCAACCACCGGATGGGTCCGATTCCAAAAGCGCTCAATAACTGGTTCATCAGACCGTAGTTTCCCTCGAAGATCCAGGCCCAAATGACCGCAGCGGCAGCCATAGACGTGATGACGGGGATGTAGAAGGCTGTTCGGAAAATCCCACGGCCTTTGAGCCATTTGATGTTTAGAAGCAGAGCCAGACCCAATCCGATAAGAACGGAGGCGGGAACGGTTCCGATGATGTACAGGAAAGTTACCCACATGGAATTCCAAAAGCTTTCATTGGAGAACATTCGGGTGTAGTTGTCCAGGCCGATATACCTCATAGGCCGGATCATGTTCCAGTTGTAAAAACTGATGTACACAGCCCAGATCAAAGGAAGGTAGATAAAGATGAATTGCGTTGTCAAGGAAGGAAGAACCACCATCCATCCCGTGAGTTTATCTAGGGTCTTTCGTTTCACGAACCTGCCACCCCCATTTCGGAATATACCGCTTCATTGGATCCTATGAGTGCCTTTTTCGTAGTGCTTCCTAGATTGGATGAAAAGGAAACAAAAAAAAACCACAACCTGTTTTTGGGTAAAATCCCAAAAGTTGTGGGTTCTCTTCATCTCTTCCCCCGTATATTCTGAGTTGTGGAAAAAGTATAGCATACTTGTTCTCGATTGTCAAGTTCGCAAAACGCCACCTACAGACAAAGGGGTTGTAGTTCCCCGACGGGTTATAAGGGGTGTTCTTATGCAGAAGGATTCATTATCGCGAAGGATCTTCTATTTTCGGAATATTCCTCCCGATTCCGGGTCACCATCCGAGCTATGGTATAATTTAATGGTTCGAATCGAAGCGAAGCCAAGCACCAAGGAAATGGGGGATCCGAATGAGGGTGAAAGAGTTATGGGAATGGATGGTTCAGTCGGATCGCGCAGTGGCCTTTACCGGAGCCGGAGTGAGCACGGACAGCGGAATCCCTGATTTTCGTGGGAAGGGTGGCGTGTACGAGCGGTATGATCCGGCCAAGGTCTTTGATCTGGGGTACTTCTGCAAAGATCCGGAACTCTTTTACCGGTACGCTCGGGAGGAGCTATTTGCTTTGATGGACAAAAAGCCCAATATCACCCATTATTGGATTGGTTCTTTGGAATCCGAAAACCGGGTAATGGGAGTGATTACCCAAAACATCGACATGCTGCATCAACGAGCGGGGAGCCAGACAGTGTACCCGTTGCATGGAAGCGTTGAGTATAGCTTCTGTATGGAATGCGGGAAGCAATACCTGTGGAACCAGATGCGCGCGATTCTCGCAGATCATTCAATTGCCCGATGCGATCAATGCAAAGGGCTCATCAAACCCAACATTGTCTTCTTTGGAGAGATGCTTCCGCAAAAAATCTTCGAAGCCTCATGGAATTTAGGGAGTCAGTGTGATTTGATGTTGGTCATGGGTAGTTCGCTCCAAGTATATCCAGCCGCACAAATTCCTCTGGTTGCGAAAGAAAGAGGGGCAAGGCTTGTGATCATCAATCGTGAGGAGACTCCGTTCGATTCGATTGCTGATCTGGTGATCCATGCCCCCCTTGCCGACATTAGCGCGTGGATGATCGGCTCATAAAAGCCGAACAGGTGAGAATCCTCTTCGGCGTCAATCATTTGACGGCCCGCTTCGAGGAACGGATCAATTCATTCTGTAGCCTCTGTATGGTACAATATTCATAGATGATCGTCCATCTCCATACGGGACGTGATTCAAGTGTCGCTTTTTATTTTCCGAATCGTGCGGAGCTCAAAGAACCCTGCAACCAAGAATCCATGCAATCTCTTCCGAAACGATCGACAGGAATTTCCTTACCAGGAAAAAGGAGGGGAGAGGAATGAGCAAAGTCAGATTATGGATCTTCGTTTTTTGCGTATGCAGCAGCATTCTTTTTCCACAGAGTCTCCGTGTAGGGATATACGAGAATGATCCTTTGTCGTTCATCGATTCAGAAGGAATGCCCCGAGGGATCTTTCCTGAAATATTGGGAGAGATCGCCCGGAAAGAAGGGTGGGTGTTGGATTTCTACCCTTGTATTTTTGGGGATTGTTTGGTCTTTCTCCAAGGGCAATCGTTGGACATCCTGGGAGCGGTTGCTTTCTCCTATGAACGTTCCGAAATCATGGATTTCAGCAATGAGACAGTGATCTCGAATTGGGGGGTTGTATTCTCTCGAAATGATCTAGAAGTCCAGTCTTTTTTTGATCTGGAAGATCGGGTTGTAGCAGTCGTGATCGGAGATACCTATGCCCGAGAGCTTCGAAGCCTTGCAGACCAATTCGGCATTTCGATCACTTTTACCGAAGTTCGGGGCGACTATCTAGAAGTCATGGAATTTGTTGCCGCAGGGCAGGCGGATGTTGGCGTGGTCAGCCATATTTTTGCGTCCAAACACCGGTATGATTTTCCTCTTCGCCTTTCGACTCTCGCCTTTCGACCTGTTGAGCTTCGGTTCGCATTTCCGAAAAGCGGGTTGATGAATGAGCAATTGATTTCGGCTGTCGATGATCATCTCAGGGCGTTTAAGCACGATCGCGATTCCGAGTATCATCGGGTGATCAGCCATTATTTGCTGGCGCCTGCCGCAGATCGGGAAGTGATCCCTCAATGGCTGATCCAATTGGTTATAATTGCGGGTATAGTCATGGCCATGATTCTCTTTGGTCTGTGGTTGCTGCGAATTCAAGTAAAACGGAAAACCCGAGCCCTTCGCGGAGCCCTTTCCCGAATCGAAACGCAGAAGAATCATCTAGCTGAGCTGAATGATCAGCTTAGGCAGGCCAATGATGCATTAAGCACCTCCAACGAGGAATTGTCCGCCACCAATGAAACCCTCGAAGAAACCTACCGGCAATTGGACGAAATGGCGGAAGCCCTGGAATATATGATCCAGATATCCTCTCGATTGACGGTGATGGAGGTGGAGGAAAACAAGTTCTTTCTGGATTTGCTGCAAACAGCAATTCGGCTCATCCCGCAAGGGAAGTATGGCGCCATCGCCTTGATGGATGGCGAAAATTGGCTATTTGAAGCCGCCGTAGGGCATGACATCAGCAAACTCAAAAAGATCCGATTGCCCCTGCACACCTTTCCCCAAGATACGGAAGTGATTGTGACTCCCAAACAGGCCAAACAGGGGTGGCAGGTATCGAAGGATCTTCTTCGCCAGTTTAACGAAGCCACCTTGCCAGCGGGCGAAACGCTCCGCGCTACCTTGCAGTTTCGAGAAGACGTGTTTGGCGTAATCTTCATCGATACGCCCGCTGATTCGGGATTGCATTTTTCCGAAGAGTCAATACGGATAATGCGCGCTTTTTCCAACTTAGCAGCGACTTTTATCGCTTCCCGCCGCTATTTGAAGATGCAGTCTCGGTTCCAAACGGAAATTATCACCTCATGGATTCGTTTTCTTGAGGCCCATGACCCTTATACAAAAGGGCATTCTGAAAAGGTTGCTTCGTTATCAGCGATGATTGCAACCGAAATCGGGTTTACGCAGGAGCAAGTGGCGCAGATCTACTGGGCTGGGTTGGTCCACGATGTGGGTAAGATCCTCATTGCCTCTGAGATTTTGAACAAACCCGCTTGCCTTTCCGCCGAAGAGTATGAGAAGATCAAGCTTCATCCAACCTATGGATTTGAAATCTTGAACCAATCGGAAGGCTTGAAGGAGATCGCCCATATCGTTCACTTTCATCATGAACGAGTGGATGGCAAGGGGTATCCGATGGGCCTTACTGGCGATCAGATTCCGATCTCATCCAAAATTATCGCTGTTGCTGATGCATATGACGCAATGACTTCCGACCGGGCCTACCGGACCGGAATGGATCGGAAAACAGTTCTTGCGGAGATGAGCAGAGGTTCGGACGCGCAATTCGATTCCAAAATTCTGAGTATCTTTTTTCGTTTGATCGGTTAAGCATTTCCAACGACTGGGAAGGGAGAGATCCTGTGCTATCGACATTACGGATTGCGATTCAGCAAATGAACATGGTTTTGGGAGATTTTCACAACAATCGAACCATCATGGAGGAAGGGTTGGCCCGGTCAGAAGAAGCCCATGCAGATGTCCTGCTTTTTCCGGAGCTAACCATCTGCGGGTACCCGCCTGAAGATCTCTTGATGCGTCCTTCGTTTTTGAAGGAAAACAAACGAGCCATTCAGACGTTTGTGGAAGGGACAGCAGGGAAAAAATGCGTTGCGGTTTTCGGTGGGGTCGATATCACGAATGATCTTTATAACAGCGCATTCATCGTCCGGGATGGCACCCTATTGGGGGTGTACCGAAAAATGCGCCTTCCCAATTACGGAGTTTTTGATGAAGCCAGGTATTTCAACCGTGGCGATCGACTGTTCATGCTGAACATCAATGGGATCAAGGCTGGGATCACGATATGCGAGGATATCTGGACTCCGGGGGATCCGGTAGCCACATATGTCGCCGGTGGGGCCAATGTGATCCTGAACCTCTCTGCGTCTCCATATGAGATCGGAAAGATCCAAAAGAGAGAAGAGATGCTTCGCACAAGGGCTACAGACTACCGGATCGCGATTGCCTATGCCAATGCCGTAGGTGGTCAGGATGAGATCCTATTCGATGGTTCCAGTTTCATGATCGACGGATACGGTCGCCTGGCCTGTCACGCGCGCTCGTTTGAAGAAGACTTTGTGATCAGCGATGTGGATATCCAATCGGTCATCCGACTTAACATCCAAGACCCCCGAAGACGGTATGTAACCTCTTCTCCGCTTCCAATAGAGGAGATTCGCGTAATCTCACCCACCCTCGAATCCAAAAAGCCACTTTCTGAACCAAATATCCCAAGCAAGAACGGAATCGATTTGGAAGAAGAGATCTTTCGAGGGTTGCAGTTGGCTCTGAGAGATTATCTGCGAAAAAACGGGTTTGAAACGATTGTCCTGGGATTAAGCGGTGGCATGGATTCCGCTTTTGTCGCAACGATCGGAACATTTGCTTTGGGGTCGGAGCATGTTGTTGGCGTGTTGATGCCTTCTGAGTTCACACGACCCGAGAGCAGCGAAGACGCCGTTCAGTTGGCTAACAATTTAGGAATTCAGTTGATTCGGATTCCCATCCATGATGTCTTCCGGTCTTACCAGACCCAACTGCACGGAGTGTTCGGGGATGCCCCCTTTGGACTGACGGAAGAAAATTTGCAAGCGCGGATCCGAGGGAATGATCTGATGGCTCTATCCAATCGGTTTGGTTGGTTGGTTGTCACGACCGGAAACAAGAGCGAAATAGCGACAGGGTATTCGACCCTGTATGGAGACAGCGCAGGAGGATTCGCTCCGATCAAAGACCTGTATAAAACGATGATTTATCGGGTGGCACGGTGGATTAACGATCATCACGGAGCGCCCATCCCCCAACGCATTTTTGATAAGCCGCCATCGGCTGAGCTTCGGGCTGATCAGACGGATCAGGATCGCCTCCCTGCCTACGAAGTTTTGGATCCCATCCTTCGATTGGCTGTCGAGGAAGACAGGGATGAGGATGAAATTATCGCGTCCGGATTCGATCCTGTTATGGTACGGGATGTGATTGGCCTGATCGAAGGAAGCGAATACAAAAGGCGCCAATCCCCCATCGGGCCCAAACTGACGGCCAAAGGATTTGGTAAAGATCGCAGAATACCGATTACATATCATCGGAAGCCTTCGTGAATGAATCGGATCGTGGTATAATACCGCGTGGGAACGGTTTTTTAGGAGGTGTTTGCATGCAATGGCTTCCAATCGCGGATTTTGAGCAACACATCGGGGAAGAAGTGGAAGTGCGCGGATGGATGTATAATCGGCGGTCCAGCGGGAAGATTCATTTTTTGCAGATCCGAGATGGGACGGGCGCCGTTCAAGGGATTATGGAAAAAGCCGTCGTTGGAGAGGCTTTGTTCGAAGAGGCCAAACGGCTTCGAATCGAAAGCAGCTTGATTCTTCATGGGTCAATCCGCGCGGATGAACGCTCTCCGACCGGTGTCGAAATGGATGTTCACGATCTTCGGATCGTTCATAACCCACATGAGGACTATCCGATCGGTAAGAAAGAACATGGCATCGATTTTCTGATGGATTATCGGCATCTGTGGGTGCGTTCTCCCAAACAGTTTCACATCCTTCGCATCCGGCATGAGATCATCAAAGCCATCCGTGAATTCTACAACGATCGTGGGTTTGTTCTCGTCGATACTCCGATTTTCACCGGATCAATCGGGGAAGGCGCATCCGGCCTTTTTGAACTGGACTACTTCGATTACGGAAAGGCCTATCTTACGCAAACGGGGCAGTTGTATCTGGAAGCGGCGTGCATGTCTTTGGGAAAGGTCTATAATCTGGGCCCAACCTTCCGCGCCGAAAAATCCAAAACGCGGCGGCATTTGACGGAGTTTTGGATGAACGAAGCCGAGGTAGCATTTTATGATACCCACGATAATATGCGCCTTCAGGAAGAACTGGTCAGTTTTGTCGTTGTAAAGGTTCTCGAGCGGTGTGGAAATGAACTGCATGCGATCGAGCGAGATGTATCGAAGCTACAGAATGTATATCCTCCCTTTGGCCGGATATCCTACGACGAGGCCATCAAGCTTCTGCAAAAAAAGGGATTTGATATCCAGTGGGGCATGGACTTTGGAGGAGATGAAGAAACTGCGATTTCCGATGAGTTCGATCGTCCGGTAATGGTCTTCAATTATCCAGGGTCCATCAAGGCTTTTTATATGCAACCGGATGAGCAGAGGCCCGAAGTGGTTCTATGCAACGATATGCTGGCGCCTGAAGGGTACGGGGAGATCATTGGAGCTTCCCAACGAATCCACGACCATGATCTGATGGTGGAGATGATTCGAAGGCATCAGTTGCCATTGGAGTCATATCAGTGGTATCTGGATATCCGGAAATATGGAACAGTTCCGCATAGCGGGTATGGTCTGGGGGTGGAGCGCACGGTTGCCTGGATTTGCGGTTTGAAGCACATCCGGGAAGCAATCCCGTTTGCCCGCACTTTATACCGGATCCAACCCTGAAAGAGCAGGAAATCAGATGGCGCAATTCCTGGTGGCGGACGATGAGCAACGCGTTCGAAGCCTTATTAAAACCTATATCGAAATGCTCGGCCATGAAGCAGTTGTTGTGGCGAATGGAGAAGAAGCCCTCCGGCAGCTTTTTCAGGACTCCTATGATGGGTTGTTTACCGATCTCCGGATGCCCGGTTTGGATGGGATGGGCTTGATTCGCGCCATTCATGAGGAGAATATCCATCTGCCCACAATCGTGGTGACGGCTTATGCCAGCGTTGAATCGGTCATCGAAGCCTTTCAACTCGGCGTGGTGGACTTTATTACCAAACCGTTCTCGTCCGAAGAGATCAAACGGGCCGTGCAACGAATTCTTCGACAAAAAATCCAGCTCAAAGAGACAAACCAATACATTCGAGGATTGATCGAACAGAAGGCTTTATTTGAAGCTGTGAACTACCTGAAACCGCTCTTTTCCGAATACCCCTCCTCTCCGATTCCCCATTATTTGTTTGGTTTGATTCAAGAAACGCAAGGAGATTTTTCCGGAGCCCTTCGGCATATGCAGGCAGCCCTTGCGCTAGAACCAGGATACGATCCCGCCACTCGAAAGATCATAGAGATCCGGAAAAAAATCGAGGAAGATCGGTCATGAAACCCAGTTGGTATGTAATCATCGCGGGATGCGGACGACTGGGGGCCAATGTGGCGGGGATGTTGTCCAACATGGGACACAGTGTAGTGGTGATCGATCGAAAAGAGTCGGCTTTTGAAGCTCTTCCTATTGAGTTTACCGGGTTCACTATTCATGGCGATGTAGCGGCGATCGAATTCCTTCGGGAAGCCAAAATTCACCAAGCGAACATGGTATTGGCCTTTACCAACGATGATAACACCAATTTTATGGTCGCGCAAATAGCCCAACGGGTGTATCATATTCCCCGTGTGATCTCTCGGGTGTACGATGCGGGCAATCTCGCTCTATTCCATGAATTCAAGATCAAAACGCTGACGCCGGTCTTATTGGCAACTGGAGCCTTGAACAAAGTCATCCACCGGTATATGGAGGAGTCCGGATGAAGATTGTTCTGATCGGGGGAAAACGGATCACCTATTATCTGGCTCATTCCATGATTGCTAAAGGCTTTCATCTGGTGATCATCAACCAGGAACGCAGCTACTGTGATTTTTTGACCCAGAATCTGCGCGCGATTATCATTCACGGGGACGGCAGCCGGTTAGAAATTCTGAAACGCGCGGAAATATTCCGAGAGGATATTGTGGTTGCTCTGACGCCACGTGACCAGGACAATTTGATCATTGCTCAGCTGTGCAAAGAGGTTCTTCAGATCGATCAGGTCTTCACCCTCGTGAACGACCCGGAAAACGTGGAGGTCTTTCAGAAACTGGATGTCGACAATATCCTCAATATCACCGAAAATCTGTCCGGCTTAATCGAACAGCGGATATCGTCCCACCAGATCACCAACCTCATGACCTTCGAAGAAGGGAAAGCCTTCATCCTTCAAGTGGAGATCCAAGAAGGTTTTCCGGTTGTCGGTCGGAGGATCAAGGAGATTGGACTCCCCAAAGGGGCTTTGATCGGAACCCTCACACGGGATCAGACGATTCACATTCCCCATGGTGAGATGGAGATCCATGTCCATGACCGATTGTTGGTGATCTGCCTTCCCGTAGTCCAAACAGCGACCATCCGTGTTCTGACCGGTGGAGATTGATAAAGAGGATGCGATGTTGAGGAGCCATGGGGTATCGTAAGATTCTTGAAGTTCAGTATCGAACCCTTCTGAGCAACATGGGTTGGGTCTTTCTGTGTTTTTCCGGCATTCTCATCCTACCTGTTTTTTCCTGCTTTTTTTACCCTTCAGAGTGGTATCATGCGCAGTGGTTTGCATATGCTGCAGTCTTCTCCTTTCTGGTCGGTCTCTATCTTTGGAAAACCTTTCAAAAAGGATCGGTTCAGAAACGGTTGACGGTCCAGGAAGGGGCTATTATCGTTGTGGGTTGTTGGAGTGGTGCTATAGTTCTGTCGGCATTACCGTTTTTCCTTTCGGGGCATCTTAACTTCATTCAAGCGGTATTTGAGTCTACAAGCGGTTGGACCACTACAGGTCTCACGGTTGTTGATGTGGCAGTTTTTCCAAGAATATTCCTGATATGGAGAAGCCTCACACAATTCTTCGGCGGAGCTGGATTTGCGATTATCATGATTTCTTCTATAGGTGGAGGGATCAGCTCAGGTTTCTACCTTGCCGAAGGAAGGATGGATAACCTTCTTCCCAATATCAAAAAATCAGCCAAGATGATTCTGATCATTTATTCCACCTATACATTGATCGGTTCTTTTGCTTATAGAATGGCCGGTATGGATTGGTTTGACGCGATTAATCACTCTCTTACCGCAATGGCGACCGGTGGGTTTTCAACGAGAAACGGAAGCATAGGAGAGTTTCAAAACCTGAGTATTGAGATGGTGACACTTGTGCTCATGACCCTTGGGGCAACAGGCTTCGGTATCCACTTTCTGGCATGGCAACGAGATTGGCGTCAGCTGCGCAAGTGCGCAGAACCTTGGACATACCTGGTCTTATTGGTTGTTTTTATCCCATTGGTGTTGTTTTCTTTGATCGGAAGTGTCTACACATATGGTCCTGAATCTTTCCGACACGCTTCGTTTCAAGTGATTTCAGCACTTACGGGTACAGGCTTTTCCACCGCAGAGTTTGCGCCTTGGACAGGATTTCCCATCTTCATCCTGATTCTGTTGATGGCATTCGGCGGGATGATGGATTCCACTTCAGGAGGAATCAAATTGTTTCGTATCTATGTCTTGTTTCAAGTGATTTTGACCAATGTGCAGTCTTTTTTTCTCCCGAAAGGAAGCGTAAAAATCAAAAGTGTGTGGAAAGGCAATAGACAGTTCATGATTCAGGATTCGCTGGTCACATCCATCGTTATTTTTTTGACCTTATATCTGGTGACCCTCTGTGCCGGTGTTGGTGTGCTCTTATGGCATGGGTACAATTTGCAGGATAGTGTCTTTGAATTTACTTCTGCGTTGTCCACAGTAGGCTTATCAGTGGGAATTACCGGTCAAGATACACCAGCGATAGTCCTGATGGCGCAAACAGCAGGCATGTTTTTGGGCAGATTGGAATTCATCGTGGTGTTCTTTGGCATCAGCAAGGTGCTGCGCGATCTGAAGATCTATACTGCTCATCGGTGGCATATCAGGGCTATCGCAAACTCAAAAAAAGAAAGAATCGGATCAATAGAAAACAAGACAAAAGGGTAAAAAGGAAAAGGAATGGCCCCAATAATGAGGAATAACGAGATATACTAGCAATAGGGGAGACCCGGATGGGGAGTTTGACTTTTTTCAAGAGTCGGAAGATCCACAGTCAAACCTGGAAAAACGACATCCGCTCATTTCGATTCTCTTCATTGCCGAGATGAGTGTGTTCAGTGAGGGGATGATTTCACAGATATGGTGATCTTTGCCCATGAGAAGATCGATTGGCTCAAAACACACATTGACCTGCCTTATAGTATACCATCCCACGACAGCTTCACACGCTTCTTTTCCCTGATCAGTACCGGCCAGTTTCTGAAGCTCTTCTTCCAATAGGTAGGTCTGCTCCGAACGGAAGAGTGGAGACGCGATCAACCTTGGTAAGCGGGGTATCGATTGGTTGGGCAAACTATGGTCCGGATTGAAAGCCATAGGAACCATGATAAGAAGACGGGAAAGCAAAGGGGTTCCCCAACAAGATACCACCAACAAACAGGCGATGCCCAAGAAGAGGAGAATCGCGGCTCGCTCAGCGACCGATATCTGAACCGATTGGATCCGTGGCACCTTTGAGAAGTCCTATGCAGGATACTAGATCCTATTAGGTCCGGCGAATCTAACGAACCGTTTCTGTGCTATGCTAAAGGCAGATTCCCGATGGTGCTGAAATGGGCCGCATGGATCATGAACCAATATCGAAGCGCTGAAGCCCAAAAGACTTGCGTGAGTCTGATTCAATGGTTTGCTTTGTCTTGGGAAGATCCTATTAAAGATGAGAGGAGAAACCCAATGATTCCTGTTCTGTGTTTCATCTCCGTTTCACTGAAAAGCAATAAATTCATTGTTTAGAGAAGATTCGACTTTGAGGAGTCTTGGCGTTTGCGATTGCCCCTAGCTTTGAGGCACAAGAGCATTGATTTTTTTGCTGTGATGTGATATGATTGTTATACAAAGGCTTTGGGCGTTTGCCATTTGTGGGAATCGGCGCCGGAGAATCATCAGCCAGAAAAGGGGGCCTGGATGAACGAGAAAGACACGCGGATTCGGTTTGAGAATTTCATGGAGGTCTTGGTGCGCGAGGTACTGGAAGACCTGCTGAAGGTCGAAACACTGAAAGTATGTCGATGTGACCGGTGCCTGTTGGATATCCAAGCAATCGCGCTTAATGCCCTTCCTTCAAAATATACCGTGACCGAACGAGGCGAGCTCTTTGCCAAATTGGCCATCTTTCGGAATCAGATGCGGGTGGATGTTCTCCATGAGGTTCTGAAAGCCATGGAGCTGGTTGGTACCAATCCATCCCACAAAGCCGGAAAACCCGTGCAGCTTTCTCCCGACAACGTTGAAGAAATCAAACACCTGAAAGGATTGACTGGAACTCGATAAGGAGTTCCCCATATGATCGAAAGCGCAAGATAACAAAGGTGGGCCAACGCCCGCCTTTGTGCTTTTATATGGAAATCGGGCAAGAAATCCAGTGGAGTTTACGGTTTGTTCGACAATAGATGACAGGCTGTTTGGTGTTGATCCCCACAGCCAATCATACTGGGTTTTTCCTGAGAACAAATTTCCATGACTTCGGGGCATCGAGTGTGAAAGGGGCATCCTTTGGGCGGGTTGATCGGACTGGGTGGTTCTCCCTGCAGTTTGAACTCCCGCAGTTTGCGATTTTCAGGATCCCAATCGGGGATGGCACCCATGAGCATTTGGGTGTAGGGATGGCGGGGATGGTCGAAGACTCTGGTGGCATTTCCTTCTTCCACCACGTTGCCCAGATACATGACCAGTATGCGATCGCTCAGGTGATGGATTAGGTCCAGATTGTGAGAGATGAATAGGAAGGCGTTGCGTTGTTGCTGTTGAATGTCTTTGAGCAAATTTACGATCTGACTTTGCACCGAGACGTCGAGGGCTGATGTGGGCTCGTCGCAGATCACAAGGCGTGGCTCGCTGGCGATCGATCGGGCAATCGAGATCCGTTGCCTCTGTCCGCCGGAAAATTCATGGGGATATCGGTTCATGTATTCGGGATAGAGCCCGACTCTGAGCAACAGATCTCCGACCTTCTGGTTTTTCCCCTTTTCGGACATCTTGGGAAAATGGACGTCCAACGGTTCTTTCAGGATATCCCCTATGGTCATTCGGGGATCTAGGGAATTGTACGGGTCTTGGAAGACCATCTGCACGTCTCGCCGGAAGTGTTTCATGATCGGGCGAGGCGTTCGTTTATCGATTGTGTGCACAGATCCATTTCTATCGGTGTATTGGATCTGACCCGAGGTGGGTTCATAGATGCGTACGATCACCCGCCCCAAAGTTGTTTTTCCGCAACCCGATTCGCCTACGATCCCGACAGTTTCTCCTTCGGTGATCTCGAAACTCGCTTCTTCTAAGGCTTTCACATAACCGGCCACTTGCAGGAAGACTCCT
Source organism: uncultured Thermotogaceae bacterium (assembly GCA_964462525.1). GTDB lineage: Bacteria > Thermotogota > Thermotogae > MWEM01 > MWEM01 > CAYWWY01. The sequence goes on from CAYWWY010000003.1 coordinate 152,443, forward strand.
TTGCGAATCGGGAAGTACTTCCGAGCATGTTCGACTTTCAAAATCATTGGATATCCCCCTTTTCATACAGCCAGCATTTCACTTCTCTGCCAGAAAGCGGTTCGAATGCAGGAGGCGCTGTCTTGGGGCATATCTCCATGACCTTTGGGCACCGAGGGTGAAACCGGCATCCTTCCGGAAACTCATAAGCGCGGGGAACATATCCGGAGATGAATGGAAGGGTCTTCCCTTTATACTCCCGTTGGACACGCGATTTAAGAAGCCCTTGAGTATACGGATGGAGGGGCCGTTTGAACAGATCAAACACCGTTGCTTTCTCCACGATCCATCCGGCATACATGACATGGATCCGGTCCGCCACCTCGGCAACCACTCCTAGGTCATGGGTGATGAAGAGGATGGAAGTGCCGGTTTCCTTTTGGAGTTTTTTCATCAAGGACAAGACTTGAGCCTGAATGGTAACATCCAAAGCGGTGCTGGGTTCGTCGGCGATCAGGATCTTGGGCTCAAGCGAGAGGGTGAGGGCAATCATCACCCGCTGGAGCATTCCACCGCTCATCTGATGGGGGTATTCTTCGATCCTTCGCTTGGCTTCGGGAATCCCCACCTTCTGGAGCATTTCAATCGACTGCTTTTTTGCTTCGGATTCAGAGACAGGGTAATGAACGCGAAGGGCTTCGATCATCTGATCTCCGATTGTGTACAATGGATCGAAGGAGCTCATTGGTTCCTGGAAGATCATCCCGAATTCTTTCCCGCGCATGTGTCGATATTCTTCTTTGGATAGACAACGCAAGTTGCGTCCTTTGTATAGAATCTCCCCCTCAATCTTGGCGGGAGGCGATTTAACCAAGCCCATCAAGGTCAGGACGGTCACGCTTTTCCCACAACCCGATTCTCCAACCAAGGCCAACACCTCGGTCTGGTTGAGGGTAAAGCTGATGTCGTCTACAGCTTTGACCATGCCTTCGTCTGTTTTGAACCAGGTTTTGAGATGGTTGACTTGAATCATACCTTTTCCACCGTCCTGTACGGGTCAAAAGCATCCCGAAGCGCGTCACCCACGAAGTTGAAGCACATCACAGCAACCACGATGAAGATCCCGGGAATCATCTGCCAGGGATAGTTCTGGATCACCGTCAACGACTGGGCTTGACTGAGAAGCAATCCCCAACTCGTCATTGGTTCTTTGATTCCCAATCCCAGAAAACTGATAGCGCTCTCTCCAAGGATCATACCCGGGATGGAGAGCGTCGATACAACCACCAAGTAGGTCGCAGTGTTCGGCACCAAGTGTTTGACAATGATTTTCATGTCGGATTGGCCAGTTACTTTGGCTGCCAAAACATATTCCTTCTCCCTCAGGCTCAACACCATTCCGCGTATCACACGGGCAACCCCCATCCACCCAATAAAGGAGAGGACAATCACAATACCAAAATACACGGAAGTGCTGGGCCACTGTGGGGGCAGAATCATAGCCAACGCCAACCAGAGGGGGATTCTCGGAAAGGACCGCAAGACCTCGATAAAGCGCTGGATACCAACATCGATCCATCCCCCAAAATACCCTGAAACAGAACCGATGATGGCTCCCAGAAAGACTGCAATGAACGTCCCCAGGAGTCCAGCAGTCATGGAGACCCGGCTCCCGATCACGGTTCGCGAAAAAACATCTCGACCCAGACGATCTCCGCCGAAAAGAAAGAGCGGCGCGGTCGCGTCTGGTCCGACCCCAAACAAATGGATATCGGTTTCCCACAAACCCCAGAATTTATAGGTTTGCCCTTTCGCAAAAAGACGAATGGGGTAAATTTTGGAGGGATCGACCTCCTGCTTCCAACCAAACGTGACCGGATCCCGTACTCGCTTCACTCCATAGATAAACGGACCCATGAATGTTCCTTCGTGGAACCAGTGGATCTGGGTGGGGGGGACATTCAGAAAATCACGATGCGTCGCGGTATAGTTATATGGCGCGATGAAATCCGCGAAGATCACCATCAGATAGAGAAGCCCCAAGATGATCAATCCAATAAAGGCTAGTTTGTGCTTGAAAAAGGCTTTTTTTGCCCGAAGGGTAGTTTGTGTCGCCATGATCCACCCCCTAACTCATCCGAATTCTCGGGTCCAGAAGGGCCAGGGCGATATCGGCCAGAAGGTTCCCGATCTGCGCGATAATGGCGATAAACATCAGAAAGCTCATAACCAGATATTGGTCCTGGCTGCGGAGCGAGTCGTAGAAAAAGGGTCCCATGGTTGGCAGATTAAGAACAATCGAAGCGATGACCGTTCCGGAGAAAATATTCGGGAGCTCCATACCCGCGATGCTGACCATAGGGTTAAGCGCGTTTTTAATCACATGAGCCCGCACCCGCTTTTCAGGGAGGCCCCGAGCGCGCAAGGAATTGACAAAAGGAGATCCCAGCATATCGAGCATATTCCCGCGCATGACCCGCATCAGCCCTGCCCAACCGGAAAAGCCGATGACAATCAGGGGCATCCATAGGTGTTGGAGCAGATCCACGAATTTGGCCCAACTCCATGGCGCGCCAATAAAAGGGGAAGAAAACAGTCCTCCTACAGAGGTTGCGCCGGATTGAAGGGCAATGAACATTAGGATCAACGCCAGAAAGAATTCTGGGAAGGAGATTCCCAGAAATCCAACGGTCGTGAATGCGTAGTCTGCAGGAGAATACGGTTTCAGTGCCGAATAGATCCCCACGGGCAAAGCGATCAGCCATGAGATGACAATGGTGGTGAGCGCGATCATCACCGTCCATCCCATTCGCTCCCAAATCAGATCAGCTACCGGTCTTTTATGCGAAAAAGAATATCCGAAATCAAACTCGGTGAGAATCCCTTTGATCCACATCCCGTATCGAACGATCGGGGGTTGGTCGAGACCATAGGTTTCCCGGATGTATCGGATCTGCTCCGGTGAGACTCTGGGGTTTTCCAGATACTGTGAGGCGAAATCTCCGGGCTGGAGTTCGATGACCATGTAACAGATCAAAGAGATCAAAAACATCATCGGAATCATGATCAGGATTCTTCGGATGATAAAGGATATCATGAAGATCGCTCCTTTTGAGGAATCGGACAAACCCTTGGAATCAAAAAGGCACACCCGTTTGGGCGGGTGTGCCCTGTATCAAGTTCGATTGAAGATGAAGATCAGTTCTTCACAAAGATGGTGTAGTTGGTTCCAACGATCATACCCTCCGGGAGCTGGTAATAGTTGCCTATGTTGCGCGCGACCGCCAGAAGGTCCATTCCTTTGCACACGAAGATGAACGGAACATATACGGCATAGATCTCCTGCCAAATGTCGTAGTAGAGCTTTCTTTTGGCGGGATCCATGGTTGCTTCCCCCAGTTCAAACATCTGGAAGACGATCTTTTCCCAGTACATCATGTTTTCGTATACTGCTGCGCGTGTTTCATCGTGCATCGTTGAGAGATGGTTGTAATACAGCGGATTTCCCGGTTGCCAGATGGCTTTTCGAAGCTGAGGGTCGGGCTGGTTTCCGAAAGCCCACAGACAGGCTTCGAAGTCGCCGGCGAGCGCTCTCTGATTGCGCAACGCGCCGTCAATGACCTGCATGACACAGTCCACACCAATGCTCTTGAGTGTTTCAGAGAAGATGTACGAAATGTCCACGTAATCTTGTGCGGTGGATGTAATCAAAACGAAACTGAGGCGGTTGCCCGACGGGAACTGACGCCAGCCATCTCCATTGCGATCCACAAGACCCAGGTAGTCAAGAAGGGCTTTGGCCTGATCCAGATCGAAACCCCGGCGGAGCTGTTCAATGTTGGGGTTGTAGAAATCGGCGTTGGCAGGAAGGACAGGGACCCCGCCCAAAACGGCCAAAGTGTTATAGACTTCATCAATGATCCGTTCCCGGTCAAGGGCATACTCCATGGCAGCGCGAAATTCTGTCTTTCGGAAGACATCCCGTAGCTCTGGATTGGGAACGTCCAGGTTAAAGGTAATGTGCAAAGGGCTGGGTGTAGGGTTGACCGGTTCTGCGCGATAGACAACAAAAGGCGCGCCGTCCAGTTCTCTCTGCTTGAACATCGGGTAATCCCTGGCTGCTATCGTCATGGCAACGAGTTCTCCGGCCATGAACTTGGCGTTTGTGACTTCAGGATCCCGAATGATCAGGTATTCCAAAGTGTCGGCATAGGGGAGCTGATTGCCCCACTTGTCTTGCTTCCAGAAATTCGGATTTTTCTTCATGACCACTTTTTGGTCGACTATATACTGGCTGAGCACAAAAGGTCCGGTTCCTACGATCTGGTTCAATGGCGTATCTGTGGTCCAAAGGCGGTTGACCGACCCGGGGTCGTTGGGATCGATCTTATCGGCAAGAATATGTTTGGGGTAGATCAACACATGCGACAACACTGTATAGAATGCGCCGTAAGGAGTGGGAAGATGAGCTTTCAGGGTCTTGTCGTCAACCTTTTCCCAGGTGATGGCTTGGCCGCCAAGCGTAAAGCGGTCGATGGAGTTTCCTTCCGCAAATCGGTTCATGACAAATTTTTCAAAGGTGAAGATGACATCATCGGAAGTCAGGGGAGTGCCATCAGACCATTTCACATCACGAAGATGGAAGGTGACCACTTTTTGGTCGTCGGAAACATCCCACGATTTCGCCAGAGCTGGTTCCAAGCTGTAATCGATGGGGTTGGCCTCCACGAGAGGATCAAGGAATTGCCCAGCGATGGTATACGCGATGTTGTCCAAAGAGCCATAAAAACTGAAGGATTGAGGAGAATTCGCGAAGGATCGCACCAAAGTTCCCCCCATGTTGGGCGCTTGGGGCGTGAGCCGAGGGTCGACTGTTTTCATTTCCGCAGCGAATGATGTGAGCATGATGCCTACGATTAGTACCAAAATCAATCCATACCTTTTCATCTCGTTCCCTCCCAAAAAAGATAGGTACACAAGGAAATCAAATCCTCGTGTATTTGTAATAACATTATACCTTGGATCTTTCATTGCTGTCAATCGAGGATTTGGGAGGTTTTCCCCCTTCTCTATCGATTACTTCTGTTATTCTTCCGTATCCGTATCCTAATGCATCGGTTTTGCGTACTTCGAACCGATACCCATCGAATGAAGAAAATGGTATAATTATCGGGGATTTAGAGCAGATTGATCATATACGGTTTGAGAAAGTGCTTGGTAAGAGAGAGAAGGACTATCGTAACAAACGCGATCAATGCGGTCATGGGTTGGAACCCATCGATAACCAATCCCAACGCCAACGCCGAAGCAGGGGGGTGTTCGGTATTGAAGATGACCATCAAAAACATAGACCCTCCAACCGCCAACGCTCCTGCTAGAGCGATCCCGTTCTGATGAAGCGCTTCAAACGGGACCATCCGAAGACTGTTCATGAGTTGGGTACACAAAAAGGCAGTGAAAATGCCCGTAAGGTATCCCCCCACCAAAAAACGAGGATGGGATGAATGGGTATGAGGCCCTGTGAATGCGATGAAACCGCTGGCTCCAAGTGACGCGACTACAATCCCGTCTGTGAAGAGATCCAGGGCGAACAGGATCAGAAAAAAACTGATGATCATTAACATAGATTGTCCCAGATATTGTTTGGGGTGTTTCAGAAACTTCTCATCCAACCATTTCATATCAGACCACCTCGGGGCGGATGAGCGATTATATCATATTCATCTTTGGCCAATGGTGCAAATGCTGCGTTTTGTTTCATTTTATGATTGAGGGGGGCGAATATGGCAAAAGAAGTGGGTTTGATATTTGGAACACGACCGGATGCGGTTAAAATGGCGCCTGTATATCATGCGCTCGTTGATCGGGGGATTACGCCATGCCTGATCGCGACCGCTCAGCATCGGGAGATGTTGGATCAGGTCTTGCGGTTGTTTCACTTAACGGCCGATCATGATCTGAATGTGATGGAGCCGCGGCAGTCTTTGGGGGCATTAACCGCGCGTTTGGCGCAACGACTGGACCTTCTGCTGAATGCGCGTCCTTTGGATGCTGTTTTGGTTCATGGAGACACAACATCATGCCTGGTTGGAGCCTTGTCGGCCTTTTATCACCAGATACCCGTAGGCCATGTCGAAGCGGGGTTGCGATCGAACGATCCGGCCAATCCCTTCCCTGAGGAGATCAATCGAAAGCTGACGGCCCATATTGCTACCTTTCATTTTGCGCCCACACCCAATGCAGTCAATAATCTTCAAAAGGAAGGGATCGATCCCACGGCGATATTCTTGACCGGAAATACTGTTATCGATGCCCTTGTGTGGGTTACCGAACGATATCCCAATCAGTTGCGTCAAAAACGCGAAGCTTTGGGCCTTTCAGGGAAACCGTACATTCTGATGACCATGCACCGAAGAGAAAACTGGGGCACGCCGATGAAAAATGTCATTTCGGCGGTGAAACGCATTCTGCATGAGCACGATGATCTTCACCTGCTCTTTCCTGTTCATCCCAATCCTGCGGTGCGAGAGGTTGTCATTCCTGCCCTAGAGCAACATCCCCGGGTTTGTTTGACTGATCCGGTAGGGTACTTTGATTTTGTCGCGTGGATGCAAGGGGCCCTTTTCATCATGAGCGATTCCGGTGGGCTCCAGGAAGAAGCCCCTTGGCTTGGGAAACCGGTGTTGCTCCTTCGTTCTTGCACAGAACGGCCCGAAGCGGTTTCTTCCGGGGCTGTTTCTTTGGTCGGGACCGACGAAGACCGGATCTATGAACACGCGTTTGAGCTGATTCACAATCCGGCTCGATATACACAGATGGCGCAAGCGCGCAATCCTTACGGGGATGGAACGGCTTCGATTCAGATTGCACAAATCCTGAGCGAGCAAATTTAATGGAGGTTCACGTTTTTGGCGCGGCTTTTTGGGACGTATTCATAGAGTCTGAAGCCATCCATTCAAAAGATATTTGGGACATGCCCGGAGGGAGCGGATTGAATATAGCGCTGGCCCTCCATTTTCTGGGCCACTGTGTGCAGTTTCGCGCTGTTTTGGGGGCTGATTCAGCGGGTTATGGAATCGCCCGCTTCCTTGAAACCGTAGGCATGGATCTGTCCGGTCTGCAATGGACAGATGGGGCTACGGGTTTGCTGGTTTCAAAAAGGCAGAAAGCCCTTTCAGTAAGGATTCCGCCAAAAGAGGCTCAAAAACTGCCCAAGATGGATGGATCGGAGTCCGACTTCGCGGTGGCGCTTCCCACAGAAATCAGTCATACCGTTTTTTCGGAAATCATCGAGGCTCCATGGGAATGCTTGGTTGCGGATTGGGGGCCACGCGGCAAGGCGGAATCTCCAAAAGCCAAAGGGCCGACCCTATGGATCGGGAATGAGGATGAATGCCGATCCCATACCTGCGACATTATTAAAATGGGGCCATTCGGCGCTCGGTGGGGAGTGATCACCGTTGCGGGTTCTGGAGAGGCGTTGCCTTATCCTGTTGGGGCCGGGGACCTGTTTGATGCGATCGTTGTCGATGGAATCATTCGAGATGTAGAAAAAGAGCGGATTTTGAAAGAAGCGGTTCGTCTTTCGGAAATCGCATGTCAAATCCCTGGAAGCAGCTCCAAAGCGATCGAAATGTTTGGAGGATATCGGGCAATGGATCATTCATTCTTGCCCAAACAATTCATTCCCTCTCTTTTGCCATCTCCAGTCAATAAACCGGTCTGGCACCAGGAAAATTCTCAAAGACAGTCGGGGGGATCGATTTGAAGCCGTTTCTCATTTCCGGTCCGATGGCTGGGGTTACAGACTATCCATGGAGGCAATTGGTGAGAGAAGTAGCTGGCCATTCTGCGCAGTTGATTTATACGGAGATGATCAGCGCCAAAGCCGTGTGCATGGGGAATGCGCGAACGAATGAGATACTTCCGTACCCGGATGAAGCAGTAGTGGTGCAACTGTTCGGATCAGAATCCGGCACGATGGCGCAAGCATGCGTACGAATCATGGAACAGTGCCCAAAAGTGATCGGTTTTGATATCAATGCGGGATGTCCCGTGCGGAAGGTGATCAAAACTGGATCAGGCTCAGCCCTTATGAACGATCCAGAACGGATTCGGAGGATTATGCGAGAAATGCGCCCTATCCTTTCGGAATGTGGCAAGACTATGTCGATCAAGACCCGCCTTGGATGGAGAAAAGCGTTGAATTACCCGGAAATCGCCGCTATTGCTCAACAGGAAGGAGCGGATTGGTTTACGCTTCACGGAAGAACCGTCGAACAAGGGTATTCTGGTCAGGCTGATCCCCATTCATTGCGTCTGCTTTCTCAATCGATGCGGATCCCAATCCATTGGAGTGGGGACGTCTTTACAGCAAACCAGGCTGTGGACCGACTTAAAGATCCAATGGTTCAAGGGATTCTGTTTGCCCGAGGAATGATGGGAAATCCTTGGATATTTGCCCATACCCATGCCATTTGTGAAGAATGGCCTGCATTGCAGAGTGGCGCTCGAAGGATCGCCAGCGAAGAACGAATTCGGACGGTCCAAAGGCATATGCAATTGACCGACCAGAGTTATGGGCCGAGAAAAGCACTGGCCCAGTTCAAAAAATGGGTTGCGCCTTATTCGCGGTTTCTTTCCGATATCCGACACGAACGGAATGAATTGATGCGCATGACTGATTGGAAAGTCTTTCAGAATCGATTTCTCAGCCTTCTGGAACAGGGTTTCGGCCATGAAGGGAGCGAAGGCTTCCCGTTGTTGTGATATAATACCGTCGGAATTCATTTTGGAAAGAAGGTACGGATGAACCCGAGCAATGAACCATTGTCAACCAGGAAGCCACAGGTTGTTGTCGTCGGAGACACGTTGATCGATATTCTTCTATATGTTCCTGCTTATCCCAAGGAAGGAAGCGAAGTGAAAGCGGCTTCCTTCTTTCGCGTTGGGGGGTCATCGTTTACGAGCGCCATGTGCTGTCATCGGTTGGGATGTCCCACTGCTTTGCTCTCCCGGATCGGAGAAGATCTCTATGGTCGGTGGATTCGGGAAGAATTGGAGCGAATGGGCGGTATTCTGCCTGGCATGGAGATATCTCCGGAATCCAAGACAGGCAGCATGACCATTGTGGTTTCCGAGCAAGGGCAGAGGACCATGTACAGCTGCCGAGGAACAGGCACCCTTCCGGAACTCGACGCTTCGTTCAACCGGTGGCGCGTGCCGGGCGGCCTTCTCCATCTCTCGGGGTATTCGTTGCTTGAGAGCGATCATTCTGTCCAGATCAAATCCCTTGTCCAACAGGCGCAAGCGCGGGGGATGCGGATTTCTTTGGACCCTGGACCGCTTCCTGTGATTCAGGTTCCCGATCGATTATGGGAGATCCTTGCTTGGGTAGATGTCTTTATGCCGAACGAGATGGAATTAGAAGAATTGACCGGATACGAAGATGAAGAGCGAGCTGCCGAACAGGTTTTGAAAACAGGATGCAAGGCGGTTTTGCTTAAGAAAGGATCAAAAGGAGCTTCTATGTTTACCGATGGACAGCGGCGGGACGCGCCCGCAGAGCCAATTCACCCATCTCCTCACGATACTACCGGCGCAGGGGATTCGTTCAATGGCGGTTTTTTGGCTGCGATGGCCCAAGGATCTTCATGGATGGCTTGTATGGACATGGGCAATCAAACGGCCCGGAATTATCTGATCAAACGGTTCAACGAATAGAGGAGGAATGTGATGAACAACGGTTTTTTTGAAGTATCGCCTTTTGTGGAACACGCCATTCAATCGGGGAAGCCCGTCGTGGCCCTGGAATCCACATTAATCGCGCACGGATTGCCCTTTCCCCAAAACCTGGAAGTGGCTTCCAAGATGCAAAAGGCTGTTGCTCGTTCCGGAGCGATCCCGGCAACGGTTGCGGTGCTGGATGGCGTTTGCAAAATCGGGCTTTTGGACCATGAATTAGAGCGGGTGGCCCATGATGCCTCATCATTCATGAAAGTGAATGCGTGCGATATCTCTTTTGTGGTGGGGAAAAAGATGAACGGCGCGACAACAGTCAGCGCTACAGCATGGCTTGCCCATCTGGCCAAGATCAATGTGTTTGCAACAGGCGGAATTGGCGGTGTCCACCGGAATTATCTCGAATCGTTCGATGTCTCTCACGATCTTTCGACCCTCTCGCGTATACCTATGGTGGTGGTGGCTTCTGGAGCCAAATCGGTTCTTGATCTGCCCAAAACCATAGAGATGTTGGAAACGTTGGGCGTCTTGACGCTCGGATACCGGACGGATTTCTTTCCCGCTTTTTATAGCGCATCGTCTGATATACGGCTCGAACATCGAGTGGAAAACGCGCAGGAGGTCGCGCGGATTTATCACGCCAAACACTACATCGGCATTGATGGATCGATATTGGTAGCCAACCCGGTCCCGCAGGAAGACGAGATTCCCAACGCTGTGATGGATCCGATTATCAATCAAGCAATCCGCGAAGCAAAAGGCCAAGGCATCGAAGGCAAAGCGGTCACGCCTTTTCTGCTTCGGCGCGTAAAGGAACTATCTCAGGGAACAAGTATGAAGGCCAATATTTCTTTACTCATCGAAAACGCGAAGGTGGCGGGAGAGATCGCGTATGCTATCTCGGAATCAATTCGTAACGAGCAGTTCCCGAAAGTCGGGTTCTGAGGGTTATTGGACAAAATCGACCAATTCCATCGATATTTGCTCTTGGTGGAAAATGGTCTTCAGGGGTAATCCGATCGAAGGATTCAGCACCCACGTAAGCATCTTCTGCCCTTGGCTGATCAGTGCAAAGGTTTCGCCCGTCCAGGGGCCCACTTGCTGGGGTTCACCCCGCTGGATCTGCAAACCCATTAGCATGAGCTGGGGGCTATCAAGATCCAGTTGGTTTAAGAGCATCGTGTAAAAAGGGTTGATCATGACATAGATCCACGCTGCTGAAAAGAATCCCATCACTTGATCCATTTCGATGGGTTTGTCTCCAGGAACCATATGGGTTTGAGTGGTTTTCAATTCGTACTGGTCCCCTTTCGGGCTGATTTCCATACCGTAATACAATTCTCCATCGCTTGAGACGATCTTGTAGGTAAAGGACCGGATCTGCCGATAGTCAGTAATGGCATCGTATGCAACACCCACAACGACCAGAACGACCAACATCATTCCTACTACCGCGATTTTTTTCATCATGCGCACCTCCAAAAGTTGGTTGCTCGAATAAAAAAAAGGGAAACATGATTTCCCCTTTTTTGGAGCGGGAGACGGGGTTCGAACCCGCGACCCCTTGCTTGGCAAGCAAGTGCTCTACCACTGAGCTACACCCGCATGGTTAATTTGGTGCGAGAGGTGGGACTTGAACCCACACGAGAATCTCTCATTGGATCCTAAATCCAACGCGTCTGCCAGTTCCGCCACCCTCGCGTGATCACTGGTGAGCCGCGAGGGACTCGAACCCTCGGCCCCGTGATTAAAAGTCACGTGCTCTACCGGCTGAGCTAGCGGCTCCCTGGTCATGATCTGCTCTTTTGGGAGCAAGGCGATTTTACCATAATTATCCAGAAAATGCAAGTCCTTGCCCGGAAAAAAAACCGGAACGACCCTGTGATCGCTCCGGTTTTGTCGTTATGGCAGAAAAAGCTACCGTTTCAGATTCACCAATTCCTGTAAAATTTGATCGGCTGTCGTGATCGTTCGGGCATTGGCTTGGAAGGCCCTTTGGACGATGACCATACCCGTGAACTCTTCGGCAAGGTCCACATTGGACATTTCCAGGACTCCCGGAGAAACCAGTCCTCGCCCCCCGGTTCCAGCGAATCCGATCTGCGCGGTTCCGCTGTTGGCGCTTTCGGAATAAAGCGTGTTACCCATGTCCATGAGACCGGCCGGATTGTTGAATATGGCCATAGCCAACTGCGCGAGCACGTCTGATCGTCCGTTGGTGAACGTGCCCACAACCTGTCCAATATTGTTAATGGCAAATGCTTGAAGCACGCCCATGGCATTCCCGTCCTGCTCGCGGACGGTTGCGGAAAAGGGGTTGGCAAATTGGACCAGTTCCGAAAAATCCAGCAAAGCGGAAACGGGAGCGGCTCCCTCCTCGGGAGGAGGTGCGGCTCCGTCATCCACAAACTCTCCCGGCGTAAACCGGATGCGGATAATGGAGATATCGGTTTCTACTTGGCCGTCCTGCCGTAGGGCGCCGTAGGCAGAAATCCTTCCGGATGCGTCAAATTCCAGGATTCCTCCCACAATGGAAGTATTGTCGCTCGGATCAGGGATGTAGCGAATCTCTCTGTCATCCACATACTCGATGGGGATCCCGCTTTCTTCCACCGCGCGCCATGCCCATTGGTTTGTTTTTAGTTTTTGAAACTCCAGATAGACGGTGTAGGGCTTACCCAAGGAATCGTAGGCGGTTGTCGCTGTGGAAAACCGAGGAGATTCGTAGACACCGGTGACAAAGTTTTGCGTATCGCTGAGATCGTAAAACTTGATATCACCCGTCTTTTGGAAGGAGATATTGGCCTTGACATCCGCTCCCACCATCACGTCGATTGTGTCAAAGTCGGTGGCCAAAGAAGGATTTGCGTAGGAAATATGAAATTTGGTGGCATCAGCGGTCGGGTAGGGGGCTCGGAATTCCACACGCCGCGCGGTTTCGTTCACGTTGAATTTCATGTCGATATCCACTTGCGTGTCGAGACCCGGTGGCAAAGAAGCGGGTCTTAGAATCGCAGGCCTGCTGAGAGTCCACTGGCTGGTTGTTCCCGTGCCCACAAAGGAATCCTGGGTCTGATACTCCAATCGGATATGATCGGTTCCTGCGGGGAGAGCGGAGAGAAAAGAGACCACCCCGGTGCTGGAGTTGTACCGATAATCGGTGCCTTCGATCAGAGCGGTCGCTGTCCCAGTGTCCACGGAATAGACAATCAAGCTGCTTGGATCGGTGATCGGCCCCCGAATGGTAAGCGATGTTTGTCCTGTGTAGGCTATATCGGGCTCTCGGGTAAAATAATCTATATGGACCAAGTCCCCGGAAGCGGGCCGGATATTGTTCAGCATCGTCACTGCGACTGTCTGTCCGTCACCGGTCAAAGCGGGCACGATATTGTAATCAACGCCTTCCTCTGCCCGAAAGGTGGCTTTGGTGATGATTTTGTCCAAAATCCCTTCGCTGTTATCTGAAAACAACGCCACAACGGCATCTTCGATCGCGCTACCCCCTGTTGGGTGGTAGTTGAACCACGTGCGTTCGGCATCACCACCGATAATCGTTCCATCGAAAGGATCTGCTCCGATTTGACCCGGTACAGTGTCCGTGCTGTACCGCAAGAACCGTTGGAGCTGGCCAAACTGATTGAGTTCGATCATACCAATGGTATTGGCGAGTTCAGGGATTTCGTAGGGACTGAAGGTGTTCCAATCCACAATCTCCGCTCTCCAGGTGTATTTGACCGTTCCACCAGAGAAAAGGCGCTCGGTGTCGAATGGGGGAATCTTTTCGAAGGTGAACCGGACTTTGTAGGTCTTTGTAGGGTCGTTGGGATTGCGAACGGATATGGTCATGGGTTCGATCCCCACGACAGAGTTGAGGTTGCCTCCAATTCGCATATTTTGGGTAGCTTTGGCAGGCATTGTGAGTCCCGCTGCAATGAAGATATCCGATGGGGGTTTGTCTTTATCCAAGTATCGGATCCCTGTTCGAGGGTCGACTTGGGCGGCCCATCCTTGAAGTTTCAAACCGGTGGAAGGCTGAACGAAATGGCCGGATTCGTCTAGCATAAAGTTACCAGCCCGCGAATAAAAGCGCTGGATTCCATCGCTCAGAACAAAAAAACCATCCCCCTGAATGCCCAGATCCGTCTTTTTCCCAGTGTTTTGAAAACTGCCCTGGCTCATCAGGACATCGACACTGGCCATCATGGTACCCAGACCAATCTGGAGTGCGTTTACGCCACCGCGCCCTTCTTCTTCCGGGGATTTTGCCCCTACGATCGTTTGCATCATCATGGACTGGAAGGTGGTGCGTCCTCCCTTGAAGCCCACAGTATTGACATTGGCAATGTTGTTGCCAATGACGTCCATTGCCTGCTGAAATCCCTTGAGCCCCGAGATTCCGCTGAACATGGAGCGCATCATAGTGATCTACCTCCTTTGATTCAATTGGTTCGGGCGGATCGAACAATCACCGCCCGGGGGCTCCCTCATTTCAGCGAGGACCGGCCCCGTTCACGTATACACTATCAATCTGCGTAAAAAAATGCTCATTCATCTCCTGGCTGTCCATGGCTGTTACCAGAGTGCGGTCTTTGACGCTCAAGAGATAGGCAGTATTTCCCAACATAACCAAGGTTTTGCTGGACCCTTTGGTTTTGGCTACATCCAGGACTTGTTCCAAGGTTTTCAGGGTCGTTGGATCGAAATCGATTTGCCGGCTCTCGATCCGTTTTTGGGCGTGGGCAGAAACCTTGATCTGTGGATCGGTTCCCCCCATTTGTTGGACCATTTGTTGGAAGGTTTGGCCTTCTGGCCGAGTTTGCACCGCCTGTTGTCTTTTGGAAGGCCCATATATGGGCAGGGGTCTGTTGTTGACATTCAGATTGTTTTCCGTCATCCGCCCCACCTCCTGTCTTATGCTTCTTCCGTCACTACTGTGATTTCGACGATTCGATTGAAGGCGTACTTTTCTCCATTTACGATGACATAGATCTCATTGCCTTCAAATTGAACAGCCTCTACCTGTCCACCGACCACGCCACCGAAGGAAATCTCCTGGCCACCTTCAATCCGCAGCAAGTCGTAGGTATAGACCCCGTCGGATTGCATGACGCCCGCGTTGTTCCGTCCGTCCCATACGAAGCTGTACAGTCCGGGATCAATGACGCCCATTTCCTTTTCGTACACCATGCGTCCTTGGTTGTCTTTGATCCGGATCCGAACTTCGGCTTTTTCTTCCACATTGTAAAGGATGTTGGCCGGCATCTGATCCCTAAGGGCAATTTGGTGGTCTTCAATGACCACGTATTTTCCGACAACCCCGGATGCCTGGAGCCGCATGGTCGAATTCATCGTGCCCAGGAAATCTTGCAAGGCGACAGACATGTTCGTAATCTGTTCCAGGGTCGTGAATTGAGCCATTTGATTGACAAAATCTTTGTTCTCCATGGGTTCCAAAGGATTCTGATTCCGAAGCTCCGTTACCAGAAGCATCAAAAAGGCGTCGCGGTCCAACTCCTTTTTTGGATTGGATGGATTGGTCGATGATGGATTGTTTGCATAGGCGCTGATCGGGTTGAAATCAAGCATGCTGTTCCACTCCTTTCAAAAGCTCGGCAAAGGGAAAAGCGGGAGAAAGCCTTTCTTCATCCCTATCTTTTCGCTGCCTGGCTTGGGATTCCTGGTGTTGCTGTTGCTCATCGTCTCTCCGATGATCGGATTGCTGCTGATGATCACCCTGTTCTTCATGTTTTTCCATGTGGATCTGAATCCGCTGCACATCATAACCTGAGGTGGATAATCGGGAAACAAGCAGGTGGCTGTTTCTCTGCAACATCTCCTTGGCTTGTTCTGTTTCTGTATTCATGTGGACGATCACCTTCAGACCCATCTTCTGCACCTCCACTTCCACCTTTCCCATTTGAGGCGGGTTCAGCTGGATGGTTGCGGTGTGAAGCGTCTGACGCGCCAATTTAGCCAACTCCTGTACTTTCTGGATCACTTCATGCATATTCCGTTGTAGGATCTCTGGGGAGAAGCGGATCTGTTGTTCTAGGGAGATGGTCTGCTGTCCGGATTTTCCCAGTGCGGTCCGTTCTTCGGATTGTGCTTCTATGTCCGAATCCTTGGACAGTTTCGGGAGTAACCGCTCCAATTGAGAAATGGTCTGTTCGGACCAAGAGGCTTTTTGGTCAGCGTAGGATTTGACTGGTTCGGGTTGTTTGGGCGTTGACTGTCCCGTTTGGAGGGTTGATTCGCGCGTGGGTTGTTCCTTGCTTTGTTCCATCAACTGAGAAACCGTCACGATGCGACCTTGAGCGGGTTGCCGATCATACACAACCGAAAAAGTGCCTTTGGGTTGAACCCGAGTCATCGATGGTTTGGCTTGCGTAGGGTCGGTTTGTTCGGAACGATGCAGCGGTCGCCCAGATCTCAGATCCAGGTACTTGTTTGGAACGGGTCGTTCCACCGTTCGAACGACAAATTCCTCTACACGGACCTTCAACCCACCTTGTTGCAACCGGATTTGCTGATACCGCTCCAAAAAGGTCTTCCCCAGTTTCACAAGCTCTTTCATTGTCGCGGTTGCTTCCTTTGGGCCTTCTTTCATCCGTACGAAAAGAGAGGGAGACTGAGTTCGTGGATTGGGCAAAATTTCTTTCCGGCTGGGGCTTTTGGAAGCCAAAGACTCTTCCGTGAGAAGCTCGGAGGATAAGAAAGGGCTTGGGAAGCTACGATCGGGATTTTCCGCGTTTTTGGCTTGGTTCGAAGAGAGCGGGTTGTTTGTCTCTTCGGAAGAACTGGTATGATTTTGAGCGATAAAGGTTCGGCTTTGCGCAGAAACCTGCTCAGATGATCCTTTCCCCTGGTTCATCGCAGCTTCCGCAGATCGCTCTCTCCATACGGGAGCCGGTTTGTCCTGTTCCGTTCTCTGATCCGATACGGGGGCATTCGCAGGTTTTGGAGAATCTCCTCCTTCCCCCTCGCCAAGAACCTTCGGTTGATCCTGTGTTGTCAAGGGAACTCGCTCCGTACCTGATTCCGCAATCTTGGGGGTATTGGGACTCTGTACGTCGGCTTCTTTGACTTCATGAGCGTTGCGGTTGGATAAGGCTTCGGATTCAGAAGAATCGGTCTCTTTTGCGGACGATATCAGTCCCGATCCTTCTGCTACTTTTTGGATCGGAGCCTTCTGCGACGCGTTAGATCCAAGGGACGGTTCTTGGTCACCGCCTTTCTTTGGAATCTTCGGGTTGGAGGGATCCACAAGGGGCATCTTGGGTTGGAGCCTTTCATCCCCGATCGTCAGCGCTTCTTGAGAAAGAGATGGATCGGTTTGTTCGATCGTAAGGCTTGATTCTTCTTGTGATGTAGCTGGAGTTTGCCCTTGTTCGATCCCTTCTCGCATCAAAGCCTGAACGGCCTGGATCACGCTCATTCCTTCCACCTTTCGGTTGTGGCTCCCGTAGACTATGGGTGTCTTGTCCTTGCCCTGCGTTGCTTGGAGAAGCATTATCCAGCGTTTTTGCTCCTCTTCCGGAAGCAGAGAAAGCTTGTCAAGCAGAAGCAACAGGTGTGGATCGGTCGGTGCATCTTCCTCCAACAGCGCCGGCTCTTCTTCCCGATTTTCATCCCTATTTATCGGGGTGTTGTTGAGGGGTGGTTCTTTGGGAGAATAAGTATCCTCAGGTTTTGAGGAACTCGGTGTCTTCGGCGAAGGTTCGTTGCGTTCCGTTTTCTTCTGCTCGGAACCGGTGTGGGGAGAATCCGAACGACGCGTGGTAGTTTCTTGCCGAAATTCAGTGTTTGCCGGCTCGCGTTCCAACCATGATTGGAATGTTGAATGATGTTCGGAATCGGGGGCAGAGAAGATCTTTTGCTCCGGATCCGGGGTCGGAACAAGGGTTCCAACTTGAGACTGTGTC
Source organism: uncultured Thermotogaceae bacterium (assembly GCA_964462525.1). Lineage (GTDB taxonomy): Bacteria > Thermotogota > Thermotogae > MWEM01 > MWEM01 > CAYWWY01. The sequence goes on from CAYWWY010000003.1 coordinate 170,085, forward strand.
CATTCCTTACTGAGTATGTTCATCTTGTCACCTCCTTTCCTGCCATCAAGGCTAAAATATTCGCAGCCTTTTGGGGGTTGACCTGCGCCAACTGGGCGATAATGTCCGCTGCAATCCCCGGATCCACACGCCGTAACCCGCCGACAATCTCTTCTACGGAGATGGCGGGATCGGCAAGCGCCGGAGCGATCAAGCGTTCATCGGCATTGTTGAACCAGTCGGCCAACTGGTTCAATCGGGCATCAATGGATTCCTTGGCTGCGATCTCTGTATTCAAACGCTCTTCTCGCATGGCTATTTCTTGCTGACGAGCGTCCAATTGTCGTTCCCTAGAGGTTAACGAGGACTCTATCTCTCCAAGTTCTCGGGCTTTTTCCTCCAGATCTGTGCGATCTTTATCGATTCGTTCAATATAGACTTCATAGATTTCCTGATAGTATTGACCTTGTGGAATCACCTTCCTTGGCTCATACTGGACGAACTGATTGACCAAAGGAATTCGATTCAGAATACTGGCCACATAGCTTCTCCAATCGCTTAAAGGGGTCAATCCGGTTTCGCCGATTTTTTGAAAGACAAAGTCGATATACCCATAGATAAAGACAAGGGAGAGCACGATCAGTGCTGCTGTGAGGAATATGAGGATCTTTTTCGTTCGTTTTCTTTTTTTGGCCATAATCGTCTCCCAGTTGTTCTATTATTCCATGATCGGAACCAGATTCCTAAGGGATTCTTGGTTACCGCATCAAAAGCAAAACAATCATGATGCCCATCCCGCCCAAGAGGACATAAAACATCGTCTCCAAGACAGAAAAGTGTTTCTTAATGGTTTGAACTTCTTCCACAATGTCCCGTGTATCGTTGTTCAAGTGGCTCAGAATGCGGTCCAGTTTTTTTTCGATTCTCGCGATGCTGATATTCTGCTCTTCTTCCATTGGGTGAATTTACACCTCCTTTAGTCTTTTTTCCACAGCTTTTCGCACTTCGATGGGTTCTGCCTGTCCTCGGGTGGCTTTCATTACTTGACCAATAAAAAAGTGGAGAACATTGGTCCTGCCCTGATTGTATTCCGCTCGTTCCCGGGGGTGGCTGCTGATAATCTTACGGACCAAGTCTTCTACCTGTTTTTGGCTGGTAATCGGTTCCACCCCTTTGGCTGTAAGCAATTCTTGAACGGAACCACCATGCTCCATCAACTCGGGCAATACATTCCGGGCGAGGTGGTCGGTGATCCGTCCGTCGTTCACTCGCTTGAGTAGGTCGATGAGGTGATGAGGATTGAGACAGGTCTGATGGATTTCTCGATTCTGTCGATTCAAAATGGGGTGGATGGAATGAAGCACCCAATGACTCACCTGGGAGACATGCCGGAAGGATCGGACGCATTCTTCAAAAAAATCACTTAGGGTTGGCCGAAAGGCGAAGACTTCTGATTGGGCTATACTGAGTCCGTAGGTTTTTGCGATTCGATCGGCCCGATTAAAGGGGAGCTCAGGCATCCCTTCTTTGATCTGTTGCACAAGCCCCAGGGACAAACGAATCGGGGGTAGATCGGGATCTGGAATATAGCGATATCCTCCCCGAGGTTTGGTTCGCAAGTAGTAGGTTTTTTTATGCGTCTCATCCCATCCCCGCGTTTCAACAAGGGTGTTTTTTGTATGGTTTCGGTCGGCCACCAAACGGTTGGCCTCATAGGACAAAGCGGAGCGGATATGGTGAAAGGAGTTGAGATTCTTGATTTCAACCGGAGTTGTTGATCTTTCGCCTTTTTGGTCCATCAGGGAGATGTTTGCGTCACACCGAAAGGCCCCTTGTTCCATCGCTCCGGAGCATATGTCAAAAAGGGTCAAGAGGGTCCTCAATCGATCCAGAAACTGCGCCGTGTCTTCGGGTGTGGTAAGTTCAGGGTAGGTGACAATCTCAATGAGAGGAACGCCACTACGGTTGAGATCCAACAAAGCCTCTGTCTTTTTTTGCGTAGATATGTATACAAGTTTTCCCGTATCTTCTTCCAAATGGATCCTTTGGATCCCCACACGAGCTTTTCTTCCGTCGCTCCGAATAAAAAGCCCGCCACCGCGCGCGATTGGATGGCGATGCTGGGTGATCTGATACCCTTTTGGAAGATCCGCGTATTGATAGGTTTTGCGATCAAAATAACTTTCCAGTTGCACTTTTGATCCGATAGCCAAAGCGGCTTTAATGGAAAGTTCTACGGCCTGTTGATTCAAAACAGGAAGGGATCCGGGTTGCCCGCTACATGTGGGGCAGATATAGTGATTGGGGGCCATGCCAAACGTCTGCGCCCGGCAACTACAGAATAATTTGGTTCTTGTCTTGAGTTGGGCATGGATTTCCAACCCAATCCGAATTGGAATCTTGGTCATGGGAGATCCACCCCTAAGATTCGTTCCATTTGTCGGGCAATTTGGAACAGTTTTGCGTCTTCCCTTGGACCGCACATGATCTGGAGACCGCAGAGAAGCTCTTGTTCCGGCCCCATGGGAATTGTGATTGCCGGTAATCCAGCCAAGTTGGCCAACACCGCGAATGTATTGAGTTCAACGGGATGTGATCCTGATTTTGGCGGGAGAAAGGGCGTTGTTGGGCTGATAACGGCATCATACCGCTTTAGAAGGGCGCAAACCCTTCGAGAAACAGCGTTTCGAAGGCATCGAGCGGCATGGAGGGCTTGGGCACCATCCGGGTCAGACAGACACAGGGTTCCAAAGAGAATCCGTGATTTGACTTCCAGGCCAAGTTCACGGAGGGAAGATGGATCGGTATTCCGGGCGTACGAGAAGCATCGCGAGAGGCTTGAAACAGCTTCGGCGCAACTAAGGGCATGATGCGTCGCGCGGAGTGTTGTGTACGAAATAAAGGGTTCTTTCTGGATGTGAATTCCCGTTTTGCGAAGGGTTTGTACCGCTCGATCAAAGGATTCTTTGATTTGGAAATCCATGGGAAAAGCGTTAGATGGCTCCAAAAGACACAAACGAAGAGAATCCACCGAAGATTCAATCGCTTCCAATAAATCGATAGTCTCAGATCCCATTGTGGCATCTTTATGATCGGGTCCCATGATCCACGATGCGCTCAAAGCGGCATCTCTTGTCGAACGGCAGATCAATCCGATTGCGTCCAATGATGGACAAGGGCTGATCAAACCATAGCGAGAAATCACCCCGTAGCTGGGTTTATAGCCGATCACCCGGCAAAACGATGCAGGAATCCGGATCGACCCTTCCGCGTCACTGCCCAAAGCCACTGGGGCAATTCCAGAGGCAACCGCAGCCGCCGAGCCTCCGCAACCTCCCCCTGGAGTTAGCTGCAAATCATGGGGATTGCTTGTGGGAAAGAATCCCGAGGTTTCGGTTGTCAAGCCCATCGAAAACTCATCCATGTTTGTCTTCCCAACCAACACTCCTCCGGCTTTTCGGAGCCGCTCCACTACTGTTGCGTCAAAAGGGGAGATGTAATTGCGCATGATCTTGCTTCCGCAGGTGGTTGGCGTACGCAACGCGAGAATATTATCGCTTGCCATGAACGGAAAGACGACTCTGTTGTCTCCGTCGCAATCCTTGGGGTTGTGATCCATCGAAGGGACAAAGAGCATACAATGAACCTGTGGATCCTGATTTTGGATCACGGTTTTTGTATGACGCAAGATGTCAGAGGAGTGGAGGGTCCCCTTTTCTTGGAGATGGATCATCGACTCGAGCGAATGGGGCAGGTTAGGCACAAAACATTCCCCCATGGGTTGGAAGGGGAACAAGCATATGGAGAACAGTAACGTGAAGTTCATTATAATCATCGATCATTGGATACACATCCTCAAGCGGTCATATGGTATAATAAGCCCTGTATGTTCAGGAGCGTCGAGAGGGTGCGTAGCTCAGGGGGAGAGCGATTCCTTGACGCGGAATAGGCCGTAGGTTCAATTCCTACCGCACCCACCAGCTCCCAAGAAAACAAGCCCAACCGAATTCGGGAGGGCTTTTTTTATCGTGTTCGGCCAATAGCCAGGTTTCACCAAAAGGGGTACAGATCTTCGATGCCCAAGCGCAATCTCAACATTCGATTGTATCTTTCTGCGGAGAAATACGCATCCACACTTTCCCAGATTGTAAACAATGCAAATCCCCCCAGACCCACGGCGCCCACAGTCGGATTCATAGCGATCCATTCCTCAGTTTCTTCATTGAACCATGTGTGAAATCCCCAAAGACCCACTCCTACGCATAAGGCTCTTGCTCCAAGGAAAAAGAGACCCCGGATCCATTCTTCCGTATACAGATGGCCCGAGCTTGGAAATACAAAGCCCAAAGCGGCTGCCATCCACGGGTCTTTCAATCGTTCGTTGTACATCAAGAGCCGTTTGCGTGCCTCGAGTTCCGTGTCTATAGCCAACCATTCTCCCGCTATGAATGGATACTGCCAAGAGGTCGAAAGGTCAGCAGGTCCATAAGGGGGGGCTGAAATGCCCTGCGGAGAAAGAGTATGCGGGGTGGTCGAATGAATGGAATGAGAGGCGATGGGGCTGTACTCGATGGTGGAAATAGCGTCTCGGGTAATATTAAGAAGCCCTCCGTTCACCAGGGCAAATTCGATTATGGATTCATCGAACCGTATGACGGTTCCTTGAATCTTGGTTCCATCCGACAGGAGGATCCAATCCGAAAAAGCAGAAAGGCACAGGACCAAAGAACATAGCGATATCAGGAGGAGCGTTTTCCGTTTCATTTTACCAGCCCCAATACAGTTGGGGCATAAGGGGATAAACCGGATAGTGACCCCAATAGGGGGCGATGATGCTTGTCGAGTATCCAGGGTTGATCACCGGAGGAAGCGTATATCCGCGAAATCCATAGAATGACCCAGGCATGACCCCGTATCCTGTTAATTGATACATTACCGGAACCGAAAAAGCCGGTATTCGAAAGACGGGATAGGCGTACTGTGGATAGTATGCGGATACAGGCGCGTATGAATAGGGAAAATGGGTATATCCATAATAACTCATGGGCGAACGAAGAGAAGGCATCAACCAGGAATCGCGACCGCTTGGCGCATGATAATAGAACAGGACTTGTGCGAACGACAATCCAACCAAAAAAACCAGAAAACCTACGCAAACCGAGCGTTTCATGATTACCCCTCCCTCAAACGTTCAAATGCGCGCGGATTCGATACTGAAAATCTGATCACCGAGTTTATCGGCATTTGCCGCCAATCCTTGAATCGGAACACAATCATTTTAATCCCGTTCGCGCGATTCCTTGAATAAAGTATTTCTGCACAAACAAGAAGAGAATGACCACAGGCAGCATGGAGAATGTCGATGCAGCCATGAGCTGATTGTACATAGTGCCTACTTCACTGCTAAAGTTAGCCAATCCGACAGGCAAGGTACGTACCTGAGGGCTTTTGGTCACGATCAACACCCACAAAAAGGCATTCCAACTGCCAACAAATTGGAGCAGTGCCCCCGTAATGATCACCGGTTTGGACAAGGGCACCATAACCCGCCATAGAAACCCCCATTTGGTGATTCCATCAATCTTGCCCGCATCATAAAGCTCGTCGGGCACAGTCAAAAAGTGCTGCCGCATAAGGAAAATCACAAAGACACTGACTGTCCACGGAACGATCAAAGCCCAATAGGTGTCGATCCAACCAAATCGGGTCAAGGTGATGTAGTTGGGAACCAGCAAAACTTCTCCGGGAACCATCATAGTGGATATGAAGATCATAAAGATGACATTTTTCGCAAAGAAACGCATCTTTGAAAAGGCGAAAGCGGCCATGGCTGCGAAAATAATATTCAGAAACGTCGTGACCACGGCTACAAATACGGTGTTGAAATAGTAGTACCCGAAATATTTCCCTGCATTCCATGCGTTTACGTAGTTTTGAAAGATGTTGGCAAAGATCTCCCCAGGGGTAAATGAAACGGACAGGTGCGGGGGTTCGTCCCAGAACCAAAACGGATCGATACCGGCGAATTCCACCTCTATGGTTCGCAATCCTCGATAGCGAATGGAATGAACCTGGTCTGGAGCAGAGAGGATCTCCATACGAGCGGTTTCCCGATTGTATATGTCCGAAAAGACTCGAATCCAGTGATCTTCAGAAATCCGTGCAATCATGAGAGAAGCGATCTCCCCCTCCGATAGCCCGTCATTGGCCAAAAGTAGACGGGTTCGCTCGATCGCCTGAGCAAACCGATCGTTTTGATCGGTATTCCATCGCGCCATATCACCCAACTGGGTCCATGGATGGTCGGTCAAACGATCGATGGTATGATCCTCCAAAATACCCTTCTCGCGGAAAAAAGGAACAAACAACGGGTGCAAAGGATCGGTAATTTCGCGAAGCTGAGTCATGACTCCGGGATGGCGAACCCGTGGGATCCCGATTTGATCGAACCGTTCATCCCAGTATTGATTAATGATCTGCAAAAGCCGGGTGGAGTATTCTCCGATCCGAAAGGATTCTATGATATCAAAGGTGGTTGTGATCTGATGATTGGTCAATGGAGCCCGCTCCAATTGTTTGATTATAGCCATTTTCTGGGTTTCTTCCCTTGGAAACTGGAATTGGATGGAGAACGCTTCCGCTCTGAGGTCTTGGGCTTGTTCATAGAAAAGCCAGGTTTCCTTAGACAAGGAAAGAAGATTCTGAACGATCACCAGGAGTTGCGCGAAGTTCCGCTGATACAGATTCAACGCGGCCCAAGCGGTTGTAGTGTCAGGAAGGGAAACCAAAGGGCGAATTAGCTCTTCGAAGAAATCAGCAAGCTCTTTGATTTCTTTGGATTCAAAGATCTGCCGCCCTCTGCGGAGGTCGTCCAAACGCAATTGGAGGCGTGCCATCGTGGTTGGAAAAAGATCCATCGACTCTTGGAAAAACGCGCGAATTCTCCGTTTTTCATCGGCTGTTTCTGCGCTGTCGCCTGTATCATCCTGAAGCCTCGCATGACTGATCCAGCGGTCTCCTTGATCGATCAGAACCTGATTGGCTCGTTCCATAGTCTGGCTGATCCACTGAGTCAGTATTCGCCGGGTAACGAGGCTGTTTTGCCCAAAAAAAAGGTAGTTTTTCAGACTGATCGCCATTAAAGTGGAATCTTCGATTTCCATAATCTCCATAACTGGGAGCATCAGGTCATCGGGAAGCGGGAAAAAGGAACCCACCCGCTGATTGAACAGATGTCGGATTTCGGAAGGAACATTCTGGGTGTACGTAACGGGGACATTTTCCGATCCCAGTGTCAGGGTCATGGAGCCCCGATAGGGAGGATCATCGTTAATACTGAGGGAGAGGAGCTTTTCATCCTCTTCCTGCGCGCTGGCAAGAAGAACATCGAGATTCAGAAATTCGTCAAGGCGCAAAGATGAAAAGTCAATGGCAAACCCTTCACCCCGGATCAGGTTCAATTGAACCGAACGATGCGAAGAGAAGGCATCGGTGGTCCACCGGGGAGGAAAACTTTCCACTTCTCCGCTGAGTTTGAAAGAAGTGAGGATCATCCATACAAAAGGCATCAACATGACGATAACGCCAACCCCCAGAGCAAAGTACACAATACTCCAAAACACGGATTTTTTGATTCTGTTTTTTTTCATGCGCTTATCCGACATACTGCACCTTCTGTCTCCCTACCCGGAACTGGAAGAATGTTAGCACCAGTATGATCATAAATAGGATATAAGCAGCCGCGCTTGCCTTCCCCATCTGTTGGGCAGCGTAAAATTGATTGAAAATATAGTATACCATCGTCATTCCGCTGTTGTTGTAGGGTCCGGGTACTTGGTTATAGAGAACGAAAATTTCCGTAAAGACCTTGAAATTCGATATCACAGAAACGATGAGGACAAAAAAAGTAGTTGGGGATAGCAAGGGCCAAGTGATGTGCCGAAATTTTTGTATGCTTTTTGCCCCATCCACCTCTGCCGCTTCGTAATAGAATTTATCAATACTTTGCAATCCGGCCAAAAAGATGATCGCGTTATATCCCACACTCTTCCAAACAGATATGATGGCCACCGTGGGTATCGTCCATCGCTCATCCGTCAACCACCGCACCGGGTTGCCTCCGAACAAGGTAATCACGTAGTTCATCAATCCAAAACTGTCGTTGAAAATCCATTGCCATACCAGAGAGATGGCAACGACCGAGGTGACATACGGGATAAAAAAGGCTGTTCGGAAAAATGGTTTCCCCTGAATGGGTAGGTTCAACAATAAGGCAATTCCGAGGCTGATGACGATTCCTGTGGGGGTTGTCAGCACAACGTAATAAAGGGTGTTATAGATTGCTTTGATGAATAGAGAAGCCTCTTTGGTCATAACCAAAAAATCGAAGAGTTCGTACGGAACACCACTGAGGTGTCGCATCAGCGCATATAGACCAACAACACAGAGTAAAGAAAACCAAAGATTGGAGGAAAAGGGGGATGTGAAGCGCTTTTTCATGAGGATCATACCGAAAACGGAAACACACCCAACGATCCATATTCCGGGGATATGCTGCATACGGCTGAAGAAAACCCCAATTAGGAACGAGAGGGTTATGGCTAAAGTAATCCCGAGTTTCCGAAGACGGTTGAGGTTAATGTGGCGTTGCGGATGCTGAACAGATGATAGGAGCATGCGGATCCATTGGCTGGCCCACAAAGCAAGCGCAGTATACAGAAAGGAATATGCCAGTCCTACCGAAAACGAGTAGGAAAGGGGGGTTTGAACCCGGAACAATTCTGCGTAATTGGCCCAACCATGGAAATACGGATTGCGCATTGTGGCGAAGTTCCAGTTGAAAAAAGACAACACCAGTGAGTATCCGATCGGCCAAAAGGTAAATATGCCCAAGATAATGAAAGAAGGAAGAAGGAATGCGTATGCTTGGGCTGTTTCCTTCAGAAAACGCTTCTTTTCTCCAGTCAATCGTTTCACAATTGCACCTCGGAATCAAGAATGGGTGGCGTGAAGCCGACCACTGACTTACAATAGGATGGCTGGATATCCTATGTCTTCCAGGATTTCCAGAATCGGATCGATCTGCAGGGTTTCCAAGGTTACTTCTTTCGTCTTCAAGTCGATTTGCGCTATCTTGGCGCCTTCGGATTCCAAGGCTTCTCTGATCCGAAGGACACAGTGATCGCAGGACATATCAGGAATGTGCAGTTTGTGCATATGCATACCGAACGCCTCCTTCCGACCATAAGGTGAGTCTTCGGTAGGGAGTTTTGGTTGTATCAACAGGGGCGGTCTCGAATTGCTTAGAGAACTAAAAGAAAAAGCGGTACTGGGAATATGGGTAGTTGAATCAATCCCCCCCCATCGGGAAGGTCATCTTCCCAAATAGTCATAATATAGGGTTTATCTCCATACTTCATGAATGGCCATAAGGCTGTAACGAAAAGCTTCTCAGTTTCGATTTCAGAATTGATCCGGAAGACCATATCGGTAAAGTATACGGTTCGGAGATAGGCAGGAAGCAGATCGCCCAGATATGCGCCAGAACGTTCCTGCATAGTTACTGGCAAAGTCCCTTCGTTGATCCCATACATTGTGACACGGTCATAATACACGCAAATCATATAGAGCAACCATTCAGCCAACTCATAGGCCTCGCCGTCTCTGGTGGCAGTCCCTCCCAGATGAATGTATTGCGTTGCAAAGGTTTTGATGGATTGTGGGATTTCCGAACCGTTGGCGCGGAGGGTCTGGAGCAAAGTCCGTTCATCCAAGGCAAATCCATCGCTAAAAACCCTATCGGAGGTCTCTGGAATCGGAGTTGTTTGAACCAAGGTACGAAACGCGTTGTACATGGGCGTAAAGAATGCCACAGGATCAAATGGGGGTTGGAAAATGTCGCAAGAGAAGAGCAAAGGAATGATACATAATACCATAACCGATACTTTCCACCGGTTTTTCATGAGGTACCTCCTTGTCGTAAAGACCGAATTTTTTTGCTTATGAAAGGGATAACCAAATCCATATCGCATAAGGTTCCGGGAAAATTGGCTGAGGTCCTTGGGTAAACTCATCCCCCCACACACAGAACAGATAGGGTTTTTCGTTGATCTTCATGAACGGCAATACCACTGTAATGAAAGGATTCGGTGTTTCTGGTGAAAACACATTGTCCGCGAATTTCCAAATCATGCTTGCGAGGTAGACTTTCCGGATATAATTCGGTATCGATCCTCCTTCGAAGAATACGGACCGCTCAACAGAAGATTGAGGCAGCGTGGTCTCATGGATCCCGTGCAAAGAGGCTTTTTGGTACAGAAAGGCCATGATATAGATGAGCTCTTCCGCTTGCAAATATACCTCTCCGGTTTTCGATGCAGTCGGAGCGACATAGACATACTGGTTTGCAAAGTTTTTCACCGATTGGGGAATCGTGATTCCATTGGGACGATCATCCAACAGCTGCCGCCATTCTTCCAACGTTTGGGGGAGTTTCCCATCGGAAGTGATAGTCGGAGGAGGCAATGGGACAGTTTGAATCAAGGTCTTTAAGTCGTTGAACATCGGCGCAAAAAAGGCCGCGGGGTCAAACGGAGGTTGAAAAATGTCGCAAGACGTGAAAAGCACAACAATACATAGCATTACGATCAAAGCCTTCCATACCTGTTTCATAAAAACCCCTCCTTATTATTCCTTCCCGGCGTGGAGGAGAAGGGTATGCTCTGCGTTCAGGCAATCGGACATGGATCGGGAAGGGGATTTGCCATTGTAGATTATACCACGATTATCCTGAAAATGGGGGGCGCATTGATCGGATCATCCTCTTTCGTTTGTCTCCTTCGAGATCTATGGTATACTAGCACTGATCTATCGCAGCCACACCGGACTGCCGTGCTTTTCGGAGTGGGTGACTTTCATAGATAAGGAGCGCAGGGATGCGGAGCTCGCTGTTGGTCATGAAGCTTCTCTCCTACGGATTTGCCCTCTTTTGGGTGGTGCGCTGGGAAATAGCGCAACCAGCACTATATCCTGCCGGGTGGGTGATCGTTCTCGGTTGGATTGCCTTGTCGCAATTGCGGGAAAACTACCTCTCGTCGCTTCGCGCGGCCTTCTTTTGGACATCCTTGGTCGCGGAGACAGTCCTTGGCGTTCTTCTTTTTTTCCAGTATGGGGGTTTTTTGTCCATCTTTCTCCTTTCCGTGATAATAGATGTATCGGTTGCAAAGAAGGATTTGGCGTACTTCTTTTCATTGGGGGGGATTCTTTCCGTTCTGATTGCGGTGTACCAGAAGATAGGTCCGAATGTCTTTGTGGGGCAGGATTCAGTCGCTTTTTGGGCCGATCTGCTGCTGTGTCTCTTCCCTGCGGGATTCTGTTTGATTTTGCAGAAGGAACAGGGAAAAAAGCAAATGGCTCAGGAGCTGTACGATCAACTCCGCGTTTCCGAAGAGAAGCTCAAGGAAGCCTATGATACGTTGGAACAGTATTCTCAAACAATTGAAGAACTAACTCTGTTGCGGGAACGAGCCCGGATTTCTCGCGAATTGCACGATAGCGCCGGTCATGCGTTGTCCACTCTAGGGATCCAATTGCAGGCCATTCGTACATTGGTCGAAAAGGACCCTGTGAAAGCGGGGCGGATGGTCGGGCAACTGATCGGGTTTACTCGGGAATCGTTGGAGAATGTCCGCAGAACAGTGAGAGAACTTCGCCCCATCGAATTCGACCAATTCGAAGGGATTTTCGCGATCGAAGAACTGATCAAAACCTTTCAAAAACTCTCCGGTATGGATGTCCGGTTGATCCGCTCCAAAGCAGGGTATTCCATTAATTCCGACCAGAGTCATCAATTGTACCGAATTGTTCAGGAGTGTTTGAGCAACAGCCTGCGCCATGGAAAGGCCCAGCGGGTTCAGATATCGATCCAGTTCCTTGAGGATGGTGTATACTCCCAGATTAAAGACGATGGGCAGGGATCGTCTCCCATTCATTTTGGAATGGGGTTGAAAGGGATTCGTGAGCGGGCAGATTCTTTGGGTGGAACCATGGCCTGCTTTTCGGAACCAGGGAAGGGATTTGAGGTCAATGTTCATTTGCCTCGCAGGATCGCAGAGGGCGCAAAGAAGGAGGACAACCAATGATCAAAGTATTGATCGTGGATGATGAAGCATTGATCTGTGAAGGGCTTCGCCTTCTTCTCGACGGATTTCCTGATATTGAGGTAATCGGTGTCTGCCACAACGGGTTGGAAGCGGTTCGCTTTTGCAGAAAAGTGCTTCCCGACGTGGTCCTGATGGATATTCGGATGGATCGGTGTGATGGTGTGGAGGGAACCCGTATGATAAAAGAAATGCATCCGGAGGTTCAGGTCGTGATCCTGACTACCTTTATGGATGATGAATACATCCACGCGGCGCTTTCATACGGAGCCGGGGGATATTTGCTCAAAGACAGTTCGAGCCAGTTGATTTATGAAGCGATCAAAAATGCCTATATTGGAAATGTGGCCATCGCTCCCCGGATTGTCCAACGTATGGTGGGCCCTTCAAAAGCGTCCCCCGCTGCTTTGAGCAAGATTATTGAGCAATTTAAACTCAGCGAGAAAGATCTAGAGCTGATTCGGTGGATCTGTCAAGGGTTATCCAATAAAGAGATCGCCGATCGGCTGTATCTATCTGAAGGAACGGTCAAAAACAACATTGGAAAGATCTTGTCCAAGCTGAATCTCCGAGATCGGACGCAAATTGCGATTTTCGCTTTTCGCAATCATCTGCCAATCTAGAGCATTCTGTATGAGGCAGGTCAACTGCAATTCTGGTACTGTTCATCAATCTGATTCAGAAGGAAAGGGTTCGAGCAGAATCGGACCTTGCGCCGTAATTCGAACGGGCAGGTACGGGTTCTCCTTTACGAGGCCTTCCGCAGTGAAACCAATCGGACCGGTGATGCCATATCCTTGGTACTCGTACAGACCTTCCAGGATGGCCTCGAACGATTCCCCATAGACCCGAATGACTTCCAACAACGTATAAACGGCCGCGTACGTGTCTGCAGCAAGAGCATCCAGTTCTTTCCGACCCGTCTGAGCCTGATACCGTTGAACGAATAGCGCCCAATGGGAGTTTAGGCGCTGGTTCGTATACGGATTCCAATCATATTCCACGCGAGGCATTACCGCAAACAACCGAGTGTCGAGGGTCTCTGAAAGCGAGATGAGCTCAAGGTGAACAGACTGACTGCTTACGATGATCGGACGCGACCGGAGAGAATCTGGGTCGCGCGCAAGAAAATCCCTACACTCTTCCCAAGGAAGAAAAAGCGCCAAAACCGAAGGGACGGAGTCTTCTCGGTTTTGGGTACTAGATATCGGGGGATGCATATTGTCAAAGGCATACTCAACCAACCGGACGGTATAAAAGGTTTGTTCCGCGATTTTTGATAAGAAAGCCTCCATCCGTTCAACATATTCCAATGAAGGATGATAGACGATGTCAATGAATCGTTCCGTACAATGGTTGGACAGGATGAAATGCATGATTTCGGCTTCCTGATCCGCGCGGCCCCGGGTTGAGAAGCTGTGCGTATACTCCTTGTACAGGGGGTCATCACCCGGAGCTGGGGAGATGTGAATGATCTTCCTATTGGCCGACGCTTCAGCCAATCGCCGGCTCAAATGAGCCGTATCCCCGCCAATTACAGCGATTGTCGGTTGATTGCGGGAAGGTTCATCCCGATCGGTGATCCACTGAAACGATTCCTCAGTGTCGTCCATAACCCGTAGCGAGAGGGAAAACGGGTACTTCATCATGTCGTAGTGGTCTTGCCAAGCAATTTGAGCGGCAACTTCCATGTGGCGCGCATCGGTGCCTTCGGTTTGTTGGGAATCCCCCACCACCAAGAGAATCGTGTAACCGGGAGAAAAGAGCATGCACCCGCACATAAGAACAAGAGGCAAAACGCAGCTCAGAAAGAGAAAGGCGCGCATAGAAACGGTTTTTTTTGAAGAAACGGTCTTTTTTTGAAAGGGAAGGCTCATAGTTGGGTGTGTTCCACGATGGTATTTCTTCCCCTTTTCTTTGCGGAGTACAAAGCCTGATCAGCCATTTGAACCAGTTGGCTGGGTGCCTTTTCGCTTTCTGGAACCCATGTGACAGCGCCAATACTAACGGTCAGATATGGAGCAATAACGGACGATTCGTGAAGGATCTTCTTTTCCTCCAAACGGGTTTGAATCTCTTGAGAGACAACCATAGCCCCGTTTCGGTCTGTGTTGGGCAAAACGGCTGCAAATTCCTCCCCACCGTACCGGGCCGCCAGATCCTCAGGCCTTTTCAGGCACTGCTTGAATAGAAGGGCCACACTTTTAAGGCATTCATCTCCAGCCACGTGGCCATAAGCGTCGTTGTAGAGCTTAAAAAAATCAATATCCAGCATGATCAAGGATAGGGGGGATTTGGTTCGTTTCGCCCGTTTCCACTCTGATTCAAGGTATCCGTCAAATCTTCGCCGGTTGGCGATCTGGGTCAGCCCATCTTGGTGAGAGAGTTCTTCCAATCTTCGATTGGCTTCTTCCAGGTGGGTTTTCAGTTCCAATAGCTCCGATTCCCTCAACTTTCGCTGATCCATTTCCTTCTTCAGGAGCAAAGCGGATCGGACCCGGGCAAGAAACTCGATCGTTTCGAAGGGTTTTCGGATAAAATCCATGGCGCCAGCTTCAAAAGCGCTTTTCAACACTTCTGGTTCGCTGCGGGCTGTGACCATGATCACCGGTATGTCCCGCAAATGCGGGTCTTCTTTGATTGTTCGGCAGAAGGCGATGCCGTCGACTCCTTCCAGAAAAATATCCAACAAGATCAGATCGACAGGGTGATCTGGATCGGAACGGAGGAGTCGATCAGCTTCCTCGGCGGAAGTCAGAAGATGAACATCCGAATACCCTTCTTTTTTCAACAAATGCTTTATCATTTTCTGAAGCACCAAGGAGTCCTCTACAATTAAGATCCTCATGAATTTACGGCACCTCCTTTTTATCTGGATAGAACAATTATATCATATTGAATACGGGAGGCTGTGGGTTTCTCTGTCTTTTATATGTTTTGCCTGAGGATTCCATCCAGGATCTCATCCGGTAGGGTTACCGGGTTCTCTTTCTGACCAGTCATCGATCGAATTCGGTCGATGTGCGAGGATTGAACGCCCAAAGACCCGAAAGAAGGGATGTCCAGAATACTTTGCCATTGCTTCAGGATCGCAACCAGATATTGCGCTGCTGTTTGCGGATCGTTCTCTGTCCATCCAAGGATCCGCGCGACTTGGATATACTTGCTAAGAGTCAGGGGATCGGGATTGTCGGAATGGTTTTGTATATGATCAATATTGGCAGAGAGGACAGACGGAAGGAGTCGTGCGCAGATCACCCCATGAGGGATATCGAAAATCCCACCGATCGAAGAGGCAAAGCCATGAACCAAACCCAACCCAGCTTGAGACAAAACCCATCCCGACAAGCTGGCGGCCCAACTCATCTTTTCGCGGAGGGTAATATCATCCGGATTGGTTATGCTCACTTCAATCAAAGCCTCTGATACGCAACGGATTCCTTCGATGGCCAATGCATCGCTCCAAGGATTGGCTTTTTTGGAAACAAACCCTTCAATCAGTTGAGTCAAGGCATCCATGCCAGAGGCTGCAGAAACAAGACTGGGACAGCTCAAGGTCAGTGTAGGGTCCACGATCGCTATATCGGGAAAAAACCGAATGTGGCGGAGCGATCGCTTTCTGGATCGTTCTCGATCGGTGATAACGGCGTTTTTTGTCAGTTCGCTCCCCGTGCCCGCGGTTGTCGGGATTGCAATGAAGGGGCGTTTCTTTCCCGGATGGGCCCGATGATCGGGGGATCCTTCCAGGTAGGGGCGGATGGATTCGTTGAGGGGCAGCATTGCGCTGATCGCTTTGCCTGCATCAAGAGCGCTTCCCCCACCAATCGCCGCAACAAAATCTACAGAGCGCTTTTGGAGTTTGAATACCGCTTGGTCGATCTGGTCTACGCTTGGTTCAGAAGAAACCGACCAAACAATGAAATCAACCGCTTTTTTCCGCAATCGATTCACCATTCGATAACCGGCCTCCGTATCTTCCAAAGGGCGTTTGCCCACAACTAAGGCCAAGCGACACCGGTCCGGCAGGATTTGGTCGATGCTTCCCTCCAGAATACCCGATCCAAAATGATAGTGTGTGGGACATGCGGTCGAAAAGGGTCTTATGGCTTCCATCGACTGATTTGCTGCGGTTCCAGTATGGTACAAGCAATCCCCTCTCGGGGTGCGGCCATCCAAGGTTCGACTTCTGCCCGCCATTTCAGATAATGGTTCGTGGTTTTGTGGGCTTTAGCCACCTCTTCGGAAACATAGGCTTCATATAAGATAAATTGGCAGGGGTTTTCCCGTTCCTGCAGAAAATCGAAGCGAAGATTGCCCTTTTCTTGCAAAGAGTGATGATGGTTTTCTTTGGTGGACTGGATGAACGCCGATAAATATGCTTCTTTCACCCGGATGCGCACCACCGTTACAAACATCTTATCCCTCCTGTTTTTTTCGCCATTCTTGGAGGAGCTGATCGGATTCGAGAACTTTTTCCTTCTGAAGGTCCCAGAACCGAGGCCTGCGGGTTTCGTTCAGTTCTTCGACAGTCTTGCCCTGTTGTTCGACCCAGGTGTAGTATTTCAGATTGTGCCATTGCTTTCGGATGGTGTGTGTGCCTTCCTGGACCCAATCGGTCTTCACGCCCAGCAGAACCTTTTCGTGGATAACCATTGCCTTTTGTTCATCCATAGCGCCATAGGTCTGTTCCATGTTCTGCAACACCGAACGATAGCGTCCCGCATGATCGGTCGCTATGGTAAACAAGGTATCTTCGGCCGTCATATCAAAGTACTTGGCTGCCTTGATGGCGCACAGTAGATTGGCAACCCCCGAAATTCCGAAAATCCGGGAAAACTGCTCGATGCTCTGGGGCGCCATTCCAATTCGCTTAAGATGGGTTTTCCCGGGTTCGCTGGTGAGAAGCTGGAGGCCTTGCTTGGATTCGATATCGTCTACAGCCACCATGGCATCCATGTTCATGACATTATGGATCCATGTGACATGTTTGTCACCGATCCCCTGTATATCATGGCCTCCATATCCGTTGCTGATCAAAGTCGGACATTGGATCGGCTCGGCTCCGATGATCCGGCAGTTTGGAAAGACTTCTTTCAGCCGGTCTCCTGCAGCGATGGTGCCGGAAGATCCCATGGTCGAGACAAAAGCGCTTGCGTGCCCGTTTCCGATCCCCTGGGTATGAATCTGTTCCGTCAATTCCACGAGGGTATTGCCTGTGACATAGTAGTGAAAGCGATAGTTGCCGAATTCATCGAATTGATTTAAGATCCGAACTTTTTCGGGGTTTTCGGCCTTTAGCTCTTTTGCTTTATCGTAGATCTCCTTGACATTGGATTCACAACCCGGAGTGGCAATTGCTCGGCCTCCGAAATCATGAATCATGTCAAACCGCTCTTGACTCATCTCTTCGGGTAGAATGACGACAGAATCGAAACCCATGCGGCATCCGGCCCATGCGCCTCCGATCCCATAGTTGCCCGTAGAGGGCCACACTAAGGTATGGAAAAAGGGGTCGATCTCTCCCCGGACCACCTTTTCCATCAGAATCGAGTAGGTGGCTCCTACCTTATGGCTCCCTGTTGGGAATTCCATTCCATACAACAAGACGATGTTAGCGTCCACACCAGTCAGAACCTTGGGAACGACCACATAATAGATCTGGTTTTGCGCGTTTTTCCAGGTGATGTTGTAGAAGTTGATCGGATCGAGCGGATCTTCCTTCAGGGCCTTCAAGGCGCGGTTTCGTATGTGCGGATCGATGGTTTCTGGGTGAAGCATTTCTTCGAATGTGGGTCCGAGAATCATCTGCGATCGATTTGCGTTGCTCATGGGTATGCCATCCCTCCTTGATCAAAGGTATCTTGGTAAACCTATGATACACGAGAAAACCGAAAAAAGCAAGGGTTCAGGCGTGATCTTGATCCATTCACAAAAAGATCACAAATCGGAGGTATAATAGATTGTCGGAATGAATTGAAGGAGGCGAACAATCCGAAAATGGAGCGGATCTTGATTGTTGAAGACAGCATAAACTTATCCAATGCAATCAAGTTGTATTTGGAAAAATCTGGATACGAAGTGGTCCAAGCAACAGACGGAGCGGAAGGGCTCATACGAGCGCGTAAAGGAGATATTGATCTAATGATTTTGGACATTATGATTCCTTCTTTGAATGGTTGGGAAATCCTCGAGGAGCGAAGCAGTTTTCAGGAAATTCCGATCATTGTATTGAGTGCCAAAGGAGAAGTGGCTGACCGTCTGAAGGGATATGATTTGGGCGCGGATGATTATCTCCCCAAACCGTTCAGCATCAAGGAACTCGTGGGAAAGATTCGGGCCATTTTGCGGAGGACAAGGCTTTCAGATGGCCAAAGAACGGATGAACGTTCTGATGGGCTTTGCATCAACGAACCATCTCGCTCGATCGCAATTCATGGGAATGCTTTAGATCTCACTCCTCGAGAATACGATTTGCTCTTGTTGATCAGTACGCATCCAAATCGGGTCTATTCTCGAGAGGATCTGCTCGAAAGGGTCTGGGGGGATCGAGATGTTACGGATTATCGGACTGTTGACACCCATATTAAGCAGATCCGAACCAAATTAGGAGTGAATCGTCAGTGGATCAAAACCATATGGGGAGTGGGGTATAAATTTGATTCGACGGGTTAGATTTTCGCTTTTGGTTAAGATGTGGTTGGCCGTATGGATATTGATCCTTTTTATTATTGCGCTCATGTGGGTTTTTCAGGTCCAGCTCCTGGAGGACAGCTATCTTTCGATGAAAAAAAACCGTTTGGAACAGATTGAACTCCAAATAACCAAGCTGTTGGGGTCAACAGGATATTCAGAATCCCTTCATTCAGGGTTCAATGAAATTTCCACTTCAGAAGGAGTCCATATCGCAGTAATGAATGCAAGCGGCGATCTATTCTATAGTTCGATAGCGCGAGATCTTCCTTTTTTTCGAACCAGTTCGATCACTTTTTTGACCCCATCTGTCTCGTGGATGAAAGATGGTCAACTCTTTCAAGTAGCGTTGGGTGTAGGACAACAGTTTCCGAGAGGGGCTTTTCTCGTGCGGGGGTTACCAATCTCAGATAGTTCGCGCGGTTGGATGTATGCGATCCTTTCTGAGCCTTTGGTCCAGATGCAAGAGACTACCAGCGTGATCGAGCGTCAGATTTTTTGGATCAGCATCCTGTCCATCATCTTCGGTAGCTTTTTGGCGCTTTTCTTTGCGCGCTTTTTCTCAAAGCGGATCGTTCTTGTTAAAGACGCCGCTCGGAAGATTGCCCACGGGGATTTCGATGTCTATATTCCGCCTGGGGCTTCTGATGAGCTCGGCGAACTGACGGAGTCGATCAATGAAATGGCCTTGCAGCTCCAGAAGATTGAAACAATTCGGGAGGAATTGATTACGAATACCTCCCATGACTTGAGAACTCCAATCAATACCATCTTGGCCTATGCCGAAATCCTCCAGGATTTCCATGAAGAACCAGACAGCGAACTGAAGGAGCATGTGGGAATCATCATCCATGAAGCCAAGGTCCTTGGACAAAGGGTAGACAAGATCTTGGAGCTCTCCCGCATGGAATCAGGCGCCTATTCGCTGAATCATGAAACGGTTCGATTGCGCGCACTCATTGATGACGTTGTCCAATCATTCTCCCCGACTAGCAGCGAAAGAGAGATCGAATTTGTGGTGGAGGTGAACCCAGAATGGACGATCGATGTAGATCGGCATTGGATGTATCGAGCCTTATCTAATTTTGTCGAAAATGCCATTAAGTACACGAATTGCCCATCGACCATCACGATTCATGCAGAACCTATTGAAGGGCATATTTGCCTGCGCATCATCGACCGAGGAATCGGGATTCCCGCTGAAGCCATACCTCACGTATGGGATCGATTTTACAAAGTGGACCGATCCAGAAAGGAAGCGGAGGATAGTCCGGGTTTGGGTATGTCCATTGCAAAAGCAATATTGAAGGCGCATGGCTGTACGTATGGAATCCAGAGCCAACTAGGAAAAGGGACAACGGTATGGATCTCGTTTTCTCCTAGGCTTGACGAATCATTAACTGGCAAAAAAGAGGATCGATCCAAATAGAAGGAGGCGTTGGTATGAAGGTTTTCTTTCAAAAGAAACGACAGTTCGCTTGTCTGGTTTGTTGGATCTTTATGATGGTTGGGGTGGTTTATTCCTCCGAAGTTGCGGGTATGGGACGGTTTTTCCGCGATTGGCTGGAAAAGAACCCGGATTATGCGTTGTGGACCCTTCAGGTTGAAATTAGTGAGATGAACTATGAACGGGCTAAGATCGGGGCATCCTCAGAGGCTGACCGACTCAGAGCCGAACTCGATTTCACCAATCGAATCAGCAGTCAACAAAGAACCTTGCAGCAGATCTACATTGATGGCTTGAATCTGCTGACCAATACGTTGATCCATGAAATCAATCTAGAAATCGCTCAGATCAACTATAATGAAGCAGTTAAAACCGTTGCTGAGAATCAATCCCTTCGCAGCAGGAATCTAATTTCCGATACCGATATGCAGATGGCTCAACTCCAGATGGAAGAAACGAACCAATCATGGATCGGTGCCCAATGGGAATATGAACGTACAACCAACGCGCTGAATCGAATCATGATGGTCAATCCCGTCTCTCTGGATTTTTTCATTCCCGACCCTCGGCGATTCTTCCGTACCGACGAGGAATATATTGCGTTGAACTATGCTTTGAAAGCAGCTGAATTGAGCATGAAGATCGCCCAAAACGACTTATTCAATCTCTCATTCATGGCCAGTCCTTTTGAGCAGAAGGAAAAAGAGCTGAACTTCAAGGATCGGGAGCTCGCTTATGAAAATTTGTTGATCACTACGGTCGAGGATCATGCAGATCGCAAGAAAACCCTTGAAACCCATTATTCTTCGGTGAGCATTGCAAAAACCCGTTGGGAAATCGAACAGAAACGGTACGCAGAGACTGTCAGTCGCCAAGAAAGGGGACTCGTATCAGAGCGAGACTTCCACAATGCGCGAAAAACCCTCCGTACAGCCGAACGAACCTATTATACCTCGGTCCGTCAGTTCATGAGCTCTCTGATCCAATACCTTATTGAGACCGGACAAAAACCGGAGGGAGCCCTTTGATTCAGCGAAATCGAATCGGTCCAGCGAGTTTTCTGGTGTTGATTATTCTTTCTGGTTTTGGTTTTTCCGGGTTTATGGATTTCTACCGACAACAAGTCGATTCCAGCGCCGCCCTGATACAAGCGTATTCTTCTCTGCTCCGAGCCGAACAGCAATACGATCGGTACAACCGCCCCCTCATACCCAACGTGAGTTTGGGTTTGAGTCGTTCAAAACCCCTGCGGATCACCGAAGAAGGAATCCAGTCTTTCGATTTTGCTGTGGATCTGAGTTTTTTGGAATTCTATGGGTTTACCATGGGCATTCAACTCCCTTTTTCAGTGGACGTGGAGGATCATTGGAAAATATCGGAAGGAACCGTAGGCGTAACCATTGCCAACCGCAATCTATTCAATGATTATCCGGCAGATGAGAAAGAAGCGCTCGCAGGATATTTTGACGCGATCTTCTCCTTAACCCAAGCGCGATTTCAGGTATTTCAGGAAACCGTTCGCCAGGTTTTTCAAAAAGAGTATTTCGAACGAATGTTAGGTATAGCCCGACAGAGGCTTGTTTTATTTCAACAGCAACGAGACGCAGAACCCGATGAAGCAAAACGGCTCGAGTATGAGCGAAGGGTGTTGAATCAGCAGAAGACGGTGCTTTCATATGAACAGCAAATGGCAGCCCTCCCTTGGATGGATAATCCGTGCCTCTTCGCGAAAGAGGCGGAAGAGTTGGTGCAGAAAATGATCGAGGACATGCCCTTTGTGGCTCTGCTCGATGGCCGGTTGGATATCGTGGCTCAAACCCTTCGGGTTGAAGCCGAACAATTTCGTCAGAGCACTTGGTATTATCCCCTTATTCCCAATCTCGGGGTTACCCTTCAGATCAAGCCTTTTGACAGTTTTGCTTGGAGTCTTCAGGTCGAAGCGAGCGTGGATCTGTACAATCCCGATCGGAATCTGGAAGCCTATAATAGGAGTACATCCATTCAGGCTTTGCGATTGAAAGAACAACAGATTCGTCTGCAAAATGGGTATGCCAAAGAACAATCCGAAGTACAGAGAGCCTTGATTGACATGCAGATCATGAATTATGATCTTCCGATCAAACATAAGGACTATGAAAAATCCAAAGAATTATGGAGCCAAGGTTTGATCAGTCGTTGGGAATGGGAGACCGCTCAATTGGATTTCCAGTCTTTTCAATTGGAATTCGATCAAGCCCGAAGAACCCTGTTGTTGGAGCAGTTGGATCTGCTTCCCTACCATGGAAACGATTCGGATATCGAGATTCTGATTTTCCTTGTGCATCAAGGCGATAGGCGGTGAAAGTATGAATACGGAGAAACGAAACCCTCCCGATATCGAAAAAGAAAGGGACGAAAAGATCGGAAACCAAACGGGTGAGCAAAAAAACCGGTCAAGGAAAACGGGGGTTCAACGCATACCCCTGGTGCTCTATATCATGATTGGTTGGTTGGGGGTCTTGTCTACAGTATTAATCCTTGATCGAATCGGTGTCTGGAATGAAGGCTCTCCCCTTTCCACTCAATCCCATACACAGGAACAGAACGATCTAGCCCAGCTTATGGAACGATTCCAAATTGGCGGGGGTGTAGAGATTCCTCCGGAGATGATGATCCAACTTCAGCAGGGAGATGCGTCGGTGATCGCTGAACGGATATCTCAATTCCGGGATTCGGGTGCTTCCCTTCCAACATCGGGGTTTCAAGTGCCTTCAGGAGCCTCTGCCGATCAAGCCGCAAGGGGAACGACCGGTATGCAAGCGAGAAATCCCACTGCAGCGCTGGGTGATGTATTCTCATTCATCAATCCTCAAGTTCAGCGGACAACCGACCCAATCTATCTGACCTATACAGTTCTAAATGAACCGGAAGACGAAACCATTCGGTTGCTGGGCACCTTGGAGGCAGAAACACTCCGCGTTCATGCCAAAGTCTCTTCGGATATCCTCTCACTTTCTGTGCAAGAAGGAGATTTTATTACAAAGGACGCGACTGTTGCTGTATTGAATGATCTATCGTTCCGGATATCGTACCTGAGCAAATTAACCGAATACGAACTCTCTTCGGAACGGAGCCCGCGGGATCGGGAATTGATCAAGATGCAGCTGGACAAAGCGGAAGAGGATCTTCGCAATGTGGTGGTTTTCTCTCCGGCAGACGGGATCGTAAGCTCGGTGATGAGAGCCGAAGGCGAACGAATATCGGAGGGAACGCAAATGATCGCCTTAGTGGATCTCGGGAACATGTCTATTTCCGCGGCGGTAGATGAGATGGACTTCAATCGAGTGTATAAAGGAATGCCCGTGATCGTTACCTTTCAAAACTACAACACGCATATTGCTGGTTCTGTTCGAAGCATCAGCCCAATTGCCCGAACGATAAGCGGGGTCGTGGTTGTCCCGATTACTGTCTCTCTACAGGAAAACCCTTGGGATCATGGAATCATTGCAGGAGTAACCTGCGATGTTGACTTAATCGTCCAGTCGTTCGCGCAGGGGTATACGATCCCCATTCAGGCTTTGGGACAAGATGAACAGGGCTATTTTGTGATGAAAAAAGAGATGGAAATGGAACGGAAGGTATATGTTCAAGTGGGCGGACATTCAGAGCGTTTGGTCGAGATTGTGGATGGGGTGAAACCCGGAGATGTGTTGATCATTCGTCAATCAGATTCGATGACAACCGGAAGGGTTCCATGAGCGCGCCGGTTTTATGTTTTGATCAAGTATGGAAAACCTATCACATGGGACCGGTGCGAGTAGACGCGTTGAAAAGTATGAGCTTTACGATATCGCAAGGAGAATTGATCCTGATCGTTGGACCCTCAGGGAGTGGAAAGTCAACCTTACTTCACCTGTTGGGCGGATTGGATCGTGCATCCCAAGGAACGATCCAGATCGAGGGGAAGACAATCTCTCACTTACCTACACGCAGATTGGCGCAAATCCGGAATTCCAAAATCGGGTTCGTGTTTCAGCGGTTCAACTTGCTACCCAAATATACTGCAATTGAGAATGTGGAAGTCCCGATGCTCTATGCAGGAAGGCCCAAACGGTGGAGGCGGAAACGAGCGATGGAACTATTGGATATGGTCAATCTCTCCGATCGGGCCAAGCATCGTCCGAATGAACTCTCTGGCGGTCAGCAGCAACGGGTGGCCATTGCACGGGCTTTGGCAAATGATCCTTTATTTCTTCTGGCGGATGAACCCACAGGCAATCTGGATACAGCCAGTGGAGAAGAGATTATTCACCTCTTTCTGCGTTTGAATGGGATGGGTAAAACGATTTTGGTGGTGACACACGATTTGGAGTTGATCCGTATCGCTACCCGTGTATTGTATATTCGGGATGGTACAATTGAATCTGAGGAGCGAAAAGATGGAAATCATCACAGAAGCCTTGAAATCTCTGGCGCATAACAAACTCCGTACGTTGCTTTCTATGCTGGGGATTGTGATCGGGATCCTGTCGGTTGTTACAATCGCATCAATCGGCGAGGGAACCAAACTGGCAGTGGCGGAAAACTTTGGATCTCTTGGGGCGCGGAACATTACCATTAACCCCCGAAATCAAAGAGTCCGCTTGTATACATCCGATGTAACAAATATGATTCAAATGTGTCCCAATGTGGAAACTGCCATCGGGATTCTTCAAGGGAGTTTTCCTGTGTCCTCGGGAGGGGATTCTCAGTCGAAAACAGTTATTGGAGCCCAATCAGGGTACTTCGAGGTCTACGCGTATTCCATCATTCATGGTCGGGACTTTTCCGAAGAGGAGCATACTCAAGGGGAAATGGTCGCCGTGATTGGACGAAATTTGGCCGAAGATTTGTATCAAGACCGGGATCCGCTTGGACAGAGAATCAGTATCATTCTGACTGATGGTACCTATTATAAGCGAAACGACTGTATCATCGTGGGAGTTATGGACGCAGGAACAAGCGCGGGATTTACCAATCCTGCCGATGCCCTTTATCTCCCCTTTCTCACTGCTGAACAGAGACTTTTTCAACGCCGAGGAGCCGTAACTTCTATCATCGCTGTGGCACAATCCGATGAAGTGATTGGAAAAGCCATGCGCGAGATCGAGTATCTTTTGTCTCTGCGTTTTGGCAACACTACATCGTTTCGAGTCAGCAATCAACAGCAGATAGTCGATGCCTTGGGAAATACCGTTAACCTTCTGAATATGGTTCTTTTAGCCATTGCGGGGATTTCTCTGATTGTTGGAGGGATTGGAATCATGAACATTATGTTGGTGTCCGTAACGGAACGAACCCGGGAGATTGGAATCAAAATGGCTCTGGGGGCTCCAAGAATCCGGATTTTGTTGGAATTTTTGGTTGAAAGCATCATGATCACCTTTTTTGCAGGAGCCTTGGGTGTGACCTTTGCCTGGGTCTTGACCTCTGGAACCTCTTTTCTTCAAAACCAGCTTAACATGAAGACCTCAATGAGTCTGACCATCACCCTGATCGCATTTGGAGTGGCAACCCTGATCGGTCTGATATCGGGGTTGTATCCTGCCAATAAAGCCTCCAAGATGAGCCCAATCGAAGCGCTGCGATACGAATAACCCACGCCAATATGCTATAATTGCATAGATGTGCCGAACAATCCAATCCGGGATGATTCGGTAGTTGCTTATTTTACAAGGAGGGTTTATTGTGAAAATCTTAGAAACAATCCAACAAAGACGATCGGTTCGCGCATATGAAGAGCGCGAACTATCGGATATGGACCGAGAGAAGGTCGAAACGGTTATCGAATCCGCGATTCCATTGGTGGAGGGACAGAAGAAGGTATGGCAGATCCTTCCGCGTTCCCGTCAAGGGAGTTGCCGGATTGGGGCAGTTATCCATGAAAAAGAGATCCATGACCGAATCGAATTGGGATTTCAAGGAGAGCAAATTGTGCTGGGGCTTACCCACCTTGGGATGGGAACCCTTTGGATTGGCAGCGCCCCCAAACCGGGAATGCCGGCGCATATTGTGTGTGGATATCCAAAAGAGGAAGGATTGATGGCCAAAGTACTAAACCTCTTTACAAAAGGAGGCGCAAAAAGACCGATGGAGCATCTGACCGGCAGCATGGATCCAATCCCGCCTTCATTGATTCCTGTTCTAGAAGCCGGACGGAACGCGCCTTCCGCCTTGAACAAACAACCCTGGCGGTTCTCTGTCCATAACGCCCACGCCTTCTCAGTGCGGTCTTCTAAACCCATCGAATTGGGGATTGTCCTCTGCCACTTGATTTTTAGCGCCCAGGCGCTCTTTGACGATGTAGCATGGACTGCGGAGTCCAACGAGGTCTATCGCTTTGCTTTGGGGGAGCCCAAAGAACATAAAGAATCATGATCCATCGACTGTACATCGTTCGCCATGGACAAACCCAATGGAATGTGGAAAAGCGGATGCAAGGGTGGAAGGATTCGCCTTTAACCGAAGAAGGGATTGTTCAGGCCAAACGATTGTCGGAGAAACTCAAATCAGTTGATTTCCATCGGGTCCTTTCCAGCCCAAGCAGTCGGACGATGCAAACCGCGCGCATTTTGATGGACCATCGCTCCATCCCCCTCGAACCCATGGAGGCATTTCGAGAGATCCGGCTTGGACGGTGGGAAGGTATGCATTACTGGGAAATCCAAGAGAGATATGCCGATGCGCATGAACGGTTTTGGAACCGTCCATCCACCTACCAGCCGATCGGGGACGGGGAGACATTTATTCAGGCACGAAATCGGATACTGCCTGCGTTGGAACACGTAATCCAGTCAATTCATGGACAATCCGTTCTCCTGGTCACCCACGCAGCAACCAAGAAATTGATCATGAGCTATTTTGAGAACCGCCCTTTGGATCTTCTATGGGAACCACCATACATGCACCATACAGCGATGAGCATCATCAGGTTTGACCAAAATGAGCCGTTCATCGAGTTGTATGCAGACCATAGTCATTTGATCGGATCGATCCTTTGACCGCTATATAAGAAGTCCGTCCTTGCGATTGGAAGATAGAGCGGAATCGAGCTGCGAATTTCAATAAGGGGGTGCGGCAAGTGAAGAAAATGCTGGTTGTCCTGTTGATGATTGGATTGAGGGTGGGTCTTCTTGGTAGTCCGTGGAAGGATGAAGTGATTTATTTCATCATGATTGACCGGTTCGCCAATGGAGATTGGACGAATGACGTACAAACTCCTGATGGGATCGAGTCTGGCCCGGTGAACGCGAAATACAACGGAGGGGATATCGCTGGACTGATCCAGCAGCTCGATTACATTCAGACCTTGGGAGTAACGGCCATTTGGATCACACCTCCCATAGCCAATCAGTGGTGGGATGGAACGGTCCAATACGGGGGTTACCACGGGTATTGGGCGCGGAACTTCAAGGAGATCGACGAGCACTTCGGGGACGTGGACCTCTATCGATCCTTCATCGAGCAAGCCCATGAGCGGGGGATCAAGGTGGTACAGGATATTGTCACCAACCATACGGGCAATTTCCATCTCTATGATCCAAACACAGGGATCTATCGGCTGAACGATCAAAGCGTCCCAACCAACAGGCCCACTCAATTCCCTTTTGATCAGACGGATTTCAACGATCCCCAACAAAGGGCTTATGATATCTATCATTGGGAAGGGGAGATCAAAGAACCGACCCAATACAATACACCCTTTGCTGACCTAGACGATCTGAACACCAGCAATCCGATTGTGATCGATTCGCTCAAAGATTCCTACGGGTTTTGGATCGATCTGGGCGTAGACGCCTTTCGGATCGACACGACGATCTATGTGGAGGACCTCTTCTGGCCGGAGTTTCTGGAAGGTCCAGGGGGTGTTTTTGAAAGAGCCCACTCGAAGGGAACCGATGACTTCCTGGCATTTGGAGAGGCATGGGTTACCCCTCCGCCCTTTGAAAACAGCGGTGAACAGTTGATCCAAGGGTATTTTGATTTGGGGTACAATGCCATGCTGGATTTTCCGTTATTGACAGATATCAAACGGGTCTTCAAGGAAGGCAGGCCCACTGAGTACCTATCCTACCGGTTGAATCAACGGGGGATTTGGTTTGATAACAAGATCTTGGTTACCTTCATCGACAACCATGATATGGACCGTTTTTTAAAAGGGGCAACGATGGCGGACCTCAAACAGGCGTTGATATTGATTTTCACGATCCCCGGAGTACCCACCATCTACTATGGAACCGAACAGGGGTTCACAGAGACACGAGGGGCTATGTTTGCCGGTGGATACGCTTCTGGGGAAAGTGACCATTATCACACCGATCATGAACTGTATCGTTTTATCCAAAAGATCATCTCTCTTCGCGGTTCGATCGATGCCTTTCGCCATGGAACGGTCACTCCCGTCCATGATGATCCCACAGGACCGGGGGTTTTTGCGTATACTGTTCAGGATGATCATGATCAGTACGTGATTCTGATGAACACATCCATCCGGTCCAAGTATGCCACAAAGGTCTTTTTGAATCTACCCAAAGGGACCGTGCTTGCTCCCGTCTTTACGCAAGGAATGATCGACCGGGATTTGGTGGTCGATCAGGGGGGCGGTATCAACCTATTGGTTAATGGGAAGGCGACCGGCATTTTCCAAGTGACCGATCAGGTTCGAGCGGTTCAAGAACTGGATATGCATGTCGATTTTGAGGGTCTTGTCAGCGGGAAGACGATTGCCGACGACTTTGTGCTACGTGGAACTTCCCATAACATTGCCCGGATCCGGTTGCATTTCGACGGCAATGAGCAACCATACGCAACTCTGGTGCCCAATGAGGACGGAACTTGGGAAGTGCCTGTATTCATTGGGGATTTTGTGGCAGGCCGACACACCCTCTTTGCCCGAGGTTTTGGCATAAGACCCATTGATGCGGTCTATTCAGAAACTTATGAGCTGGTTTTCGCAATTCCAACGACGCAATTGATCCAAGTGGAGGACCCACAAGGAGATGATCGCGGTCCCACCGGGGACTATCTGTATCCCAAAGATGTCACCTTCAACACCCAGATGGATCTCCGAAAGGCAACTCTCTATCAAATTGGAAGGATGCTGCGGATGGAAGTCCAGATGGACAATCTGACCGATACCTGGTCTCCGGCCAATGGGTTCGATCATGTAACCTTCCAGATCTTTCTGAGCAATCCGGACAAGCAAACCGGGGGTGTCCATTTGCCCAAGCAGCAGGCAAAGATGCCCAACAATCTGCACTGGAACTATCAAATCTACGCCACGGGATGGAGCATCGGGTTTTTTGAGTCTACAGGGGCAACAGCGCATGCCTATGGGATACCCGTTACGCCTACGCCCAATGTTATCGCTGACAAACAAAGCAAGACCGTGACCTTCCTGATTCCCCTTGAAGTCCTTGAAACGGAAGACCTGAGCGGTTGGACCATTTATATCACCACCTACGACTACGACGGAATTGAAGCCATATTGCGGCCGATCTCTCCCCAAGGCGGAACATGGACGTTCACGGGGCCATCGACCGGCGCACCCAAGATCATGGACGATTTGCTGTTTGTCGTTCCTTAGGGGTTCGGAATGAGAACGGATCAGATCGGAGGCGGGATTGTATGAATCCGCATGTATGCAGCCATACCCATTGGGATCGGGAGTGGTTTGCAACGGTGGGATTGACGAGAAGGCTTTTGATTCCTTTTTTTCATCGGTTATGGAGCCGATTGGAGGAGAATCCAAACTTCCATTTTATCTTGGACGGACAAGTTTCGATGATCCAGGACTATCTGGATATACTCGAACCTACTCAAAGAAGAGAAGCGGAGCAGAACTTCCAAAAATACCGGTCCCAGTTGACCATCGGACCTTATGTGGGACAGATTGATTGGCGCATCGCCGAAGAGGCGGGGTGGATGAACCTGGAACTGGGGATGCAGTCGAGCAAATCTTTGGGTGAGGGTAGCCCGGTCGCTTGGTTGATGGATAATTTTGGTCTAGCCGGTCAATTGCCCCAGATCCATAAGTGGTTTTCAATTGACGATGCCGTTGTTTGGAGGGGGGTGGACTTCCCCAGGCCATGCGTAGAGTTTTCTTGGTCAGGGGCAGACGGATCCATGATGCTATGCGTTTGGATTGTGGATAGCTACCGCAACCTGATGCGGCTTGGCGACGATCCCGAACTCTCCGAAAAACGGCTCCGATTGACCATCGACAAACTAGCGCCTTTCTCGCAGTCAGGAGCTCTGCCTTTGATGGATGGGTATGACCTGGATCCTGTTCCCGAAGATCCGCAAATGATTCTGCCTCAAGTCACCACCTGGTCAGCTCAGCAGTGGCTGGATGCCGTCAAGGAAGGCGTCGGAGCCAAACCGATACCAAACGCTAAAGGAGAGCTTCTTTCCGGGCGAATTGCCTGTACGTTCCCTGGCTCTCTATCCACCCGCGCCCAATTGAAGTGGTATCACGGGCGCTTGGAACACATGCTTGCCCACGAGGTTCAACCTGTCAACGCGCTTGTCCAGGCTTTCCAGCAACCGTTCCAAGAGGAATGGCAGACTCTTTTGGAAAACTTGATCCATGACAGCATTGGCGGGGTGGGTGTGGATGATGTTCATGAGGAGATGGAGCTGAGGTACCGCGATTTGGAACAACGGCTCGTGGAAAAACGATCCAAGGCATTTTTCTCCCTAGCCTCCCGCTTACCGGATCAATGGTGCGCGCTGAATCTCAACCCCTGTTCAGCGATTTGGCAAGAAGCGATCAATGGCCGGCTGTACCGGATCGATGTTCCTGAAGGTCTTTGGAGTTCGTTACGCCCGTCGGTTGTGGCCATCGACAAGGGGTCGGAGCAACAAGACGATTTCTTATGGGCTGCCGACGGATACCAACTCCGGATTCACAATGGGATTGTGGAAGCGCGTACCTTGGAAGGTTTGACGCGATGGGCTCCCGAAATCATTCGCGATGAAGGGGATACCTACTCGGCAGGTTTTGGAGAGTCGATCCCTTGGAAGGCCAGTCCTCCGCTTGTGGTACAACGGTCTCAGGATGGTAAATGGGCCCAAGTTCGGTTGAACTATTTCAGCGAGGCTGCCGATCTATCCTGGATTCTGACCTTGGATCAAGGGCCCTTGATCCGGAGCCAGTGCGTTGTATCGGGAAAAGGCGTCGGGTATGCGTGTGCGATCCGGATGGATGGCTCCGGGAGGATCGTAGCCGGGATGCCATATGAAGAGGTGATTCGTAACCCCAAGGTAGGATATGAACTCCCTCATCCAACCTTTCACCCCTTTTTGGCTGCCGCTCGAGAAGTGGACGGATGCGATCTCTTTCCCTTCAAAGGATATGTTGGGATTCAAAAAAAGAAGATTTTGCGGGCCTTTCTCACGGGCCAAGCATTTAGCTACCGAGGCAGCGGGCAGGGAATATCCCTGATCCTCACGAGGAGCGTGGAATGGCTTTCGAAACTGAAGGTTCCTGGCCGGATCGGAGATGCCGGCCCGATTATGTATACACCTCAAGCTGCCATGCGGCGTTCGATTTCCTTTGATCTGGCTCTTTTTCTGGGCCTGTCCGAGGACTTTCTCCGCGCCAAATCTTCTTATCTGAACCCCCCTTTGGTCTTTATGCCTGCTGATTTTCATTCGACCGAAGGTTTACCCAGATGTTTGGCGCCATTATGGAGCGATGGTGGGCAAGGGATTGTCTTTTCCACGCTTGTCAACGCGCAAGGGTTTGAAAACCAAGGGGTATGCCTCGGGCGATGGTATAACCCTTTCCCAAAAACAATCGAAATGGAAATCTTCCACCCTTGGCAGCCTTGCTCAAGCTTCTTGCAGACTCCTGACCCGGAAAAATGGGAAAAACCAGGCAGTGCGGATTTTCAGTCAAAGCAGATCCGATCCATTTGGATGGATCTTTCTCAGATTTATCGACCAGATTCACACCGTCGCTCCCCCGTTCCATGGATCCAAAGAACCCTTGCCCCAACCCCCGAGCAATCAACTGCAAAAGGAGAGATTCTCGAGGAGATGGAGAAGAGCGCGGTGAGTCTACGGGACGAGGCAGAACAGCTTTTAAGCCAACAAACGGATGCCAGCGCATATGGATCCGAAAAAAGGGAGTTCGAACGATTGAAGCGTTTGCGCAGCGCAATGGAGCTGGAGCTGTCGGTTTCCCAAAATCGTAAGGCTCCGATCGAAACCCAATGGAAGATCTTCCAAGCCTTGAACGATTTGCGGATCCGGCGTCGCGGATTGGAGTTTGCCCTTCACACTTTAGATACCCTTTAAAGGGCAATTGTGAAAAAAAACCCCGCTTGCGCGGGGTTTTTTGTATATATTTACAACTGATTGGATCTTACCACTGAACTCTTCCGGTTACCTGCCAGGCTACGCCCAGAGCGGGTCCGGAGAACCAACCGAGGCCGTAGGGTCCATTGTCCACAGATACATCGCTTGTGAATGCATACATGGCTCCGAGGCTGGCGGTCAGGTTGACGGGTCCAACACTGCCCAGGCTGTAGTTGTACTGACCCCAGATGGCCTTCAACTCGAAATCGAGATCAGACAGGGTCTGTTGGGAACCGGTGTAGTCGTCAGAGGACTTCTTACCAACCCTGAAGGCGATCTTGATGGGATATACGGGTTCGCAGCAGCTGCTCTTGATGACTGCGCCTAGATCAGCAAAAATGTCAACATTGTCGATGGACAGGTTGTTGAATTCCAGATCGTCTGCGCTTCCTTGTGCGAACACACCCAGGCTCATCTTTTCGAACATATCGAAGGGCAGGAAGTTGCCGAGGGTGATATCCAGCATTCTCATGTGAGCGGCCCAAAGGACGGTGGCTTCAGGTGTGCCTGCGGTGGGTTCGTTGTTCTGATAGCGAATCGCGCCGCCCAGTTCGACACTGCCGATCTTTGTGCTCAGACCTACGCCGATGACTTCAAAGTCGTTCCATGCGCCAAAGTGGAAGGTGATGGCCTTTTTGAAGGTCATGTCGACGAAGAGGTTGAATTCGATGTTCTCAAGCAGATTGGAATGGTAGATGCCTTCTTCTGCATCGTTGGAACCACCCCATTCGTAGCTGCCGAAGATGCCACCCTCAAGGGTATAGGTACCGATGACGGGTGTGATTGTGAAGAGGAAGTCTCCGGTGTTCAGGAAGATTTCGGCTTTGATGAATCCGGTGCTGATCTTACCCTTGGTAACGATCCAGTTCCAAGAGCGGACATTGCTGATGCCGATGAGGTGATAGCTCATAGCGCATTTGTTCCATCCGATACCGTACAGACTATGTACCTGCCCGGTACCAACAACAAGCCATACGCCCCATTTTTCTCCGGTTACGGAGCAACAGTCGCCTTCATCCATCTCGGAGTAGAGTTTGTAGCGGATGTACCCGGTGAAGTTGCCTTTTGCATCAGCTGCAGAGGCGCCCACTTCGTTGACCACGAGCTGGAGGTCTCCCCAACCGGGCTGTGTTCCCTTGATGCCCCATACGATGGAGGGAACGCCACGTTGGCCTACGCCATAGAGTCCCAGGTGCATCGGAGGTGTGGATCTGTCAGAGCCTTCGGTTCCGGCGATCTTTCCCTCGTCGTCAAAGGCGACCAGGAGTTCGACGCCTGTGCGAACCTGGAGGAAATAGTTCCCGCTCTTGGTTGCAGTGAGCCAGTCCCAATCGGCTGCTTCCATGTATTTCTTCAGGGCGATCAGCTGTCCGGCTTCCACCATGCTCAGGCGAGTGCCGTCCTTCAGCTGGACCCACGCCATCACACTGTAGATCCCTTCTGATTCAGGATACAGATCGATGGAGTAGACTTCATTGTCCTGTTTCCATGCAATTTCCAGTTCCTTCTGAGCAACGATTTTGCCGTTCCAGTCTCTCATAACGGCAACGAGCTTCACGTCTGTTCCCTTGAGCTCGGCCGCGCTGATGTAATACACGGTTCTCTGCTCGGTGGGATAGACTTCTTTCTTGGCTTGATACACAGCACCTGCTGAACTGTCTTGCAGGAGCATTACGATGACGTTGTCATCGACTTTGTCGCCTGTGACTTCAACGACGCGGGTCGCGACATCTTGGTAACCCATGGTCAGTGTAAAGGTAAAGGTTACAGGATCGCCAACGGTGACGACGCCCTTTTCCTGCAGCATTTCAACAGTTCCCTGCTGTGCCGCAAAGGTCAGTCCCATTACGAGTACAGCTGCCAGTGCGAACAATACTACTTTCCTCATAAACTTACCCCTCCCTCTTGAAAGTTTTTCGTTGCCAATGCTTGGTACTCCAGTACACTTGAACCTATTATACTATAATTCGGAATGCTTTTGCAACCCCCTTTCCTTTTTTGATTTCGCGGTCTATTTGAATAAAGCGATGGCTCCGATGACAACGCCCGCTATCGCGACCATAAAGGCAGTGGAAGCTGCGTCTGAAACCCGATGGATCCGAGTCTCCAATAGATCAGCGCGATCCTCCAGATCTTGGGTCCGAATGGACAGACGGTCAATCTCAGCCCCAAATCCTTCTACTTGGGTCACACGGAGAGCCAGACCGCTGATCTGCGCACGCATGCTTGTTTCCAGATCTTGGATGGAACGAGTCAACGCAAGGTTGGTTTCGGTAATCTGCGTTTGCGTCTGTTGAGTCGATCGTTCCAGCTCTTCGCTCATGCGCGCCATATCTTCGCGGTGTGCCTCGTAGTACGTATCGAGGGTCTGATGCAATTCTTTTTGGATTTGAGCAAGATTGGCAGTGTTGGTCTTGAGCTGTTCCACTTGTGTTTCAATCCAACGCATGCGCATGTTGGTTGCCCAACGATTTGATTCCAAAGAATCCTCGATCTGATGAATCCGATCCAAAAGGATGGTCCAATCTTGTTCTGCTTGATCCGCTCGCGTTTCCAGCTTCTCCACTTTCTGCGTCAGTATGGGGGTTTGCTGCGCCAATTTCTGCACCTGGGTTTCCAGCCATCGGAATCGCAAGTTCACCGAACGGAATCGTTCTTCCAAGGTCAATTCGGTTTTTTCTTCCAACTGATTCATTTGATCAACCAACTGCTGCTGAATTTCACGAATGCGGATCCAGAGGAACCGATCGTTCGCAGCCAAGTCTTCGGTGGTTTGGGAGATTCGCGCGATCATTTGAGCCAGATTTTGATCCTGAAGCCGCAACGCTCGGAGCATGCTTTCGATTTCGCTTGTTCGAGCCGCAAGCAGATCGACAAGCAGTTCCAATGTGCGGAGATCTTCCAAGGAGACCGCATGAGCTTCGACTTTGACATATTCCAGCTCTCGAGACAGATTGGTCAAAGAATCGGAGAGATTGGAACCTAATGTTGAAATCTCGGCGCGGAGCTTTTGGAGGTCCTCTTTGATCTGAAGGTGTTCTTGAACACCGATGGTTTGATCGCCTTCCAATACCGCAATGATTCTCGCTTCCAGTCGAGCAAACTGATGGGGAAGATCGGTTTGAAGCTGATTGACCCGTTCAGAAAGCTTGATCAAATCGCCCCGAACAAGGTCTGTATCCTTTTGCGTAGTCAAAAACTGTTCAAAGCCCATATCCTGAACGACCAATAACTGACTTTTTAGGGACTGAACCTCGTCGCTGAGCGCGCTCATCCCTTCGGTAAACTGCTTCTCCGATAGAGAGCCATCTTTCAGCCGCTCTACCACCGTCTCTAACCAGCGGATCCTCTGGTTGATCGCGATGACCCGATCATGAATTTGCTGATTCAGAGATTGGTCGATCTCATCCATCTGTTGTTGGGTATATTGAATTCGTTGCCAAAGGAAGCGGTCATTGGCTTTGAGTTCATCGATCGACTGATGAATGGAAAAGAGCGCTTCTTCAAGCGTTTGCTGTTTTTCTTCGATGATCGCCAATTGGGGAACCATCTGATTCACTGCGTCTTGCGCTTTCAATGCATCTCCTTGCGCGGTAAAAAATAGTTCCATGGCCAAGTCACGCGTATTGACAAGAAATTGTTCGAGTATGCCGATCATGAACCGGATCTCCTGTAGGTCTTGATCGAGACCAGGAATTTCAATATCCTGATCTTTCATTGACTCCACAACCGTCTCCAACCAGCGAATTCTCTGGTTAATTGCCATTACCCGACTCTGAATCAGGTCATGGATCTCTGATGCGTTTTCTTCCAGTTGTTGAGCGGCGTTTTGAATTTTCTTCCATAAAAACTGATCATTGGCTTGTAACTCTTCAATCATTCCTTCCAATGCGACAATCTGCCTTTGGGTTTCCGGTTCTTTGGGATCGATGGACACTTGATTGCTTAGATCCTGGAGCTTTTGGGCCATAAGATCAACGATGACTCCTAAGGTTCGGATTTCTTCGAGATGAGTCTGTTGGATGGGACCATCTAAATCGGATATCCTCACTTCCATTCTCCGGATGGCAGCCTCCAAATCTTGAAAGGATGACTGGAGTTTGGTCCACAAAAACCGATCTTGCGCAATTAAAGAATCAAACCTTTGTTGGACCAGCTCCGGTTGTGCTTTTAGATCCTGAACCAGCCCTTCCAGAACCTGAATCCTCTCCCCATATTTGCTCAATGCCTCCAAAAACACCTGATCCGTTGGATCGGTATTTTCTTGAGCCAATAAGGGAGTGACAAGCAACAACAGGGTGATGGCACAGACCAACACCTTTCTCATATGTAATCTCCCCCTTTCCGATTGTCCTGTATTTTCAATCCACGATTTTCTCTATTCGGGTGTCATTGACTTTTCAAAGGCCAAACGGGTTGATATCTACTTCATGACCCATAAAAAAACTGGGTATGGGCCAGATATTATACCATGATGATTTTACCATAATCAAGTGGACTTTTGCAAATGCTCGAGGGCTTTGGATATCTCGGATGCAATCGGCTCAAGAAGAGGTTCGAGATGAGCAGGCGATTCGAAAAAACCTCCGCTTTCCGACCCGCAACACATCTCCATCGGAGACTTTCACTTCGGCAAAAGGATCTTGGATCGGTATTTCGTTGATTTTGGCGCCCCCTTGTAGGATCAATCGTTTGCTTTCGCTTTTGCTAAGTTTGGCTGCATCTGCGACCAATTCGAAAGCAACCGGCGAATATTCCGCAATGGAATATTTAGGCATTTCCTTTGGTGTTTCCCGCTTCTGAAAAACCCGAACAAATGTTTCGCGGGCCTCGCGCGCCTGGTTGGGCGAATGCAAAAAAGAAACGATGCTCTCCCCCAAACGCATTTTTGCGTCCCGTGGATGGATGAGCCCGTCATCGATTTGTTGGAACAGGTCATCGACTTCATTTTCTTCGAGATCGGTGAGCAGACGATAGTATTTAGGCATTAATGAGTCGGGAATAGACATGATCTTGCCGAAAACATCGGCCGGGGAATCGGTGAATGCAATGTAGTTATCCAACGATTTACTCATCTTCTGAGAACCATCCGTTCCTTCGAGCAAGGGCAAGGTCATGACTACTTGGGCTCTTTGACCGTGTTCTTCCTGGATTTTCCGGCCGACCAAAAGGTTGAACAGTTGATCGGTTCCTCCGAGTTCGATGTCAGCGTCAATGGCGACACTGTCATAGGCTTGGGCAAGCGGGTATAAAAACTCCGCAACACTTATGGGTTCATTGCGTTGATACCGAGTGTGAAAATCATCTCGTTCCAACATTCGGGCTACCGTATACTTCGCAGCAAGCCGAATCACCGATTCAAAGCTCATCGGATCCAGCCATTCTCCGTTGAAACGGATTTGGGTTTTTTTGGGATCCAAGACGGTCCACACCTGATCTTGATAGGTTTGGGCATAGGCCCGAACCTCTTCGGCTGAAAGCATGGGCCGGGTTTTTGAGCGGCCGGTGGGATCGCCGATTCGAGCGGTAAAATCCCCGATGATCAAGATCACGTCATGACCAAGTTGTTGGAAATCTCTGAGCTTTCTCAAAACCACCGCATGGCCCAAATGCAGGTCCGGACGGGAAGGATCTACGCCAAGCTTCACCTTGAGCGGCCGGTTTTCCTTGAGCTTGTCCAAAAATTCATCGGGGGAAAACAAATCAACAGCGTTTTTCTTCAAAAACGCCAGTTGCTGGTGGGGGGTCATCCTTACTGGACCATAACGTATGCGGTTACAAAGCTCATAACGAAAAAGGCGATCGCAAGCCAAAGAGTAACCTTGCTCAAAGGATCCAATCCCTTTTCGCGCCCAAAAACGGTGTTTGCCCCACCGGAGCCAAATGCTCCCCCAAGGGATGTGTGTTTGGCCATGTTCAGGGTTACAGTCACGATCAACCCGACCGAAATCAGGGTATGAACAATATACACGATTACTTTCAGTGCTTCCATGAAAAATGCCTCCTCAAGAATGGTATTGACCCGATCGATTATACAGGAAAACCATGGTAAAATCAAGAAAATATATTTTTGAACGGTAGGAGGGTTCGAAATGGAACAAGTGTCGCTTCTGGAATGCAAATCGTACGATTTGGCGGATCCGGTTTTGGAACATTCGCTATCGGAATATCGGGCATTGTTTCCAAAAGGGGCCCGGATTTTGGTCAAACCCAATCTGCTTTCCGCGCATGTTTCTCAGGAAGCGGTGACCACGCATCCCTGTGTGGTTCATGCTGTCTTGTCCTTTCTGCTGGCTCAAGGATGCCGTCCATTTCTTTCGGATAGTCCTATTACTCAATCTGTCGAAGAAGTGACTCGCGTCTGCGGAATTGAAGCAGTATGCAAAGAGTTGAATGTGCCGATCCGGCCATTTACGAAAGGAACGCTTCGAAAGGGATGGAAGTTTTCCGGGATCCGACTAGCCAAAGAGGTTTTTGATGTCGATGGAGTGGTCAACATCGCCAAACTGAAAACCCATAGTCAGACTGTTTTGACGATGGCAGTCAAGAATACCTATGGTTGTATGGTAGGCAAAGAAAAGCAGCTTTGGCATGTGCGCGCGGGCAGTATCGGCCGGTTTGCGGATCTTTTAATCGACATTCACGGATTGGTCCATCCCACGCTAAACATTGTTGACGGGGTTGTTGGCATGGAAGGAAATGGCCCCGCAAACGGAACACCCAAACCTTTTGGCGTGATTGGCATCGCTCGAAACGGATATTGTCTGGATCATGCCCTTGCAAAACGGTTGCAGGTTCGGGAGCAAACGGTGCCTGTGTTGGTTCAGGCGCGAAAACGGGGGCTGATTCCGGATTATGAGATCAGGGGCGGTTGGCAAGACACGATTACGCTTCCCGCGACGGCTCCGGTTTTTCAAGCAACAACATGGTTGGGCCATATGATCCCGACTCCGGATCGGTGGCCTGTCATCAACCCGGAACGATGCAAACGGTGCCGATTGTGCGAAAACCATTGCCCCGCCAGCGCAATCGAAATCGATAGCTATTCGGTGGACAAAAAGAAGTGCATCCGATGTTATGTATGCCACGAATGCTGCCCCCATGACGCTATACAGCTGATCCGCTGATCTATGGGAGGGTCATAGCCCAGACTCAAAGAGGGTGATCGAGCAGATGAGAAAGGAAAGGGGGGAGAGCGAAAGAAGCCGTATGGATTTCTGGCGTATAGTATTGTAGGGAAAGGGATTCAGTTTTTCTCTCGGTTGGAATCCGATGCAAAGGATCAGGTCCTTTAGACGCAATGGTGTAGCACCAATACCCCGAAGGGTATTGAGGACAGGGGGAGGTATAAATTCTTGCGTTCGGGAATGCGGACTGAATGTGAAAGAAGGCCCGTTTCATCCATGCGTGATCATATATGGGATTCTCTGTCTGCGCAGATAGCACTCCTTGAGCGGTCAATCGGTCCCGGCAAAGGTTGTAGAAAGCTTCGGTGAATAGATTCCCGCCTTCTCCCGCTGTGGGGTCGGTGGAATCGATAATTATAACATCAAAGAGGCGATCCGTCTTTTGGAGAAAAGCAACTCCATCCGCCACATGGATTTCCGCCCTCGGATCAAAAAAACTGCAAGCCATTTTTGGAAGCCATTCTCGGGCCACTTCAATCACCCGACAGTCGATTTCACAGAGCACCGCTTTTTGAACGGATGCATGACGAAGCGCTTCGCGCAATGTTCCCCCGTCACCGCCCCCAATGATTAATACCGTTTCTGGGTTGGGGTGGGCATACATCGCAGGATGGGCCAACATTTCGTGATAGATGAATTCGAACTGATCGATTGTCTGTACTATGGAATCCAAAGCAAACAATCGACCCAAAGAAGGAGTCTCATAAACTTCGATGGTCTGAAACTCGCTTTGAACTTGGGTGAGAACTTTTTTCACCTCAAACAGGCATCCAGCATGGCAGTTTGCATACCACTCCCGGAAATATTGCCTTCCTTGTACGGTAATCAAGCCCATTGGTTCCTCCGAATCTGTGAGGGGGTTTGCGGAACGCTAGACAATTGCTTTGAATGGAGAAGCTGGGTCGATCCCGATTTCGCTATACCTTCCTCGGATCAATTCATCAACGGAAGTCCTTTGGGATCCAAACGTGTTGCACAGGAAATCAAAAGCCTTCCAGGGATCAACATGATCGCCGCATGTAAAAAGATCAACGGCGGCGTATCCGTATTCTGGCCAGGTGTG
Source organism: uncultured Thermotogaceae bacterium (assembly GCA_964462525.1). Taxonomy (GTDB): domain Bacteria; phylum Thermotogota; class Thermotogae; order MWEM01; family MWEM01; genus CAYWWY01. Next base: position 210,990 of record CAYWWY010000003.1, read on the forward strand.
AATGGAAAGATGTGATTCGGAAATGACGACAACACCACTGACCCCATAGGGCAGGAATCGATGAAAACTGCTTTGGATCACAGTTGCGCCCGAAAGAATCGCAGCCGTATTCATTTGCTCTTCCACCCATTTCACATTGTCCAATACTTGAGATTCGCAATCATAAAATTCTGCCAATAAATGGCGGCCTAAATTATTCATCGACCCCCAACTCCTTTCGCGTAGGTTCTGGATCAGTCGATTTTGATCCAGAGAAGAGTGACAACGGTTTTTTTGGAAGGGTTTGAAATATAATGAGTCTTGTTGGCCTGGTAATAGAATGAATCTCCTGACTTCAGGCGGTATTTCTTATCATCCAAAACCAACAGCACTTCTCCTTGTATCACGTAACCAAATTCGTCCCCTTCGTGATAATCCTCTTCTTCCGTTCTTGCGCCCGGTTTGAGGGTAATCCATACGGGGTCGATCTTTTTGTCCTCCACAGAGTCCATAAGCATTTGTGCGGTGACACCTTCTGGAAGATCGTACATAGGAACGCGTTCTTCTTTTTGATAGACGATCCGCTCTTTTTTTATCTCGGAAAAAAAACTTCGGAAATCAGTTCCCAAGGCTGTCAAAATCCGACCCAGATTATCCAAGGTCGGAGAGGTCTTATCGGATTCGATCTGGGAAATAAAGCTCCGTGCGAGGTCTGCTCTACTGGCCACTTCCTCTTGAGTTAACCCCGCAGAATGCCGGAGTTTCCTGATTTTTTCACCGAATGTCAATACAGAAGCCCCTTCCTGGGATGTCTACTTAAATGACTATTTTTGTCAATACAGTAAGCATTATAACACAAATTCACACTGATGTCAATCTGTGGTATAATCCGATCTGACAATCGCTGGTGGTGGTGTTCAACGCCTGCCGGTCGAGGCAAACTGATGGAGGTGGCGCAACGTATGAAACGGTTGATGATTTTGTGGTTGATCGGATTGGTTGTTTTGGTTCAGGGGAGCGTGTTCGGAAGCAGATACTCGGGTCCGATGGTCGAAGTACAAGCCGGATCCTTTGAAATGCGCAATTCTCGTCATCTTTTAGGGGTGGAGGTCCCGCCCGATGGGTATCATACCGTCGTATTGGAGTATGATTATCTGATCGGCCGATATGAGGTGACGTTTGATCTATATGATGCGTACTGCCGTGATACTGGGATTGCTTTGCCGCATGACGGGGGATGGGGCCGAGGCAATCAACCGGTTATCTTCGTGAGCTGGCTAGACGCCATTGCGTTTTGCAATTGGGTCAGCGCAAAGGAGGGGCTTGCCCCCGCGTATGATGCGCAAGGCAACCTGATCGATAAAAATGGCCGGATTACCCAAGATATTCGAACCGTCGAAGGATATCGCCTTCCCACCGAAGCAGAATGGGAGTATGCTGCCAAAGGAGGCCATAAGAGCCGAAACTACGAGTATTCCGGAAGTTCATTGATCAACGAAGTGGCGTGGTTTTTGGCGAATGCTCAAGGGAGGCCTCATCCAGTCGGCCAGAAAAAGCCAAATGAATTGGGATTGTATGATATGTCCGGAAATGTGGAAGAGATGGTGTACGATCGGCATACAACCAGTTTTTTTGGGGAGACTCGGGTAAACCCGGTCGGGCCGGCGTCGGGCAACCACAAAACAAAACGGGGGGGAAGCTTTGCCTTCCAAGCGGGATTTTGCGCGATCGAGGCGAGTCGAAATTACTTCTCCCCTAGCGTGCGATTTTACAACATGGGTTTTCGGATTGCGCGGACTAAGGACGCAATCTAACCGGGTCAAGGAAAAGAAGGATGATGAGAATCCCGAGAAGGCCAAGCATTCGAATCGCCTTTGCCGCATTGTTGTTGGCTGCGATCTTATGCGTGTATATTTTTCTGGTCGAACCCAACCTTCTCGAGGTGGTATGGATCCAAGAGTCGGATGAGCCGGGGGTTCGGATCGTTTTTTTTGCCGATTTGCATATGTGGCGGTATCGATCTTTCCATGACCGTGTGCTTCAGACGATCCGGGATCTGAATCCGGACCTAATTCTCTTTGGCGGCGACGCTTTAGCGAAATGGACTGTCGTGCCGGATATGGAGCGTTTTTTTGACGAGCTTCGTCATATATCCCAGGTGTGGGCGATTTTCGGAAATTGGGAAGAATACGCGCCAGTTCATATGCGGAAGCGCTATGAGAATCTCGGAGTGCCTCTGCTTGAGATGAATTCCGAAATTCTCGAGATCAACGGCCGCAAGATTGGCCTTACGGGGTTGGAATCACCGTATTTTTTTCATCGAACCGTGTTTTTGGATCCGGATGAACCGTTAGATGCCAAAATCTTGCTTGTGCATGCCCCAAATCAATTGGAGCGGTATCCGCATATCGTCCGAGAATATGATTTCGTGTTAGCCGCTCACACCCACGGGGGACAGTGGTATATTCCTCGTTTGACTGAATGGTTTCTCCGCGTGACTGGGCAAGGGGATTACCATTTTTTCCGTGGCGTCTACGAATGGGAAGAAACCGTCGTTTTTGTTACCCGGGGGATCGGGCAATGGTTGCCCGGTCGGTTTAATTCTGTTCCGGAGATTGCTGTTTTGGATCTTCCGTGAACAATCAAGCAGGTGAGGATCATAAAATACTCCAAAGCCTTCCAGGATCATTTTTTGCAACCCCGCCATGTTGGCGAGATGGACCACGCATGCGGTACCGGTTCAGCAATCCAGGAAAAAGACGGAGACCGGATCACGGTTTATGTTCGGATCGAAGAGGGAAAAATTCAAATCCGGTTTTTGGTGCGCGGATGTCCGAGGATTATTGCTTCCGCTTCGGCATTGGCCGTCTTAGTTAATGGAAAAACACCAGAGGAAGCGATGGCTGTACGCGAAGAAGCGATCCGAGAAGCGCTTGAATTGCCGGATCCAAGCTTTCAGTGTCCTGCTGTGCCCATAGAAGCCTTTCATCGAGCGTTGGCGCAATGTGGGTATACGCGGATTCATTCAAAATGAGAAAGGAAGAAGAATGAAGATTTTACTTACCAATGATGATGGAATCTTGGCGGAAGGAATCCGATTCCTCAAGAATGATTTGTCTGAAGAAGGACATGATGTGTTGGTCGTGGCTCCAGATGTAGAACGTAGCGCAACGGGCCATGCAATCACCATTCGAACGCCATTGTGGGTCAAAAAGGTGGATCTCGATGGGACCTTCTTCGGGTACGCAACCAGCGGGACTCCGGCTGATTGTGTCAAGCTGGGGTTGTTGGAGCTGTCAGAAGGGGGAGTGGATCTTGTTGTTTCTGGGATCAACAAAGGGGCCAATATGGGCACAGACGTTCTATATTCCGGAACCGTCTCGGGCGCAATGGAAGCGGCGATCACGGGGTATCCAGCCATCGCCATTTCTTCCGTGGACTTCGCTCAACCCCGATTCGAAACAGCTGCCCAGTTTTTCGTCCGATTCCTTCGCGAGTTTGACATTCATCGGATCCCACCCTATGGGGCATTAAACATCAATGTTCCCTCGATTCCGACCCCGCAGCTTTTGGGGTATCGGTTTACCCGCCAGAGCAAACGGAAGTTTGAAGATTATTTTGAGGGAAGAAAAGATCCCTATGGAAATGTCTATTATTGGTTGATGGGCGGGGTGGTGGAAAATGATCCAGATGCGGATGCGGATTATCTTGCTGTGAACCAAGGGTATGTCTCCATTTCCCCTTTGACTGTCTTTCATACCGATCATAAGCTCTTGGATCAACTGCAGAAAGAATGATGGAGGATTTTGGAATGGAACGCAAAGTGCGGTTGTATGGAGATCCGGTCTTGCGGCAGAAGGCCAAACCAATCCTTGATTTTGATGAGCTCCTGCGCGCATTGATCGATGAGATGACGCAGTCCATGTATCGGTACGATGGGACGGGATTGGCCGCTCCTCAGGTTGGGATCGGTCTTCGTCTGATGCTAGTCGATATCCAGGACGGCTCGGGACCGACGCCGATGATCAACCCCGAGTTGATCGAAGCTTCTGAAGAAACGGTCAAAGGAGAGGAAGGCTGTTTGAGTTTTCCCGATATTTACGAAGATATCGAGCGGCCAAAATGGGTGTGCGTCCGCTACCAGGACGGTTCTGGCAAAGAATGGGAGAAACGATTGGAAGGATTCGGAGCCAGAGTAATCTCTCATGAAATGGACCATCTCGATGGCGTCTTGATGATCGACCATTTATCTCATCTGAAACGGAAAATGCTCCGCAAACGTTTGGATATCATCCGAGAGAAAGCCCGAGAGATCATTCAATCTTTGGAATCTGGAATTCCCGAAGCATGACCAACCATTTATCCTCCCTGGGCATTCTCTTCCTTGGAACGCCTTTATTTGCCGCGCTCCATTTGGAAGCCCTTCTACAGAGCGGATACCGTGTGGTTGGTGTCTGTACCCAGCCCGACAAAAAATCGGGTAGGGGGAATCGTGTCCATCCCAACCCGGTCAAAGAAACCGCTCGAAACCACGGAATACCGGTCCTCCAGCCTCTATCTTCCAAAGATCATGAGGCATGGTCTTCAATTGAAAGGTTCCAAGCAGACGTAGGCGTTGTGGTTGCTTTTGGGCAGATTTTGCGAAAGACTGTATTGGATTCTCTCCCGATGGGCTTTATCAATGTGCATGCCTCTCTTCTGCCCCGATATCGAGGGGCTTCGCCCATGGAACGGGCTATTCAGAACGGAGAGACAGAAACCGGAATCACAATCATGCGGATGGTGCGCGCGCTTGATGCAGGAGATATCGGTTGGACGCAGCGCGCCCCCATCTTTCCTTTCGAGAACTATGGACGGTTATCTGCCCGTTTGGCTCGTATCGGCTGTCGCTCCTTGGTCGATTTCCTGGGAGCGGTGATCTCGGGCTCGGCTCGTTGGACACCGCAAGACGACTCTTTGGCCACCTATGCGGAAAAGATCGATAAGCACGAGTTGAGGATTCAGTGGGACAAGCCCGCGAAAGATATTCAACGTACGATCCGAGCATTTGATCCTCATGCCCCTGCATGGTGCCAAAAAAACGGCGTTCGACTGAAGCTCATGGAGGCGCGGGATGTCGATGATGGGCAAGCAATTGGGGAACCAGGAAGGATCCAAAGAATCGACAGGAGGGGCGCTTGGATCCAGACAGGTCAAGGCCTTCTTTGTGTATCGGATCTTCAGTTTCCTTCCAAGCGCCCGATCTCCTTTTTTGCAGCCCGAAATGGACGCTTGATCCAGGAAGGAGATCTTTTGGAGTGATGGAATGCTTTATGTGAGCTATTCGCGTTTGTCCTGCTTCGATCAATGCCCCAGAAAGTATGAGTTCCAGTATATCCGGCAAATCCCAGCCATGATCTCCCCAGTCCTTTTTTTGGGGCAGGTGGTTCATCTGACATTACACCGATACTTTACAGGCGGCGTCGAATTCCGTGATGCCCAAGGATTGCACGATCTGTTCCGGCAAACTTGGAAGGAGGAGCGCGCCAAGTATCGGGCCCAGAACTTGTATCAACTCGATCGAGAGACGGAACGGGTTCATGGGATCAAAGGTCTTGAGATGCTGAGTCAGTTTTTTCATTCTTCCCACAACACGCCACCGCATGAATCAGAGAAGTTGGTCCGGTTCAAGATCGGAGAAGACATTCTTTTCACAGGAAAGGTTGACCGATTGGAACGGATCTCCGAAGGATTTCGTATTGTAGACTACAAGACCGGTAAATACACAGCCCGTTTTTTGGACACGCTGCAGCTCCATACTTATGCGTGGTTAATGGTTCGTTCGGGATATTTGATCCATTCATCAGCCTTTTTATACCTTGAAGAAGGCAATTTTGTGGAAGAGAAAGTTACCGATCAAATCATTGAACAGACCGAACAGGCTTTGCGCGAAAAAATCCACGCGCTTGTCACGATTCTTGAGTCGGGATCATTTCCCCCAAAGCCTTCAAAACTGTGCGGTTGGTGCGACTATCAGGATCTATGCGAAGAAGGGGAAAAATATGGAGGATAAACGGCTTGTGCTGGTGGGCGCGACCGGATCGATTGGACGGCAAACACTGGAAGTGTTGGACCGATGGGTATCTAAATCTTTCGCAATTCGTTTGGTCGGAATGAGCGCCTTTCAGTCCGATGAATTTCCCAAACTTGTAGCGCGGTATCGGCCGGAGGGTGTGTTCTTTTCTCGTCCAATCGATCTGCCCAAAGAAACCATTCGGTTTTCCAGCAACGAGGAGATGGTGCGCGCTCTGAACCCAGATATTGCGGTGATCGCTTCGGGAGGTGGGGCGACTTTGGCAACTACGATCGCCTCCTTGGAAAGCGCGCGCAGGGTCTGCTTGGCGAACAAAGAATCCTTGGTGCTGGGCGGATCTTTCGTGATGAGCAAAGCCGATCAAGAAGGATGCGAACTCATTCCTGTAGATAGTGAGCATAGTGGACTGTTTCAGTTGCTTATGGGGGAAGACCAAAGTACGATCGATCATGTGGTTCTGACCGCTTCAGGAGGAGCCCTCCGGGATTGGAAGGCTTCCGATCTCGAAAAAGCCCGACCGAAGGACGTGTTGGCTCACCCCAATTGGAAGATGGGGCCGAAGATTACCGTAGACAGCGCTACAATGTTCAACAAAGGGCTAGAGATGATCGAAGCCCATCACCTTTTTGGGCTCTCACCGGACCAAATCCAAGTAATGCTCTGCCCTTCCAGTTATGTTCATTCCATGATTCAATTCTGTGATGGCGTGGTGAAAATGCACGCAGGAACTCCCGATATGCACGTTCCAATCGCTTTTTCTTTGAGTTACCCGGATCGCGTCGGTCATGAGGATTGTATTGGGGTTGGGATCCCGGAGCAATCCATTCCCTTGGCGCCTGTTGATCAAATGAGGTTTCCCGCGCTGGTTTTGGCGAAGCATGTGCTTCAAGCACCTGTTTGCCGAGCGGTTCAGTACAATGCCTTCAACGAAATTGCTGTGGGGTGGTTTTTGGAAGAACGGATTTCTTTTCCGCAAATCTATACGATCGTTGAGAAAGCCATGCAAAAAGAACCGGTTGTGGCGCTTGATTCTGTCGAAGCGATTGTCGATTACCATGAGCAGTTGAAGCAGAAGGAGTTGAAGCACATATGGAACACCTAACAAACAACGCGATGAAAGGCGATCTTTTGATCACGCTCAACAAAGAGCCGGAATGGAATTTATTCCTGATCGGCGATCTAATGAACTTCGGGATCCATACCGAATTTCAAGATTTCTACATCAAGAGCGAAAAGAACGCCATTTCTTCCGTCCTGCTCAGATATCATCATTCTCTGGTGCTGTTCTCCGCCAACATAGCATCGGATCTCTCCGCATGCGGGGAGCGGATCAATCAAATCACGAAAGAACCCGGAAGGTGGATGCTTTCGGGAATGCAATCTACGATCAACGCTTTGAAACCTTTGGTTTTGGATCGGATTCGTTCGACTCGTTCATTGCGATTTGCGGTTTGTTCCCAACTAAACCGCGAACTCGAAGAAATACCCCTACACAGGGTGATCCCAACAACCAGCGATGACTTGCCAGAAGTTGTTGATCTGCTGAATGCCATTCCCGAATTTGCTCCAACTCGGTTTGACTTGGACCATTATCGATGGGCGGTGGAACAGGGTTCCAAAAAGGTGGTCCACATACGGGATCCGAAGTCCGGAAGGGTTGTTTCGACAGCAACTTTGGACGCCGAAAGCGACAAAAGCGGGATGATTCTCGCCGTAGCTACCCATGTGGACCCAACGTATCGAAATCATGGATTTGCAAGCGCTTGTGTCCATGTGTTGGTGGAATACCTGCAGAAAAAAGGAAAATCGGCCTGTCTATTCTATCAAAGCCCCGAATCCGGTCGAATCTACCGGAGACTTGGTTTCTGCGAGATCGGGGATTGGGGATCGATGGGTCTGGAAACTACCCCATAAAGAGGAGGATTCGCCATGAAAGTAGTACTGATTGAAGATGTACCGAAGTTAGGATTAAAAGGAGAGATTAAGGATGTTTCTGACGGATACGGAAGAAACTACCTGATCCCCCGGAATCTTGCCAAGCCAGCGACCAAAGGGGAGATCAAACATACGCAGACCATCCAGCAGGTTCATCAAGAACACGAGGAAAAAAAGCGGAGTCAGAGCGAACTGAAAATGGAACGCTTGATGAAGGAGTTTTTTACCATTCCAGTGCGCGCCGGGGAAAAAGGCAAATTGTATGGTTCCATTACCAATGCGGATGTAGCCAAAGCGCTGAGCGAACACCTCGATGAAGCAATTGACCGCAAATGGATTCAGGTTCCAGGAAGCGCGATCAAAGAAATCGGTACTTATGAAGTATCCATCAAACTTCCCGGAGGAGTGAAAGGAAAGCTCAAAGTGAAACTGGAGCCACAGGAGGAGCTGTGATCGTAGAAGAAAAGGAGATAATCCATTGGAAATTATGAGTTTTTCGAAAGCGATGTACTCCACGTGGACCTATTACGCTCCGGATCGGATCCTTTTTGATTGTGGGGAAGGGATCAGCACCATTATGGCTAACAAGATCTATGCCGTTCAAAAAGTCTTTTTGACTCACTCCCATGCGGACCATATTTCTGGTCTTTGGGGATTTTTAAATACCAGAAACAGCGCGATGGGGGAACGAGAAAAACCGTTAGAAATCTATTATCCAGCCGGTGCGGTCATGATTCGGAAGTTCTTGAGTTTTATCATTGACAACGGACGATGGATCCGGTATCCTTTGAACGTTCAAGAAATTGAGGAATCCTTTTCCCTCTCTCTTGCCGAAGGCCAGAATCCGAGAACGATCCAGGTCTTCCGTACGCAGCATATGAACGGAGAACCCAGCTTTGGGTACCGGATTGTGGAGTCTCGAAAACGATTGAAAGAGGGTTTTCGCGATTTGTCGAAAGAGCAAATCCGGGAGTTGGCTTTGAAATGCAAAGCGCAAGAAAAGGGACTTGGCTTTACAGAGGTGTACCATCATAATCAATTCACTTTGAGCGGCGATGGTTTGGTACTTCCCCAAGGGGTAATGATCAATACGGAAACGTTGATGCACGAGTGTACATTCCTGTCTCGAGAAGACCGAAAAGGGGAAAACCATACCGCCTTGGATGAGTTGATTGCCGCGGTTGAAGAAGCGAAACCCAAACGGTTGATTTTGTATCATATTTCGAGCCGGTACAACCACCAATTGAAACGGAAGTTGAAAGAAGTTCATGAACGACTGCTTCCCCAAGGAATCGATCTGATGTGCGTCATTCCGGGGAAGGTATTTAAGTGTTGAAAGGAGATCAAGTGGTTACTAAGGAAACGGTACGGAAGTGTTTGGCTGATTCTATGTACGAACCATCGATTTTGAAAGAACTGGTTGCGTCTTTAGGACTCCGAGAACGCAAAGAACATATCGCCTTGCGGCGCATCTTGAAAGAGTTGGAAGAAGAGGGAGAAGTCCACAAAGATGGCAAAGGAAGATATCATCTGGCCAAAACGGATGATTTGAAAGGAAGAATTGAGTTTACCCGGAGTGGAACAATGGGCTTTGTCCGGGTAAACGCGCAAGATGAGTATGTTGTGTTTCTTGAAGACGCAAAAGGGGCGATGCACCGTGATCAAGTGGTGATCCGGCCAACCGGCTACTATCGGGATTGGAGGAAAGCGGAAGTAGTCCGAGTCCTGCAGCGTAATTTGACCCGTGTGGTCGGTGTTTTGGTCCAGCAGGGAAAGAAATATTTCGTGATCCCTGACGACAAAAAGCTGGGACTGCAATTTGTTGTGGACATGAGATCGAAGAATGACCTTTTGGGCGCAATTCCGGGTCAAAAAGTCTTTGGTGATATTACGATGTACCCTCATCGAGGACAACTACCGAAGATGAACATTCGGGAGGTCTTGGGTGACGTTGAAGACCCGAGGATCCATACCGCATCGGTCATCCTGAAACATGGATTGCCCTTTCCTGAAGAGTTTCCCGAGCCAGTCTTGCAGGAAGCTGGACATATGGGAAAAGAGGTCAGTCGAAAGGCGTTTCAAAGCCGGGCCGATTTTCGGGAGCATTGTGTGGTGACCATCGATGGAGAAGATTCCAAAGACTTTGATGACGCGGTCTGTATGTACACAGACGCCGCAGGGAAGACCTTTTTGGAGATTCATATCGCGGATGTGGCTCATTATGTGCAGCAGGACCGACCTTTGGATAAAGAAGCCTATAAGCGGGCTACGAGTGTCTATTTGCTAAATCAGGTGATCCCGATGCTTCCAAAAGTCCTTTCGAACGGGCTCTGTTCTCTTCAAGAAGGAAAGGACCGTTTGGTAGTTTCTTTGGTGATGGAGATTCTTCCCGATGGCTCGGTCGGTCATTTCGACATCCATGAAGGTGTGATCAGAAGTCAAAGAAGACTTACCTACACCCAAGTAAACCAATGGTTGGAAGACCGGGATCCTCAAGCGAAGAAAGAATTGGAACAAACCAAGGGTTTGTTGGACATGCTTGAAGCCATGGAGAAATTATCTCAAACCCTTAGAGAAAACCGGAGAAAACGAGGGGCGATCATTAATATCGGCAGCGATGAGGTTGCGATCCAAATGGATGATGCGCAGCATACCGTTGCGATCATCCCTCAAAGCCGGCATGTGGGTCAATCCATCATCGAAGAATTCATGATTTTGGCCAATGAAACGATCGCAAGACACTTTCAGCATTTGGACCTTCCCTTTGTATATCGGATCCACGAACCACCAGACGCAGAAACACTGATCCAGCTAAAGGACTACATCCGAGCATTGGGCATTCAGCACCGGGTGCCAAAAAAGCTTACGTCTACGCAAATTCAGAAGTTGCTCGAGACACTGAAGGATCACCCATTGCTGAGCAGCGTTGAACGTTTGGTCGTTCGATCGATGAAACGGGCGGTATATGCAACCGGGAATGTGGGCCATTATGGGCTGGCGTCGGAAGCCTATACCCACTTCACATCACCCATCCGAAGATATCCCGATCTGATGGTCCACCGTTTGTTGAAAGAGATCATTCGTCACGGAACGCTTTCTTCCGAAACGATCCCAACCATCACCCAGTACTTGTCAAAAGTGGTGGTTCATTGTTCTCAAAAGGAGCGAGTGGCCAACGAGGCGGAATGGGATTTGATTGCCTTGAAAAAGGTCGATTATATCTCGCGCCATCAATCCGAAGTTTTTGATGTTGTCATCACACATGCCAGCAAGTTCGGGTTGTTTGTTGAGATTCCCGGCATTCAAATCTCAGGATTGATTCATATTTCATCTTTGGAGGATTACTTTGTCTTGGAAGAAACTCAGAACGCGCTCGTGGGAGAACGGACCGGAAAGGTCTATCGATTGGGGGACGTACTGAAAGCTCGAGTCAAAGATATTGACCGGGTCCGTGGAGAGATCGATTTTGAGATCGTGCACCAAGACCACCCTTCCGAAAGCAAAACCCAGAAGAAACGCAGATGACCTTACAAAGTTGGCCCGATCGCAGGATCATCCCATCGAATGCTTGATGAGGGAGGCACCCGATTGAAATCCTACAACAAAACACCCGGTTTGGGGCTTGCTCTCGGTAGCGGAGGAGCGAGGGGATTTGCTCATATTGCTGTCATCGAGGCGTTGTTCCGCCATCATCTATATCCAGATGTGATCACCGGTTCTTCCATGGGGGCAGTGATCGGCGCGGGAATAGCCCTGCACAACGATGTGGAAGTGGTTCGAAGAATGACAAAGCACTTTGTCCTCCAAAAGCAGGAAATGATCGAAACATTGATCCAATCCATCGAGGGCAAGGGTGGGATTGCCGGTCAAGTAGAGTTGGCCCGGAGAATGACTCTATCGCGATCCGTAGTAGATGACCGCTTTTTGTATGATACTTTGTCCGCGATCTTTGGCAAGGCGCGATTTTCGGATGCAATCATACCATTGGGAGTGGTTGTCTGCGATTATCAAAATGGAACAACAGAATTGATTCAATGCGGGTTTATTGTGGATGCGATTGCAGCTAGCGCAACCATCCCTGGCATTTTTCCGCCCCGAATTATGGGAGGATCGATTATGGTGGATGGGGGTGTGACCCGGTGCATTCCTGTGCCAGAAGCCAAAGAAATGGGCGCGCAATATGTGGTGGGAGTTGATGTGGGACGGCTTCGACCCCGCGAGTCTTTTCACAACGCTTTTGATTTGGTGAACTACATCGATGAACTGAAAGGAGAGAAGATTGCCGAAGATGACCTAGTAGAGGCATCCTTGGTCATGTCTTTCGAAGCGGTTGGACATCCTTGGCATAGATTTGATCTATTTGATGAGATTTTGCGTGATTCGAGGGCACATCTGAAGAAAAGCTATGAAAAGGAGTTGATGCGGCTATCCGGTATGCTCTCTACCTGAATGGGATCAATCTGTTATGCCTGCGGGCTATGGGGGGAATCCAATATTTGGAAGAACGTTTTGGCCCACCTCGCTATATTGTGGCAACTGGAACCGGTGCGCTGATTGCAGCCGAATACTCCTATCATGGATCCGATCAAGGAGCGGCATCCCTTTGCGGCCAATTTGATCGAATGCGGGGGTTGTTCCAAGGGAGTCTCGTGGGTGTGCAACTATCCGATGGGCATACCCGGAGAAGGTATCGGTTCTTTTCACAGATCTATGCGTTGTTGAAAGCATCCGTATCGTCTGAGTCTCTTGGGTTGTTCGACCCATTCAAACTGAATTACTTTTTGGAGCGACGGTTTCATTTTGTGGGAGAGAAGACACAACAGGTTCCCCTCTTTGTTTCTCATTTCGAGATTACATTGGGGCGAGAACAGATCGAACCCCTTCATACCCGGTTGGATCTTCGAAAAACCCTATCGATCATCCCCTTTTTCGAACCAGTTTTTGAAGGGGGGGATGTTTTCATCAGCACCGCAAGTTTTCAAGGGGTTCCTTCCAAAATCGATATTCTTCCCGAGGTGGAACGGCACATCTGTTTGGACTGTATGTCCGAAGATACCCGATTTCCATCGGAGACCGCGCTCGAGATCATGGTATTTTCTGACATAATCCGAACCTTGGAGCTGAAACGAAGAAAAAAAGGGGAGTTTGATCTGGTGGTCAATCTCTGGAACTGGAGAAACGGACCGAAAAGAGATGCGCGGGCTTTCTGTGAAGAAGGAAAGCGATTGACGAAAATCGCAATGGAGCAGATCGGGGAGGATTGGGGCCTTTGCGGATCGATGTGATCCCTTTTTATACCGACAACCCTTCCCTTTTCCATAGAAAAAGCTATGACATCCTTTTGTTGATCGATGTGTTTCGCGCAACCAGTTTTATTGCTACCAGCGCGCGGCAAGGGGCCGTTCGATGGCAAACAACACAAACGGTGGCCCAGGCGCGTGAAATAAAAAAGAACCATCCAGAGATCCTTTTGTGTGGGGAACGAGAGAGTCGTCCACCGGATGGATTTGATTATGGAAACTCCCCAGCCGAGATTTCTGGCTTGGATTTATCGGGCAAAGAACTGGTGGTGACCACAACCAATGGCACACAGTGTCTGTCGCCGATGAGGGGATCCTACCGGAAAGCCTATGCCTTATCGTTATTGAATCTTTCCTTCGCAGTTGCCCAGACCATGGCTGAAAATCCCGAATCGATCCTGATCGTTTGCGCCGGGAACACCAACACCTTCTCCTTGGAGGACTTTCTATGCGCGGGCGTCTTTCTGAACGCTTTGAATCAAAGATCTCATGAGCGTCTGTGTTTTGGTCATCAAAAGGATGCAACCCTGCTTGCGTTGGAAATCGGTCAACGGTTTCTCGATGATGAGGTCCATCTCGAAAGGACCCTCCGGAATACGACACACGCTTGTGTTTTGCGTGATGCGGGATTAGAGAAGGACGTCGATTTTGTTATCGAACATAGAGATCAAATGGAAGTCTTCCCAGAAATTCATCCAAGTTTCCCCACCCGATCGAATTGAAGGCCTAGTTGGAATCATTCTCGCAAGATGAAAAACCGATCCAAAATGGCATAATGGGGTAAAACAGAAAGAGTATCCATTGGATCGGACGCTCTCATCACTGCTTTCACCTGAAGATCCAACCCTTTCTCGGAAACATCCACACGGACAAAGTGCAGATATCCGGTCATGGCTGTATGCGTAAATGAGTGGAAGTTCGGTCCAGTTTGCGGGTCCAAAGGTGCCCCGCCCCCCCCTGTGGTTACATATGTGATTCCATTACGAACAAAGCGTTCATATGAATGGATATGCCCATTGAATACAATGGAAACCCCGTACGCTTCAAACAGGCTTCTCCATTCCTGTTCAAGCAGGGATTCCTCATAGTATAACCGTGGATGGTTGGTCCAAAAGGGGTGATGGTAAGAGACGATCTTGATCGGCATATGTTCGTGTGTTTTCAGCTGCTCTTCCAACCATCGGGTCTGTTCGGTTCGTACGGCTTCGTGTTCTACGCAAGAATCCAACTGGATAAAAAAGAGATCTCCAAACGAGAAGGAATACCAGCGTTTGCTAAAGTCGCCTCCGCCCATTGGAAGATGGTACGCGTCATAGTATATGGGGCTGTTGTACTCATGGTTTCCAAGGACGGGAAAGTACGCAACATGGGCGGCAAGAAGGCGTTTGGCGTCGAAGTAGTTGTCCCAATCGGGCATATGGTTGCCGTTATTGACCAAGTCACCGGTATGGATCACAAAGGAAGGATTTTCTTCCAGCATGCTCAGCGTTACGATTCGGTGCAGTTCATCATACGTGCGGGTATCCCCATATACCAAAAAGCGGAACGTTTCTGGATGCGTAGGCAAGGTTTGGAACGAATAGCGGGGAGAACGAAGGCCAGGCGCCACACCATCATGAAGCACCACTTCGTATTGATATCGGGTGTCGGGTTCGATCGAATGGGCTGGATCCCGATCATCATCATACAGGATGATCCGGGATATTGATCTTCTCTGAGGAATCTCGTATCTTTGGATTTGGGCAGAGGCTTCATCATACAATTCAAGAGTTGCAGGACTCGCATAGAGACTTTTCCATTGAATCGCAATCCCATCAGAGCGCACATCTGTCAAGAACGGGCCCCAAAGAAAGGCATTCTGTTGAGGTGGGGTAATGAAAAAATCCAAGTCCTGTTGGGTGACCGGAGTCAGTCCTCTTCGATCAATGTCGACCACAAAAGAGCCTTCAGGAAGGAAAAACCGATATATCCCGTTTTCATCGGATCGAGTCAGCCCGATCAGAGTGGTTGCGTTCGCCTCGAATGCCCGGACTTCCACATAAGGGTAGCGGGTTCCTTGGGCATCGGCAATCACGCCTTGAACCTCTTGGAAGAGAATGCCATACCGATCGGCAAGCGCGGAGTAAAAGGGGAGCGCGTCCTCTCCTACAAACCAAAGAAGACTTCGTTTGGTCTGTTGATGGGGATCGAGCGAAAAGTTGGGATAGAATACGATTCCGTAGTTTGATTTGAGGGAAACGCGAGCTCCTGATTCGATCGGAAGAATCCCATGCGAGATTCCTTCCTCTTGGATATAGATGAAGTTCCGATCTGCCATCCGGGATCGGAGCAATCGGGGAGATATCATCGGAATGCTAAGGTTTTGCTGGAAGGCAATGGTTTCTATGGGTTTTTCGGATTGATTTTGGAAAAAGGTATGGATCTCCAAAGCCTCTGAATCATGGGAGAATCGGTACTCTGTGTACACGGAAAGGACTCCCGGAATCGGATCCTCATACTCCACCCGCACTCCCACAACCCAATTGCCCTCGATCAACGGTTCGATACGCTGTGCGAATAATGTTGACCGATTGACCAACGAAGAGAAGGATTCGATGATCGTATAAGGATCTTGGTTCTGATAGGCGGAAACGATCTGCCCACGGTGCGTTTGGCTTTGGGAGATTACAAACGTTGTCCGTTCGCTTGACAAGACAAGATCTCCAAAATTGATGGATTGGGGATACCCTGTGGGGAACTGGTGTGGATATCGAATTGAACCCACAGAAACCTGAGATACCAGGATCAAGCTGACCAGCATGAATACCCCAAAAAGAAGCCAATGCTTTTTCATGATTATGACCTCCATTCTGTTGGCGTACTGCATTATACCATAATCGGAGAGCCGACTGCTTTGTCGGTTGTTCAATGGATATCGAAAACGGGATTTTTGTAAAATCACGATGGGGTAAGCCTCTTGACCTAGGGAAGCCTCTGTGATATAATAGGCTTCGCTGAAACGGGGAGTGGCGCAGATGGAAGCGCGCCTGCCTTGGGCGCAGGAGGCCGCTGGTTCAAATCCAGTCTCCCCGACCAAGAGTGCGGTTGTAGCTCAATTGGTAGAGCACTGGCCTTCCAAGCCGGTGGTTGCGGGTTCGAGTCCCGTCGACCGCTCCAGGGGTTTCTTAGTATGGGTGCGCCTATAGCTCAATCGGATAGAGCATCGGATTTCTAATCCGGCGGTTGGGGGTTCAATTCCCTCTGGGCGCGCCAGAAAAGTAGGTACGCGTTCGTTATGCACGGTGGCTATAGCTCAGCTGGTAGAGCATCTGACTGTGGATCAGATGGCCGTGGGTTCAAATCCCATTAGCCACCCCAGAAGTGAGCTGTTGCGCCCGTGGCTCAATTGGATAGAGCATCGGTCTTCGGAACCGATGGTTGGGGGTTCGAGTCCCTCCGGGCGCGCCACTTTTTCCTGCCGGGGTGGTGGAATTGGCAGACACGCATGGTTGAGGTCCATGTAGAGAATTTATCTCTATGCGGGTTCAAGTCCCGCCTCCGGCACCAATTTATGGGTTCAGGGCCGTTAGCTCAATTGGTAGAGCAACTGACTCTTAATCAGTAGGCTACAAGTTCGATTCTTGTACGGCCCACCATCGGACCAAAGCAAAGAGGAGTCCATCTGCGCGATTCCCACCTTGGGGCGAAATGCTACCGGGTACCCTATGGGTTTGTTTCCGTTCATAGGCATCGTATGCGGGTGGTTTCTTGCCAAGACAAGAAAGCGCCCGTTTCTTCTTTTGATGTAGGAATCTATGGAAGAAAAAAAACGTGAAAAAAGGAAGGGAGTGTGAACAGTTATCTACAAAGATGAGAAATTACCTCCAAAAAACGAGGAGATTCGTGTTTCTCAGATGCGTGTAATTGCCGAAGATGGTGAGCAGTTGGGGATATTGGGATACCAAGACGCCATAATGAAAGCCCGAGAGCGCGGTTTGGATTTGGTGTTGATCGTACCCAACGCGCAACCCCCAGTCGCAAAGATTTTGGATTTCGGAAAGTATCGGTTTGAAATTCAGAAAAAAGACAAAGAGTCGAAAAAGAAGCAAAAACGAACTGAGCTCAAACAGATGAAATTTCGCCCCAAGATTGACGGAAACGATTACCAGACCAAACTTCGACACGTGATTCGTTTTTTGGATGATGGGCACATGGTGCGTGTGACGGTTATGTTTCGAGGCAGAGAGATGGCCTTCACGGAAAAGGGCAAGGAAATCCTGGACCTAATTCTTGAAGATACCAAAACGCGTGCAAAATGCACTGCAAAGGCCAAGCTGGAAGGACGAGACATGCACATGACCCTTTCCCCACTCTCGGAAGCTGAGCGGAGGAAGATCGAGAAAGACGTGAAAGAACAAGATACTCCACAAGAGGCGTAAAAAGGAGGAAGAACGATGGCCAAAATCAAGATGAAAACTCGGAAATCGGCTGCCAAACGGTTTCAGTTGAAGAAAAGCGGGACATTAATGCGAAATCATGGGTATCATGCCCACGAGACGGGAAAGAAGTCCAGCAAGCAAATCCGAAGGTTACGGGTAAAAGGACGAGTCGCCAAGGCAGACGTAGATCGAATCAAACGAATGCTCGCCAAAGCATAATTGGGAGGAATATACAATGAGAGTCAAAAGAGCAGTCATTTCAAAAGCGAGAAAAAAGAAGTTTCTGAAGTTCACAAAGGGGTATCGAGGCGCGGCCAGTCGAAGATATTCACTTGCCAAAGAGCGTTACTACCGAAGTGGTGCCTATGCTTATGTAGGAAGAAAAGACAAAAAGGGCGAATACCGACGGTTGTGGATCATTCGCATCAATGCAGCGTCTCGAAAACATGGCCTGAAATACAACCAGCTGATACATGGACTGAAACAGGCAGGAGTCAGCATCAATCGAAAAATGCTTGCCGATGTCGCTGTTCGTGACCCAGCCGGATTTGAGAAGTTTGCAGAAATCGCCAAAGAGGCTCTTGCGCAGTAGGAGACCCTGTGGTATAATTCGATAAGGGGTCAGCAGAATCGCCAGGGCGTAGTTCAGATGGTAGAATGCCAGAATCGGGATCTGGAGGTCGGGAGTTCAACTCTCCCCGCCCTGACCAGGAAAACGGGGTCCGCCGGATGGACCCCGTTTTTTTCGATTTGGTCCAATGGGAGGGTACGATCGGATTATCATGATAGCCACCGAAAGGAGGAGGTTGGATGAGTCGAGTTCGTCTGAAACCCCCAGAGGAGGTCCATGCACTAATTGCTGACGAGCTTGCGTTGACACAGGAGCAGGTTCGAAGCGCCGTAGAACTCCTTGATGATAAGAAAACCATTTCATTCATTGCCCGATACCGAAAGGAAGTCACGGGATCTTTGAATGAAATCCATCTTCGACAAATCTCTGAGCGCCTTCAATATATACGGAACCTGGAAGAGCGAAAGATGCAAGTGGGTGATGCGATCGGCGAGCAAGGTAAGTTGACCGATGAGCTTGCCCGCCAGATTTCCCAGGCGATGATATTGCAGCATGTCGAGGATCTCTATCAACCCTTTAAAAAACGGAAAAAAACGCGCGCTGACTTGGCCAGAGAACGAGGACTCGATTCTGCGGTTTTGCTTTTGAAAGAGGCTGAAAAAAAACAGGATGAGCGATGGACCCAATGGATCGATGAAGAGAAAGGAGTCTGTTCTGTTGAAGACGTGTTTCAAGGGGTTCGCGATATTCTCGCTGAAGAGATGGCAAACCACACCGTTGCTAAAGATCGAATGCGCCAATGGGTGTGGGAGCGAGGAATCATCCATGCCCAGCAGGCGGAGATGTTTGACGAGAAAGGGGTATACGAAACCTATTATTCCTTTCATTTTCCCGTGAAAAACCTATCCCATCATCAGGTATTGGCTTTGAACCGAGGAGAATCGGAAAAGGTCCTTAAAGTGCAGATTCAGATGGAGCCCCAGCCCATCCCGGCAATCGTCTCGATCTGCTTCCCTGATACGGGAAGAGCATACGAAGAGCAAATTACGCGCGCGGTTCAAGATGGATATCACCGACTCCTCTTTCCTTCAATCGAGCGGGAAATCCGAAACCGTTTGACAGAAGCCGCCCAGGTTCGATCGATTGAAGTCTTTGCCAAAAACTTTCGGAGCCTGCTTCTAGCCCCTCCTTTGAAGAAAAAAACGATATTGGGCATCGACCCTGGGTTTCGAACTGGGTGCAAGTGCGCATGGGTGAGTCTGAGAGGGGAATATCACCACACCATCACGATCTATCCTCATCCCCCTCAGAAGGATGAGCAAGGAGCCTTCCAAGCTCTCGAAAGGCTCTACCAAGACCATCCCTTTGAAATCGTAGCCATAGGAAATGGGACGGCCAGCCGAGAGACAGAATCCTTCATTGCCAATTGGATCGCTCAATACAATCGCACGAACGTTTCGTATCTGATTGTTTCCGAGGCGGGGGCCTCTGTGTATTCTGCCTCGGATGCCGGAATCGACGAATTCCCTGATTTGGATGTCACTACGCGCGGAGCGATTTCCATTGCTCGGAGAGTGCAAGATCCTTTGGCGGAGTATGTCAAAATCCCTCCTGAATCGATCGGTGTTGGGATGTACCAGCACGATCTGCCTGCGAAACAACTTCGCCAAGCGTTGGATCAAGAAGTGGAATCGGTGGTCAATTATGTAGGTGTTGATGTGAATACGGCTTCCAGCTATCTTCTGGCATACATTTCTGGATTGAACAAGAAGACCGCACGGGAGATTTTGAACCATCGTTCGATTCATGGTGCCTTCACCAATCGGAATCAATTGGCTGCGGTCAAAGGGGTGGGCCCGAAAGCCTTCGAGCAAGCAGCGGGGTTTTGTCGGGTGGTTGAATCCGAACATCCGTTGGATAATACGATGCTCCATCCCGAATCGTACTCCTGCGCGGAACAGATCCTCGAAGCCATCGGGTTTTCGTTGACGGATTTTCATCTGCTTCGCGAAGAGATTCGATCCAAGGCCAAGGATTCGGATTGTCAAACGCTATCGAGCCAATTGAAGATTCACCCCATTACCACAGAAGACATTCTCAAAGCGCTGGCCGCGCAATCGCTGGACCCTCGGGAGGCTTTTCCCCAACCAATCCTAAAAAAAGAACTGCAAACCATCGAGCAGCTTCAGATCGGGATGCGTCTCCAAGGAACCGTGCGGAATGTTGTCGATTTTGGTTTGTTTGTGGATATCGGAGTAAAAGTCGATGGATTGGTTCATCGTTCGAAAATGGGAAAAAACCGGAGCAAAGACCCGCTGAAGGCAGCCCATGTCGGGCAGATCATCGAAGTGGAGATCCTGAAGGTAGACCAACAGCGCCAAAGAATCCAACTTGCCTGGGTGACCGGTTCATTGCCTGGGTAAGTGGTGGAAAAGAATCGATGGGGGTTTGGATGGTCCCATAATGTCGAACCACCCTATAATGGAAAGTGGCACTTCGCTTTCTGACCTTGGAGTATCTCAATCAGAGGGGGTTCCTCTTTTTTGCATTTGTCTTGAATATAGGGACAACGAGTGTGAAATCGGCAACCAGAGGGAGGCGTGATGGAACTGGGTATCTCCCCTTTTGGGATCTGTTTTTCTCGATTCTGGTTGGGGTCTGGTATGGGATTGGAGCTCATCAGGATCCGGGTGTAGGGGTGAGCCGGATGAGAAAAAACGGCTGCTTTCTTCCCAGTTTCGACGATCTGTCCGAGATACATCACAGCGACTTCATCGGCAATGTAGTCGACGATAGACAGGTTGTGGGTGATGAAGAGGTAGGTCAATCCCGTCTTTTCTCGAATATCCCGCAGCATTTTCAATACCATGGCTTGAACCGAAACATCCAAAGCACTGGTTGGTTCGTCCAAAACCACCAGCTCTGGGTTGAGCACAATGGCGCGCGCAAACGCGATCCTTTGTCGCTGCCCACCCGAAAACTCATGAGGATACCGGTACATATGTTCTTCTCGAAGCCCGACTTGTGTCAACACAGTGGCGATCTTTTCGCGGATTTCTCGTTCCGATGATCTCAAATGAATGTGCATACCCTCTCCGATAATGGTTTTAATCAGTTTTCTCGGATGGAGAGAGTTAAACGGATCCTGGAAGACAATCTGCATCTTTCTCCGGAACGGCAAAAACTCTCTGGATCGAAGATCAAGGATGTTTGTTCCCTGATAGGCAACTTGACCGGCGTTGGGTTGAATCAAACGCAAAATGCCCCGTGCCAAGGTTGTTTTCCCGCTGCCGGACTCACCGACCAAAGCAAATGTGCTTTTTTTGGGAACATCCATAGAAACATCGTCCACGGCTCGAACAAAATGGGTTTTGGAAAGAATCGACGCGCGAACGGGGAAGTATATCTTGAGGTTCTTGATTTCGATCAGGTTTTCTTGATTCATCATTCATCTTCCTTTGGGTTCAAATATAGATGACACGATACATAATGTCCGGGCTTCACTTCATGAAAGAGCGGTTGATCGGTGGAACAAAGGTTCGTAGCCTTTGGACATCTCGGGTGGAACCGACAACCGGTTGGGGGTTCCACAAGATCGGGAACCGTTCCGGGAATCGCTTGAAGCTCTTCAATCCGGCCCACTCGGGGAACCGCTTTGAGCAACCCTTGGGTATAGGGATGGAGGGGGTCGTTGAACAGGTCTTTGGTCGCCGCGTATTCCGTGGAGTTTCCCGCGTACATAACCATGACATAATCACAGAACTCAGCCACAATGCCCATGTCGTGGGTAATCATAAGCACTGCGTTTCCCCCTTCGCGAGCCAAGTGGTCCAACAGCTCCAGAATCTGCGCTTGGATCGTTACATCCAGAGCGGATGTAGGTTCATCGGCAATGAGGAGTTTGGGGTTTGTGGAAAGCCCCATACCGATCATGACCCGCTGCGCCATTCCCCCGCTGAGTTCGTGGGGGTACATTTGAATCACTCGATTGGCATCCAAACCTACGGTTTTGAGCATCTCCCGTACATGAGGATCAGCATCCCGAATGGAAATTTTCCTGGCTTTGGAAATAGATTCGGCCATTTGGAAGCCCACACGCATTACGGGGTTTAGTGCCGAACGGGGTTCTTGAAAGATCATGGAGAGCTCTTTCCCTCGCACCTTTTCCATTTGTTCTTCGGTGCGCTCTTTCCATCGCTTTCCTTCGATCTCCAGAGGCTGAGACTGGAACCGTGTGCCGGGTTTTCCCGGACTCCTGGCCAGCAAGGGGGTTCCATCGAAGATGACCCTTCCTGCTTGAATTTCTCCCGGTTCTTCGATCAAGCGCATAATGGCCAATGCGGTGACAGATTTTCCACACCCGGTTTCTCCAACAACCCCAAGGCGCTGTTTGGAATCCATCCACAGATCGACTCCGTTCAAGGCTTTGATGACGCCTCGGTATGTGTAGAAAGAGACGCGAAGTCCCGATACATCCAGCAAGTTGCCCCGTATGTTCATCGTTTACCTCCTCAAACGCGGATCGAGCATGTCTCGTACCCCGTCGCCCAGAAGGTTGAATCCCAACACAACGAAGGCAATCGCGATGCCAGGAAAAGTGGATATCCACCATTGATTCATCAGGTAACCCCTGCCGTCGCTGACCAATACCCCCCATTCTGGGGCGGGCGGTTGTGCTCCAAGACCGAGGAACCCAAGACTGGCGGCCGTCAAGATAATTGTACCCATTCGTAGAGTCATCTGTACCAAGATTGGAGAAACGCACATCGGGAGGACATGCAGAACAATGATCCGCAACCGGCTTGCGCCAACCGAGCGGATGGCTTCGATATAGGGCATCGATTTGATCTTGATCGCCTCAGCGCGCACCAACCGGGCGTATACGGTCCATCCCACAAGAGAGATAGCAATAATGGCATTGGTCAAGTTCGGTCCCAACATGGCGGCGATGAACATCGCCAACACAAGGGAAGGGAAGGCAAGGAACATATCGGTAATCCGCATCAAAATTTCATCGATCACCCCTCCAAAAAAGCCGGAAACAACCCCAACAATCGTACCAATTGCCGTGCTAATGACCGAGACAAGGAAAATGATCCAAAGAGCGGTCCTTGACCCATGAATGACGCGGGAAAAGATGTCTCGCCCGAGATGATCGGTCCCGAAAAAGTGCTGGGAACCCGGCCCGATCAACCGTTTGGATAGATCTTGCTCAATAGGACTATAGGGAGCAATGAGCGGGGCGAAGATGGCGACCAACAAGAAAAGGCCGATGATGACTGAACCAACCATGGTTAGATGGCTTTTCCTCCAAAGGTACAAGGTATGTTTCAAATCATCGAGATATGGCTTAAGGGTTTGGGTTTTTTCGAAAGATTTCATTCAATCACGACCTCATCCTGGGATCCAAAATCGCATAGACAATATCCACAATCAGATTGGCCAAGCAGTAGATTAGCGCGATATACAGGGTTCCTCCCGTCACTGCGGGGTAGTCCAGGCCAAGAAGGCCATTGGTGATGTATCGACCGAGTCCTTGTCGAGAGAATACAGTCTCTGTTAGCACGGCACCTTCCAGAAGGCTGCCGAATGTCAATCCGATGACAGTAACAGTAGGAATTAGGGAGTTTCTCAATGCATGCCGCAGAATCACTATGCGTTTTTTTAGCCCTTTGGCTTTTGCGGTGCGGATATAGTCCTGCTTGAGAACATCCAGCATGCTCGCTCGCGTGATCCGCGCAATGATTGCCGTTGCAGTCAATCCCAGTACGATCGCAGGGAGAATGATGTGACGGAAGGCATCCCAAAAGGCGTGCCAATTCCCCTGAAGCAGAGAATCCAGAAGGCGCATACCCGTGATCGAAGTCAAGGGATTGTCCAACTCGATCATCCAGTCGTATTGGCCAGCGCCCGGAAGCCATCCCAGAATGCCGTAGAAGACCAGAATCAACATGAGGCCTGTCCAAAAGACAGGCATGGACACGCCAAAGATGGAAAAAATGCGAGAAAACTGGTCGATCCAGCGATTGCGATACACAGCGGACAAAACTCCAAGCACCACCCCAGTGAGGATCGAGATGAAAATCGCTACGATGGCCAATTCCATCGTGACGGGAAAGTATTCCATAATATCAGTCATGACGGGGCGATTGGTCCGCAACGATACACCGAAATCGAGGCGAATCGCGCCCTGGATGAAGTCAATAAACTGCACCGCGATGGGTCGATCGTATCCCAATTGCGCGCGCATCCGGTCGACAACTTCTACTGGAGCATTTCCTCCCAGAATGGCACCCACAGGATCCGCAGGGATGACGCGAGATACCACAAAAACGATGCACCCTACGCCAACCAGAACAATGATCATCAGAATAATGCGTCTGAGAATAAAACTGACAAAATTCATACGAAGATCCCCCCATAAAGGGCCCCCGCCCCAAAAAGGAGCGGGGGATCTTGTGAGTCGTTATTTGCGAATTTTGGTGAAATCGAAGATGAAGTGATAGCCGTCAGCCGCTTCCTCGAAGCCTTTGACTTCCTTGCGAACGGCAAAGAAATTGACGGTCTGATACAGCATGGCAAAAGGCCCGTTATCATGCCAATAGTAGGTAAGTTCCTCATACATGGAATATCGCCGATCGGGGTCCTGTTCGATTCGGGCTGCTTCCACAAGGTCTGCTGCAAAACTGTCATCCCAAGCGCATCGCCAGGCGAGTTGGCCCGCTCGGTAGTTTGCGAAAGACGTAGCGAGATTGTCGGCGTCCGGATAGTCGTTGCCCCATCCTCCAATGAGCAATTGGTGGGATTGTGCGCGCATAATCGTATACATTTGCCCTGCCTGAAGAACCACGATGTTAGCTTGAATTCCGGCTTTTGCCAAATCTGCTTGGATCTTCTCAGCCTCCATCTTTCGTGTATCAGTGGTCGAAGTCAAGAGCTCCACTTCGAACCCATCGGGATATCCAGCTTCTCTAAGGAGCGCTTTGGTCTTCTCGTAATCGGGAGCAAAGGGATTTTCGGAAATATACCCGAAGTATCCTTGTGGGACAAACCCTTGGACATTTAGGGCATACCCCAACATCAGGTCATCAATGATCTCTTCATAGTTGATCGCATATTTGATGGCTAAGCGAACCTTTGGGTTTTGGAGTGGTCCCCAGCTGGCATTCATCGAAAGGTACTCGTTGGCATGCCCAGGCAAAATGACTTCATAGACATCCGGATGCTTGATGGCGTCTTCGTGCAATTGAGCTGTCAACTGCCACGCGACATCGGCATCTCCCCGTTCCAGCAGGAGTCTCTGATTCGAAGCTTCAGGGACATCGCGGAAGATAATTCGGCGCATATGGGGTTGGCTGCCATGAAAATGAGGATTCCGTTCCAGGATTACCATATTGTTTCTCTCCCAGCGAGCCAGAGTGTAGGGTCCCGCGCCGGCGGAATGATCGGTCAACCACCATTCGCCCCAGTCACCATCACGATCATAGGACTTGACTGTTTCGCTGTTGACAATATGGCTCACACTGGCCATCGTTCCAAGGATGATGTTCGGAGCGATGGGTTGGTCGAAGGTGAACGATACGGTGTAATCATCGATCATGACAACCGTTTCCGAGAAATTGTCTTTGTTGATCCCCAACCCTTCTAATTGCCACGAGGTCTGGCGACCGATGGTCAGAAATCGTTCGATCGAATACATGACATCTTTGGCAGAGAATGGCTTTCCGTCGGAGAATTTGATCCCTTGACGGAGGTAGAAAGTATAAACCATTCCACAGTCAGAAATGTCCCAATGGGTTGTGAGATCGGGGGTAGGCGTCAGGATTCCGTCAACGCTGGCCAATCGCACAAGCTTTCCGTACAAGGCATCCACCACTACATTGGGTACCACTTCAAAAGCGACTGCAGGATCGAGAGTGATGAAGATTCCTGTATTTACGGCGATGACAAAGGTGTCGGAAGGAATCCTCCCAAAACCGGTGCCGACCATGAGAAGAACTACAACAAGCGCAACCAACAAACTCATTTTCTTCTTTGCCATTCTTACACCTCCTGTTGGTTAAGGTTGGTTCTTTTCATCTATGATCAAATGGGAAACAGATTGGTCTTCTCGTGTTGAAACCGCCCTTGTTGGGCTGGATCTTTCAGAAGCAGGAACGAATCGAGGTCGTGATGCGTGAATGCGCCTGTGCCGCAGGCAAAATGAACGCTTTGGGTAATCCCTACAGGGGACTCGCTCATGCATCCAATCATCAAGCCAATGCCGGCCGTTTTCACCATATCGACAATGGCCAATGCATCCGAAATACCAGATTTCATAAGCTTTATATTGATGAAATCCACGCAGCCCTCGCGGATGAGTCTCAATGCGTCATACTTGGTTTTAACCGATTCATCGGCCCCGATCGGATAGACACTGTGTTGTCGAACAAACCGAAGTCCATCAAAATCTTCCGCTCGGACGGGCTGTTCAAAAATGTCGATTGCTATGCGGTGATGATCCATAATCTGCGCGAACCGGACCGCGTCTTTGGGGGTGTATCCCATATTGGCATCAACGACGTATCTGGCTCCTTGTGTGGACTCTGCAATGGCGAGCATTCTTTGGATGTCTTGCTCTAGATCTTCTCCGACTTTGATCTTGATGGTTCGAAATCCTCGAGCGAAGATCGATGAGGCGTCCGCAACGCTTTGCTCCAGGGTGTTGATTCCTACCGTCATATCAGTCTCAACCGAGGATTTTGCTCCACCCAAGATCTGATAGACCGGAACACCAATTTCCTGGCTAAAGGAATCCAAGGCGGCATATTGTACTGCGGCTTTGATACTGGGCGCCGACCGGCTGAATGCGTCCATTTGGTCAAAAATCCGTCGGTAGTGCCCAACATCCATATTCAAGAGCATTTCTTGTACCGTCTTTTGCAACCGGACCAAAGCAAGCGGCTTTTCCCCATTCACGCGAAAAGAGGGGGACGCCTCTCCCAGTCCAACCACGCCATTTTCTAAGACCATTTCTACAAGAATGTTCGTACATGTGGATGCAATGCTGCCGGTAATATGGAACGGTTTTTCGTAAGAAAACTCTTGAAGAGAGAACCGGATTTCTTTGATTTTGGCCATTGTCATATTCCCTGCCTTTGTTCAGTAATGGTATAAAGGAAATCGGTCACACATGCGCGCAACCGTTTTGGTTTCCTGTTGGATCACCGCTTCAGGAAGAGTGCCGTCTTCGTCCATATGAGCAATGACATGCTCAAAGATCGTGGCGATCTCCTCCATTTCGGGCTCTTTCATTCCCCGGGTCGTCAACGCCGGGGTGCCCACACGGATTCCGCTGGTAACAAACGGAGAGAGCCTTTCGTTGGGGACCGTATTCTTATTGACCGTAATGCGCACTTTTTCCAAGGCTTCTTCGGTGGCTTTACCCGTTCGTTTTTTGGGGGTGAGGTCCACCAAGAACAGATGACTGTCTGTCCCCCCCGAAACAATCCGTAACTCTCGATCTTCCAACGCGGCGCTTAGCGCTTGCGCATTCCGGACCACCTGTTGCTGATATGTTCGAAATTCCGCGGACATAGCCTCTTGGAAACAAACGGCCTTGGCTGCGATGATATGCATCAAAGGCCCCCCTTGAATTCCCGGAAAGATACTTTTGTTAATGGCTTTGAAGAGTTCGGGATCATTCGTGAGAATGATTCCTCCTCTGGGGCCTCTCAAGGTTTTGTGGGTAGTTGAGGTGACCACATGGGCATATTCCATGGGATTGGGATAGATACCTGCCGCTACAAGGCCAGCGAAATGCGCCATATCCACCACCAGATAGGCGCCGATGGAATCAGCGATCTGACGGAACCGCTTGAAATCAATAATCCGTGAGTAGGCGCTCCCGCCGGCGATGATAATTTTGGGTCGTTCCTGCTTGGCCATCTGTTGGACCTGCTCATAGTCGATGGTTTCTGTCTCCAAATCGACCCCATAGGCAAAAGAACGGTAGATAAACCCGGAAAAATTAACCAAAGCCCCATGAGTCAGATGACCCCCATGGCTGAGCGACATTCCCAATACCGCCTCTCCCGGTTTGGCTAAGGCAAAGAATGCACCCATGTTGGCTTGGGATCCCGAATGAGGCTGAACATTCGCGTATTTGGCTCCAAAAAGGGTTTTGGCTCGGTCTCGGGCCAGCTGTTCCACTTCATCCACAAAGACACAACCCCCATAGTATCGTTTTCGGGGATACCCTTCTGCGTATTTGTTGGTCAAAACACTACCCGCCGCTTCCAAAACAGCTGATGAGACAAAGTTTTCCGAAGCGATCAGCTCCAACCCTTCGGTCTGCCTACCCAATTCGTTGCGAATGCACTCAAAGATCTTTGGATCGACATCCTTCAATCCTTTCCCCATGCGCAGCCCTTCCCTTCGTGTTATACTTGTTCCATGATTTTGTCAAGCTTGGTGATCTCTTCCGTTGTGAGGATCTTGTCGATATCCAAGATAATCAACATCCGATTTTCGAGTTTCGCGATCGCGCTGATGTACTTTGCGCTCATTGTACCGACCGTAGTCGGGGGTTCTTCCACCTGTTCGTGATGCAAGGTAAGAACCTCGCGTACTTCATCGACAACAATACCCACTTTTTTATCGCCGATATAGACCACAACGATCCGATCTTTTTCATGACGGTCCTTCTTTTCCAATCCAAATTTCGAACGGGTATTGATGACCGGTATCACTTCGCCCCGAAGGTTGGTAACACCCATAATAAAGGTGGGCATCCCAGGGAGCTTCATAACCTTCAGCATTTCGCTGACGCTATCGATTTTCATGATGTCAATCGCGTACTCTTCTTCTCCCACATTAAAACTGACTACTTTGATTTCTGCCATCTCGAAACCACCTCCTTGGGAACAATTAGGCTTTGGAGATTTTGACTAAGGTCTGTCCCGTTTCGACGTTATCTCCCTTACGTGTTAATACCTCTTGGACCAAACCCTCTATATCGCAGATAATATCGTTTTCCATTTTCATGGCTTCAAGAACCAGCAACTTCGTTCCCGGTTTGGTCCGCATTCCTGGAGTTGCCAGAACGTCTATCACCAAACCGGACATAGGCGCTGTGATTTCCCGGAACTTTGGAGAAGGATCAGTCGATGGTTGAACGTGTTGCTGCGCGGGCGCGGGGGGAGGTTGGGTTTGTAGTTTCGCTGGCGCCGCGGGAACTGGAGCGGGCGTGGATCCGACCGAAACCGGGGGAGCCGTATTCTGAATGGGTACGTCCGAACCGCCCATTTCTTCTACGTCCACACGAAATTCTTTCCCATTGATCCACACCTTATACGATTTGATCATTGAAAACCGACTCCTTTTCTACGGGTTTTCCAGGACGAATGCCTGTGGTTTCTCCAGGAAAGATCGGGGATCGCTTTATTGGATGTCGTCTGTGGATGGATCGCATGGATCTTTACTGGCTGACCAAGATATGTGGAGATTGCGGCCATAATCGCGGCCGTCTCTTCCTCATCTTCTTCAATCACGTTCCATTCTTGGATTTTGGATGGCGGGGTGGAAGGCAATTCGGAAACAGACTCCGAAGGTTCTGGGGATACCCGCTTCATTCGACTGGTCTGTTTTTGGGCAAAGACCCGCTCTAAAATCCGAAAAAGAATGTACAGCATGGCAAAACTGAAAAATACCACTGTGACACCGATAATCATTACCGTTCCTACATCCATTCCCAAACCACCTACAACGGAATGTTTCCGTGTTTTTTCTGAGGAGCGTTTTGTGATTTGCTCAAACAGATTTCGAGGGATTGATGAAGGAATTTCCGCATCTCCACCGGTTCAATCACCGACTCAATGTACCCGCGGGCTGCGGCTGCGTAAGGATTGGAAAACTGTTCTTTATACTCTTGAATTCGCTGGTTTCGAGTCTCTTCCGGGTTTTTTGCGGATTCAATCTCTTTATTGAAAATGATGTTGGCCGCGCCTTCTGGACCCATCACCGCAATTTCAGCTGTCGGCAGGCCGAAGACAAAATCCGCGCCTAGATGTTGGCTGCCCATAGCGATATAGGCTCCGCCATAGGCTTTTCGGAGGATAAAGGTGATTTTTGGGACCGTTGCTTCACTGTATGCATACAAGAGCTTCGCCCCGTGCCGGATGATTCCCCCATATTCTTGAGCGGTTCCCGGGAGAAAACCCGGTGTATCGACGAAGGTTACGATGGGTATGTTGAATGCATCCAAGAACCGGATAAAGCGGGCAGCTTTGTCGGATGCGTTGATATCGAGGCTTCCAGCCCATATTTTTGGCTGATTGGCCACAATCCCAACGGACTGTCCTCCCGCGCGGGCAAAGCCCACTATGATATTCTGGGCGTAATGAGCATGAACTTCGAGAAAAGAATCTGGATCCAGAACGGTTTGGATGATATCCCGGATATCGTAGCTTTTTCTCGGGTCTGCCGGGATCATTGAGTTGATCTGTTCGGGAAGATCGACCGGAATAGAGGCGGGTTCGTTGGGTGGGAGTTCAAGATTGTTGGAAGGGATATAAGAGAGGATCTGACGAAGAATGTCCAGCGCATGGGCGTCGGATTCAGCCAAGAAGTGGGCATTTCCGCTTTTTTGGTTATGGACCATCGCGCCGCCCAATTCTTCTTGAGTGACTTCCTCTCCCGTAACGGCTTTGATCACTTGAGGCCCTGTGATGAACATCTTGGCGATCTGGTCGACCATGATCACAAAGTCTGTGATGGCAGGCGAGTAAACAGCCCCTCCCGCGCAGGGACCCATGATGACTGAAAACTGGGGCACCACTCCGGAGGCCAATGTGTTCCGGTAAAAGATTCCCCCATAGCCAAAGAGGGCATCGACTCCTTCTTGAATTCTCGCTCCTCCAGAATCGTTCAGCCCAACAATCGGGATCCCCATCCTCATGGCCATATCCTGGATTTTCATGATTTTTTTCGCATGGGTTTCCCCCAAAGATCCGCCTAAAACCGTGAAATCTTGGGAAAACAGTGCGATTTTTTTGGAATTGACCCGGCCAATTCCTGTGACGACCGCATCGGCGGGAATCTCTTTTTGATCCATCCCAAAATTTGCGCACCGATGGGTGGCAAACCCATCCACTTCAACAAAGGTGCCTTCGTCAACAAGATAGCGCACCCGTTCAC
Source organism: uncultured Thermotogaceae bacterium (assembly GCA_964462525.1). Lineage (GTDB taxonomy): Bacteria > Thermotogota > Thermotogae > MWEM01 > MWEM01 > CAYWWY01. The sequence goes on from CAYWWY010000003.1 coordinate 242,442, forward strand.
GTGCGCTCATTTTCCCTGCTTTATGCTGCTTTTCCAGTCCTTTTGCTCCACCCCCGGCTTCGATCAACGACCTTCTTTTTCGATACTCCTGAATGTTGTCAGAAATATCCGACAATTTCATCCCTCCGATCCGGAAATCTAGTGACTGCCTTCCACCAGCTCAATGAGTACGCCCATACTATCTTTTGGATGGAGAAAGACGATTCGGGTATTCCCGGCCCCTCTCTGCGCCTCTTCGCTGAGCAAACGGTACCCTTGCTGTTTCAATTGCTGAATGGATGAATCAATATCCGCAACATGGAGCGCCATATGATGAATCCCTTCTCCTCGTTTTTCCAGATGTTTATGAACGGTAGATGCTTCTGATGTTGGTTCTAAAAGCTCGATACAACTTTCTCCTACCTCAACAAAAGCGACATTGAGATGTCGATCATCCAACCGTTCGATTCCTTTCACATTCATACCGAAAGCATCCCGATACAGCTTCAACGCGGATTCTAAAGATCGTACAGCGATTCCAATATGGTCAATTCGCGTGATTTCCATGATCCAACCTCCCCGATGAGGGTTTGATGGCTTTATTATAGCATATCGAGGAAGAATATGGATCAAACCGATCGAAAGATCCACCCATTAAGGATCGACTACGAAATGGAGGGATGACGATTGATACGCATTCGTTTCTTCATACATCTCAAAAAGATGCAAAGGGGGCAGGGCGAAAGAGCCCGCCGCAATGATCTTGTATTCATTATAGTATTCACTCACTCCCGAAGAAATTTGGGTAAAGAAGGCTGTGTTTTTGGAATACCGAATATCCACAAAATCGGGATAATGACCAAAATAGATCTGATCCCAGAAGAATTTGCTTCTGGACTTCGATGGAGATTGGTACAAATCATGCTCTACCCATGACGCGGGCAATCGTTCTTCAAGCGCAGCATACCGCATGGGTTGGTCTATACGGACTGTGATGTGGGACCGGACAATATCTCCTATATGGAGAGTTTCTTCCGCTATCGTGAAACAGATCTTCATCGGATGGGGAGAGTTGATGCCCCAAGGGTCTGCAGACAGAATCAGATGATGCTCATCCATGCCCGTGATTTGAACAGAATCATGGATTGGAACTCCGGTATTCGAGCCATTGATCCAGAGGATTCGCTGTCCCGATGGTGTTTGCTGAATCCGAAAGGATTGAATGGAGATCAGGGATTCGATGCCATCCTCCTGATTTGGCCAATCACCCGGTCGTTGGGGATTATGGTACATCAGCATGTGCGGTACGATCGATGAATCGATCGGGATAAAGAGGCTTCTTTCAATGGAAACCGCTTCTGAAGGAGCACCCTGATGAGCAAGAAAGGTATGCTTTCTTTGAACCTCTCTGTGTAAAACATCGGGTATATTGGGTTCATATCCATCCAGGGGGTGTTCTTCCTGAGTCGTCCATTTCCATAATAGCCCTTCGCTTCCTTCCAACAGGATTTGAACTGCGTCTTTCTGGGACAAGGTCCATTCTCGTTGAAAGAGTTCTTCTGCTTCAAAATCCAGATGGTGCTGTTCAGTAGATCCATCCGGGAAAAAGACCGATACATTCGCATGCATCGCTTCGGTAAAAAAGGGCATCTGTGAAAGGGCGATCGCAACAAAAGCGGTATCTTTGGTTGAACTCCAATAATCACCTTGGCGATTTTGAAACAGGTGCTTCACAAGGCCAATGCGTTCAGGCCCCTGGTATTCCAGATCGCAGATCAGTTCCAACAGCAACGCATTTAGTTGAAGACTGCTGATCATATAACCCGAAGGTTGGAACGGAATTCGGAAGGCGCCTTCGTAAAACCTTCCTTCATTCAGGAGACGGTGTAGGAGCTCGTTGGCGCTTTGCCTATTTCCGGATTTAGCCAAACTTAAAGCCAAAAAAAGCGTGTCTTCACATTGTTCCGAAGAAAACAGAGCAACCGGGGTTTTCGGACGAAAGAGTTTGAGCACATACAAGGCAAACCCATAATGCGGCGCGGAGGTAGACGCAGAGACGATCATCTCATCTAGAGCATTGAGGCCCTTTGCCACTACATCTTCATTAATGGGGTATTCGGCTTGGGCTAAGTGATACAGGGCATAGAGCACATAAGCGGTCATAAATAGGTCAGGCTTGTCATCCCGCCACCAACCCCAGTCCCCGGTATGCTTCTGATATCCGTACAACCGGGCTAACCCATTCTCGGTGATTTGAGGAATCCGATCTTGAATCATCCGAGCGAGTGGCAACGCGGAGTCTTTTACGAGACTTAGGGCAGCGATCGTGGGAAGAAAACTGCTCACTACCTGTTCCACGCAACCATATGGGTACTGGATCAAGTATTCCAGCGCGGAGAGCAATTCGGATTCGAGCCCGGAGCTAAGAGTCAAGGTTAGTCGGGTTGGCGCTTCGATAGCAAGGTCAATCTGTACGGGTTCTTTCCCCAATACCCCGCTTGAACCAGATCGGGTAGAAAAAGACCGAGGATGAATGGGCACGGTATGGATCATGGCATCGCCCCAATCCCCTGATTGAGCCCGCGCAAAGAAGGATGTGTTTTGAATTTGATCAAAACCTGGCACCTCAATCATCCACCAGACCATACGGGTTTGCCCATTGGAGACGGGAAGGTTCGCGCGAACGGTTTGACCTTCAAACTCCATGATGAAATCAAAGATTTGATCTTCCCCGGTATAGTTGCCCACGTTCCACCCAATCTGAATCCGATCCCCAGAGATCATAAACTTAGGGAAGACCGGTTGGACAGTAACCGGCAACGTGGTATAAAACTGAGAATGACCGTATCCTCGGAATCCATCTGCGCCGATGGCCAAAGCACGAACCCGCCATGTTGTCAGATCTTGGGGGAGAGGAATCTCCGCAAGGAGCTGACCTTCCACCCACAGGGCATCCTTCCAAAAAGCCGTATCAGAAAACTCACTCCTTGTCTGGATCGATACTCCGTCCAAGGCAGCTTTCGTTTGGGCAAGCGTTTCCGGAGCATCATACAGCGAATCATTCATCAGGCTTCCTACTTGAAGGAATGGGTAGAGATATTCATTGAAAAAGCCGATCCAATATCGGTGCGGCAATTCATCCAATCCATCCAAAAGCGTTTCCCAATCGTCCATTCCGTACAGATCCAGCAAAGCCTGGTCGATCAAATTGAGGGTAACCACAGCAGGGATTGTTTGGTCGCGATGGTCCCGAGTTTCGATCAATATCGGGATCGTAGCTCCAGGAGAAGAAGATTCTGGAGTGGTAATGACCAATTCGATTTCCGATTCCATGGGATGAATCGGTATGGAAAAGGTCTTATCGACTCTGATTCCACTATGAAACGCGATGCATCGAACTTCGATCCGGTTTGCTTTGATATCGGATGGGATTTCAAGAATCCAGGCGCTTTCTCCTTTTTCGAGAAAGACAGATCGGCTCCAGATTTGCGTTCCGGCATTGATAATCAACAGGGCATGAAGGTCGGAATACTTGGAAAGAATCTTCACCCGTGCCAGATCTCCCGGTTGGTATATCGGGGCGTCCAAGAGAAAGTCGATATCCATCGTGGTTCTGTATGGGTGGGTCGGCGAATAGCAAAAGGCCCGAATGGTCTGGATGTAGTCAGGATTCTGCGGATCAAACACGCGGATCTGATACCTGCCAGGGTCGGACGCCGGTATGAGCAATCGATGATTGCCCGAAGAATCAGTCTGGAAGGATTTCTCTTCAACCAGATGGCCATCCACCAAAAGCTGCATCATCATGATGCGAGCCATTGGTGCTTGGTCCACCAAAGGATGAATGGAAACATGAACGGGCCATAAGTCCCCTGGCGTGAGCCAGGTGATCGGCGTAGAAACGTGAATTTTCACATCCAGCGGGATGTATTCGAAGTATCGGGCTTCCATCACATCGCGTCCTGATGAATCAACCAACGTGACTTCCAGGCGATATTTCCCATGATCCTCTGTCGGAATGTGCAATGGCAACGAGAGTTGGGGAGCGCTCAGAACATGGGATTGAGACATGATCAACCACTCGTCCCTTGGATCCCATTCTGGTGACAGAGCATAGAGTTTGTAGGAAACAATTCCTTGATCTACATGCTGCCCGTAATAATACCGGCCTTTGATTGTGAAGGAAGGAGCCTCGCCGATCCCGTAAAGGCTTTGAATTTCTGAGATTTCCAAGGTGAAAGGGGGTTTTTGGTAATCGGAAAGGTGAAAATATCGCGTAAAGGTCTGGTCTTCATACTGAATCAGGATTCGGTAATGACCTCGGATGTCTTCGGAAAAGGTTGCTCGCTCATAGGAAAACCCCCCGTACGCATCGAGGGAAATGGATTCGGCTTGTGTTTCGCGTCCTCTCGGATCCAAAATCGTCAAATCGATCGATCCGTCGGTCACAAAGGACCCAGATCCGGTTTCGAAGAGATATCCGCGAATTTGGACAGGGTCTCCGGGACGGTACATAGGCCGATCTGTTACCAAGAGCAACTTGCGTTGTTCAAAATCTGTCGAAGGATCGAGGTAGATATACGCATTGCCCCGTGAAGAGGTGATTTGGAGAGATCCATCTTTGACATCGTTCAAAGGGAAGCGTGCGCTTCCTTGTGAAGAGAGGGTGCCGATGTGTGTGTAAAAATCGCTGTCGGTAAAGACCTGCGCCGATTCAACAAATTGCCCGGTCAAGATATCCCATAATCGCACCCATACTCCATCGTCGTGAACAAGGGCCACGCCTGCCAATCCGGTCTTCTCCACCACCATATGGCTCCATTGATCCTCTTCTTGAACCGCAACCAGATATCGGCCGATGTCTTGAAACAAAGAATGGGGTAGATCGATTCGTTCCCAGCGGGTTCGAATCGGAACAGAAAAACGAGCTACGGTTTGCTCAGCCAGAGGGTAATGCGGATCGCCAACCCGATAAGACGGGATGGGACCTGCATCCTTGTTTAGCCGGTAAATTCCAACCGATACATCCTTTTGCCCAGAAGAATAGATGTAGAAATAGGGATTCTGTCCGGGATGGATCAGCTGAAAGGTGTCGACATAGACTGTCGCCCAACCCAAGAAAGAACCCGATAACACCCCAATACAAATGAATAAGCCGATTATCCACTTTCGAAGCATGCGTATTCCCCCCTTATGGATGGAGCCAGTCTGTACCCATCCGCTCTTAGTCATTTAGGATCTTAAAACGGTAAAAGCCTAAAAAATACGGGTTCTCTCGAGTAGGAAGCCATTCAAGAGGCGCGCCTTGAAAATAATCGTCCCATCTCCACAAACGCATCTCTCCTTCGGAATCGTCGGTCGGTCCCGTGTGGTACACAAGCCCATCTCCCGTAAAAATCATGACATGATAGGGAAAGAGGAGATCTTGAGGATGAAAGAAAAACATCAGATCTCCGGGTTTAATGCGATCGCTTACGTGCCGATCCACTTTTCTGCAATGGTACAACAATAGGTTGTGGGCGTTGGCAAAGGTCCCAAAGCCTGATTCTGTTCGGAAAATTTGGTCTCCCAATTCCGGAATGTTTGGATAATGGAAGGCCTGAATGTCTCGGGGAAACAAGATGGGAATCTGCGTACGTTCTGCCCATGCTGCATCGTGTTGGCGTAAAGCCTCGCGATAGGCAAACCGCACCAAGCCACTGCAATCCCGATCCTTCCATAAAGGAGACATGTGCGCTTTTTGATGGGTAGCGATCCCAACAAACCATTGACGAAAAACTGCGCAGTCTTCTCCGTATAGCTCGGCAATATCCGGAAATCCATCCTGGTCATGATCGGTTGCTCCCAGGGACCATTCCGCAATCACAATTCGGTCGAAAAAACAAGGGATCCAAAAATAGGCCCGCATGGCAGGAGACAGGAGGTAAAAAACCCACCGATGATCCTGCTGGTTCACAAAAGCAATCCCTTCTGAACCAACCAGAAGGGATTGTTTTGGCGCGATGATTTCCAACGAATCGCCCAATCTTTGTGGGCTCATACCGACATCCACTGCCGAGTGGAACAATCCGGAAACGGACGCGTATATCATCATAAGCCCGATTGGGACGAGAAAAAAAAAGAACTTCATCCAAGTCCGTTAAAGTTCATTCCGGCAGCCATGTCTGAAATCATTCGCACCATTCGTTCAGCCAATCCCGTTTGATTGTACATGTTCATGTCCAGGAGATTCTGGACTTGTTCGCGGCTCATTACTTGCTCTTCCTGAACAGCAATAGGACGTTGTGCGGGAGTTGACTGAGGCATATGGATTGGGTGAATGCTTGGGCCTAACCCGTCAATTCTCATTTCATCACCCCTTTTCTGAGAAAGTCTGCCAATGTGATTATACACCATATTTATGGTAAAATCAAATCAAGGCAATATGACGTGTTTGGTGGTGGGATTCTTGCGGATTCATTGGATCGGGATCGGTGGCATCGGAATGAGTGCGGCAGCGATGTTGTCCAAAGATTTGGGCAATGATATATCGGGGAGTGTTGACTGTATGAGTGATCGGGTTGACACCCTCCGAAAGTACGGAATCCATGTGGAAGAAGGTCATCAAGCAAAGAATATCAAAAACCCCGATTTGGTAGTATATACCAATGCGGTGCATCCGAACAATCCGGAACTCACGGAAGTTCGAAGACGAGGGGTTCCATGCATGCGGCGGTTGGATTACCTTTCTCGATTGATCGGGCAATCCGGTCGCCTTGTGATCGGAATCAGCGGAACAGATGGAAAAACGACCACCACGGCGATGCTGGCGCGCATATTGATTTACGAAGGGAAAGACCCATCCGTTCTTTTGGGAGGCGTGCACGAGGATCTTCCCTATGGAAACTATCGGAAGGGCAATGGTCCCATTCTCATGGAAGTATGCGAAAGTGACGGAGAACTGGTTCTGATCAAGCCATGGATCGGTGCGGTCACGAATATTCGAATGGATCATCTGGAACACTATCACCAACTATTCGAAGAGTATCATGATGCGATCGTATCCTTTCTATTCCATGCGCAACGCCGGGTTTGCTCGAAGGGGATTTTGGCTCACATTGAACCCCAATCGCGAAATTATGCGTATGATTCAGTGGATCGGGATATCGATTTGCGCATTCCGGGCAAGTATAATCTCATGAATGCTTCATGCGCTATGGTTTGCGCATCATTGCTCGATATACCTGAATCACGATCACGAATCCACCTCCATACCTATCAAAATGTGGATCGACGGTTCTCCGTGCGGTTCGAGTCCGATTCATTGTCGATTGTCGATGATTATGCGCATACGCCTGACGAAATAGAATCCGTTGTGGAAGCGTGCCGGGAAGCATATCCGGCGCGGTCGGTTATCCTTGCTTTTGAACCCCATCGCTACAGCCGGCTTGAACGCGAGGGGGTAAAATTTGAACACATGCTGGACCAACTTCCTACAGATAAGAACTTGTTGCTCCCGATTTATTCGGCTTATGAACCCCAAAAGCCCCATCTTTACGAAAACTTCTGCAAACGGGTGACCCAGAAGAATGGGCGGTCTCAATATTGCGAAAGCGCTGATGATCTCTATGATTGGCTCGATACGCAGGATCGATCGAAAGGGATTGTGATCCTTTTTGTGGGAGCGGGGGATAGTTCCCGATTCGCGAAAGAAGTGGCTCATCAAATACAAATTCGCGTAGTGAAGGAGGAAAAGGTATGAAAACCAAACTGGGATTGGATCGCATTGAAGAATTTGAACGGTTCTTTCGAGGGAAACGCCTTGGATTATTAACAAACTACTCTGGGGTTGATTCCTTGTTGAGGGAGAATGTTTCCGTTTTGATGGATCAGGGGCTTCAAATCCAAAAGATGTTTGCGCCAGAACATGGTTTGTATGGGATCGCTGATGGCGAAACCGTTGAGGATATGATCCATCCGGTGTATCAAATTCCTGTGGTCAGTCTGTATGGTCCGAACAAAAAGCTGCCGAAAGAGGAGATCGAAGGGTTGGATGCATTGGTATACGATATACAGGATGTGGGGTTGCGCTATTACACCTTCTTATACACCCTTTCGTACGCTATGGAAACGGCAGCAGAAACGGGAACAGAGGTGATCATCCTGGATCGTCCCAATCCGCTTGGGACACTTCATATCAAAGGAACGCGCATCCCAACGGAATTATCGTCTTTCGTGGGGGATGATCGGCTGCCCATTCGGTACGGAATGACCATCGCCGAATATGCCCAATATGTGCGGAAGCTCAAAAATCTCGATGTTTCCATTACCATCGTGCCTATGGACATGTACACTCCCAAAGACTATTTTCCCGATACGGGCTTGTTATGGAATATCCCATCGCCCGCTTTACCGACCTATCAGTCGGTTTTGTGCTACAATGGGGGGTGTTTTTTTGAAGCGACCAATATATCGGAGGGGCGCGGAACACCTGTCCCCTTTCAATTTTTTGGGGCGCCCTGGATCGACATGGGGAAAGTCTATCAACGGATCAATGAGCATAATTTTGAAAAGGTCGCGTTCCGCCAACGGTCATTTGTCCCCTTTTCCTCCAAGTATAAGGATCGGGTCTGTTTTGGGATCGAGTTCATCCCGTTGTGCAAAGAGCTTGACTTTGTTCCCATTGCCATACTGACCATGCAAGCCATTCGGCAGATCCATCCCGACCAGTTTGAGTACGCCACATATGCGGATGTCAATCATATCGATCATCTGACCGGAGATCCGCGCGTGCGATCGGTGATCGAGGGTGCAATGGATCTTGAAGAGTTGATGGTAGATTGGGAAAGAGAAGAGACCCGATTTTTCCAAGAGATCCAAGAATTTCGCGTATACTGAGAGAAAATTGCGCTCCTATTCCGAGAACAAAAGAACCCCCGGCCTGTCTGTGCAAAAGGCCGGGGGTTTTTGAATCCAAAATCGTTCTGTGTTTCGTAAGGAAGTTGATCAGATTTTGAATTTCTGAATCTGCTCGGTTATGGATTGCGCCAGCGCATTGAGTTCTTCGCTGGAAGCGCTGATCTGCTGGGAAGAGTGGCTTTGCTCATCAATGGATTCCGATATAGTCTGCACATTGCCAGTAACGTCGATCATCGATCGATTGGATCCATCTACCGCGCTGGCGATTTCCTCGGCAGCGGCGCTTTGCTCTTCGGCGCTTGCGGCCGTGTTTTCCACCATGCCCACCATATTGCCCAGCTGATCCAGAATCGAATCAAACTGTTCTTTGATGGTATTTGCCTGCGTTTGCACTTGACCTACCACTTCAACCGTTTCTTTGGTCGCTTGATCGGCATTGTGGGATTCTGATTGGATTTCCTTGAGTATGGACGCAATATTGGTGGCGGAAGTCTTGCTCTCTTCCGCGAGTTTTCGGATTTCATCTGCGACGACGGCAAAACCTCTCCCGGCTTCGCCAGCTCTGGCCGCTTCAATCGCGGCGTTTAGCGCCAACAGATTGGTCTGTTCGGCAATGGATTGGATCGATTCCACAATTTTTCCCACGCTCTTGGCCTTTTCCGACAAGGAGTTTACGATCGATTCGGTTTCATCGGTCTTTTTGCTTGCTTTCTGGATGACATGAACCATGCTTTCAATAGATTCCTGTCCTTTGTTTGCAGCAGACGATGTCGACTCCGCTCGATCCGCCAGCTCTTGGGAAGATTTGGAAACCATTTGAGCGCTGGAGGCGACTTCCTCCACCGAAGAGGTAATTTCCTCGAAACTGGCCGATGTCCCCTGAACTTCAGAGGCGATATTTTCTGCCTGTTTGGCGATTTTCTCGACCGTAGCGCTGGATGATTGAGCCACCGACGCCAAATCTTCCGATGCGCCATTCAGCTGTTCCATAGAAGCGCGAATGGATTCCATCGATCCTCGAAGCATCCCAGCCATTTTTTGAAGGGATACGCTCATTCGGGCGATCTCATCTTCCCCTTTCATTTGGAAGTCGATGGTCAAATCCCCTTCTCCAAACTCCAAGACCTTGGCAGAGATTCGTTGTACTGGTTTGGCAATAGAGCTTCCCATCCAATAGGAGATGGCAATACCCGCGCCGAGAACGATCAAAGAGATGATGATCAGCATAGTCCCCAGGTTGTAAACCGGGGCCAGCATAACGCTTTGGAATGCCCCTACGGCCACAGACCATCCATTGATTCCCACGGGAGCATAGGCAAAGTACCGTACCTCCCCCAAATACTCATAAGCCTCTATGCCTGTTTGTCCCCGAGTCATCCGTGCCATCATCTCTCCCAATCGAGCGTATTGGGCGTCGGTTCTGGCCTCGTGGATGTAGTTCACTTGATCCATGACTAGGTTTCGGTTATCGTGGGAGATTAAAGCCCCGTTCCGATCGATCATGTAGGCATATCCTTTTCCGCCGAGATTATTGACCGTAACGATCCTCGACAGAATGTTCCCATCCAATCGGGCGATCAGAACACCCGAAATCCCGCCCCGATCGTTATATATCGGGGTTGCTAGCATGACAACTGGCGCATCGATTACCCGGCTGATTAGAACGTCCGAGATGTTGGTCTGCCCTTGGAAAGCCCGGATTACATAATCGCGATCTCCAAGGAAAGCTGTGGTGTCGTCCCCATAGCGAGCATTGCCATCAGGTGTGACAATGGCCATGGCCGAATACCCGTGCCGTTCCGTTTCTTGAATCAACGGTGTCTTTTGGGTGGCCCATTCCATACTGCGGATCACATTCCGATTTGCTACACCCTCCATTGCGATAAAATGCTTCTCCACAAATAAGTTGATTATATCGGTTGCATTTTGCGCAGAGAACTGGAGCGTATCATTCATTTCGCTCTGAATGATTCCTTCCCCGGTAAAGTAAGCAGTCAGGCTTAGGATCACACAGGCGGAGACTAAAACAATGGAAAAAAATACGATGATCTTGATTTTTACAGATTTTAACCGCATGCTATCTCCTCCTATTAACGTAAAGCTAAATTATCTATGTGAAATCATAACATATATATATTGATTCCGTATAGAATTTGTGTTAATTGCATATCCGCTATTAAAGATAATGTATTATAATGATTTCGATAAGGATACACTTTGAATTAAGTTATGATTTTCTCGAATTGTTATGTAAATTTATTGATGACTATAAGAAACGCGTATATTAAGATGCGTTTTCGCAAGTGTCGGTTTTTCGGAACAGGAATAGGGGAAAAAGCAAGCTTTTGAGGATTTATCTTGTTTCCAAGCGATTTGATTCATCTTTTTTTGAATTGAAAGCGGGAGAAGCCATTTCGAGGGTGTAAGTAAGCGTAAGATTGGGATTTGTGTGGTTGTTCAATGATCTATCCTTTCGATGAATGGAGTTCACTGGTCCGCCTCCATGAGCGCGTTTTGCTTTGTGCGGTTTTTGATCGGCGGTTAAATGGGGAACGCTTAGGATTATTGATTAATTACTCTAGAGTTGATTCCTTGTTGAGAAAAAATGGTTCCGTTCTGTAGGATCTCTGGTTGGAAAAACAAAAGGTGTTTACACTGGACGATGCTTTGTATGGGATCGTTGATAGCGAAAGCGATAGGAAAAACCCCGTTTCGTTACCGAGAACAAAAGAACCCCCGGCCTGTCTGTGCAAAAGGCCGGGGGTTTTTGAATCCAAAATCGTTCTGTGTTTCGTAAGGAAGTTGATCAGATTTTGAATTTCTGAATCTGCTCGGTTATGGATTGCGCCAGCGCATTGAGTTCTTCGCTGGAAGCGCTGATCTGCTGGGAAGAGTGGCTTTGCTCATCAATGGATTCCGATATAGTCTGCACATTGCCAGTAACGTCGATCATCGATCGATTGGATCCATCTACCGCGCTGGCGATTTCCTCGGCAGCGGCGCTTTGCTCTTCGGCGCTTGCGGCCGTGTTTTCCACCATGCCCACCATATTGCCCAGCTGATCCAGAATCGAATCAAACTGTTCTTTGATGGTATTTGCCTGCGTTTGCACTTGACCTACCACTTCAACCGTTTCTTTGGTCGCTTGATCGGCATTGTGGGATTCTGATTGGATTTCCTTGAGTATGGACGCAATATTGGTGGCGGAAGTCTTGCTCTCTTCCGCGAGTTTTCGGATTTCATCTGCGACGACGGCAAAACCTCTCCCGGCTTCGCCAGCTCTGGCCGCTTCAATCGCGGCGTTTAGCGCCAACAGATTGGTCTGTTCGGCAATGGATTGGATCGATTCCACAATTTTTCCCACGCTCTTGGCCTTTTCCGACAAGGAGTTTACGATCGATTCGGTTTCATCGGTCTTTTTGCTTGCTTTCTGGATGACATGAACCATGCTTTCAATAGATTCCTGTCCTTTGTTTGCAGCAGACGATGTCGACTCCGCTCGATCCGCCAGCTCTTGGGAAGATTTGGAAACCATTTGAGCGCTGGAGGCGACTTCCTCCACCGAAGAGGTAATTTCCTCGAAACTGGCCGATGTCCCCTGAACTTCAGAGGCGATATTTTCTGCCTGTTTGGCGATTTTCTCGACCGTAGCGCTGGATGATTGAGCCACCGACGCCAAATCTTCCGATGCGCCATTCAGCTGTTCCATAGAAGCGCGAATGGATTCCATCGATCCTCGAAGCATCCCAGCCATTTTTTGAAGGGATACGCTCATTCGGGCGATCTCATCTTCCCCTTTCATTTGGAAGTCGATGGTCAAATCCCCTTCTCCAAACTCCAAGACCTTGGCAGAGATTCGTTGTACTGGTTTGGCAATAGAGCTTCCCATCCAATAGGAGATGGCAATACCCGCGCCGAGAACGATCAAAGAGATGATGATCAGCATAGTCCCCAGGTTGTAAACCGGGGCCAGCATAACGCTTTGGAATGCCCCTACGGCCACAGACCATCCATTGATTCCCACGGGAGCATAGGCAAAGTACCGTACCTCCCCCAAATACTCATAAGCCTCTATGCCTGTTTGTCCCCGAGTCATCCGTGCCATCATCTCTCCCAATCGAGCGTATTGGGCGTCGGTTCTGGCCTCGTGGATGTAGTTCACTTGATCCATGACTAGGTTTCGGTTATCGTGGGAGATTAAAGCCCCGTTCCGATCGATCATGTAGGCATATCCTTTTCCGCCGAGATTATTGACCGTAACGATCCTCGACAGAATGTTCCCATCCAATCGGGCGATCAGAACACCCGAAATCCCGCCCCGATCGTTATATATCGGGGTTGCTAGCATGACAACTGGCGCATCGATTACCCGGCTGATTAGAACGTCCGAGATGTTGGTCTGCCCTTGGAAAGCCCGGATTACATAATCGCGATCTCCAAGGAAAGCTGTGGTGTCATCCACGTAATGGGCGGTTCCGTCGGGTTTGACGATCGCTAAGGTCATATACCCCAGGCGTTCCGCGTCCTGAATCAAGGCGGGTTTTTGGATTGCCCAGTCCATGCTACGGATCACATTTCGACTTGCTACACCCTCCATTGCGACAAAATGTCTCTCCGCAAATAAGTTGATCATATCGGTTGCATTTTGCACAGAGAGTTGAAGCGTGTCATTCACTTCGTTTCGAATGATGCCTTCGCCGGTGAAATAGGCGGTTAGACTCAAGATTACACAGGCGGCGACCAAAACAAGGGAAAAAAAGATGATGATCTTGATTTTCAAAGACTTCAAACGCATGCTTTGTCCTCCTTATCAATTTGCGAGCGTTCTTACGGGAAGAATTATACCACTCGCATTTTGTTTTTGGATTACAATCCAAAGAAGCCTTGCCTAAGATAGCTGCGAACAATTCATATAGATTGCCATCAAAAACCGAAACGTTTTATGTTTGAATCTATTGGATGACTGTGGTATAATTTACATAACCCTAAGAAACATGAGTTTTAAGAAACGTTTTCACAAGCGTCGGTTTATCGGAAAAGGAATGACGAAAAACAACCTGCTTTCGGTGGTGGTTTCTTTTATCTTCGCACGATTGGATTCTTTTTTTGTGTTGAAGGCGGGAGAAGACATGCCGAACGGTTATGGCAGAGCGAGATTGGGATTTGGGAGGTTTTCCAATGACCTATGATCCGGTAGACGCGGGAAACTGGAGAGAACGGATAACAGAACCCGGGTTTTTGGGCGGAATCCAGAAGGCTCCCAAAGACCGGGTTTTTGTGGTTGATCGGGATTTGCGGGTTTTGTACGCCAATCCGGCGCTTCAGGAACAGCATAAAATTGCTCGGCCTTTGGAGGGCAAACGGTGTCATGAACTCATTTACCAAAGAAAGGAAAGCTGCGTGGTTTGTCCCGCGTTGAAGTGCATCAAATCGGGAAAGCCCGAAAAAAGGACACTGATCGAATCGGGCGCGATCTCCTCGAATCCAATGGAAATCCTGTGTTTCCCGGTATTTCTTCCGGATCATCCGAAGGTAATCGAGGTCATTGGAGTCGTTAGGGAGCTTCCTGATATTGTCGAGATCGAACGCCAGTTCCAGGAGAGTCAACATCGCTGGCAGTATGCCTTGGAGAGTTCGGATCAATTGCTGTGGGATTGGGATGTGAAAAGCGGGAAGGTCCATGTTTCCGAACAATGGAATGAGATGATGGGGTTTCCGCAAGACCGGAGGTCCGATGCCTTCGATGAATGGAGTTCACTGGTTCACCCGGACGATTACGCTCTGTTTCGTAAGGCTTTTGATCAGCACTTTTATGGGGAAACACCCGCTTTCCATTGTGAGATTCGAGTTCGAAACAAAGACGGTTCCTATCGATGGGTACAGGACAGAGGAAAGACCCTCGCCCGCGATGAAAGCGGACATCCCCTTCGCGTGATCGGTACGCGGACGGATATTACAATCCAGAAAAATGGAGAGCTGGCTCTTCGTGCCGTTGCTGAATGCGCGACCCTATTGAATGATGACAACCTAAGTTTGGATCGAAGAATGGCTCAAATGGTCCGGACCATTCAAACAACATTGGATATCAGCCGCGTGTATGTTTACGAAAACTTCTACGACCCCATACGGGGTTGGTGCAGGACGCAGATTCATGAATGCTGTGCGGAAGGGATCGAACCACAGATCTCGAACCCGAAGCTGATCAAACGTCCTTATTCGGAGACAGTCCACACACTCCTGCGCCAATTGCTGCAAAAAAAAGCGTTCAAAGCGACAATTTCCGAATTGGAAGGAGATGGTACGGACTTGTTGGAATCTCAAGGAATCCGTTCCCTCCTTGTCCTTCCCATTTATTGCGGAGAGCAATTCTGGGGTTTTCTGGGTTTTGATGATTGTTTGTATGAACGGATATGGCATGAAAATGAGATCCACTTGCTCGAAGCGATTGCCATTTGTATCGGATCGGCGATCCAACGCGTGCAAAGCCAAGAGAAGATTCGAGAGGCTAAAGAAGAAGCGGAAAAAGCCACTCAAGACAAGAGCACTTTTTTATCCAGTATGTCCCATGAAATTCGTTTGCCTCTGAATGGGATTATGGGGTTTCTTGAATTGTTGGAACAGTCTTCTCTATCTCAAATCCAAAGAGAGTATATTGAGTATATTCGGCTTTCCTCGGGACTGTTGAACCATATTGTAGAAAATATCATGAACTATGAGCAAATATCCGTCGGGAAGATGAAGCTTCATGAAGAACCGGCGGATCTAAAATTTCTGTGTCATTCGGTCATGCAATTGGTCGAAATTCATGCCAAAAAAAAGAACATCGATCTTCAGATGGATTACGATGATACCATCCCGCGCCTACTTCTTATCGATGAGCTTCGGGTTCAACAAGTGTTGCTCAATCTTTTGGGGAATGGAGTTAAGTTTACACAAGCAGGTCATGTGCGGTTAACGGTTTCTCTGCGAACCCATGATCCTCAGAAAATGACAACGTTAATCCGGTTCGAGGTTGAGGATACCGGGATCGGAATACCCGAGGAGGCCATTCATCGAATCCAAGAACCTTTTGAACAGGCTGGTCCAACAGCGTTCCGAAAATATGGAGGGGTAGGATTGGGCTTGTTCATCATAAAAGGCATCCTCCAAATCATGCGCTCATCCTTGCACGTGCAAAGCCAATTCGGACACGGGAGTCGATTCTACTTCGACCTTGAAGCTCCGTATCGCTCATCGAACCCCATCAAACAGGAGTGACTCGTAGAGCCTGCATCGACCCGAATGAGCAATTTCTTCAATGATCTTTAGGCTCTCTTGGGAGATTGAACTGGTGAATGGGGGATTGGCCAACGCAAAGGCCAAAGGAATCCGAAGCGAACGGACCGTTTGGATGGTTCTTCCGAAATGGGCTTTCTTTCCATGCAATTGCAACAGGTAATCCAACTGGGCCAATATGATGCACACATAATCTGTTTCCGGAAGAAAGGGAAGAAATAATGAAACGGGGATTCGAGAGGGAATCCGATTATGATGGATGCATTTCAGGAACGTTTCGTGTACCCTTTGGGTATACTTGGGATCGGGATTGCCCCATGGGTCGTCCGGGTAGGTGGCCTCATAAGCCCGAACCAACTGGGGAAAATGCGACCGGATCATCTTCAGGTAGTACTCCTTTTGAATCTTCGGCCGTAAGGTCATGGGAGAAAAGACGATGTACTCGGCCCCGGCGTCCCGAATATCTTGAACGGTCTTCATCATGGCTTGATCTGAATCAGAAAGGAACGGAATTACTGGCATGAGGAAAACCCCACAATGGATTCCGCGGTTTTTCAGTTTTGAAAGGGTTTCCAAACGAACTCGCGGGCTTGGAACGCCTGGTTCAACGATCTGTGCCAGAGATTCATCGGAAGTCGATAAGGAAATGCTGACGAGGGTTCCTGCGCATTTTTGGAGAATATCAAGATCTCGGACGACCAGAGATGATTTAGTGATCAAATGGACAGGCATTCGAAGATCCTTGAAAACAGTCAAACACGCTCTGCTGATTTGAAGAGCCGATTCCGCCGGTTGATAGCTATCAGCGACGCCTCCGCCAAACACGGTCCATCCGGGAGTCAATGGTTTGCGCCGGCGATGGATGGATAGTTCTGATTGGAGAATCTCCGGCGCGTTGATTTTGGCAGCAATGTCAGTTCCGAAGGTTCCTTCCCCATGATAACGTTCCGAGCGGCCGTCGCAATAAACGCAATTGTGGGCGCACCCTCGATACAGATTCAGGGAATACCGACAGCCAAACCAGGAATCCGCGCTTTTCCCCTTCTTCAAGATCGTTTTCGCCTTCTGTAAGTGGAGTGCCATGGGGCTCCTAAGGAACCAACTGATAACCCCGGTTTATTTTTTCCCGGGCTTGTTTGTGGGTTTGAACATATTGGCCGCAATTGCTTCCAATTTGATTTTCTTCCAATTCCCCGATGCTGAGAATGGTGTCATATCCAGATTGGCGAAGGCATTCTATGACGGGATGGTCTTCTTCGCTGTGAAACTGACTGGAGATCTTGTTCTCCTCCGACCGATAGGTTGGATTTACCGGAGTGATTTTGATCAAAAAAAGGCGGGGAGAGAAATATCGCAAAAGAATCTCGGGGTTGAGGGTCATTCCTTTTGCCCAAGCGAAGTTCAGTGTTATCTTCCGGTCTCCGGGTCGGAAAAAGGCGTTCCCGTACTGGGCAATCTCTTCGAATGACCATATAGGTACCGGAATCAACCATCTGCGTTGGGTTTCATCGGTTGTATGGATCGAGAACTGAAGCTGGAATCGCCCGGAATACCATTTCTTTTTGATCTGTAGCAACCGTTCAAAGTACGGTTCGGAACCGCGTGGGGCGATTGTTGAGATGCAAGGCATCAATCCTGGGGCATCATAAAATCCAGGCAAGGATTCCAATACCTCCAAAACTTCTGGATTCAGAGCCGGTTCTCCCATGCGGGCAAATTGGACCTTCCATTTCTTTACCGGGATTGTGCGGGGGTTTTCGCTAGATCCAAAGCAGGCATGGATCATGGTGTCAATCTGAAACCGCATATCCTCAAAGGAAGCTCTCCCGTGGTATCCTCCTCCCGCGTCGCAGAAACGGCACTGGATTGGACAACCGTAGAGTGTGGATACAATATTCACCCACTTATCTTTTCGGGGAATGGGCGGTTGGACCGATTCGACAAACTCCAAATAATGCCCTTGGTCATTTTGAGCGATGAATACGCGCGCGATTCCTTCTGTTCCGAAGACTTGAACGATCTTCACAAAGCGTTCCTCCTTTGTTGATCCAGTTTCATAGCCGCCTGCAAACCATCCCCTAGGGCAATTCCCACTTGACGGAATTCGGGATGGGCAACATCGCCTACCAAAAAGATCCGGTCTGCAAACCGAAGATTCGCAGCCCGCTCTTCGCAACCGGGGATCATCGATGGCAACCGTCCGATTGCGCTCAAAATGAAGGAGGCGTTCATGGTGATCTTTCGGGTGGAACCATCGGATTGCATCTGATCCACCCCCACAGACAAGCCCCACTTGCTTTTGCTTATATTGCTGGCTTGAGAATTGAGATAGACCGGAATCTTCCTTGCCTCCACCTCTTTCTGGAGTAGTGGAATGGCTTTGATTTGCTTTCTGACCAAGAGGAACGATGCTACTCCTCTTTGGTTCATAGATAGAGCGTAATCAAAGGCGCAATCTCCGCTCCCGATAATGCAAACGGGAGGAGATGGTGCAAGATTGCCATGGTTTGTTTGATCAAGTCGTTCCAAAAGGGCATCCATAGAATCGACGAACCGATGGCGCAGATGATCCGGAATTGAAATCGAGGGAGGTTTGGGCTTTGTTCCCGTTGCGACAATGATCCGATCAGAAACGAATCGCCGGGTAAGCGATGTCAGCATAATTCCTTTTGACTCATGATCGCCTATGGAGACAATTCGGTCGATGATGGTTCGAATCGAAAACCGCTCCCAAAAGGACCGAATCAGAGAAAACACCTGTTTGCCCGTCATCGGCGTTTCTGCAAACGGGAGGTTATCCACTCGATACGCATTCCGGATGAAGCCTCCAACGCAATCTTGCTCAATCATCAATGGATCATGCCCCATCCGCTTTAGCTGAACTGCCGCGGAAATCCCGGCGGGTCCGGCGCCAATAATGATGATCGTTTCATCGATTTCCTCAACATCACTCCGATTGATCAAGGCGATCCATGACCTCCTCAACGGTCATTAGATAAGCAAATCCGTGGGCCAGCGTAAGCAAACTGGCCATATGAAAAAGCCGATGGTACGTCGCGCAACCATCCACCAAAACAATGATGTTCCAGCCTCTCATGAACCCACTTCGAGCAGTGGAATCACAACAAAGGTGCGTCATAACCCCTCCAATGACGAGCGAATGAATCTCCCTCTCTCTCAGCACTTCTTCAAGAGAGGTGTTCATAAAGGCGTCGTATTGATGCTTTTCGATCCGGATTCCCTTTTTGGTTTCCCATCCCTCAATCAAGGCAAATGATTTGGAATCTCGTCGAATCAGGGTTTTCCACCACTTTGCCATAGAAGATGGGTTCAGCGGATCATTGCTATGTTGGGTATAGATTACCGGGCCCTTCCATCGGTTGATCAGATGGTTCAGGCCCGAAATGATGGCAGGCGCGCTGGGAATATAGGCGCGGGAATGGGGATCGAAGAAAACCTGTTGCATATCGAGAATCAAGAGAGCGGTTCGATGACAAAAGGGCTCTTGGTATGTTCGAAGATTGACTTGGTTTTCCAACTCGGTTCTCATCAAACAGGCTTGGTCTGAAATATGTCCCAGGTAGAAGTACGCTTCCTTTTTCACAATTATCCTTCCAAAAACCGTCGAATGATTTGCTCCGGGTTTTTTCTACTCGCCCGATCGATCAGTTGGGGGTCAACAAAACCAAGATGGCTTTGATCGAATGCATCCGATTTTCCGCTTCTTCAAAGATCACGCTTTGGTTGCTGTGGGCGACATCATAGGTTACCTCTTCATCATAATGGGCGGGGAGGCAATGCATAAACAACGCATCAGGAGAGGCGTGAGAAAAAAGCGTTTTGTTGACTTGATAGGGTAGGAAGATCTTCTTGCGCGCTTCGGCTTCTGATTCTTGGCCCATAGAAGCCCACACGTCGGTGTATACCAGATCGGCATCTTTGATTCCCATGACTGGGTCGTTGGTAACGCTTAGCTGAGAGCCGGTATTATATCGATCCGCAAGAGCCGCCGCTTGATCCATGATTGTCCTTTTCGGTTCGTAACCCGGCGCTGTGATAGCAACCATGTGCGTTCCCATCAACGCAGATCCAAGCAAAAGAGAGTTGCACACATTGTTTCCATCTCCAATATAGGCCAGTTTCAGGCCATGAAACCGTTGTCGTTTTTCCCAAATGGTCATGAAATCGGCAAGGATCTGTGTGGGATGCTCCCAATCACAAAGACCGTTAATGACCGGTACCGCCGCGTACTGGGCAAGATCTCTGATGATCTTGTTCTCGAATACACGAGCCATAATAACATCGCACATCCCGCTAAGTACCTTGGCAATATCTTCGGTAATCTCGCGCTTTCCGAGCTTGATATCTTCAGGGCCCAGGTAGATTCCATGGCCGCCAAGATGGGTCATTGCCGATTCAAAAGCGACGCGGGTGCGCAGTGAGGGTTTTTGAAAGATCTCCGCTAAAGTTTTGTTTTTCAGGAGTTCGGGTCGGTGCCCGGAATATAAGTCCTGCTTCAAGGAGCCTGCAGTCTGGATAATTTGCATGAATTCCTCTGGGGTGAGGTCAGCAATACTAACCAGATGTCTCCCTTTCAGTTTGATTGCCATATTCTGTACCACCTCCGTAAAATGGAAAACCTCGATTCTTCAAAGCGTATTATAATGGATTGATCGAGAAATCCAAAACAAAGCATACTCTCGTATACCTACGCATACTCATGGTTGGCTGATATAGGGCATACCTACAGCCGAATCGATAAGTTTTCCAATGCCACAGACGCTGCGCCCAAAATGGCAGCGTTTTCCCGCAAATCGCTTGGACGGACTTCAAAGGAGTGCATGAGAGAGAGAAAAACATGTTCATTAGCCACGCTAACGACCTCTTCCAAGAAATAGGGCGCTGCTTGGGATATCCCCCCCGTAAGGATCACCAACCGGGGATTGAAAATATTGACAAACGAGCCTATCGCTCTTCCGAGCCCCCAGCAAAACTGGCGCACAATGAGTTCTGCCAAACGGTCTTTTCGAGAATAGGCCAGAAAAATTTCTCGCGCTCCAAATCGACTGTCGCCAGATAGTTCAAAGATCAATGAGTTGGGAAAGCGGCTCTTCCCTTCAAGAGCCATTCTTCTCATTCCGGTGTTTGAGGCTACCGTTTCTAAGCATCCCTTCGAACCGCACCCACATAAAGCTCCATCTGGGATCACATTTACGTGCCCCAGTTCTCCGCCCATTCCGTCTGCGCCGGTAATCGATTGCCCATGAGAAATGATCCCTCCTCCTACTCCTGTGCCGAGAGTCAATACGAGAAAGTGATCGATTCCTTTGGCAAGGCCAAACCATTTCTCGCCCAATGCAGCTGCCTTGGCATCGTTTTCAATGAAAGTCATGTATCCGGTTGCCTCTTCGATCCGATCTTTGAGGGGGAAATGGTTCCAATCCGGAAAGTTGGGCGAGAACCGGACGATTCCCTTTTTTTTGTCCACAGATCCCGGTGATCCAATCCCGACTGCGATCCCGGATTCTTCCTGAGCTAATTCCCGGATCAGCGCACTGATTCGCTCCGCAACCTTTTCTCTGCCTTCAGACACCTTTGTTTCAGCAACGCCTTTGGTAAGGATTGCTCCTTCAAAGGTTACAACAGCGGCTTTTATGCTGGAACCACCCAGATCAATCCCCACGATTTTTTTCGTCATTGGTCTGCAGCCCCATGGGCTGCTCCCCCCCTTTCTTGTTGCTTTGATCATTGAATGGTTGATAATAAGTTAGGCATACAGATCCGTACGCAGCCTTATGAATCATCCGTAGCGATCGGAGGCTTGGCAGCATAATTCCTTCCCTGCATTCGAGAACGAAGATGCCGCTTTTTGACAAAAAAGAGGGGTTATGATTCATACTTGCATCGACTGCGATTAGGTATTTATGGACGATTGATTCATCAAATGGAGGGTCCAAAAATACAACATCGTACGATTCGGTTGTTTTTTGCAAATATTTCCCCAGGTCCATTCGGCGGATTTTGATTCGATCGAGAACACCCAACCGGCGACTATTGATGACCCCAGCGCGAATGGCTTTATGAGAAATATCCACTAGGGTGGCTTGTTTCATCCCCCGACTAAGGGCTTCGAACGCAACAATCCCACTACCCGCGCATAAGTCCAAGAACCGGGATCCTTCCAATTCAATCCGAGCGCGTAGGGTGGAAAATAACGCACCACGAACAATCTCAGGAGTGTATCGGGTTCGGGCATCATGGACAGTTTGGATCTTTCTTCCCCGAAAAAGGCCGCCTGTGATTATTAGATAACTGGGTTGGTTTTTATCTTTGGATAGACTCATGATTGATCTCGATATCCCCATTGTCCTTTGAAATCAACTAAGTATAGATCCAAGGTATTTAAGACGGCTCGTTTAAAGGCCTGCTGAAAGGGTTCGAATTTCGAAATCCAATGGGGCAATTGCTTGAGCGAAATCCAAAGAGTAATCAGAATTCGTCCTTGATCAGGCGCTGTTATACTTTGGGATGTGTTGGGGCATATTTCCGGATGCCAATACGATAGCACACTTGTGAGTGAATTGGATATTGTGCGGAAGATTTCAAGCCGCTCACGCGAAGCCCAGGATGGCGGAAAGGATAGAGATAGGGCAACCTGATCTCCAAAAAAATCCACTCGGTAATCGGGCGTAACCCATCGATTGTAATATCGGAGTATGTACTGTCCTGTGTCTTCCGAAAAAAAACCCGCGATGGTAATCATTTCCTTTTTTTGGAGAGATTCGTTCATGAGAACCTTCCGAAGGAGCTTTTCTACTCCAATAACAGCAATGGAAGGAAATATGGGGATTTGCTGGATCCGGCCAAATCCCATCTTCGTTTCTGAAGGGTTCACTTCTCTCGAAAGGCTCTCTGAGCATATGTCTCGATAGATGGACACCATTTTTTTGGAGGGTCTATGGAAATCCAATGAATATCCGGAATCTGAGGTGGTTCGAGTCGTAATGCCAGCCATGGTCAAACCTCGCTCGGTGAAGACACAATAAAGAGATGGCATGGATGGATGAGAGATGAGGAAGTACAGAAATGTCTGTTCTGCCGAAGGAGCTGCAGCCATCATAAACTCATGTAGCTTCGCATCTTCAGCGCAAATGGCGCGAAGGGTTTCCAGTTTTTTTATCAAGAAATTCGGACCCAAACGGATCAGTATATGGTTATTTGACATTGGGATTCTTCCCTCTTTTCCTTCCCAATTGTACCATAAACAAGACCGTGTAAGACTAATGAACCGGATGAGCCAGATAGATGATTCCATCCAGAGGGAATCCGTAAAAATAGCCATGGTCATGCAAGAGATTGAGAAAGTGATAGTATTCTTCCAGTCCGGAAGCGGGCAATGGGTAGATCTCTTGGAACCGATTGGATGGATGAATGCGTTCCAGGGTTTGTCGGATTTCTTGTCGCTTAACAGGGTCCTGCGTCAGAAAGATGAGGGTATCTTGATGGGCCAACCAATCATCCACCGATTTTGCTTGGATCTTTTGTGGGATCATCGTATAGCTGATCTCGGACAGAGTCCTCCAAGCATTGTCAATGGTTACGGAAAAGGAAAAAGCAGAATCGCTATACCCGTTCACGATCAGGACCTGTGGCCGAGTAATTTGGATGGGAACCTGGAGTGTGCTCAGCTGATAGTGTAAATCATTGGTTCTTTGGGGATGGATGACCAGCTCGCCATTTGCCATGATCAAATAAGGAAAGGAAAGAAAAACTATGTCAAATTGCTCGCGGAAGTGGATGTAGAGGTAGATCAAATCGTTCAGATCGATATCCCATAGGATCTGTTTACGGATGTTTGTGTAAATGGTGGGCAGCATGAACAGATTGGTCTTTTGCTTCATCGCTTCCAGCAACCGCTGGACGACCTCTTTTTGCCGTTGGATTCTCCCTAAGTCGCCCATGGAATCATCTCGAAAGCGGATGTACTTCAGCAAATCAAGCCCAGACATCATGATTCTTCCAGCGGGGAAGTTGATTTCCAATTTTTGCTGGGTATCATAATACCTCATGGGCGATGCAACATCGATTGGGATCGGACCATATTGATCTCCAAGATATTGAAAGAGCTCGTAGTTCAGGATAATCGAACGTTCGATCGATAGGTCCAATAGAGTTTCCACTTGCTGAATCAGGAACTCAAGACCATGACTTCTATACAAGGCGTTGATTCTTGTTTTTTGAGAACCTTGGGCTGTCTGGATTTCTAGCATCAAATCGCGCGGGATGGGCAACACCCCGATCCGCCGTTCAGTAGGAGAAAAACCAATGACATTGATCGCGTCTGTACGCCCTGATCCAGAATCCTCGAGATCGTCTAGTCCTAAGACCAGGATATAGAAAGGTTCATTCGAGAAGCGCGGTTCCAGAAGGCCTTCAAAGATGGAAATAAAGGGGATGATTAGGAGAAAGATGGAAAGCCCACCTACGATCAGGCCGAAAAAGGTCAGAACGGGAAAGAAAACAGCGCCCGGTTTCACGGATTGATAAACTCCTTGATCTGGTTGAGATGGGTGGGATCCAGATAGTATCGTTGGACCGATTGAATCCCCGCTGCCTGATTCAGATGGATGGTCACGGGATGAAGGGTTTGATATTGAACCGGAACAATTTGGATGGCGTAGGTGCGTAATTGATCGATCAGTCGGAAAAGCGCTTTTGTGCTGAGATTGCTTTTGCTCATAAATTGCATGATCGATTGTGTGGATGAAAAGGTAATGAATTCCAAAGGGCCAATCGAAACTGCTTGCAACAAACGAACCAACGCGTCTTCGTCGGCGAGATGGAAATCGGTAACAGAGAGCAAAGAACCGAGTCGCCCGATATCGCTATTTTTTAAAGATGCATAATAGGTGAAATCAACTTGATTGAAAAGGGTACGCAATGGTTGCGCCAGCTCTCTGGGTTCTGGATAGTCTAGGTGAACCCGCATAACAGGATCATAGGTTTGCTGAGACAGGTTTAGGATATAGCTGATCTTTCGGACCGTGTCGTTTCGGATCAATATGACCTGTTGTTGCTCTGGTAGGACAAACACATAGTCGACACGAGGATAGCTCATTTCAGCAGACTGATAGAGACTATGATATCTCCAGAAAAGACCGATGACGCAGGCTGCTACGCCCAGAACAATTATCACGATGATCCATGGAAGCTTTTTCTTCTTCTTTCTCTTTCTCCTCTGCGCATAAGCTCTTTGGGGAACCGGGTAGATCATGGAACGTCCTCCTTGTATCCAAAAATGGATTGGACCATTTTCATCGCTCCCAAGGAAAAGGCGATCATTTCCCAAGGATTCTGCAGTTCTTGGATGGAACGAAGCTCGATGGATTCCATAGGGGTGATATGAGTGTACGGATCCAATTCTCCGGTGACCCAACATACAAGCCCCTCTTCCATCCAAGCGGGCATCGAAGTGTGGTGCTTGATGGTCCAATGAAGCAATTCGTGTTCTAGAGTGCGATCATACTGGTTTCGTAAAAGATGCCGGCTTTGGATATAAATCCCTGAATGGTTGGTGAATCCTCGGATCCAATATGGAGCGCCAGTTGCTCGCATAAATGCTGAAGTGTCTTCGTACTCATGGATTCTTGCTTGGATAGGCGAGACAGGTTCTTGTAAAATGGATTCCAATTTTGCATGACTATCCGGGAATTGGGTGATATCGGTGTAATAGACCACGAAGGAAAAAACAGTAGCATGCATAGGCGCACCCGTAAGGAGAAACAGGAAAATCAGTTTGATGATCATGATTCGCTGGGCTCGTTTTCGGTCTCTTGTTCCAGGTTTTCCGAGAAAAGATGGGATAAGACTTTTCCCAAGAAGAAAAGCAATTCCCTTTCTATGGCCGGGAATACTTGGAAATTCACAAACTCTACTACCACAGCATATTTATGCTGGGTTTTTCCGAATAGGGGCAAAAGGATTCCTGAACGACCATTGGGATGGATGGGTTTTTGTTCCTGAAACAACTCTGAAAATACGGGTGCGCCCATATAGATCTCTTGGACCAAAAAATCATAATCCGATCCATCCAAAGAGGTTTTCTGCAATTGAGCGCTGCCGTTTTCCAAGGAATAGCAAGTGAGTTGATCATCGCGCGCGCGTACCATTCCGACCAAAACCGTTTCCCGGTAAAACCGATGAAATAGGGAAAGGACAGAAGCGATCAGTTCTTCGATTTGGGGATGATCGGAGGTGTTCATCAACATTTCCGAAATCCACATATATTTGTAGGTAAGATGGCCGGCTTTGTTCAGTTGTTTGTGAATTCTGACGTAAAAGGCTGCGAAATCCATTCCTACCTGGAGCAGGGTCTGTTCGTCCACAGATAGTTCTCGGCGATCGTCATCCAAAGAAACCAGCAGAGCAAGGTCTCTCCGGGATAGGATAACCCCGGTGTCCGTTTCTGTTCCAACGCGATACGTATATCGTGCAAAGGCTACTTCATCTGGTATGGCGTGCAATTCAATGGCTTGAAACTCCCTTTTCGAGACAGCGACTGGATTCCATCCGGAACTTCCTTTTTGAACGAGGAAGACTTTTGGGGACCAAGGCAAAGAATGGTTGATCCGATCCAAGAGATGGTTCAATTCGGTATATTGTGTTTTCCCTTGGCTCAAGGGGGGAAACTGGAATCGCAAAAAAAGAGCGATATAATCGGAGTAGGTGCGGATCAGCAACGCTCGAATTTGCTCGGAAAAACTCAAGTCTTTTCGTAAAATCCGCATCTCCGAACTGGCTTTTTCCATCTGTGTGTGCATCGTTTCTCTTGTCGAGACAAGAGTGTGGATATGGTTTTGCACTTTCTTTTCCCAATTGGCAAGATATAAATCGTAAAAAAACCAAATCAAGACCAAAACCAGAATGGCGACCATGAGGAAAACGATGGTAAACTGACTCAGCATAGGGATGCTTGTCTGAAAGACCAAATAGGCATCCAGTTCATGACCCAAGAAAGAAGCAACGCTTTGAAAGGCAAATTCGTACTCGGTAGGCTGAATCGCAAGCGTGCTGTTTGATGAATAAGGAGGGCGAAAGACAGGAATTTGATCATAGAATAAGTATAGTTGCTGCTGGGGATTCAGGGGAAATTGCTGATACATATTTTGCGCATTGAGCACCATTTTGATGCCCCACCCTTTGTCCGTATCGGCATATATTTCAAACCGATCTTCCTGAAAACTGACGGAAATCCCTTCCATTCCAACGGGATATGTAGTCAAGATTTGCACGAGCTCCAGTTCAGGTTCGGAAAACTGGAAACTCCTCAAACGCCACTGAGCATTTGCAATCGTGGATGTATTACGCACATCCTGAATAATGCGTGCATATTTTGAAGATTCGTTTTCAATCATCTTCAGGGATAGAGAAAAGACTTCTTGCGCCAGATAGATCTCCTTTTTTTGGGACTCTCTGAAATTGAGGTTTGCCTGCCAAAAGGCGGCATAAAAGATCATAACGGGAAAGACGGCAAGGATGACGAAAAAGACATTGTTCAATTGTTTGGAACCAGGGAGGATTTCCTGTTTCTCCTCCAGTTTGGGATACCCTTTCCCCAGGCGGAAGACAAAAGCGCCAACCCCCACCGAAAAACAACGGAAGAGCTCGGATGAAACAAATCGGTAATCTTCGGCGAAGATCGGAATGAATCCACTTCGCAAAAAAAGATCGATAGAGAACAGAAAGGCCGAAAGAAGAATCCCCCAGGTTATCGAGATCACAGAAAGGCCCACAATCGTAGAAAGATACATCATTAAAGGGAAAAGGCCCAGGATATACGAGATCAGAAAGATGAAATTCGTGAACCCGGTAAAGTCCATTACGGCTACCGAAAGAATCGCGGGCAGAAAAAAAACGGTCATCGAGAACAAGAACCCGCGTCGAACCTTGATCGGTAAGAGGAGCGAAAAAACTGTGTTCCGAAAAAAGACGAGGAACCAAAGGTTGTTCAGGAAAAAAATGGAATAACTCAAGATCAAAAAATCCGATTGAAAAGCCCAGCCCAAATACAGAGACCCGCCATATGCAACAGGCGCAATCACTGAGATCGATTTGAGAAACCCGGGGACCTTTTTTTGAGGATCCAATTGCGTCAAGGATCGAAGGATAAACATATTGGTAATGAGGAGAGAAAAAAGCCCGATGAATCCTTGCCAAACGGTCATTCCATTCCTCCCTACCCTCTACCCTTTCGGATTTGTGGGCCATCCCACCGATAAGAGCGGATGGTTCCCAAGCGCGTTCGATTCTGAAGCCATTGATTTACTTTATCTCGAATGCTTTGTGGAACAAAAACGGATAAGCCGATATACGCGCCATAGGATACCTGTTCTTCTTTGTATGGCAGTTGCAACAACCGAAGCTCGTACTGCATTCCGTCCCAATGGCTATATTCCGACTCCAAAACAAGGGAATTGCCAACTATGCACTCGATTGGACCCGCTTTCTGAATGGCTTGTGCTGCTGTGGTGGAATATGCGTTCATCAAACCCCTTCGGCCCAGTTTTATCCCTCCAAAAGTTCGGCTGACCACGACAATGGTGTACAGAAGACCGAACGAACGAATCTCAGAAAAAATAGGTCGACCAGCGCTTCCGGAAGGTTCCCGATCATCCGACCAATGCTGTTCGCCTTTTTGGGGGTCGGTAATCCATGCATAACAATGATGATGGGCAGATTGGTGAAGCCTGGACCGATCTGAGAGGATATTTTGCGCATCTTCTGGAGTTTCGCAATAATTGGCGTATCCTACGAATCGGGAACGCTGCACAACCCATTCCACTTCCCCCTCCCCACGCACGGAACGGAAGGAGGGGGGGGAATGCTGTAGGTTATTTTCCAAAGAACGCATCGAGAAACGGGATATCTTCACTCATGAGAATACCCAAATCCTTCTCGAATGATTCCTGGTAAGCAATCATCAAACGCCAGAACCGATAGAATTCTGGGTCTTTAGAGAACACTTCCGCATAGATCCTCAGCGCGGAGGCTTCTCCAATCCCCCGCATCTCTTCTGCGTCTCTTTGCGCTGTTGCCAGAATAACGCTGGCTTCACGATCCGCGCCGGCCCGGATGGTTTGGGCCTCTTTTTCCCCTTCAGCTCGGATCAAAGCGGCTTCTTGTTCCCGTTCGGTTTTCATCCGTTCAAAAACGGCCATTGCATTAACCTCCGGTAGATCCGTTCGCTTCACATTCACCTCTTGGATCAGCAAACCGAAAGGAGAAAGGATATGATCTGCGGTTTGGGTAATCTCCATCAGGAATCCACGACGGTTTTCAGAGATAATATCCGGAATGGTCAATTTGGCAAAGGCATCGCGAAGGTTGGAATACACAATATCATCGATCCGGGCCAAAGCAGCGATCTGAGTTTTCATTGATTCCAAGAACAGACGGGGTTCCAGGATTCTCCATAGAACATATGTATCCACTTCCAACCGTTTTCGGTCTGTCGTGAGAATACTATCCGGGTTTATATCATAGATCTGGGTGCGTTTATCTAAATAAGTGATTTGGTCGACAAAAGGCGCTTTGAAATATAAACCTGGTTCGGTATGGGTTTCCATAATTCTCCCAAAACGGATCCGAATTCCGGCTTGTGTTTCATCGACTGTATAAGTCACCATTGAAAAGACAACAAAAAAGAGGATAAAGGAAACAACAAAGATGATCAATTTTTTCATAAGCCACCACCTCCCAATAGCTCCTGGATGTTGAGCAGTTTCAACAACCCATTATCCGCACCGGAGAGAACCAATTTTCGAGCGTTGGGTAGGATTGATTCCATCATTTCGATATAGAGACGCTCTTTCGTGATCTCGGGACTCTTTTCATACTCATCCAAGATCATTTCAAACCGAACCACATCCCCTTCGGCTTTCAATATCTGAACTTCCATGTACCCTTCCGCCTGTTGGAGAATCCGAGAAGCTTCCCCTTGCGATCGGGGAACCACATCGTTATAGTATCGCATGGCGGTATTGATAATTCGCTCTTTATCTTGCAAAGAGCTGTTGACATCATCAAAAGCGGCCAAAACTTGAGCGGGGGGGTTGACTTCCTGAAGATTGACATTTTCCACCCAGATTCCGGATTCCAAGCTGTTTAAGATATCCTGAATCCGTTCTTTGCTTTCTTGGGCAATCATATCTCTTTCGATCGTCAATACTTGGTTGATGGTCCGTTGAGCGACCCGCTCGCGGATAACCGATTCACAAATGAACCGAATCATGGTATTGGGGTCGGCTATGTGAAAGGCATAAA
This sequence comes from uncultured Thermotogaceae bacterium, assembly GCA_964462525.1. GTDB lineage: Bacteria > Thermotogota > Thermotogae > MWEM01 > MWEM01 > CAYWWY01. The sequence continues at coordinate 272,916 of CAYWWY010000003.1, forward strand.
ACTCCGGATTGTTGACCCGGTATTGGACAACGGCCTCAACCGATGCGAAGTTGTTGTCTCCGGTCATCATCAATGCTTCATCTCGAGCGACGATGAACCGGCCAGGAGCAGCTGTTCGAAATCCGATCTCCACTTTTCGAATCGACCGCACATCAACCTTGATCACGCTTTCGAAAGGAAAGGGTAAGCGGTAATTAATCCCCGGTTCCACGGTCCGGGTATGTTTTCCGAAGGTCATGACCAATCCGACTTCGGAGGGTTCCACCTGAAAAATCCCAGTCAAAAAGTAGATGACGACGATCACCAAAATGATCAGCAGGGATACTCGTTGCACGACTTGTGTGATGGAAAGAGGGGCTCTCATCACTCTTCTTTCATCATCCATCTAATTACCTCCTTTAATCCAATATGGGAAAAAGGGTTCGGGCATTTTGGATTAACTGCCCGACCACTTCGTCTTTTGATTCGTTTCGCAGGGTGATGATCTGATCTACAACATAGTGGACAAATTGGGGTTCGTTTCGCTTTCCTCGAAATGGAACCGGGGGAAGATACGGACAATCGGTTTCCGAGACAAGTCGATCTAAAGGAGCTCTTTGCACGACTTCTCTAAGGTCTTTGTTTTTGGGATAGGTAACTGGACCACTGATCCCCAGGTGCCATCCAAGATCCAAAAGCCTCCGCGCTTGCGCCCACCCAGCGGAAAAACTGTGAATAATTCCTCCTTTCTTTGGGATTCCTGTCTGTTTAAGAACGGAAAGAGCGGGTTCGTATGCATCTCGGATATGAACCACAACGGGAAGGTCAACCGCTTTGGCTATCTCCAGTTGATCCAAAAAAACCTTCATCTGCGTATCCCTAGGAGAAAGATCCCGATAGAAGTCCAGTCCGATCTCCCCAATGCCTACGCACCGATCCAATCGGGCCAGTTGCTTCAATTCATTCAATATGGCCGGGTCCACATCCTTGGCATTATGGGGATGAACCCCTATGCAGGCATAGATTTTTGAGTGGGTGTAGGCAAGAGCCATCGATTCCTGCGAACTTTTTAAAGAACTTCCGATCTCAACGCAAAACTCGATCCCATCCTGATCCATTCGATCGATGATCTGTTTGCGATCATGATCGAATCGAGAATCGGTTAGATGAGTATGCGTGTCTACGCAAAGGGACTGATTCATTTTTGGTCCCGACTTATGCCCTTCTCGGCCAGGGAGGCGATCTTCTCATCGAACGGAGGATACCATATGCCAACCTCCGTAATCATTGCCGAAATTAGCTCGTGGGGGGTAACATCAAATGCTGGATTGTATATGGAAACGTCTTCAGGGGAAATGGATCGCCCATGCATCATCCTCAGTTCTTCGGCCGGTCGCTCCTCTATCGGAATATCCGTTCCTTTCGGAGTATGGGGATCGATTGTCGGGGTAGGGGCGGCAATATAGAACGGAATTCCAAAATGGTTGGCCAGAATTGCCAAGTTCATTGTACCGATTTTGTTGGCTGAATCCCCGTTGGCCGCAACTCGGTCGCATCCGGTAATGACCGCATTCACCTTACCCGAAGCCATAACCAACGCGGCCATGTTATCACAGATCAAGGTTACATCCAGACCGGCTCTTTTGAGTTCAAAGGCGGTCAAACGAGCGCCTTGCAGATATGGCCGGGTCTCATCTGCGTAGATCCGGAATTGATACCCTTTTTGATGACCCAGATACATGGGAGCAGTTGCGGTTCCAATTCCCCCTACTGCCAGGGATCCAGCATTGCAATGCGTCAAAAGACCCATTTTTGGTTTGAGAAGGGATAACCCATGTTCGCCAATGGATTGACAGATCTGTCTATCTTCATGATGGATCTGGAGCGCTTCCTGTTCGATGATTTCTTTCAGTTCATGGATCGAAGCTTCTTTGTTTTCACGCACACACCGGAGGATTCGTTTGATGGACCAAAAAAGATTGACAGCAGTAGGCCTCGATTGCGCCAATAAATCAGCGGCTTGACGAATATCCTTATCGAAACTTTCCGGGGAATTGGCCAAGCTGGAAAAAGCGTGAATAGCAAGACCATATGCAGCAGCAATCCCAATTAACGGGGCGCCACGCAACTCCATATCTTTAATCGATTGGTATACTTCGCGCGCATTAGTCCGCTCGTGGTACACGGTTTGCTCGGGCAAGAGGCGCTGATCCAAAACATGCAATACTCGATTTTTGTATACGATTGGATGGAGCATTTCGTTCATCCATGATGCCCCCCATTCAAATGGATTGATCGAACCAGGGTAATTATATCACGATTAAAGCCAAAAACAGTCGCTTCCCTCTAATGAGCTCCCTTGATCCGTTACACCGACTGCCTTGTGGTATAATCGGGTTGCCAATCAAAGGAGGAGATGATGTGACAAGCACAAGGGCATCCGAGAATATCGAACAGCTTATCCATTATGCCGTTGCGCATGAACTGATGGGTCATGAAGACATCATTCCAACCCGCAATGCCTTGATGGATGTTATGGGCGTCCCAAGTACAACGGAATCATTACCCGCAAGGGCTTATCGATTGAGGCCGATCGAAGAGATTCTCCAAGATCTCATTACCGAAGCCGTGAATGCTGGGTTGATCCAAGATACATCTGCATCCCGAGACCTTTTTGACACAAAGATCATGGGCTTGCTTTTGCCCAGAGCATCGGAAGTCTGCCGCCATTTCAGTTCCCTCCAAACCCATGAATCCATTGAAAAGGCGACTGAATGGTTTTATCGATTTTGTCAATCATCTAACTATATCCGGATGGATCGGATCCGGAAAAACCATCACTGGATCGCGCCGAGTCTTTATGGCAATATTGAAATAACGATCAACTTATCCAAACCGGAAAAAGACCCGAGAGACATTGCAGCTCAAAAAAAGCTCCCTCAAGTCGATTATCCCCGTTGCCTGTTGTGTATTGAGAATGAAGGATATCCCGGAAGGATTGACCATCCTGCCCGTCAAAACCTTCGGTTGATTCCGCTGGAGCTTGATGGGGAGCGATGGTATTTCCAGTACTCTCCCTATGTGTACTATAACGAGCATTGCATTGTGATTGATCGGGATCATCAACCCATGGAGATCAGCGAGCAAACGTTTGTCCGTTTTCTGGATTTCTTGGATCAATTTCCCCATTACTTTATTGGATCAAATGCAGACCTGCCAATTGTAGGAGGGTCGATTTTGTCCCACGAGCATTTTCAAGGGGGAAGGCATTCCTTTCCCATGGAAAAAGCCGCCAACCGCTTGCAATTGATTCATCCCGCCTTCCCCAGCATTCAAGCCACTACCCTCCATTGGCCTCTTTCAACGCTCCGGATTCGCTCAACTCAGCGGCAGGAGATTGTTCGGATCTGCGCCCATGTGTTGCATTTATGGAGAAGCTATTCCGATCCAGAAACGCAAATCTTGGATCATACCGATCATCATGGAGAACGGATTTTCCATAATACCATTACGCCCATAGCCCGTTGCCCAAACCGAGGAATCTATGAAGTAGATTTGGTGCTCCGAAACAATCGGACATCCGACGAGCACTTGTTGGGGATTTTTCATCCGCATAGCCCAAGGCATCATATCAAGAAAGAAAACATCGGTTTGATTGAAGTCCTGGGATTGGCTATCCTTCCTGGAAGGTTGGATCAGGAATTAAAACAAATCTCCTCCCTCCTGTGCGGTGATGTAGAAGACAGGGAACGAATCCAAAAGGATTTCCCGGTCCAAATGGAAGTTCACGGGGAGTGGATTGAAAGATTGAAAAAAGAGCATCCGCATGTTTTGACTCCTTCCGATGCGGAACGCGTAATCCAAACCAGTGTTGCGGAAATCTTTATTGAGGTGTTGAAAGACTGTGGCGTGTTTAAAGAGAATGACCAAGGATCGGAGGGATGGAATCGGTTTCTTGCCGATCTCGGATTTTGCGTGATTTCCGATCCGTGATTCCTATGGTTGCAGGCGTTCCAAGAATCGTTGGATGCTAGTGATTACCAAGGTTCTTCGATAATCAGCGCTCGCATCGTGATTGGAAGATAAAGGAAACTCGGACGCAATTCCGGTGATTTGTTCGGTTTGCTCGGCGATGGCGGCATAAGGTGCATTTTGTTCCAAAAACCGTTCCAGTTTGCTCATACGCATTGCAGAGCCAGGTCGGGCGCCAACAGCGATCCCAATCTTCAAGATTTGGCCGTTTTCGATCCGGGCAGCGATGGCCATGTTCAAGTAAGAAATATCATACCCTGTTTGCGCAAACTTAAAGTACTGACCGTGCGTGTGCCAACGAGGGATCCACACCTGCTCGATGATCCCTGGATCTTTTTTACCCCAGTAGGCATCGATCTTGATTTGTGTTGAGGCACCAGAGAAGACTGTTACTTCGCCATCAATCGCTAAAAGCAAAGTACACACATCCGACCAGGAAAAGTGCTGTGCGATGCTCCCCCCGATCGTCGCCATGTTGCGAATTTGGTTTGTGCCCACTTTCCTTAGTGCTTCAATGACCAAAGGATCATCCGACTGCTCCAACCATTCGTTGATGCTGATACCGGCTCCAATCCTGATCCCATGCTTTGTTTCTTCATAATTGCTATTCAGAGCTTTTCTCAAATCGATGATTCGTTCTGTTGCGCTTTCTTTTCGAATGCCGATCCCAACGCCACCGCTGAGGAAAAGGGATCGGGGATGAGCCAGGCGCGTCTCCCATGCATCCTTTAGACTCATCGCATAGGTGTAATCAGTCAGTCCTTTTAGCATTGCGGTTCCTCCTTTTTCAACTGATGATCAGGTATATAGGGATCTAGGATTTCGACCCACTCATGTTTGGAGTGATTTCGGATCTCTTGGACCAGATTGGTAATCAAATTCCGGATTTCTTGAGCAGGATATGGTTGGGCATCGATGGCATGAAGGATTTTTGGGTGCGTTGTTTTCGTGATTTCCTCTGAGTCCAAAAACAGCTCCTCATAAAGCTTTTCGCCATCCCGCGAACCAGTATACACAAAAGGAATCTGTGTTTCGGGTTGAACCCCCATGAGTATACACAACTTCCGAGCCAATTCTTTGATCAGAATCTGTTCGCCCATATCCAAAACAAAGATTTCTCCAGAACAAGACATGGTTGATGCTTGCAAGACAAGCGAGCAAGCTTCTGATATCGTCATAAAAAAGCGTTTCATTTTGGGATCGGTAATGGTTATGGGTCCGCCGTGTTCGATCTGTTGCTTAAAGAGGGGAATTACACTTCCTCTGCTACCGAGCACATTACCAAACCGAACGACAGAAAAGTGGGTGTTTGGAAGAGATTCTGCAGCCAAACTTTTGATATACATTTCCGCAATTCGTTTTGATGCGCCCATAACAGAGGTTGGATGGACTACCTTGTCCGAAGAGATCATCGTAAATCGGTTCACTGCATATTGAATGCACAGATCAGCCAGAATCATGGTTCCCAAGCAGTTTACCCGAAAAGCTTCATAAGGATTCTCTTCCATCAATGGAACGTGTTTGTGAGCTGCCGCATGATAAACCAGATCCGGACGGCGCATCCGAAAGACCGATTCCATCCACGCTCGGTCTGCTACATCGCCGATTATCCGAGACCTTTTCAAATGGGGGAATTGAAGCTGGAGGGTCTGATCGATTTGATAAATGCTATTTTCTCCGCGCCCAAGAAGCATAATTTCCCCCGGCTCCATCATCGCTACCTGCATTGCGATCTCGCTACCGATGCTCCCACCAGCGCCTGTGATCAGAATCTTCTGGTCGCGGATGGAGTTTTGCACCATCTGGAGATCGATGCGTACCGGTTCGCGATTCAATAGATCCTCGACATCGACTTCACGAACCCACCCCATCAAAGGAGTGTCTCCAAGCAATTCATTCAGCCCAGGCAAGACCTTTATTTTGATACGAGTGGGATCGACCAGTCGGATGATGGTTTGGATCCATTGATTTTTTTCTTGAGGATTTGAGATGACAATTTCATGGACATCCAATTGGGCTACGATCCGATCGATATGATCAACCGGACCATATACAGGCACTCCTCGGATTTTCCTCCCAATTGTTCGAGGGGAGTTATCGACAAAACCGACCACCTGTCCCCAGCGGGCTTGTGTTCTGAGCTCGTCCAGTAGACGGACTCCTTTTTCTTCTCCCCCTACAATAAGAATTCGTTTGGGTCCCGTGATCTGTTTTTGAGCGTACGCGCTATGGACAACCCAAACCCAGCCCATCCGACTGAGGATGAGAATGATAGCAGCGCCTAGAAAAAACATCAGAGCGATGGATCGGGGAAGAACCCAGGGAAGAAAAGCGTGGAAGAGCATATTCACCAAAAACCCCATCGCAATGGCGCGGAGAATAACCCATAACTCTTTCAGAGACATATAGGACCACACGATGGAATAGGTTCCATTGATCCATAAAAAAACCAGCGATAATAGAATTGGAGTAAAAACGGTTGGCAAGTACAAGGCAATCGAAGAAAAATCCCATCCAAATCGCACGAAAAGAGATAAGACCCCGACAACAAAAAGGCAGACTGCGTCAATCGTCAGCAAAAGCAGTTTCCGTTTCAACAAGCACCCCTCACCATCTCGTTGTCAAATGGACCCGTGAGGCAGCCGGTATGATCGAGTGTTTTCGAAGCAGATCTCGAATGTCTTCCGCAACATAGATTCGCACCATTTGGACCAAGTTTCCCGAAACGGACTTATATAGGGGGCTGTCCTCCAAAAAATCGGTGAATCGCACGAGTGAGATCTCTTGATCTTGGGTCCGACTTAGATAAACTTCGCTGGCTAAGAATTCCGCAGGATGGGCTAAGCTGAGTTTGTAGGGAGTGTCAATATGGAATATGGAATCGAAATTTGCAAGGATGGCTTCAAAAGAGCGAACTTCTTCGGGCTCCATCGGTTGGTCTTTCATGCGGGCACGCAGGTTTTTTTCGATTTTTCTCAACACGTCTTCGCCAACGCTATTTGCAACGAGACTGGGATCTACTCCTGTTGTGCTGAAGGTGATTTCCATGATGCACTTCCATAAGCGTCTCGACTCATACCGCTTGAGGAGGGCATAGGCTTGTTGAATCGATTCATGAAAAGCGGGATCATACGAATCCAGAGAAAGAAACGCGTGATGAATTCCTTGAAGCAGCCATCCGTCGGTCAGAGACATAAACTGCTCGGGATGAAGAATGGCATCGTTCATACCCATAAACTCATAGCTCAGATCAATAATTTTTTGCAGCATTAAATCAGCGGCTCGGGCCGTTTTGTGAAAATATACATTTTTATACATCATAAATCGTCCAAAAAGAACTGAGTAGATATTGTCGATAACTTTCGAATCATAGGCAAGGACTATTTTTCCGTCCAAACTTTGGATTCGGGCATTTCGGATGATTCTCCATAAATCCACAGTTCCATATTGTGGTGTTCCACAATAGTATGCATCGCGGATGACGAAATCCAGGCGATCTGCTCCAAGTGGTCCTTGGATCATATTAAAATCTGCGCTTCCGGTCATCTCTCCATTAAAAAGATGACATACCTGTTCCATGATCCGCCTGCAAAAAGATTCTATCTCTTCTCGGCTCTGAATTGGCTTCTCCGAGATTTCGGGAAAATGGAATGACAGATCGGCATGCACCTGGCTTTTCCACGTCTCAGATAGCCCCTCCCACACATTCGCCATCTGATGCGGCATAACTTCCATTAGGATTCGTTCTCTCTGTTGGTCGTGACCCTCCTCAAGCCCTGCTCTTTGGTAGGCAATTTCGTCGAATTGATGAGAAAAAGGCCCATGACCGATGTCGTGAAGCAATCCTGCCATACGCAAAAGGCGAGAACGGGCAGGATCAAATTGGAAGTGGGCAGCGTACATGCTTGCGATTTGCATGACCCCAAGGGAATGTAAGAACCGAGTATGGGTCGCGCCTGGATACACCAACGCAGCTCCGGATAATTGCGAAACCTGGCGTAAGCGTTGGATCGCGATAGAATCTGCGCATAAGATTTCCAAAGGGAAGATGCGGATTTCTTCATGAACGGGATCCCGGCATACTTTGTAATGAAGATTTTGATTCAGGGATTCGAATTCTGTATGTTTTGACGTAGGGGGTGCCATGATCGATATCCTCCTTTCAGGGCTCCTTAGGAACTACGTACAATTTGCTTTCATGCGTCAGTAAATGATCGCCCATTCGAATATTTATGGACACTGTGTAGGTTCCTTCGGAAAAGAAACTAAGCTTTTTCCAATCTCTCGATGAGAAGACCAGCCGATTGGAGTATTGGGGAATCTTTAATTGGAGGGTACGATCGGACTCATATCGAAAGATCTCAGTAAGATCGGAAAAGACAATCAACTCGAATCCCGTAATCTTTGTGTAAAGAGGTCGATCAGCGTCATTGGTAAGGAGAATATCCACTTCCCAATGTTCATGAACGGGAATGTAGTTGGAAAAAAAGCTCCGGATTCGTAGAGAATTGAGATCTCGATCGGGAGAAATCGGGTGCACTTCGAAGGGAAAGACGCTTTCCACAATATCCGAGTTGATGGTTACCAGACTGTTCAAATGATAGATGCCCGCTTCTGAAGGAGCGATGAAGGACGTTAAGGAGAAATCCATGACCTCTCCGGGATCAAGCAGATAATGACTGTCATGGAGACGGCCCGTTATGGGTGCGCCAATGGACCTGTCCTTTGACAGGTCATATCGGTATTCTCCCAAAACGAAAGAATGAGCCACGGATGTGTAGTTGCCTAAACGAAGGAATGGCTCGGTTCGTTGATCCGGCACCGCAAAATCATCGAGGAGATAGACTTCTTTCAGAACTTTTTCTCGAATTTCCATGGTTTTGGTTAATGGGATCTCTTTTCCATTGATTGTCAACATAACCTCGATGACGTACAATCCTCCTTCAAAGGCAAAGTTGGGATTCTCTCGCAAGAAGTCATAGACAATCCGTGCGTCATACCGATCCAAGACAACAGAGGTAAGAAAAGGGTATCGAAAATGAAAGACTTGCTTGCCTTCATGGGTCCGAATCCGAAACTCAAAATCTTGGATTTCGAAGGAATTGGGGCGAGAAAGGCTGTTGCTGATCCGAACGGTTATTTCAGGGAGTTCGCCAATCTCATAGACAGATTGAGCGGAAATCCGGATCATGAGGGAATCAACCATGGCAGTAAACTCGCTGGTTACCGGGTACGTTCCTCGGAAGAAATAAATCCCCACCAAAGAACCAATGATCAGCAAAAAACTGAAAAAAAGAAACAAGATGGACTTTCGTTTTCTGGGATTATCAAAGAACCCTCGACTTCTCCGATCCTTCAGTTCTTCCCGAATGGATGCGGGAGATCGGGTATGATAGTAAATCTTCTTTGAATCTTTCGGATCAGTCGCCAATCGCAACCCTCTTTATCTCTTCGAAGGTGGTCAACCCATGGAGCGCTTTTTCCACCCCGTCTTCATACATCGTTCTCATGCCTGTGGTGTGGGCCATGCGTTCAATCATGCGTTCAGGAGCATTTTCGTTCATTAAGTGGCGAATCTTTTTATCAACAATTAATACTTCATGAATCGCGGTCCGTCCTCGGTATCCCACTTTCCTGCATTCTTGACATCCCACTCGTTCTGTCTCATTTTCCAGAGATACGTTGGGTGCAATTTTCCGAGCGATATCCAAAAACTCGTCATGCTTGAACGGAACGATCCTTTTGCAGTGATCACACAAAACCCGGACCAATCTCTGTCCAACAACTCCTAGAAGTGAAACACCCAGAAGATCAGGCTCGATCCCCAGATTGAGCAGCCTGGAAACAGCTGCTCCCGCTGTGTTTGTATGCAACGTGCTGAGGACAAGATGGCCGGTCATCGAGGCTTCTACCGCCAATTGCGCGGTCTCCTTATCCCGAATTTCCCCGACCATGATGATGTCCGGATCCTGACGCAAAATGGCTCGTAGATATCGGGCAAAGGTCAAACCAATTTCTGGATGAATTTGACACTGGGTAATCCCTTCAATACTGTATTCAACAGGATCCTCGACGGTTACGATATTCCGTGAAACGTCTTTGAGTTGGTTCAAAATACCAACAAGAGTGGTTGACTTTCCGCTTCCTGTTGGACCGGTAAGCAGTATGATTCCGTATGGAATATCCAAAAGATAGTTCATCCGATTGAGATTATAATCGGAGACTCCGAGCTCATGCAAGTGTTTGGTCGATTGAGACATTTTTAGCAATCGGAGCACCGCTTTTTCTCCATAGACCGTTGGAAGCATAGAAACCCGAAAATCAAACTGCTCTTTTTCATCTTTCATGTAGAACTTACCGTCTTGCGGGATTCGCCGCTCGGAAATATCCAATTTGGATAAAATTTTGATTCGAGAGATTACAGAACTGTGTAGATTCGTTGGATACTCCGCGACTTTTCGCAGCATACCATCAATCCGGTAGCGCACCCGGACTTTCTTGTCATGGGGTTCGATATGGATATCGGAAGCATCTTCCCGGATCGCTTGCATAATCATTTCATTCACAACCCGGATGATCGGTGTTTGCTCATCATCTTTTTGCTTTGAAGCCCCTTCGGAAGTGACCGTGATGCTTTTGGCATCTTCTTGGATGGACTTTTCTTTTTCGGCGATTACATGCTTGAGTTCTTCGACAGCATCGATGCTTCGTCCAAAGTATTCTTTAAAGAGCAAGTCCAAATTGGGTTTAGATATAATGAAAAAAGAAGGTTCGTGAGAGGTAAGAAATTGAATGTCTCTTTTCAGAACGGAGAGATTGCCAACCATATCGATGAGCACTTTCAGACGATTCGCTCCGTCCAACCCGAAAGGGATCACTCGCCATCGCTCGGCCATCTGTTTGTTGATGATTGACAGAGTCTCAGATGATATTTCCAGTTCGGCAATGCTGTCCATGAAGGGAAGGTCATACTGCTTTGAAAGCGCTTGAGCGATATCGTTCCACGACACCAATCCCTTTTCGACCAAGATCTGCCCCAGTTGTTTCTTTTCTGTTTTCTGGATCGATACAGCTAGATCAATATCGATCTGATCCAGGTATCCAAAATCAACAAGGATCTCCCCAAGTCGTTTGTACTGAAAGGTGTCGGAAGGCATGGGATCAGTCACCTCGCAACATTTCCGTGAATCCCAATCGGAAAACTGCAGGAATGTCTTCTTCCAAAGACAAGAGATCTTCCGAATCTTCAAATTTGGTCGCAATCAAAGTTACACGTACTTCATCCTCGGGCAGGTCTTCGTCAAGGATGAGACCGAATTTCATATCGACAGTTTCGCTGCATCGTTGGCGAATCTCCGCAGCAGCCAGGTTCATTTCTCTCATGGTAATATTGTGGGAGGAAGAGATATTGAGAATCACTGCGGTCGAATTGTCAATGGGTCGTTCCAAAAGCTTGCTGTCCATCGCTCGGGTTGCTGCTTGTTGGGATCGTTCTTCTCCTTTTCCGATTCCGATGCCCAAAAAGGCGACGCCAGCGTCTCGCATGATGGATTCGATATCTGCGAAATCCAGGTTAATCATCCCTCGGCATGTGATGACCTCGGATATCCCCTTAATCCCTTGGTGAAGGGCTTCATCTGCTTTGAGAAAACCATCCATGACCGTGATATCGCCGGGAAACTCTTCAAGAAGCTTGTTGTTTGAAATTTTGATCAAAGTATCTACATTCACGCTCAAGGTGGAAAGACCCCGTTTCGCGTTAGTCCATCGGTTCGTTCCTTCAAAGTAGAACGGAGTTGTGACGACTGAAACAGTAAGAATACCCATCTCTTTGGCGATTTTTGCCAACACAGGAGCCGCTCCCGTACCTGTTCCGCCACCCAGCCCAGCTGTAATAAAAAGCATATCGGTATCTTCAAGCACGGACATCAGCTCATCTTTGCTTTCATATGCTGCTTTTTCGCCAATTTCAGGGTATCCTCCGGCCCCTAGACCACGAGTCAAATCTTTCCCCAATTGGATTTTTACATCTGCTTTGGAATCTTCCAATACTTGAAGATCGGTATTGGCAACCACAAAGACTACCCCATGAATTCCACTTTCAATCATTCGGTTCACGGCATTGTTTCCAGCTCCTCCAACGCCAATGACTTTGATGGTCGGATTTCTTTTTGGCTGTCTCCGGATTTCTTTCCCATCATCAATCTCAAATGCCAACGCCCTCGCCTCCTCAAACAAGTTTCTTCAAGAATTCCACAATCTTTTCGAAGACGGTGGGCCCTTCTTTCCGAGCGGGACCACCGGGCTTCTGTTTAACCGGTTTTTCCTTGACCGGTTTCGAAGCCGCTTTCTTCTTTTTTGGATGTTCTTCCGAGGCAAAGGAATCTTCGTCGGAAGAACCCCCCACAAGATGATACCAATATGCACTTCCAAAGCATCCGGAAAAGAGAGGGTTCTGAAGCGGTTCTTCTGGAGCATTCACACGAAAGTTTCCTGAACCCGGATTTCCGGATCGAACAGGCAGTTTGAAGATATCCCTCGTAAACTCCTGAATCCCTTCTAGTTTTGCGCCCCCGCCTGTAAGTACTATTCCCCCTGCAATCGTCTTTTCCCCCTCTTCAGACATGCGGGCCGAGATATGCCTCATCTCTCGTTTGATGGCATTCATAATTTCGCGGATTTTGGCATAAATAACGATGGAAAGCTGGGATCGGGACATTTGCTTCGAGGTTTTCCCGTCCAAAAGGGTGTACGATATAGTCTCGGAGGAATCTTGTTTCAAAGAGATCTTTCCAAAAGTGTTCAGTAGACGTTCGGCTTCATCAAAAGAGGTATGGAAGACCTGAGCAATATCTTTGATAACCAGCTTAAACCCAAGCTCGAAGGTTTTCATAAAAAAGATCGATCCGTTCAAATAAGCAGAAATGCTTGTAAAGGAATGGCCCAGGTCCAAACACACAACGCCTCGTTCTTTTTCCATGCTGTTTAGAACAACTTCTGAAGACACAAAAGGGGCGGAATATACGGTGGGTTTTTGACCCAAAACCGCAGAGAAGGCGTTTCCTAAAGACTCTTTCATGGTATTGTCCATGGTGATCACAGCCGCTTCCATGCCGAGGCTGGACGCCTCCATATCCAAAGGGTTTAAAACGGATTTGACATTATCAAGGAGGTATTTTCGGGGAATGACATGGAGAATCGAACGTTTTGCTCCAACAAGGGAATAGCTGTCTTGGGTCTCTGTGTCGTCGGATAGAGTGTTCATCTTTTCAAACAACCGGATGACATGGTCTTCTGTGATTTCTACGGGAAGGTTGGTTCCTCCAATGCTGATTGTTTTAACTTCATTGATTAAGGTGATCGAATGATCAACCATATGAATCGTGAAGTCGCATTCCATTCTTCGAGGCAATTGCTCACTCAGGTCTTTGAGCAAAGATTCAAGGGATTCCCGCAATGCAACAATATCTTTCAATTCTCCTTGTTCGTACCCTCGGGATTTCACACGCGAATACGCAAGCACCTCACATTGTCCGCCTTCAAACGAAGCAACGATGCCTTTAAGAGAGTGTGAACCAATGTCAACGGTTGTGAGCACCTCCATGGTATCGGCCATCCCTTTCACCTCTTTCGGTCAACAATAAAGTACCTTCCGCTGCTGAACAGCTCGTAAGTGGTTCTTTGTCCCATACTCTGAATGAAGGTTTCATAAGAAAAATGCTCAAACGATTCCCAACTGCGCGTGATAATCTGATTTCCTCCCCGCAAATAAATGACCATCCCCCCCACATCAATCGAAGAGACATAATTTCGAAACAGCATTGGCATTCGATTGAGTCGTGCAACGATATCAGGGATTTCCGAGTCTTCAGTATTGAAGAGAATCGGAAGAGCCAGAAAAGGAATCAATTGATCATGGCGGAGTACCCAGAGCACTTCCCCCCATTCGTCCAGCAGACGATAGAAACCATCATCCAATTGTACCATAAATGAAGCTTTTTTTTCAGATACCCGTATGATCCCCGGATTTGATGTTTCTTCCACGGATTCAATTGTAAAGCCAGGAAAACGAGTGTTCCGAAAAAAGCTAGGGTTCAAAGCAAACCCTTCCATAAAGGTGTTTTTAGCCAGTTGGATTCGCTCATCGGATCTGGGTTCGATCAGAACGACTTCAAAGGGAATGGGTTTTTGTGGGAATAGAAACAAAGAGATAAAAGAAGGGAGAAAGAATACCCCCAAACCTATGGCAACAATTACCCATAATCCAACCGCGCATCGTATTTCCACTACATTTCCTTCTACCCCTGATCCAGAGGGCTAGATATCCAAATTGGTTACTTGAAGTGCATGATGCTGAATAAAGCGCCGACGATCTTCGACATCATTGCCCATAAGGGTTGAGAGAATATGATCCGCCATTTCAGCGTCTTCAATTAGGACTTTTGCGATTGTCCGTTGCTGCGGGTCCATGGTCGTCTTCCACAGTTGTTCGGGATTCATTTCTCCTAACCCTTTGTATCGTTGAATCGAAGGATTTTTCCCTTTTTCTCTAATTTGTTGTTGCAGCTTCCTCATTTCCTCTTCTGTAAAAGCATAGGCCTCTTCCCGTCCGCTGGCGACCTTGAAAAGAGGCGGCATGGCAATATAGACCAATCCCTCCGTGATGAGCGGACGGATATGCCGGAAAAACAAGGTCAGTAATAACGTTCGTATGTGTGCTCCATCAAAATCAGCGTCGGTCATGATGACAATTCGCCCATAACGGGATTTGGAAATGTCGAACGTTTCATCGATGCCTGTCCCGATGGCAGTTATGATATCGCTGATCTGTTCGTTTTTCAGTAGTTTTTCCGGAGAAGCTTTTTCCGCATTGAGGATTTTCCCACGCAAAGGAAGGATCGCTTGAAACTCCCGATCTCGGGCTTGTTTTGCAGAACCCCCCGCAGAATCTCCTTCAACGATGAATAACTCAGTTTGATCTCGCTTTTTTGATGAGCAATCTGCCAGTTTTCCGGGCAGGGTCGAGTTTTCCAGCGCGTTCTTTCGCTTAATCATTTCTCGCGCTCGTTTTGCGGCCAGTCGAGCCTTGGCTGATTCGATGATTTTGTCTAAGATCTGCTTGCCTGAGTCTGGATGCATATCCCAGTATTGGGATAAGCGGTCACGGATCACTTTTGAAACAGCCTCGAAGGCTTCTTCATTTCCTAATTTGGATTTGGTTTGGCCTTCAAATTGGGGTTCTTTGATCTTCAAGCTTAATACACCAACCAAACCTTCGCGCACATCCGATCCTTGAATGACCAAATCTTCCGTTTTTTTTCCGTTGGATCCCAGATTGAACTTTTTGATGTATTCGTTAACGACTCGAGTCAGTGATGTTCGAAAGCCAGTCAGATGTGTCCCGCCCTCAACAGTATTGATATTGTTGACATAACACCGGACCCGTTCTTCATCACTCCGAACATATTGAATAGCCGCTTCAACGATAATATCATTGTGTGAACCACTGATTTCGATTGCATCGGGGTGTAGGGTTTTGGTATTTTTGACCAGATATTGAACAAAGGCTTTAAGGCCTCCGTTATAGCAGTGAGAAACCTTTTCGTCCTCACGAAAATCCACAAGAGTAATGGTAAGACCCGGATTGAGAAAAGCCAACTCCATGAACCGGTTGTTCAGGACATCAAAATCAAAATCTGAAACGGGAAAAATCTCCGGGTCAGGCTTGAACCGCTCGATTGTGCCCGTATCTTCCGTCTGGCCAATCACTTGAACATCTTCTTTAGGGATGCCGCGTTCATACCGCTGATAATGAATCATTCCGGCTTTCTTTACCCATACTTCGAGCCATTCGGATAGGGCGTTGACAACCGAAATGCCTACCCCATGAAGTCCACCGCTCACTTTATAGGTGTCTTTCGTAAATTTCCCTCCCGCATGGAGTACGGTCATCACAACTTCCAAAGCGCTTCGGTTTTCTTCCTCATGAAAATCCACGGGAATCCCGCGCCCATTGTCGCGTACTTCAACCGAACCATCGGTATGCAAAAAGACGTCAATTTGGGTGCAAAAACCGCCTAAAGCCTCGTCAATACTATTATCTACCGCTTCAAACACGAGATGATGAAGTCCCGATTTCCCCGTGGACCCAATGTACATTCCTGGTCGTTTCCGTACTGGATCCAACCCCTTCAAGACTTTAATGCTGTGAGAATCGTATGGATTAAGCAAAATGGTCACTCCTCCGTGAAATTCGAATATCCCTGATGGTTCGCACCCCTTGAAAATGATGGTTGATCGCCTCCATCATGGATGACTTGGCAAAACGCAACTCAGAAGCCCATACACTATCTTTGCATTGCACAAACAAGATTCCCTCTTTTACCTCCAAAGGGCGGACATTCTGCGAAAGAGGCGGAGGAAAGATCTCATCCCACTCCTCCAGAAGCAAGTTAACTTGGACCTGAGAGAAGAACCCACTTCGATATGCGAGATCATGAATGACTTGAGCAAGCGTTTTCATGACTCTATTCTACCACATTTTTCATGCCTGCACACACTTCTCGTGACAGAATCGAGTTGATCCGAAGAAGGAGAAAGAGGGATTTGTTGAATAATCCATAGGCTTCTCTCGTCTTATTCTTGCATATACCTTTAATAGAAAAGAACCGACCGCCTGGATTCACCATACTGTAACCCCTTAGGAACACTGGGGGTGGTTGAC
>CAYWWY010000004.1:0-19049 GCA_964462525.1 uncultured Thermotogaceae bacterium
CATAGGCAAAATCATTCTCCCTCATATACCGAAAATCCTGCAACCCCACCGGAAGCTTCTTCATACACTTCCCGCCTCCTTCGAAAAACAGTGCATCATGCTCAGAAAGATTATACCACAAGACCAGCGGATTGCACACACACGGGCCGTCCTGAAGACACCTTTCGCGCATTGCGACCTTTTGCTTCTTGCATTGCGCTTGTAAAGGCCCCCATGAAGCTCCAGGCTCCGAATCAAACCAACTCCCAAATGGTTCCAGGAATTGTCAGCATGAGCTCCCCGTGACCTCAATCATGTTTCTGCTCAGGCCAGTGATCCTGGAGATCTGCCTTCTGGACATGCCCTGTTCGTCTTTACCAGCCCGGCTCTTAGTGGGTTTTGGTGGATGTAACGCAAGGTAGCCAGGAAATAGGCATCTTCTTCCACTGGGAAGCTTTTATAGCGGTCTTGGAACAGATGGCCCACACGATCATACTTTTTGTTGTACCAAAACAAAAACTTGAGCCGATCCGTTTGATGATAAGGCTAAGCGGCTCTTCCGCCTCTTTTATCATGAGATGGATATGATTTCCCATCAAGCACCAGGCATACAATTCGAACTTGCTTTTCTCCTTGCAAGAAGCCATAGTATCCAACCATCGATGGTAATCCACTTCTTCCTCGAAGATCACCTGTCGGTTCATACCTCTGAGGACCACATGATAAATTCCCGAAGCACTGGTTTTTCGGACAGCTCTGGGTAAAACCACTCCTCCTTGGCTGATGGTGCATTATACAAAAAACCGGCATCGGGATGACTGCCGGGTTGGTCTTGTCTTTTGTAATGCTTTGCTCGTACGCGCTCTTTTGCTGCCATATAGTGCCATTCAGGAACCGTCCCAAATTGGTCCCCAATTGGTCTACAAATTGGTCTAAACAAGAACCGTCCCCAAAATGGTTTTTTGGTTGATGGTGCATTATATCACAAAAAAACCGGCATCATGATGACTGCCGGGTTGGTCTTGTGTGTTGTGATGCTTTGATCGTTTGTCACTTTTTTGTTGGCCTTTAGTGCTGTTTAGGAACAGTTCCAAATTGGTTTGAAAATGCGTTTCAATAAGATTAATGATAGATGTTTAAACGAAATGTGGTGTCCTTAGAAAATCGGCATTCTTGTTACTACCTGCAAATCCCCTTGAGTACCCGATAGCTCCTCCCACGCTAACATCATGTAACCCGCGTCACCAGCCCCAGTATACTGTAAAGTAAATTGCTGAAACTGCCAAGGTCTATTTGTAACTGGGTTTTCCCCTGATCCAGTTGAAACGTTTATCATGTCAATATCGCTAGCAATGTTTGGGATTCTTGTAAGATAACCACTTTCATAAAGCACAGCAAATAATGTTTCACCGCTTACAATCGGCATTACTTTCTCAGTATAATAGAATGATTGTATCGCTTCACGTACAGTCCTAACATCAGAAGCTGCTGCAGAAGCGTTTGCATTCCTCACTGCATTCACTGCGACCGGTGTCAGCGTAGCCAACAACGCAGCAATCACCGCTAAAACAATTAACAATTCCACTAAGGTAAACCCGCTTCTTCTTCTCATACCTATTCCCTCCCTTTTTTGGGGTAATAAATGGTTTTGATACCATATTAAACTTCACTAATAATCTTGTACTTTTGCTAAATCATTCACCACATTACAGGAAATCGCACATAAACCCCGAAGAAATCGCCCGTTGGGCAAGTGTGAACATGAACGAAATGCTCGACCACCTCTTTAATGGAAAAGTCTTCCCCTTTATAAAACACGAAATACTCTAAAAATTGCCCATCATCGGTAATTTGCTGGATACCATACAACTGATCGTTAATTCTTCCCCTAATCCCACTCTCAAGAGCATGGATGTCTTTAGGCCCAGTCATTGGGTTATGGACTAAACAATACTCTTCTAAAGCTTTTTGAATCGCTCTGAGGTTCTGCGCGATCTTACTCGCTTCAGCCTTTCTAACCGCTCCGATTGCTACGGGTATCAGTGCTGTCAAAAGGGCTGCAATCACAGCCATGACAATGACCAGCTCTACAATGGTAAAAGCTTTTCGTTTTTTCATGACCCAACTCCTCTGTAGTTTTTTCTCGAACCGGGAGTTAGATTCTTCTTTATTTGCTTTGAATGAATTTTATCCGTTTTCGTAAGGAATACGAACGTTTTCAGGCTTTAAGTACCGCTTTGCATGTATTATACTCCGATTTCAAGTGTAAGTCAAGTAAAAGACCAATTATCTCCTTCGAGCGAATAATAGACAGGGTTAGCTTTCAAAGCGGGATACGGAGTTATTTACATCTAATTTTTCATCAAAGTGTATTCTTTTATTTACCTGTTCAAGTCAAGGTCCATCATTCGCGATTCGAAATCTTGGAGGAATACCTCGATCATCTCAAGGGAGAATAGCGAGTATTCTCTTGTTTCCAAGCGTGTGGTCGAACGAAGATCCAACGCTTTTTCTCGTTCTTGGATCAACAAATCCTGATTCTGGATGTAAAAGGTTTGATAGGCCTGGAAAGTATCGGAAAAGGCCTCGAAAATCTCTGGATCTTCGCCAAATGTTGGGTTGTTCTGCATGGTGACCATGAACTGGTAATACCGGGAAGGAAAAACCCAGTTTTTGGATAAGGTATACTGAGCCAACCGTTGACGGTGCGCTAGACTTTGTAATAGATGTTCTCGCTCAAGGCGATTATGGCTATGGAGGGTTTCCAAATATTCAAGATCGATCTGATTCCATGAGGCTTGATATCCCTTATCATCTGCGCCTTTCAGGAGAACCGCCCGTTCATATCCGTATTTGATCCATTCCCACCATATTTCTTTCTGTTCGAAATCCATCTGATCAAGGATCTGCATTTCGTCAAACCGTTTGATGAGATCGAAGGCTGTCCTGCCTATAAACAAGTATCCATACGGATCCATGGGGGCTTGCAGGGCCATTATTCGGGCCTGAAAACCCAAATAAATAGAATCGATTTCAGCCCGAGAACCAGCGTCCAGGTTCCCTATTTGGACAGGATTTTCGGGAATCTCGTGAGGGATTGCTCGAATCGTTTCTGTCAATCGAGAAGGCTGGAAGACCGGAAGATCGATTCGGGATGGGGGAATTTCCATTGCAAATTCATCCAACTGGCGAATCGTTGTCGCTAGGGTGTGTACGATGAAGTAGTCGGATGGATGACTGATCGCCGCTCCCAACGCCAAAGAGAGTTGACGGCTTTTGCTGTTGATCAAATCGGACCATAGTCGGTGAGATGAAGAGAAGAAGTGATTGCGGTAAGCCTGCAGGGTCTGTTCTTGGAGTTGGTCTTGCACTGATTCGAAATCAACGGAAAAATGCCAGTTCTTTTCCATTTCTGAAATATCTAGGGAGAGACCCGACTCTTCCAACCTTTGCAGCGTATTATAACTCATTCGGTACTCTTCATGGAGGCTGATGCTGATTTCGTGTTGGATCCGGCTTTGAGCATATTGCGCATTTCCCAAAACCCATCGAAACTGCACATAGAGCAATCCGACCATGGAAAGTATGAGCACTGTGGCAAACCAAGAAGGGAGTTTTTTCTTTGGCGCGTCTTGCAGCAGAATCATGCCAAAAACCGCGAAGATGGCAATGGAAGGCATCATATGAAAGGGAAATTCGGTAATCGCATGGACCATGATGGTCAACACGCCACAGAGCACAGCCAGTTCTAGCGGGCTTGAGGATTTGAGCACTCGTTTGATGCCTGCAATGACTAGGTAGAGGAGCATCCCTACCCAGAGAATGGTCCCCAATATTCCGGTTTCCGCAAGCATCTCCAGATAATCGCTGTGGGCTTCATATGGCTTTTCAAAGTAGCCATAGTAATCTGGATCGGAATTGGTGATGGGGATCATGTAATCCGTGGACAAGAGTTTGTAGGCGCCCAACCCTGTACCTACGATGGGAGAGTCTTTGTACATTTCCAGTGCGATCCGCCATTCCAAAACCCTCTGATACCACCCACCCGTTCCTTCTTCAAACCCGACAGCAACGGCGGTGGTCCGGTCAACCGCCCTGGTGAAAGGAGTTTGCTCTTCGGGAACGCCTGGCGGGCTGATCCAAAGGAGAATGGAAAGTGCCAAAGCCACGAAAAGGCCGGCCCATGGTTTCTTTTTATTCCGCCAGAAGGATCGCATCCCTTTTAAACGAAGGGCCCAAATCGCAAAGAGGATTGCTCCTACCGCAAACCCAAAATAGACTGACCGAGTTTGGCTCCACAAGACCACCAATAACGATGAAAAGAACCCCACTAGAGCAAGGACTCTCCATGCCCGTTCTTTGGCAACAAAGATCGCAACCACCAAAACCCAAAGAATGCTGGCCAGAAAGTTTGAGACATAGTTTACGTTCCCGATGGTGCTAACCATTGCGCCCCGATCAAAAGGCCTGCTGAGTTGAAGTTGCAATGGAGAGATTCCGTAAAAATTGAGAATGGCAATGCCGGAGATCAACAAGCTGGACGCGATCAAGGCCTTCATCACGGATGCCTCCGAAGGAGCGGGTTTGGGCGAAAGGGCGATTAGAAACCAGGGAAAGAAGAGGAGGGAGTAGTGATAGATCGCTTCCAACGGATTGCCCAGAAGGATGAGTTGGATCATGAATGGGGCAAGGAGGATGAGGGGAATCAGGATCTTGAGGTTGATGTTCAGCTGGAACTTGTTTCTTCTAGCAACGAGATAAGCGATCACAAAGACACCCAGGCTGAAGAGGAAGACCTTCAGGAACCTTGGGTTGTGGGTCAATCCCGGTAATATGATCACAGGAACCAAAAAAAGCATCCAATAGATCACACCATTCCCCCTTTTCTCGGTCCCGATTATAGCATAGATCGCCGAGAAAACTCGGAAATGCTTATTTTTCGTCGATGGATTTTCGCTACTGTGTTTTTGGTGATCCTCCAATCAGGATCCGTAAAGCGGAGATCAGGAGGAAGACACCGATGATCAGTGAGCCGACGGAGTCTATGGCATAAGCCCAAGGGTAGTGACTGAGAAGATGGCCGGCGATGAGGATGACGATGACGTTGATATCCAAAATCGTTTTCATGCGGTAAAGCTTCCATTGGGCATCGAAGAGAGGAGAGTTTTGTTGTTTGGTGAATCGGAAGTTGCGGTACCAGAAGATGCTGTTGACCCCGGCGCCCATGAAGGCAAAGAGGAGGCCGAGGCGGAAATCACCCATGGGGGTTGGGTGGATGACGTTGTATAGGGCGTTGATCAGGATCACGATGAAGGAGGTGAGCATAGCAGAGCCTACAAAGAGAGAGGCGGTGCGTTCCAAGCGCTGTTTATGCGCCTCGGTCACAACTCTCTTTTGGCTGATGATCTTTCGGTAGATGGCCCAGTTCAGGAAGAGGGCCAGCAGTTCGATGGTTCTGCGGAGCAGATCCGCAAAGAGGGTGCCCGAACCGCTGAGATAGAAGGAATAGCCAATGGCCGCAGGTGCCCAAGCGCTCAGCAACCAGGACATGAGCAGGGTTCGCTCGCGGCTCTTTTTCCCTTTGGCATCGATATCGATCATTTGGGGATCATCCAGAAGAGCCATGAGAGGGTGGCCAGGACGGGTGGAAGGACGAAATTGTCCCACCCTTTTTTGGAGAAGAGCTCCAGAGCAGCGCCCACCGCTGCAAGGACTGCGGACATCAGGACAAAGGTGAACGAAAAAGACTGGTAGAGGATGATTAAAAAGATGAGATGGATGATTCCGGCGCAAGCGAAGAAGGAGATCGCTCCTTCCAGGGTTTTGTTTCGATCGATGGCATGGTTGTTGAACTTTTTCTTGCCGAAGAACTTGCCAAAGACGGCCGCGGCGGCATCGCCAATCCCCCAGATGATGGTGGCCGAGGTGATGTGATGGCGGTTTTCAGACCCCATCAAACCCCAGAAGACGACAATCAATACCGAAAAGACCGACAGGATCGAAAGGATCTGTCTTTGGAGGTCTTTGTGCTCTTGATCGCTCTCTTCGGTACGGAGAACCTTGAGCTTTGAAAACAGACGGGTCCGAGAGATCCGGGCTACAATGAAGTAGATAAGGATAAAGAAACACCCATACACGCTCAGACTGATCCACCATCGGGAGAAGACATAGAGGACCATGATGACGGAAAGACTGAAGAAGGTGTGGTAGATCTTACGGATCACTTCTTTGTGAATGCGGGTTTGATTGCCCAATATGGATGCCAAAAGGACCAAAAGAAAATAGTACCCGATAAATATGAGAAACCCAATAACATCTGGATGAATGTTCATCGCTTCTATAGACTCTTCTCTACAGGTGTGTGTGTATCGACAACAACGTCGGTATGGATCTTCTTCCAATGCTTCACTTCCCAAACCAGAAAAGCCGCGGCCAGAATGCAAGAACCAACATCTGCGATGGGGATGCTCATCCACACACCGTCGAGACCGAGGAAATTGGGCAGGATGAGGATCAGGGGAATCAACAGGATCACTTGACGGCTCAAGCTGAGAAACATGGCTTTCCGGGGTTTTCCCAACGCTTGAAAGGTTCCGGAAGCGATGACTTGAAACCCCACAACCGGCATCATGAACATGAAGAGATACATTGCACGGGTGGCTACCGCAAGCAGTTCCAAATCATCTTGGTTGAAGAGCCGGATGAGCTGTTCGGGAATCAAACGGGTGACCAAAAACCCTGCCGTTACGATGCACGTAGCAAAGAGAATGGCCCAGAATAGGGCTTCTCGGACCCGTTGCATCTGCCTGGCCCCATAGTTGAAGCCAATAATGGGCTGCGCGCCCTGATTAATGCCAATAACGGGCATGAAGATGAACATCGAGATGCTGTGGACGATACCAAGGGCGCTGATGGCAATATCCCCTCCATGGGTCCTCAGCCCTTGGTTCAAAAGGACAACAAGCACCGATGACATAAGTTGCATAACGAAAGGAGCCGATCCGATGGCAAAGATCTTGAACACCAACCGCCTGCATAGCCGCATGTTAATGAATCGAAGCCTGAGGACGCTCTTCCCGCTCATAAAATACCGCAAGACCCAGATGGCCGATACCGATTGCGCGATGACCGTGGCCAAAGCGGCTCCACGAATGCCCATATTCAATCCGAAGATAAAGATGGGATCGAGGATGATATTCAGGATGGCTCCAATCAACATCGTCCACATGGCGATCTTCGGGTTTCCTTCGGCCCGAATGCTGTGGTTGAGTCCCATGGAAAAAGCAAAAAAGGTGCTGCCAAAGAGGATGATGGATAGATATTCCGCCGCGTATGGCAAGACCTGATCACTGGCGCCAAACAGATTGAGCAAGGGTTTCATGAAGATGAAACTGATGACGGTATAACTCAAGAAGATAATGAGCAATAACGAAACAGATTGACCAAGCAACCGTTCTGCTTCGTTCCGTTTCTTTTCTCCCAATCGGATGGAAATGAGCGTGGCGGAACCGATCCCGACCAACATCGCCAAAGCCATCATCACCAGCATGATAGGAAATGCAACGGCCAACCCAGCAATGGCGAGGGTTCCCACCCCCTGACCGATGAAGATGCGGTCGACCACGTTGTACAAGGCATTGACCATCATACCAATGATAGCAGGAATGGAGTACTTGATCAATAGGGGGAGGACTTTCTTCTCTCCCAGGAGTTTTTCGCGATCGCTTACCATAGCGCATTCCTCTCTTTCTTCTTCCAAAGGGATCAATGTATGGCGAAACAGGAAATCAAATCGGAGTTATTCTTCTTTTAAGCGCAAGATTTCATCCCGCAACCGGGCAGCATCTTCGAACCGCAGTTCCGCAGCTGCTCGTTTCATCTCTTCTTCCAAAAAATCGGTGTATCCTTCTTCATTCATCTCCCGCATGGTGGAAGCCATCATCAATGCTTCTTTCGCTTCTACCGATAGATCCGTGTCTTCGTCATCGACGCGATAGGCGGCAAACATATCCTCTTCGATTGCCTTTCGGATGGTTTCCGGGGTGATGTTGTGGATCTGGTTGTACCTTTGCTGCAACTCCCGCCTACGGTTCGTCTCTTCGATGGCGCGCTCCATGGCATGCGTCATCTTGTCGGCGTAGAGAATAACCATACCGTTCACGTTTCTCGAAGCGCGCCCAATGATCTGGATCAGAGTGGTCTGTGAGCGCAAAAACCCTTCTTTATCGGCATCCAAAATGGCCGCCAGCGATACTTCAGGAAGGTCCAACCCTTCACGCAGGAGGTTGATTCCGACAACCACTTCGATTTCTCCTTTTCGGAGCTTTCTCAGAACCTCCACCCGCTCGACCGTACCCAGTTCAGAATGAAGGTACAAGGAACGGATGCCCAGCTCTTGAAGGTAATCGCTCAACCGTTCGGCCATGGATTTGGTGAGGGTGAGTACCAGAACCCGTTCTTTCAGAGCCCGTCGTTTTCGGATTTCATCGAGGAGATCGTCGACTTGGTTCTCGGCCGGGCGCACCTCGACTAGGGGATCGATCAGACCGGTTGGACGAATGACTTGCTGAATGATCTCTTGAGACCGCTCCCGTTCATAATCTCCAGGAGTTGCGGACACGAAGACGGTCTGGGGAACCTTCACCAAAAACTCGTCAAAGGTGAGCGGCCGGTTATCCATGGCAGAGGGGAGACGGAATCCGTACTCCACCAGATTCAATTTACGAGACCGGTCTCCATTGTACATCGCGCGGATCTGAGGAACCGCGATGTGAGATTCATCAATGAAAAAGATATAATCATCCTGGAAATAGTCCATCAGCGTCCAAGGGGATTCCCCTTCCACTCTGCCATCAAAGTGACGGGCGTAATTTTCAATCCCGCTGCAGTATCCGACCTCTTTCAACATCTCCAGGTCTTGCCGGGTTCGTTGGTCCAAACGTTGGGCTTCCAGGAGCTTTCCTGCATTCATGAGGGCTTTTCTTCGGTCATGCAGTTCCTGTTCAATATGGACAATGGCGCGATCGATCTTCTCTTGGGATGTGATGTACTCCCGGGCAGGATAGATCAAAGCGCGGTCCAACTCTTCGATCCGGTTTCGGTTCATGGGATCGAAAGTGTAGATGGCATCGATCTCATCATCGAAGAATTCGATACGGATGCCGATCTCTTCATAGGAGGGATAGATATCCATAATATCGCCTTTGATGTGAAAGGTTCCTCCTTTGAAGACCTCTTCATTGCGTTCGTATTGCATTTGGACCAGCCGGGTTGTCATTTCGCGGCGGGGGATTTTCTGACCCCTACGGACAGTGAGATTGATATCGCGGAAATCCTGGGGATCTCCGGATGCGTAGATGCATGATACGCTGGAAACAACGATGACATCCGTCCGGGTAATCACAGAAGTCAGGGCGGAAAGACGCATTCGTTGGATCATGTCGTTGATTTCCGTTTCTTTTTCAATATAAACGTCTTTTTTGGGGAGATAGGCCTCGGGTTGGTAATAATCGTAATAGCTGATGAAAAACTCGACCTTGTTGTCGGGAAAAAACTCCTTGAATTCCCGATAAAGCTGGGCCGCAAGGGTTTTATTCGGAGAAAGCACAAGGGCTTGCCGATTCAGCTGGGCGATGGTGTGGGCCATGGTGAAGGTTTTTCCCGATCCGGTGACTCCAAGCAAGGTCTGAAACGGATTGCCTTTGCGAATGGACCGGATCAATCGTTCGATGGCCTCGGGTTGGTCGCCGGATGGCTTCAGGGTTTCATTGATTTGATAATCCACAGCGTTTCGCCTTTTCCCAATAGAGATCCAATGTTTCTAGGGTTTGGTCTTCCATGACAAGACCATCGGTTTGAAGCATCGATTCCATAAGGGCAAATCGGCGCATAAACTTCTGAGAGGCTTTTCTCAGGGCGTTTTCCGGATCGACATGAAGAAACCGACAGAGGTTGACGATCGCGAAAAGCAAATCGCCGATCTCTTCTTCCAAGTGCTCGGGATCATCTTCTTCCATCGCCTTTTTTGTTTCGTGGAGCTCCTCATCAACTTTTTCCATCACCGGTTCTGTATGATCCCAGTCAAATCCGACGGCGGCCGCGTTTTCTTGGATCCGCCGCGCCATGCTCAGGGCAGGAAGGGCATGGTTGATCTTGCCGATTCGGCTGACGGCATGATCCCCTTTTTCCTGCGCCTTGATCTGCTCCCATTGACCATAGGAATAACCCGAAGCGTTGCCGAAGACATGCGGGTGCCTACGAACCAACTTGTCGGATAGGCCTTGAAGGATCTCCTTCATTCCGAAATCAGCGTGTTCTTCGGCAATTTGCGCGTGGAAGACAATCTGAAGCAGCAAGTCGCCCAGTTCCTCTCGAAAATGATCTGTATCGTTGGACTCGATGGCGGCTACAACTTCATAGGCCTCCTCGACCACATAGGGTTTGAGACTTTCGTGAGTTTGCTGGCGGTCCCACACGCATCCCTTGGGTGCCCGCAAGGCGCGCATGATCTCCAGCAATCGCTCGAAAGCCTCGGCAGTCGTTATCTGATCCATCCTATACCCTGCGTTTGAAGATGACGATCTGAATTCGGTCCGTGGCGTTCTCCGAGCGATCGGCAATGTTGGCAATCTTTTCGACCAATTCTTTCATTTGGCGTTTATGCGCGAGCTCCAGGTTGGAACTGAAGATCTTCCGAACCAGATCGCGTTCCTTTTCATCGTTCTTGTGCTCGATCTCCCCGACCTGGATGATCGTCTCGTTGGCTTTGTCGAGATCTTCGAAAAGGAGAATGGCTGTCTGCTTGGCCGCTTGGAAGGTCTGGTAGGAAAGATCGGCGAGCTCAATTACATCCTCAATGAGAAAGTCAGGAACATGCAGGTTTTGGAGTTCGATGACATTCGCTACATCTTCGGCGCGGTTGGCGATCTTGTCCATGGATTCGACTATCCCCAGCAGATCTCCGCGAAAGTTTGGCAGAAAGGCCCCCAGGTACATTTCGGCCTCCATTTCCCTTCGCTTTTCATCTGCCTGTGTCTCATGTTCGCGGACCTCGTTCGTTAAGGGGATAACACGGTCTTCCCCTTCTTTAACGCTCCGCAAGAGTTCGAGCATCTTGAGAATCGTTTGCTCTACACAATCCAGGTGTTCTTGAAACAACTCAATGATCTTGAGCTCTTTTTTTCCGAAAAAATTCATGTTCCCCCTCCTGTATTATGATTGCATACAGGGTATGCATGGATCGTCATGATGGGATCGATGTCGGCATGAGGATTTCGGAGCCGTTGTTGTGAAGATGCTCGCGCAGATATCGTCCTGTGTGTGAATCCGAGTGCGCCATGGTTTCCTCGGGCGTTCCCATGCAGACCAGGTACCCGCCTCGCTCTCCCCCTTCGGGGCCTAGATCGATGATCCAGTCAGCGTTTTTAATGATGTCCAAATTATGTTCCACGACCAATACGGTATTCCCTTTATCCACAAGACGGTTGAGCACTTCGAGGAGTTTTCGGACATCTTCAAAGTGGAGTCCGGTGGTTGGTTCATCCAATATGTAGAGCGTGTTACCTGTTGCCCGCTTCCTTAGCTCCGAAGAAATTTTGATTCGTTGCGCCTCTCCCCCGGATAGGGTGGTTGCAGGTTGGCCCAGCCGGACATAGCCTAATCCCACGTCCACCAGAAGCTGTAAGGTTTCTTGAATTTTGGTGATCGCACCGAAAAAATCCAACGCTTCCACCACAGTCATTTCCAGAACCTCGGAGATGGTCTTTCCTTTGTATCGAACCTCCAGCGTTTCTCGATTGAACCGTTTTCCCCGGCACACATCGCATTCCACATATACATCCGGAAGGAAATGCATCTCGATCTTGACCTGGCCTTGACCTTCACATGATTCACATCGCCCTCCCCGGACATTGAAGCTGAATCTTCCTTTTTTGTACCCGCGTGATCGCGCTTCGGGCGTTGCGGCAAAAAGATCCCGAATCAGGTCAAAGACTTTTGTGTAGGTTGCCGGATTGCTTCGGGGGGTTCGGCCAATCGGAGACTGATCCAGGTCGATGACTTTGTCGAGGCCTTCGATCCCGATCAGATCTTTGCATGATCCCTCGGGACTATGAGTGCGGTAGATCCGGTTTTTCAAGATTGGATATAGGGTCTCATTAATCAGAGAGGACTTCCCGGATCCAGAAACTCCGGTCACACAGACAAAACAACCCAGAGGTATCTCCACATCGATGCTTTTCAAGTTGTTGTGGGTTGCGCCCCGAATCTTAATTCGGTCTTTGGGGATCGTTCGTTGTTTGTCGGCGATTTCGATTCTGCGTTTTCGTTGAAGGTACAAGGCGGTGTAGGAATCTTGCTCGGGATGGGTGAGGAGTTCTTCCACGGTTCCGCTAAAGACAACATTCCCCCCCTGGGTTCCTCCGCCGGGTCCCATATCGACCAAATAATCGGCGTTGAGAATGAGCTGTTCGTCATGTTCGACGACCAATACCGTATTTCCGATGTCCCGGAGCTCTAACAAGGTTTGGATCAGCCGCGTGTTGTCGCGCTGGTGCAGCCCAATGGTTGGTTCATCCAGAACATACAATACCCCTTGAAGTTGGGATCCGATTTGAGTCGCAAGCCGGATCCGCTGGGACTCTCCGCCGGAAAGGGTGTTGGCCCTCCGGGAAAGACTCAAATACTCGAGACCGACATCGATCAAGAACTTCAACCGTCTTTGGATTTCCTTTTGAACCTCAGCTACTACATGCTGTTCTGTTTGGGAGAGCGGGAGGGTTTCCAGATGTTGGTGGATCTGCTCTACCGATAGGTTGGTGATTTCGGAGATGTTCTTCCCGTAAACCGTAACTCCCAACGCTTCTGGACGCAATTTGTTTCCGTTGCATGCGTCGCAAATCTGGGACTGCATGAATCGGCTTTCGATCCACTCGCGCACATCGGATGAATTGGTCTCCCGATATCGTCTCAAGATGTTATTGTAGATCCCTTCAAAAGGGCGGGAGCTTTCGTAAAACCCGTTTTCAAATTCGAACCGGTGTTTGATGCGGTCTTCTGTGCCATACATCAACGCTTTCTGAACCTTTTTGGGAAGCCGTTCATAGGGCACATCGGTACGGCCTCCGTAGAATTTGGCAACCCGAGCGATCGTATCGAACATATATCCTTCTCGATACATGGGAAAGGCGCCTTCTTCTAGGCTCACCTGTTCTTGCACAAGCAAGGCGGGATCCACTTCCATCGTATATCCCAAACCGGAACACTTCGGGCAGGCTCCGTACGGTGTGTTGAAAGAAAAGATCTTGGGTGTGATCTCGGGAACGCTGATTCCGCATGAACCGCACGCATAATCTTGGCTGAAGATTCGGTGGTAGGTCCCTTCGTTTTCCTCGATCTCGACAAACCCGTTGCCTTCTTTCAAGGCCAACTCCAAGGAATCAGTCAAACGCTGGATATGGTCGCGATCGTTCCGAAGCCGGATCCGATCCACCACTAGGTGGATGGTATGCCGAATGTTTTTGTCCAATTGGATTTCTTCCTCAAGACTATAAAGAATGCCATCAATTCGAATTCGCGCATACCCCCGTTTCTGGAGATGCAGCAATTCTTTTTTGTATTCACCCCTTTTTTCTCGTGCAATGGGTGCCAAAATAACGGCACCTGCGTCATGGGGCAGGTCGTGGAATAGGATGTCCACAATCTCGTCGATCGACATCTTGGCCAGCTCTTTCCCGCAACTGGGACAGTGCGGGCGACCAATATGCGCATAGAGCAACCGGAGATAGTCATAGATCTCTGTGACCGTTCCAACGGTCGAGCGGGGATTGTGGCTCACCGTTTTCTGGTGGATGGCTACCGCGGGAGAAAGCCCCTCGATGGAATCCACTTCCGGCTTGCGCATATCGCCCAAAAACTGCCGAGCATAGGATGAAAGAGATTCCAAGTATCTACGTTGCCCTTCTGCATAGATGGTATCAAAGGCTAGAGAGGACTTCCCTGAGCCGGAAAGACCGGTAATCACCACAAAACGATTTCGCGGGATGGATAGGTCCACGTTTTTCAGATTATTCTCCCGCGCGCCTTTTACGATTATGCAATCGTGAGCGCGAGCGGTATCAGGTTTAGGCATCGATCCGTTTCACCTCTTGAATTAAGAGTTGGGCCAATTCTTCAATCATCTCGGCGTCCGTGCCCTCAAGCATGATGCGGACCAGTGGTTCCGTGCCCGAAGGACGGATCAACACTCGGCCCAGATCCCCCAAGGTCTTTTTGACCTTCTCTTCAACCGCTTTCAGGTCTTCGGATTCCAAGAGCAGGTCTTTGTCTTTGATTGGAAGATTGTATAAGACTTGCGGATAATGAGGGATCGGAGCAGCCAGGTCTCGAAGTGATTTCCCGGACTCGACCATATGTTCGAGAATGGTCAGAGCCGTGAGCAGACCATCACCTGTGGTGCTTTTGTCCAGAAAAATCACATGACCGGACTGTTCGCCGCCAATTATCGCCCCGGTTTCTTTCATCTTTTCAAGGACATACCGGTCGCCTACGCGGGTTCGAACCATCCGAATCCCCTGTTCTTTGAGAAAGACTTCCAATCCCATATTGCTCATGACCGTTGTAACGATGGTGTCTTTGGACAACGTGTTCCGTTTCTTGTAATGGGAGGCGCAGATCGCGATAATGGCATCCCCGTCGATGATATTTCCGGTATGGTCTACGAGGATGCACCGATCTGCATCCCCATCATGGGCGATTCCGATCTGAGCTTTGTTTTCCAAGACCAATTGGATGAGGGATTCTGGGTGCTGAGAACCGCATTGGAGATTGATGTTCAATCCATTGGGTTGATCGTGTATAGGAATCACATTGGCCCCCAGGGTCCGGAACACTTCCGAGGCAACAGAATGCGATGCTCCATTGGCCGCATCAAATACAACCCTTAGGCCGCCAAGATGCAAATCTTCAAACCAACGATAGAGATACTGGAGGTAATCACCCCGGGCTTTGGGGTGGTCAAGAACCCGTCCGATCTGATCCTCTTTCTGGATCATCAAGTTGCCCGACAGCATGATCTCTTCGATCCGCTCCTCATCTCGGTCTGGGAGCTTGTATCCTTGAGAGATCACCTTGAGTCCATTGTATTCGTAGGAGTTGTGCGAGGCAGAGATCATAACCCCCAGAGCTTGTTCAGCGCGCGTGGCATAGGCCAAAGCCGGCGTGGGCATGATGCCGCAACGGTGAACAGTCATTCCGCCTGCGGCAGCGCCAGAGGCAACGGCTGATTCTAACATATCGCAGGAAATCCGAGTGTCTTTTGCCAAAAGCAAATGCACCTCTTTCCGACCCGGCACCGGTTCTTGAGCAAGGGCATTCCCCAGCCGAAAAGCGATTTCTGCGGAGAGCTCCGTTCCAGCCAACCCCCGGATCCCGTCCGTGCCGAATAATTTATTCATTATGGCTGCCCTTGATGAGCGGATATTTCCTGCAGGACACTATTGGCATAGGCAACATACATGTTTTGTGCCTTCAGAGCTTCCGCATACCTTCTTGCTTGCGTATAGTCCCTTGATTCAAAGGCTATTCGAGTCAGGTAGTATAAAGCGTGCGTATGATAAGTTCCCGCGGTATTCTGATACACAGCATGCAGATAAGGCAGCGCGTCTGTTGGCCGCTTGCTGTTATAGAAGGACAATCCCAGATGGTACCGGATGTGATCCAAGTAACTGGATTGGCTCGGCAATGCATAGTCGAGCGCTTCCAAAAAAACGGGGATTGCCTGATTATACTGTTCGTCCCGATATGCTTGCGCCCCTTGGTTGTAAAGGATGGCCGCAGCCTGAAGGTATGCGGCGGATGCCCTGCGTTTGTATACCGTTGCAAGGTCACCCAAAGGCAAGTCGTTCAATCGGGCTTGGGCGAAGAATCGAGCGCTGTCTATATATTCGTTTGCTAAAAGCGCGTCTTCTCCCAAGATCAAATACTTGTATTGCATAGCCCCCTCCTGACCAGCAGGGATGGGATCCAAGCTCCGTTCGGCTTGTAGCCTTTGATGCAAGGCTTGAAGCTCGCGGTCTTTCTCAGTCAACTGCTGCGACAAGGATTCGATCTGGTTTTGCGCCTTTTGAAGAGCGCTTTGGATTTCTGTGATGGACCCGTGAAGCTTTAGGATTTCTTGATCTTTAGCGGCCAGCAATACTTCGGTATCAGCGCCCAGATCCAGCTGTTTGTGTAGCTGTTCGATATCGGATTCCCGGGCTGTTAGCTGGTTCTGATACCGCTCTACTTCCCGCTGCGCGGTAAGGATATTTTGCTGGAGCTGGCTTACGCGATCTTGGAGAACCCGCAGTTGTTCATCTTCCGTGGTTGAAAGGACTTGGACCTCCTCTTGCAATCGCGCAATTTCATAATCCTTATCTTGGATTAGGGATTTCAGCTGCTGGACTTCCTGTTCTAAATCGGTCTCACGTTCCGTTGGTTCTGTTCGGAGTTCGGTTGGTTGTCCGTTTTCTGTTCGCAATCGGTCGATCTCGCGCTGGCTGGCTGTCAACTGCGCCTCAACCTGCTCAATCAGCGTCTTAAGCCTTTCATTCTCTTCAACAAGATCCCGATCGATCGTTTCTGGTTGGGTTGGGCGAGTAGCCACTTTCTCCTCGAGCTGAGTGATCCGAGCGGTCAATTCCTGGTTGGACAGCTCCAACCGTCGGAGTTGGGCATTGGCTGTATTGAGCTGCTGTTGGGCTGTATTCCGTTCCACTCTTAGGAGATTGATGTCATTGCTTTGGCGGGTGTACAGAAGAAAAAAGGTGATAAACAACCCGGCAAAAAGGAGTGTGAATACAAAAAACATCCGGGCGAGCTTTTCCATAGGATCGCCTCCTTGATCGGTTTTTCCTCGAGTATTATACCACGAGTCGGGCGCAAAAACCGTGTCGAAATTCATGGATCTGGGGTTTGTGCCGATGAAGCTATATCGGGAGAAGATCCCCTCTAGCCCGCAAGCAATGGAACCGCTCTATCGAAGGATTAGTCCGGATGACAGAGTTTTTCTTTTCTCATCATAGAAAACTATTTCCTGATGCGGCTAATAGGGTTTGAAGCCGGTTGCATTTTTCTTGCGAATCGTGTACCATAAAGGTAAGAATAACTGCATCAGTCTTAAAGGAACCTAAAATCTTTCACCTGTCCGGAAAAGGAGGGGAATGATGAAGAAGGCTCTTTTTTTACTCGTTCTGATAACACTGGTTTTTTGGTGCGTCTCCTGTTTTGAAGTTCCTCAACCGACGCGAATCATGGTTGGGGATGTGTACCTTATACCTAAGGGGTCCATCATCCAGGTCTATGCGCGGAGCGAGTTGTTGGCTATTGAAATCTCCTTGCCTTATGAACTATCCCCTTATCTTATTGAGATCAATCCGTCTCTTGCTTCGATTGTCTCTCATCATCACGGAGGAGGGATTCGAAAGACCGCGATAGCCCTTGTCAATCCAGGAAGCCAGGTTAATGCTCACACGCTCCTCCTGACCATACCCCGCAGGCGGATGAATTATCGGGAGATTCAAACCCAGATAATCAGCACATTACCCTCGGCTAAGACTTCTGGATCGGTCGGTTCTCAGCATCCGGAACTTTTGGGCGATTTTGACAACACGGGCATCGTAAGCAAGATCAACCTCGATCATTTCAAGCTACGGTACGGCTCCATAACGGGGGAAGATCTGTATCATCCGCTGTATGATATCGGTCCTGCAAGCAATCTGCATGGAGACCCCTGGATGAGTATTCTCGATACACCTCACCCAGATGGGATCATCGGATTGGACGATTTTTATGTGTTAATGGCAAACATGGGAAAACTGCGCCCGGGGGGCCCAGTAAAAATCGATATTGATCGCCATCCACATGACCTTCAGCTCTTTCAAGGAGATACAGCTGCCTTTTCCGTAGAAGCTTCGGGCGGGAGACCGCCCTATCGATACATCTGGAGAAAAGACGGAGCAGTGATCGAAGGAGCAGCGGATTCCCGGTTGCTGATTCCCAACATAACGATGCAGGATGCAGGAGTATACACCGTCGAAGTACAAGATCAATCCGTCCCAACGCTTTCCGCACAAAGTCGGCAAGCGCAGCTTTCGGTTTCATCCAAACTTGTTATTCAACAGCATCCTCAGACGCAGAACAAACGGGAAGGAGAGATCCTTCAGCTAACCGTTTTTGCATCTGGTGGAACGCAACCCTATACCTTCCGATGGTATCACAATGGCCAACTCATTGCCGGTCAACATACTCATGAACTCTTGAGAATCCCTGTTCGACCACAGGATCAGGGAAGCTATCGGGTTGAAATTCTGGATCATTCGCACCCTCAACAGATCGTTCAGAGTAACACAGCCGCGATATTGGTTGTTGCGGCTTTCCAGATTCTCGAACACCCGAGTGATCAACAAGTCGATGTCGGGGGGACCGCAGCTTTTTCGGTACAGACAAGCGGCGGAACGCCTCCATATTCATACCAATGGAGAAAGAACGGCATCGATCTTGCCGATCGGACCAGCAGTTCTCTGGTTATGAACAATGTTCAAACGAATGACGCAGGTTTGTATTCGGTCATGATTCGAGACAGCTCCCAGCCTCGGCATACGTTAACCAGCAACCCTACGCGATTGCTCATCGACCAACTCCCTACCTTTATCCTCTCGCTCGATCGGATTCCAATAGGCGGTGGGACGGCGAGCGGTGCAGGACACTATACCGCGGGAACAACAGTGTCAATATCTGCCGCACCCAGCCCTGGCTACCAATTCGTCAACTGGACCAGAAACACAGTTGTGATCAGCACCCAAGCCAACTACACATACACCATGCCTTCCCAAAACGTTACCTTGGTGGCAAACTTTGAGCTGATTCCTCCCCAGACTTATTCACTGGCTCTGAATCGAAACCCATCATCGGGGGGGGCCGTAAGCGGCGCGGGGCAATATACCTTAGGAACGTCAGTACCGATATCCGCTACGCCAAACTCAGGCTATCGATTTCTCAACTGGACAAGAAACGGAACCGTGATCAGCGATCTG
>CAYWWY010000004.1:19149-22637 GCA_964462525.1 uncultured Thermotogaceae bacterium
GCCAACTACTCATTCCCCATGCCTTCGGAAAACGTGACCTTGGTCGCGAACTTTGAAATGATTCCTCCGGCTACCCATATCCTGACGCTGAATCGAATCCCGACAGCGGGAGGAGCAGTGGATGGTGGTGGGGCGTATCCCGCGGGAGCCCTTGTATCCATATCTGCCGCGCCAAGCTCAGGTTACCAATTTGTTAATTGGACAAGAAACGGAACCGTGATCAGCGATCTGGCCAACTACTCATTCCCCATGCCTTCGGAAAACGTGACCTTGGTCGCGAACTTTGCAGAAGAAACGCACGATTGGTACGTAAAGGGCGAGGTGTACATCAACTATGAAAGCGTGGGTATCGACAGTTATATCTTAATAATCGATACAAGGCCAGAAGCCAATGTCAGCACGCTTCATTTTTCCACCATGCCAGGGAACAAGTCCGGACTTCCATCTTCCGCTACTGTAACAGGGAACCGCTTGGAAATCGCTGATTTCTTCGCATCCAACGATGCCCACAAAATCGTTTTGGAAGCAAGGGATCCCCAAAATGAGAAGATAGGAGAGGACGTTGAATTATCCATTTTGCCTGTATATGCCTTTGAACTTCCCGATCCTTGGGTTGCCGAGGTGGATGCGTTTTTCCAGATCCTTGATTTCACCGATGCTTCCGTCACCGTACGAGGAAGCCTTGTGCGATATATCCATGTCGAAGCGGGATTTGATGAGTGGATCTATGTGGTTCCGCAAAACAAGACCGTTGTGATCGATGAGAATTTTACACCAGATTCCAGTATCCACCAAGTGAAGATCACTGCCTGGAATGAAGCCCAAAGTCCGATTGGGGCATCCTATCTTGTAGATGTGGTGAAAAATTAACCTAAGGAAAAGGAGGGAGTGCCTATGGTCAAACATAAGAACAAGGGGTTGATTCATTTAGGGATTATCCTATTCATTGTCATCCTGCTTCTGGGATGTATGCCAGAACATATTTTGGTATCGACTCAGGTTACATCGTCGGTAGATGCAGAGTGGATCGATCATTTCTTCGATTTTTCCGAATATGATCTCACCCTTTTCCTTAAGGGACCCGCGGAAAAAGT
Source organism: uncultured Thermotogaceae bacterium (assembly GCA_964462525.1). Lineage (GTDB taxonomy): Bacteria > Thermotogota > Thermotogae > MWEM01 > MWEM01 > CAYWWY01. The sequence continues at coordinate 20,244 of CAYWWY010000004.1, forward strand.
GGATCTTTTAGCCGGTGAAGAACTCTTGATAACGTTTAAAGCCCAACCCATCATCAATATTCCTCGGCTTTTGACAGAAATCGATCAAAAGTTCATCACTGTGGTGGTGCGAGACAAATCTGGAAGAACCCTCGATATCCACCGGGTTCATTTGGATCCTTCTCCCATCACCAATCCATTTTTTTCGGTCCAAACACGAAGTTCCAATCGAGATGGGTTGTACTATCACCAAGATGGAACGTGGTACTTCTATTCCTTCCAGCATATGGGAAGCATGCGGGGATCGGACCGGAGGGGCATACGAGACATCGTTCATACCTTACCTTCCAGTCATGTGTTGGTTCTGGTTTCTACCGGAGGTGACCCTTTGGCATGCACTCTAGATGATTTTCGGATCGATCCGGGAAATATCATTGCGCTTGATGCACTCGCTGAAACCTTGGTTGATCTTGAAGCCTTTCCCAACCAGGTGGTCAATCAGGCAGACCACAGCATTTTCAATCCGCAATCCGAAGAAGACCCTGCTCTTCAAAGGTCTGACGCGGACTTTCTTACCTTTACCTTTCCAGGGGCAAGTATGACAATCGATGAAGAAGTCTTGCACCCTGACGCGATCGGAGCAGATGGGGTCATCTTTGCAGCAGTTCCAACAACAGCAAACCTGGGCGCGTTGGTTGCCACCTTCACCTTGTCCGAAGGCGCAAGGGGGGCAACGGTGGAAGGAAGATTACAGAGAAGCGGCACAACCTCCAACGACTTCCGAACAGCCATTACCTACCTGGTCACTGCCGAAGATGGTACAACCAAAAGGTGGAAAGTAATTGTCTCCAGCAACGGCGCAGTAAATCCAGGGCAATTGGTTCGCGTGAACCATGGCTCTTTCGACAGGGGCGACGAAATAGGAGACCTGTGGACTCATACACGTCCAGTCCATTTTGTGACGCTGTCTTATGATTTTTGGACAGGAAAGTATCCCGTTACGTACGAAGAGTATGATGGATTCTGTGATGCAACCGGGAGAGACAAACCCGCAAATCAAGATATCCATGGCCAGTGGGGCAGAGGCATGCGCCCGGTCGTGAACGTGAGCTGGTGGGATGCGATTGCGTATTGTAACTGGTTGAGCGAGGATCATGGCCTTCCCAAGGCGTATGATGAGGAAGGCAACCTCTTGGACTCCCAAGGAGAGATAACCACAGACATTACAATTGTTGAAGGATTTCGTCTGCTTACAAGCGCGGAATGGGAGTATGCCGCTTCCGGTGGGCATATGGCATCCGATCCGAGATTCTTGTTTTCCGGAAGCAATGATCCGCAAGAAGTGGCATGGTACGGCTATTATGATCCCCCCTTCGATCAAACCTACGGGCCATTTCCCATAGGCCTAAAAAAACCCAATCAATTGGGGCTTTTCGACATGAGCGGCAACGTTTCGGAATGGTGTCATGATTGGTATGAAGCCTATACTGAAGGCAACAAAAACAACCCGATAGGTCCCACAGATGGAGACAGGCGCGTCTGGAGAAGCGGAGGTTGGGGACATGGAACACTTACCTCTCGAATCGCCTACTGGTCATACAACGCGCCGTTTACGACCGGAAGTTTCGGAGGATTTCGGATTGCCCGAACGATTGTGGGAGACCTTCCAGAACCGACGGATAACATGACTTTTGTCTTAACTTTCCCTACACAAGATGTACACAATTTCCTCGTCGCTCAACAGATTCCTCCCAAAACAGTGACCGTGCAAGTGGCAAATGGAACGAACTCAGTCGTCATCACAGCCACGAAAACTGCTGCACAAACTGTGGTTGTCGGTGGAACCAATGCCGCCAATGTAACATCAGGTGGAACGGCTATAGGCCCGACCCACACTGTCGCTACTGCGGATATAGCCGTTGCAGGTGGCACCAAAACCTTCTCCTTGACAGTCAGCGAAGCAGGAAAAGCAGATATTGTGTATACGGTCACTGTCAATGTGGCAGCGCCAGCCGATCCAACAGCAAATATGGTCTTTGAACTGACGACACCTGAAGAGAATGCATCCAATACCATCCATACCGATCAGGCATTTATGACGGTGATGGTCCATGTAGTGAATGGTACGAGTTCAGTCGTTATCACAGGAACGAAAACAACCGCGCAACAGGTCGTTGTAGGTGGAACACACGCCGGTGCGGTTACGCAGGCAGGACAAATGACGACCAGTCCGACCTTCACAGTCAATACATCAGATATCGTTGCGGGTGGTGGCACGAAATCCTTCACCTTGACGGTCAGTGAAACGGGGAAAGAAGCGATCATCTATGCAGTTACTGTTACTGTTGCTTATGGAGGCCCACCTGCAAGTGATCAAGCAGAAATCCTCGCATACGGCATACCTGGACAAGATGG